>NZ_JBHVUJ010000004.1:0-288155 GCF_042884205.1 Lysinibacillus sp. NPDC058147
ACTGCCTGCATAGAGAACATGAAAACATAGAATTAATCATAGTTAGCCTAATAAAAATACAGCTAAATAATGTCAACTCTTAAGAAAAATTTAAGAAATCTCCTCGCAATTCTTTAAGAAATGCACTTTATAGTAAAAGCATCTAATAATTACTAATGATCGGGGAGAAAATTTATGCAATTAATAACATTCCTTACTGAATTTATAAAACATCCAAAAACTATAGGTGCGATTTCGCCTAGTTCAAAAAAACTAGCCAAAAAAATGGTCGAAACAATTTGTTTTAAAAATGCCCAATGCATTGTTGAACTAGGTCCGGGTACTGGTTCATTTACTAAAGAATTAATAAAAAGAAAAGAACGGTCAACAAAGTTAATTCTTATTGAAAATAATGAGATTTTTTATGAAAAGCTACGTGAACAATTTGAACATGAGCCGAGTATAATCTTAATACATGGATCTGCTGAGGATATATGCAAATATATGTCAGCATTAAATATCAGAAAAATTGATTATGTCGTATCGGGGTTACCTTTTACGTCTTTGGATCCTGTCGTTTCCTCACGTATTTTACGAAATGTAAAGGAATGCTTAGAAGAAGGAAAATTTATTACATTCCAATATTCACTTGTTAGGAAATCCTTTATCCAAAACTATTTTGAGGATATTACACATGAAAAAGTATGGATTAACCTTCCACCTGCCTATGTGCTGAGCTGCAAACTTGGAAAAGTGAGGGCTGTTTAATGGGATTACAGGATTTAGTATCATATATCGAGCAATATGGTTATTTCGCTTTATTTTTTAGCTTATGGTTAGGAATCGTGGGTATGCCCCTTCCTGATGAGATGATCGTTATGAGCGGCGGCTTTATGTCTTCATTAGATAAAATGAGTGTGTTGAAAGCTTTTGTAATAACATATCTTGGTGCAGTTTCAGGACTTTCCCTAGGATTTATCCTTGGTAAAGTGTTTGGCCATAAAATACTTGATAAATTGGTGAAAAAGAACAAGGCTAAATATTTATTGAAGTCAAAAGAATTAATAGATAGATACGGGCATTTTGCTTTAGTTATAAGCTATTTCATACCAATTGTGAGACATATACTTCCATACTTGGTGGGTATGAACAACATGTCGTTTAAAAAATACGCTTTGTATTACTACACAGCAGGTTTTGTTTGGACATCGATTTACTTTACGCTTGGTTTGTTCTTTGGAAAACATATCGAAAATATTTCAATATTAGCAACAAAATACGGTATATATTTTGGTGTTTTCGTCTGTATTGTGGGGTGTTTTTATTATTTTTATAGACGAAAATTAAAGACGGTATTGTAGGATGTTTTTATTATTTTTATATACGAAAAATAAAAAAATAGTTAAAATTAGGAACTGTATTGTATGCAAAGTGGTTGTTTGGAGTGGAGATTGGACGCCCTAGGAAAGAGCCCAGTCGGAGCGGGAATCGAATCCATGTAATGATGCTGGTTCTGATTAACACATTTAATATATTTTGAAATTGGTGGGATTAGATGAGTAAAGAAACGATACTAATAGTTGATGATGAAAAAGAGATTAGAAATCTTATTGCAATTTATTTAAAAAATGAAGGCTATGGTGTTTTAGAAGCAAGTGATGGAGAGGAAGGCCTAACTCTTTTAAAGAAGCATCAAGTACATTTAATTGTCCTAGATATTATGATGCCGAACGTGGATGGCATTGAAATGTGTATGAAGGTAAGGGAAATAGCCGAGATGCCAATTATTATGTTGTCAGCAAAGTCTCAGGACATGGATAAGATCGTTGGATTATCATTAGGGGCAGATGATTATGTAACAAAGCCATTTAATCCATTAGAGCTGATTGCACGTATAAAATCTCAGCTTCGTAGATATATCAAAATGAATCGATTAGATAGGATGAATGAAAATGAGATAGAAATTGCTGATATGCGAATCAATAGAGACACGCATGAAGTAATCGTCAACAATGAAAAAGTGAAGCTTACGCCAAGGGAGTTTTCAATTCTTGAATTATTTGCAAGAAATCAAGGCATTGTGATGAGTGCTGAGCAAATTTATGAAAAGGTTTGGAAGGAAGAGGCTATTCAGTCTGAAAATACGGTAATGGTACATATTCGTAAAATTCGAGAAAGAATTGAGACAAACCCGAGAAATCCTCAATATATTAAAACAGTATGGGGAGTAGGTTATAAAATTGAGAAAGATCATTAAGCCATTCAAATATTTACTAAGCAAACTTAAAATACTTATAATGAGTGCTATAACAAAAGTTAGGGAAAGCATTAGAATCCAACTTTTAACAACTTTTATTCTTTGTGTATTTCTCGGTTTACTTGTGGCACGAGCTACTCTACCGTATGTTGGGAATTCAATACCTACCATTGACTACAGTGGAGATATGCAGCGAATAAATTTTCAAGCACAGCAAGCGGCAGATTTGGCTGTTAGTGAAAATAGTGTCGAAACTATACTGCAAATGATTGAAGCAGAAAATGAAAAACTGAAATTGGCAGAACAAGCGTTGAAAGTGTTAGTTACCGATGAGCACGGGAAAGTTTTGTATAAAACAAAGCAAGCGGAAGAGGAACAAATTGATGTACATAATAAGATTCGTCATGTAATGGATTTTGCAATCAATTATCCACTCTATAATTTTAATTATGATATACCTGCAGTCGAGCAATCGCAGAAAGAAATTATTGCCTTTTATCCAATAACTATAGAAGATGAAAATTTATATTTGTTTGTAAGTGGTATTCCATCAGGCGTACTTATTAAAAGCATTACAGAGGGTCCTGTTCCTGTATTGATTGGATTTGCTGTTTTCACTCTTTCGTTCCTTTATTTAACAAAAAGAAAAATGAAACAAATTGAGTCGCTGGCAAAGGGGGTAAAGGAAATCGCAAAAGGAGATTTATCCTATCGAATTGAGAAAAAGGGAATAGATGAAATCGCTTTATTAACAGAGAATGTTAATCATATGGCCGAAGCAATTATGACAAATATAGAGATGGAACGAAGGATTGAAAAACAAAAAAATGAATTAATTACAAATGTTTCACACGACCTCCGGACACCTCTTACCTCAATTATGGGCTATTTACGATTGTTAAGAGATGAAAGGTATGACACGAAGGAGCAATATGATGAGTATTTAAAGATTGCTTTCTCAAAATCCGAACAGTTAAAAAACCTGATTGAGGATTTGTTTGAATATACGAAACTAACGAATGATAGCATTGTCCTTGGGCAACAAGATATATGTATCAATGAACTTCTCGATCAGTTAATTGAAGAGTTGATTCCGCAAGCAGAGGAAAACCATCGTACGTTCAATAAAAATTTCTCAGAGGAGCGGATTTTTGCTACAGTAGATTCTGAAAAAATTGTCAGGGTCTTTGATAATTTATTAATGAATGCCATTAAATATAGTACAGGTGGCGGCGAGATTTTTGTTTCTCTTGAAAGAAAAGAAGATCATGTTCAAATCTGTTTTGCAAATGAAAGTAATGAATTTACATCCGAAGAGCTAATGAGCTTATTTGAGCGATTTTATAAAAAAGATCAATCTAGAACAAGTGTAGCAGAAGGTTCAGGACTTGGACTTGCTATTGCTAAAAGCATTGTAGAATTACATGGTGGTAAAATTGACGCAAAGTATACGGATGGTATGCTTCAGTTTATCATCGAGCTACCTGTTACAACTTTATAAAATTAGAAAGGTAGCATTTAATAGAGCTACCTTTTTTCATGGGTGATTTAGTTGCTCAATAGTGAGAATATGATTGGCATTTGAGTGGGGAAGAATCTTTTGTAAGTGCATTAAAATATTTTTGTCCTTAATAATAATTTGAATTTCTGTATAGCTATATTGTTGTTGGACTTCTTGAACATATTCAGTAATTTTCAATAAATGAAGTGGGTCTTGCATTTCTATTTCTACAAAAAAAGGCAGTGTTAATTGGTGTAAACTTAAGCAACCTCGACGAATCCAAATCGCTTCATTGACGTAATAACGGATGGGTAATTGACGATTACTTGCAATAAATAAGTCCATTTATTTCTCCTTTTTATATCTTCGTTAAAAGCGATGGATAGTCCGCCTCAAAGCGTGGATAGCCCCGTCAAAAAGATGGATAGCCCGCCTCAAAGCGATGGATAGAACCCTCAAAAAAATGGAAGCCCTGCCTCAAAGTGACGGATAGCCCGCCTCAAAACGCGGATAGCCCCGTCAAAAAGATGGATAGCCCGCCTCAAAGCGATGGATAGAACCCTCAAAAAGACGGATAGCCCTCTTCAAACCGAAGGATATTCGTATGCATCAATCGTCTCTAGAAAATATTTTAGCGCAGGTGATTGTACTTCGTCATTGCGATAAATAAACCAGGTCGGGATTTGAGCCTGCTTTGTTGCTAGTATGTGCAGCGACAGTGACTGAGTATCCATATATTTTTGAGCGATTGCACGAGGCAATAATGTTACACCTAGCCCAGCAGCAACGCAGCCAATGATTCCGTCGAGAGTGCCAAATTCCATACGCTTTTGTGGTTGAACACCGTCTTCACGCAACCAATGCTCCCAAATAGCTCTATATGAGCAGCCGTGAGGAAAAGTAATAAATGTGCTGTCCTCTAAATCTCGCTGGCTATCAATTCGTTTATGCTTGCTAGATGTGATGACAACAAGCTCCTCATAAACAAATTCCTTAGCAAGGATATTTTCTTTATAAACGGGTCCATTTACAAACGCACCATCCAGTTCATAGTTTTCTAACCGTTCAATATTTTGTTTGGATGGACTTGTCAATATAGTGATATCCACCTGATCATGTGCTTTATGGAAAGTAGTTAACAAGGTAGGTAAATGTAGTGCCGCAGTCGTTTCCATTGAACCGATACGTAAAAGCCCTCTATTTTCCTCTGTATCTTGAAGTATTTCAAAGGATTTTTCATAGAGAAGTAGCATTTTTAATACTATTTCATAAAATTGTTCTCCTTTTAGAGTCAATCGGATACCTCGATGTCCTCGATAAAAGAAGGTTGTTTGATACGTGGCCTCAAGATTTTGTATTTTCATAGAGATGTTGGATTGGGTGTAATTAAGTTCTGCAGCAGCCTTGGAGAAGCTACCTGTTTGCACGACTGTCCGAAAAATTAAGAGATCATTAATATTCATATATTCCCTCCAACCATCAATTTATTTGATATCTATTATAACGAATTCGGGCTATTTGTGATATCTGAATTTTCGTTATAGTGAGAGGGAGGGGGGGAAATATGCACAAGCACACAGTTCAATATTTAGTAGGTGGCATTTTTTCACTAGTCATTGCTATGAGTATTGGTCGTTTTTCCTATACGGTGATATTGCCGTATATGCAAGATACTTTTGCCTTTAGTCGTGCCACAGCTGGTTTTCTAGCAACGAGTAATTATTTAGGATACTTAGTAGGGGCATTAGTGGCTGGTCGCTTACAAATCGGGGATAAACGTATTCCTTTTTTACAAATAGCTCTCGTTATTAGTATTTTGACAACGGCTATGATGGGCCTTACAGATGCTATTATCGCATGGTATGTACTTCGTTTTATTTCAGGTGTAATGAGTGCGTTTATCTTTGTAGTTGCTGCTAGCCTTGTACTCGATCAGTTAGCTAGGAATGGCAAATCGCATTTATCAGGGCTTTTTTATAGCGGGGTAGGTACAGGAATTGCCTTAAGTGCGGTTATCGTGTCACCCATACATTCAATGTTTGATTGGAATGGAACATGGATTGCTTTGGCGTTATTTAGTGTCATATTGCTTGTATTCGTCGTATTGTTCATAAAACCAGTTACTCAACAATATACACAACAGAAGCCAAGTCAAACAGTAGCATCGCAAAAAGTCCCACCTACGACATGGATGAAGTGGCTCATTTTAGCTTATAGCTTTGAGGGCCTTGGCTATATTGTCACGGGAACATTTATCGTGTCAATTGCAAAAGAATCTACGAACTTTCATGGTGATGCTAGCTTTTTATGGTTTGTTGTCGGGATTGCAGCGATGCCATCCTGCATTGTTTCTTCTAAGCTGGCACAGCGATACGGCTATGTGAGAACATTATTGATTTCTATGATGTTTCAAGGGCTAGGCATTATTTTACCCGCATTTGCGACAAATACGATGACACTCTACACTAGTGCTTTTATTTTTGGAGCAACCTTTATGGGAATTACAACTGTGGCCACAACATTAGCGAGACAAATATTGCCAGTGAACAGTCATCGAATATTAGGTTATCTAACAGCTGGTTATGCTTTGGGACAAATGTTAGGCCCTTCGCTTGCAGGGGCATTAGCTAATTATACGAATAGCTATCAGTATGCACTATCTGGAGCAACAACCATTGTTGTAGTTGGAGCTTTATGTCTAATTAGTGGATTAAAATATGAAAAAGAGAAAGTCGGAGAGCTGGATGCCATAAGTGAATATAGAAGAAAGCCAAGTTAATTTCAGGAGCACTTTAACAATGCTAAAAAATACCTCTTTATTTACGTCCAAAGAGGTATTTTTTTATAAGAACAATTAAGCAAATTTAATAAAGAATTACTTATCCAATTACGTCAATACTAGAAGTTATATCTGGTTGTAAAAAGGGGACATATTTATGAAGAAAATTATGCTGCTTACATTATTGCTTCTCTTTGTAATTAACTTTAGTCCAATATTTGTTCACGCAAAAGAGAACCAGAAAGAAGACTTAATGAAAATCGTTAGTAGATTTATGCCTGCGAACTCATCACTTATAAGTCCTGAAAATCCTTTCTCCACACTGCCAATTCAACTCTATGACTTTGACCATGATGGACAGAAAGAAATAATATTTACTTTTAAAGTTAAAGCAAAAAATCAGCCATCTTCTTCTCAGTTTGGATCAATAGTGCTAAAAAAACACAATATGAGTTGGCAAAAGGTTTGGGAAACTAAAATTCAAGGAGTCGATTTAGATTTTTCAGGTTTGGTAGATATTACTGGCGATGGTACAAAAGAATATTTATTCGGTGTGACAATTGGTGCAGTAATAGGAAGTGAACTTCAAGTATTCCAATGGATTAATAACTCATTCCAAAAGATTGCGGATATTCCATATCATAAAATTGACTTTGTAAATGGAGAACAAAAAGTTGGTCTAGCAGTTTGGCAAATGTATATTGGTGAAAGTTATTTAGTCGAAGTACTAAAATGGAATGGTGAAAAGCTGGCTTATAATGAAGAGCTATATAGCAAATACTATCCAATCATCGAAACGTTTTATAAAGAAAAAATTTCAGAAATGGATGCCTGGTTTTATTGGTATTACCTTGCAGATGCCCAAATCAAAGCACATAAATTTGAAGAGGCATCTAAATCGATTCAAAAGGGAATATCGTTAGTTAAAAAATCATCAATGAGAGAAATAATCCAAGACTTTAATGATTTAACTGAAAGGCTGGAGAACATGAGAAAATAAAAGAAAGCTTAATAACACTGGCCATTAGAAATCTTTTCTTCTAAAGTAATTTTAGCTCTATCTTATATTTCTCCAATCGCATATGGTTTTGAGATTTTAAAAGGTGTGACGATTAATGCTAGTTCTTATATAGAGTTATTACAGCCTTTAAGCCTACTATTATTTATGACAGTCGTATTTATGGGCATTGGAATTAGTGTCTTTTCTTGCGAAAAGTTAGCTATTTTCCGTATTAGACCTGTTTAAGTTCTCTTAACCCATCGTATGTATCTTCAACTTTAAATTTAGTCATAAAAAATACTGCAGCCCAATTGTTACATATCTAACGATTGGGCTGCAGTTTGTGAACGACTTACTTTCTGACCTTTTATTTAGTGGATATCACGTTTTTTGAAGTTACCACCACGTACCTCTGATACATCAGAAATAACAACAAAGGCACCTTCATCGATGTCTTTAATAATCGACACAAGTTTATTTTCTTCCATACGGTTAATGACACAGTTTAATATATCAGTGGGTTCATTGGAGAAACCTCCACGCCCTTTTGTATATGTAACACCACGTCCTAAACGAGCTTGAATCGCATCACCAATCTCATCTGATTTTGCACTGACAACACGAACATCTTTTGATTTTTCTAAACCTGTTTGAATAACATCGATAACGTTTTTCGCAATATAGTATGTTAAAACTGAGTATAATGCGCTTTCTAAGCCAAAAATAAAGCTTGCTCCTAAGAAAATAAAGGCATTTATAAATAATATAATATCCCCGACTGAAAACGGAATCTTACGTGATAGTAATACGGCTAAAATCTCAGATCCATCTAAAGCGCCACCGTTACGTAAGACAATCCCAATCCCAACACCAAGTAATATACCACCAGATAAAACAATTAATAGTGGATCATTTGGACCTAAAATTGTTTTAACATCATGCATAAGTACTGTGGAAATAGATAGAGCTGCTATCCCAGCACTACTCATCAATGCAAAAGTTTTACCAATTTGTTTGTAGCCGATAAAAATAAATGGAATGTTTAATACAAAGAGGAGCGCACCTAACGGAAGATCAAAGAGGTGTGCTCCCATAATACTAATACCCGTCACGCCACCATCAATGACATCGTTCGGTATTAATACCGCTTCTAGTCCATATGCTGCGATGATGGCGCCAATTATAATCATGATAAATTTTCGTGTGTTTTCAACTGTCTTTCTTCTTTTCATAAATCTTCTCCATTTCTTTACGTAAAAATATTACTTAAGGTTTTGGAATAATATTTATAGCAATTGTTTTTGTTTCAGTCTCAGTCTCTTTGCTTGAGTCGGCCATATTATAGTATTTAATTATTAAATCGTTTAATTCATTTTCAAAGCTCATAAATTGATCAGTCGTTAATGTCAAATCAATAAATGAAAAAGTTGCTAAATCTGCAAGTCTTTCTTCTCCATCAAGTAAATTTAAATAATTTTGATATTGAGATAGTAAAGCTAATTGATAGTTGGAAACATAATTTAATTTTTGTTTGATCGTTAGTTGTGTCCAATCCTCCTGACTAAGTTTTTCTGCTCCTTCATTTAATGCATAAAATTTTTCTGTAACAGAACGTACTTTTCGCTCTTTCACAATTTTTATGATGTTTTCATCCATTAAAATTTGGATGTGACGATACAAAGTAGCTTGAGGAACATCCTTTATGATAGAAATCATCTCCAAAGTACTTAAGCCTTCTTCTTTATCGTGCATAAGAGCTTGTAAAATTTTCATTCTCACAGGGTGCATTAAAACCTCTGCTTTATTCCGCATAAAAACGATCCTCCTATCAGATGGAATCAAGGGAAGCACAATCAAATGTTATCAATATGAGAACATTATCAATAAATATACTATATATTTTTTTTACAGATGTACAGTAGAAAGGTAATGAAATTTTTTACATCTTCTGTTATCATTATCAATAATGATAATGAATGGAGGTTTTAAGAATGAAATTACACTATGGTTTTGATGAGTTAAGCCAACTGGATTGGGCAAGCATACTTCCAATCATTTTGCCATTTTTATTCGTAGGATTTGTTCTAATCATTGTTGCTTTATTCGATCTATATCGTCACCGACATATGCGGGAAAACATACTGATGTGGACAATTATTATTTTGTTCTTTAATTCAATTGGTTCCGTTCTATACTTCATTATTGGTAGGAAGGATGTAAATAAACATGCGCTTAGAAATTAAAAATATTACGAAAAACTTTAAACAAAAAACAGCCGTGAATGATTTTTCAATGATCATTGATTCCAATGAGTGTGTCGGATTAATTGGACCAAATGGAGCGGGGAAATCCACGTTAATTCAAATCATTGCCGACATTCTGAATGCCGACAAAGGAGAAATACTTCTTGATGGTCAAAAGATTTCATCTATGAGAAATCAAATTGGTTACTTACCTCAGTATCCTAATTTTTTCTCATGGATGACAGCATTTGAAACATTGTCCTTTATGGGAACACTTTCAGGCTTATCAAAAAATGAATTACAGAAAGAAATTCCATTACTTTTAGAAAAGGTAGGCTTAGGGAAAGAAGCACATATTCATGTTGGGACATTTTCAGGCGGTATGAAACAACGCCTTGGCATTGCACAAGCGTTGTTGCATAAGCCAGCCTTAATGATTATGGATGAACCGGTTTCAGCGCTAGATCCAATAGGGAGAAGAGAAGTGTTAAATCTATTAAAAGAGATAAAAAAAGAAACGACAGTTTTAATATCAACGCATATATTGAGCGATGCGGAGGAAGTTTGTGAGCGCTTTGTAATGATTAAAGATGGTCACAAAATAGAAGATGCTACAAAAGCAGAGTTACTTCAGCGCCATCAAGAATCCGCTATCTTTGTAATGATTCGCAAGGAAGATTTTCAGTGGTTAACAACGCTTGAACAATTATCTTATGTAAAGAAAATCGAAAGCTGTGGAAATGGCTTCAAAATACACGTTGAAAATATAGAAACAGATGCTAATCGATTAATACAGAACGGACTGGATTCAAAAGTGATATTTACTAAATTTGAAATGGGTATTCAAGACAATCTAGAAGAAATATTTTTAGAATTGGTGGTGTAAGTGAATGAATGCTTTTATCGAATTAAGCAAAAAAGAAGTACATCAAATGGCAAGGGAGTTTAAAATATTGTGGCTCCCAATTGTATTTATTTTACTAGGACTAACACAACCGATTATGATGTATTATTTACCTGTTATTTTACAATCAGCTGGTGGTGTTCAAGGTATAATAATTGATCCCACGATGGCAAAGCCTGTGGGACAGGAGGTACTTGCCTCAACATTAAATTCACAGTTTGATCAGCTAGGCATTATTATTCTAGTCGTTGCCACTATGAGTATTATCCAAGGAGAGAAAGCAAATGGCATGATGGCATTTATCCTAACAAGACCAGTATCGATATCTTCTTATTTAAATAGTAAAATCATAATCCATTATATTTTGGCTGTTATATGTTTAGCTCTTGGTTATGCAGTATCCTATGGCTATTCAGCGTATCTATTTACTACTGTTCCTTTGACACAAGCTATATGGGCTTTTGCATTTTATTGTGTTTGGCTGTTATTCATTATAACGTTTGTTGCGATGATGAGTACATTTTTTAAAAGTACTGCATTTATTGCACTAATAAGTATCGTTAGTCTATTAATATGTCGTTTTATCACTGGGCTACATCCAGTAATAGATGTTGTTAATCCTGCTAGTAATAGTATGTATGCAACAAATATTCTAATGTCGGGTGATATGGGGTCTTGGTATGGCATCAATATTGTAGTAACACTGCTGTTAGTTTTATTGATGATCGTTACGATGCAAAGTTTTATTGCGAAAAAGAAATTTTAACTTCTTTCAGCAAATGTTTTTTGTGCGAAAGCGAAGCGACAGCAACAAGATGTTTTCTGTGCGAAAGCGAAGCGACAGCAACAAGATGTTTTCTGTGCGAAAGCGAAGCGACAGCAACAAGATGTTTTCTGTGCGAAAGCGAAGCGACAGCAACAAGATGTTTTCTGTGCGAAAGCGACAGATACAGATGTCTCCCGCCACTTTATGGAGTGATGAATACGGTTTTAAGTCTCTTTTCCAGTAGGTGTTCAAATATTAGGTGGTATAAATGATATGGGATGAGGTGATGAAATTGTTATCGATACAAAATTTACAGAAATCATATGGACAGCATGAGGTTTTAAAGGGTGTAGAGTTAAAAATAGAAAAGGGAGAAATACAGGGGTTTGTTGGTGGGAATGGTGCAGGTAAAACAACGACATTAAATTGTATTGCTGGATTAGTAGAACAGAATTGCGGAAAAATAATGATTAATAATGTTGTGAAATCACAGTCACTTGAATATAAAAAGCAATTTTATTATATACCTGATACGATTCATGTATTTCCAAATATAGCTGCATATGATTGGATACATTTCGTTTTGAAACTATATGAAAAAACTGATGATGAAAAACTACAAAAATTCATTAACATCTTTGGCATGGAAAAAAGTATTTATAAACCGATGGGAACGTATTCTTATGGAATGCTTCATAAGATCGCGTTGATTACTGCTTTTACAATAAGTCCGCCTATCCTTATTATGGATGAGCCGATAAATGGCCTAGATCCACTAGCTGTCGTTGCTTTTAAAAATTGTATGAAAGAGTACGTTGAAAAGGGTGGAACCGTTCTCTTTTCTACTCATCTGTTAGATGTTGCTGAGAAAATTTGTAAATCAATTTCGTTTTTAAAAGATGGAAAGATTGTCTTGCATGATCGTGTTGAGAATTTGCTAGTCGATGGGAACTTAGAGACTATTTTTATGGAGAAACAAGCAAATGAAGGATAATATCCAATTAATCAAATTCTTTTTAACATCTTTTTATGCAAAGCCAAAGCAGCCAGTTATTCAAGTACTCCTATTGATTGCATTTATTTATGTAGCCACTCAGTATTTTGTGCTTACTCTAATTATTTATTTTATAGCGACCCCAGAGGAGTATTTATTTTACAATATACTTCTTTCAAATGGTGTGACGTATATATTGATTTCATTTTTTGCTATTTCGGTAGTGTTTAGTCAAAGTGATTTTGCTATATTTGCTCATTTGCCCATTTCTGCGAAGCGGGTTGTAATGTCAAAAATAATAAGTGGAGTAGCTTTTCCGTTGATGTTAGTAAGTATTCTATCAATACCGACGTTTTTCATATTACTGATAGAGTTTAAGCTAGTTGTCGCAGTAAAATCAATTGCATTATTACTTATCATGAATGTTTTGATTGTACTGTTCCTTCTATTTTTATTATCCATTTTGAATCATTATCGCAGTGTATTTATCAATACATTCGTGTATTTGCTTGTTAGGATGACTCTTATATTTGGTATTGGAATAAGCCCAATATTGTACTTTCTAATAAAAAATTATCATGAAATCAGCAATGTTTTAGCGAAATTAGATGCTTCAACAATATCATCCTTAAGTGCTTCAATTTCAGATTTTTTCGATTTAGGTTATCGTTTTGCAATGCAACGATCATTGGTGAAGACGCTTTTGCCATTGACTACTACAAAAAGTTTGATGTATTTCATCTTAGTATTCGCTCTATGTTATTTATTGTTTAAAGTAACTATAAAAATGATTGCGTCTAAGTATTATGAACATGGCTTGCTTGTAAGTAGAATAGAAAAAACGACCAAAGTTTGGGGGAGAGATATTCAAAGTAGTTTACTCAATTATTTGCAACGTGAATATTGGATTATCCAGTCTGAACCATACTTTAAAATGCAAGCTATTTTAGGGATTATTTTAACGCCAATTTGTACAATCATTTTTTTAACTTTACGGACGAACATTTTAAAGGCTGAATGGGTTGATAACAATGAATCTTTTCTTTTTGTCTATATGGTTTTGTTCATGAGTTGTATGAACAATATTAGTGGGACTCCCTATTCAAGAGAGGGGAAATACTATGCATCTAGTATGACGTTGCCATTTGATCCACAAAAAATTTACATGGCAAAAGTTATGATTTCATCATGCATCGGCACAATATCGGCTGTAATAAGCTATATCATTTACATGCTATTTGGTAGAGGCGATATTATCACGGGACTAAATTTATTGATTACATTACTATTAGTCATTACGTATAATTTATTGTCCCCGCTTTATGATAGAAGGCATCCATTACTTGAATGGTCTAATCCATCTGAAGCAATAAAATCAAATCCTACAGTATTAATAAGCCTGTTATATGGATTACCATTATTGATTGTTGTTGCGCTTCTTCATTTCTGCTTGCTTACTTTTAATATTTCTCCATGGATTACAGCCGTCATTGTTTTGATTATTGTAACTCTATGCATGATTGCATTAATTTATAAAATATTTGATACAAAGAATATGAAAGGATACGTAAACAATTGAATGTGAAAATAGATCCAATGAGTAAAATTCCTTTTTATCAGCAGTTAACCCAGCAACTACTTTGTGAAATAGCGACAGGAAATATTCAGAATGGTGATCCATTGCCCTCTATTCGTGATTTAGCAGCTAAAACAAACCTCAATCTTCATACAGTCCATAAAAGCTACAAGGAGCTTCAGAAGAAAGGAATAATCGATATAAAACCTAGCTCAAAAGCAATTGTTAAAAAGTCTGCTGAAGTAAAGGGTGTTAACCTTCAACAAATATCTATAATGGTGGAACAGATAATATGTGAAGCTTATGTTTTAGGGATTAGCGAACATCAAATACAGAAGATGTTTCATGAGAATTTGCGAAAATTTTATAATGAGCCTTAAAAGAAAAAGAGGTGGCTTCTGTAATATACAGAAGCCATCTCTTTCTAAGTAGAGTGTATTTTAGTATACTCATCTTTGGTCATTCCAAAATAGATCTCGTCATAAAAGGAACCATTTGTATAAATCATATTTCTTAATCGTCCTTCTTCAACAAATCGCAGTTTTTTATGTAGAGCTATAGAAGATGCATTAAAGGAATAAACACAAATTGTTGCTTTCTGATAGCGAAGTTCAAAGAAATAATGCTTTAAAATCGTCAAAATCATATCTTTAGCATACCCTTTTCCTCTATGTGAGGGAAATACCGTAATAGCATAGTCAAATGTCCCATTCTTCCCATCACAATCAGAAACCTCAATTGTCCCCACGGCATTGTTTGAAGCATCCTCCGCAATCCAGTAAAAATCATCACTATCAGTAGATGCCCCTTGTGATATTTCATTTATCCATTCTTCAATTTGCTGATTTGTCCGAGGGAAAGCGATTGAATCAAGATTTTTTAGTATATCATCATCTAAATCATCAAATATATGAATGTCCTCAGACTTAGCCGCCCTCAATCGTATTTTTTCTCCACGCCAATAGGAAACTTTCATTGAACTCATCTACCTTTCTAATTTATATAGTTAAATTATACCATTTTGAGTGTGTGGAAAAGAAAAAGTAAGAAACCACTAAAAGAGTTCCTTACTTTTACAATGTTATATTAAAAACACAGCAACAATAGTTGTAATCACAAGACCGATCGCCACTGGCAATAAATTACGCCTTGCAAGTTCAAATGGGCTAACATTACAAATTGCAGCAGCTGGGATTAGTGCCCAGGGAATTAACGTTCCTCCTCCTACAAAGATCGCTGTTATTTGTCCTAAAGCTGTTAACGTTGCAGTACCTCCACCAATAGCATTGCCAAACAGACTACCGACGGAACCTGCCAAGGAAATACCTGAGAAGCCAGAACCGTCTAAGCCTGTAATGGCGCCAACGACTGCTAAAGTGACGACTGCAATTCCCTTTGTTAATGGAACTACCGCAGCTAGGCCCACACCGAGATCGTTGACAATACCGTGTGAAGCGGCTGGTAAGTAGTCACCAATAATTTTCGTAAATCCGGAATCTCCTAGATAGAAAAAGGCTGCGATTGGAATAACCGGTCCAAACACTTTAAATCCGAATTGGAATCCTTGAATTAAATAGCTTGTTGTCTTTTCAAGCCCTTGTTTTTTATGAGCTACAACGCAAAGCAATAGTAGGATAAAGACAGAAGTCCCTCCTATTAAAGCTGTTGCATCTCCACCTTGTAATTTTAAGATAGACATGGCAATGACATCGAATACAAAGGCAATTGGAATAAGTACTGCGAAAAAGCGTTTTTGTCCGAGTGTCAGTAGGTTTTCAACAATTACTTGTTCTACGGCTTCATTTGTGTCATTTGTAGTATATAAATCCGCTGATCCACGCTTTATATCACGTCGTAAAAAGATATAGGCGACTAGCGTTGTTACAACGCCCATTGTAATAACAAGGGGAATACTAGCAGTCATTACCTCACTAACTGGGATACCAGCAGCATCAGCAGTTAGCTTCGGAGCTCCTTGTATAACAAAATCACTTGAGAGAGCTATTCCGTGACCAAATAAATTCATCGCCATTGCCACACCGAGTGCTGGTAAGCCTGCACGTAGAGCAACAGGTAACAAAACCGCCCCTAAAAGTGCGACAGCAGGTGAAGGCCAGAAAAACCAAGAAATAAACATCATTAACAGACCAATCGTCCAGTAAGCTAAAGCAGGTGTTTTTATGATTTTCGTAAATGGAGCAATCATGACTTCATTTATACCCGAGGCCATTAACACTCGACTCATGGCAACGATAATAGAAATTATGAGAATGGTCGACAAAAGCTCAGTGATGGCATAAATAAAACTGTTAAAAACACCACTAATGGACGAAGTTAAATCGCCTGTAGCAACGATTGCTAACATAAATATGCCTAGTACACAAATGAGGGTGGTATCGCGACGTTTAACCATAAAGCCAATGATAAGGACAATAAAAACAACGTAAATCCAATGGAGAGCCGTGAATTCAATCCCCATACGTTTCCCCCTCAAAATTCGATCTGATTCTATAGAATATGAAGGGGAAAAAAGTTGGTGATGGTTTTGAAAAATTTCGACTTAAGTAGCATTGAAATATGTATTAATAATGAAGAAGTATAGAGGAGAGGGAATATAAAGATTGCTAGCGCAGAAGGAAAACTTGCTAATGCGGTGAATAAATATTTATAGCTTGCTACAATAGAACTTTCTAAAGTTAAGCCAACTGGCCAACAACATATTAAATTAAATGAAATCGAATAAGGATTGGCACCATCTTTAGATGATTTGATACACAATAATACAAAAGATTGAAGGCTTAGGATATTTTTCTAAGTCTTTTTGGTGTGTGCCCTTCATTGTATGAACTACAGGGTACAAGTCCAAACTCGAAGACAAAATTTGAGGTTAGTTAAGAGCAAGGGCGTCCGTGGTGACAGGAATCTGGAGGCAAAACACCGGTCCGAGGAACACGAATTTCATAAAAGACTAGAAATGATTAGATAAGTGCGCACGACAACTTTTTTGATGTAAAAAAATACCAACTATATATTTCTATATAATTAGTAATGGAAACGATGATAATATATATTGGATGTACTTGGAAGGATACCTAAAAATATATGTTAAGTTTTGGGATGGTTGATGATTTGAGAAGTTTTTTAGAAAAATTATTAATTTGTAGTGTAGTACTTAAGTAATCGAGTATATTCCTTTTAAAAGTAAACATAATCTGATTAGATAAAGGAGCAAATTATCATTGAAAAAATTTCGTGGGAAAAAGCGTTATTTTCGTAATTTATCTAGGGAACTAGACGTAGCGCACTATGATTTAGATTTTGGAGAGGAAGGATGGTTTGATTTCTGGCATACTCATCTTGATTTTTATGGACTTGGAAATAGTAGTTTGAAGTTAAGAAGAGAGCATATAAAGGCTCATATAATTTTATACAATAACTTATTAGAAAATCTTCAAGTATTTGAAAAACCTTATCAATCTTGGATAGATTTAGTTGATGAAGACGCAGGATTAGATGCAGTTTTTATCCATACCCCTAACCCTAATGAAAACAACTTCCCACTTAAGTTAGAAAATATAAAGTGGGATTGTCCTATTCCAAAACATTATAAGGATTTAATAAATCTAAATGAGTTTAATGTAGGTCATTATACTGAAGAAACGAATCACTTCATAATTCAATCAAAAAATAATGGGATAAGATTATAGAGTTTTATATAACGAGAGACTACCATAAGGGGGTTATATTGTCTTAATTAACCCATACCGCTGTGCTCCCCAACGTATTGATGGAAATATTACGATTTGTACAAGAAGTTGAATTATTATTATGTTGCAAGTCATGTATTTAGAAAACACGGTACATCATGGTTCTAATCAATAGGAGATAGAAATTGAATATAAAATTAATAATAAGTTTTATAGGTATACTAACACTAAATATCGGAGGATTATATATTTACAGAAATAGCAAAGGCTGTTTAGTTACCCTAATGAAAGCATGGAATATTTTTTGTATAATCGGTGTCATTGTTGTTGTTGTTTTATTTGTAGTTTACGATGAATCCTTTAATTGAATAGCTATAGTTAGGGGAATAATAACCTAGTAATGATGGTCGATGAAATTGCCATACCACTTTTATATGCCCCTATACTTGCTGTTATAGCAGTAGATATGTGATACAGTATACAGAGGAAATTATCACCACTTTAAGGGGGATATGATGTTAGGTCTGAACCTTATTTATAAATTTAAAACGTCTTATTCATTATCATATGCGAAGAAAAAAGGATTGGTAGCCAGATGTAATGCGGGGAGCACTATGATCCATGATTTTCATTCAGGAGAAGAAATACATAGATTAAAAAAACCAGCTCATCCATCACAACTATTATTTTCAGATGATGAAAGATATCTTATAGTAAAAAATACGTTAGGAAATATTTATGTATACGAAACGAATAATTTTGAAGTGGTTTCGATTTTTAAAAATACTAAATCCGTCGAAATGATTGAAGGGAAATTTTTGTTTAACCATGAACAAAATAAAATAGTGGATGTTGTTAAAACGGATGGAATTGAACAAATTGTCGCAATAGGTCTGAAAGCGAATATGATTTCTCCAATCCTATCTATTCCTAATGAGGGTATACAATTCATCACCTGTAATCAACAAATTGAGGGTAAGTCCATTTTTACAATCGAAAGCGCGCGTAATGAGACGGAACGTTTCATCTTTAATGTACTTGTTGTAGATTTAAAAAATGATAAAATCGAACATGAGTTAATTAAAACCGAATTTGTTTGGGATAAGATTGTTTATATAAAATCAAAGGAACAATATCTTATTGTCTTAGGAAATAAAATTTTATTAGTAAATAATAATTTTAGTATTATTGAAAATAAAATAAAATTACCAAATGAAATTCCAAATTCAGTGGCAGATAGTATTCACCTTTCTAAATCAGAAGACTCTGTTCTAATAATTTACAACCATATTTTATATTTAGTACAAATAGAACAACTTGTTCTGATTAATTCGGTGCCAATCGAATATGTATGTTTTGCTGAATATATTAATAATGATGAACTGATATTTATTGGGACTTGGAAAAATGGATTTGTTTTAAAGAAGTGACCTGCACCGGGTGCAAAAACACTTCGGAAAATTAAATACAGTTTTATTCCTTTGACAATCATTAATTTCAAAAAGCTGTACCACTTCGATTAAAAGCGGTTTTTGGAACACACATAAAATAACCTTTAGGCTACTTAGTTCCCATATTCAATGGGCGTTAAGTAGCCTAATTTTTCTTGTGTCCGTTCCTCATGTTGCTCGGTACACCAAGTGCTGGGAAGTAAACATAGTGATTATACATTTCTAAAAATTAAGTAGTTTTAACTATAAGAAAAATACATATAAAAAATGTCACAAAAAATAATAAAAATCAGTACATTTAAAAGATAATATTCCGATATTTAATAATGTCCAACGTCTAACGTCTATATTTACGATACATCCACTTTTTGAAATAAATAAGTAATTTCAAAGTCATATTAACTTTATACAAAATAAAAATTATCCTCTTTTTTTAGAAAGTTAAAGCTCTATGAAACCGGATGTTATTCGAATAGTAATACTCGAATAACATTAGGAATTCCTAAAAAGTAAAAATTTATTGTAATAGAGCATTAAGAGATAATAACAGGAGGAACAAAATGAGAAATTTTTTCGATGACCCGTACATAAATATTGAGCAACAGCTAATAAGCTTAGTCAGTGAAATTAGTGAATATAAAGGTATGTTGACAGCTTATAAAGAGCAAAGACCTGATATATTCACTAGCCTTGAAAAAGCGATACCCTTACAATACATAAAAAACTATATTTCAGTTTATGAAGATATAAAAGTTTCAAATAAGCGATTAAAAGAACTTATTTTAGATGATATAATCCCCCAATCCATTTCGGAAGATGCGATATTTTGTTATTATGAGACACTGAATCTTGTACATAAAAAATCTTGTACTTTTTCTATTAGTCCAGATACTATACAAGAATTGCATTTTCAATTAATTCATTATAATACCTCTGACGGTGCAAAATGGCGCCAAAAGCCATTTTCTATCCCAGGGCTTCCCGAAAAAGGGATGCATACGATTTGCTATCGTCCTCTTTCACCTGAAAATATTCCACGGGCAATAGAACAATTATGTAACCAGTACAATTTATTAAATCGTAAAAAAGAGTTACCTTCACTTATATTGATAGCTCGTTTTATATTGAATTTTTACTGCATAATTCCTTTTAGTCAAGGCAATGGTAGATTAACACTTATGATCATGCAATTACTATTAGTAAAAAGCGGACATACATTTGTAAAATATGTTTGTTTAGATGAATATATAAAGAAAAGAGAATCAGAATACTATGAAGCTATATATAAATCATCGGTTAACTGGTACTGTGATGGGCATAATATTAACTTCTGGTTAAAAGAGTTCTTAATTATTCTGTTAGAGGCTTATAAAGATCTACATAGTAGAGTACTGGATTCTATATGTAAACATACAAAGGTAGAGCGAATCCAGAATTTTATTCATAATCAAAAACAACCTTTTACAAAAGAATGCATTCGAAGTATTTATCCAGATATAGCTGAAAGTACAATTAGTAAAGCATTAACTGATTTACAATTATTGGGCGAAATCAAACTTATTTCAAAAGGGAGAAATGCGCGCTGGATGAAAGTAGAATCTTAATCTACACCTTTTCGGGGCTTATCAGTTTCTACTAAACAAATCAAAAATCTAAGAACCAATTGCCAATCTTTAATCGGCAATTGGTGTTTTTTAAATTTCAAGGAATGAAAAGCTTTCGATTAATAAAATATTCCAACGAAAGTATTTGTTTTGCCTCTTTATCACAAAAAAAACTAATCATCCCATTGGAAAAAATATGTCAATATTGCAACTTCAATCTGTTGATTTCCACCATATTATGACACTTTCGTTTTTATTTTGTTTATATTAATCAATTTTAGAATTAAAAATACAGTTAAAATAAACTATTTTGCACGTAAAATAGTTTATTTTAACTGCAATTTGCTAAAAAATGTGACTATACCTAATATTTACATTACAGGAAGGCATAAATTTTTTGGCAAGAATCTTTCCTAAAACTATAAGTATAAGGAGGTAAACAAAATGAAAAAGAAAATTATTACAGGATTAATGATGACGTCTATTTTTACTACGGGGGTTATTCCTTTACATACTTTTACAACGCCTATAGCTCAAGCGGAAATTAAAGAAGAGAACATAGCTATTTCCTCATCTTTAAGAAAATTAGGTGCACAGTCTAAATTGATTCAAATGTATTTAGATCAGGCTTTAATAAGCCCTAATGTACAGCTAGAGGAAGTACCAGCTTTAAACACAGAGCAATTTCTAATAAAACAGGATATGAAAGAATGGTCATCGGAACATTATCCAAAGTTAATGCTAATAAATTCGAAAAGTAAAGGATTTGCCACAAAATTTAATAACTATTATCCAACATTAAAAGAATATGTAGATAATAAGGAAGATAAGGAAGGTTTCCTGGATAGGCTGGAAGTCCTTCAAGAAATGGTTATGACAAACCAAGAAAATGTTCAATATCAAATTAATGAATTAACAGATCTTCAATTACAGCTTGATAAAAAACTTAAAGATCTCGATACTGATGTGGCAAAAGCACAGGGAGTACTAAGTTCAGAGGGAACAGGGAAAATTGATAAGCTAAAAGATGAATTACTAAATACTAAAAAGTCAATTCAAGATGATTTGCAAAAAATCGCCTTTCTACCAGGAGCTTTAAATGAGCAAGGACTAAAAATATTCCAAGAGATCTATAGTCTTTCAAAAGATATCATTGAACCAGCTGCTCAAACAGCGGCGGTAGCGTATAACAAAGGAAGAGAAATTAACAACGCTATTTTAGAAGCAGAGAAAAAAGCAGAGCAAGAAGCAAAAGAAAGTGGTAAATCTGCTTTAGAGATTGAAGCAGCCAAAAAAGAAGTGCGTGAAGCAATTGAGAAAAATAATAAAGGTGAAATTGCAGCAGCAGCAGCTACAAAAGCGAAAGAGTATGACCTTATGAAAGTAATTGACCCAGAAAAAATCAAAAAAACATATAGTACCTTCGCTGAAGTAAATAAATTAAAGGCAGAACAACGAGCATATTTGGATGGTTTAGAGCAACAAAACCAAAAATTATATGATTTAACAACGAAACTATCGATAGCAGACTTACAAAAATCAATGCTTCTTTTTATGCAACATGATTTGCATACATTTGCTAGCCAAGTGGATGTAGAACTTGACCTATTGAAACGCTATAAAGAAGATTTGAATTTAATAAAAAATAGTATCGCAAAATTAAGTACTGAAGCTGATAACAATCTATCTCAAAAAGATACATTAAGACGATTAAAAAGTGTAATAAGTCAACTAGAAGAACAGGTTCATAAATTTTGATATGTTAATAGGGGGAAATTAGATATGAAGAAATTTTCATATAAAGTGTTAACCGTGGCTACTTTGGCAACGGTTATAACCGCAACTAATAGTGGCACTATTCAAGCGCTTGCGCAAGAACAGGTCACTCAAGAACAAAAAATAGGGAATTATTATACATTAGGACCTGAAGGATTGAAGAAAGCGTTAGCTGAAACAGGGTCTCATATTCTTGTAATGGATTTATACGCAAAAACTATGATTAAACAGCCAGATGTAAACCTATCCAATATTGATTTAGGTTCTGAAGGAGGAGAATTAATCAAAAATATTCACCTTAATCAGGAACTGTCTCGAATCAATGCGAATTATTGGTTAGATACGGCGAAGCCAAAAATTCAAAAGATTGCACGAAATATTGTCAATTATGATGAACAATTTAATAACTATTACGACATATTAATAGACACTGTAAAAAAGAAAGACAAGGAAGGACTAAAAGAAGGTATTGGTGATTTAATCAGTACGATTGATACAAATTCACAAGAAGTTACAGACGTCATAAAGATGTTAGAAACCTTCAAAACAAAGCTATATACAAATACTATAGATTTTAAAAATAATATTGGTGGTCCAGATGGGAAAGGTGGATTAACGGCAATATTAGCGGGAAAACAAGCATTGATTCCACAACTTCAAGCTGAAATTGAGAATTTACGTTCCACTCAGAAGGCCCATTTTGACGATGTATTAGCATGGTCAATTGGTGGTGGGTTGGGAGCAGCTGTTTTAGTTATTGGAACTATTGCAGGAGGGGTAGTCATTGTTGTGACTGGCGGAACAGCAACACCGGCTGTTGTAGGTGGTCTTGCAGTTCTCGGTTCAGCTGGTATTGGTTTAGGAACAGCAGCTGGTGTTACGGCATCTAATCATATGAACTCCTATAATGAAATTTCCAATAAAATTGGAGAATTAACGATGAAAGCCGATTTCGCTAACCAAGCAGTTATTGCACTTACAAACGCCAAAGATACTCTGACATATTTGTATCAAACAGTGGATCAAGCGATCATGTCTTTAACGAATATTCAGCAACAATGGAATACAATGGGGGCAAATTATAAAGATCTATATGATAATATAGATGAAATGCAAGAACACAAGCTCTCTTTAATACCTGATGATTTAAAAGCTGCTAAACAAAGTTGGAATGATATTCATCAAGATGCAGAATTTATTGCAAAAGACATTGCCTTTAAACAAGAAGAAAAGAACTGAAATACAGTAGGAGGAATTTAAAATGAATAAAACATCTCTTTACAAAGTACTCGCTGTATCGACGTTTTTAACTTTGACAACTACAGCTGTAGTATCTCCAGTAGCAACATTTGCTGAGACAAGTAAGATTGAGCAAACTAACACTAGTGAGACGTCTCTTTCAGCAAACGAAGTGAAGATGAAGGAAACCTTGCAAAAGGCGGGGCTTTTTGCAAAATCTATGAATGCCTATTCTTATATGCTAATTAAGAATCCGGATGTCAACTTTGAAGGAATAAATATTAAGGGCTATCCAGATTTACCTGGTAAAATTGTACAAGATCAAAAGGATGCAAGAGCACATGCTTTAACATGGGATACAAAAGTAAAAAAACAGCTAATAGATACATTGACAGGTATTATTGAATACGATACAAAATTCGAAAATTATTATGACATAATAGTAGAGGCCATTAATACAGGAGATGGAGAGACGTTAATAGAAGGGATTACAGATTTACGAGAAGAAATTCAACAAAATCAAAAGTATGCACAACAATTAATAGAAGAATTAACTAAATTAAGAGACGCTATTGGACAAGATGTTAGAGCATTTGGCAGTAACAAAGATCTTTTACAGTCGATTTTAAAAAACCAAGGGGTTGCAGTTGAGGATGATCAAAAGCGACTAAAAGAAGTTTTAGATTCTGTAAACTATTATAAAAAATTAGAGTCCGATGGAATAATAACAGTATCTGTGCCCTCTATTCCTACTTGGATTGCTGGTGGTATCATGCTGGGGGTAGCTAGAGATCAATTAGGTCAATTAGAACCGTTATTAGCACAATTAAATCAGACAGTTGATTATAAAACCACATTAAATCGTGTAGTCGGAATAGCACATAGTAATATTAGTGAGATGTACAATGCCCTCGATGATGCCATTAATGCTCTTACTTTTATGTCTGCACAATGGAATGACTTAGACTCTCAATACTCGGGCGTACTAAGACATATAGAGAATGCATCTGATAAAGCGGAACAAAATAAATTCAAATTTTTACTACCTAACTTGAAATCAGCTAAAGACAGCTGGAGAACATTAAAAGTAGATGCAGACACATTAAAAGCAGGGATAAAAGAATTAAAAATATAACCTGTTTTCAATAGAAAAGTAGATTTGGGGAATATTCCATTTTCCAAATCTGCTTTTTATTTTTGTTGTGTTATATCAATAAATCCGATACGACCTGAACGATCAGCAAGAAAAAAATGATGGGTAATAAATTTTGAATCCATTTAGTTTTGATATAAGGAATTATCTTTAAACCTAAGAATGAGCCAACGATAGAGCCAATTGAAACAGGAATGGCGATTCCCCAATTAACAATGCCTGTAAAGTAGTAAAAGAGAAATGCACCTGTACAACTTGAAAACGTAATAATTCTTGTTAACTCAACTGCTTTTATATAGGTATATTGCTTTTTAAGATGATAGGTTACATTCATTAGAGCTGAGCCTGGTCCAAAACCGCCATCATATATTGAAATCGCAAATGGAATGAGTTTATTAATTGGTTGTTCCTCTGTCTTTTTATTATCCTGTACCATAAATTTATTACTGCAAAGCACAATGAAAAATGCGAAAATTAAGAATACACAAGCTACAATATTCATGACTTGTTCTGATAATCGAGTGGCTAAAAATGCGCCCAATACACCTCCTAAACTAGATATCATTATTAAAGATGTGAATTTCTTTAACGATAAATGTCCTTTAATTATAAACGATACGACATTTGATAAGGCTGAAATTCCTGTCGCGAATTTATTAACAGCTACGGTTGTATGAATTGGAACCCCAATAAGTAACATTGCAGGTAACAAAACGAAGCCTGCAGCACCAAAAAGAACACCAATAACTGCTGCGAGTAAGCCAATTGTAAATAAAATAAATCCCTTTACTGATAACCATTCATGTAGTAAAATTTCCATCAAATCACCTCTACATCTAAATTACTGCTAAATAATACATAAAACAAATATATATAAATTGCTTATTCATAAATTAAATTTATCCTTCATTCAGTAGGTGTTCTAACACCCACTGAAATAGAGGAACTCAGTCTAAGAACGCCACATCCTGTGGCAACGACTGAGTGACCAACATCATGTTGGCCCAAAGCCTCCGGCGGATGTCACGGATTTTGAAAGGAATGAATATAAGGATGTTTTCCTAAAACCTTCGCATCCTGCGAAAACGGCTAACGGGCCTGCATCGGTAAAAACGCCACGTCCTGTGGCATTGCCATTGCCGAAATGACCGACATCGTGTCGGCCCTCGTGCAGGCCCGAGCACAATTTAAAATCCGGACGCATTGTTTATCTGTAGCGAAAGCAAAGCGTCAGCTACAATTACGCCAAGGCGAAATTGATTGATAGAAAGGTGTGAATGAAATGAATTTGCATGCATTAAGGATTTTTACGAATGTAGCAAAGCTTGGAGGAATTACCGCAGCAGCGAATAAAATGCTTCTTAGCCAGCCAGCTGTCACTATTCAAATTCGGAAATTAGAGAGCGAAATAGGGACAAAATTGATTGAAGGGAAAGGACGTGGCATTCAATTAACTCCTGAGGGGAAGTTTTTATATGAGCAGGGAATGCGGTTGTTTTATTTAGAAGCACAAATTGATGAAAAGCTCGGTAAATTTTTAGCGAAGGAAGAAAAAATACATATTGCTTCTTCTTATATACCAATAAACTATATACTCCCGCCTATTATAGCAGCGTATAAGCTTGCTAATCCTCACATTGAATTTTTTGTATCGTTGGGCAATGTGAAATCTGTGGAAGAGCAAGTTCTTAATTATGAAGTAGATTTTGGCTTTGTCGTACAAAATAAAATTGGCCACCCTGATTTACAGTTTGAAAAAATATTAGATATCCCTTTTTGGTTTGTTGTTCACCCATCACATTCTTTAGCAAATCAAACTGTCCCCATTTTCAAATTATCGAATGAGGACTTTATTTATCGGGAACGTGGTAGCTCGACACTTGATTTATTGAAGTCGGTTTTTTACACGTTTAACGGTCCATTACCTAAATTAGGACTTCAAATGCAGGGCTTACATGAATCGATTAAAGTAGTAGAAGCAGGGTACGGTATGACTTTAGCACCCTCCTACAGTGTAACGGAAAGTATAGCAAATGGGAAACTAGCTCGGGTATATGTAGAACATGCAGATATTCAGCAAAGTTTATTTATATGTACACGCAAATCAGATATAGAAGAGCATCCATTTATTCAGTTTTTAAAAGATCATTTAAACACTATAAATTAACAATGAAAAATCGGAAACAAGCAATTACTTAACGACTCCATTTTATATTCAGAATTATTTATTTCCTTTCCAAGTAATAATAATATATAGTTATTTTAGTTAGACACAGTTAATTCTAGTAAGAGTAAATGCTTTAATAACTAGGAGGATATGATGGGGAGATTAGTTCATTTTGAAATTCATGTAAATGACATGGAACGTGCAAAGAAATTTTACGGAGAGGTATTCGGATGGTCATTTCAAGACTGGAGTGATTACGCAGGAATGCCTTACTTTGGAGCGGTGACTGGCAATCAGGATGAGCATGGAATCGATGGTGCTTTAATGCAACGTCAAGGTGCTTCTCCGGAACCAAACCAAGCTTTAAATGGATTTGCTTGTACAATGGGTGTGGAAAATTACGATGTAACAGAAGCTAAAATTCTTGAGAATGGTGGCACGGTTGCAATGCCGAAATATGCTCTTCCTGGAATGGCATGGCAGGGATACTATATTGATACCGAAGGCAATGTATTTGGAATTCATCAACCCGATAAAAATGCAAAATAGCATCTAAATAATTGCATAAAATTATTTTTTAATAGGTTGTCTGGATCTTTTCTAGCCAAACAAATAATTAGCACTGATTAGAACAAAACGCTTGGTACTAAAAACCAAGCGTTTTTTGTTACTTCACTATTTTTTATCAGTGAATTACACCTTTAGATACGGTTAAAGATGACTGGCAGAAGAAAAGACGCGATAAATGATAGAAGTTACCCTATATACGCTGATGCTCAGCAATTGTTTTTAAAAAACATTCCATCGAGTTTGTCATGTATGCATCTTTTCGTCGTATAAAGACGGTTGAAATAGTACCGTATTTTTTAGGAATTGGATGACAATAAACCTTGCCGGTTGTAGAAAGATGTTCGGCAGCCGATTGTGGTACAAGTGTAACACCAAGACCAATTGCAACACTGTTTAAAATTGTCTCTAATATATTAAATTCCATGATTCTTTTTGGCAGTAAACCCTCATCTTTGAGCCAGAGTTCTAGCTTAGAACGATATCCGCAACCTTGATTAGAAACAAGGATTGGTGTAGTCATAAATTCCTCTATACGAAAGGATTTGTTTTGTGATAGGAGAACAAGGTTTTCGGTATATACATCATATTGGTCTAAAACCGGATGTTTAATTGGTCCAGTTATAAAAGCACCATCTAATTGGTGGTCTGCTACTTCTTTAATAAGTTCCTCAGTTAAACCAGCTTGTAGTGTTAAGTCGACATTAGGATACCCCTTATAGTAAGAAGCTAGAATGGTTGGTAATATGCTCACTGTTTCGACTGTACCGATTTTTAATGTACCAGTCGGTGTATCACTATCTAAAAATACTTGTTTCATTTCCTCGACATCTTGCAAAATTTTATTAACGTAAGCAAGCATTTTTCGCCCTTCTGGATTTAATGTCATCCCTTTTTTATGGCGATAAAAAAGAGGAGTATTGAGCTCCTTTTCTAATAGCTTAATACGTGCAGTTACATTGGATTGTACATAATTTAATTCTTTTGCAGCATGGCTGACGCTTTGGTGATTTGCGACGCTTTTGAAAATCTGTAAATCTCGCAGTTCCATCGAGCATACCCCCTCTAAAAACTATCATTATAAATGATAGTTAATATCACTTTCAATCATTTTACGTGATGTATTTTCTTTTTTATAATTCTCATTGTGATTTCATAGTAGTAGTTGTTTTAGAAACGAGGAATAACAGTGAGAAAAAGTCAAATAATAGTAGGGATGGTAGCTTGTTTAATTGCAAGTATGTCATGGGGGGCCATGTTTCCAGTTGCAGATCATGCACTTGAATATATAAATCCATTCTATTTTTCAATTATTCGATATGGTGCAGTATCGATTGTATTAGTCATTTTATTATGGATAAAAGAAGGTAAAAAAGCGTTTCGTTTAGAAGGGAAAGGTAAACTACTCGTCTTTTTTGGGACGATGGCGTTTACTGTTTATAACGTACTTGTTTTCTTAGGTCAGATGTTAATGGGGAAATCTGGAGTTATGGTAGCGTCAATTATGGAAGCACTCATGCCGATGATTTCGATTGCTATTCTTTGGGGGTATAAACATGTGAAACCGAAGAAGTATATGATTAGTAGCATGATTATTGCTTTTGTTGGAGCTACTTTTGTTATAACAAAAGGCGATATGAGTTTCTTTCTTACACTGAAATATAATCTTATTCCGCTAGCATTCATTTTAATTGGAGTTATAGGATGGGTCATTTATACAATGGGCGGTCAAACATTTAATGATTGGTCTACTCTGCGCTACTCTACATTAACTTGTGTATTTGGCACAGCTGTAACAGGTATTATCACAATGATCATCACGATGCAAGGGTATGTATCAGTCCCAAGTATGGAAACGATTTTTACTATTAAATATGATTTATTGTTTATGATGACACTGCCAGGTATTGTAGCATTGCTTAGTTGGAATTATGGTGTGAAAATCTTATCATCTATTAATGGAATTTTATTTATTAATTTCGTTCCAATTACTACATTGGTCATCATGATGATACAAGGATATAAAATAACAGTCTTTGATATAGCAGGTACTCTACTTGTAATTTCAGCTCTTATTTGGAATAACGTATGTCAGCGTAGAGAAGAAAAAAACACGAATCCGCAGATAATACAAGAGGAAGAAGAATTACGCCAGGCTGTCTGATGTTAGAAGATTTATTATTTTCGTTGAGAGAATAATTAAATTTATAGAAAGAGCGTGTTTTAATCAGTTTTCGATTTAAAACAGGCTCTTTCTTTTGTTCTTTGAAGCTGGAATGGCTCCTTGGGGAGAAATGTTAGCGGTGTATAGTTTTCGTGAAAATTCCTAAGAGAGTAGTAACTAGAATGTAACGACGCCTTCGTGGGGATGTCCTAAAAGTTTGTAAATGATTTTTAGGACATTCTTTTTTAGAATAGTGAACTACTTCTAAAGAACTACTTATTCAAAATAATATAGTGATTTAGGTTGATTTACTCAATTGTATTATTTTGTCGATTTTTTATTTAAAAATATCAAAATATGTCGTAATATAATGTGAATAGTTTGGAAAATAGATTTTCTAATGTTATTGAGAGGGGCTATAAGCAGGAGGATTCATTATTAATTTAAGTAAGTTATCAGAAAAAAGAAGAGAAAAGTAAAAATAATGAAAACATAGCATTAGACAAAGCAAGCAGGTTAGCCTCCATGTTGTCATGAAGCAAACAAACATGTATGCTCGCACCTTTGATAATGTACGATTCATTGTCTTTCATTAAAATGTGCACTAAAAATTGAATATAAAAAGGAGTGTATTAACCATGCTACGCAATCTATCTATATTTAAAAAGTTAGTCCTATTAATGTTTATAGCCATTTTAACAGTTGGTATTATCCAAGTGAATGGATATATCACAATGAAATCTTTGGAGAATAACACAGAGAATATTTTTAAAAACCGTCTAGAACCAAGTATAGTTTTGACTGATTATAGGCTTAACAATCGAATCATTGTTTCAAATATGTATCGTTCTTTCCTTATGACAGATGAATCAACTATTAAACAAATTAAAGATGAAATAATGCATGCTTTTGAAGAGAATGAAAAGAATATTCAAATACTTAAAGAAACCAATTTACAATCGGATGAAAATAAAATAATAAATGAATTGGTTCAGCAATATCCAAGCTTTAAAGAAAGTATGGAGCAAGTTTTTCAACTAAGTCTTGACAATAAGAATGAGGAAGCAATAAAATTCTTTGATTCAAGTGCCAAACCTGTATTGGATGAAATTACTGCAAAAGGATTAGAGCTATCAGAATTGAATAAAAAAAATGCAAGTGCATTGAATATGGAAAGTAAAGCTGAGGCAAGTAGAGGTATCACGATCTCTTTAATCATTTCAATTGTATTAGGAATTCTGTTTGTGGCAATCGGTTTTATAGGAGTACGAAAATATATAATTTCTCCAATTGAAAAATTAAAATTTGCTGTTCAACGAGCGGAAGCTGGAGAACTGAATTTTAGTGTAGACTATAATTCAAAGGATGAACTAGGTGTCTTAACGTCTTCATTTAGCCATATGATTGCTCAATTACGAGATCTAATTGGTCAGGTGAAACAATCATCTGAACAGATGGCAGCATTTTCGGTTGAGCTTTCGGCAAGTGCGGAACAAACGAGTGACGCAAGTGAGCATATCGCATCTGTTACTTTAGAGGTGGCAAGTGGCTCGGACGAACAAGTTAGAACAATTGTAGAAACATCAGATGTTGTTAATCATATGGTACAAGATGTACAAACAATAGCTAGAAATTCTACTAACGTTTCAGAGGCTACTGTCCAAGCAGAACAACTTTCAGTGGATGGAAATGATATTATTAAAACCGCTGTTCAACAAATGAACTCCATTCAAACTTCTATTGGCAGTCTAAGTAATGTAATTAGTGGTTTAGGTGAGCGTTCGGCTGAGATTGGACAAATCGTTGAAGTTATTACAAGTATTGCAGCACAAACTAATCTACTGGCATTAAATGCGGCGATAGAAGCAGCAAGAGCAGGAGAACACGGAAAAGGCTTTGCGGTCGTTTCGGAAGAAGTGCGAAAATTGGCCGAAGAATCTTCTGTATCGGCACAGAGAATCTCTGAGTTAATTACAGGAATTCAAACGGAAACGAATAGAGCGGTAGATTCAATGCAATTTACAACGAATGAAGTGGAAACAGGTATTAACAATGTGAACATCGCAGGTGAATCCTTTAAAAAAATTCAACATGCCATCAATGAGGTATCTGTTCAAATTCAAGGAGTGTCTTCATCAGTACAACAGATGGTTACAGGAGTTAATCAAATGACCAAATCTATGGAGCAAATCAATGGAATTGCCCAAAATTCTGCAGAAGGTACACAAAATATTTCAGCGGCTACAGAAGAACAGTTAGCCTCTATGCAAGAAATTACTGCATCTACTTCAGCGCTTTCAAAAATGGCGGAAGACTTACAGGAAAAAACAAATATGTTCAAAGTATAATGAAGACGAATTGTCATATTAAGTGAGAAAGTGCAGTCCAGAGGTAATGGGGCTGTTCAAAAAAAGCCTGTTATCTAAGGATAGCAGGTTTTTTTGTTTACATATGGGGTAAACCTTGTCACGAATTTCATATTATTAATTACAATAACAAAAAAGTGGATTTTTCAGAAACTTAAAGCGCCACATAGTAGCAAAAGTTTTATTTTGAAAATTCAATAACTCTATTGCATCACATTGAACACAATTTTGATTTTTGCTATAGTGTTTGGAAAACTAGAGAAAGAGGGGCGCATATCATGATGGGAGTTTTAGATTTAGAACGATTGACAAGTTTATCAAATGAACAGTGTGAAATTATTTTAGATGTAACCAAAAACCTTCAAACAATAGCTGACCTTTCTCAAGCAGATATTTTTATAGATTGTCTTTTAGAAGAAGATAACGCCTCGTTAATTGTAGCTGAGGCAAAGCCTACTACTATAGCATCTTTATATAAAAAAAGTTTGCTAGGGCAGATAGCATTTGAAGAAATGGAGCCGGGTGTATTATTTAGTTTAAAAACCGGTAAACCAGTTTTTGGATCAAGAGGAATTACGGAAGAGCGTGGAATCATGCAACAAGATATTGTTCCTATAAAAGACCTGCATGGGGAAACCATTGCGGTATTAATAAAAGAAAGAGATATCTCACAGGTAGTGCAGAACGAAAGAAAAATAGAGCAGCTTATGAAAGCGACTAATAGCGAAGACAAGAAAGGTGTCTTTCAAGCCATTGTCGTTCAGGAAATTCATCATCGTGTAAAAAATAATTTACAGGTTATTTCCAGTCTGCTGCGGTTACAAATGCAACGTACTTACTCGGAGGAAGTGGCTGAGGTATTTCATGACAGTATATCTCGTATATCTAGTATGGCTTTAGTGCATGATTATTTGGCACAGCGTGGAGTTGAGGAAGCGGATATTAAACTTTTAATTCAACAAATTTCTACTTTGCTAGTTTCCTCGTCCGTTATTCCAGGTCAACATATCACTGTGTCTGTTGAAGGGGAATCTGTATTCTGTCCTTCAGATAAAGCAACAGCCATTGCGTTGATTATTAATGAGTTAGTTCAAAATAGCATTAAGCATGCTTTTCCTTCACGAAATTACGGGAAAATTGCTATAAATTTGAGGCAACGAAAGCAAATGGTTACGATTACAGTAACAGATGATGGATGTGGAATTGATGATCGTTTTTCGATAGGCGATCTGTCATCTTTAGGATTACAGCTTGTAGATATGTTAGTAGAAGAGAAGTTACAAGGAGTTTTTTCATTCCCTATTTCTGAGGAAGGGACAAAAGTTTCAATAACCTTTCCGATAATATCTACCGAAGTTAATTAATACTAATGACACTTTTATTTGATGTTGTTATTGTTTTCGGACTATTTACAAAATATTTGCTAGTAGTGTAGAATGAACTAAAATAATATCTGAGGCAAAGGCGCCTTTCACGCCCGAAGAAAGTTTTCTTCAGGGATAAGTGAAAGCGCTTTTTTTTCGTTGTATTGCAATCTTAACCATATAAAAAGGGGTGTTAAATGATGAAATTGTCTTGTGTAGTAAAAGGAACTCATTATACGTTTTCGTCGGTAAGGGAGGTACTTGCAAAAGCAAGTGAAGCGAAGTCTGGAGATGTGATGGCGCGTGTAGCAGCGGAGTCATCGCTTGAGCGCATGGCAGCTAAAGTAGTACTTAGCGAGATGCAATTGAAAGAAATTTATGAGAATCCGGTTATTCCGTATGAGATCGATGAAGTAACACGCTTGATTTATGATGATATTAGCGACACGATTTACAAAGATATTCAAAGTTGGACTGTCGGTGATCTGAGAAATTATATTTTGTCATCTGATACAGGTAGAGATCAATTATTGAAACTTTCTAGGGGACTAACAAGTGAAATGATTTCAGCTGTGGCAAAGCTGATGTCAAGCATTGATCTTGTTCTTGCTTCACAAAAAATGAAATATCAAGCACATTGCAATACTACAATTGGAGAGCCTGGTCGCTTAGCTTTTCGCTGTCAGCCAAATCATCCAAATGATGATCCAGAAGGAATTTTGTATTCAATAAAGGAAGGGTTGTCCTACGGAGCAGGCGATGCCGTAATCGGAATAAATCCGAATGTGGATACGGTTGAATCCGTCAAAAAACTTTTGACAATTTCACATGAGTTTATTGAGAAATGGCAAATTCCAACACAAAATTGTGTTTTAGCACATATAACAACACAAATGGAAGCTTTAAAGCAGGGTGCACCTATAGCACTTATGTTTCAAAGCTTAGCAGGTACACAAAAAGGGAATGAAGCGTTCGGTATATCTAAAAAGATTCTTGATGAGGGCTATGAAATGATGGCTCGATATGGTACATCTACAGGTCCAAACTTTATGTATTTTGAAACAGGACAAGGTTCGGAGGTATCTTTAAATGCTGATTTTGGGGTAGATATGCAAACTCTTGAATCAAGAAGTTACGGTTATGCACGTCACTGGAAGCCTTTTATGGTGAATACCGTTTCTGGCTTTATTGGACCTGAGACACTTTATGATGGCCGCCAATTAATAAGAGCGGATCTTGAAGATGGATTTATGGGGAAATTACATGGTTTACCAATGGGGATTGCTCCAACTTATACAAATCATATGGATGCCGATCAAAATGATCAGGAGGTTGCCGGTATCATAACGGCAGTTGCCGGAGCGAATTTTTACATGGGGGTACCGGGTGGAGATGATGTCATGCTGAATTATCAAGATACAAGCTATCACGATGATGCTAGTTTGCGAGAGATTCTGGGCTTACGACCACTTCGGGAATTTGAAAAATGGTTGGAGAATATGGGTTTAATGAAAAATGGGAAGTTGACAAAACGTGCAGGAGACTTATCAATTTTTGATTGAGGAGGGAGGAGCAAAATGGATATTCAAGAAATTGTTCAAAGAGTAGTGGAAGAAGTAAAGAAAAACATGAATTCGCCAAAAACTGAAATCGATCAACATAAAGAAGAAATTATTTATTTTCCGGAAGAACGTATAGAAGGGGTAAAAGAGCCAAATAACGCTGCATCTATTGAGAGGGCGCAAAGTATTACACCTGCCCGTATTGGTATTGGTCGAACTGGAACGCGTATGTTGACGACAAGCTATTTACAATTTTTAATTGATCATGCAGCTGCACAGGATGCTGTATTAAGAGATGTAAGTGATGATTTTCTTCAACATATGGATTTATATAAGCTGGAAACAAAAGCTGGTGATATGAAAACTTACTTAATGGATTTAGATGCTGGTCGAAAGTTATCAGATGAGTCTATTAAGTATCTTGAAAAAAACGGGGATAAAGGCAAAGATGTTCAAATTATTATTTGTGATGGATTGAGTTCCTCTGCGGTAGAAGCCAATGTTGTTGATTTACTGCCTGCTTTAATTCAAGGGTTAAAATTAAAAAATATAAGCGTCGCTAAGCCGTTTTTTATTAAGCGAGGACGTGTATGGGTGCAAGACGAAGTAGCTGCTATTGTTAATTGTGACCTTATCATTTCATTGATTGGTGAAAGACCTGGCCTAAACACAGATGAAAGCTTAAGTGCATACATGATTTATCGGCCTACTGATAAAACAGTTGAAGCTGATCGGACGGTCATTTCAAATATCCATAGAGATGGACTGACTTCAGTTGAAGCTGGTGCCTATCTATCTGAATTAATCGAACAAATGCTTCATGCAAAGTGTTCAGGAGTTACTTTTGCTCAACAAAGAAATTTAACTTCTTTCAGCTGAAATCTCCCACCACTAAAGGTAGTGAGATGAATGCGGCGTAAAGTTACTTTTCAATGGATCCAGAAAGGTTGTGATGTTTTATGAAAAAAAGGATTCTGATTGCTGAAGACGAACCAATTATTAGACTGGACTTAAAAATGATGCTCCGGACTAACGGCTATGAGGTAGTCGGGGAAGCAGGAGATGGGGATCGAGCGATTGAACTCGCTTTTAAGTTAAAACCAGATCTTGTATTAATGGATATTGAAATGCCAAAAATTAACGGTTTAAAAGCAAGCGAGGTTATTGGTCGTCAACTAGATATACCAGTGTTGTTGATTACTGCATACAGTCAAAAAGAATTTGTAGAAAAGTCTAAGCAAGATAATATTATGGGGTATCTAGTTAAACCCGTTTCTGAAGCTAGCTTAATTCCAGCAGTGATGATTGCACTTCAACAAGCTAAGAGGACACAGACGATAAAACACTCTTTACAACTTACCCAAGAACAGATTCAAAAGCGAAAGATGATTAAATGAACAAAAGGGCAACTTGAAGGAAAGTAATCATCTATCTGAGCAGTAGGCATTTCCATTACGCGAAACTAAAAGCATGCTCATTAAGGATTTCAAGTAAATGGGGAGAGTTTTTGGGAATAGCGGTAAAAATTCGGTTTTCTATAACCCTAAAGTAAAGCAAGTAGTAAAAGATTTTTTCTGCTATAGATAAGCTTAATCTCACTTATAATAGAAAGGTTAAATCTTTCTGTTATAAGTGAGATTTTTTATATTCAAAATAAATACAGGTCATATTAAATAATAAAAATCCTTATATATTGCTCAATAAACCTATTTTTTCTTAATCAACACACCTGTAAGTTCAGTTTAGTAGAATAATATGAAACTATTTATAATCACAGCCGTATAAAAAAGGAGCCAATGGATAAGAAAATCTATTTATGAATATAAAAATACGGGCTCATCACCAGTTGTGGATGACCTTTGTATTGGAGTGGAGGCTGGGCGACTCTTTGGGGACAGCGTCACTGATGAGATCCTGAGCGAGCCGGCAGTATAACGAAGGCTAAAAGTAGAGGAAATCTCAATATTTATTAAGGGAAGTGTGTTATGCAATTTGAAGGTGCAATGCTAGAATATCGTTTGCAAAAAGAGAAAGACAAGTTTGAACCAATCTATTATTATACTAATATTGATTTACCACAAATTTTAACTAGAAGAGAATGTGAATTTTTTATTAAAGAAGGTAAGACTTATCAGCAATTGTCTTCTGCTATTGAGGATGAGTTATTTGTAATTTATGTAAAATTGTATGAAGAAACTCCAATTGAAGTCAATGAACCCTTATATGAAGGTATTAAACTCGAATATCGTGAATTAAATGCCTATAAAAACCACCCGCTAATAACATTTGAATATATGACGAATCATTTAGATATTTTAAGTATTATCGGCAGTATATTTACATATATCGAGGACAAGGAATGGGAGCGGGACTCAGCTGAAATTGATGAAGACCGTGGCGTATATGTTTTATATGTTAAGCCAACAGGATATAGGTTATAACGTAGGGAGGGATTTTAAAATGAAGAAGACAAAGAAGATGATGACAGGGGCATTAGCAGCAGCGGCTTTAGTAACGCTATCTGCCTGTGGGGACGAAAGGGGATATGCAGAGCCAACTGGAACGGATTGCGATGATTGGGATTGGGATAATGAGACGGGTACGTATTATTGTGATGATAGTCATTCAACACATGCCGGGAGTCACTATTATGGTGGAAATTATTATAAATCAAAAAATTCGTTACAAGAAAGTGCTGATTACAAAAGTTATGTATCGAATTACAAATCAGGTATAGGTAGCGGATCAAAAGGCGGTTTTGGAGGATAAAGATGAACCAATTTCGTGAGAATCGGCAACAGTTTTTTAGCCAGATAAAGGATTTTTGGCATGACATATATGGAATGGAATATGCCCTATTTGATATTAAGAGAGAAAGTGTTGAAACAATCAATAAGATTCGTCAAGCAACCGACCAGATTGGCCATATTTTTTATAAGTTGGCTACTTTGTTGCGTATGGTAGATGATGAGACACTTTTGCGACTTGGATTTCCCTCTGAAACTCACTCTTTCATCCGCTTGCAAACACTCCCAATAGAAAGTGTCATTGCTCGTTTAGATTTAGTAGTGACGGAGGAACAAGTAAAATTACTAGAAATAAACGCAGATACACCTACGTTTATAAAAGAAGCTTTTTTTGTGAATGGGAAAGTGTGCGAACAGTTTGAGATGGGAAATCCAAACGATGGATGCGAAGATCAATTAAAACAAGCAATTTTGAAAGCTATAACGTCGTCGCTTCGTTCGAGGAGAAGATATGGAGCTAACAATATTGTTTTCGCTGCACACTCGGAGCATGAAGAAGATAAACTTACAACGATGTATTTAAAGGAACTAACTGGATTAAAAAGTCAGTATATGGACTTTAATCAATTACAACTTGTAGATGAGCCGATTATAGAAAATGAAGTAGTTGTCCTACAACAAGGTCTTTATGATATATACAGAGAAAAAATCGATCTTTTATATAGACAAACGTATCCAATTGAACATTTAATATATGATGAAGATCCATTGACGAAAGAAAAAGTAGGTCAATCGTTAATGAAACTAGTGGAACAACATGACTTAGCCATTGTGAATCCTCCTTCTGCTTTTTTACTACAATCTAAGGCAATAATGGCGCTTGTTTGGGGGCTACATGAGGAACAGCATTCTTTTTATACACGTGAAGAACATAACGCGATACATAAATATTTTTTACCAACTTATCTAGATCCAGATATGTTTTTACAACAAGGACAAAGTTTTGTAAAAAAGCCTGCATTTGGCCGAGAAGGAGACACTGTCGAGATTTTTTCAAATACAGGTAAAATAATTGCGGAAGATATTCATAAAACATATAAAGATGAACTTCCTGTTTATCAACAGTTTATAGAATTACCACAAACTAATATTCAAACAGAACGGGGCTCCAAACGAGCGCATTATATGTATGGTTGCTTTTATATTAATGGTAAGGCAAGTGCAATCGGCATTCGCGCCGGGGGACAAATTACAGATAACGAATCTTATTTTTTACCAATAGGTTATTAGAAAATTATAAGAATTTAAGAGGTTGGATCAAACTAAAGTTATCCTAAAAGGAGTGTGTAAAGGAATGGGATATTTCTCATTAGATAGTTTTTTAAATTTTTTATTATATATTGGAACCGGATTTATTCTCATTTTGATTGGTATTGTTGCATTTGCTTTTACAACAAAATTTTCAGAGTGGAAATTAATTAAAGAAGGCAATTTGGCAGTAGCATTGAAGCTATGGGGAAAAGTGATTGGCTTAGGCATCACCTTGTATACAGTATGGTCTTCAAGTGTTCATATACTGGATGCTATTATTTGGGGGTTAATAGGAATTGCCACACAAGTAGTTGTTTATTTGATTATTGAATACGTGTTAACACCAAAAACAAGCTTGGAGAAAAAAGTTGAAGAAGGAAATACTGCAGTAGGCTTCAGCTTATTTGCAGTGGGCATTACGGTAGGATTAATTATAGCAGGAAGTTTGTCATATTAATAATATGTATTTAATAAAACTATAATAATACATTAAAGAGAGCATGTTTTTTATTTGAAAAGACATGCTCTCTCTTTATTTGAATGTTCACATCTGAGGCCATTCGCCACAAGTTGTGGATGACATTTGTTAATGTATATAAGAATCAGACGCGTTTAGTCGGAACGGTAATCAATGATACGTTTATGGTGATGAGTTGAAATTTAGAAGGGATATTACTCTGTATGTCGAAATAAACGAGGGTAGGGTACTAACAGTGAGAAAAATTTGTTTACTCTATATAAATGTATAGTTTAACGTTGACAATCTATGAGGAGTGATGTGGCATGTATATAAGAATAAATGTTGTTTTATCAGTAGGGGAATACTAATTTAGTAGAGAGTTCGGGATCATGGATTTCTCTACTACTTGAGGAGGAATCGGAAGTTTGATTAGTTTAAGATCAATTGATCAAAGCAATTGGGAAGCTTGTATTCAACTAAAGCCTAAGAAAGAACAGGAAGGTTGGATTGCCTCAAATCTGTATTCAATTGCAGAAAGTAAATTTTTACCGCACATGGAGATAAAGGCAATCTATTGTGGAGAAATACTTATCGGTTTCGCGATGTACGGGATAGATTCGGATGATGGGAATTATTGGATATACAGGTTTATGATTGCTGAGCATTCTCAAGGGCGTGGATATGGCAAGAGCGCAATGAAATTGATTATTGAAGACATCCGAAGTAAAGATGATCACACTGACGTCATCTGGCTTGGGTATCAGCCGGACAATGAGCAAGCAAGAAAACTATATGCCAGTATAGGTTTTGAAGAGTCAGAAATGGCTCCTTGGGGAGAAATGTTAGCAAAATATATATTGTTTAACTAATGATTACTTGGGATGTTCTCAAAGTCTACAAATTGACTAAAAGAACATCCCACTTTTTATTTAATTTTTCTATTTCCACTTTACCTCTTCACATTATCGTGTCGTTTCTGTTAATATGCTTATTCCTATACTGTTTTGGTGTGGTGCCTGTGAATTTTTTAAAGACTTTAATGAAATAGCTTTGATCAGTGAAATTTAGCAATGAACCGATATCTAAGATTGGATAATTTGTGAAAGTTAATAGCCTCTTTGCTTCATCAATACGTTGCTGTTGAATATATTCACTGATTGAAATGCCGACTTCCTTTTTAAATAATGATGATAGATAATTGGGACTTAAATGGCAAATATCTGCCAGCTGTTCCAAAGTAACTTCACCATAAATTTGATTATCAATATAATGCTGACAAGATGTGATTGTAGCAGAATACATTTCTTTATTTGCTTTAGATACTCGATTAGTAAAGTCGTAAATGGCTTCCTCTGTTAAAGCGAGTATTTTATGCCAGCTATCTTGTTCCTCGAGTTTTTGAATATAGAAATCGCTTAATGTGAATGCAGTTTCTTCACTTAATCCACCTTCTATGGCTGCACGACAAGTAAGGGCTATTCCAGTTATCATTAGATTTTGTAAACTTCTAAGCCGACTTTGTTTAGAAAGTACGCCAAGTTCAGCTTCTCCTACGATAGAGTAGTTCAGCACCTCAGTTAATTTATCTTTACGCCCGTTTTTTACATAGTCTAACAATATTTTTTCATAATATAGGTTTGTATGAACAATATAGTTTCTTCTTGCATTTGAAAGTTCAAGAATCGTATTTTCTTCTTGGATAATAATCGGCTTTAATGCTTGGTTGTTATGTATAACAATCGTTTTGTTTAGTTTTTGTCGATAAATAAGATAGTAAACGAATAAACTAATTGATAAAAATTGTTGGTAATTGAAAGAAGGGATGGATTGATCACCATCATAGAAATTTATCATTTTTTCATTAGACATTTCTGAGGAAAGTGAAGGTCCTACTATGATTGAACCTAAAAATTGCTGATCCATTTTCAAATTAATATAGAAAAAATTTAATTTAGCGTTAGAGAAAAAAATCGGGAAATCACTAGGAGTAGTATGAAATGGGTATGCTCGAATGTGATCTTTTAAAGGAGCAAAATGTGAGTTTTCTTGGAGATTTTTTGAAGTGTACTCAAAAGCAATTTCCCCAAATTGATCGATATAAAAAACAGAAAGATTATGTGTTTCATAAATTAGTTGACAAATATATTGAAGATCGATTGAGGAGATTTTCATCTTTCTAACCCCGTTTCTATTTTTAATAATAACAATGAAAGTAGTAATATTTTTGGCTAAACACAATGAGAAAATACTATTTTGTGTAGAATAATACAATAAAAAATGTTGATTTGGCAATAAAATAGACAGTGAATTAACTATATCAAGGGGGAAATTAAGTATGGATCTTTTAAATAAAATTGCAGTAGTAACTGGAGCTGGAAGCGGTATTGGTAGAGCTAGCAGTATTAAAATTGCTAGTAATGGCGCAAAAGTTGTAGTGGTCGACTTCAATAAGGAAACAGGTGAAGAAACTTTAAGCCTGATTAAGGAACAGGGTGGCGAAGGTATCTTCGTTCAAGCAGATGTTTCGAAAAGTGAAGATGTTCAGAAATATGTAAATGCTACGATTGAAACATATGGACGTATCGATGTATTTTTCAATAATGCTGGGATTATCCAAAAAATTTCACCACTTACAGAGATTGAAGATACTGAATATGATCGTATTATGTCCATCAATGTAAAAGGTGTATTTCTTGGCTTAAAACATGTTTTGAAAGTAATGGAAGGTCAAGGTAGTGGTTCAATCATTAATACAGCTTCAACAGCGGGTATCCGAAGCGAACACAGTATGGCTGCATATTCTGCAAGTAAACATGCTGTAGTTGGTTTGACTAAATCTGCTTCGTTAGAATACGTTAAAAAAGGTATTCGCATTAATGCTATTTGTCCAGGCGGTGTTCAAACAGCGTTAACAAATAGTGTTACGGAAATGTTTGAAACAACTGGCTATATTCCAGATGAACTTCCGAATATGCGAATGGGACGTTATGCAGCACCAGAAGAGTTAGCAGAAATGGTTGTTTTCTTAGCATCTGAACGCGCTAGCTATATGACAGGATCAATAGTTCTTGTTGATGGTGGTTTAACCTTATAATAAGAAAAATCCCGAATATTGAACGTATTCGGGATTTTTGTTTTTCATATCTTGTGTTTTTAATATATCCTAAAGCTTCTATTAAACATAGTTATATATGAATAATTCATTTGAGCGTGTTTTAATCAGTTTTCTGTTTAAAACACGCTTCTTAATGTAAAATGCTACTTTGAGAAAGAAAAACTATGCTATTTTCTTTTGTTTGGATACTGGAACAGATCGATTTAAAATACTATTTGCTATCATTCCAATCATGATAATGATCATACCGATTAAAGATACTCCAACAGGCCAAGAACCGTTTAAAAAAACAATTTCACCAAGAACAGTAAATACCATTGTTCCAGCTTGTGTTGCCTCCACTGCCCCTAACAAAGAAAGGTTATTTTTCGCTAAGTCAGTAGCGAAGAAAAATGTCATTGTCGCGATAACACCCGAACATACTGCCAATAGGAAACCTTGCATGATTTGCCCAGATGTTGGTATGCCAGTTGTAGTCCAACCATAAATCGCTAATATTATACTGACAGGAAGGCTTCCAATTGCCATGCCTAACACGCGTTGAAATGTATCTAAGCGACCAGCAACGACTTCCATCATTTTTCTATTACCGAAAGGATATAAGAATGCAGCGATAACTACAGGGAGGAAGCCAGATAAAAATTGAGAAATAGTAATATCTCCAGCTTCTGTTAATTGCATACAAATGACACCCGTTAATATAAATAAGGAAACGAGTAAGCTTCGCATTGGAATTTTACCGCGAACTCGTTTAACTCCTGACTTCGTCTCCAATGTAATGAAAAATAACGGAGATAATAACAAACCAGCTAAAATAGTTATTTGCCATGTACCTGCTACGAGCCATGCAGGACTAAATACAGCAGCGTAGCTTAATAAGGAATAAAATCCAATCCCGGCTATTGTGCCATAACCAAGCCAGGCCAAAGGATGTTTACGCATTTCTACCCATAGTGGACGAAGGTTTTTGCGAAATAGGACGATAAAGAATAAAATGGGTAAAGCGAATAAAAATCGGAAGGAAGCAGTCCAAGCCCAGCTTGTTCCTGATACGTTCATAACTCGATTTATAATAAATGTAGCTGAAAAAAACGCAGATGATAAAATACCTAATAAGATAGCACGCATTTCGTTCGCTCCTTCCTGAACATATATCATAATATAATTATTTGTATGAAAAGTAAACTATAATATACCGAAAAGAGGGATTTCTATGAAAGAACAAGAGGATATGCAAACAAAAGAAGTAATTCTGCAAGTTGGTCAATTGTTACGACAAATACGCAATGAGCAAAAATTAAGTTTAGAAGAGTTAGCAAAAAAAACGGGTGTTAGTAAATTAACGTTAGGGAAAATCGAAAGAGGAGAAACGAATCCTACATTAGGCGTCATTTGGAAGATTACAAAAGGATTATCTATTCCGTTGTCACGGCTTATGGTTATAGAAGATATAGTAAATGTTGCACGCTGCGGAGAAGGATTTATTATAGAAGAAAATCAAATGTGGCGATTAGAAACTATATTTCGTTACAACAAAGAAACAGGATTGGAAATGCATCGTGCTTGTTTGCAGCCCAATAGCATATATGAAGCAGAACCTCATCATGAAGGAGCTATCGAATTTGTAACAGTAATGAAAGGGAAAATTTCGATTCAAGTTGGACAAGAAATGTATGAATTAAATGAATATGATTCTATTCAATTTGAAGCAAATCGAAAGCATAGCTATGAAAACACCGGAAATGAAGTTGCAGTTCTCCATTTAACAATGAAATATTTATCTTGAAATAAGTAATCATATTTCATTAAGAAAAATCCCGAATAATGTCCGTTATTCGGGATTTTGTTTATCTTACCTTGTATTATTAATTTATCCTTAAGCTATATTTATTTTATAATGTGAACTTTTTTAGCTCTACAGACAATGTATTTGTCATTTCTTGAAGTTCTAAAACCTTTTCACTAATTTTTTGGAATGATCCTAACTGCTCTTGAGTAGAAGCAGAAATTTCTTCTGTTCCTGCTGCGGTTTCTTCCGTAATAGCTGAGATGTTTTCAATGGCACTGTTCATTTGCTGGCTCATTTCGCTTGTTTGTTCCATATCCTGCTTAAGGTGTTGTAACTGATCATTAATGTCTAAAACATGAGTTGCAATCGCCTCAAATGACTTTTCTGTATCGTTCATCGATTGTAATTGTTCTTTTGACAGCTCGTGTCCATGCTCTGCAGTAGAAAGAATGAGCGTAATACCATCTTGTATATGTGTCACCATCGAAGAGATGAAAGTAGTTGCTTTTTCTGTTTCATTAGAAAGTTTTTTGACTTCCTCTGCCACAATTGCGAATCCTTTTCCAGCTTCTCCAGCGCGTGCCGCTTCGATTGCGGCATTTAATGCTAAGAGATTTGTTTGATCCGCAATAGTGTGGACTGCATTAGCCGCTCCTTCTATTTCTGTTGTGAATTGAGAGAATTGAGTAACAGCCTCTTTGATATTAATCGAAGTAGCTGAAATATCCTTTGCGATAGAGGATTGCTTTTCTAGTGAGCTACGACCATTTTGAACTGCAGTAAGTGCTTTGTTACCGTTCACTGCTGATTGTTCACTTGTCTCCTGAACAGTAGTAAATTGATCTGCCATCGTATTCATAAGGATAGCAGTTGACTGGATATCTTCTGAAATAGTTAGGCTTCCCTTTGCCAATTCATCCGTTGATATAGCAATTTGTTTACTGCCTTCGTTAACGGTTTCAATATAGCTTGTGACATCTTTGGTAAAGAGGCCAACATTTTTGCCTACATGATCAATGGATTGTACGGTGCTTTTTAAGCTAACAATCATTTTAGAAAAGTTCTCAGTCAGTTGATCAACTTCATTTCGACTGTCTTTCTTATAGGAAAGGGAAGAAGTGTCAATTGTCAAATTCCCAGCAGCCACCAATTGTGCATAATCCACAATTTGATTAATCGGATTTGTTATTCTTTTCGCTGCGATAAACGAAAAAACGATTGTAGCAATAATTAGAAGGATACTTCCTATTATTGTAGTTGTGGTAATAAAAGAAATTTTTTGCGCTGCCAGATCATTCGTTTCTTTATACCATTCATTTGTTTCTTTTTTCAGTAGATACATATCGTTCAATATACCGGATATTCTGATTGCTTGTTTTTTTATCTCAGGACGATTGTGAGCAAGAAATCCTGCTTCAGTAGCTTTTGCTAATTCGTCGTATTTACCTTCAATTTTTTTGATGATTGCCTTATGCTCAGATATTTTTGCAATAGTGGAGAGTTTTTCTAAATTTACTTTCGTTTCTTTTAAAGTTGAGAGAGCTTCATTTTTATTGGCCTCACTATCTAAAAAAGTGTAATTGTTTAATGATTGGCTCGATACAACTAAACTTTGTTCAAGTTCTTTTACTGCTAGTAATAGTTCTGTATCATCTTGTGCAGTTGTTTGTATATCAAATGTTTGAACGATAATAAAACCAATCATAACCATTGCGAGGACAATGGGTATCAGTATGTTCATAAATAATTTTTTTCGTAGTGTCACTGGCTGTTCCCCTTTTCTGCAGTAACTTTTATTTTACCTGAGACAATATCATCTTTTGCTTTTTCAATAGCAGCCTGTTGTTCAGGTGTAAGTTTAATAACACGTATATCCGCAAGTCCAACTCCATTATCAGCTAAACCAAATAAAAACGATTTTTCGGAAATTTTCCCGTCATCAACTAATGTATTGGCCATTTTAAAAACAGCTTGGTCGACATTTTTTAACATCGATGTTACGACCGTCTTTTCGGCAATGTAAAATTGATCAGTATCAACTCCCGCTGCATATACGCCCATTTCTTCAGCTTTTTTAATGGCGCCAAAGCCTGTGAAGCCCGCTGCATGATAAATAAAATCTACGCCGTTCTTTATGTAACGTTCTGCAATTGCGGCACCAGCCTCTGTATCATCAAATGTGCCAGCATACTCACTAACAATTTCGATGTTTGGATTAAAATATCGAGCTCCCTCAATAAAGCCGTTTTCAAAATGATGGATAACTGGAACATTTGCACCACCAATAAATCCTATTTTTCCTGTTTTACTCGTCATTGCGGCAACCATACCAAGTAAAAAGCTACCTTCCTGCTCTTTAAAAGTGATTGAAATGATATTTGAAACATCTGATTGACCATCAATAAGAATAAATTGCTGATCAGGGTATTTTTTCGCTGTCTTTTCTAAAGCTTCTTGTACAGAGAATCCAAGACCGATAATGACGTTATACTTTTCTGCTACCAGTTCCTCTAGCTTCTGTTCGTAATTGCCATCAGGTGCCTCTTTATAATCAAACAAAATACCTAATTCATCTCGAGCCTTCTCGAGCCCTTTAAAAGCTGAATCATTAAACGATTCATCACCAAGCCCTGCATCTGAAAGCAAGATACCGATTTTATAATCGTTTTTCTCTTTTTCTGGCGAAGCTGTTGAACAGCCTGCTATTAGCAAAGCTATTAAACACAAGCCAATCATGATTTTTTTCAATATAAGTACCTCCAATTGTATGTATTATTTATATCGACAAATAGTTAATTTATGTCAGATGTCAGACGACGATTTTTGTTTTACCATTAAATACTATCAGATTATTTACAATTTACTACAGGAAAATGGGTTCAAATCATCCTTGATATTTTCTAAGCAATGAGTATTTAGTTTGTTTTGTAATGGATTTTCTCTATGTATATAGTGAAAAAGGTATGGAGATATTGTAAAGAATTTGTATATTTAACATAATCAACTCTTTATTTTAGACAATAAAAAAGCCTCGCAAACGTCCAAAGAGTTTGCAAGGCTCGCCGTTCAATAGTAATGAATTAAACCGCACCAAATAATTTCAATACATTTATAATAATGATCCCTACAATGCCGAAGTCTGAATCGCCAAAAGTAGTTCCTTCATAGCCGATATCCCCCATAAAGATAAGTAGAATCGCGGGGATAAAGCTAATAATTAATCCGTTAGCAAATGCTCCTACTATAGCACCGCGTCTACCTCCAGTTGCATTACCGAATACTCCTGCAGCCGCACCCGTGAAGAAATGTGGCACAAGCCCAGGTACAATCACTTTTAGCCCTATGAGGGGAAGGATAAACATGGACACTAAACCTGCTACAAAGCTAAACAGGAAGCCAATAATAACTGCATTTGGTGCGAAAGGAAAAATTGTAGGGCAGTCTAATGCAGGCTTTGTATTTGGCACTAGTTTATCTGCAATCCCTTTAAAGGCAGGAATAATCTCGGCAATTAGCATTCGCACTCCAGCCAAGATGATATAGACACCAGCGGCAAAGGTAATAGCTTGAATAATGGCAAAGACGATAAAATTCGAACCGCCAGATAACTGTGTCTCAATATAGGATGGACCTGCGACTAGGGCAACGATAATGAAAAATAGACTCATAGTTAAGGATACAGCTACAGATGTATCTCTTAAGAAACCAAGAGATTGTGGTACTTTTATATCTTCCGTTGATTTGGCTTTGTTTCCAAAGAGCTTCCCAATTTTAGCAGATACATAATAACCAACACTGCCAAAATGGCCAACAGCAAAATCATCACTGCCGGTTATTTGACGAACAGTTGGTTGTAAAATGGCAGGGAATATGACCATACAAAGACCAAGTATAATAGAGCCAACGATTATAAGAGGGGTGCCACTCATACCACCGACTGAGAGTGATGCTGCGATTAAACACGCCATAAATAATGTATGATGACCAGTTAAAAATATATATTTTAAAGGCGTAAATCGCGCGAATAAAATGTTCATAATCATACCGAAAACCATAATCATGGCAGTAGCTGTTCCGAAACTAGTTTGAGCAGCTGCTACAATCGCTTCATTATTTGGGATAACTCCTTGGACGCTAAATGCATGATCAAACATTTTACTAAAGTGATTTAAAGAACCAATAAAACGGTTGCACCTGCGCCCAATATAACAAAGCCCATAACCGTTTTTAATGTACCAGAAAGAACGGTAGAAGCTGACTTTTTTTGGATTAATAAACCGACAAAAGCGAATAGGCCGACTAATATAGCTGGTGTTCCTAAAATGTCATTCATAATAACATCTAACACATTAACACCTCATCCTATCCAATTTTTAATTAAGCTCAAATTTAATCCTTTATAACAGCGGTTGAAGCTTTAATTTAATTTCTGAAATACTCATCATATTAACAATACTAACAATATGACCTCTCTCTTCTGGCAATTGAGAGACAATATCTTCTGCGCCAATATAAATATCCGCTTTCTCTGCCTTGGCAGATGCTAAATCAGTGTGAGTTACTTCTGCAACTTTTCCAAGTTCTGTTAGCGCTTTTTTTACATTCAATTCCATAATAAAACTACTGCCTAAGCCATTCCCGCACACTACTAAAATCTTCATCAAGATTACTCCTTTGCCACAATTTGTTGAATTTCTTTGATAATATCGTCTTTATGCTGGCAGGCGATGATACTGTCTATTTGATTGGGTTCTTGCAAAATCTTTGTTAAGTCAACTAATGCCTGCAGATGCGACGAATGATCGGCCGCAGCCAAGATAAAAATTAAGAAAACAGGCTTTTCTGGTCCAAACAAAACTGGCTTTTGTAAGCTTAATAAGCTCATGGCTAGCTCATTGACTCCTTCTGTGTGCCGTGCATGTGGAATCGCTACTTTCGGTGTTATGACTACATAAGGTCCGTGTTTTTCAATGGAATGAATCATTGACTCAATATAACGTTCTTCGATTTTATTGTGTTTTAGTAGTGGACTTGCCGCTAAATGAATAGCTTCCTGCCAAGTATTTACAAAATTTGCGAGTTGTATAGTATCTTTTGTTAGTAACTCAGTTAACAAGTACAACCCTCCTTTCATAGGGATAAACATTCCCCATTCCATGTTATTATTGTTGATTATGGAATTATGTCATATAAGGATATATTTTTAATTTCCTGGCTAAATCATAAATTGAAGTTTTTACAAATAAGTCCATTTTGCTATCTAGACGACATTTAGAGTAAATAAGTTGGATCTTTCTATTAAGTGTCATATCGTGTAAGTCTTTTTTGATCAATAATCCTGATTTTAACTCGTCTTCAATAAGAGCAACTGACAAAAAGGCAATTGTTTTTCCAAAAGTAAGCATCTTTTTAATAGTACTAACAGAATCTAGCTCGATCGTATAAATGGATGGGTGAAATGAGTCCATCCATTTTTCTATAAAATGATTCGTTGAACTTGAGGAAGTGTGCAACAATACTTTGTTTTTTAGGACATCTGCTTTTGTGATGTCCTTTTTTGCTGCAAGTTCATGAGTAGGGCTTAATGCCAATATAAGTTCGTCTTCACCAATTGTTTCGTAAACAAGGGATGGGTTTTCTTGTTTTGTTTCCATAATTAGCCCGAAATCTAATTCTTGAAGTGCTACCTTTTGCTCTATTTCGGGTGCTGTTTTTACTTCCAGTGATATTCGGATATCAGGATAAGCTGTAGAAATGTGATGGATTATATCGGGCATAAAAATATGCGTAGGTAGCCCGCTTGCTCCAAGTCGAATGGAGCCGATATTCCCCGCCAAAAGATTTTCAACAAAACGGTTCATGTCTTTTTGTAGCTGTACAATTTGCCGAGCGTAATGATAGAGTCCTTCTCCTGCTTCTGTTAAACGGTATCCACCTGCATTTGTCCGAAATAAACGGATGCCGTATTCCTCTTCAATTGAACGAATATGAAAAGATACCGTCGGTGCAGTAATACCAAGCTCTTTGGCAACAGGAGCTAATTTTTTTAATTCTACAAGTAGGCAAAACGCCTGTAATTTCACATTATTCATTTTATCCTCCTAAAGTAAATTAGAAAAAATCTTCTATTTGCTTTAGTTTATTAGATTTTTTTTAACGAGTTATTAATAGTAGATTAATATTTTCTAAATATCTGGAATTTATAGTTGTAATTAGCAAGGAGGATACTATGAAAATTTCATTCACGAATATTGAAAAAAAATATGGGCAGGCTCAAGCGTTATGGCCTATAAATATTGAGCTGGATAGCAAATTCATTACAATCTTAGGACAATCAGGCTGCGGTAAAACAACGTTATTAAAAATATTAGCTGGACTTGAACAACCGACAAATGGAGAAATTCGTTTTGATGAAACCATCATTTATTCATCTAAACTCCGTAAAAATGTAAAACCAAATAAGCGAAATATTGCAATGGTTTTTCAGGATTTTGCATTATGGCCTCATATGACTATTTTCCAAAACATTGCTTTTGGTCTGAAGGGAATTGTTCAAAAGTCAGATATTCCGGCTCGAGTGGAGTATGTTATGCGATTGGTGAAAATGGAAGGGCTTGAAAAACGAAAGCCTGGAGAGTTATCAGGGGGACAGCAGCAACGGGTAGCACTTGCGAGGGCACTTGCGACTAATCCGCAGCTTATTTTGTTTGATGAACCTTTATCGGCGCTCGACGCAGTACTAAGAGAAAAAATGCAAGATGAAATCATGCATATTATTCATGAGCTAGATTGTCAGGCAATCTTTGTCACACATGATCAAACAGAGGCAATGGCAATGTCAGATCAAATTATCGTGATGGAGGCAGGGAGAATTGCGCAAGTAGGAACGCCAGAAGAAATTTATCATGCTCCATCAACGCCATATGTAGCGGATTTTATCGGCAAAGTGAACTGGTTTGATAAAGGCAATTATATAGTACGACCTGAAGGAGTTTCCAGAGTAGCACGCCCAGGAACAATTGCGAAACAAGCGATGATTGTAAAAAGTACCTTTGTTGGTGATCGATATTTAGTACAGGCACAGGTAGATGGTAAGCACTGGAGCTTTTACGAGCCAGAACCTATCGAACATGGAAAGCAGCTTGAGGTTTTTATTGATGAAAAACAAATATATCAATTGGAGGGTTTACATTGAAAAAACGAAGTGTAAAACTATTTGCTACAGCTGGGATTCTTTTAACATTAGCATTAGCGGGCTGTGGAAATAAAACAGTAGAAATTGATAAAAAATCAAGTGCAGCGCCGAAAGAAGAACAAACTTTAACGGTATATTCTGCTGGTCCAGATGGTTTAGCAGCGAATATTCAACAAGTATTTGAAGAGAAAACAGGAGTAAAAGTAGAGATGTTCCAGGGGACAACAGGCAAAATATTATCGCGTTTAGAAGCGGAGAAAAATAACCCTGTAGCAGACGTTGTTGTACTTGCCTCTGTCGCTTCTATGGATGGCTTAAAGGAAACAAATCAGCTTCAAAGCTATAAAAATGCTGTAAATGCAAAGAAAATCAATAGCGATTGGTCAGATGCAGAAGGTTATTACTATGGGTACAGCGCCTCAGCTTTAGGGATTGCTTATAATACCAAAAATACGCAACAGGCTCCAGAAGAATGGACAGATTTAGCAAAAGCTGAATGGAAAAATAAAATTAATATACCAGATCCAAGCATGTCAGGCTCTGCTGTAGATTTCCTATACGGATATACAGAAGCGGAAAACGCAGCTTGGACTACGATGGAGAAGTGGAAAGAAAATGGTTTACAGGTGAATGGAGCCAATAAGGAAGCATTAGATGCTGTTATTACTGGTGACAAAAATGCCACAATTTCAGGGGTAGATTATATGGCCTATAAAGTAAAAGCTGATGGGGAACCAGTAGAGATTATTTATCCAAAAAGCGGGACAGTTGTCAGTCCACGAGCTGTTGGTATTTTGAAGGATGCAAAAAATGTAGAGAGTGCAAAAGCGTACGTTGATTTTTTACTGTCAGATGAAGGGCAAAAACTTGTCGTAGATGCCTTCTTACTACCAGGTAACAAAAATATACCTGTTAAGGATCGGTCACCTTTAGATGAAATTCCTCAGCTAAACGTGAACTGGGAGGGTGCAGAAGCTAAGCAGCTTGAAGTATTAACTAAATTCAATGATATTTTTCGTTAAGTAGTTTTGGGAGGTTTTTTAGCCTCCTTTAAGTTTTTCTAGGGAAGGATTGAAATATCAATGATTATGGAAGGTAGACGAACTTTTGGATTTATTCTGACACTTGTCATCACGTTTGCTATCGCACCGTTAATTGCCACTGTGTTTTATACATTTATGAAAGATGGGCAATTAGATGTTTCACAAATTAATAGAATGTTTGCCAACGAGAGAGTGTGGCATACTCTTGGAAACTCTATACTATTAGGAGTTTTAGTTATTATAGGGACAACAATTATAGCATTTCCTATGGCGTTAATAAGAACGAAAACAAGCTTGTATAAATATAATTGGCTAGACATCGTTCTAACGATTCCGTTTATGACTCCACCGTATATTGGCTCGATGGGTTGGATATTGTTTATGCAAAATAATGGATTTCTCCAACAGCTATTTCCAAGTGCTGCTTGGATGTCTGAAGCTTTCTTCTCTTTGTCTGGAATGGTCATGATTATGAGCTTGCACCTTTTTCCTTTTCTATATTTAATGCTAAAAAATACGCTATTAAGAATTAATGGATCCTTTCTTGATGCTGCACTAATTTTTAGCCGAAGCCCTTGGAGAAATTGGACGAAAATAATTTTACCTTTATTGGTTTCTAGCTATGTTCTAGGAAGTTTACTAATTTTCATCAAAACGTTAGCTGAATTTGGAACACCTGCAACATTTGGTAATCGAATTGGTTTTCAAGTATTTACTACGGAAATTCATTCTTACCTATCTAGGTGGCCTGTAGATATTAGTATGGCAACATCGCTTTCATTATTTTTACTGTCGGTTTGTCTCGTGATCTGGTATTTTCAAAACCTTATTGGGCGCAAATATACATATAGCGTGCTTTCTGGAAAAACACCAGCAATTCGCGAGATTAAAGATAAGTGGTATGTCAAGCTTGGTTCGTGGCTTTTTGTGGGGATCGTTATTTTGCTATCGATCGGTATTCCTTACTTTTCGATTATCGTAACATCTTTGCAAAAAGTTAGGGGAGATGGTTTGCAAGCAGGGAATTTTAGTTTTGCCTCCTATCAGGAAGTGTTTACAAGTGGAAGTGCAGGATTGTCAGCATTTTTAAATAGTGTTGTTTTCTCCATAATCACAGCTGTCGTTACAGCGATTATTGGCTTGTTTATTGCCTTATACATTAAAAAAGGAGAAACAAAAAAGCAGCAAGTATTAGATTTCTTTAGTTTAATGCCTAATATTATTCCTGGAATTGTTTTTGTAGTGGGGTTAATCATGTTTTGGAATTCACCGTGGTTACCAGCGACCATTTATAACACAAAGGCAATGGTTGTGGTCACGTATTGTGTACTTTTTTTACCGTATTCCGTGCAATATATAAAGTCATCTTTATCACAATTAGATTCTTCGATATTCCAATCTGCAGCTATTTTTGGGCGAAGTAGTTGGGCTATTTATCGACAAATCATCATTCCATTATTAATGCAGGGAATTTTTGCTGGAATGACGATGACGTTTATTATTTCTATGCGTGAGCTTGTCGCTGGATTACTTATTTTGCCCCCTTCGGTAGAGACTGGTGCAACATTTATTTACAGTCAATTTGAACAAGGAAATGTCGGGGAAGGAATGGCTGTTGCAGTAATAACAGTCATCATGACTGTTATTTTCATGTTGTTGTTTGCCTTGTTACAAAAAGGGGGAGGACGTGTGGATGCTTAATGTAGAGATTTTAGGTGGGGTCGGTGAGTATGGCCGTAACTGCTTTTTCATTGAAAATAATGGACATGCTATTTTACTCGATTGTGGAGTGATGAACAATCGACAAAAGACTCTTCCAAATTTAACACAAGCTCATGTGGCGAAGCTTGATGCAGTGTTTATATCACATTCACATACAGATCATACAGGTGCTCTCCCTTTACTCGAGAGATGGGGATACACAGGACCGATCATTATGAGTAATATGACTGCGCAGCAATTAAAGCAGTTTTGCCAAAATACAAGAACCTTTCAATCAGAGTCAATTGGTGAGTGGCTAGATGTTAGTAATCATCTAGCTTTTCAATGGGGCTACAATGGGCATTTAATAGGAAGCGTATGGTATAAGATTCGTTTTTTTAAGGAGGTGATATTTTATTCTGGCGATTATGTAGTGGACTCCTATTTGTTGAAAGCGACGCTACCGATAGAGGACAGGAATGTTTATAATGTAGCCATTATTGATAGCGGCCATGTCGAAAAACGCATCGATAATTTAGAAGTATTGCAGCAAATGACCGAATATATCAATGTAAATCCAGGCCGCCCAATCATTTTCCCATCCTCTTTCTCAGGAAAAACAGCCGATATTGCAGCCTATCTTTTTCAGCATACAACAAGAGCGATACATGTAGATCCTGAATTGTTATCCTTATTTGAAAATTATTATGAGGCACCAGAAAATTTATTGTCTACTAAAAAAACTATTTTGCAACAGTTTAAATTAGAATGTTTGGCAAAGAAAACAGAAAGTGAAAACGTCATTTATTTTGTTCCTGAGCGTGATGAAGCTAAATTAGTGAAGCTACTTCATAAAAAACCTACAGCTATAGTCATCTTTACGGGTTATTGGAATAGAGGCAAATACAAATTGCAGCATTTCAAAAATCAACACAAGGAATTTTTTTACAAAACGCATCCGGATTTTCATGATATCGTCGCACTATCTAAGGAAATAAATGCACATAAAACAATCTATTTTCACAGTTCATTAACGAATAGCGAAACGACTTTCTTGTAATTACTAAAGGAGGAGACCATATGAAGAATTGTTTAGTGAATTTATGCTTAATTGGCATTGTACTTGTTAGCATTATTGGGTTCGGTTCCACAAAAGCGGAGGCAGCAATCGATCCAGAGCATGAGATTAAATTTAATATTAAATCTGAACTCTTTGCTGAATCAGATATTTTAAATGTTTTCCAAGCTACAAAAAAAGATGAGGTAAAGGTATATTTCTTTGATGCTCCAAGTAAAGATTTTTTAAATGAGGATTATATCCACCGTTTGCGTGTCTACAAAGGGAGCAATAAAATGGATATCACCTATAAAAAGAGATTTTTAAATACACCACTGGATGAAGCAATTGCAATAACAGAAAGTCATGGTTTTACTGGAGCAGAATCTAATTATAAATTTGAAATGGATATTAAAGGTGGCAATCGTACGTTTACGATAAGTCGTAAGGAATCATTAAAGACTACAACTAAAGTTTCCTATGATGGAGTGGATACAAGTGCAGCAAAAAAATTAATTTTAGAAAATGCTCCGAAGAAAATTTTTAATTGGGATTCCGAATCATGGTATCAAAATACTTTATCTCAAGCTGTAGTTTATGGTCCTGCAAAGGCTACAACATATAAAGGAAGCTTTGCGGGCTATGCGGCGGATATTGAGGTTTGGCAATACCAAGGAGAGACGATGGTAGAATTATCAACAAAAGAAGAGGGTGCATTAAAGGCCGCTGTTATAGAAAAAGAATGGCAAGATGAATTAGAATCCGCAGGGTATTTAAGTCATGATCAACGTGGCAAAACGGGATTTGTTATGGATAAGTAAAATATAAGTTTTTTAAAATTCGCGACACTTCTTGTAAAAGCGAACAAGCTGTGGTGCATTAGCATCCATGGTTTGTCACTTATTTGAAGAAGTGGGGCGAATTTTTTCTTTTAAGTGTCAAGTAGCGTAGAAGGTAAATAAAAACAAAGAAAAAATTGTTCTAACTTTTTCATTTTAGCTTACACTTACTATAGGACGAACTTAGTGTTGAACAAGGGAGGAAATGACATAGCGAAAAAAATGGGAATTGTCGCGCTACTTTTATTCGGTGTTTATGTGCTGTGTATGTATTGGTATATATTCCACAGCGGCGGTGGTACAATACCACGAGCGATGCAGGGAACAGCCGCAGATCCAGTGATGTTTATGTCTGAAAAAGAACTATATTTGAGCGGTGAATATTCTAAAATACGGAACTTCCTATTCTTTGTTGCTACACCTTTGGAATGGTTAATCTATTTCATGATATTAATTATGGGCGTATCACGTTATTTCGAAAAGGTCGCGACGTCACAAACAAAATGGAAGCTGTTACAAAATGCAAGTTACTTATTCTTATTATCACTTTTACTATATGTTGTACTATTTCCACTCGATTATTATCGTTACAATTTAAGCAAAACCTACGGAATTAGTACACAAGCGTTTTCGTCATGGATGCGAGATGGCATTATTGATTTTTGGGTCAACTTTGGCATGAGTTTTATTATCATATCTGTCCTTTATTGGCTTATTAAAAAAAGTGCTAAAAGATGGTGGCTATATGTATGGTTTCTAACGATTCCATTTACAATATTTGTTATGTTTATTCAGCCCGTAGTCATCGATCCTTTATATAATGATTTTTATCCACTGAAAAATAAGGAGTTAGAAGAGAAAATTTTGTCTATTGCTGCACAGGCAAATATACCAGCAGAGCACGTATATGAAGTCAATATGGCAGAAAAAACGAACGCCTTAAATGCCTATGTAACGGGTATTGGCAGTAATTCGAGAATTGTGCTATGGGATACAACTTTAAATCGTTTAACAGATAATGAAATATTATTTATCATGGCACATGAAATGGGACATTATGTTGAAAAGCATATTTATTTTGGTATTGCTGGATATCTTCTGTTGACATTGATAGGCTTATGGCTGACGGCGAAATGTTTAAGGTGGTTCATTGGACGTTACGGAAAGGTATTAAAAATAAAAAAAATCGGTGATATAAGTTCTTATCCATTATTTTTACTCCTAACATCTGTTTTATTATTTGCATCGAGCCCTCTGTCGAATTATGTTTCGAGGTATCAGGAAAATAGAGCTGATCAATATGCGATTTCACTAACGGGTGATCGAGAGTCGGCAATTACAGCATTCCAGAAACTAACGATATCGGGTTTAAGTGAGGTAAACCCACAATTACTTGTAAAGTGGTTCCGTTATACACATCCGCCAATGCTTGAACGTATTTATAAGGTAGCGGATAAAGCTGAAGAAAATAATGTGGAGCCATTAAAAGAAGTGCCGTTAAAAGAGGAGCAGAAAAAAGAACAACAGAAGAAATAACTACCGCTAAAAGCAGTAGTGCAATACTCTAGGTTTTGTGAACGAATTAGTTGGGTATTCTAAGGGAAAGAAGTACAAAACTCGTTCGTTAATGATAGGGGAATTATTATGCGTAATATTGTCGTAATTACACTTTCATCAATATTAGTCGCCTTTGCTTACAATTTTTTGTTAATTCCGCATGAGATTTTAAGTGGGGGATTAAGTGGGATTGCCATTATGCTAGGGATTATTACACCCTTGAATACGGGAGTTTTAAATTTACTATTGAATTTGCCGTTGCTTATTATAGGGGTTATGAAATTAGGGAAGCGTTTCATTAGCTATACCATTCTTTCAGTAGTTGTCTTGTCTGTAAGCTTGTATATTATTCCGATTTATAAAGCAACACAAGAGCCAATTCTTGCCTCGTTATTTGGTGGTGTTATTGTGGGCGTAGGGATGGGCATGATTTTTCGTGCGGCAGGTTCCTCTGGAGGTTTTGATATTATAGCAATGCTGTTAAGCCGCAAACGAGATTTTCCACTTGGTACATTAATCTCCGCGATGAATGGTATCGTTGTAGCTATCTCCGGCTTCGTTTTTAGCTGGGATGCAGCATTATTGACGCTCGTATCGATTTATGCCACTGGGAAGGTTGTTGACACCATTCATACGAGTCATATTAAATTGACACTGATGATTATTACGAGCAAGGGCGAGGATGTGAAACAGCAACTACTGAAAAAGCTTCATAGAGGTGTAACTATTATGGATGCTAAGGGTGCTTATTCAGGAGAAGGGCGAAAAGTATTGATTACCGTCATTACACGCTATCAGCTTGCTGAAGTTAAAGGTATGATCAAGGAAACAGATGCCAAAGCCTTTGTCAATATATTGCAAACTACCGAGGTCATCGGCATGTTTGATAGAGGCGTAAAGTAAAGGATGTCCTGTAATAACGCGTTTCGTGTGGCTAACGCAGCACTTTTTTAAAAAATAACCATATTACAAAGCGGCTCATCTGGCAATTTAAAATAAATAATTATTTCCTCTACACACGTTATTGATTATAATGAATATAATCGAACGTGTGTTTTTATGTTTATAATGAAAAGGGGCTAAATAATGAACAAAGAAACAATTCATGCCTATTGCCTAAAACTTCGTGGAACAACGTATGATTACAAAGAAGAATGGCAAGCGGATCGCTATCACATTGGTGGTAAAATGTATGGAATGATGGGCGAAGATGGTGCTAGAAGACCAGTACTTACTTTGAAATGTGAACCTAATCGAGCTGAAGAGTTGAGAGAAGCATATGAAGGTATTATTCCAGGTTACTATATGAATAAAACACATTGGAATTCAATCTATATGGATGCACATGACGTACCTATTGATTTAGTTGAAAATTTAATCAACCATTCGTATGAGCTAGTTTACGGAAAGCTAACAAAAAAAGCACAGCAGGAAATTAAGAAATGAAGTGTGAGAATAAGTAGGATGATCTCGCACAAAGAAGTGGGGGTAGACTGGCGAAGAACCCAGGTTTAAGAGAAAACTGCTAAGGTTAATCAAAGAAATGCTCGGGTCAGTTAGAGAACTGATCAGGTGCAAGGGAAAACTGCTCGGGTCCAACTGAAATTTGCTCTTCCGGCGAAAAGGAACCCTAGAAGTGGTGAATCCCCACGTATAAAACACAATATACGAAATTAAAAAAGAATCTGCAAGTTTCTCCATCTAAATTACGGAGAAAACAGATTCTTTTTTGTAGTCCCGCTCTATACCTAGTTATATCCGCGTTCACCAAATGGCTGAAGCTTGTCGAGCCATTTTTGTTCTAGCTTTTCTAGCTCTTTTTTGGCATCGAAATAGCCCTCTTCTTTTTTCTTTAAATACTCCACAACTTCAATATCAAAAGCATCATTGCCGAACGAGTTGTAATCAGCTTGTAGCTCTTTATTAGTATGTGTATTTGTTTTTAACATAAATTGAAAGCCGTTTAAGCGTTTTAAATTATTGAAGCTACCAACAAATACTTTACCATTTTGTTGATTGGTCATTGTAAAAACACCAGCTTCAATTTTTATTTCTTTATATATTTCCTTTAATTCTTTTTTATGATCCATTCGAAACCCTTCTTTCTTATTTTTTTATCCAGTAAGCACTGCCATCCTCTTGTCGATCCATGAAGCCGTATTCGATTAAATAGCGACGTATTTGCACATAGTCCTCATACATCGGCTGAATCATTTCGTTTAATTCTTTTTCTGAATACTGTTTTGTTTCATCGAAAAGTTTTGTGATTGCACGAAGTATCACAATTTTATGCTTTTCACGTTTTGGGAAGCGGACAAGCTCTTTGCCTATACCGTTTGGAAAGTACTTTTCAAGCAATTGCTGTTCTTCAGAAATCGTTATATTATAGCGATCGTCGACCATCGTAGCTGTTTTGTGAATAGGTACAAAGCTTTCTTCCTTTCGATTCTGTTCTTTTAATAGTTCCATCATTGCAAGAAAGGTTTTCGCTTGACGTTCCTTTTCTTTAAGGGTAAAGCGATGATGACGTATTGTTGTTGCACTACCGATCTCCAATTCTTCTTTAATGTCTTGGTCGGTTTTTCCTTCATAAAATAAGCGTAAAATATGACTTTGATGATCAGTAAGTCCAGTCATTTTTTTATTAAGGCTATTTAAATAATGAAATACGGATTGATGTGCAGCAGCAATATGATGTTGCATAAATTTTTCTGCCTCGTAGAGAACGCCTTCATGTGGATAAATAATACCCTTTTCAATCTTTTCCCCGCAAAGCAAACAAGTGAAGTGTGTTGCTTCATCGTTGTAGCCCTTTTTTATGTCATGAATCGAAGCTTGCCAAAATAATTCATTTACATCCATTGGAAGTCCTCCTGTAAAACAAACGATTATCTATTTTGTTTGCTTATATATTATTAAAATAACAAATTGTTTAAATAAAATCAATAAAAAACACATCGTTTTATAAACGATGTGCGAAAGCGTTTATTTATTTTTCTTTTTAAAAATAATGATTGATAAGATAGCTAGCGCAATAATTGTGACGACAATAATGATCATGCTTGTTGAGGTACTTAATATATTTCCATGAAGGTCATAGACAATACCATATACTTTTTTATATTCTTCTAACTGTAAAGCGGGCGCACCTTCGAAAACTTTGGAAATTGAGCTCTCCATAAAGGCATTGCGTAAGAGTAAAGTTGTATGGCTGATTGGGAAATACATAATAACATTTTGAGCAAAGCTTGGAAGTGCCCCAACAGGTACATAAACACCACATAAGAAACCAAGTGCTGTGCCGACGATCGTACTAAGCGTTGAAAATGAATGTTGGCTGTTAGCGAGTAATACAAGGAAGAGATTAAAAACACTGGCAAGTAACACAGATAAAAATAGTAAGCCTACTACTTTCATGAAATCTCCAAAGCTTAGTAGTTCACCGCCAGTTGATACGAGAAATATTTCACAGCCAATAAGGGCGATAAAGGAAAAGATGCAGCCAATGAAAAAGGCATTTAAGACATAGCTAAATTGAATGGTTGCTCGCGAGATAGGGGCTGTGAGAAAATCAGCTTGCGCTTTTGATTCAAGGTCTCTAACAGCAATGGCATACGCAGCGAGTGTAGTAGTAACAGCAATCATAGAGAGTAAACCTGCGACAATCCACTCATTGACCATTGTTACCACTTCTGGGGTAGCCTTTGTCACTGCTTCAATGGCATTTACTTGCGATTTTTGAAGAAATACTGCATAAAGGACAATAACAATAATGACAGAAAGTAGAGAGTAAAAGACTTGTGTTTTATCACGTCTGAAAACCTTATTATTTCGTTTTACTAAGCTAAATAATGCTTCCATTAAGCTACACCTTCTTCGGCCATAATATGAAGAAAGACATCATCCATCGTACCTTTGATTACTTCAAATGAAGCAATAAGCGATTCCGCCTTTTTTAATAGAGTTAAAGCATTTAGTGTCGATTCGACTCGAATGGAGAAAATACCTAGCTTTTCTGTATAGGAGATAGCATTTTCCTCGAGCCACTGGATCCCTTCGGAACTATTATGAAAAACAAGAGCCATTGAATCATAGGCGTATTTTGTTTTAAGTTCATCAGGTGTCCCTTCAGCAACAATTTCTCCTTCTTTTAAGACGATGACTTGATGAGCAACTGCCGCTTCCTCCATATAATGCGTTGTTAAAAAAACAGTCATGTTTGTTTCGAGCTGAAGTTGCTTAACGGCTTGCCAAACGAATTGCCGTGTTTGTGGATCAAGTCCAGTTGTTGGCTCATCTAAAAACAAAATTTTTGGTCGATGGATAAGGGCTCGAGCGATATCAGCACGTCTTTTTTGACCACCTGATAAAGTTCCATATTTGCGATTTTCTATATCAGCTAAATGCAAATATGTTGAAACGAATTGATAATTTTCGGCCAATTGTTTTTTCGATAAGCCATATGTTTTACCACGATGAAGGATATTTTCCCGCACCGTTAATCGTGCATCTAGTAAACTTTGCTGGAATACGACACCAATGGATTTTCGAATTTCCGCATTGTCATTGCTTGCATCAAGTGTATAGCCATTAATGTTTACTGTACCGTTTGATTTTTTTAATAAAGTACAGAGTATTTCAATAGTCGTTGATTTCCCCGCACCATTCGCGCCTAAAAAGGCGAAGAGAGAGCCTTGTTCTACCGTAAATGAAATACCTTTTACGGCTTGGTGATCGCCATATTGCTTACATAGATTTTCAACTTGTATAGCAAAGGTCATATTGTTTATTCCTTTCTTTTTTGAATTACTTGATTGATTTTTGCAATATCATTTTTTTGGATTACATAAATAATGCACCAAGCGAAAAAGAAAATAATAGCTTCGCTTATAAAAATAGACGAAATGCTTGAATGTTCAAACCAACGTCCGAAATAGCCAGCAATCATAACACTCAGCGTAACTGCAATGACATGTAAAATAAACTGAACAATAAAAGGTAAACGCTCTATATCAAAGATAATGGATAGTAGACCTATTACAGCTCCAAGTATGGCAGCGATGATAATTTGTTCAAGTAATTCCGGCCCTGTCATTACAGCGTTATTAGATATGACACTTAATGTTACTAAGATGTAGGAAGAGCTAAGTGATATGAGTATTCCAATAATCATCATGCGAATAAATTTCATATTATGAGTCCCTCCCAATCCCTAAGTGGTGTTTTAGTTCTTTTAAATATTTCCGGCTAACATGGACGGACACATCGTTTTCTAAAATCAGTTCTGTTGTACCGATTTTACCCATTTGAATAGAGGCAATTTTATTAATGTTGACAAGTGTCGATTTGCTGACTCGGGCAAAGTCTTTCGCTAATTGTGCTTCCAGCTCATATAATTTACGTTTTGTTTCGAATTCCTGTTCCTCCGTCTGCAAAAATACTTTTGCACCCTCTGCGTAAATAGAGTAAATATCTGAAATTTTTAGCATATGAATTTCCTGCTGAAAGTAGCCATCTAACATTGTTGTTTGTGAAGTTTGTAGTTGCTTCATCAGTCGTTCAATTTGCTCGGTATATTCCTTTGCGTGTATATGAACTTCAGTTTCTTCTAATGCACTATTGATTGTTAAGTGAATTTTCATTGGAGGCCTCCTTTACATATCTCCGCTATGGAGAAACACTGAATCAGGTAATAATAATGTAGCATAGAAAATTTTGGATTGGAGAAAATCTTGGATAAGAGGTTAAATTTTATAAATAACAGGTTCAATTTTAACGATATACTACATTGCAAAAAAGCAATGAAGTAGAAAAATAGGCAGGTTCACGGCATAATAGAATGATACAGTCATGAGGGGTTGCTTCTATGTTTATTTTTGACAAGCACATGTTTATTACACTATGTATTGGTTTAACAGGTGCGATTTTATTTAATGTATTACATATTCCGATGCCGTGGTTACTTGGAGCTATTGCGGCGGTTCTAATTGTTCAGTTATCGACAAAAGTACAATTGAAATGGCATAAATATTTTCGTAATTTTGGTTTAATCGTTGCGGGATATTCCATTGGTTTTGCGTTTACACCAGAAGCGGTGCAGGATATTAAACAATTTATAGGAAGTATGATTGTTTTAAACTTCTTATTTATTGTATTGTTTTTTGGCGTTAGTTTTTTAGTAGCAAAACGTGCGGATTTAGATTTTGCGACCGCGTTGACATGCTGTGTACCTGGTGGCATGTCACAGGTTGTTGCCTTTGCGGAGGAGCAGGGGGATATGGATATGGCCGTCATTACGTTCTTCCAAATATTACGGGTTCTTTTAATCGTTGGCTTTGTGCCATTAATGTTGTCAAGCTCTGGGGGAACTGATGTGGTTGTCAATGGAGCGTACACATGGAGCTTAGTAGTTTTACTTGCTGTTTGTGGAGTAGCGGGGTGGCTGGCGCAAAAGGTGAAAATTCCGACAGGCTATATGCTTGGTCCAGTGTTTTTATTAATGGGCATCAATATAGCAGGGATTGACGTACCAAAATTGCCATTGTCACTACTTCATATTGCGCAACTAATGCTCGGCATTTACATTGGGCTTTTATTGAAAAAAGACGATCTACATTTATCAAAGAAGCATGTATTTTACGCTTTTGTTTCGGCAGGGATCTTCATTGGCGCTGCTTATGGCTTAACATTTGTCATGGAGAGTTTTTACAGTATTGATTTTCGAACAGGATTTTTAAGTATTGTACCAGGCGGGCTTGATCAAATGGGGATTATCGCCGCTTCCGTTCATGCAAAGGTCACAATCGTCACCGCATTTCAGCTATTCCGAGTGCTAGTCGTATCCGTTTTCCTCGTACCGTTTGTTAAGATGTTTGTGAAAAAAGTGAAAACATAGAATACGGGTGGATATCACCAGTTTATTGTATGGAAAATATATAAAATAAAGATGATAATCACTGTCATGTATATAAGTTGATTGAAGTGTAGGCTGGGTGACTTCTTGAGTCTCATCGGAGCCTCCAGTCGGAATGGCAATCAACCAGACGTTATGATATTGATCCTAATATTGTAAAGAGTTGTTAATTTTGGAAACCGAAAACTTATTCTAACGTCTTTAACTTCAAAGGGAGAAGGGAGAAGAACATTGTTTAAATATGTAATTCAACTAATTCTTGGTTTCTTAACTTTATTGATGTCATCAGCTATTTCTTGGTATGAGGGAAGTGATATCATAGATAATACGCTGGAATGGAAGTATTCAACCCCGTTTTCTCAGATATTTAATATTGAGATAAACAATGGCCAGGATATTAGCCAGCTTGATTACTTTGTTTATGTGGCTAAATTCCAACCGTTTTTCCCGACTATTATGGCAGTAAGTGTTCTTTATATTTGTACTGTACTTATATTTTTCATTTTTCAACTAAATGGTCAGTTAGCCATTTTTTGTCAGGGATTATAAGTTGTGTATTTATTGTTATTAGCACTATATTTTTTAATTCATCAACTGTTGGAGGAAACGTATTTTTTTGGATTACGGCTGTCGGTGCATTAATTTTTATAAGTGTGGCGATAAGTTTATGGTACAAGAAAAAAATACAGTGTTTTAATTACAGCCATAATAGTTGATTAGTGCAACATAAACGTGCGAGCTATAGTACATTAGTATTTGTACAGGAGTTCGCATTTTTTTAATAAACATCTTGATTGGGGAATGAGTGATGAATTTTAGGATTGGTACTCGACCGGAACGGCAACCTTCGTTATGATGCAAGGCTGAAAAAATGTGAAAGAATGTAATTTACCCTTTTCAAAATTACCTGAATTATGGTAATATAAATTTAATTATATTGAACGGAGGTGAAAAAGAATGAATAAAAACGCTACGAAAACATGTGTAAAAGTGGATACAGCTATGTATTTTGCACGTGTGATTACTTTCGATTTTGCGAACAACGGGATAGGTCTGTCCATTTTTAAGCAAAATCAAATATCAAACGTAGCGAATTAACCATTCTTTTTCACAAAATAATGAGGAAAAGACTGCTTGTTAATCGAGTAGTCTTTTTTGTGTCTATAGATGTTTTTCGCACGTTTCATTGGAGGAAAAAACGATGCAAATTAAGGCTGAACAAATACAAAAAATTATTGGTGGAAATGTTTTATTTGAAGGGCTTCAATTAGAAGTAAATACAGGGGAGCATGTTGCCATTGTTGGCGTAAATGGCAGTGGGAAAACGACTTTATTACAGTTACTAGCTGGTTTGGATACGCCAGATAAAGGACGAATCATAAAAAGTAAGGAAGCGACGATTGGTTATTTACATCAAATTCCACAGTATCCTATGTTCTCAGTGAAGGAAGTGCTGGAGGAAGCATTTGCGGAAATTTATGCATTAAAGGCAAAAATGACAAAGCTTGAGCAGGAAATGCAGTTAGCTGTAACTGATAAGGTACTTCAGCAATACGGTCATGTGCAGGAACAATTTATGCTGCAGGGTGGCTATGAAATTGATGCGCAATTAGCTATGATTTCTAATGGTCTAGGTATAACACCATTGCTTGAACAATCTTTTAGTAGCTTAAGTGGTGGAGAGAAAACGAAGGTAATGCTAGGGCAAATCCTTTTAAGTAATCCATCTATTTTGTTATTAGATGAACCGACGAATCATTTAGATATGCACGCAATTGAATGGCTAGAAAATTATGTCCGAAATTTTGCAGGAATTGTTATTGCAGTATCACATGATCGCCACTTTATGAATCAAATGGCTCAAAAAATAATTGAAATTGAAGATGGAGAGGCATTTACGTACATTGGAAATTACGATGCGTTTATTAAACAAAAGGAAGCTAAGCTTGAACAGCAATTTGCTCAATACGAAGAACAGCAAAAGAAAATTAAAAAAATGCAGGAAACAATAAAGCGCTTAAAGCAATGGGCAAATGAAGCAAATCCGCCAAATGATGGCTTGCATCGTCGTGCTAAAAGTATGGAAAAAGCACTAGCCCGTATAGAGCGTGTGAAGAAGCCTTCAACAAAAAAGAAAATGAATTTAGCGTTAACGATGGCTGAGCGTAGTGGTAAAGAGGTTGTACAAATGAAGGGCATTAGCCATGCGTTTGAGAAACCATTATTTAAGGAAAGTAATTTAGCAGTTTACTTCGGAGAACGACTGGCGATTGTTGGTGGCAATGGCAGTGGAAAATCAACGTTATTAAAAATGATGTTAGGTGAGGTTGAACCTAGTGACGGTGCTTGTCATGTCGGCAGCAGTGTGAAAATTGGCTACCTTTCTCAGCAATTTGAACATAAAAATCCGACCATTCGCTTAATAGATGCCTTTCGTGAGAGCGTCTCTGTGTCGGAGGCTGAGGCACGTCATATTCTTGCGCAGTTTTTATTTTATGGCTATGACGTTTTTAAAAAAGTGAAGGATTTAAGTGGCGGTGAAAAAATGCGCTTACGTCTTGCACAATTAATGCATGAGGATATTAATTTATTGATGTTAGATGAGCCGACCAACCATTTAGACATTGAAGCGAGAGAGGTATTGGAAGATACACTGGAGTCCTTTGAAGGAACTATTATTGGTGTCTCACATGACCGTTATTTTTTACAAAAGATTTTTACAAAAGTAGCATGGATTGAGCACGAAATGATCCAAGTATTTGAAGGTGACTATGAATGGGCAAGACAAAAACGCTTAGAAATAGTAAAAGAACCAGTTATAAAAGAAGTGTCTGAAAAATCCTATGCTGTTAAAAAAGAAATAACAATTGAAGAACAAATTGAAAAGCTCGAAATGAGATTAAAGGAGCCGACACTTGCTAAGGAGCAACGTCAAAAGCTTGAACAGCAGCTTGAGGATTTATATGAAAAATGGATTGAAGGAGGAACAAAAGATGCATAAAATAGAGCATATCATGCAGTTAGATATTGATTATATTAAAAGTTTTAGTGAGATGGAAACATGTCATGAAGGAGTATTATTTTACAATAAGGAAATGCCAACATATTACGACGCCAATCATGCACACATTTGGAAGAAGATTGTCGAACCAGATATGTTTTTAAAGAAAATCAAGGATTTTTATCAAGCAAAAGCACTCACCCCAAGATTGTATTTATACAATGTGGAGGAAAATCAGTCATGTATAGAAGCTTTAGAGAATCATGGCTTTCAATATGAAAGTTTTACTGATGATGTACAGTGTTGGAATGGTGAATACTCGCAATTATCACATAATCCAGCCATACAGATTGAGCGGGTAACAGATGCAAATATGGAGGAAGCGTTAGCTGTAGAAATGAGCATTTCTACATTTGGTGAGCCTGCATTAATCAAAAAAGCATTTGAGGAAACCTATCATTCTCCGTATTTTACGTATTATTTATTAAGATTGGATGGCGCAGCTTGCTGTACTGCCAATATTTTCGTCTCAGGAAATCAAGGGAGAGTTGAAAGTGTAGCAACACTTGAAAGCCATCGAGGACGAGGATTAATTGGATATATTTTGCAACATATTCAGCAAGAGTCGGTAAAGAAAGGGTTAGAATATCTCTGGATTTTGCCTATCAATGAACAGGTCGCCAAGGTCTATGACAGGGCAAATTTCAAATCAGTAGGCACAATAAAATCAATTCATGCCTTTACTGAGGGTAAAAGCATTAAGCAAATACGACAAGAGACTTAATTAGGATGAACGAAAAAAATTTTGCCATACTCCTGTAGGACAGCAAACGTCATAGGAATGGTGCTTTTAGGGGTTTAATTTTTCGAATTTTAGTCGTAGAATATGTTCAAATTGTGTAAAACAAAGCTTGTCAGAGGTAAAGGGGGAAAACCTTCTATTTGAAAAATGGAGTGATCCAGAACAGTATCGACTACTCGGGATATTAGAATTGATGTTTCGAAAGAAGGATTTTCAATCTTTAAAAGTTTTTTACTTGAAAAAATGGCGAATTCGATTTACTCTCTTTAAAGATACTTGTTTAATGGACTTGGAGGATATGGAATGCACGGAATTTATATACGCTATAATGTCTTAGAAGAAACCCCAGCAGCACAATGGCCCCAAAAAATGGATGCATTTGCGTATGTTCAACGAGGAAAGCCACAACAAGACAATGACAACTTGCTATCAATGGATGAGCTAAAAAGCCATGCAATTCGCTATATTAAAAGCTTAAAAGACAATGCAGGTGATCATTTAGTAGAACAACGCAATGGTGAAATTGAGCACTTTGATCGACGCTATATGGAATCTTTAAAGCTAAAGGAAAGCATCGATTCACAACTTATTAATCTAGAAGAGATTCGTTTACTTTTACAGTTAATGAATGTATTGAATTTATCACATGGTTTTGGAGAAAATGCTGGAAAGCTACTACGTCAAATTACCCCATATGCAAAAGAAGTAGAGCACCCAACATTCCAAACAACACGTGTTGAGCGACATTTTTATTCCGAACTAATTGAACAAATTGAAGTAGTATATGCACGAATTATGCGTCACCACAACCCATCAACAACTGAAATGCAGCATTCAGAAAAGATATGGACAGCAGTTTGTGAGCAAGCAATTGAAAAGGTTGAATCGCGAATTGAACGCTTGTCTGCTATCAAGTTGAAGCATGAAAAAAATTTGCTAGAGTTTAGTCAATTAAAACAGCAAAATATTGAGGCAAAGGAACGCCTAGATATTGCTGTCAATGATCTTGACGCTATTTTAAATGTACTAGAATCTTAAAAAGCATGTCCGCCGATTGGAGCTTCCAAGTAAAGCCCAATCGGTGACATGCTTTTTATTTATTGGTTTTTACTAAAAGTTAGGTACTACATTGATTAAAACGTATGTAATATCTTCTTAGTTGCCATTATTCCTTTTGGTGTGATATGGCTAATAATGCTTTAAGAAGCTTACCATATTAAAAGTCATCATTCGAAAGTTGAGAAAATGTGAAAAATTACGAAACTTTTTGCAAGTTGCATCCGTATAGTAGGTAATACAATGAAAAGGGGTGAACAACTTGACGCTATTTGGCTATTCACTCGAGCAAATCTTTTTAGTGGGATTAATATTTGGGGGCCTTGCAACTCTTTTATTTACATTTTTTAGTGATGCTGTTGAGGGCATTGGAGAGGGGCTACCGATTTTTAATCCAAGTGTCATTCTATCTTTCATTACATTGATGTCAGCAACAGGATTTATTTTAGAAAAACTAGCCTTCTTCCCTAGCGTTTGGAACATTGTTGCTGCTTGTATTATCGGAGCTATTTTAAGTGCACTATTTTATTTATTTGTTCTTGTTCCGCTACGATCGGCCGATGTTTCGTTAGCTTATACGGAAGAATCACTTGGTGGCCAACTAGGAAAGGTTATTGTTCCAATCCCGACTGACGGTTTTGGAGAGGTAGTTATTGAAACGACTAGCGGTATGATATCGAAGCGAGCAACTGGTTATGACAATGAGGCTATCGATTATGATACGACGGTACTTGTTGTAGAAGTGAAGGAAGGAACACTGTTTGTAAGATCTTATGATAAGAAATTTTTATAGAGGAGCGATATTTATATGTCAACGGAAATTTTAATTGTTATAGGGATTGTAGCATTTGTTTTAATCGCACTAGTTGGACTTTATGTGACTAAGTATCGTACAGCGGGTCCTGATGAAGCACTGATTGTGACAGGTAGCTATCTTGGCTCAAAAAATGTACATAAAGATGAGTCAGGAAATCGTATAAAAATTATACGTGGTGGCGGTACATTTGTATTCCCGATTTTCCAACAGGCACATCCATTAAGCTTATTGTCAAGTAAGCTTGATGTAACAACACCTGAAGTGTATACAGAACAAGGTGTACCCGTTATGGCCGATGGAACAGCTATCATTAAAATTGGTGGTTCCATTTCTGAAATAGCAACGGCTGCGGAGCAATTTTTAGGAAAGCAAAAGGATGAGCGTGAAAATGAGGCGCGCGAAGTGTTGGAAGGTCATTTACGTTCGATTTTAGGTTCAATGACGGTTGAGGAAATTTATAAAAACCGTGATAAATTCTCTCAGGAAGTACAACGTGTTGCATCTCAGGACTTGGCAAAGATGGGTCTGACAATCGTATCCTTTACGATTAAAGATGTACGCGATAAAAATGGCTACTTAGAATCGCTTGGTAAGCCACGTATTGCACAGGTTAAACGTGATGCGGACATTGCTACTGCAGATGCTGAAAAGGAAACACGTATTAAGCGTGCTGAAGCATCGAAAGAAGCACAAAAGGCAGAGCTTGAACGTGCAACCGAAATTGCAGAAGCAGAAAAAGAAAATCAATTAAAAGTGGCTGAATATCGCCGTGAGCAAGATATTGCAAAAGCCCGTGCAGACCAAGCGTATGAGTTAGAAACAGCACGTGCAAAGCAGGAAGTAACAGAACAGGAAATGCAAATTCGCATTATCGAACGTCAAAAACAAATTGAATTAGAAGAAAAAGAGATTTTACGTCGTGAGAAGCAATACGATTCGGAAGTTAAGAAAAAGGCTGATGCTGATCGTTACGCTGTCGAGCAAAATGCAGCGGCTGCTAAAATGCGTGAACTAGCGCAGGCAGATGCTGAGAAATACCGTATCGAATCATTAGCACAAGCTGAAGCAGAGAAAATTCGTTTGGACGGTCTAGCGAAAGCGGATGCTGAACGTGCAAAAGGGGAAACAGATGCGGATATTATTCGCCTTCGTGGTCTAGCGGAAGCAGAGGCAAAACGTAAAATTGCGGAAGCCTTCGAATACTACGGTCAAGCAGCTGTCCTTGATATGATTGTACGTATGATGCCAGAATATGCGAAAGAGCTTGCGAGTCCACTTGGCAATATTGATAAGATTACTGTTGTTGATACTGGCGGTGGGGAAGGAAGCGGTGGTGCCAATAAAGTAACTGCCTACGCAACGAATTTAATGTCAACATTACAGGAATCGTTGAAGGAAACTTCAGGAATTGACGTTAAGGAACTAATTGAAAGCTATGCAGGTAAGCATACATTGCGCCCAGAGCTAGAGCAAATAGCAGTTGGCTTAGGAAAGCAAGCACCAGCACCAGCTATTGAGACGCAAGACGAGATAAAAGAAACAGTTGAACAATAATAGAAATAGCCACCTGATATGATTTCAGGTGGCTATTTTTGCTTCTATTTTTCCTTCCACTCACTAGCGAGTATGCCATAAGCAACATGGTCAACATAATGATCATAAAGCCATTCTGCTGCACGAATTGTTCCTTCTTTTGTAAAGCCTAGTCGCTCAGGGATGGCACGGCTTTTTTCGTTGCCCGTAGCAGCACGAATTTCGACCTTATTGAGCTGTAAATCCTCAAATGCATATTGTAATAATGCCTGTACGGTCTTTGTCATAATACCATGCCCTTGAGCTCCCTCACTTAGCCAGTAGCCAATCGCAGCAATTTTATTGCTAGGATTTATAGTATTAAAGCCAGCAATGCCTACTATTTTATTTCTAAACATGATGACAAAAGAGAGGCTGCTTCTAGCTTCATGTCCTTTTATACAGCCTTCTATATATGCCTTTGTATCGGCTACTTCTTTTGTAATATCTAGCCATGGCAACCATTCCCGTAAATATGTACGTGAGGCATCTGTTAAGGCAAAAACGGCATTAGCATCTTCTAATTCGATAGTTCGTAAGGATAATTCCGGATTAATTGTAATTTGCAATACTATTCACCTCTTTTCTATTTTAAGGCATCATGCATAAAGCCCTTCATTTCATGACTAAGAACTGTTAACTCCTCGATAATTTCACTAAAATCTTGAACGAGCTGAGCCTGTTCGTTCGTTGCGTCATTGATTTGCCCCATATTTTGCTTAAGATTATCAAGGTTTCTATTTATATTTCGTAGAGATGCTTCGATGTTTTCAGTTGCGCTTGATGTTTCAAAAGAGAGCTTTCTAACTTCCTGCGCTACAATGTTAAACCCAGCGCCATGCTGACCCGCACGAGCCGCCTCAATAGATGCATTTAAGCCGAGTAAATTTGTTTGGCGAGAAATGTTTTTTATTAAATCTGTTACTTCATTTGTTTTCTCTGAATCTTCAAGGGCATGCTGTGCTTGTTTGTTAATTTCCTCACTTGTTGCTGCTAATTCCTCGGAATGTGAGGCAATAGTATGTACTTTGTCTTGTAGGTTGTTTACAATGCTATCCATTGTACTCATATAATCTTCTAGTTTAAGCTCATTGTCGATTGGAAGTCCAAATGCTAGAGCACCTACGACTTTACCATTTTCACGGATTGGAAATGAAAAAGCATTGATGGCCACTCCGTATACATCCTTTGGTATAACGACATCAGCGTTTTTTCCATTAAAGGCAATGAAAACATTTTGGTCATTAGCATTTACCTTTTGTCCATCTTGATAGCCTGAATCTACACGTTGGCCAGCTAAATATTTTACAACTGTTTCACTTTCCTTCTCAACTACAGCTACGATTGCTTCTTCCTTTAATGCAAGGTGGATATAGGGTGCTGAAAGGGCTAAAGCTTCAATAATTTTCATGAAAATTCCTCCAAGTCTGTGCAAAGAAAATAGTTTAGTCATCGGAGCTCATGTTGCCAATGATTGCTTGATGATTACTTTCACTGTAACACAATATTTGCCAACTCAAAATAGATAAAAAATAAATTTATAAGAAGAAAATATAATTTGAAATCACGATAAAGTTGTCAAATAAAATAATACACATAACAATAAAAATAGAGTTAAATTTGTCTATTTTTTGACAAACTATCGTGTGTTTTGAAGATTATTGTATTAGAATAATAGTAGATTTGGAAGTACGTTAAGGAGAGAGAGAGATGGATTACATTCAAAAGGGGACAAAAGCGTTTCATAAAGCAAACTGGGCTTTATTTTTAGCAGGCTTTATCACTTTTGCTAACTTATATGTATCACAGCCATTATTACCAACGTTTGCGAAGGAGTTTCATGTATCACCAGCTGTTGCGAGTTTAACGCTTTCTGTGACAACCTTTGCATTATCCATAAGTATGATTATTGTTGGCTCATTGTCAGAGGCATGGGGCAGGAAATCTTTGATGACGATTTCAATTTTTGGGGCATCTATAATTACACTTGCACTTGCCTTTTCCCCTAATTTTGAAACGATACTAGTGTTACGTGTTATACAGGGAGTTGTTTTTGCAGGATTGCCGGCAATTGCGATGGCTTATTTAGGGGAGGAAATAGATCCTTCTAGTTTAGGTATTGCGATGGGTTTATACATAAGTGGTAATTCGGTAGGCGGGCTTAGTGGACGAGTGATTATAGGGACATTAACGGATCTTTATAGTTGGCAGGTAGGGATGATTGTACTGGGTATCATTAGTCTTATGATTAGCGTGTTATTTATCTGGATGCTACCTAACTCCAAGCATTTTTCAGCACGCCCATTACAGATAAAATTATTGGCGACATCTCTTCTACAACATTTAAAGGACCCATCTATGCTTTGCCTTTTTGGTATTAGCTTTGTATTAATGGGAAGCTTTGTGACTCTTTATAACTACATTGGCTTTAAATTAATGGCGCCTCCTTATAATTTAAGTGCTACGATTGTTGGTTGGATTTTTGTTATTTACTTAGTAGGTACATTTAGCTCTGCTTGGTTCGGTAGTCTAGCCGATCGATATGGCCGTCAAAAGATGTTATTATTGTCCATTACGATCATGCTTATAGGGGCGATTTTTACATTAAATGGGCTACTTAGTTTGAAAATTATAGGGATTACAATCTTTACATTTGGCTTCTTTGCAGCGCACTCGATTGCCAGTGGCTGGGTAAGTAAACGAGCCACTCATGATAAAGCACAAGCCTCTTCTCTCTATTTATTTTTCTATTATTTTGGTTCAAGTGTTGGAGGAACGGTAGGGGGTGTGTTCTGGATGCACTTCGGCTGGGAAGGCGTTATTAGTATGATTGCTGTATTTTTAGTCGTTGCATGCTTACTTTCATTTTTATTAAAGGGGATTATTGCTAAACAACGCATTGTACAAAGGTGCTAGGCATCTTTTTTATTTGTGGAGGGTTATTGAGCTTATTTCCTTCATTTACATGATCTTCATAAAAAATGATTTGTCTTATACTATCTGATAGTATAATGAGTAGACTGGATATAAAGAGGAGTTGAAAGATATGTTTACACGTAATAAAGGATTTTCTTTTGTCTTTGCTTTGCTGGCGGTAGTTTTAGTTTTGACAGGTTGTGGAGCCGCTAAAGAAAAATCGGAAGAAAATGTAGATTATTCATCAAAAGTGAAGGAAAATCCAATTGTGACGATTACGATGAACAATGATAAAAAAATCGTCATCGAATTAGAGCCTTCTACAGCGCCGAATACGGTAGCTAATTTTATTTCCTTAGTTAAAAAAGGTTTTTATGATGGTCTTATTTTCCATCGAGTAATCCCTGATTTTATGATTCAAGGTGGAGATCCTTCAGGTAATGGTACAGGTGGCCCAGACTATTCTATAGAAGGTGAATTTTCAAAAAATGGTTTTAAAAATGATTTGAAGCATGAACGCGGTGTCATTTCAATGGCTCGTTCGCAGGATCTGAATTCTGCGGGATCTCAATTTTTCATTATGGTAAAGGATACATCAGATCTTGATGGCCAATATGCAGCATTTGGGAAAGTAATCGAGGGAATGGAAACAGTTGATGCTATCGTTGCTGCTGAACGAGATGGTGCAGATAAACCATTAAAAGATCAGCAAATGAAAAAGGTAGAAGTAGATACAAAGGGCTTTGATTATCCAGCCCCAAAGGTAGTAAAATAACGGATGTGACAATTTCAACTGGCAATTTTTATGGATTATCACAACTTATGATAAAGGAATTGCATTGAGGTACATTATGTAGAACTTTATCTTCTAATTAGGCTCGATATAACTTGAATGTTGATTTTATTTAATTAAAAAAGCGTATTCGTTTTGGAAAACGAATACGCTTTTTCGAGCAAATAATTAAAAATCGCTTTCTAATGTAGCTCATTTATTATTTTCTAATTCATCTCTTAATATATGCAAAAGGATAAAGTCATAATACTACCCATTATAATAACGTGCTTTGCGAATTCTTTTTTCATTTGCATTTCCTGATCCTGTACAAATTTCAACATAAACTAAAAAGTAATATACTAATTAAGATACCAAGCGTTCTTCTCTAGTTATTTGATTCATGGGAAACAATTTTTAATCCCAGCTAGTGTGAAGGCTGGTGTTCTCATTAAACTGATTAATCCCTTGGAAAATATCATTCACTTCAAAAACTTAAAAGTTTTTTCCTTATCCTTTAATTTGACAAGTTTGATGTTACCAAACTTGTTTGTATGTATACTATTTTGCAATAAGAGACACTTATTTCCTAATTGTGTTAATATTATAATTATTAAGGATGAATTGGAAGTGAGATGCGTGCTACAACCAGGTACTCTAGTTGAGTTTGACAGAAAAAAACAATTTATACATGTTGATTCTCTAGGAGAAGGTGGAACGGGGGATACACATCTTTTTAAGGATGAAACAACTGATATGCTGTTTGCCTTTAAAAAATATTCACCAAAGGATACTAACTATATAGATGAACATTATCAACGATTTGTTGATGAAATTAAAATACTGTTTAAGATATCACACCCCAATATAGTTAGGGTATATAATTATTATTTATACCCCGAATATAAATTAGGGTATCTTCAAATGGAATATATAAATGGAGTCACAATTGCTGATTTCAAACCGGAATTTTTAGGTAAAAATCGGGTGGAAATTTTTACCGAGACTATAGCGGCATTTGAATACTTAGAATCGAATAAAATACTTCATAGGGATATTCGTCCAGCAAATATTATGATTGATAATAATGGAAATGTTAAGGTTATTGATTTTGGTTTTGGTAAAAAATTGACGGAAAGAGATATGGATGGAAGAAGTGTGTTTTTGAATTGGCCAGTGACACAATGGCCAGATGAAACGAATGATGAAGGAATATACAACCATCAGACTGAAATTTTTTTTCTTGGAAAATTGTTTAGTAATATCCTTGATAAGGAACTTCCTAATTTTAAATTTGAGCATATCGTTGATAAAATGATTAAACTAAGCCCTCATGAAAGATATGCATCATTTCATGATATTACAATTGACATTTCTCAAGGGGTTCTGGGGGAAATTAATTTTACAAGAAGGGAAAAGGAAACATATAGAGATTTTGCAGATATACTTTCAAAGTATATAAATAGTTATGTAAATCATTACGATCCTATCAATGATCTCAATGTTACAATGAGTAGGTTAGCAATTCTTATACGAAATAGTTCTTTAGAACGTTACATTCAAGATAATAGTGAATTAATACAATGTTTTATAAATGGTAATTTTTCGTATAATTCAACTAATGATATTGAACTATCAATTGTGATTGATTTTTATCAATTGTTGCAACGATTAGTTCCCTATAAACAAAAAATTGTCTTAGATAATATAAATATGAGATTATCTACAATAAAGGTTAAGATAGATTTTAATGAATTGCCGTTCTAATGAAGAGATTCCTAATTCACTTGATAATTTGGAAATTGAAGAATGAAAATAGAAAATAAGTCGCCCGTTGTTAGGGTGACTTTTATTTTTGAAAATCCCTATAACAAGGGGTTTAGGAAAGCTTTTAGCTATGGACAAGAAAAAAACAATCATTACAATGAAGTTTGGTCTGGTCAATTAGATGGATAGCATAAGTTTCAGTTGAAATATCCTAAGTAACGACTAAAATGGGTTAAAAATCGCAATAAATCCTTGTTCTTAGTATCTGAGTTATGAATTAACCATAGTAATAGCTTCCGAAAATTGTTATTTTAGTCGATAGGTTATGTTATGGGCATTCATCAAGTCCATAAAAATGAATTAAAAGTTGGAGGAATAATCAATGAAGTTAGCTTTGCATTTTAATGCTGATCACGCATCTATTACAACACCGTTTTATGGTATGCCAATACATAAGGCGACATTTTTACATCTGCTACAATATAGAGCACTGAACTTGTCGTGTAAAGTATTTATTGGTGACCTGTTGTTGGCAAATTCGGCGTATGAATTTGTGAGCACAGATAGCGGAAAGATGGGGAAGTTTAACAAGGAAAAGTATTTGGAAATTATTAATCAATGGATTTTCTCTAGTAACAACACTTGGAATAGTTTCAATTGGGATAGAATTGAAGAAGTTTTTGAATGTAATGTGTTTGTTATTTGTTTTGAAAATATAGAATTTGAATTGGCTTATTATTTGCATAAGAAACTACAAGAATTTGCACCTTATTTAGGATCAATTGAGGTTGATGACAGTTCCGAACTACATTGGGAAATTTATTCAAATTCTCTTTCACCTATGTATAGAATCATGAATGAAGAAATACATCTTTTCTGGGATGGCTTTTCTGAAGAAAGTAAGGATTATGGATGGTTAGATTTCTTAGCAAAATGCGGTTTTAAAAACGTGGCATTTGAAAGTCTTGAAGGTAAATATTCAATATTCGATAAGTATCATAATTATAAGCATGCTAGAAGAGTAGCTGAATGGAAGAAGATGAGTAGTAATTTACTTGCGTTTCTATCCGATGATGTAGTTTCAAGACTTTCTGATGCAGCCCCTGAGTTGGGAAATAAATTGTGGGCGGCATTTAAAACGTTTAATGAATCAGAAACCGAGGAGCAGTATGCTCAAGTAACAACCTCTTGTAGAAGGATAATTGAATATGTTGCTGATAGCCTTTTTCCACCCACGGACGAACAACTCGAAGGAAGGAAATTAAAGGGTCCACATTATAAAAATCGTTTACTAGCATTTGCAGATATTGAAAGAAGAAGTGATACCAATATAGACGTAGTTATAGCAAGTACTAATTTACTTAGCGAGCAAATCGATAAATTGGTTGATTTGGTGAATAAAGGAGTGCATGCCGAGGTTTATAGGGAGGAATCCAGGAGATGTCTTATCCGAACTGTTATGCTTCTCGATGATTTTATCTCTCTTAGAAAGGATCCATTTATAATTAAATCACCGACAAAATAAATAAATTTTGAGAAGAAGGTCTTTCCTTTATAAAAATAGACATATGTAGTTCTGATTCGTTTAAACTCTAGAATCAGTTTCCAAATTCTCAAACGACTTTATAATTAGAGAATATATGTTAAAAAAACAGAATAAGTGAAAAGATATGCAATATAGTTATTATATAATATTTTTCCAAGGAATCGATTGTTTCAAGAGAGCGTTTAAATTTAATATATTACTTATTGAAAATTATTGTTGTATAGAAATTAGAATAAAATTATAAAATTATCCTCTAAAAAATAATTTGAGTGTCTAGCCCAAGGCTAAACAGCTGTTAAGAATTTTAATTGTTTTACTGATACCAAGGTGTTGCTTCACAAGAACAATATAATTTGTCTGCTTTACAACAACCTCTTGTGCAATTCCTTCACAAGCTCGTATTTTTCTTATGAACGTATTATAGAGGACGGGGCACTTGTAAAAAGAAGATTTGTTTATTATAAAAAGGATGCTAATTATTCAACTGGGTAAGAAAGATAGATGATTCTGTGTTGCACGTTTATTGTCCATGTGAGTTTTCCTTGATTGATGGTAAGATTTATTCTCAATAATAAGGATTCGTGTACAAATTATAGGGAGTTCCGCTACCGATTAACTACGACATCTATACTCAATTAAAATTAAGACAAAAAAGCATGAGAGATCAAAAATCTTAAATAGACTAAACTAATAAGAGGATATTATGTTCAATATATGAGCATATATCCTCTTTTCCTATGCATATTATATTCGTTAATTAGATGTTGAAAATATCGTATAGTATGTATACAATAAACAAGAACATATGTTTGTTTTAGTGTAGGACGTAGCCCACAGCTGGAGGCGTAGTGAGATCTTTAGATTGAACGTTAATATCTTTGACTATTCGTAACAAGTAGTGGAAACTAATTTTTAAAAATTATATTTCACTACGCATTTGAAACATATTGTGGAGAAAGGAATTAATATTATGATTAATGTATATGTGGATGATTTAAGAGATTGTCCTATTGGTTTTGTCGTAGCAAGAACGTTTCAAGAAGCAATTCACTTACTTGAAAATCACGAAGTAGATATACTTTCTCTTGACCATGATTTAGGAGAAGATCTACAAGGTAATCTATTGCCAACAGGTTATGACTTAGTAAAATATATTTGTGAAAAAGGGTTACGGGCAAACAAAATATATATTCATACAGACAACCCTGTTGGTAGAGAGAATATGTATCAAACACTGCATGGAGCAAAACGAAGAGGTTTCATTGATTCAGATATTGAAATTTACCACTATTCTATTACCAAAAATAAATATACCGAATGAAATAATACTAAACGATTCGAACAAATTGTTTAGTAAGAAAAAGAAAAATAATGGGCAGTCCACTACTTATTACGAATGCCCATATCTTTTAGGAGAGATGTGCTATGAGGGTGCAAGAAGTTTTCATTGAGGATAACAGCAGGAGATACATATTACTTAATCAAGAAGGGTTCCCTGTAATGCCAGTTATGAAATATATAAAGTATTTAGATAAGACAGGAAAAAGTCCTAATACTCAAAAAACATATTGCTTTTCCTTAAAACATTTTTATACCTACTTAGAAGAAAAAGGGAAAGACTACAAGTTTATTAGATTAGAGGATTTAGTTGATTTTGTAGGATGGTTAAGAAGCCCTTATCAAAGTTCAAATGTTACTCCCCTTCAACAAGAGAGAGCAAAACGAACGGAAAAGACAATTAACCTTACAATTACAGTTATAGCAAACTTCTATGACTACCTTTATCGGAATGAAGAAGTGCAAAATGACATGATGGAAAAGCTGATGAAACAAGTGTTTACAGGGGGACACTCACGTTACAAAAGTTTTTTACATCATGTAAATAAGGACAAGCCCTCTATCAGAAATATACTTAAATTAAAAGAACCACGAAAAAAAGTAGACACACTCACAAAAGAACAAGTGCAGCAAGTATTAGAAGCAACCACCAATATCCGAGATAGATTCTTAATTAAATTGTTGTTTGAAACGGGATTGCGTATTGGAGAAGCTCTCGCTCTTTTCATGGAGGATTTTGTTTTTGATCATGGAAAGGGGCATCGGATTCGTTTAGTGGATCGAGGAGAACTAGAAAATGGTGCGAGGTTAAAGACTGGTGAACGAGAAATTTATGTTTCACAGTCCTTAATGGATTTATATGACGATTATTTGTATGAAATCTTTGATGAATTAGAATTGGACACAAACTTTGTTTTTGTAAAACTGCGAGGAAAAGATGTGGGAAAACCGATGGAATATTGGAACGTAGAATCCCTATTTAAGCGTTTAAAAAAGAAAACAGGGATAAACTTACACCCTCACCTATTTCGCCATACACACGCTACCATCTACTATCAGAAAACAAAAGATATCAAACAAGTGCAAGAACGGTTAGGTCACTCTCAAATTCAAACAACAATGAACCTATACCTGCATCCTTCGGATGAAGATATTCGGGAAGATTGGAATAAAGCACAATCCGAATTTAACTTAAAGAAAAATGACTGAAAGGCGTGACGGGATGAAACAAATCAAAAATGTTCAGGTAGAAGAAATAGGCTTTTACGAAGGATTACAAAGAGAGCTCTCAACTTATCCCGAAAAAACAATTCAAGAAGATAGCTCTGTTTCCATTGAACAAGTAAAAAATCCATATTTCTTAGTCAATAACAAATGGAATATTAACGTCATAGGTGAAATTAAGCAGTTTGGAGAAATCGTAGCGAACTATAACTTTTCAAGTAAAAATATTCACTTTCAATTCACCAACCCTTCTATCAATTTAGAAGTGAAATACGTTTATTTCCAACAATTATTTAACGATTTATGGACAATGAAAAATATATTTACGGCTCAAAATCGTTTAAGAAGACTGACCGAGTTCTTAAACGAACAATATCCTAAATTATCATCATTGTTGGACTTAGATATAGATAGAGCAGAACAAAAGTATATACTTTGGTTAAATGGAAAAGGTGTGAATACTCAACGTTTAGTAAAAAAAGAATTTCAAAAAGATTCCATAACTAAAACTGACTTAGTAACGTTTTTAAGAACCACTTACACTATGCTACTCCAATACACTGATTATAGAGAAGAATGGGAAAAAGATAGATGGAATGTTCGCATCTTACATGATAAATTCGGTATTGATTACAACAAAAGTAATAGTAGTTACTACATTGATTTTTCAAACATCAACCAAAGTATCCGTGAGCAAGTGAAGAAGTATATCAAACAACGATTGATTAGTAAAAATAATTTTTCATGGGGGACAGCTCAAAATTATCTAAAATATTTACCAAAGTTCTTTACGTTTATCTTTTCAATAGAACCAACGTGGAAGGATTTAAAGGGTTTAAAACGAACACACATCGTAAAATACATTGAATATTTACATAAATACGCTAAAAATAGTCTGAAAAGAAGGAACTCGCAACCTGAAAATTATGTAAGTCGATCATTATCAATCTTACAAAAGTTTCTTGAAGATATTCAACGGTATGAATATGAGTTGGCTCCCAAAACACATGTACGACTATTGATTTTTCCCGAAGATAAACCAAAATCACGAAAAAAATCTATTGACCAAATTGATTATATTCCCGACTTTGTATTAGAGCAATTATTCACTCACATCAATGATTTGCATAAAGATGTCCCACCCGTTGTTTGGGTAGCGTTTAAAACAGGGCTTAGGATATCTGATGTATTAGGCTTAACTACGGATTGTTTAGTCAAACTTAATGATCAATACTCTATTGAAACAGATATTGAAAAAACGTATGTAAAAGGGCATCGAATTCCCATTGATGATAAATTAGCAGAAATACTTGCAGTTCTTATCGACAAATCAAAAGAACTAAGCAATCAAGACAATAATCCCGAAGGGTATATTTTTGTTCGCTATCGTGGAATACGAAAAGGTAAGCCGTTTAGTCAACATTGGATTAGTGAACAACTAAACAACTTAGCAAAACAAAAAAACATTACTGACGAAAATGGCATTTTGTTTCATTTCAGATCTCACCAGTTTCGACATACATATGGAGTAAAAATGTTAAACGGTGGTGCAGATATTTTAACGGTACAAGAGTTATTGGCACATGCATCTCCCGAAATGACATTACGGTATGCCAAGTTATTAGATAATACGAAAAGAAAAGTGTTTGAATCCGTTATGAAACAAGGAGTTTTTAGTTTCGACTTAAATGGTGAAGTGCAAGAAATCAAAGCAGGAGAAGATATACCAACCGATATACTGGATGCATTATGGCAAGACCATAAACTCAATGCGATGGACAACCCTTATGGAACGTGTCACGCTCGTCTAAATGGAAATTGTCCTCACATGGAAGCCCCCCCATGTCTAACTTGTGGTGACAATCAAACACCATGTACGGACTTAGCTGTAGGTTTTTCAGAGTTAGATCAACAAAAGTATGAGCTTCATATTAAAACAACCATGAAGGCAATTGAAATAGCAAAACAACGAGGGCGAGCAGATATTGCAGAGAAGAACGAAAAGAACTTACAACGTTATCAAAACATTTTAAACACCCTCCAAGAAGGAAATATCATCTTTGGCAGACAGGATCGGATGAAAAGAAAGTTAGGTGTTCAAAATGACTGAATATGACCGTTCTTCTCACTTGAAAGCTATTCATGCCAGTCGTAAGGCTACTACTTCTCAAAAGGTTGATGAAGCCATTAAAAGGCTCATAAGAGCCAATGAGAAAATAAACTTTAACAGTGTAGCAAGTGAAGCTGATGTTTCAAAAGCAACCTTATATAACAATAAGGACTTCCGTTCGAGAATTGAAACATTACGAAATCAGCAATCGCAAGTGCCTACACCGAAACAAGTGAAGCGAGAAATGAACGAAAACAATAAAGATGCCCTCATTGCATCTCTAAAAAGAAAAAATCAAAAGTTAGAAGAAGAAAACAAGCAATTAAGGGAACAACTGAAAGTTGCTTACGCAGAAGTTTATAAGAAGTTATGAGGGAGACGTTGTTCTCCCCTTTTTCTTCAACTAACGGTGCAGGATATTTGAAGAAGGAATTATTGTAAATAAACAAGACATACTATACCTAAATAAAAAATTAGGGTGATGAAATTGGATAAACGTATTCCTCTTCTAATGGTTTTATTTAGTGTATTAATTTGTGTGTGGGGTTTTGGAACAGTAAATGCAAATTCGAGTGACACTCCTCCTTCTTTTGAGGAAAAGTACACTGAAGCTGGATATAAATCTGTAAAAGCTGCTGTTAATGAATTTGAAAATCATTGTAAATGTGATGTAAAGCTACCCGAAAAGTTGCCTTCTATTTCTTTCACACATCAATATGGAAGATTCTTTGAAGATAAGAACTATAATGTGAATGATTCCCTGGAAATTAGGTTTGTTAACAAAGATTTAAGTAATAATATTTATAAAATTGATATTCGTCCTTTAAAAAACAAATTGGACTTCACAGATAAACTGAATTTAAATGGAAAAGAGTATACACTTCAAGATGGTGCAAAAGCCATTTATTTTGAGCATCAACTATTTAACTTTTTTGTCTTTGAAAAAAATAATTTGCAGTATATGCTTGGAATTTATAACAAAGTAGCCAACAAAGTAACACCTGAAACTTTTGTTCTAATAGCTAACTCAATTTAATAATTAATTTAACTAATTTAGATGAAAATCATTGGGACCTTATAAAACTAAATAGCCATTTGGCTGAATTTTTCAACAGATGACTATTTAGTGTTTAAAGTATAGTTGACTAATTGATAAGGAGAAGATTGAAATCGATTAAATAAATTTATTTACAAAATTAATCTTCGTATTGAAGATCTATATCTCTTTTTGCTTGCATTTCTTGCTCCACATCTTGTTTTAAATATAAAACATAATCCATAACAAAATGTAAATCTACTTGCCCTTCATTGTACGCCGATTCCAGAGCTTCATAATTTTTAGCTACTAAATAATAAAATAGGTCATCTTTGTTTATGCCTTGAATTTCAGCGATTTCTATCATACTTTTATCTTCCCGCATTTGGAAATATTCATTCTCAGTAAGGTTGAAAAAATTTGCTAAAGATTTAAAATCTTTTTTGTAACTAAAAACAACTTTTCCTTCATCGTTATTTTCCATATGTGAAGAATTTCCAACGTTTTCTGAAGTCTGAGATTTCGCAGAAATTGAACTGTTCAGAAAAATGGAAATCAAAGAAATAAAGACTAGTGACGTATATAGAATTTTTTTCATATTGTACACTCCTTAATTATTTTAAATTTTTATTTCAACACAACTTATTATGTTCCAGAAATATTGATTTAAAACTGCGTAAGGAAAATCCTAACAGGGATATTTATGGTTAAGAATTTTGTGAATAGCTAAACTATATACACAGCGGAAAAGCGAGGAAGTTAGAAAATGACCAGATCTATTTCACTATTGTTGATTTCATTTTGTTTGTTTTTTTTCTTGACCATATATGCAACTGCAAACGATAAACCCAGTCCTTATGAAGAAATTTATCCTGAAATAGGTTACAAAACTGTGGAAGCTGCATTGGAAGATTTTGAACAACATTTCAAACAAAAACTTAAGCTTCCGCTTAGGGTACCACCAATAAGCTTTACACATCATTTTGGTAGGTTTAATGATTTAGATGGCGATATTAATGACTCATTTGAAGTGACGTTTATAAATGATCAATTATCCGAAAATCATTATAAAATTTACGTTCGACCGATAAAGAATAATATTCCTATAAGAGAGAAGTACGTGGTAAAAACCTTTGAATTAAAAAATGGAAGTGTAGCCACTTATATGACTATTTCAGGATTTAATGTGCTTGTTTTCGAGAGAGATGATTGGCAGTATATGCTAAGTATTGATAAACGAGTATCAGATAAAGTTACTCCTGAAACCTTGATAGATATAGCCAATTCAATTGATTATTGATTCAAATTGGAAGTTATGTTATTCAACTAACGGGTGCAAGAGTTAAACAAGGTGTTGCAGGAGCAACATCTTTTTTCTTGTTGTGCTAACGGGGCAGGTTAGTGCAAGAAGGATTCTCTGATAAATGGAGTATTTTGTTTGTTATATTGGCTCTAAGAGCATATAAAAAAGGATTTACTCCATCCTAAATAGGTATATAAATTATATGATTAATATACCTATTTAGTTATGGGATGGTGTTAATTTTGAGTTTCTTTAAAAAAATCTCCTGTTTGTTAGTTATTATTTTAGTTTTTGTAAATTTGATTGGTAGTGAAGGAATCGCTTCAGATGGTGAAATTACGTTAAAAGAAGCGATTAATATTGGATTACAGAGAGCAAAAGAATGGAATGAAAAAGCAACACTTATAAGTGTAAACAGTGTGGATGAAAACATGGGAGGCTCGAGAGGAGAAAAAGGGAAACGCTTTAATTGGTTTATGTTCTTTATGGTTCCAGGTACAGAGGATTATGTACTAATTGGTATCTCAGAAAAGAAAATTACCGTGTTTAGACCGAGCAAGCAATCTCAGGTTCCAACAATACCCTACGATGAGATTAGGTTCGATAGCTCTGATGTTATCCAACTGGCAAAGGATAAATTCAGACTGAAACAAGGAAAAGATTGGGCAACAGGATATCATTTTACACTTGATAGTATCGATGGTATGCCTATCCTAACAGTGTTTGGAAATGATCGAGATAACCGTTTTACTCGAATTTCATTCAATGTCCAAAACGGAGATGTGGTTAGTGCCATTCATAAATTACCATACGGTGGAGGACTAATATCCAAACGTTTTGGCATCGATAACCTAACAAAAAAAGGGATGGCTATTACGGGGGTTGTCGCTGGAAACAACAATTTAGTGGTATGGGGAGACAAAAAGCCAACACAATTTAGTACAAACAAGCAACCTTTTATTGAATGGAGCCATAACAATGGAGAAACATGGACAGAACTCCAAGTTAATAATTATGTAACACACGCGTGGTTTGATATAAACGATCAATTATATGTAGCTACGGAAAAAGAATTATGGGCAGGTATAACATCAAAAAGTAAAGGAACGAAAATTCTTTCATTAGACCAATCGATCGAGAAAATCGATTATTCAATCAACAACCATATAGCTGTGCTATCAAATGGAAAGGTTTACTATACGACCAATCAAGGGGAGAATTGGGAACAAGCTATAGTACCTAAACCATTTTATGTGATTCAAATATCGGATGATGGTGATTTGGTAGGACTTACAGAGGAAAGGAAGATTCTTCAAAAGACAAATGATAAGTGGAACGAGATAACTATGCCGAATAGAATTGATGAACCTCTAGATATGAAAGTAATTAATAATAGGCTATTTATTACCACACAAAGTGGAATTTGGATCCGAGATCTTCAAGAGGGAAATTGGAGAAAAATTAAAGTTGATGAAGAGATAGTTATATTCGTTAAAAAAGGAGAGAAATTATTCGGAACTACACATAGAGGTGAAGCTATTTATTCCATTAACACGAAAGATAAAAGAAAATCTGAAAAAGTGTTTGATGCGAGGGATTTCATCGTTTGGGATGTAGATATCATGGGAGATACTTTATGGATTGCAACTATACCCGATTATTCGTGGGAAGAAATGACGATTCCGCAGAGACGGTAAAAGTTTGAAGTATATATCCATGAAAAAAACAATGTGAAGCATTTCACTTAAACTAACGGGTGCTTAGTAAAAGAAGAAAGGGTTCTACATATTAGTCATATCTAATATGTAGAACCCTTTAATTTTTCTATCTTTTTTAAAATTAGGTCTTGATAAATTTAACGATCTTTCATGCTTCTTTGTATTTATCCCATAATATTGTAGCCTGCGTCGATGTAAATCGTTTCGCCTGTCACACCGCGTGATAAGTGAGAAAGCATCACGATTGTCATATCTGCTACTTCGTCTTGTTGAACATTTCGTTTTAATGGAGCTGTTTCTTCAATTTTGTGTAAAATTGTATTGAAGGAAGGAACGCCTTTTGCGGCAAGTGTACGAATCGCTCCAGCTGAGATCGCATTAACGCGAATATTATCTTTACCAACATCTGCAGCAAGATAGCGCATAGATGCTTCTAAAGCAGCTTTCGCTACACCCATGACGTTGTAGCCATCAAGGACACGCTCTGCTCCTAAGTAACTCATTGTTACGATAGAACCGCCTTCAGTCATATAAGGATGTGCGGCTTTTGCTGCTGAAATAAGAGAATAAGCACTTGTATCTTGTGCAAATGCATAGCCATCACGAGTTGTATTTAAGAAACGATTGTGTAAATCTTCTGCATTGGCAAAGGCTACCGAGTGCACGATACCGTGGATGACGCCTATTTTTGTACCGATTTCATCGAAAGCTGCTTTTGTGCTTTCGTCGCTATTGACATCACATTGTACGATCAGTGAATCAGATTGTCCGATATTCTCTAATTGCTTTTGTAATTTTTTTAATGAACGTTCTTGACGGTATGTGAAAATTACATTTGCACCTACGTCAAATAAACGTTTTGCGATGCCCCAAGCAATACTTCGATCGTTTGCCACACCCATAACGACAATATTCTTATCTTTTAATTGTAATAAATTATCCATCATCTATAAGAACCCCTTTATGAAATAATATCTGTTATTAGTACCAACTACTAAAATCTTATCATACATAAAAAATGGTTGCAATAACAAGATGAAAAGAGTGACAAACTTTACGTTAGAAAATAAAAAAATTCATCTCTGCTATGTTAGAGACGAATTCAAAATGTTATTTAATTGGTTCCACCAAGGGGAAATTAACTTTAGCATTTGTCACGTAGGAATAAAATAAAGGCACCCAGTTAAGGATGCCTTTAAAGATACTTATGAAGAACTATTCGAATTTTAAAGAGTCGCCATCAAAAGTTTCATCTGCTACTTTGATTGAGTCAGTTGGGCATCCTTCGAAAGCATCTTGCATGTCTTCTAGTAGATCTTCTGGAACTTCAGCAGTTCCCATGTTATCATCTAAAATAACGAAGGCAATACCTTCATCATCATAATCATAAATATCTGGTGCTGCGGCTCCGCAAGCGCCACAAGCGATGCATGTATCTTTATCAACAATTGTGTATTTAGCCATTTTTCATTCTCTCCTTTTACATGTTCCTACAAAGCTTCATACTCATTTTAAAGATGTTTATCTTACATTTCAACATAAATACTATTAAATTGGAGGAATTTGCGTCTATGTTTCATCAAATTTTATTGCAAATCTTTCAAAAACTAAATAACGAACGAACAATTTCTGCTGCTTATCATGTATTAAGAGGGAAGCGCTCAGGTCAGACTATTCAAGACATTGGCCTATTTCAGTTACATAATTATTTTGGGTTATTACCTAAGTTACCTAGGAAGACATTTGATGAAGCAGTAACTTCGTTTTTACAGTATAGTTGGTTAAATATGCAAGAATCTGGTCACTATTCCATGAAAAAGCTAGGTTTACAGCGAGCAGAGCAGACATCTGATTATTTATTTGACGGGTGGCACTATAGGGGAAATGAGCATATATTTTTTGCGAGGTTCTCGTTAATTGTTCAAACTTTATCCTATCAAAGCGCTGGGGTTCGTTCTTTTTCTCCAATAAGTCGGGATACGAATATTCAGTCTTGGGTTCGTACATTTTTAGTCGAGTCTAACTATCAAGATGGGCATTTACAGCAGCAATTATTGGAGGAATGTGAACGCGTGCTTTCCGTGTTACCTTTATCAGAAGCCAACAAACAGCTTTTCCTCTATAGATTGAGTGGTCATAGTTTACCAGGATGGACTTGGCAACAGCTTGCTAGTGAACGCCATGAAACAATTTTAGATTGTCAATTAGTGTTTATAGAATTGCTACATACATTATTAAATGAAGTTCATCAGACAAATGATTATCCGTTACTTGGTAAAGTGGCAGGAGGATTAAGAGTCAAGGCATTACTAACCGATTCAGCACAGCAAACAGCACATTTATACGAGCAGGGCTATTCAATTGAACAGATAGTACAAATGAGGAAACTAAAACAAAGTACAATTGAGGATCATTTGGTAGAATTAGCCATGAATGAACCGAACTTTTCGATTGGTCCATTCGTCTCTTATGAAGAAGCGGAAAAAGTTTGGCAGGCATCGAAACACTATCAAACTAAAAAGTTGAAAACATTGCATGAAGTGGTTGAAGGTATGAGTTATTTCCAGTTAAGGCTTGTCCTCGCGAAAGGAGAAGTATAGATGGAGCTTGAACAAACATTAACAAAGTATTTTGGCTATACATCATTTCGTCCCGGCCAAAAAGAGGTCATTGAAGCAATTCTAGAAGATAAAGATGTTATTGCTTTATTACCAACTGGAATGGGAAAGTCACTTTGTTACCAGCTATCAGGATATATACTGCAGAAGCCAGTATTAATTGTTTCTCCTCTACTTTCTCTAATGCAGGATCAGGTAGAGGAACTAAAACGCTTTGGGGAAAAGAGGGTAGTTGCCTTAAATTCATTTTTAACTGTAAGTGAAAAACGATATGTATTAAATTTTTTAGAGCAGTATCGTTTTATATTTACGTCACCAGAGATGCTTTTACAGCAGCAAGTTCAAGACAAGCTTTCACAAATGCAGCTAGGTCTTATCGTCGTGGACGAGGCACACTGTATTTCTCAGTGGGGCTTTGATTTTCGGCCAGATTATTTACGAATTGGACAATGGTTTTCACAAGTAAATCGTCCACCGATTTTAGCATTATCAGCGACTGCGACGAATAAAGTAGTCAGTGACATACGAGATACATTGTCGCTAGATACACCATTTGAGTTTTTGTACAATGTGGATCGTCCTAATATTCATCTTGGGCGTGTTGTATTTGAGGATAGGGCAGATAAAGTACACTGGATTATGCAGCATGTTAAAGAGACAGCAGGACCGGGTATATTATATATGTCCTCGCGAAAGCGTGCTGAACAATATAGCGAAGCGCTTATACAGGCTGGTATACGTGCGGCAGCTTATCATGCAGGCTATGGTGCTGAGGATCGCCAATTTATTCAGCAACAATTTATTGATGGGGAACTCGACTGGATTGTTGCTACAAATGCTTTTGGAATGGGTATCAATAAGCCAGATATTCGTCAGGTTATCCATGAATCGATGCCTGCTAATGTAGAAAATTACATGCAGGAGATTGGCCGTGCAGGGCGTGATGGTCAACCTGCGCTCGCAATTTTACTTTATAGTGATGGTGATGAGGAACTTGCGAAATTTGTTGTAACAGGCGATTTGCCAACATCCGTTCATGTCGATCGCTATCAGGAATTACTAAATCATCAAGTACACCCTTCCCAAATGTTGAAAAATGGAGAGCTGAGTGAGACTGCTTTTCGTGTGCTTGATTACTGGCTGCAACAAGAAACGATGGAACAAGTTAAAGAGCGTTTAAATCATTTAGCACTGGAAAAATATCGTGCTGTCGATAAAATGCATATAATTACTCAGACAAAAGACTGTATTCGCACACAGCTAGTCGGGTATTTTGGGCAAAAATTGTTGAAAAAACCGGAAAACTGTTGTGAAAATTGTGGAATCCATTATGATGAAATCAATAAGGTACGCTTGAAAGAAGAGAAGAAAATAGAAATGATCCCATGGAAAAGTCGGTTAAAGCAACTATTAATGGGTTGTTAGGGTTTATTCACCAGAAGTTTGGGATGACATTTTGTTACAACGATAGTCTTGAATTAGTTAATTGAGTGGAATATATGGAATTAGGCTTGTTTCAGCTAATGTCGTTCAGAAGTAGCTCATCGAATGCCACCAAGAGAACACAGAGTCGTAACGGAAATCAACCTCAAGTTAGGTGAGGAGCCTTTTTAGACTAAAACTGACGGTCATTTACTTTTTTCGCAAAATTCGTCATAATAGAATGATAGAAAGCGTAGTAAGGTTGGAGGAACGGCGAATGAGTAAAGAGGATTATCGCGATAAAATCGAAGAACATCGTCAATCTTTTGAAGAAGAACAAAAAGAACAGCAAAATTTATCTAGAGTTTCAAGAATGAATAAAAATGGGAGTAATAACAATAAAAAGCCAAAAAATACAAAGCGAAAACCGCCATTAATGACGATTCTTTTTGTAATTTTTATCTTAATTCCATTATCGATATTAGTCTATTTTTTAAAATTCTATGAACCTGGAACAACAATTGAAGAGGCTGAAAAAAAATCTACGGATAATCAAATTGTAGAAATTGACAATTCAGGGGATAAAGATAAGGTACCTGTGTCAACTGACAAAAACAAAGCAAAAGAAGACGATAAAGCAAACAAAGATAAAGCGGACAAAGCAAAGGAGCCTTCTAAGAAAGATGCTGAGAAAGTAGCAGCTGAGCAGAAGGCAGCTGAGGAAGCGAAAAAGGCAGAAGCAGCTAAGAAGGCTGAAGAAGCTAGAAAAGCCGAGGAAGCTAAAAAAGCTGAGCAAGCTAGAATAGCACAAGCAGAAGAAGCTAGAAAAGCGGAACAAGCACGAAAGGCCGAGGAAGCAAAACAATCTGCAAATGCAAGTACCCATACTGTAAAAGCAAATGAAAATCTATATCGTATTGCATTGAATCACTACGGTGATGGCAGTGAAGCAACACTAGCGAAAATTCGTGCTGCAAACGGTATGTCTTCAAATAATGTAATGATTGGGCAAGTAATTAAGTTACCATAAGAAAAGCGGGTGTCATTCTTTGGCAATGATGTTTTTCTAGTATAAAATAATGGACAAACGTTAACACCAAATAAGGTTGGGGCGTACGTCTGATTTAGTGAAAGGCGATTCTTCATTATAACGAATCGTCTTTTTGCTTTCGTAAGGAGATGTGAGGGAATGATTTATATTGGACTATTTGTTTTAGTAGTCATTGCGTTCCTGCTTTATATGTTGAAGGTGGCACATGAAAACAATGTTTTACATCATCAATTGCTATTAAAGGGCGAACAGGAAAAAATCCGACTATTTTTTATTTCGGATACACATTTACGCAAAATTAACCGCAAGATGATTGAGCAGTTAGATGGTCAATTTGATGCTGTTATTATTGGTGGAGATTTTGCGGATGGACGCACACCTATACAACGTATTCATGACAACCTAAAATTATTAACTCCTTTAGGACCAACTTATTTTGTATGGGGTAATAATGACAGAGAAGTAGGTGAAGAGCAATTACGAAGTATTTTACAGGAACATGGTGCTCAGATCATCGCCAATGATGCTGTATTACTACCTAAAAAGAACCGTTTTTGGCTAAATGCAATTGAAGACACATCTACAATGAAATATAGCTTTGATGAAGCGTTTGCAAAAGTAGGAGAGAAAGACTTAGTTGTTTTCATCTCACATAACCCTGGTGTTTTTGCAAGAGTCCGTGCAAAATTTAGAGCTGATTTAATGATTGGTGGTCATTTACACGGTGGTCAAATAAGAATTGGCCCATACGGTGTGCATCCTAACGGCTCATATCGTGAGCGCGAAGGTGTGATGACGTTAGTAAGTAACGGTTATGGTACGACATTATTACCTTTCCGACTTGGAGCGAGACCACAATGTCATATTATTGACATTGAAATTTCGGGTAAATAAACAACCAAAACTCAAATGAAGGCGTATAATAAAAGGATAAGGATTTATTCGGTAAAAGTCCGATTATTGAAAGTAAGTATGAGCAAATTGCTGATACAAAGTTGATAGGAGTGTCAAGAAATGCAGCAAGTAGATGCAATTATTGTTGGAGGAGGCCCTTGTGGTTTAGCAGCAGCAATAGCCTTGCAAAATATTGGATTAAAGCCAATTGTCATTGAAAAAGGAAATATCGTAAATGCGATTTACAATTACCCTACGCATCAAACTTTTTTTAGTACGAGTGAACGTCTAGCTATCGGTGATGTGCCTTTTATTATTGAAGGTCGTAAACCAAAGCGAAATCAAGCACTAGTATATTATCGAGAAGTTGTGCGTTTGAAGGATATTCAAGTAAACCGTTTCGAGAAAGTAAATAGCGTTGTAAAAAATGGTGCATTGTTTACAGTAACGACAGATAAAGAGATTTATACAACGCCTTATGTGGTGATTGCAACTGGCTACTATGACCATCCAAATTATTTAAACATCCCAGGTGAGAAATTACCGAAAGTCTTCCATTACTTTAAAGAGGGACATGAATTTTTTGATACTGATGTCCTTGTCATAGGTGGAAAAAATTCAGCAGTGGATGCGGCGCTTGAGTTGAATAAGGCTGGAGCTCGCGTCACAGTAGTCTATCGTGGTAGTGAGTATTCACCTAGCATCAAGCCGTGGGTTTTACCAGAATTTGAAGGAGTAGTACGAAATGAAGAAGTCCAAATGCATTTCAATACAAATATACTGGAAATCCGTGAGCATGAGGTCGTAGTAGAAATTGATGGTCGCAAGAAAACTATAAAAAATGATTTTGTTTTTGCAATGACAGGTTATCATCCAGATCATACGTTTATTCGAGCAATGGGTGTCTCTATTGATTATGAAACTGGTCGTCCTTTCTTTAATCAAGAAACTATGGAAACAAATGTAGAGGGATTATTTATAGCAGGTGTTATTGCAGCTGGAAATAATGCCAATGAAATTTTTATTGAAAATGGCCGTTTCCATGGCGATTGTATTGCTAAGACAATTGTAGAACGAGCAAAATAACAAGAGGAGCTGTATAGGCATGTAAGCTTATACAGCTTTTTTAAGCGACGGATGAAAAAGAGTTCAAGCGACGGAAAGAAAGGCTAGAGCGACGGATGAAAGAGCCGAAGTGACGGAAAGAAGTGTCGGAGCGACGGATGAAAGAGTCGAAGCGACGGAAAGAATGGCCGAAACGACGGAAAGAGAACGAATCGGCTCATTAGATGCCCCTAGAAACGCCGAGATGTAAAGAGAGATCAATCCCACGTTATGATGATAGTACATAATTTCTCTAATGGAATATGAAAAAAAGGTGTGAAAGAATGCTTGGGTTATATTGGATTTTGAGTTATATTATAGGGAACTTTATGACGGCATACGTCGTTGGAAAAGCATATGGTGTTAATTTACAAGAAGAAAGAAGTAAAAACTTAGGGGCTAGAAATGCTGGTAGTGTTATTGGGAAAGGTGCTTTTCTATGGACTTTTTTAGGGGATTCTTTAAAAGGTGCGCTCATTGTTGGGGTAGGGCGATTATTGCATTTCGAAGAATGGGAAATTGTTATTGGCGCTAGTTTGGGCATGCTTGGCCACATGTTTCCATTTTGGCTTAAGTTTAATGGGGGAAAAGGAGTAGCAACTTTTATAGGTGTAGGTCTGGCATTATCTCCGAGCTTATTTTTCATGATGGTTGTAGGAACAGCTATTACGCTTAGTGTAACTAGAAGTTTAACACTTAGTATGTTAGGTGGCTTTGTTTTATATATTGGAGCGATTATTTATACAAATAAATTACAGTTATACATACCGATACTAGTAGCAATAAGTTTAATGCTTATTAAACATATGTCGAATATTAATGAGTCTTTAGAGAGAAGGAAGTGAATATATGTATTGGTGTAAAATTGCGCATTCAGAAGCGGAGTTTGAGGAAATTGCACGATTAAATTATGAAACCTTTGTCGAAGAAATTCCACAGCATAAACCAAACTCTGAAAGGAAAAAACTTGACCGTTTTCATCATGAAAATACGTATATCGTTGTTTATAAAGGAATAGAACTAATAGGTATGCTTGCATTTAGAGATCAGAGGCCGTTCTTAATCGATGAAAAGATAGGAAAGGTTGAGCAGTATTTATCAAAAGAGATTAGTACTAAACTATGTGAAATTAGATTGCTTGCCGTCAAGAAGGCATACCGAACAGGAAGGGTACTGCTGAAATTGACACAGGCATTGACTACTTTTGCATACGAAAAAGGTTATTCGGCAGCGGTTATTTCAGGTACTACTCGTGAAGAGAAGCTTTATAAGCAAATGGGCTTTACCCAATTTGCACCTGCTACAGGGACAGAGGGTGCTTTATTTTTACCAATGGTATTAACGAGACAGCAGTTTGAAAAGTCTTTACAGCAAAGACTTGCGAAGGAGTGTCATACTTTCTATCCAGGTCCAGTGAAACAAAGAGAACCATTTATGTATTCAGAGCTTTCTCATCGTTCGTTAGGTTTTCAATCATTATTTGAGCAAATGAGAAATAAGTTGCTTCAATTATCAGGAGCAGAGCATGTAGCTACAATTGTAGGAACTGGGACATTGCCAAATGAAGTTATGCTTGGGCAATTGAAGGCTCAACAATTAGGGCGTGGACTAATTTTAACAAATGGTGAGTTTGGAGAACGTCTACGAAAGCAAGCAGAGAGATGGTCATTGGATTTTGATGTAATGGAGCAAGATTGGGGAAAATCGTTTGATATAAATATTTTGGACTCTTATTTACAAAAGAAATCTTATCAATGGCTTATAGCAGTACATGGGGAAACGTCGACTGGTACTTGTAATGATTTAAAGGAAATATCACAGTTGACTAAACGTTACGATATAAAGCTTTGTGTAGATTGCATTAGCTCTTTCGGAGCAATGCCATTTTCTTTAGAAGATTGTTATTTAGCGACTGCAGTGAGTGGAAAAGCTATAGGTGCAATTAGCGGCTTGGCTTTTGTTTTTTCGCAAAACATTGTCAAACCATCTACAACATTACCTACCTATCTCGATTTAGCTAATTACCAGCAAGGTGCGATTCCGTTTACGTTACCAGCAGTACTAGTTGCAAATGTTACTAAAGCATTACAAGCCTATCCAGAAAGATATGGACAGCTACAACAACGCTTTAAAACATTGCTGCAGCTACCATTCATGCACTATCAAGTTTCAACTAGACAGTATCCGATGCTAATCACTTTACAACTTCCTAAGACTTTGGCAAATCTACAGAGAGATTTAAATTTAAATGGTTATTATGTTCATGCAGATAGCCAATACTTACGTCAAAGAAATTTCATACAATTCTCGGTTATTCAGCCAGATTTTGAGATAGCAATCAATCATTTACATAATATCTTGAATTATTATAAGCAAATTGTAGATGCATAAGCTTAAGTGACCATTGAATACATTAGCCTTACATGAAAAATTCTTTTAAATCAAGAGGAGTCCCTACTTTGTTGAGCCCAATTAATAATTTTAATCGTGCCTTTTGACCATTAATACCAGTTGCAAATATAGCTCCTAAGTCTTCGAGCATTTTGCCACCGCCAACATAGCCGTAAACACCTTCTGCGATACCATTAAAACAACGGGATACGAGTATAACAGGGATACCGCGCTCTAAAAGACTTTCAATACCTTTAACAACTGTTGGAGGGACGTTACCTTGTCCAAGGCCTTCTAACACAACGCCATCATATTTACATGCGAGTACTACATCAAGTAAGTCTACCTCCATGCCAGCATACACTTTCAGCATGGCTACTCGTTTTGATAATCCATCAATTTCTACATATTGACGGCTGATAGGGGCATGATGAAACAATATTCTTGATTTTGTAATAAGTCCGATCGGGCCATATTGAGGTGACTGAAAGGTGTTGACTGAACTAGTGCTTGTTTTTGTAGTGTTAACAGCTAGATGAACCTCGTCATTCATGACAACAAGTACACCTTTCTCACGGGCTTCTTCGTCTACGGCTACACGGACGGCTTCTACTAAATTATAAATCCCGTCTGCACCAAGTTCGTTTGAGGAGCGCATTGCACCCGTTAAAACAATAGGAATTGATAAATCTGTCGTTAACTCTAAAAAATAAGCTGTTTCTTCTAATGTATCAGTACCATGGGTGATGACAACACCATCAATTTTCTTCTCTGCAACTTTATCGATAATAAGATTACGTAATTTAAGCATTTCTTTTGGTGTAATATGTGGTGATGGAAGGTTAAAAGCCTCCAATTCAATAATTGTTGCAAGTGCATCAAGTTTGCTACTTTCCTTCATAAGAGGATTTTCTTTGTTTGGCATAACGGCACCTTCATCACTCATCGCCATAGAAATTGTTCCACCTGTATGAATTAATAAAATTGTTTTTTTCATAAAAAATAATATCTCCTTTTAAAAAGTTTTATATCATAACATGGTATAATAATAGCAGTTTATCTTCGTGTAATAGATATTTTTTGTCGGAAACGAAAGTTCAATGTCACAGAAGTTTTCCACCTGAGATATACGAATGCTCTAAAAACCGACAGAAAGATAAACTTAGGCTAAAAAATTTTACATCCTATGAAAACGTCAATGGTGACCAACATTATGTGGCCGACGCTTCGCTGTAGCGCAAAAAAATATTGCGTAGCCGCTTCGCTTTCGCGAAAAGATGTTGGCCTAAAGCGTTAGAAGGATGTCACGAATTTTAAAATCTTAACATAATTATGTCAAGGCGAAATTGATTTTTGAAAGGAGCCGGCATCATGATCATTTTATTATCAGCTGCCATTGCTCCCGGTCTAGCGCTTTTTAGTTACTTTTATTTGCGCAATCAGATGGCGACGGAGCCAAGAAGAACTTTACTTCAAACGTTTTTGTATGGCGCATTTTTAACGTTCCCAATCTTGTTTTTACAATATGTACTAACAGAAGAAGGGGTCTTTCGTTATCTTTATCTACAAGATGTAGTTTTTTCTAGTGTAGTTGAAGAGTTTTTTAAATGGTTTGTTCTTTTGATCGCAATTTACAATCATGTAGAATTCGATGATCCTTATGATGGCATACTGTATGGTGCAAGTATATCTCTTGGTTTTGCCACGATAGAAAATGTGCTTTATTTATTTTCTTTCGGTTTGAATACTGCATTTATGCGTGCATTATTACCTGTATCAAGTCATGCTTTGTTCGGTGTTGTAATGGGCTATTATTATGGACGTGCCAAATTTTCAAAGCTTGCAAAGACGAAAGAAATGATTGCTATGGCGCTTTGTGCACCGGTAGTATTACACATTTTATATAATACAATTTTATCATTCAAAGGATATTGGGTATATTTAATGATACCTTTTATGCTATTTTTATGGTGGTTTGGGCTACGAAAAGTCAAGCTTGCTCATTATCATCTAGTACAACATTTGCATATGCATAAAAAAATATAAAGCGTAGAAATCTAAATAAGATTTCTGCGCTTTTCTTTTTTTAATGTATAAAATGAGTCGTTTGTTTCAAGCTATGAAAAAAAGGAGTGATGATAATGCGTTTTGTAAGCATAATTTTTGCTTTGATGTTGGGGATTAGTATATTTGCTATTCCGCAAAATGACGCCATTGCATTTACCGAGCAACAGATTTCTCGTGGTGCTTATGGAGATGATGTAATTGAGCTACAGGCAAGGCTACAATACTTAGGGTTTTATAAAAGTAAAATTGATGGCAAATTTGGCTATAACACATATTGGGCTTTACGAATTTTCCAAGAGAAATATGGTTTACCAGTAGATGGAATAGCCGGTTCTAAAACTAAAAAAACTTTATCAGGTTATTCAGATTATGATGAAGGATGGGTAAAAGCGCAATTAAATGCAGGAAATCAATTTACCTATTATGGTGGTATGCCACTTGAACAGCAAGTGAAAACAAACACTGGCGGCGGCGGTGGTGGAGGTAAAAGTAGTGGTAGTAGTAATAATAATGGAACTAAAACTCAAGTACCTCCAAAGTATACTGACAGAGATGTACAGTTAATGGCGAATGCGGTTTATGGTGAAGCAAGGGGAGAACCATATGAAGGTCAAGTGGCAGTAGCAGCTGTTATTTTAAATCGTTTAGAAAGTCCTGAATTCCCAAATACTATTTCAGGGATTATTTTCCAACCACTAGCATTTACTGCAGTGGCAGATGGGCAAATTTGGCTTGAACCAAATGAACGTGCAAAAGAAGCAGTTCTTGATGCAATGAATGGATGGGATCCTTCAGAAAATGCACTTTATTATTTTAATCCGAAAACAGCAACAAGTAAGTGGATTTGGTCTCGACCTCAAATTAAACGAATTGGAGAACACATTTTCTGTTCATAAGAAAGGAGGAAAAAAATGAGAACTATGCTCGTTATACTCACTGCAGCAGTTATTGGTTTAGGTGCATATAGCATTAATGTGCACGGAAAAAATGTAAGTTTACAACGTACTGTTCTAGCTCAGTACACGGATAATTTAACGGATGCATCTGAGAAATTATCACATCTACAAAGAGCTGTTTCACAATCTCTATTGTTTCGAGATGACGATGCCATTCACAGTGAGTTAGATTCTGTTTGGCGATTAAGCTCTGACGTTCGAACTTCTATGTCGAATATTCCTATTGGACAGGAAATGTCGAACGACTGGTTAAGTTACTTAGGGCGCCTAGGAGATGAGGCAAAGAAAACATCTAAAACTGGTGATTATAAAGCTTGGCGAGAAAAAATGCCGCAAATTTCCTCTAATTTACAATCGCTTTCAGATGAATGGTCAGCTGCAACAGTAGATTTTTATAAAAACAACGGTAAGATGGATGTCTGGTTAAGACAAGTAGATACTAAGAACCCAAATACAACATTTGATAATGTACAAAAGACATTAAAGGATTACAGTGAAAAAGACTTCCCACTTACATTAAGTGAATCTGATTGGCAGAAAAAGATAGATCTTAAAGCATTACAAGATTCAGCTATTACTGAAAAAGAAGCATTGGAAAAAGTAAAACATTTATTCCCTATCATAAAAGATGCAACATTTACTGTTACGAAAAGTAACGATACTGCATCATATCCGTTTTATCATATCCAATTCCATCAAGGTATTCGTTTAGGATATGTCGATCTTACAGAAAAGGGTGGGCATTTAATATCCTATTTAGTGGAACGTCCAGTAGATGAAGCAAGGCTATCACAAGATGAAATTATGAAAAAAGCTGAAGAATATGTAAAACTACTTGGCATGAATGATGTTGCATTTGTGGAATCTCGTGAAAATCATCAAGCATGGCATGTGACATTTGCACGAGTTCACCCTGGCGATAATGCATTGATATATGCAGATGGGGTGCAATTAAAGCTTGCCAAGGATACAGGTGAGTTACTTGGTGCAAATGCGATGGAATATATTCAGGCAGAGACGATTAAACCACAAACTGCAAAACCAATTGATTGGAAAACTTTCTTCGATGACGATGTGAAAGTAGAAGAAGTAAGAAATATTTATACAGATAACGGCCAATTCGAACAACGTCTTTGTTATGAAGTAATTGCGGTCCGTGATAAAAATGCGCAAGAAACATTTAGAATTGTTATTGACGCTGAAAATCACAATGTTTTAAAAGTGGAATATTTAACTTAATCTAAGAAAAAACTACCAGTTCATATAGCCAAAATGGGCATCTCGTGCGATAATAAATTTATATTTGTGTTCGGGGAGATGCTCATGGAAATAAAAATTGGTACACAATTAGAACTTGAACCAACTTATACAGAGCGTGTTGAAAAATTCCGCTGTAAAGTTGTAGAACAAAAAGAAAATATTATTTACATCGATTATCCAATAAATATTGCCACAAAGAAAACAGCTTTTTTAATTGATGGTTCTGAATTTAGAGCAACTTTTCGCACAGAGGATAAACTATCATTTGCTTTCAATACTGAAGTGATTGGACGTAAAGCTGGTAATATACCTATGATTATGATGCATTGTCCAAACGCAGATGACTTTATCAAAATTCAACGTCGTGAATATGTACGTGTGGAAACGCCTGTAGATGTAGCGATACAGTTTAAGGATTACAAATATCAGCTAGTAACATCGGATATTAGCGCAGGTGGTTTGGCAGTTACCTTAAAAGGGGAAACTGCTTTCCAAGATGATGATGAGGTTCAGTTAACAATCGTTTTACCATTTGCCAATGGGGATGTAAAATACGTGAACACTGTTGCGACGGTTGTACGTATATTCGAAAAAGATGACAAAAAAATTGCAACTATACAATTAACAGACACTGATGATGTAGACCAACAGCATATTGTTCGTTTCTGTTTTGAACGTCAGTTAGTGAATCGCCGTAAAGAAATAAATCCTTTTGATGCTTGATTTTTACACTTATTAACTTCTTTCAGCGGGTGTCTAAATACCCCGCTGAAAGAAATTAGCCTCAGGTGGATGTAACGGTATTATGCCGAGGCATAATTGATTGGTCTTCCCAACCTCTATTGATGAGTGGAAAATTTTCATGAATTTTCGCAAGGAGTTTATACAGCTTCAAATTGATAAGTAATTTGATTTAAGAAAGCCCTCTCCTTGAAGAGGGCTTTTTTATGATACAATATGGTGTGATAGAAAGTAGGGAGAATATGAAGAAAAACATTCAAATTGCGATTGATGGACCAGCTGGTGCCGGAAAAAGCACAATCGCGAAAATTGTTGCAGAGGCACTTGGATTTACTTATATCGACACAGGTGCTATGTATCGTGCTGTGACGTATAAAGCAATGCAACAAAACATACATTTAGATGATGAAACAAAATTAGCAGAAATGCTAGCATCTAGCACAATTGAATTAAAGCCTTCTTCTGAAGGACAGCTTGTCTTTTTAGACGGGAAGAATGTGTCGGCAGAAATTCGATCAAATGAGGTAACTTCATCTGTTTCACAAGTAGCTGCTCATGCTAAAATACGTGAACTATTAGTATCGCAGCAACAAAAGCTTGCGGATAATGGTGGTGTTGTTATGGATGGTCGTGATATTGCTACGCATGTATTAAAGAATGCAGAATTAAAAGTCTTTATGTCTGCAACTGTAGAAGAGAGAGCAAGACGTCGCTTTATTGACAATCAAAAACGAGGAATTGAATCTTCCGTTGAAAAGCTTCAAGAAGAGATTGCCCTGAGGGATAAAATGGATAGCGAGCGTGAAGCATCGCCACTAATTCAAGCAGAAGATGCCATTTTTTTAGACACGACGGCATTGTCAATTGATGAAGCAGCACAGGCCATTTTAAAATTAGCGCAAGAAAAAATGGTGTAAATCCAAAAATTTCAGACATTTTTTGAATTTAAAGGATTTATTTTTGTCTTTGTCTTCAATTTCGAATAAAATAGTAAGGGAAGATGCGAAGGAGGGTTACATATGTCTGAAGAAATGAACTATGCAGAACAAACGTTTAACGAAGGTGATATCGTCAAAGGTATTGCTGAGCAGGTTGATGAAAAAGCGGTAACTGTTTCAATTCCAGGTGCACCGTTTGACGGTATTGTGCCAATAAGTGAATTATCAAGCTTACACATTGAAAAAGCGTCTGACGTAATCTCTGTTGGAGATGAGTTAGAGTTGATGATTACAAAAGTTGAAGAAGGAAACTATGTATTATCAAAACGTAAAGTAGATGCTTTAAAAGCATGGGATACTCTTGAGCAACAATTCAACGCTGAGGAAATTTTCGAAGCGGAAGTAAAAGATATTGTTAAAGGTGGTCTTGTCGTAGATTTGGGAGTACGTGGCTTCGTTCCAGCGTCCCTAGTAGAAGACTACTTTGTTGATGATTTTGAAGACTATAAAGGCAAATCTCTTAGCTTTAAAATTGTAGAGCTTGATAAAGAAAAAAATCGCCTAATTTTATCACACCGTGCTGTGGTGGAATCTGAAAAAGCTTCTCAAAAGAAAAATGTCATTAATCAAATTAAAACTGGTGATGTTTTAGACGGTAAAGTACAGCGTATCGCATCATTTGGTGCATTTATTGACCTTGGCGGTATTGATGGCCTTGTGCATATCTCACAAGTATCTCATGAGCATGTGAGCGATGTAAGCGAGGTTTTATCAGAAGGACAAGAGGTGAAGGTGAAAGTCCTTTCTGTAGACCTAGAAAATGAGCGTATTTCCCTATCCATTAAGGAAACGATTCCTGGACCTTGGTCAAACATCGAAGAGCGTGCAGCGAAAGGTACAGTGCTAGATGGCAAAGTAAAACGACTTACTTCATTCGGAGCATTTGTGGAAGTTTTCCCAGGTGTAGAAGGTTTAGTGCATATTTCACAAATCGCGCATAAGCATATTAACACGCCACATGAAGCGCTAAAAGAAGGACAAGAGGTACAGGTGAAAGTGCTTGATGTAAATGCTGAAGATGGTCGCTTGGCATTAAGCATTAAGGATTTACTTGAAAATCCTGAGGCAGAGGAAGTAATCGACTATGAATTACCAGAAGAAAACACAGGTTTCTCTTTCGGTGATGTCATTGGCGATAAACTGAAAAATTTTAAATAAACTAGACAAGCGAGGATACAGTTTGTGTCCTCGCTTTTTTATGGAGGAAACGGATTAAAGGGTTGGATAGAAAACCACATCGAATCACTGAATTGAAGAGGTAACGATGAAAAAATTCCCAGAGAAATGAATAGAACCGTACATAGCGCGCTCTTTTATGGATATGATATGATATAATGGCATTTTTCGTGTATAATAGCGAAAGACAAGAAGTAGTTGGAAGGATGAAGTACAGATGACGAAACCAGTAGTAGCCATCGTAGGTCGTCCGAACGTAGGTAAGTCGACGATTTTTAATCGTATCGTTGGAGAACGTGTATCAATTGTGGAAGATATTCCAGGAGTTACACGCGACCGTATTTATAGTTCGGCAGAGTGGTTAACACATGATTTTAATATTATTGATACAGGTGGTATTGAGATTGGGGACGAGCCGTTCTTAGAGCAAATTCGTCAACAAGCAGAAATTGCCATTGATGAAGCGGACGTTATAATCTTTATGACAAATGGTCGTGAAGGTGTAACAGCTGCTGATGAGCAAGTTGCTAAAATTTTATACAAAACAAAAAAACCGGTCGTTTTAGCAGTAAATAAAATTGATAACCCGGATATGCGCGAGATGATTTATGATTTCTATGCGCTTGGCTTTGGTGAACCTTGGCCAATTTCTGGTTCTCACGGCTTAGGCTTAGGGGATTTATTGGATGAATGTGCAGAACATTTCCCTAAGGAAGATGAAGATCAATATGGTGACGAGGTTATTAAATTCTCGTTAATCGGTCGTCCAAACGTTGGGAAATCTTCATTGGTAAATGCTTTTTTAGGCCAAGATCGCGTTATTGTTAGTAATATCGCAGGTACTACTCGAGATGCGATTGACACGCCATATGAGTATGATGGTCAGGAATATGTCATTATTGATACTGCAGGTATGCGTAAAAAAGGGAAAGTATACGAAACTACAGAGAAGTATTCTGTTTTACGTGCGTTACGTGCAATTGAACGCTCTGATGTTGTTTTAGTTGTTCTAAATGCAGAAGAAGGCATTCAAGAACAAGATAAAAAAATTGCAGGCTATGCACATGAAGCTGGAAAAGCTATTGTTATCGTTGTGAATAAATGGGATGCTGTTGAAAAAGACGAAAAAACAATGAACGTCTTTACACAGCAAATTCGTGAGCATTTCTTATTCTTAGACTATGCTCCAATTATTTTTGTATCAGCCAATACAAAACAGCGTGTACATCAAATTTTACCGATTGTACAACGTGTGAGTGAAAACCACTCAATGCGTATTCAATCATCTATCCTTAATGAAGTGATTGAGGATGCAGTGGCACGTAATCCAGCACCAGCTGATAAAGGCCGCCGTCTTCGCATCTACTATGCTACCCAAGTTGCAATACAGCCACCAACTTTTGTGGTGTTTGTCAATGAGCCAGAGCTAATGCATTTCTCTTATGAACGATTTTTAGAAAATCGTATTCGAGAAACATTTGATTTTGAAGGAACGCCAATTCGTTTAATTTCCCGTGCTCGTGCTTAGGAAAAATATACACATACAATACGCCAACCCGACAACTATTGTTGGGTGGCGTCTTTTTACAAGAGAGGAAAGAGTAATTTTTCTAATGACTACTAATAAGATTGCTTTGAAAGCTTTACTTTTGTAAGCCTTTCTCAAGCATTTTTTTGTTCTTTTCTATACAAGGGAGGTTTTTGAATGGAAAAAGTTTGTGTGTTAGGGGCAGGCTCATGGGGTTCAGCGCTTGCGATGGTGCTTGCAGAAAATGGGCATGATACACTTCTATGGACTCATCGAACGGATCAAGCTGAAGAAATTAACAACTTGCATACTAATAGGAAGTATTTACCTGAAACGGTACTACCGACAAATTTGTATGCGACAAGCGATATTGCTAAGGCAGTTGCTCATTCTGAGACAATTGTCGTAGCAGTGCCTACTAAGGCTATTCGAGAAGTATGTGAAAAAATGATAGCAACACTCGATAAAAAAGTACTGTTTGTTCATGTATCGAAAGGAATAGAACCAGATACGTTAAAACGAATTTCAGAAATTTTAGTAGAAAGTTTACCATCTGAATTTGTGGAAGAAGTTGTTGTACTTTCAGGTCCAAGTCATGCGGAGGAAGTAGTCTTACACCACCCGACAACTGTTACAGCAGCTTGTGCAAACATTGAAGCTGCAGAAAAAGTGCAGGATTTATTTATGAACCAATTTTTCCGTGTCTACACAAACAAAGATGTGATAGGCGTAGAAATAGGCGGCGCATTAAAAAACGTAATCGCATTAGCTGCGGGTATTTCAGACGGCTTAAATTATGGTGATAATGCCAAAGCTGCGCTTATTACTCGAGGGTTGGCTGAAATTTCACGTTTGGGTGTTAAAATGGGGGGAAATCCATTTACATTCTCAGGACTTACAGGCATGGGGGACTTAATTGTTACATGTACAAGTGTTCACTCTCGTAATTGGCGCGCGGGTAATTTACTGGGACAAGGAATGAAACTGCCAGAGGTACTCGAACAAATGGGCATGGTTGTTGAAGGGGTACGCACAACAAAAGCTGCCTATCAATTAGCAGAGAAACATGACGTTGCTATGCCAATAACAACTGAGCTTTATAGTGTTCTATTTAGTGATATAGAACCGAAAGTAGCAGTTGATGCATTAATGATGCGTATGAAAAAACGAGAAATCGATGACATGATGTATTGATAATATAAATTTGTAGAGTAAAATAGGTAATCATTATACCTGATCTATAAAATTTGTCATAAAATGGACATAAATAAGGTGTCTCAGAATATAGCTGAGACGCCTTATTGTGTGTTTTTAGTTAAATAAACAATATAAATTACAAAGGTTGTCCATAACTTCTTTCAGCAGAAGTCTCCTATCTCTATAGATGTTGTGATGAAGCGGTTTTAAGCTACTTTTTCAGCGGGTGTCCAAACACCTGCCGAAAGAAGTTAAAGCCTCCGGCGGATGTCACGGAATCGGAAAGGAGTAAGCACAAAGCCGATTCCGGACGCAATTATGCCGAGGCATAATTGATTGATAGTTATTGGACAACTATTTCTTTTTAGCGAAAGCACATAGTATAATAGACTTTGATTGTTTCGTGACGTTAAAGAAAGGTGGTTGTCTTGAATGGGTCCGTTAGCACATTTGCCATCGCTTGATGTAATGTGGGTATCATTTTATTGTATCGGCTTTATGATTATATCTGTTGGTTTAATTTATTTAGCTCGTAATAAGGTTTCGAACGTTTTTTTACGTACAATCGTAAATTTAATTGCATACATACTATTTGGGCTAGGCACATTTTTAATGGTACTAATTGTAGCCACATGGCCAGCATAAAAATGATGAGGTGGAAGTGACATGAAAAAACTAAGTGCTTTTCTTTTGGTAATTGTAACCGCTGTACTTCTAGTAGGTTGTGCTTATCCAGAAGACGAAAAAAGGGCGAAATTAGTGCCTGATGCTGACCAATTAGCTGCGGTTCAGCGTGCGGTTGATGAATACCGTGAAGCAACTGGTGGACTAGTTCCAATTAAAAATAGCGAGCTAGATACAGATATATATATAAAATATTTAATTGATTTTGAAAAACTAATGCCTAAATATATTGCACAAATACCGGGGAACGCTTATGAAAAGGGTGGGATTTTCCAGTATATTATTTGGGATCCTGAGAATGAAGCTAAAGTAAAATTGGTAGATTTAAATGCAGCAGAACGAATTCGAGAAATTAATATTCGTAAACTTTCTACCCAATATTTACCGATAAAGGATGCAACTTCAGATAATGTATATCAAATTAACTTTGAAGAATTGGGCTATAAAAAAGATGTAACTGTGAAAAGCCCCTATTCTGGTACCGAATTACCAATATTTATGACAGGCGATGGCGAAATGCATGTGGACTATTCAATCGATTTAGGTCAACTACTAAAGGAAGACAAGCCTAATGTGAAGCCAGGAGATGATATTCGTCAGCTACTTGTTGATAAATATCCAGTAGTACCAGCTTATTCTATACCATATACAGTAGATGAAAAAGGTGAGCCAATTTATTTTATGGACGCCTATAATAGTGATGCAAAAAAAGCTAGAGAAAAAGCTAGAGAAAAAGCAATTCAAGAATCTGAATCCAAAACTAAAAAAGATTAGACAATAAGCTCCTTACATTTGTGAGGGGCTTTTCATATTTATCTATCCGCACGCATATAGTGAAAAAGCGTAGATAAAGGAGGCAGAAACCTTGAGTGAAGCAGTATTTAGAGAAATTGCAGAGCGCACAAATGGCGATGTTTATATTGGTGTTGTCGGTCCAGTACGTGTAGGTAAATCAACATTTGTAAAAAAGGTTATGGAATCGGTCGTGTTACCAAATATTGTGGATGATACAGAAAGAATGCGTGCACAAGACGAGTTGCCACAAAGCTCGCCGGGGCCAGTCATTATGACTGCTGAGCCGAAGTTTGTGCCTGCCCAAGCAACACGTATTGCCGTCGGTGATGATGAAATGACGTTCCAAATCCGTTTAGCAGATTGTGTTGGTTATATCATTGAAGGTACAAAAGGCTATGAGGATGAAAATGGGCCGAAATATGTGCATACACCTTGGCATACAGAGCCTATCCCTTTCCAAGAAGCGGCGAAAATAGGCACAGATAAAGTTATTCGTGACCATGCCAATATTGGAATTGTTGTAACAACAGATGGCACGGTAAATGGCATAAGTCGTCGTGCGGCAGAGAAGGCTGAAGAGGAAATTGTAGAGCAATTAATGGATATTGGAAAACCTTTTGTTATTGTATTAAATTGCCAAATGCCAGCGCGAGAGGAAACGGTACAGCTTCGAAATGAGTTGTTTGAGCGCTATAATGTTCCAGTAATTGCTACTTCAATTGATCAAATGCGTGCATCTGATATTCAGTATATTTTGCAAGAAGCATTATTTGAATTTCCAATTCGAACAATTGAGGTGGAAAAACCAGATTGGTTAGATGTTTTAGATGCAACACACCCATTGAATGTTGCATTAATTGATTCGATGGAAGAAGTGTTGTCATCTGTTATGAAAATTAGAGATGTACAGCAGGCGTCAGATGCCTTTAAAGCCATTGATTTTATTGACCAGAGTGAAGTGGTGCATGTGGATGCTGGTGTTGGGACAGCAGTCATTCGAGTGTCATTACAAGGTGAGCTCTATAAGTCGGTTTGCAATGAATGGCTAGATGAGCCGATTGAGACGAAGCGAGATTGGCTACTCTTTATTAAAGAGGCAGCAGAAGCAAAAGAGGCACAAAAACGCTTTAAAACTGCTATTAGTCAAGCAGATTCGACTGGCTATGGTGTAACATTGCCGATGATGCAAGAATTTGAGCCAACGGCACCAGAGCTTATAAAACAAAATAATTTTTATGGTGTGCGTATGAAGGCAAAAGCGCCGTCGTATCATATTATTCGTGTAGATATGGAATCAGAATTTGCGCCACTGATTGGCTCTGAATTCCATAGTCAACAATTGCTTAAGGATTTAAATCATGCTTATTTACATGATCGTGACGCTTTATGGAATACACAACTTTTTGGAACTCCGCTACATGAAGTGTTAAAAGAAGGAATACGCTATAAAATGGATGCTGTTCCATCTACGGCCAAAAAACGGATGCGACAAACAATTGAACGTATGGTGAATGAAGGTGATAGAGGATTAGTAACATTTATTTTGTAGTGAAAAAATGAAAAATAAAGCGCAAAAAATTATCACAGGGCTATTCGTTCTTATGCGAAAAGTCCTGTTATTTTTGTTTTTTGGGTGAAAAACGTATTTTTTGGTTATAATCATGAATGAATACAGTTGCGTAGCGGTTTTCTATGTGTTAATCTTTTTACAGAATTGGTTCATGACCCTTTGAGAGGAGGTGAATGGTGTGAATAAAACAGAATTAGTAAACTCTGTTGCTGAAGCTGCAGGTCTTTCTAAAAAAGACGCTTCTAAAGCAGTTGAAGCTGTATTTGATACAATTCAAGATGCTCTTGCAAAGGGTGACAAAGTACAATTAATTGGTTTTGGTAACTTTGAAGTACGTGAACGTGCGGCTCGTAAAGGTCGTAACCCACAAACTGGTAAAGAAATCGAAATCGCTGCTAGCAAGGTACCTGCTTTCAAACCAGGTAAAGCGCTTAAAGATGCTGTAAAATAATACACGTCTAGTAGTTACATAGGGCAGTCTTCATGTAAATGAACATGGAGGCTGCTCTTTTTAACTTATTACAGCGAATTCGGACGCAATTATGCCGAGGTATGATTGAATATCACTACGAAAAGTAGTGCACATAGCTAATTAAGATATTGGTACATAGAAAGATGTAATAAACATAAGCAATGTAGATAGCATATCAATTGAGAACCATCACTAAAAGTTGGTTCCTAGGAGAGCGCCCAGTCGGAACGGAATTCAAGCATACGTTATAGCAATGAGCCACAATTTATAAAATATGCTCCTAATTAGAGAGCGTTAAGTGGCTATATTGCTCATATAGCGTAAAATTTCTTTTGAATCAAGTAAGTCGTTTTGCGCTTACCATTTGGATATGCTACGATGCATAAGGAAATGTGTAATGTATTGATACGCAGGAGGGTTTTTACGGATGTCGAATGTTGATTTATTGAAAATAGAAGAAGCGGTAAAAATGATTTTAGAGGCGGTAGGAGAAGATGTAGATCGTGAAGGTTTACTCGATACCCCGAAACGTGTAGCAAAAATGTATGCGGAAATGTTTAGTGGCTTACATGAAGACGCAAAAGATTATTTTAAAACAGTGTTTCATGAAGACCATGAGGAATTAGTGCTTGTAAAGGATATTCCGTTTTATTCGATGTGTGAGCACCATTTAGTTCCTTTTTATGGGAAAGCTCATGTCGCATACATACCAAACGATGGCATTGTTGCTGGACTAAGCAAATTAGGACGTGCAGTAGAAACCATTGCTCGTCGTCCACAATTACAAGAACGCATTACTTCTTCAGTGGCAGAGACAATTATGGAAATGCTCTCTCCGAAAGGTGTTTATGTAGTGATAGAGGCGGAGCATATGTGCATGACTATGCGAGGGCTTAAGAAGCCAGGATCTAAAACTGTGACATCGGTTGCACGTGGTATTTACGAAGAAGATGAAGTAAAACGCAGAGAAGTTTTATCATTTATTCAAATGTCTTAAATTGCATGTTTAATTATGTTATGATGGACTAAGAATTTGTCGGATTTAAGGAGTGTACAGACAATGGCGCAAGATTATATTGTTATTCAAGCAGAGGAAGATGGCGTACATGTAATCGGTTTAACACGAGGTACAGATACAAAGTTCCATCATTCTGAAAAATTAGATGCAGGCGAAGTTATGATTGCTCAATTTACCGAACATACATCAGCCATGAAAATTCGTGGGAAAGCACAGATTCATACAGCTCATGGTGTTATAAATAGCGAAGCTAAAAAGTAATCAGAATATGGTTTCGTGTCGATGCAAATTAGTGAGGGCACATATAAATCGACTAGATGTGTAAAACTTAGTTTATGATTTTAAAGGCAGTTGGATTTCTTCCGTTTTTTAGCGGGGAAACTCTTCTGCCTATCATGTTGAATAAAGCAAAAATTTTTTATTCTGAATCGTCGCGTATGCTATAATGACTCAGTAAGCAAGCGTTAGGTCATGAAGTGTCTAACGTATTCGAAAGTGAAATGGAGTAAGGTCTATGAATGCAACATACATTCAAAATTCAATTGCACAATTAAAAACAGAGATTTTCATGGATGTTCGTCATAGAACTTTGCAAAAATACACAGGATTGCCTGTGCTCGATGAAAATCAATTATTTTACTTGTTAGTTCCTTTTTTTAATGGGGCAGAGTGGCAACAAGAGGAAAGAGAAGCTACAATCACTGTTGGAATTGTGCACGCAGCCTTAGCGGCGCACGATCATATTAAAGAATTAGATGCCACATCAAAAGAGCAGCAGCTAACTGTTTTAGCTGGAGACTTTTATAGTGGCCGTTATTATGAGATTTTAGCGATGTCGGGGAATGTCGCATTGATTAGAAATTTGTCACAAGGAATTGCTGCACGTTGTGAACACCAAATTAAAGTATATGAGGCAGAAAAACGATCAATCGAACAATGGTTTGCATCAATAGCTACCATTGAATCAGGATTAATCTCAAAGTTTTTTGAGCTTTATTCATTTAGTGATTATATTCCAATTATGGAGAAGAGCTTATTAATCTTACGTTTAGAAAGAGAATTGGCGACATATCAACGTGGACAAGTATCTTTAATGAGTAGGGTTCTTGAAGAAAGTGCGAGGTATGCAGGAGCAATCTATGGCAACGTCATACAGGACAAAATTGTGCAATTAAAAACAGAGCTGTTACAGGTGATAGAAGATGCATCGTTTTTACAAAGTGATGTAAAACAAGCTCTACAAGCACGTGTAGAGGCATCCATTGCTTCTACTAATGGATAAGAGAGGTTTTTCAAAATGGCTAAAACGAAAGAAGAGCACGTGCACGAAGTATTTGAAAGTATTTCGGAAAACTATGACAAAATGAATGGTGTTATTAGTTTCCAAATGCATGTAGGTTGGCGCAATGATACGATGAAGCACATGGCAGTAAAACCAGGAGCGAAGGCACTGGATGTTTGCTGTGGCACGGCAGATTGGACAATTGCATTAGCCGAGGCAGTTGGTGAAGGCGGAGAAGTAAAAGGGGTAGACTTCAGTAAAAACATGCTGAAGGTCGGTGAGGAAAAGGTAAAGCCATACCCACAAATTGAACTAATACATGGAAATGCTATGGAGTTACCGTTCCCAGACAATACTTTTGATTATGTAACAATTGGTTTTGGGCTTCGCAATGTACCAGATTATTTACAAGTTTTAAAGGAAATGAATCGTGTTGTAAAACCAGGGGGAACGGTTGTTTGTTTAGAAACATCTCAATCTGAAATTCCAGGCTATCGACAACTATTCCGTTTTTATTTTAAATATATAATGCCGGTATTTGGTAAAATATTTGCGAAAAGCTATAAAGAATATTCTTGGCTACAGGAATCAGCAAATGATTTCCCAGGTATGAAGAAGTTAGCGGCATTGTTTGAGCAGGCAGGTTTAGAAAAAGTAACGTATAAAGCATACAGTGGCGGTGCTGCGGCAATGCATATGGGCTTTAAAAAAGTACGTTAATGGGGGAAGGTTTTCACACGTGGAAAAGATGAAGTTAAAACTACTCTATTCCGATTTGAAATCAGATATCGATATCATTGAAAAAGAATTAGAAAAAGCAATAAACTCTTCTTCTTGTTTGATCAATGATGCTTCTCTCCATTTATTGCAAGCTGGTGGCAAACGGATACGACCAATTTTTGTGTTGCTTGGCGCGAAATTTGGCGAATATGATATCGAAAAGATGAAGGATGTAGCCGTGCCAGTAGAGCTTATTCATATGGCATCACTTGTGCATGATGATGTAATTGATGATTCCAATATGCGAAGAGGACGCCCGACTGTCAAATCACAATGGAATAATAGAGTTGCAATGTACACGGGCGATTTTATTTTTGCACGTGCACTTGAATATATTACAAAGCTTGAAGACCCATTAGTTCATCAAATTTTAGCACGTACAATGGTGGAAATTTGTAACGGTGAAGTCATTCAAATTGAAGATAAATTTAGATTAGATCAAGGATTAAAGGATTATTTTAGACGAATCAAACGGAAAACGGCATTACTGATTTCTTCTAGTTGTGAACTTGGTGCAGTGGCAGCAGGTGTCGATCCCAAAACGGTGAGACATTTGAAACGATTTGGCTATTTTGTGGGCATGAGCTTCCAAATTATCGATGATGTTTTAGATATTATGGCAACAGATAAAGAATTAGGGAAGCCAGCAGGTAGTGATTTACTGCAAGGCAATATCACATTACCGATTCTAATGTTAAAAGATGATCCCGAAATGCAACCTTATTTGGCAAAAGTATTTGCAGGCACATTGACGGAAACAGAACGTCAAAATATGCTGCAGTATGTGCGTAAATCCGACGCGATTGAGCAAGCTAATAAAATGAGTGATAAATATTTGAAAAAAGCATTACAGGAAATAGATGCATTACCAAAACATCCCGTTAAGAAAAAACTTCGTGATGTCGCTTTGTTTATGGGTAAGCGTAAATTCTAGCTTTTTGTTGTACAAAGGCTCATTTTTTGTTAATATTTATCGGTAGGTGTAAAACCTGTTATACGAATTTAAGGAGTGTTTTAAACATGGCAATCGAAAAAACTTTTTTAATGGTTAAGCCTGATGGCGTAGAACGTCAAGTAGTAGGAGATATCGTAGATCGTTTTGAACGTCGCGGTTTTGTATTGAAAGGTGCTAAATTAATGGTAATTCCTACAGAATTAGCAGAAAAGCACTATGCAGAACATGCTGAGCGTCCATTCTTTGGTGAATTAGTTGATTTCATCACTTCTGGTCCTGTATTCGCTATGGTATGGGAAGGCGAAAACGTAATTAAGCTTGCTCGTACAATGATGGGAGCAACTAAACCTGAAGAATCTAACCCAGGTACAATCCGTGGTGACTATGCAACAACTGTTTCTCACAACATCATTCACGGTTCTGATTCACTTGCTTCTGCTGAGCGTGAAATCGGCTTATTCTTCGGTGAAGATTTAGTTTAATTATTTGTGAATAGATTAAGCAATCTCAATTCAATTTGAGATTGCTTTTTTTATGCTCTGAAAATGGCTTTATTAAAGCGACAGATAGAAGCCTAAAACAAAGACTGGAACCTATTAAAACAGTGGATAGAATCTTCTAGATACATATAGAATTGTTAAATACTTCTTAGTCATGTAAAATAAAAGATATAATATTCTGATAATTTTAATTTTTGAATAGTTTATTATCAAGAATATATTTCATAACATCTAAATACATTGGATGATAGGAAATGTGAGAATTGACAGTGCAAAGGGGATTTTTAAATGAGAGAAGTGGTGATTGTATCAGCTGTTCGTACAGCAGTTGGTAGAAGTAAAGGTGCATTAAGCAATGTTCGAGCAGATGATTTAGCAGCAGATGTGCTGCAAGAAGTGGTGCAACGGGCAGGCATCAACAAGGATCAGGTGGAGGATGTTATTTTTGGCTGTGTGACTCAAACTGCCGAACAAGGAGCAAATATAGCCCGTACTGCTTTATTAATGGCAGGCTTTCCAGAAAGTGTCCCAGGTGTGACAATCGATCGTCAATGTGGCTCGAGTCAGCAGGCTGTCCATTTCGCCGCACAGGCTATTTTAGCAGGCGATATGGACATTGTTATTGCTGGTGGGGTTGAAAGCATGACGAGAGTGTCAATGGGGTCTAACATGAAGGGTGCTCACGCAGGTAAACGACTACAAGACAACTATACAATTATTCATCAAGGGTTATCAGCCGAGAAAATAGCGGGAAAATGGAACTTATCAAAAGAACAGCTAAATAGCTATGCTTACAATAGTCATAGACGAGCATTAGCTGCAATTGAGGCAGGCCATTTTAAAAAGGAAATACTGCCTGTCCAAGTTACACAAGAAGACGGCGCGCTTACAACGTTTTCTGTTGACGAGGGACCTCGGGCAGAAACGACAGTTGATAAATTAAATGGACTAAAAACCGTTTTCCAGGAAGATGGTGTAATAACAGCTGGCAACGCAAGTCAAATGAGTGATGGTGCCTCAGCTGTAGTGATTATGTCTTTAGAAAAGGCACAAGAGCTTGGCATCCAACCGCTTGCTAAAATTGTTACAAGAGTTGTCGTTGGTTCAGATCCGACGTTAATGTTAACTGGTCCAATTGAGGCAACTAGACAAGCACTAAAACGTTCAGGTCTGACGATAGAAGAAATTGATACGTACGAAGTGAATGAAGCTTTCGCGCCTGTGCCACTTGTTTGGTTGCAGGAAATTGGAGCAGATCCAAATAAATTAAATCCAGATGGAGGGGCAATTGCTTTAGGGCATCCATTGGGAGCGACTGGTACAAAGCTGTTAACAACGATGCTATACAGAATGGAACGGGAAAATTTACGTTTTGGCTTACTTGCAATTTGCGAAGGCATGGGAATGGCGAATGCCACTATTATAGAAAAAATGTAAAAGGGGTTGTGTTTGATGAATAATGTAATAGCAGTTGTAACAGGGGGAGCATCTGGTTTAGGAGAGGCGACTGTTCGCAAAATTGTAGCGGAGGGTGGCAAAGCAGTAATTTTTGATCTTAATGACGAGCGAGGACATGCACTTGTAGAGGAGTTAGGAGAGAATGTCCAATATGCACGTGTGGATGTCACAAAGGACGCTGATGTAGCGGCAGGGCTTGAGCAAGCAGTAGCAGGATTTGGGTCTATTAATGTCACAGTGAATTGTGCTGGAATTGCTGATGCAAGTAAAGTACTTTCTAAGCGAGGTGTACATGCGCTCGATTTATTTGAAAAGGTGATTTCGGTAAATTTAATCGGTACTTTCAATGTTATTCGCCTAGCAGCTGAGAAGATGCAACATAATGACCCAAACGAGGATGGTCAGCGTGGTGTTATTATTAATACTGCATCTGTGGCAGCATTTGATGGGCAAATAGGACAAGCTGCATATAGCGCATCAAAGGGAGGTGTGGCAGCGATGACGTTACCGATTGCCAGGGAGCTTGCTGAAATTGGTGTGCGTGTTATGACTATTGCTCCAGGTTTAGTAGAAACACCAATGTTTGCATCGTTACCAGAGCCAGCAAGAACAGCGCTTGCTCAAATGACTCCATTCCCTAAACGACTTGGAAAGCCATCAGAATACGCGCTATTAGTTGAAAGTATCATCAAAAATGGTTTATTAAATGGTGAAGTAATTCGCTTGGACGGCGCGATTCGTATGCAGCCGAAGTAGGAATAACTTAAACGTGCTTGACTCCTGCAAAATAAGCTAGACAGATAAAGCCTCCTTATGTCGAGGCATAATTAATCTCGTTTGTAATTATTGGTAGTAGCATTCAGCCTTGGACGATTCAAAAATTTATGAACAAAGGGGAGCGTTTTTATGCATATGATGGATACACCTTTATTATTAACAAGCTTTTTGGATCGAGCAGAACGATTTTTTTATGCGAAAAAAATATATTCGCGGACAAGTCCTACAACAATTCACGAGTTTACTTATAAAGAATATGTAAAACGAACTCGAAAGCTAGCAGATGCCCTTACTAAGCTGGGAATGGAGCGAGGTATGAAGGTAGGTACCTTTGCTTGGAATCACCATCGCCATTTAGAAGCTTATTTTGCAGTACCATGTGCGGGTGCTGTCTTGCATATGATTAATATTCGATTAGCACCTGAACATATTGCTTATGTTATTAATCATGCAGAAGCTGAAATATTACTAATTGATGATAACTTAGTTCAGCTTATTGCACCGATTGTCTCACAGCTTAAAACAGTTAAGCATTTTATCGTAATGGGAGATGCTGTCGAGCTAGAAAACATCCCATTACCGAATGCTCTTTCTTATGAGGCATTACTCGAAGAGGCGAATGATAATTTTAGATTTCCAGATGATTTAGATGAAAATACACCTGCTGGCATGTGTTACACAAGTGCAACTACAGGAATGCCAAAGGGTGTAGTATATACTCATCGTAGTATTGTTCTCCATACTATGGCAGCAGGAATCTCCGATAGTATTGCGATTGGCGAGGCTGATGTTTTACTACCTGTAGTTCCGATGTTCCATGCGAATGCATGGGGATTTCCGTTTGCTGGTGTATTATTTGGCGCTACACAGGTGCTTCCTGGGCCAATGTTTACACCGCAGCTACTACTTGATTTATTTGAAAAATATAAGGTAACGTTGACTGCAGGAGTACCAACAATTTGGCTCGGGGTATTACAGGAGCAACGTAAAAATCCTCGTGATTTGTCTTCGATAAGATTGATTGTATGTGGTGGTTCAGCATCGCCGCTCGGTCTAACTCGTGGCTTTGAAGAGGAGCTTAAAATTCCTTACATGACTGGCTACGGTATGACCGAGACATCACCACTTGTTAGCATATCGACGTATTTAACACATATGCAAGATTATACGATGGATGAAAAAATGGATGTTCGTATTACGCAAGGAATAACAGTGCCGCTTATTGAAACGCGCGTAGTCAATGAAAACGGTGAAGTACCTTGGGATGGCCAAACAATGGGCGAATTGACAATTAGGGGCCCGTGGATTGCTGCCGAGTATTATAACGATGAACGAACAACGGAAGCTTTTAAAGATGGCTGGCTCTACACTGGTGATATTGCTGTAGTGACAGGAGATGGTTATATTAAAATTTCAGATCGCACAAAAGATTTAATAAAAAGTGGTGGAGAATGGATTTCCTCAGTAGATCTTGAAAATGCTTTAATGTCACATCCTAAAGTGTTTGAGGCTGCTGTTATAGCTATTCCCCACGAAAAATGGCTTGAACGACCGCTAGCGTGTGTTGTACCAAAGCCTGAATTTAAGGATTCTATTACGAAATCAGAGTTACTAGAAGATTTACGATCGCAATTCCATAAAACATGGATTCCTGATGATGTTGTATTTTTAAATGAAATACCGAAAACCTCTGTAGGAAAATTCATGAAAGTAAAATTATGAGAAGAATTAAAGAATTATCGAGTAGAGGTTTAGTAGACTAAAAACTGTTGAAGGTGGTGACTAACTACCTTCATTTTTTACGTAAAAATTTAGGGGATTAGGTTTATCCCCATAACGAGGGTTCCGACTGGGAGCTATGCCGCTGACGCTTCGCTTTCGCGCAGAGCAGAGCTTCCTGGGGACGTCAGATGAGCTGCTTGGAACAAAAGGAATATGTCATGGAATAGGCTTTTATGCTTGCACAAAGCTTATTCCAGACGCAATTATAGTGAGGCATAATTGATCTAGTTACGTATAACAAATGGCGAAGAGAATATTTTAGCTGAAATAATGAAAGAATGAAAAGAAAAATGAAACTATTTTTTCCATATTGCCGTATAATCTTTATTAATGAGAGGATGTGGATGTGTTGTCAATTGCAATGATTGCGATTATTGGAGGAGTAATTATTAGTTTAGCAGGGATTTTTACAGATGCTCAAACAAAAAAACAAAAAATTAAATTAAAGGCTATTGAGAAGGAAGTAGAGCTAGAAAAGCTCAGATTAGAAACGTATACGGTGGAGACAGAAAAAATGCGTCTAGAATTAGAGCAATCCAAAGTGTTATTATTAGAGGAAAAACAAAACTCAACTAAGTAACTTGGATTACATGTGAAAGACTATTTCAGGAATGGCACTTTTCAGCTATAATGGAAATACGTCGCTAGAGGGGAAGAAGACCGCATGTCTGATTATGAACAGTTTATAGAAGGTATAAAGCGCAAGACAGGAATAGATTTAGCGCTGTATAAAGAAGCGCAAATGAAAAGACGATTAACATCTCTGTATGAGAAAAAGGGACATCGTAATTTTGTGGACTTTCTAAAGGCGCTTGAACAAGATCGTGATTTAATGAATGAGTTTTTAGATCGTATGACGATCAACGTTTCTGAATTTTATCGCAATGGAAAGCGTTGGGAAGTTTTACAGAAAAAAATATTTCCGAAATTACTGCAATCTAATAAGCGTTTAAAAATTTGGAGTGCTGCTTGTTCAACTGGGGAAGAACCTTATTCTTTAGTCATGGTATTATCGCAATTAGTGCCATTATCTCAAATTCAAATCATTGCTACTGATCTAGATGAGAATGTCATTCAAAAGGCGAAATTAGGTGTGTATCCAGAGCGCTCATTAGCTGAAGTGCCGAGTGATATTAAAGCCAAGTATTTTGAGCAAGAAGGTTCCTTTTATAGGGTCAAGGATGAGATTAAACGTTGTGTGACTTTTAAGAAGCATAATTTACTTAATGATCAATATGAGTCTAATTATGATTTGATTGTTTGTCGCAATGTTATGATTTATTTTACTGAAGAAGCGAAGGATCAGATTTATACGAATTTTAGTAAAGCATTGCGCAAGGATGGAATTTTATTTGTTGGATCAACAGAGCAAATTTTTAATCCATCTCGTTATGAGTTTGAAGTCGAAGATACATTCTTCTATAGACGAAAATAGTTAATAATATGAGAAAAGCATTCGTACAGTAGACAATATGAATGTCATGTACATATTTTAAAGCTTTAGACATAGATGAATCGTACGCTTTTCGCTTGTTAATAGCAAAAAGCGTATTTTTTATTAGTTCTCGGAACAACGGCAGTTAGACTACAACCTCAAAATTTAGCTAAAGCTTGGGTAAGGGATTAACTGATTAGTGAAGACTAATAATAAGTGAGATGAAGATCCTTTTCTAAACGAATCGTTCAGAATATTCTAATTTAACGAAGTGGACAGTTGTTGAAACAATTCGAAATTTGTAAACAATTAAAACGAGTCTTAAAAGACATTTGCAAAAGGACTGTTTTTTTAGAGAATATATGTTATAGTGAAAAATACATACTTTAGCGAGTTGAAGGGAGAAAGTGTTTATGCGTTACTTAACAGCGGGAGAGTCACATGGACCCCAATTAACAACAATTATTGAGGGCTTACCGTCGCTCTTACCAATTACAACAGAAAAAATTAACCATGATTTAAAACGTCGTCAAGGAGGACATGGACGAGGTCGCCGTATGCAAATCGAAACGGATACAGTGGAAATAGTCGCTGGTGTTCGTCATGGACAAACACTTGGTTCTCCCGTTGCACTCGTAGTCACAAATGATGACTGGAAACATTGGACAAAAATAATGGGAGCAGAACCGTTAGCAGAAGATGTGAATCCTGAAGACATTAAGCGTCAAATTTCACGCCCTCGTCCAGGACATGCCGATTTAGTTGGAGGCATGAAATACGGACACCGTGATTTACGTAATGTGTTAGAGCGTTCCTCAGCACGTGAGACAACTGTACGTGTTGCAGTAGGTTCAGTTGCAAAAGCACTATTAAATGAACTAGGCATTTCCATTGTGGCACATGTAACAGAAATTATTGGTATTAAAGCAGACACTTCGTTAGTAGAAGGAAAATCTGCAGATGAAATTCGTGCAATTGTTGAGGCAGATCCATGCTATTGCGTTGACCCAGAGGCTTCTGCAAAAATGGTAGAGGCAATTGATGATGCGAAAAAAGCGGGTGACTCAATTGGTGGTGTAGTTGAAGTCATCGTTGAAGGAATGCCAGCTGGTGTTGGTTCATACGTTCATTATGATCGTAAGCTAGATTCAAAATTAGCCGCAGCAATGTTATCTATCAATGCATTTAAAGGTGTTGAATTTGGAATTGGCTTTGAAATGGCACGCCGTAAAGGCTCTGAAGTACATGATGAAATCATTTGGTCAGAGGAAGAAGGTTATACGCGTGCAACAAATCGACTTGGTGGTTTAGAAGGTGGAATGTCTACTGGAATGCCAATTGTCGTACGTGGTGTAATGAAACCAATTCCTACATTATATAAGCCGTTGCAAAGTGTTGATATTGAAACGAAAGAGCCATTTAAAGCTAGTGTAGAGCGCTCGGATAGCTGTGCAGTACCAGCAGCATCAGTTGTTGCTGAGCACGTTATTGCCTGGGAAATAGCGAATGCAATATTGGAACAATTCCATAGCGATCAATTACCTCAACTAAAAGCTCAAATCGACGAACACCGTCGTTATACAAAGGGGTTCTAATATGCGAGTACCAGTAGCAACGAAATCACATCAATATGAGGTTGTCCTTGGTCATAAATTTTTAGCAGAGGCAGTAAAAGCATTTGATGATAAACTTCAAAAAGCGGATAAGCTCATTGTGTTTACGGATGCTAATGTATGGGCGGCGCAAGGAGATTATTTCAAAGCTAATTTCCCTTATCATTTTGAGGTCTTTGTCTTACCAGGTGGTGAGGCATGTAAAACTTTCGAACAATACAAAGCAGCACAAACATTTTTACTTGAACAAAAATGCTCACGTAAATCATTTATTTTTGCATTTGGTGGGGGTGCTGTAGGTGATTTAACAGGCTTTGTGGCAGCCACTTATATGCGTGGGGTGCCGTTTATTCAAATCCCAACGACGATTTTAGCACATGACTCAGCAGTAGGCGGTAAAACAGCTATTAACCATCCACTAGGTAAGAATATGATTGGTGCATTTTATCAACCCGAGGGAGTTATTTACGATACTGTATTTATCGAAAGTTTACCTGAGCGTGAGGTACGTTCAGGAACAGCAGAAGTGATCAAGCATGCGATGATTTCTAATGCAATGTGGTTAGAGGAATTAATGGCTGCAGAGACGGTTATTCATTTCAACACAGAAGAATTAGCGAAGCAGCTTAGAAAAGGTATTGAAGTGAAGGCACAAATCGTAGCAGAGGACGAAACTGAGCAATCTGTGCGGAAATTTTTAAACTTAGGTCATACTTACGGGCATGCCATTGAAGCGGCCGCTGGTTATGGAAAAGTAGCGCATGGAGAGGCTGTGATGATTGGCCTCGTATATTGTTTATTATTAAGTGAACGATATGGTAAATTAGATCGTAACTTCACTACAGCATTTTTGCAATTTGCAGTAAAGAATGGCTATCCATTTGAAGCTGTGAAAGAATATACATTTGAACAGTTAACAGAGTATTTAATGAAAGATAAAAAAGCGGAGTATGGTATTTTACAATTTGTGTTGTTGGATAAAATTGGTAAACCTTTCGTGCGACCAATTGATATAGCAGAGTGCAGAGAAGTAGATGCCGAGTTCCGACAGCTATTAGCGGAGGTGCTTGTATGATTCGTGGACTTAGAGGAGCAATTACAATTGAATCTGACAAGCCAGAGCTTGTATGGGATGAGACAGCAAGATTAGTGCGTGAAGTAGTAGCAGCCAATAATGTGGAAGTAGACGATATTGCTTCCATACTAATATCCACAACACCTGATATTACGTCAGCATTTCCAGCACGTGCTGTAAGGTTAATGGATGGCTGGCAATATGTACCTGTCATGTGTACACATGAAATGGATGTGCCGAATGCATTGCCACTTTGTATTCGTGTATTAATACACGCGAATGTGGAAGTGGCACAAAAGGACGTAAAACACTTGTATCTCAATGATGCAGTGAAATTAAGACCAGATTTAGCCCAAGCTAAATGATAAGAGGAGATGTTTGAGATGAAATGGAAACAACAATTGGACGGTATGCAAGCATATAAGCCAGGTAAACCAATTGAAGAAGTACAACGTGAATATGGCTTACAAGAAGTCATCAAATTAGCATCTAATGAAAATCCATTTGGGTGCTCACCTAAGGTAACTGCTTATTTACAAAATAATTCAGTAAATCATGCTATCTATCCAGACGGCTATGCGCAAAATTTACGAACGGCTGTTGCAAATCATCTAGGTGTCAAAGAAACACAGCTTCTTTTTGGTAACGGCTCCGACGATATCATTGCAATTATTACTCGTGCATTGTTGTATCCAGGTGTAAACACAGTGATGGCAGACCCATCCTTCTCTCAATACTGGCACAATGCTGAAATAGAAGGCGCAGAGGTACGCAAAGTCCCTTGTATCGAAGGTGCACATGATCTAGATGCAATGGTAGCAGCAATTGATGATAGCACTTCGATCGTTTGGGTTTGTAGTCCAAATAATCCAACAGGTGTTGTGATACCTGATGTTGAATTGCGTGCGTTTTTAGCTAAGGTACCAAGTGATGTGCTTGTAGTATTAGATGAAGCATATATCGAATACGTAACGCATCCTGGTCACAAAAATACTCTACCGCTAATTAACGAGTTTCCCAATGTACTATTGATGCGTACATTCTCAAAAGCGTATGGTCTTGCTTCTTTCCGAGTTGGTTATGCAATTGGGCAACCAGAAGTAATTGCAAAGCTTGATCCAATAAGAGCGCCATTTAATAATACAATTTTAAGTCAAGCAGTTGCGGCAATTGCTTTAAGTGATCAAGAATACCTAAATGCTTGCCGTGAAGCAAATGAAATAGGTAAAAAACAATATATTGAATTCTGCGAAAAACATAATTTGAAATACTTCCCTTCTGATACGAACTTTATTTTCTTTAATACGAATACTGATAGTGATGTTGTTTTTTATGAGCTAATGAAACGAGGCTTTATAGTCCGTAGTGGAAATGCGTTAGGATTACCTGGGTTTATCCGCGTGACAATCGGAACAGAGGCTCAAAACGAAGCGTTATTAGGTCACCTTGAAAACGTCCTAAAAGAGCAAGGAGTTTTTGCATGACACGCAACGTGCTCGTTATTGGGCTTGGTCTAATTGGAGGCTCTATTGCCTTGGCTTTGCAAAAGGCACCAGAAACAAAAATTATAGGCTATGATATGGATTTGAAAACACGTGAACATGCGAAAACATTAAATATTGTTCATGATATTGTGACAGACCCAAAAGAAGTTGCGGAAGAAGTGGATGTAATTATTTTTGGAACACCCGTCAACGCAACGCTTGAATGGATGGAACAATTAAAAACATGGCCGTTAAAAAATAAAGTAATCGTAACAGATACAGGTAGTACAAAAAAGATGATTATGCAAAAGGCTGGGGAGCTACGTGAGTTAGGAATTACCTTTATTGGAGGACATCCAATGGCAGGCTCACATAAAAGCGGTGTTTTAGCTGCAAAGGCTCACCTTTTTGAAAATGCGTATTATATGCTTACGCCGCTCGCAGGTGAAGAGATTGTCAATATGGCACAGCTTGAGAGTCTATTAAAATTTACACATGCAAAAGTTGTTAGTGTATCTGCCCGTGAGCATGATCATATGACAGCTGTAGTTAGTCATTTTCCACATGTCGTTGCTGCTTCTCTTGTGCATCAGTTGGGCGGAGAAAATGGGGAGTATCCAATGACTCGTTCACTTGCTGCAGGCGGCTTCCGTGATGTAACGCGTATTGCCTCGTCCAATCCGATTTTATGGCGTGATATTACATTACAAAATCGAGATGAGCTTATTGCACAGCTAGAAGGCTGGGAAAAGGAAATGAGTCAAGTGAAGGAGCTGCTTGTAAATGGTAGCTCGGATGACATAGAAACATATTTTGCGGTTGCCAAAGAGCTAAGAGATGAATTACCGATTAGTGCAGGAGCTATGTTTACATCATTTGACTTATATGTTGATGTTCCTGACTATCCAGGGGTTATTTCTGAGGTGACAGGCTTACTTGCAGACGAAGCGATTAGTATTACGAATTTACGTATCGTAGAGTCACGTGAGGACGTTTTCGGGATTCTTGTTATTAGCTTACAAAGCGAAAGTGACCGTGAACGTGCAGCAGCGTGTATACAAAAGCGGGCAAATTATGAAACATATATTTCATAGGTAACATAGACTTGTTTAAAAGAAAGCGTCGGAAAATACGGCGCTTTCTATCTTCATATTGGGGGGAAGAAAACGATGAGTGAAAAAGTATTACAATATGATAAACCTTCCTTACAAGGGACTTTAACGATTCCAGGTGATAAATCTATTTCTCACCGTTCCGTTATGTTTGGAGCTATTGCAACGGGTAAAACGACAGTTGACGGCTTTTTATTAGGTGAAGATTGTTTGAGTACAATTGATTGTTTCCGAAAACTTGGTGTAAAAATTGACGTGGAAGGAACAAATGTATCCATCGACAGCCCAGGTATAGAGGGGTGGCAAGAGCCGACAGAAGTACTATACACAGGAAACTCTGGTACGACGACACGCTTAATGTTAGGGATTTTAGCTGGATCTACTGTACATTCAGTGATGACAGGAGATGCGTCAATTGGAAAGCGACCGATGCGCCGTGTTATTGATCCGTTACGTCAAATGGGTGCTCACATTACCGGAAGAGCAGATGGGCAATATACGCCATTAGCCATTCAAGGTACGACAGTACAAGCTATTGATTACCAAATGCCTGTTGCAAGTGCACAGGTAAAGTCAGCTATTTTACTTGCGGGTTTACGTGCTGAAGGTACTACAATTGTGCGAGAAACTGAAGTATCTCGAGATCATACCGAGAGAATGCTACGTCAATTTGGTGCGCAGGTTGATGAGATGGATGGTGTTATTTCGTTAAAAGGAGGGCAAACTTTAACAGGGACGCATGTTTCTGTACCAGGTGATATTTCATCTGCAGCCTTTTTCTTAGTAGCGGGAGCTATCTGTGAGGATAGTAAAATAACGCTAGAAAATGTCGGAATTAATCCAACACGAGATGGTATCATTGAAGTACTTCATAATATGGGAGCTTCTATGACAATTATACCGAATGAAGATAGCCAATCAGAGCCGACAGCAACAATTACAATTGAAACGTCAGCTTTAAAAGGAACTACAATTGAGGGAGATATTATTCCTCGTCTTATCGATGAAATCCCGATCCTTGCTTTATTAGCGACGCAGGCAAATGGGAGAACTATAATTAAGGATGCCGAGGAATTAAAAGTGAAGGAAACAGACCGGATAACGGCTGTAGTGGATGAATTGAAAAAACTAGGTGCTAATATTGAAGCAACTGAGGATGGAATGATTATTGAAGGACCAACTCCATTACGAAGTGCTTGCCTTCAAACTTATGGTGATCATCGTATAGGAATGATGGGCGCAGTTGCAGCATTAATAACGGATGGGGCTGTTACTTTAGATGACGCAGAATGTATTGCGGTTTCTTATCCATCGTTTTTCGAGCATATAGAGGAAGTAAGATAAAGTCTATGCTTGACTCTCCAAGTCTTTTGGGGAGTTTTTTCTTGTTTCGAAAGAAAATGTTTTGTAGCATAAAGATATTAATGAAAGAATAGGTGAATGACTGTGAACAATGCGATGACTGAAATGATGCAAGCACTTGAACAAGGGGACTTAGCATTAATTGAACAGCTACTTGAAACATTTTTAACGAAGGAGCTACCTGAGGAAATTTATGCGCTATCTGAAGTTTTTATGCAGTATGGATATATGAAGGAAGCTGACCGTGTACTGGAGCATCTACAATTTTTATTTCCAGAAGAGGCACAGTTAAAAATTGATCGTGCAAACGTCTTAATGGAACTTGGTGATGAAGATGAAGCGTTAGACTTTTTATTAGAAGTAGAGGAGTCATCTCCTGAATATCCTCAAGCATTATTAGTATTAGCAGATTATTATCAAATGCAAGGGTTATTTGAAGTAGCAGAAATGCGCATCAATGAGGCATTATCTATATTACCCGAAGAGCCATTACTACAATTTGCAAAAGCGGAGCTTTTATTTGAAACGGGTCGTTTTTTAGAGGCTGCGAGATTATATGAAGATTTGTATGAACAACAAGTTGAATTTGCTGGGGTAAGTCTTGTTGAAAGACTTGCTGAGGTATATCGTGCAGGAGCTGCCTATGAAACGGCTTTAGATTACTATTTAAAAGCACTTGATGATGAAGTAAAGCCAGATGTTTTATTTGGTGCTGCGTATTCAGCCTTTCAATCACAAAAATATGAAATGGCCATTAAACAATTAGAGGAATTAAAAGAATTAGACCCTGATTATTTTTCAGCCTATTTACTACTTGCTGAAAGCTATGCAATGACGGAGGACAATAAAAAAGCATACGCAGCCATTCTGGAAGGATTAAAGCGTGACGAATATGATAAGTCCTTATTCTTATTCGCTGGTAAAATGGCTTTGAAAACGGGTTTGCCAGCTGAAGGCGAGCAGCATCTCCGTGAAGCCATTGCTTTAGATCCTGAATACATGGAGGCAGTATTAGCATTAATCTCTGTGTTGTCACAACAAGAGCGTCATGAGGATGTAATAGAATTATTTGAAACGTTGCAAAAAAATGATTTTGAATGGAGTACTTTATACCCATTTGCTGCAGTTGCATATGAAAATTTAGAATTGTACGACCGTGCATACGAATTTTACCGTTTGGCATATAATGATTTTAAGGAAGATGCAGCATTTTTAGAAAAGTATGTTTATTTCTTATTAGAGGAAGGAAAGCGTTCAGAAGCTAAAGAAGTGCTCGGTCAATTAATAACTATTCAGCCGGGTGAACTTGAGTGGCAAGAGAAGTTAGAAACCTTAGAATTTGAGTAAAGGAGGGAGTGGGTATGACTGCTTCTGTATCAGTTGTCGATAAAAAAGCATTTGTTAGATGGTTTTTAAAAAATTATCAATTGAAACGTCGTGAGTGTGTATGGATATTGAATTACTTATTAAGTAACGATGAGTTATTAACACGAATTCGATTTGTTGAAGAAGCTCACTATTGCCCTAGAGCAATGGTAATGTCAACGGTCGATTCAACAGGAGTGCCGTTTCGTTTTTACAAAGGCAATGTAATGACAGCAGATGCTGAGAAATCCTTCCATGATTTACGTTTACATGAGCATGAAGATATGTATATACAATTGAATTTTCCAAATGTACCACCAAGTGCACAATACTTAGCAGTTCTTGAAGAAAACCCTTATATGCCGGAAGCACTGATTGTCAGTGAAAAAGATCGTTTACTGGCAGAAGAGCTGCTTTCCAACAGCTTACTCGTATTCCAAGAAGAAAAATTACTCGCACAAATTGATGAAGCCCTCGATCAGGGAGATGAAGAGCGCTTTTATGAATTGTCTAATTTGTTACAAGCATTAAAGGAAACGGCTAATTTACATTAGTTTTAGGGAAAATTGAATGTCCTTTATCTACCTCAATATGATAACATAACAAGTGAATGATTGTTTTCACTTTTTATTGGCTATCCTTATTGAAGAGTGGAGAAGGGCATTTTTTTTATCTTCATTCAGTGGTACCAAACACCTACTGAAATAGAGGAACTCACTACGTCCTGTGGCTTACTGAATGACCACATTGTGTCGGCCTTACAGGCCCTGGCAAGCGGCAAATACGCCAAGACGAAATTGATTTATGCAACATGAGGAGGTTTATGAGATGTATTTTAATGCAAACGATGTGACATCGTTTATGGCACAGAAGGAATTTATCGATACAGCAATTGTTCCACTCGTAACCGTCGATTTAACTCCTGAAAAAATGAAACAGAGTGGTGCAGAGGCGGATTTTTTGTTATCGCTCATAGCTTTTATCGAACAACAGTTTAAAGGCCGTCTATTACTGATGCCACCATTTTCGTATAGTGCAACATTAAAAAACGAAGATATGCCAAAGCAATTAGAGACACAATTACATAATGCTGGTTTTAAGCATGTGTTCTTCATTACTTGTGACCATTTTTGGACAAATATTGGAGATGAAGTAAATGTTATTTGGCTACCAGCGATTCCGTTAGAAAGTATGGATAAAGGTGTGAAAAATTCTATTCTCGAAGATCAATTACGTCAAGTGATTCCGATGTTTTCGACTAAATGGACACAGATTTAACAATTTGTTTCAATAATTGTTCACATTCTCCAGCTTTCCACAGAATGCTATATTGACCAAGCTATGGAGTTGATATATCATAGATATGTCCTAGTATTACTATTTGTAAAAGAATGTCCGTTGGACTGACCTTTAAGTTAGAGGGGGGAAAAAAATGAGTAATAATCGAGTTTCACGTCGTCAATTCCTAAGCTATACACTAACTGGTGTAGGTGGATTTATGGCGGCAGGTATGCTGATGCCAATGCTTCGTTTTGCAATAGACCCAGTACTACAAAGTCATGCTGGTGGCAACTTTGTAAAAACAGAGCATAAAATCGCTGATATTACTGACAAACCTGTTAAAGTTGACTTAACATTCGAACAAGTTGATGCATGGTACAAATCAGACGTAACAAACGTAGCATGGGTTTTCAAACAAGGCGATCAAATCGTAGCATTATCTCCTGTTTGTAAGCATTTAGGATGTATGGTGGACTGGGGATCAGATTCAACACACCCAGATCAATTCTTCTGTGCTTGTCATGGTGGACGTTACGAAAAAAATGGTAAAAATGTACCAGGAACACCACCATTAGGTCCATTGGATGAATATGAAATTAAAGAAGATAATGGTTATTTATCTCTTGGTCCAATTCATGCAAATACTCTAGTTAAGTAAGGGGGTACAAAACAGTGCTAAATAAAATTTATGATTGGGTCGATGAACGCTTAGATATTACACCGATTTGGCGTGATATTGCCGACCACGAAGTGCCAGAGCACGTGAACCCTGCACATCATTTTTCAGCATTCGTTTACTGTTTCGGTGGATTAACTTTCTTCATCACGGTAATTCAAATTCTATCAGGTATGTTCTTAACAATGTACTATGTACCAGACGTAGTGAATGCTTGGAAATCAGTTTATTATTTACAAAACGAAGTAGCATTTGGTGAAATCGTACGCGGTATGCACCACTGGGGAGCTTCATTAGTAATTGTAATGATGTTCTTACATACGCTTCGTGTATTCTTTACAGGTTCTTATAAAAAACCTCGTGAATTAAACTGGATGGTTGGTGTAGGTATTTTTGGTGTAATGATGGGTCTTGGCTTTACAGGATACTTATTACCTTGGGATATGAAAGCATTATTCGCTACAAAAGTTGGTATCCAAATTGCTGCATCCGTACCGTTTATCGGTGAATGGATTAAAATCTTATTAGCGGGTGACTCAACTATTCTTGGTGCTCAAACGTTAACACGATTCTTTGCGATTCATGTATTCTTCTTACCTGCAGTATTGTTTGCGTTACTTGCAGCACACTTTATCATGATTCGTCGTCAAGGAATTTCAGGGCCGTTGTAATAGTTCTTGACGGTTCGATGATTTTTTAAAGGAGGGGACATAATGCATCGCGGAAAAGGAATGAAATTTGTTGGTGATTCTCGTATTAAAGCGAATCACAGAATGCCGAACGTTCCAAAGGATTATTCCGAATATCCAGGTAAGACGGAAGCCTTCTGGCCGAACTTCTTACTAAAAGAATGGATGGTTGGTGCTGTATTTTTAATAGGTTATTTAATATTAACAGTTGCACATCCATCACCACTTGAAGGACCAGCTGATCCGACAAGACAATACGTGCCATTACCGGACTGGTACTTCTTATTCTTGTATCAATTATTAAAATATTCATTTGCTTCAGGTCCGTATAATGTTATTGGAGCAATTGTAATTCCAGGTCTTGCATTTGGATCGCTATTATTAATGCCATTTTTAGATAAAAGTCCAGAACGTCGTCCATCTAAACGTCCGCTACCAACAGCGTTTATGTTATTGACACTGGCAGCTATGTTTTACTTAACATGGGAAGCAGTTGTAAACCATGATTGGGAAGCTCAAAAAGCAATGGGTGCAATTGAAGAAGAAGTTGATGTTGATATTGATGAATCGCTTCCAGGATTTGCGATTTGGAATGGTGATACAGGAGAACAAGCTAAATCTTGTATCGGATGTCATGCTGCTGATTTAAAAGGTGGCCCAGCTGCTCCAAAATTACTAGGTAATGAGCTAACAGCTGAACAAGTTGAAGATATTATTCATAATGGTCGTAATGGAATGCCACCTGGTCAATTCCATGGTACAGATGAAGAAGCGAAGCAATTAGCAGAATTTATTGCGAGCTTAAAGGCTAAGAAATAAGCTTTGTTTTAAAAGAGTCAGGAAACTGGCTCTTTTTTTCTTCTTGCTTAGTAATGTGACTATTACAACTTCAAAAAAGTTCCCGTAAAATAAATTTTAGTTCTATAATATTTATTTGGATATACATAATACAATTTAAGATAGAGGTAAATGCCCTCCCACAACTGCAGAATTGGCTATTCAAGACCTGACAGTGTTTGTGTGAACAAATTAAGGAGCCTAGGTGTCAGTCAGCGATTATTGAAAATGTGGCAAATTAAAGACTATTTTATACATAATAACAATTAAAAAAGGCATCTTAGAAAAGACAGAACATAAAGGAGTTTTAAATATGCAAATTACACGTGCAAACATCTGGTATCTCCTTACGCATAAGTCATTTTTAATTCTATTACTTATTATCAATTTATTAGGAACTATTTACGGTTATTATTGGTATGGATGGCAACTTGCCATCACGAAGCCAATTTTTTATATTTTCGTACCGGATAGCCCGACAGCTAGCTTATTCTTTTGCTTTGTATTGATAGCTTGGATTATGGATAAAAAATGGCCGCTAATGGAAGTTCTAGCACTTATTACGTCGGTGAAATATGGAATCTGGGCTGATGTGATGAATATTTGGACGTTGATTGAAACTGGATCTATAGGTTGGCAAGGCTGGATGCTTGTGGGCTCGCATTTTGCTATGGCAGTCCAAGTAATTTTGTATCTTGGTAAATATGTTTTTTCATATTGGCATATTGCCGTGGCAGCGGTATGGACATTGCATAATGATGTAATTGATTATGTATTTGGGCAAATGCCGATGTATCGTGATTTAGCAGATTATACGAGCTATATTGGCTATTTTACTTTCTGGTTATCAGTTACATGCATTTTTTTAGCGATCTTCTCAATTAGGTGGCGCAAATATTTGCCGAATTAGGTAAATGATTATAGAATTATAGTATCGAAGTAGAAAGGGGTTAGAAAATTGTCAACAAGTATGTATATTGTTTATTTTGCAATAATAATGCTACTACCGCTTTACGCACAGATGAAAGTAAAGGGTACGTACAATAAGTTTGCAAAAGAACGAACAATGAAGGGACAAACAGGTGCAGAGGTAGCGCGTGCGATTTTAGATGCGAACGGCTTATATGATGTACGAGTTGTTCCAACACAAGGTGTGTTGTCTGATCACTATAATCCGGCGACAAAAACAGTTGCTTTATCGGAAAGTAACTTCTACGAGGCTAGTATTGCTGGTGCTGCAGTTGCTGCCCACGAGGTTGGCCATGCCATCCAGCATAAAGAAGCTTATTCAATGCTGACATTACGCAGTAAGCTAGTGCCAGTTGCAAATATTTCATCAAATATGTCTTGGATATTTGTCATGATTGGTATTTTTGCAAGTAGCGCAAATATGTTACTTTTAGGTATCGTATTATTGGCAGCAGGTGTAGTTTTCCAATTAGTAACGTTACCAGTAGAGTTTGATGCATCGAAGCGTGCGTTAGTGCAAATGAATTCTCTAGGAATTATTACAAATGAAGAAGAACGTCCAGCACGAAAAGTGTTAAGTGCTGCAGCATTAACATATGTGGCCGCAGCAGCGGTAGCTGTATTAGAATTATTACGTTTAGTATTAATCTTTACAAATATGCGAAATGACGACTAATAAAAAACTTGTTGTAGTGGTAATTCACTATAGCAAGTTTTTTAATCCGTTAATTTACTATGAAAAAAGCCTACCTTCAACGAAAAAGTAAAAAGTTTCGAGGAGAGCAGGCTAAATTGTTATTTTTAGTGCAGCGGCTGTTTTTTGTCGTCTAGCGTGAAGCCTTCTCCTGCAACATCTCGTACTTCTATTATAGATACGAAGGCGTGTGGATCAACCTCATGAACAATAGCTTTTAAGCGTACAACCTCATTGCGGCCAATGACACAATAAATAACTTCTTTTTGTTGCTTAGTAAAGTGGCCATGTCCTTCAAGAATAGTAATGCCACGTTCCATTCGTAAGGCAATCATCTCAGCAATAGTGCTAGATTTTTCAGAAATAATAAGTGCTCCACGTGCTGCATATGCTCCTTCTTGAACAAAATCAATGACTCGTGCACCAACAAATACCGCAACGAGGGTATACATCATTGAGCGTGCATCTAAAAATGTTAACCATGATAGGATAATGACAATTGCGTCAAAGATGAACATCGTTTTACCCATACTCCAACCAAAATATTTATGCCCAAGGCGAGCCAAAATATCTACACCGCCGGTTGTACCACCGAAGCGAAAGACGATACCGAGCCCTAGTCCAACAAAAACCCCTGCAAAAAGAGCAACAAGTAGCATATCGTCCTCTAAATGAATAGTAAATTGATACTTTTGGAAAACTTTAAGGAAAACTGAAACAGATAAAGTTCCAACAAGCGTATAAATAAATGATTTTTTCCCAAGTAAACGATAACCAATAATAAACATAGGAATATTTAATAGTAAATTCATTAAAGCAGGGTCCCAGCCAAGTGTAAAATAAAGTATGAGTGTAATGCCACTGAGGCCACCTTCACCAAGTTGATTTTGCATGTTGAAGTGGACGAAGCCGAAGCTAAAAATTGCAGCTCCGAGCATTATTGCGATGATATTGCTAATTTTGATCTGTTTTAGCATATGACCTCCTGAAGTTCCAAACAAATGAAGTAGTGTTATCTATTATCTGACATTTTATTGTTTTTGACAACAATGGTGTAAATTTTATACGATGGTAAGTAGGAGTGTGATTTAGATGACTGAACAAGTGACAATGCATGCTTTACAGCAGCGTGTGGATGATTATATAGGGCAATTTAAAGAAGGCTACTTCCCACCATTTGAGCTACTGGCACGGCTAACCGAGGAGCTTGGTGAATTGTCTCGTGAGGTGCAGGACGTTTACGGGCAAAAGAAGAAAAAGAGTACAGAAGAAACAAACAGTATTGAAGAAGAATTAGGTGACTTTTTCTTTGTTTTAGTGTGCTTTGCAAATGCGCAGGGCATTAAATTAGATGAAGCACTTTTACGCGTTATACATAAATTTGAAACAAGGGATAAAGATCGCTGGACTAGAAAGGATGGAGAATAATGTCAATTCGTGTAGCAATAGCAGGACCTAGGGGAAAAATGGGGGCTGAGGCTGTACATACGGTCATGAAGCATGACAAAATGGAATTAGTAGCTGTGCTAGATTATAAAGAAGTAGGAAAAACATTAGCTGATTTGGAGATGTTTCCGGCAAGTTATACGGCTCCAATCTTTACGGATATGTCTGAACTTGTAGAGGCGACTGCACCAGATGTATTAGTTGATTTAACAAGCCCGCATGCAGTATATAAACATACTAAAGAGGCCTTGAATTTGAATGTACGACCTGTAATTGGTACAACAGGCTTTACAGATGAACAACTAGTAGAATTATCAGCAATTGCGAAAGAAAAAGAGCTAGGCTGTATTATTGCTCCAAACTTTGCGATAGGGGCAATCCTTATGATGAAATTTGCTAAGGAAGCGGCAAAATATTTACCTGATGTTGAAATTATTGAAATGCACCACGATCAAAAGCTGGATGCGCCATCTGGAACAGCTGTTAAAACGGCACAATTGATTCAAGAGGTGCGAACACAAAAAATGCAAGGACATCCAGAGGAAAAAGAAACAATTGAGGGTGCAAGAGGGGCAGAATTTGATGGCATGCGTATTCACTCTGTTCGTTTACCTGGTTTAGTGGCACACCAGCAAGTGTTATTTGGCGGAGATGGGCAGCTATTAACTATTCGTCATGATTCGTTAAATCGTAATTCTTTTATGTCGGGTGTAGCATTTTGCGTAGAAGAGGTCATGAAAATGGATCAACTTGTATATGGTTTAGAAAACATCATTTAAAGATTGGGATGGAAGCATTATGAAAATCGCATTAATTGCACATGATCGTAAAAAAGATAATTTAGTACAGTTTGCTATTGCATACCAAAATATTTTAAATGAGCATAAGTTGTTTGCTACGGGTACAACAGGACAGCGTGTTATTGAAGCTACAGGCTTAGAGGTAACACGTTTTCGTTCAGGACCACTCGGAGGAGATCAACAAATTGGCGCAATGATTGCCAATAATGATATGGACATGGTCATTTTTTTCCGTGATCCTTTAACAGCACAACCACATGAGCCAGATGTTTCTGCACTTATTCGTCTTTGTGATGTTTACCAAGTGCCACTGGCCACAAATATGGGAACAGCAGAAATATTACTAAAAGGCCTACAAGAAGGCTTTGTGGATTGGAGACTGATTCAAGAAAGACGAAATTAAAAAAGACGTGATTTAGAAAGGATGATAATCGAATGAAAAAGCTAAAAATCGGCATTACCTGTTATCCAACAGTTGGAGGCTCTGGTGTTATTGCAACAGAATTAGGAAAAATGCTTGCAGAGAGGGGACACGAGATTCATTTCATCACCTCAAGCGTACCATTTCGATTGAATAAAATTTATCCAACCGTCTTTTTCCATGAAGTAGAAGTTAACAATTATTCAGTATTTCAATATTCGCCATATGATATAGCATTAGCGAGTAAAATGGCGGACGTGATTAAGGATGAAGAACTAGATGTGCTTCATGTGCATTATGCAATACCACATGCTGTCTGTGCTGTTTTAGCACGTGAAATGAGTGGTCGCGACATTGGGATTGTCACAACGTTACACGGTACAGATATTTCGGTGCTTGGGCAGGATTCCACTCTTTCACAGGCAATTAAGTATGGCATTGACAAATCTGATATCGTTACGACAGTGTCAGAGGCATTAAAGCAGCAAACCTATGAGCTTATCGATACAGTAAAGCCGATTAACACGATTTATAACTTTGTTGATGAACGTGAATACTTCCCACGAAATTCAGGAACCCTTAAGGAACAATTTGGAATTGAAGAGGATGAAAAAGTTATTATTCACGTATCAAACTTCCGTAAAATTAAAAATCTTCCGCATATTATAGACGCCTTTATGAAGATTCGTGCAAACATGAAGGCAAAGCTATTGCTTGTAGGAGATGGCCCAGAAAAGCATCGTGTAATGGATCAAGTAAAGGAAAGCCCTTATATGGAGGATGTTCTATTTTTAGGCAAACAAGAAAATTTGGCTGAATTGTATGCGATCAGTGACCTTAAATTATTATTATCACAGCAGGAATCTTTCGGGTTAGTCTTACTTGAAGCAATGGCTTGTGGTGTACCTTGTATTGGATCAGCTGTAGGCGGTATTCCAGAAGTCATTGAGCATGGTGTAGATGGCTATATAGTAGAATTAGGTGATACGGACGCAGTGGCAGAGTATGCCGTAAACCTATTAAATGATGAAGAGAAACTACAACGTTTCCGTGAAGCAGCTATCCGTGCTGTTGATGAAAAATTCCATTCATCTAAAATTGTAGAACAATATGAAAAATTGTATGAAAAGGTTGCTGAAAGAAATCATGCAAAACAATAAAGAATGGCAAGCAGCCTATTCAGTTATTGAAAAACTAGAAAACGCAGGCTTTGAAGCAGTGATAGTCGGCGGCGCGGTTCGAGATGCTATACTCGGTCGTCCTGCTCACGATGTAGACGTTGCAACAAATGCCATGCCAGACGAAGTAAAGTCTATCTTTAATCACACGGTTGATATAGGGATTCAGCATGGGACGGTACTTGTTATCGTGCCAGCTGGATCGGTGGAAGTAACGACATATCGCACAGATGGTGAATATACGGATCACCGTAGACCCGAAGAAGTGCAATTTGTACGTTCGTTAAAAGAAGATTTACAGCGCCGAGACTTTACGATGAATGCCATTGCGATGCGTCGTGATGGTTCTTTTGTTGATTTTTATGGAGGACGCCAAGATATTGAGGCTGGTATAATTCGAGCTGTTGGTAACGCGCAGAAACGCTTTTCGGAAGATGCATTACGAATGCTACGAGCCGTGCGTTTTTCAGCTCAGCTCGGTTTTCTAATTGAATCAGAAACCTTGAAAGCAATGCAGGACAAGGCTGATAATATTTCTTGGATTGCGAAGGAGCGCATAAAGGCAGAGCTCGATAAGCTATGGGTAGGGAAAGATGTTTTTAACGGTATAAGAAAGCTTGAAGAAAGTAGCTTGGTGAATTATTTGAATGGTACTTTTCAAGCTGATGACTGGTTTGAATTTAACACACAGGACAAGCTATTAGGCTGGGCATATTTTGCGGCTTTACAGGGTGATCATTGGCGTGAAGTGCTAGGTGACTATCGTTTATCGAATAAGGAGATGGCATTTGTCAAAGCTGTGTTAGAAGCTTTAAAAGCTTTAAAAAGTGGCTGGTCGAAAATGGATTACTTTTTATATACACAACAGGAACTAGAGACAGCTTGTTATTTTGCGAAGCTGAGACAGCTTGACGTGCAAATGCCACAGCTAAGTATTCATGAAATACAGACGAAGCTTCCCATTAAACACAAGCGAGAGCTAATTGTAAACGGTACAGATTTAATAAAATGGTCTGGAAAAAAAGGTGGACCATGGGTAAAAGAAGCTTTGCAGGTGATGCTTGAAGCAGTTGTTAATGGCAAGCTTCAAAATGATCGACAACAGATAAAAAATTGGATAGAACACGATTATTTCAACAAAGAATATTAAAGATAGATTTAAAAACGGGGAGCCGGTCTCAAAAAATGAATGAGACGGCTCCTTATTAATTTATTTGCTCTATTTTTTGGATGGTCAGAAATTGGAGGTTACATTGATTGGAGTGAAGATAACTAGTAGCTAAAAGATATTTGATGATAGATTGTGGTCAATTGTCATAATTTACAGTATGATTAATACAATTGAATCAATATTCAAATAAAAAAATATAGCAGAGTTTAATAAAGGATTGATTAGCATGAGTACTTCTATGAAGGATGAAATTTTAAAAAGAATATTAGCTGCTAATGGTGAAGCGGTTTCGGGTCAGGAGCTAGCAGATTCCCTTGGAGTATCACGTACAGCTGTATGGAAACATATGCAGTCGCTACAGGAGGAAGGCTATACATTTGAAACGGTAAAGAAAAAGGGCTATGTACTGACTGGTGTGCCAAATAGCTTAAGTCCAACACAAATTGAACTATTTTTAAATACAGAACATTTTGGACGTGAAATTCATTATTTTGATGTTGTAGATTCAACACAAACAATCGCTCATAAGTTTGCACAAGAAGGCGCTCCGCATGGCACGATAATAATCGGGGAGGAGCAAACTGCTGGTCGTGGTCGTATGGCGCGTCCATGGGAATCTGCAAATGGTACAGGTATTTGGATGACCGTGATTGTGAGACCTGATGTTACTCCTCAGCAAGCTTCATCGTATACGCTTGTCGTAGCTGTTGCGGTTACGATGGCTATTAAAACATTATATAAACATGTTGAACCAGCCATTAAATGGCCAAATGATTTACTCATTAAAGGGAAAAAATGTACTGGTATATTAACAGAAATGCAGGCTGAGGCAGACCGTGTACAAGCACTGCTAGTAGGCATAGGTATTAATGCAAATCAAGGTGAATCAGACTTCTCCCCAGAAATTGCTGATATTGCGACATCCTTACGTTTAGAAGCGGGTGAGGAAATTAATCGTGCAGCCCTTGTTGCATCTATTCTTCAATATTTAGAACAATTCACGGATCTATACGTGAGAGATGGCTTTGCTAGCATTAAAAAGCTATGGGAACAAATGTCATGCACCATTGGACAACGTATTGAAGTAACAACTTTACGCGGGCGCTTTGAAGGCATTGCCAGTGGGGTTACGGATGAAGGTGTACTACAGCTAAAAGAGGATGATGGCACAGTTCGAACAATTTATTCTGGAGATATAAAAATTTTGTAGAGCATAGGGTTACTCTGTTATTGTATTTAGTATGTACTGGTTTATCTGTTAAAAAAATTAAATCAAGAACGTATATTTTCAATTTGAGAATATACGTTCTTTCATATTTTTAGATTATAACAGTTTCGCATAGTTCCCTATTTTATTTTTTCTGTAACCTCATCAATATCACTCCATACATAAATAAGCTCTTCTACTATTTTTCCACCAATTTTTATTTCTACATTATTGACATACTGTGCACCATAATATTCATAGAAATAGCGTGTTTTATTTTCTGCTAATACTTCAACAAATACTTTTTCGTATCCTTTTTGTTTAAAATAGGTGAATATTTCTTTGAGTAGTTGTTTACCGATTCCCGTCCCTTGATATTCTTCTAATAGATAGATAGACGTTAAATCAGTTGCATTGGGTACTGAATTAGTTTTTCGCGTGCCACCAGTTGCAAAGCCAATTATTTCACCTAGTTCATTTTCCGCCACCAGTACATAATTCGAAGTATCTGAAATATTCTTCTTCCAAAGTTCTGTTCGCTGCTTGTAAGATAAATTATTCAAAAAATCATCTGGAAGAATGTCTTTATAAGTTGTTCTCCAACTGTCAACATGTACTTTTCCGATACCTTGAGCATCTTCAAAGTTTGCTTTTCTAATTTTCATATTGATCACCTCAAAAATCGTATTTTTTATCTAAGATGATGCCATAATTGACGCGCGACAGCGACAAATGTTTTCTGTGCGAAAGCGAAGCGTCAGCAACAAATGTTTACTGTGCGAAAGCGAAGCGTCAGCAACAAATGTTTTCTGTGCGAAAGCGAAGCGTCAGCAACAAAGCGCCTAGCCGGAACGGAAATCAACTCCTCATTTTGCCAAATCTCTTTACTTCAACATTAATTGTAAGTCACCGTAAGAAAGTGTTACTTTTAGCTGGTTATCACCCTTATATATTTGTGATACCTTGCTGTTTTGATCTTCCTTATCAACTGAAAGATCCCCGAAGTCAGTTTCTAATTCATAGCCAAGCTCACTTTTCTTGTTTTGTAAGTGAAGTGTTGTATCTCCAAAGTCAGACGTAATAGTGGATTGACCATTTAATGTTCCATCTATGTTAATATCACCATGTTCACTTTCGGCAACGAAGCCATTACTTGAAAATTGTTGTAGCTTCATATCACCAAATGATTGTGTAATCTCTGTTTTATCACCAGTAGAGTCTTTAAATAGTATGTCTCCAAAATCTTCAATTAAATTTAACTCTTGATATTTCAAACCACGAATCGTTGTATCTCCAAAATTACTATTAAGGACAATGGTTTTCAATTTTATATCTGAAGGAACATAGATTTTGATGGAAGGAGTACTGAAGTTAAAAAATCCGAATTCGAAACCATTCTTCTTCTTACTCTTTGTTTCAACAGTTAATGTATTGTCTTTAATAATGTACGTCACATCATCATCTTTAATAACATTTGTTTCTAATGCATAACGATCACTAGTAACAATTTCAACATCTCCATAGTGATTGATAATATTGAGATTAGTGAAATCATCTAGTTTATAGGAATTGTTTACTAGTTTATTGTTCTCAGGCAGTTGGATACCTTCATCATTTATCACAAAACTCCATTTTCCACCAGAGAAATAACCAACTAAAGCTAACAATACGCCTAAAGCAATCATTGTAATGGCAATATGGGTATGTCGAGACGTCATTAGTATCCCTCCTTTTGCTTCTTCGTTATTATATGGAATAGTTTACCTAATGCTTCAACACAAACAACAACGATTGTTTTGATTAAACGAGCAACGATTGGGAAAAGTAGGATGCCCAAACCTGTTACGATAAAGCCAACACCCATAAAGAGTGATGCTGTTGGCCAGTCCTTAGTTAAAATGAAGAAGCCTGAAATAAGTGCAGCGATTCCACCGAAAAAGATACCAAGTACAGTTGCGATAATTGCGATGATAACGCTGAATACAACTGCTCCAAATGAAAAAATAAGTGCTATAGCTACTGCAAGTAGCGGTAAAGAAAGTGGGGCAGATAATATTGCTAGAATGATAAGCCAAATCGCAGACATATTCTTCTTAGTTGAAGCTGAAGTTGAAGTTGAAGTTGAAGTTGCTTCTATATCCTTTAATGCATAGTCTGCCATTATTTGTGATGCAACATGAGAAGGGGAGCCTAGTTGTTGTATGACCCGCTGTTCATTTTCCTCTCCTGCTTCATCGAAATATTCCTCATAATAGGCAAGCGCAGCATCAATCTCATGCGCTGGAAGACGTTGTAATTTCCCCCGTAGCTTTTTCAAAAAGCTTGCTCTATTCATCTTATTTCCCTCCTATAAGTACACAATCAACCTTTTCTTTATACTTGTGCCATTCTTTTAATAGTTCCAGTAATCGTATTCGGCCTTGCTCGGTAATTTGGTAATACCGTCTATTTCTGCCTTGGTAGGGCTGATCGTAGGTTGTTAAGCAATTTGCTTTTTGTAAACGACGTAATACTGGGTACAGCGTAGATTCTGATATATCCATCACGGATTGTATTTGCTGTGTTAATGAGTAACCATAAGCATCCTCTTTATCGACGATGGCGAGTACACAAGCGTCAAGTAAAGCTGAGCCAAGTTGAAATGTCATTTTCTCTCACCTCACATTGTAATACCTATACAAGGTTTTATATTATACGTCGTATAGTATGGTGGAAGTATATTACATATCATGTTGAATTGTCAAATTTTAATCAATTATGCCTCGGCATAATTGCGTCCAAAATCGGCTTTGTGCTTAGGCCTGCGATGCAGACTATAAACATATTATCGATGAAATTACGGATACGAGTAATTCTCCTACAAAAACAATCATTAAATTATTTAATTTTCTTGGAGAGTACATGAAGGAGAACGTATCAACAGTTGGCAAAATCCAATTTGAGCTTACGATTTTATGTGCTAACAATCCAGAAAGAGAAAAGAAAATTTTATCGAACATTTACGAGAATGAAAGTGGGCAATATTTGATGCAACAAATTTTTCATTCAATCCATAAGGGTATTTCTTCAGGCTGCTTTAAGCCTGAGATTTCGATAGAGGATTTATCTACCTTTATGATGACATCCATTGATGGCATTGTGAGAGACGTTGTTTTGCAAAAATGTTACGGGATGTTCCCAAATAAAAATGTTCAACTTGATGAAATTCGTTTAATGAATACACTTTGCAAATCCGTATTGTTACTATTGAGTACGAATGAAGGAGAGGATACAAGTTGGGTTTAGAGATAAGGAGATTTCTATTTTATACCTTTGCTACGTCTTGGATAATATGGGGCAGTTTGGCCTTATTAACACAGCTGAATTTACTGAAGTTTGGCAATGCAATATATATGCTATTGTTTATTCTCGGCGGAATTACTCCTGCAATTTGTGAGATTTGGTTGAAAAAGAAATATTCGACTAAAGAAGAGTTTAAATTATTTATCCATAATGTGAAAAATCCAAAACATCCTGTATCTTGGTGTATTTTTGTAATCGGATTGGCATTTGCGCCTTTTTTTACCAACGCTATGGGGCGGAGCAACTATGGAGAATCCAATATATCTGGCGTTACTTGAATTGCCAATCATGATTATAGGAGGAGGGGTGGAAGAAATCGGCTGGCGTGGTTTTTTACAGCCTACATTACAAAAAAGATGGTCTCCCTTCACGAGCACAATGATTGTGGGCGTTATTTGGGCAGTCTGGCATCTGCCATTATGGTTTGTCATAGGGTCAAATCAAATGAACATGAACTTCCTATGGTTTTCTCTAATAACTTTAGCGTTATCCTTTTTATTGACGATCATTTACCAATCCACTAAAAGTATTTTTCTCTGTATTATTTTCCACGCATTAACCAATTCATTTTGGGATGTCTTTGTACCAGTTACAAATGTAATTTCTGGTATATTCACATTTTTATTTGCCTTGTTCCTATTTACAATGTTTGAAGTTTATCGAAAATCAATCTTTCAGAAACGAATGGTTTAAAATTGGAATTACTATTGATCGTAATTATTAGAAAATAATAATTGAAGATTACTAGGAGAATCTGTTATAGTATGTGCGAAGGGCAGTATCCTTTTGTGAACGGCACCTTCAAAACGTAAGAACAATTTACAATAAATATCTGCCTTGATCTTTTAATGACAGGGACGGAAGAAAACAAGCGTTCAAAAATATAACTTGAGTCAATGGAATGGGCAATTCTCTCAAAGAGATTTGCTTCGATATCCCTTTATTAAGTTATGGCCTCTAATCTAAAACAAGAGGTGATTTTTGAAAACGAACGAAACACTACCCTTCTGTCTATTTTAGGAACAGAGGGGTTTTTCTGTTTTCTTTCCTTAAAAAAGGAGGACTACATGATGAAAACAACTTCAGATTTTTTAAAGATGAAGGCTGCAGGTGAGAAGATCGTTATGCTTACTGCATATGATTATCCTGCAGCAAAATTTGCCGAGGAAGCAGGCGTCGATATGATTCTAGTGGGAGATTCACTAGGTATGGTAGTACTAGGCTATGATTCTACAATGCCAGTAACAGTAGCCGATATGGTTCATCATGCAAAAGCAGTGCGCCGAGGGGCAAAGGAGACGTTTGTTGTTGTTGATATGCCATTTGGTTCGTACCACGGTGATGTACACGAGACGTTGAAAACGGGGGTAACTATGATGCAAGAAACAGGAGCAGATGCACTGAAGTTAGAGGGTGCAGACGATGTTCTACCAGCAATTCGTAAATTAACGTCAGCTGGCATTCCGGTGGTAGCTCATTTAGGTTTACTACCTCAATCAGCAGGAGTACTTGGTGGCTACAAGGTTCAGGGTAAAACAGCTGAACAGGCAACGAAACTCATTGAAGATGCAAAAAAATGTCAAGAGGCTGGAGCATGTGCAGTCGTTTTAGAATGTATTCCGCATCAGCTAACAGAGATGGTATCTGCTAATCTCATTATTCCAACAATCGGCATTGGAGCTGGTGTAGAGGCTGATGGACAAGTTTTGGTTTATCATGACATGTTAAGCTACGGTTCGCATCATGTGCCAAAATTTGTAGAACAGTTTGCTAATATGGGTCAAGAAGCAAGCCGTGGAATTGCTGGTTACGTAGAAGCGGTAAAGGCAGGTACATTCCCTGCGCCGAAGCATTTCTTCACGATGAAAGAGGAAGCGTTGGATCAGCTATATGGGGGCGTAAAATAATGAAAGTCGTCACTACAATCCAAGCACTAACCGTAGAAATCCAAGCAGCTAAGCAAGCTCAAAAAACAATTGGACTCGTTCCAACAATGGGGTACTTACATGAGGGCCATTTAACGCTAGCGAAAACAGCTCGTGCAGAAAATGATTTAGTTGTTATGAGTATCTTTGTAAACCCAACACAATTTGGGCCAGACGAAGATTTTGAAAGCTATCCGCGTGATTTACCACGGGATACTGCTTTGGCAGAGTCTGTCGGTGTAGATATTGTTTTCGCACCGAGTGTTGAAGAAATGTATCCGCATGATGGTGGTATTCGTATTCATGCTGGTGAACAGGCAACAATTCTTTGTGGAGCGAGCCGTCCAGGACATTTTGATGGCGTTTTACAAGTCGTTTCAAAATTATTTCACCTAGCACAGCCGACACGAGCTTATTTTGGACAAAAAGATGCACAGCAGGTTGCTATTATTGCTACGATGGTACGCGATTTTAATTTCCCTTTAGAAATGCGAGTAGTACCCATTGTACGGGAAGAGGACGGTTTAGCGAAATCCTCTCGAAATGTGTATTTAAGTGAAGCGGAGCGTCTTGAGGCACCCGCCATTAATGAAGCGCTACAGCTTGCTCGTAATAGCTTTTTAGCGCATAGGGACGCGGCAAATGCGCTTGCAAAAGCAAAGGCACACATTGCAGCGCGCACACATGGCGATATAGACTATATTGAACTATTAGCGTATCCAGATTTAACACCCGTTTTTGCTGAAACGGAGCAAGTGCTTTTAGCAGTAGCTGTCTATATTGGTAAAACTCGTTTAATTGATAATTGTATCTTTAATGTGAAAGAAGGATTGTAATATGTTACGAATGATGATGAACAGTAAAATCCACCGTGCTACAGTGACACAAGCAGATTTAAACTATGTTGGATCTATTACGATTGACGAGGATATTTTAGATGCAGTAGGGATGCTTCCAAACGAAAAGGTGCATATCGTCAATAACAACAATGGCGCACGTTTTGAAACTTATATTATTGCAGGGGAACGTGGATCAGGCGTTATTTGTGTGAACGGTGCAGCCGCACGCCTAGTACAACGTGGCGATATTGTGATTATTATTTCTTATGTGTATGTAGATAACGAAGAGGCAAAAGATCATAAGCCAACAGTAGCTATTATGGGCGAGGGCAATAAAATTAAAGAAATGATTGCCTATGAGCCAGAAGCAACAGTGATGTAAAGCGAGGAAGCGTGTACAAATTGTACATGCTTCTTTTTGTGTACTATCTATAGGGGTAGAGGGATGCCGTTGAGCCAAATATATGATAAAATTCATCTATCTAATGTGAACTGTGAGTTGAGATGTATGATGGAAAGTCAAAAGTATGCAATTGTTGATTTAGAGACGACTGGTCATTCACCGGCAAATGGGGACCGAATGATTCAAATCGCAATTGTTATTATGAAAGATTGGAAAATTGAGCGTACCTTTACGAAGTTTATTTATCCAGGTAAAGCTATACCAACTTTCATTCAGGATTTAACGCATATTACGGATGAGGATGTAAAGGATGCCTTGCCGTTTGAGGCACATGCCGACTACATATATGAACTGCTTGCTGATTGTGTATTTGTCGCGCATAATGCGGATTTTGACTTATCCTTTTTACAAGCAGAATTCAAGCGTGCAGGTTTACCGAAATGGCAAGGTAAAAAGATGGACACGGTTGAGCTTGCCAAAATACTATTTCCAATGTCGCTGAGCTTTAAGCTAGGTGATTTAGCGGCGGATTTAAATATAGAGCTAACGAATGCACACCGAGCTGATGACGATGCCCGTGCAACGGCAGAGCTCTTTAAACAATGCTGGAGAGAGCTACTCAGTCTCCCGCAGCTAACTCTTGAACAAATGCATAAACGTTCGTTCAGATTGAAATCAAATTTATCCCAACTTTTCTTCGAGGCTCTTCAAATTAAACGACAGCATGTAACTGCTAATGAGAATGTCTCGTACTATCGTAATTTGGCTATTTGTGATGGTCGAAAAAAGCATACAAATAATGCAGAGATTGTATCATATCCACAAACAGAAGCTGACAAAACAGCATTAATGACAAAGGCGATGCCAAATTTTGAACAAAGACCTGCACAATTCGAAATGATGGACACTATTTGGCAGGCGCTCAATGACAAAAGGGAGTGCGTGATAGAGGCCTCAACAGGTATTGGTAAAACAGCTGGTTATCTACTCCCAGCGATTTTGTATGCTCGAGCAGTCGATAAAAAAATTGCGATTAGCACATATACGTCACACTTGCAGGAGCAGCTAGTTGAGGAAGAGCTCCCAAAAATTGAAAAAATCCTTGGCACTAAAGTAAATATTGCTGTTCTTAAAGGCATGCAGCATTATATTGACGTTGCACGCTTTGAGCAATGTATGGCTTATGCTGATGAAACTTATGATGATACATTTACGATTTTGCAAATTCTCGTTTGGCTGACTAAAACAGAAACAGGTGTGTTAAGTGAGCTCAATGTTTCTGGTGGTGGACAACTATTTTTAGAGAAAATCCGCAAAATGCCTGATGAAAAACCTTCTAAGGGCTTTGATTTCTATGAGCAGGCGTTAAAAAATAGTGAATTTGCCGATTGCATTGTAACCAATCATTCTATGGTACTCAGTGATTTAGTCCGTCAAACACCCATCTTTACACAAATTGACGGATGGATTATTGACGAAGCACATCAATTTATACAATCTGCCATGCAGCAGGACGAAATTGTCTTCTCCTATACGCAGTGGAAGTACATTTTCGGTCAAATAGGAACGATGGAGGAAGCTGCTTTGTTCCAGCAATTCAGTCAGGCAGCTAAGAAAAAACAACGTGTTTCTATGCAAAGCTTGCAACGACTAGATGCACAATTTATACGACTGCAACGGACATTCGATGACACTATTCTGCGGGCTGTTCAAAAAATGCAGCAACAAATAAAAGGAAAACAGGCTAGTAGCAAATGTACTTTGTTTTTAGAGGATGTATCGTTAGCAAAAGAACCGCTTTTACAAGTGAGTAAGTTCACACAGCAGTGGCTTGACCTTGCGACGGAAGTGGGGCAAGCCTTTGAAAATAATATTGAGCAACTAGATAAAAATGAGCACTATATATTATCGGAATGGCATTATTGGATCCGTGAATTAAAAGTAAAAATCGCTGAATGGGAGGAAATCTTCCTATCGTCACAGAATGATAATTCAGTATGGTTAGAATTTGATTTACGAAGTGTTCCAGGTAGTTTGCAAGTTTTTAAAAAGCCAGTTAATGTCACACCTATCATTGAAAAAGTACTTGCACCGCTTCGCAAGCAGGCTAGTATTGTATGGACTTCAGGTACTTTAACTGTTCCGGGTAATGAGCGTTTTGTGACGCGTCAACTCGGTATTTCCGATAGTGTGCAAGTAAGAAAGCTCCAAGCTCCAGCATCCTATTATGCAGGAGCGAAGGCATTTATTGTTACAGATATGCCTGATATTCAACATGTGTCACAGGATGAATATATTGAAGCGGTCGCTCATGCGATTACACGTACAGTGCGAATGACGGAAGGACGTTGTTTTGTCCTATTTACCGCACAGGACATGCTTCGAAAAACAGTGGAGCTTATTCAAGATAGTGAACTCCTTGATGACTATATGCTCTTTGCACAAGGTGTAACGGGTGGTAGCCGCATGCGCATCCTGAAATCATTCCAAAAATTTAGCCATGCTGTTCTTTTTGGTACAAATAGCTTCTGGGAAGGTGTAGACGTTCCAGGTGACGCACTTGCATCGGTTATCGTTGTACGTCTGCCGTTCTCCTCACCAGAAGAGCCTGTTTTTAAGGCGCGAGCAAAGCATATTACTGCACAAGGTCGCAATTCCTTTAACGAGCTATCACTACCAGAAGCCATCATGCGTTTTAAACAAGGCTTTGGTCGTTTAATTCGTTCATCACAGGATAAAGGAGCCTTTATCGTTTTAGATCGCCGAATTTCAACAAAGTCGTACGGCAAAGAATTTGTCAAAGCTTTACCACCGATTGATGTTAAGAAATTACAGCTACCTGAGTTGTTAAAGGAACTTAATAATTGGCAGAAATAACTGGAACCCCTTTTAGCAGTTTTGCTAGAAGGGGTTTTCGTATTCCCGGTTTCTTGGGACAGCGAATCTCATACAAGGATGATACTCTTCACTTATATGAATGAGAAGGATTGGCACGCTTTTTATGAATGTATAAATGAGACTATCATCTAGAAGGGGAGAGCAGGGTAGGGTTTACCCCTTGATACGAATGAAATCCGACTTGATGGTGTCTCGTATGACCTATCTCAAAAGTTCATGCTAATATAAACACTATAAAGTAGGAAATATAAACTGTAAAAGAGGTTGGTTTTATGACTAAATACAATTACTTTACATATGCCATTATGAATACCATAATATTTTTGCCTTATTTTCTTTTTACTATTATTGGTAATACTTACAATACAATTTTGAACGGTTGGTTTCCGCTAATAATCTTTTACGCTTTCCAAAACACAGGTACCTTTCTTATTAACTCATTCAGGAAAAAGGTAAACACCCGCGAATTATTGTTAGGTTTTCTTATCCTCGCAATTATCGGGACAATATGCGGAGCTTTAGCACCATTTTCATCAATTTGGATTGAACTATCTGCTGTTTTTATGGGGATTGCAGTGAGTATTTTGTTGCCACTCTACACTACAACTCAATATCATGAAAAGCACTTTTTTAGAACTACAATGAAATCAAAGCAATATTTATTCGCGTTACTAACTATTATCATAATCGTTCCATTAATTTTATTTACTGCTAACTCTAATCATCCAAGTTTAGCTTTTGTGATTTATGGGGTTGCTTTATCAATATGCTATATTTCATTAAGACATATGCCGATATACCCGATTGCCATATTGCATTCTTCTCGTTTTTCAGCATCATCATTTATATTATTTATTTTATTCACTTTATTACTTTTTGTTATAAAAGCTACCCGTGAAACAAACTTTCAAATTCTTACCGTATTATTAATTGTAAGTATCCTGATTACAATGACGGTTCTTACGTTAATGATTACAAAATCAAAAATTCAACTTCGTCTTCCGAAGTTTATTTATTTTTTTTCCTTTATCCAAGGTATGGTAGTTAATTTTTATCTATTGTACGGTACTTTTTTTGCATTATCGCAAAAAAGTAGTTCTTTCGCGATTTATAATATTTATATGCCATATGGATTAGGTATTATATTTTCATTATTTATAGGAAATAAAATCATAAATTATTTTAAACAATATCACCCACTAACCGTCATCAATATCGCTTTTGTTTTAGGAATTTTACTCACTGTGATACCTTGGACAATAGCAATTGGTGGTTTCCTTATAGGTTTCTTTTCATCACTACAGGCTGTAAGATTAAATCGCCTTGCTTATGATGCAACTGATTCATTTAAAGATTCCAGTCTTCTATTACGTAGTAGTTGGTCTAAACTAGGAAGTATAATCAATCAAATGTGTTTCTTTTTCTTCATTTTAATAAACAGCTTTATCAATCATATACCACTAAACGAAGTGTTCTTAGCGCTCAGTGGAAAGACTTTTTACTACAAAAATCAAATGTTTACCGATTTAATAACAACGGCTATTTTAATCATTACTATAATTGGATGTCTCTTATTGTTTGGATCATGGAAATTAAAACGAACATACAAATCCCCTTAACAAACTTGTTAAGGGGATGGATATATTACTTAGCATGAGGAGTAAATGTATGTTTTGATAATTTTGCAGGGGTTGCATACAAAAATTCAACACAGTTTCTCCCTCGTTCTTTTGCTTGATATAACGCTTTATCACATCTTGATAATAATGTATTTCGTGTATCACCATCTACATAGCTAGTTACACCGAAGCTACTAGTTTTTCGTTGTACAATAGGGAATTCATGAATTTCTAATTGTTGACGAAGCTTTTCAGAAAGCTTTACAGCATCATCTAGTGTAGTTTGAGGACAAATAACTAAAAATTCCTCGCCACCCCATCTTCCAATTGTATCTTGTTCTCGAATAGTATTTTGTAATATCTCTGCTACGCTCATTAAAACTAAGTCGCCTACTTGATGGCCAAACTCATCATTTACTTCTTTAAAATAATCAATATCTAATAGAATAATAGAGAACGGAACCTCTTGATGGTGAGCATGTTGAAATGCTTCATCTAAAACATCATCTAACCTTACACGATTTGGAATTTGAGTTAGGCGATCTGTATTTGCCAACTTTTCAAGCTCAAGCTTTGCTCTTTCTAGCTCTTGTGTCCGCTCCTTTACTTTATGTTCGAGCGTTTCATTTAGCGTTTGTTGCATTTTTTGATGTTCTTTTTTAATAATATTAATTTTATCGCCTAATGCTAATGATAAAAATATAGATTCAAAAATAGCACCAATTGCAGGAACTTCTTCAAATATAACTGGATGGAATGGAATTAAACTTAAAAAGGCCAATGCTTGTACAATAATGGAACCAAGTAGAACAGTCCAACCTACCATATAAAACCTAGCCATTTTCTGACCTTTTAGCAACACAAATATTCCTGATAACCAAAGAAAAATAAAGACAACTACAGAGAAAATAATTGTAAAATTATTTGTAATCGAAACATCAGGGACAACGAATGAAGCAATTAATGAAAGTATAGTGATCCATAATAATAGATTTCCGATTTTGTGGAATCGAGGTAAATATTTTTTTAGTTCAAGAAATTCTTTGCAAAATAAAAGCATAAATAAAAGTAATAAATTTCCACTGATTGCGGGAGATTTTATTAAATACCATTTAGGTAAATATTGACTTGCTATTTCAATATCTAAAGAATTCAATGTAGCTTGATAGAGGATAAAACTAAACATATACAAAACATAGTAAAAGTAAGCCTTCTCTTTTAACGAAAAAAATAAAAATAAATTGTAAATTAATAATGCTGATAAGAACCCATAAAAAATTCCTGTTAAATATTTATAGTCAATAATTTTATTGATAAAGCTATCCGTTGTAAAAAGATAAGAAATTGAATTTAATGGTAATTCACCATCTAATTTAATATAAATTTCTTTGATGGAGGTGTCTTGGATTTGAAATAAATTAGAGCGATAATGAATGCTTTGATTGTCAATATTTGAAATTCCTCTTTTTTGAATACTATAGGTGCCATCTTTTTTCACTAAATACATTTCAATGCTATCTAGCTTGTCTGTTACTTCAAACCAGTAAGACTCCTGTTTATCCTTTAATATTTCATCGGCATCTAATCGTAGCCAAATTGTATCATTTGTATGCCAAAAGAATAAATAATTCTCTTTACTAGTGACAAATGAATTGTCATATGTACCACTTAATAAATCTTCTATCGTAATTTTTTTTGACGAATCACGAAAAATATCATAATGCTTTCCCAATATAGTAGGTTCTGAAAGTTCTGCAGCATGACATGGTAAGCTGAATTGTGTAAAAGTAAATATGAGTACGATAAAAAAATAAAATATTAGGTTAGCTTTTATAATTTTTTTTTTCAACATTTATTCTTTCTCCTATCCTAATCCCTAACCTTTAGTTACTAGTAAGGATGTTAATTAAAGGTAAAATAAGGTGCTCTAAAAATAGAGTTTTTCCCGTGGCAACGAGCAGTAATTTATTTGTACCGAAAGCGAAGCGTAAGCTACAAGACTTTCATCTTCAATTTCAGTAAATGCAAAGAAGCTGGGTGGGAGATTAGCTGCTCGAAAAGGTACGATTGGTAAAGACAATTAATCAGTGGGGGATGAAGAAACCCTAACTGAATTAAGTTTAACTTTATGTAAATATATCACAATTATTATATGTTTAGGATTTTTACGAATTGCAAATAAAGGATTAACATAAAAGTTACGATAACTGAAAGAAGATAATTTGGTTAGGATTCCTTCGATTTTTTCAAAGACCATAAGAGCAAGAATGAGGACGAAATGAATGAATACTTCCTGATAATATGATGGCTAGGTAAATCAATAAGAAGGTATTTCAGAAGGGGTGTTGAGTTAACAGGCTATGTAGTTGGGATATGGAGAAAGGAATGACTACTTAAGCATGAAAAATCAAAATTTAAATGGTTTAAAAAAGGGAGGTGAGCCTATTAATGTTGGCAGAAATACACGGAAAGATTAGTAGTAGTGGCTCTAATTTAACGGATCGATTAGAGGACAATTTAACGGGTATGATTTTCGGTTCCCTGCGTTATTTATCATTTCAAAGCGGTATAGGAAAAATATTAGCTAAAGGTGTAAATAATGAACAAATCTGTAAAGAGCTACTTAAACTTACATATGATATGTGGGCTGAAAATATTACATTCTGGCCTTATGATAAGGAAGGCGAAATAGACGTAATTATTGAATTTGAGTCAGTTATTATTGGTATTGAGGTTAAATATCAAAGTGGTTTGTCATCAGATGATGAGGTTTATAACATTAAAGAAAATACAGAAACGAACATTAGCAAAAATCAATTAGCAAGGGAATCTAATATTTTAAAAAATAAAGCACCACATAAGCAGAAAATCTTGTTGTTTATAGCAGATCGTACATTCTGCAAAGCTGTATGTGATATCGTAATGGAACGCAACATTATTGCAGAAGATGTTGCTCTAACTTATATTTCTTGGCAAGATTTTTTATATCAGATGAAACAGCTGACAATTTCTGACTCATTCCAGCGTGTTGCTGTACAGGATATGATTCAGCTACTTTCAAAAAAAGGTTTTGATGATTTTAATACAATGAGTATAGGAGATGCACCGACTATAAATGCGGTGGATTATTTTAGTTTTAATCAACAAAAAAAGACTCACTTTAAGCTATTGCTGAAAAGGATTACTGGGGATTAAAATCTATAAAAAGTAAAAAAGTGAGCTTAATGGAAATAAACGCTGACAATGTAATTGAAAAAGTATTTAGCACCTTTGATTCTTTATAAACTGTGAAATAAAGTTCTAAATAGTCATTTTCTTTGTTTGTAACATAACTTAGCCTAGGTTGCATTTTGTATAAATAAGCGGTTATTGCTAAAAATAAGACCGTCAAAATGAGCGATTTAATTACAATAATTATTTGTAGTTTTCTCACTTGTTATGACAGGTTTTTTAGCAATATCGACGTTTTTTATATATGAGAAGATGGAACTTCAAGTGTATAACTGGCTTCGTTATTACAAATGAAGGAGGTGTAAAAATGAGCGTAGTTTATAGAATCGCTTTAGTGTTAGTTATCATTGGAGCAATCAACTGGGGACTTATAGGATTTTTTAGATTTGACTTAGTTGCCTATTTGTTCGGTGGACAAACAGCAGTATTGTCACGATGGATTTACGCATTCGTTGGATTAGCAGGACTAATATCCTTACCTATTCTTATTATGCGATTTGATGAGGACGAAGATCTTGTTCCTGATTTAAATGATGATCATGACCATCATACTCGCATAGACAGAAATCCAAGCTATGGTATGGAATTTGGTGATGAAGCAGATTTTACTGCATTAAAAACAACTAATGTACTAAAAGAAGAAAAAAAGGATTCACATAGCAAACATAAAAATAAAAACAAAAATAAGAAATAACCTCGAGTTTATTCCTCAAAAAACTGATGACCATTGAACTGCCCCGTAAAAGTTAGACACCAATCTAACTTTTACGGGGGTTTTTTTTATGGCAAAAGTAAGTCCTGAACAACGTATTCAAGCAGTCCAACGATACTTAAATGGAAATGAGCCTATGATTGAAATAGCGAAAGATATCGGAGTGTCAGAACAGGTTGTAAGTGAATGGGTTCGCCGTTATCAAAAAAATGGGGTAGAGACTTTCTTATAGTCCTATAACGCGATTTTACAGCGAAAAAAATGAACGAGAAATGGGTAACAGACGTGACAGAATTCCATCTATTTGGTGAGAAACGCTATTTATCACCTGTCCTTGATTTATGCAATGGCGAAATCATTGCATACACGGTAATGAATCGTCCAGTATATAATTTAGTCCATAATATGTTAGAACAAGCATTGGAGCGCCTTCAATCAGGTGATCAAGTCATTCTTCATTCGGATCAAGGTTGGCATTATCAAATGAAAAAGTATCAACAAACATTAAAACAACATGGAATTACACAGAGTATGTCCCGTAAGGCAATTGTTTGGATAACGCAGTCATTGAAAATTTCTTTGGCTTATTAAAATCTGAACTCCTGTATCTACAAGAATTCGAATCCATGCACATTTTGAACAGGAACTCCAAGACTATATTCACTATTACAATCACAAACGAATGAAGGGAAAATTAAAAGACCTAAGCCCGGTGGAGTACCGAACTCAGGTCTTAGAAGTTGCTTAACTAAATATGTCTAACTTTTTTGGGTTAGATCACATTTGGTTCGTCAGTTTTTTCGATATGGCTTAGAGAACACTTTTAGTGAAAATCCGCAAAGATATAAGGGTGGATACCCAGATAACGAAGCGGATTTATACTAGAAGCTCTTTCATTCGTATGTCCCATTAGCCTTATTACCTAGAAAGACAAGGGATCGGATTCATTATCTTCTTTAAAACTTATTTTGGAATTGCTTAGACTTTAGTAGAAACATACTTGATCGGAACCGAAATCTTATAGTGATAAGATTTATTGGTGCGTCAACACATCCTCAATCAAAAATGCAATATAGAGATTTGTTTTTGTAAATGGGTTACTTAAGTCCATATCTAATAGCGTTTCTATTTTTTTAGTTTTATAAAGTACTGTGTTGCGATGAATAAATAGGCGCTCACTAATCCTACGGGTACTTCCATTTTCATCGAGATAAATGCGTAAAAATTGTACATAATCTGAGTTATGCAATTCATCATAGCGATAAAGCACCCCTAAGATGTCTTGGCTATATGATTTGATTAATGTTTGATTTTGCACAGCCATGATAATTTTGTAGGCACCAATTTCTTTATATTTATATAGGAAACGATTGTTATGAAGCTTTGCTAATTGGATTACTGTTAATGACTCATCATAGCTTTTGCGGACATTTTCAAGCTCTTTATGAAAATTTCCTTTACCAATGATAATATCCAAGTAACCATTTTTTTGCGTAATTTTGTCGTAAATTTCTTCAACAACTTTTGAGAAGGGAGTATTTGGCGTAATAATTTGTGCTCTGTCGATTAAAAAGATGAGGTGATTTTTATGCTTTAGTTTTAAGAAGCGTTTATATCTATTTTGAAGTGCAAATTGGATCATGACCTCGTAACGGTCAATATTAGCTTGTGCACCATTTGTTGTGCATGAAATGATGGCTAGCTCCCTACTTTGTGGAAAACCTAATAGTGCTAATTGATCTTTAATGTAGTCGGCGTTTTGTTTGTAGTGAAAAAGTAAGTTATAAAGAACCTTTTCCTCGATAGAAAGCTCTTGATGGTGATTGGCAATAAATTGAAATGTTGTTTTTAATAAATCTGCTATTCGATAATTCCATGGCATGTGAAAAATAGGGAAATCATGTTCGTTGGCAAAAGTGATGACTGATTCTGGTATATTTGGAATGTATGGGCCGGTATTGATGATAAAACCTGCTACTTTTTTAGAGAAAGCTAGTTTTACAAGTTGCTCTAAGGAATCTCCTTCTGAAGATAAATTAATACCTGTAGTCACGACTAATTCATTAGGTCTACAAAACATAATTAGATCAATGCTTTCTACTACGTTAATCCCGGTAACTCTCCGAAAAGTTCCGCTCTGTCCAGCTACTAATGTTAGCATTGGGAATTGGACTCCCTCTACAATTTTGCGAATTGTCCCCATTTTTTCCCCCCTTATTATGAACATAATTTAACATATATTATGTGCAGTTGCACATATTTTTTTAGTTTGCTATCTATATCTCATAATTTTTATCTTTTATAGAATGTGTATAACTACTGTGAAAGAGAGGACTTGCATATGTATAAGTGTAATAGTAGACGATTGCAAGAGTTAATTGAACAATTTAGTCAATTTGGAGCTACTGAAAATGGTGGCGTAACTCGTTTGTCTCTTTCGAATGAGGATGTATTAGCAAGAAACTATTTTTGTGAGTGTTGTGATGAATTAGGGATGGATATCAAAGTCGATGATATGGGTAATATTTATGCTATTCTACCTGGGAAAAAGGATGTCCCTCCAATTGTTATGGGGTCGCATTTAGATTCCGTTGAAAAGGGTGGGAAATTTGATGGTGTATTAGGCGTTTTAACTGCAATAGAGGCCGTAAGAACGTTAAAGGAGAACGAGATCGAGCTAGATATCCCTATAATGATTGTGAATTTTACAAATGAAGAAGGTGCTCGTTTTGATCCTGCAATGATGAGCTCTGGTGTCATCTCAGCAAAATTTGAAAAAGAAAAAATGCTGCAATCTGTAGATAAAAATGGCACTAGTTTCAAAGCAGCACTGCAAGCAAGTGGTTATGAGGGAGATCAAGAAAATCGATTAAATGAAGCACTTGCTTATATCGAATTGCATATCGAGCAAGGGCCAGTTCTAGAGGCGAAGCAACTGGAAATAGGAGTTGTTGAAGGTGTATTAGGGATGGTTTGCTATGAAATTGCGGTTTCAGGACAGTCAAATCATGCTGGAACGACACCAATGACAATGCGTCAAGATCCGATGATCGTAACTTCAAAAATCATTACGTATTTACATGAAGAGCTCGGAAAAATTGATGAACAACTAGTGTTTACCTTTGGCCGAATGAATGTTTCTCCAAATATCCATACCGTGATACCGAACAATGTGACTTTTACGATAGATTCACGTCATCAAAAACCAGAAGTTATGCAAAAGGTTGAGGACATACTGAATAATCTTCCTACAGAGGATATGGGCTGTAGCATTAAACCAGTTAAGCTATGGGGTAGAGATACAGTATATTTTGATACTCATATTTGTAATGAAGTGGAAAGGGCTTGTCAGAGTTTCGGCTATACTGCTCATCGTATGTTTAGCGGGGCAGGGCATGATGCGCAATATATTGCAAGCATTGTTCCATCAGCGATGATTTTCGTACCTAGTATTAATGGTAAGAGTCATTGCGAGGAAGAGGAAACAACATTTGAGGATTGTGCGAAAGGAGCAGATGTATTACTTGAAACAGTGTTGACGCTGCAAACAAAGTTCAGTATGGGAGAGACCTACACTTTACATTAAGGTATGTTTCCTAACATTTTCATGATTGAGCATTCTCCATTATTTTACGAAGGGTGAGGGGCAGAATGAAAAAAATTATTAAAGGTGGACGAGTGGCGACAGCTGCAGATGTTTTTGAGGCAGACATTTTAATTGAAAACGGAAAAATTGTTCAAATTGGCAAAAATCTATCCGACGTTGGGGCAGAAGTTATTGATGCTACTGGTAAATATGTGATGCCCGGAGGAATTGATCCGCACACACATTTAGATATGCCATTTAATAATACTGTAACAGATGATGATTGGAAATCTGGTACCATTGCCGCAGCTTTTGGTGGAACAACTACTATTTTGGATTTCTGCTTAACGGCTGGCGAGGAAAAACTATCAGCTGCAGTTGAAAAGTGGCATGACAAGGCGAAGGGGAAATCAGCTATCGACTACGGATTCCACTTAATGATTGGTGATTTAACCCCTGAAACAGAAGCTGAATTACCGCAAATCTTAGAGCAGGAGGGCATTACTTCTGTAAAGGTATTTATGGCTTATGCAAAAGAATTTCAAGCAACAGATCGCACCCTTTTTAAGGCTTTTAAAATAGCGAAAGACCTCGGTGCTGTTGTTATGGTGCACTGTGAAAATGGTTCAGTTATTGATGAGCTTGTAGAAGAGGCGCGACGTGCAGGTCATAAGGAGCCGATTTATCATGCGCTCACTCGCCCAGCTGAATTAGAAGGCGAAGCGACAAAACGTGCAATTGAGTTAGCCCATATTGCTGGCGCTACCCTTTATGTTGTCCATGTAACATGTAAAGAGGCGGTAGATGAGATCATTGCTGCGCGTGAAAAAGGCTATGACGTCTATGGAGAAACATGTCCACCATATTTAACTTTGGATCAATCTGCTTTAGCACAACCTGGTTTTGAGGGTGCAAAATATGTTTGGTCCCCACCACTTCGCCCGAAATACCATCAGGATCATTTATGGAATGCTCTTAAAGCAAAACAACTGCAAACAATTGGCTCTGATCAGTGCTCATTTAGTTTTAAGGGTAAGAAGCAGTTAGGATTAAATGATTTTTCTAAAATTCCTAACGGTGGACCTTTTATTGAAGACCGTTTCAGTATTTTATATTCAGAAGGTGTTGCAAAAGGGAAAATTTCCATTCATGAGTTTGTCGATATGATTTCCACAAGTGCAGCGAAAATATTTGGTTTATTCCCACAAAAAGGAACAATTGCAATTGGTTCTGATGCCGATATCGTTATTTTTGATCCAGAGGTTAAACGAGAAATTTCGGCTAAAACACATCATATGAACGTGGATTATAACCCATATGAGGGATGGGAAGTAACAGGTGAACCAGTAAGTGTTCTAGTACGTGGAGAATATGTCATTAAAAATAAAGAATTTGTTGGTGTATTAGGTAGTGGGAAATATATCAAACGTGCATTAAAAACAATGGCTGCAGAAGCACTAAACATTTAGTACTGACCGATTGCTTTGGATGGAGAGCAGAGCAATCGGTTTCGTAATATTTTCATTTAGCTACAGAAGACTATTTATCCCTATACGTGGTGAGATGAATGTTGAATGTAGCTCTTTTTTCAATGGTGTAATCAATAATGCTCATCACCAAAAGTTGTGGATGACATATGTTCAAACGTATGCCATGTATATAGGCTGATTGGAGCGCAGCGGGTGTTTTATGTGCGAAAGCGTTGCGACAGCAATTGTTTTATCTGTGCGAAAGCGAAGCGACAGCTACAACAAAGCGACTAGCTGGAACGGAAATCAACCACACGTTATGGTGACGAGCCATTATAAGAAGGAAAAAATGAACACATGAGGGGGATGTGGAAATGGCTCCGAATCAAGAAAATACAATGTCTCAACAGCTAAACCGTAATTTTATGGAATTGACTAGCAGGATGACAAAGAATGAAGCAATTGAGGAATCTAATCGTTGCCTGTATTGCTATGATGCACCGTGCATTAAAGCATGTCCAACGAGTATTCAAATCCCAAATTTCATAAAAAAAATTGCATCTGGTAATATGAAGGGCTCTGCTACGACTATATTAGAAGCAAATCCAATTGGTGCAAGCTGTGCAAGGGTTTGTCCAACGGAGGAACTATGTGAAGGGGCGTGTGTGTTAAATTCCTCAACAAAGCCAATTAAAATCGGAGAGCTACAGCGCTATGCAACAGATTGGGCAATGGAAACGAATGCTCAGCTATTTAAGCAAGGGCAAAGAAACGGACTAAAGGTAGCGATTATTGGTTCAGGTCCCGCTGGTTTATCAGCTGCTCGTGAACTAAGTCGATTTGGTTATCAGGTTACTATTTATGAGGCTGAATCGAAAGCTGGTGGCTTAGGGAGCTATGGTATTGTGTCGTTCCGTTTACCAAACAATGTCGTTGATTGGGAAATTGAACAAATCAAAAATCTTGGAGTGGAAATCAAAACAAACACAACTGTCGGTGTTGATATTTCTGCTGATGAAATCCTAGAACAATATGACAGTGTTGTTTTATCAGTCGGTATGGGCGCTGTGCCGAATCTGGGTATTGAGGGAGAAGATTTAGACGGTGTTCATGATGCGATAGAATTTGTCAGAAAGACAAAAATGGGACCGCTTACAAAAGATATTGTTGGGAAGCGAGTGGCTGTCATCGGTGCAGGAAATACCGCGATTGACGGTGCTACATGTGCTGTCCGATTAGGTGCTGACAATGTTCAAATTCTTTATAGACGAACACAAAAGGAAATGACTGCGTACAAATTTGAATATGAATTTGCCAAGCAGGATAGTGTGGAGTTTAAGTGGCTAACAGCACCGAAAAAAATTATTGGCAATGAGTCAGGTGAGGTCGTAGGCATTGAATGTGTGAAAATGAAGCTCGGTGAAGCGGGTGCTGATGGTCGACAAAGACCTGAGGAGATTGAAGGGTCCAATTTTATTATTGAAGTGGATGCTGTTATTAAGGCAATTGGGCAAACACGTTTTGTGGCATTGATTGAAGCATTTGGCTTACGGCATACAAATGGCGTTGTCGATATTGATGAAACGACAATGCAAACTTCGAAAGACAAAGTATTTGCATGTGGAGATGTCGTCTTCGGGAATGGCCAGGGCGAAGCGATGGTTGTAACAGCTGTACAGCAAGGAAAAGACGCAGCATACAAGATCCATGAACGTTTAACTTCTTTCAGCGGAAGTCTCCCACATATATAGTTGGTGAGATGAATGCAGATTTAAGCTACTTTTCAATAGGTGTCCAAACACCAGCTGAAATAGAGGAACTCAGGCTAAGAACTTCACATCCTGTGAAAACGCCTGAGTGACCGACATCGTGTCGGCCTAAAGCCTCCGGCGGATGTCGCGGAATCGAAAAGGAGTTCTTTGTGCAAGCACAAAGCCGATTCCAGACACAATTATGCGGAGGCATAATTGATGAAATCCAAGTGAAATTGCATAAGGGAGGAACTAATATGGCAGACTTACGCATCGACTTAGCAGGCATCAAATCACCGAATCCATTTTGGCTTGCGTCAGCACCACCAACGAATTCAGGCTATCAAGTACAACGAGCATTTGAAGCGGGGTGGGGTGGAGCTGTTTGGAAAACATTAGGAGATCCGATTTTGAATGTTTCTTCACGCTTTGCAGCTGTTAACTTTAACGGACAAAAAGTAGCAGGCTTTAATAATATTGAACTGATTACGGATCGTCCGTTAGAGGTAAATTTACAAGAAATTTATGAAACGAAAAAAAAGTTTCCAAATCACGCAATCATCGCTTCCTTAATGGTGGAGCCAAAGCAAGAAAAGTGGCATGAGATTGTTAAACGAGTAGAAGATGTAGGGGTTGATGGTCTTGAGCTTAACTTTGGTTGTCCACATGGGATGGCAGAACGAGGAATGGGATCTGCCTCTGGTCAAGTACCTGAATTGGTGGAAAAGCAAACATACTGGGTGAAAGAGGCAGCGAAAACACCAGTAATTGTGAAGTTAACACCAAACATTACCGACATTACGGTAACTGCAGAAGCGGCTACAAGAGGTGGAGCAGATGCTGTTAGTATGATTAATACAATTAACAGTTTAGCAGGTGTTGACTTAGATACATGGAATACAGTGCCTCATGTAGCAGGAAAGGGTGCACATGGTGGCTATTGTGGTCCTGCCGTTAAACCAATTGCACTCAATATGGTTGCAGAGTGTGCTCGTAACCCATTAATCAATGTTCCGATTTCGGGCATTGGTGGTATTTCCAACTGGCAAGATGCTGCCGAGTTTATATTAATGGGAGCAACTGGCGTGCAAGTTTGTACAGCAGCAATGCATCATGGCTTTAGTATTGTTGAGGATATGATTGATGGACTCAATAACTATTTAGACGATAAAGGCATTGCTTCTGTCATGGATTTGGTAGGTCGCTCAGTTTCTAGATATTCCAATTGGGGTGACTTGGACTTAAATTATAAAATCGTGGCTGAAATTAATAACGATGTTTGTATTAACTGTAACAAGTGCCATATCGCATGTGAGGATACATCGCATCAATGTATTGACTTATATTCAGAAGATGGTCGCCCAATGCTGAAAGTTAGGGAAGAGGATTGTGTAGGTTGTAATTTATGCTCAATCGTTTGTCCTGTTGATGGTGCTATTACAATGGTTGAACGTAAATCTACAGTTCCACCAATGACTTGGAATGAACGTCAATCTCTAATTAGCAGTCTATCTAAGTAAAAAGTCTAAAATCAATTTTGCTTTGGCGTTATTGCGTTTGGAGGCTTAATCTTCATTCGTATGGAGTTTGAATTCACCTCACCACTCTCCGAGGTAGGAGAATTTTGCCGAATGAAGATAAACTGAAATTCCATCTTCCTTCAGCATTTTCGTTGAAGGAAGGAATAACCTCATGGAAGTTGTCACGGAAATTTGAAAAAAGAAGGAGAGATTGTATGGAACGTGATGGGAATTATTTAAAATCCCCAGATTTACTTCCAGTGACACATCAACAAAGAAATATTGGAACATTTGGTTTTGCAGTAATTTGGATAGGGATGGCAATTGTATTAGCGGCTTTTGCAATCGGTGGCACGGCAATCATAAACTTACCATTGCCAATGGTGATTTTAGCAACGTTGATAGGCTCTTGTCTAATTGGTGTATTTATGACGTTAATTGGAGATATAGGCATTGAACATGGCTTATCATTCCCAGTATATATGCGTGCTCCGTTCGGTACATTTGGCACACATATTCCGTCGCTTGTCCGAGGTGTAACGGCTGCATGTTGGTTCGGTCTGAACACTTATTTTGGAGCATTAGCGATAAACGGCATTTTAAATTTACTTTTTGGTTTTGACAATTGGTTTGTCTGTTTCATTGTCTTTGCAGCACTTCAGTTATTTAATACATCATTAGGTATTAAATCTATTGAACGCTTTGCAGATTTAGCAGCACCAGTTATTATTTTAATTTCCTGCTGGATGTATTATACACTGGCAGATAATGCAGTAGCTCAAGGGAAAAATATTTGGACGTGGGTGGAAGCGCCAACAACAGGATTCTCAGCCTTCACTGCATTTATGGTAGTGATCATGGCAAATATGGGATTTTGGTCGACGCTAGCAGCCGATATGCCTTCACTTTCACGCTTCTTTAAAGCACCAAAAAATGAACGCAGCTGGTTCAAACGCAATAAAACGCAGTTGGTAGGCTCATTAATCGTCATGCCGATTACCAATACTTTCATCGTGACAATTGGTGCTGTGTGCTATATGGCTGTTGCCTCTGCTGATCCGATCAATGCACTACAACAAAGTGCAAGTGGCTTTATTTTAGGAATATTACTGTTAATGATTGTATTAGCACAATGGTCGACTAACACCTCAGCAAATGTTATCCCAGCGGCAACTATTTTCTCAAATATAGGTGGGCCAAAAGTGCCGTTTTGGGTTGGAGTTGTTATTGCGGGAATAATTGGTATTCTAGCACAGCCTTGGAGTTTATTTGATGTGTTAGTCAATGCACTTTTAATTATCGGGGGAATTTTAACAGCCATCGTTGGTATTTTATATGCTGATTATTATTTAATCCGTAAGCGTCGCGTACATGTAAAAGCGCTGTATGAATTAGATGGCCAATTTAAATATTGGAATGGCTTTAATTTAGCTGGTTTAATCGCTTGGGTTATCGGTGGTGCAGTGGCAAATATATTCTCCACTTATTCTTCATTAGTAGGGTTCTTTGTAGGGGCACTTGTATATTATGTATTAGCGAAGTATTGGTGGTTCAAAAAATACCCTCAAGCCGAGCTAGAAGACCCAAGTGATGCAAAATATTTAGGGATTACAGTTGGTCACAATTTGGATGAACTATTTGGACAGCAACAAACGCCTGCTCCAACCGTTGTTCCAGATGAGAATGATGTCGTTGAACAACCAGATCCGCTGTTGGATATAAAAGGTGCTGATTAAAGTGAAACTTTAATCAGTGGGATTTCTTCATTGCCCACTGATTATTAGTCTAAAGCGGGATAATATTAAACACCTAACAGAATATCAAGAGGTTGATTAATGGAAAGGTGAGGTGATTGCATGTCAGAACATCAACAAAGCACAGAAGAAATAAAAAAAGTGGATCATTATTTAGATAGCGGCTTTAAAATTAAATATGTTTATGAAAATTTAAGTGGTATGTTTGTAGAATTTGCACGTCAAGAAGAGGTTATTTTGATGCAAATTCTAACAGCAGATGCACGCAAATATTTCTCTGCAAAGCTTCAAGAACAAACGTTATTGCAGTAAAAAAGTAGACTCTATTCCATTCGGTGGAATAGAGTTTTTTTACGGATCAAGTAGGTTTTTACCCTAGGTTGATTCGTTTACGGCCAAAGTGACGGATAGAGATAGAACTGCCGAAGTGACGGATAGAACCACCGAAGTGACGGATAGAACCACCTAAATGATGGATAGAATCACCGGAATGACGGATAGACCACCAAGGTAACGGATATAACACCAAAATGCTCAGAATTCTTGCCATAATTTTGTTTTTCCTAAAAATACAATTGTGTTTTTCAACAGAATTTATTATTATTATAAAATAATTGATCGTAGAAAGAACTTTAGAGAAAGAGGCGTAATTTAGTGGCAAATAAGGAATTAAAAAGGGGATTAGAGGCACGTCATATCCAAATGATTGCTCTTGGTGGTACGATTGGCGTGGGCTTGTTTATGGGGTCTGCTAGTGCCATTCAGTGGACAGGGCCTTCAGTGCTCCTTGCATATGCTATAGCAGGTATATTTATTTTTTTCATTATGCGAGCAATGGGCGAGATGCTGTATGTGGAGCCAAGTACAGGTTCCTTTGCAACGTTTGGCTATAAATATATACACCCGTTAGCAGGTTATTTAACGGCATGGAGTAACTGGTTTCAATGGATTATTGTTGGAATGTCAGAGGTTATTGCAGTAGGAACATATATGCAGTATTGGTATCCAGATTTACCTACATGGATTCCAGGTTTAATAGCAATGGTGATTTTAGGTATTGCCAACTTTATTTCTGTTAAATCTTTTGGAGAATTTGAATTTTGGTTTGCCATGATTAAAATTGTGACGATTGTATTAATGATTATTGCTGGCTTTGGTCTTATTTTCTTTGGGATTGGTAATGGTGGCGTGGCAATCGGATTATCAAATCTTTGGAACCATGGAGGCTTCTTTACAGGTGGCTGGACGGGCTTCTTCTTTGCATTATCATTAGTAGTTGCAGCCTATCAAGGCGTTGAGCTAATTGGGATTACTGCTGGAGAAGCAAAAAATCCTAAAAAAACGATTACGAATGCGATTCAAAGTATTATTTGGCGTATTTTAATATTTTATATAGGTGCAATCTTTGTCATTGTAACAGTCTATCCATGGAATGAATTGGGTACGATTGGTAGTCCATTTGTTGCAACTTTTGCAAAGGTTGGAATTACAGCTGCGGCAGGAATTATTAATTTTGTTGTTATTACAGCGGCAATGTCAGGCTGTAATAGTGGGATTTATAGTGCGGGACGTATGCTGTATACGCTTGCCATGAATGGACAAGCACCTAAATTTTTTGCGAAGCTTTCTAGTAATGGTGTTCCGATTTTCGGAACAGCAGGCGTACTAGTTGGTTTGGTTATTGGTGTTATTTTAAGCTATATTGCTCCAGAGAATTTATTTGTATATGTGTATAGTGCAAGTGTATTACCGGGGATGATTCCGTGGTTTGTTATTTTAATAAGTCAAATACGATTTAGAAAAATAAAAGGGGAAGAACTGTCAAAGCACCCATTCAAAATGCCCTTTGCACCATTTACAAACTATATAACGATTGCCTTTTTAGTAATGGTGCTAATCGGTATGTGGTTTAATGATGATACTAGAGTTTCTCTTATTGTGGGAATTATTTTCTTAGCTCTTGTTATCATTAGCTATTATGTTTTTAGAATTGGAAAAGAACGTCCGGTAAATAAATAATGAAATTGAAAGAGTGTATCTCTATTATGAGATACATCCTTTTTTGTTTTGTACTAAAGAGTTTACCCATTTTAAATGCTTATTTCAGCTTTTCAAAAATCTAACTATTTTACAGTTGAATCATTAAGACAAAACAAAAAGCATCTTCAGTGGTTTCATCACTATGTTGAATGAATATCTGAAAGAAAATGTGCAGTAAAAAAAGATGGGGTTTCCCATCTATGTATTCTACTTATCTAGCTTTTCGGATATATTCCTTAGAATTTCGTTTTGTTCCTTCTGTAAGTTGTTTTGTTCTTCCTGTAAGTTAATGAATTTAATCAAAAACCAAATTAAAAATATAAAAAATAATATCACAAGCATTATTCTAATAAAACCCCTTTTTGTGTGATTATACCATAACTGTAATGGGATTAAGAAAGAAGGGAAATGGCAATCGTGTCTGAAAGAAATTGTTCAATAAAGTTATTTATCTTTTAGGGGTTTTACAAAGAATGAAATGAACATAACAGAAAGCCCTATAGTAATGAATGTTATTGCAAAACAATATGAGTAAATAAAATAAGAAAATCAACTACTTATTACGAACATCCAAAAATTTATGAGATTTAAAAGGGACAATCCACCAGGAATGGATTGTCCCTTTAACTATTGTTCTTTACGCATAATAAAGCTTAAGTGTCTGCCAGCCTGTTTATCTTGACGGTAGGAAAAACCATCTGGGCTAAGGAATGTACACGTTGAATCAATTAAAATCTGCTTAGAAGGAATACCTGCAAGCTCACATTGTTTTTTGACAGTTTGTTGATTATCGATATGATATTTATTTGTTTCTAAGTTGTAATACATAAAGTCCTCAGCATAGCCTAGGTTGTGGAATTTTTCATAAACATCAGCATCCACCTCAAATTTCTGCTGACTAAGTGCCATACCAATTTGGACGTGAAAATCTTGTGGATTGCATTTTTCATGCTCCATCAAATGTTGGAAAAGCTTTGTTGTGACTTCCTTGACAGTACCTTGCCAGCCTGAGTGCACTACGCCAATAAGGCCATTGACTTCATTATAAAAAATGACAGGTACGCAATCTGCTGTAAAACTACATAAAAGTAAATTTGGCTCTAAAGTATAAAGTGCATCAGTATTACTTATAGCAGTGTCCATTTGCTCAGCGCCGCGTCCTTTATCAAAAATCGTTACTTTATGGAAATTAGCACTATGTGTTTGTTGAGTGCAAATAAAATTATTTAAATCACAATGTAAAGTAGCTGCTAATTTTTTTCGATTTTCAAGCACATCCGCTTCATTCACACATGTATGCAGTGCCATATTGTTATGTTCTAGCTCGATTTCATCCTTTAAGGTAGTGCCTGCGATAAATTGTTCGTTATCAAAATAAATTTTATTTTTCATATCATCACCTCGTCTTACTATATATGATTGGCTAATGAATGTATAGGCGCTTACTGTTAAGATTTTTAAGAGCCTTGAGTAACTTGCAAACCTTCTTTAATTCTTTTGACATAAACAATAGATTTCTTCACATATAGTATCGAAGAATCAATATTAGAGGGAAGGAGTTTGTAAATATGACGAAAGAGATATTCTTACTAATCTGCCAATTAGGCTCGGGGCTTTTTTGGATTATTACATACATACTCGTCATCAAACAAGGATTTCAAGATAAGAAATATGGCATGCCTATGGCCGCAATATGTGCCAATATTTCATGGGAATTTATCTTTTCATTTATGTATCCGCAAAACGATTTGCAAAAGATTATTAATTTGCTGTGGTTTCTTTTAGATGTCTTCATTCTGTTGCAATTTTTACGTTATGGTTATAAGGAGTATAAAAAAATTATTCCGAGAAAGATATTTTATTCATCTTTTTTCATCACACTCGCCATAAGCTATTTCACGATTTTAGCGATGATGCATGAATTCGAAGATATGATAGGCATGTATGCAGCATTTTTACAAAATCTGATGATGTCAGGGCTTTTTATCGCCTTATTCATACAAAGAGGGAACTTAAGTGGACAATCAATGGGCATAGCCGTCTGTAAAATGATCGGTACTGTGTTTGCAGCAATTGGCTTCTATATGTCATTTAGAACACCATTGATTACTATTATTTCGCTTGCAACCCTGATTTATGATTGGATATATATAGTATTAATCTATAGGTTTTATGTGAAATATGCTAAATAAAAATTTCCCTTCATCTAAAATAGCACTCTACAAAGTCATTCAACTTTGTAGAGTGTTTTTTACTTAAGAAGTTAAAGCCTCCTTTTCGATTCCGGACGCAATTATACCGAGGCATAATTGATTTTAAGAACAAATAAAAATGCTGAAATGAAACACACTATTAGCAATACACGAATAAGATGTCTCTGTAGTATGACGATAGGGTAGGTGTTTTATTTGAAAAAGAAGTGGATGACCACGCTATGTATTATTTGTACCATTGGGCTAATTGGCTGTCAGGGGAAATCTGAGGATGAGAAAAAACAAGAACAACAAATTCAAGAGTCAACGGAAAAAGCTGAGGATGTAAAAAAGCCTGTTACCTTTGAACAACAACAAACAGAGCGCGTTGTTGTTGAAATTGTGGATCCTTCAACAAAAGCCATCATTCAAACAATATCACCGAAAGAAATGGACTATGAACGTGATAGACAATCGTATATAAAACAAATTGAACAGTTAGTAAAAGAGTTAGCGAGAGGGAATGAAAAAACAGCCGGCTATGATAAGCGTATGATACTCGATAAGCTGGACGATCAAGGAAAGGTAATTAAAGGAAGTCCATTAATTGTTTTAAAAGAAAGTGAATTAATTGAGAAAATATTAGGAGTATCATCAACCGGTGGTAAAGTGGAGATGCCTCTTTATATTACAGAAAGCGGATATTATTTTGAAGATATTCCTTCTTTAGAAAACGTAGTTGTTGCATCCTATACAACTTACTTCAATACCCATGATGTAGGAAGAAATAAAAATATTGAACTTTCTGCGAAGGCAATCAATAATGTAATCGTTGGTAGTGGAGATTATTTCTCCTTTAATACTGTCGTTGGGCCTAGAGACGAAGTGAATGGTTATCAGCCTGCTCCGGAAATCATCAACAAAAAGGTGGTGATGGGCATTGGAGGAGGTATCTGTCAAACGTCCTCAACCTTATTTAACGCAGTTGATCAAATGCCAGTAAAATTTGTTGAACGTCATCACCATTCTTTAGATGTTGGGTATGTTCCGAAAGGAAGAGACGCTACAGTTTCTTATGGTGGCTTAGATTTTAGATTTCAAAATACAACTGACGTACCATTTTTAATTAAAGCTAACTATAGTAAAAATTCTCTTACAATTGAGATAAGAACTGCAGAAAAATATGTAGAAATCTTGAAAAAGCCATAGTAGTTTTTCGAAGACACTTATGCCAATGGTGTCTTTTTTTAGGTGACATGCTATAGTTAAATTGAGGTATTTCAGTATAAATGTGTTATGAAAAAGGGGGGAGAGTAATGCATCCGAAACTTCAGGCAGCAATAGATTCTATTGATTTTTACCAAGTAACATATCCAGAAGATGCTTGTATTATAGTTGCTGATACTGAGAAAGTCATTGCCTATAAGCCAGGTAAACAAGTGGACTTAAAGATTAAAGTTGGTGATCCTGTAGTAAAGTATCGAGGAACAACAACTGAAAATGCTCTTAGCTCAGGTAATTTTATTAGGGAAGAGCGAGGTTCTGAGGATTTTGGAATGGCGTACATTGCCTCAGCACAGCCTATTTTTGAAGGTAGGAAAGTAGTTGGTGTGTTAAGTGCCATTATTTCGAATGAAAAAATGGATGGTATGCGTTTATTAGCGACGGAGCTTTCTAGTTCTGTTGAAGAAATGACCGCAACGAATGAAGAGTTAGCAGTAGCAAGTGTAGATGTGTCAAATCGCTTGGAGGAGCTATCAAAATTTTCGGAATCAATGACTGAAGATATTCAACAAATCAATACGATTGTAAATTTAGTAAAAGATTTAGCCATGAAATCTAAAATTCTTGGGTTAAATGCTTCCATTGAGGCTGCTCGCTCAGGTGAGCATGGACGAGGCTTTGCTGTAGTAGCATCTGAAATACAGAAAATGTCTCAAAGTAGTAATGAAAGTGCCAATAGCATTACAAATCAATTAGAAAGCATTAAACAATCTATTGATCAAGTCAATGAATCAGCAAATCAAATCACAGCGTTTACTCAGCAATTTTCTGTGAGTATGCAGGAATTAACCGATACTTATAAAGGAATTAACAGCACAGCAGAAAAATTAATGCATATTAGCGAGGTAAAAGCCTAACATATAAAAAGGATAATAGCAATTTAATCGCTATTATCCTCTTCATTTAAATGATATTTAAAATTTCTTGTGGTGTAGCAACTTTGTACTCGGGTTCCTCTTGCTGTACAACTTCAATAGCGTCATATCCCCAACCAACCCAAATAATAGGTACGCCTACTTTTTTGCAGGCTACGATATCTCTTAGCTCATCACCGATGTATAAAACTTCTGATGGTGTAATGTTTGAGTCTTTTAAAAATTTCTTTATTACTTTATCCTTTCCAAAAATACGGTTTGAGCAAAGAACATTTGATACACAATGAATGCTGTTCATTTTTAGGAATTCTAAAATGTTCTCCTGTGAATTGGAGGAAATAATAAGGATTTTATAGCCTCTTTTATCAATATCCATAAGGACTTCTTTAATACCATCATAAAGATGAACATCATTTAACGACTGACGATACAAGCGATAAAACTGTGGTAAAATCATGGGCAATTTATACATAGGAAAGTCGAATAATTTACTACGTTCCGCTATAGATAATTTTTTCAAGGCTTCAATTTCCTTTAACTCAATTCCTTTAAATTTATATTTTAGCGCAAGTGTATTCCAAGCTGATGCAAACACTGCCGTAGAATCTGCCAATGTTCCATCAAAATCAAAGATAATATATTTCATGATTAATTTTCTCCTTTATAATCTAGTTGTAAAGACGTTTGTATCTTGAAAATGTTACTGCCTATCCATAAAAAAATGACATGATTATACAGGATATGAAACATCGTATTGTAAATAACCCTTGATAAATAATTTTTTTACAGGCAAATATTTTTTCCGGTTCTTTGGTAAATATTGTACTGAAAAATGCGTTAAATTCAATAACGAAATCATCAAAAAATACCTGTCACCCATAGTATTGAATTGAGTGACAGGTACGACTATTACTAAGCGTTTTCTATTTTTTCTCGTTTTTTTGTTAAATAATATGCATTTACTGAGGAAGTAATAGGAATGATAAGTGCTATTCCAATGCCTGCGCAAAATATCATGATAATTTCAGTCACAAATATTTTAGAATTTATAATTTCGCCAATTGAATAAGACAAATCTTTAAACCATATTAGCAAGCTTAGATATCCACCAAAGAAAGCGAAAAATAATGTATTTGTATCTGTACCTAAAATGTCCTTTCCTATCCTTACCCCTGATGTAAATAAATTTTTTCTGCTAATTAATGGGTTATGGTGAAGAATCTCATGCATGGAAGTAGCGATGGAAATGGCAACATCCAAAATTGCCCCAATCGTACTCATAATAATAACGGAAGCTCCAATTTGCACAAAATTGACGCCGATATAAAGTGAAAATATGCTAATTTCTTCTGTGGATTCTTCCCCAAATCCTCTAATCATTGACTTGTCCGCTACAAAAACAATGAATAGTAATAAAATTACAATTGTAATCATCGTAGAAATGAAAGCGGTCATCGTTTTACTGCTCATTCCATTTATAAAAAATAAGCTAATCCAACTTATGACGGTACAGGCAATGAGCGTTAATATAATCGGACTATTCTTTTGATTAGTCATTAAAAAGATAGTGATAAAGAGTACTCCAAAGTTTAAAAATAAAGATAGAAAAGATCGTACTCCTTTTTTTCCACCAATAGCGATCATCAATATGAATAAAATGGCAGTTAAACATACTATTACATTCATTATTTTGCCCTCTTTCGATTAATGAAAAAAATAGAAGTGTATAGACTGATCGGAATCGTTATGACAACACCGATTCCACCTGCTAGGGCCCGAGCTAATTCTAACGAAAGATTCAAGGAAAGTGTTTGCCCTAATGGATAAGAATTTTTTAAATATAAAATTAACATAGGAATTGAGCCACAAATATAAACAAAAAACAAAATACTTGTAATCGTTCCCATAATGTCTTTCCCGATATCCATCCCTGAGGTTCTCAGTGCTTTGTCAGAAATATTTTGATTTTGCTCAAATAAAGCGAACATTGAAGAAGCCATTGTAATGGAGACATCCATAACAGCCCCTAGTGCTCCAATAAATAACCCAGCCATAAATATCACTCGATAAGGTCGTGTTAAAAATTGCATTTCTTCATATCGAATTCCATTCTCGTTTGTGATCCACAGAACTAAAGCGCTAATCAATAACGAAATGAATGTTCCGATAAGTGTTGCAACAATCCCTGCAAATGTTTTTTCATTTAAACCGTTAATGAGTATTAATGAAATGACCGTAAATAAAAGAACACATATCCCACTTATAAATATCAAATTTATATTTGATTTTACATATAAATCCAAGGCGAAGGATAGAACAAGAGAATTTACAATTAAACTTATGATTGAAAAAAATCCTTGTCTTTTACCAACAATCAACAAAGCGAAAATAAAAATCCATGCTATTATCAAGACGAACTGATCACGTTTTACGTCTAAAATAGTTCCGGTTAAATCTCCATTTTTGTCAGTATTTGCTTTAATGGAAGCAAATAATTTATTCCCAACATGGTACTCTTGATCGTAGGCACCAGATGCTGAATATTCATTTGTAAAATGAATAAGCTTCCCCTTTTCTTCACCGTTTTTTAATACAGCTGTAATAAGCTGAGTATATAAGTGATCATCATTTTCATACATATCCGTTATAGGGCCTGACTCTTGTAATTCCGTTTTTATAACTTCAGCAATTGGACGATCATAAAATGCTTCATTGTGATAAACGAAAAAAACAGAAGCGATAAAGCAAATTGCCATAAAGGTATAAAATATAACTTTGTTAAAAGATTTTTTTTTCAAGATGTTTTGCAATAAAAAAACCTCCAGTGTGAGAAGGGAATCTAATCATAATCGTTGCGTCCATTGTTAGAATTGCCACGAACAATGACTCAAAATATCACTATGAATTTATAATGTCAATTTGATAAAAAAAGTGCCATTATAAATTAACGTGCTAATTGAATAGAGGTTCCTTAAATATATAGTCGAGGCTAAAGTGCCTTTTAGCTTACTTAGTTAGTTATAGCATATTTAAATTATTGTTATTCTTTGTGTAAGCATATTCGCTTAAAGACCAATAGTATGGTAAATAGTGGTGTTTATTAAGGAAATATAGACAACTTATCATATGAAGAAAGCGGAAAGATACAGAGAAATCTTCATTATTACAGGGGGAGATAATTGAATTGGCAGTGCGATCGACAATCTATCTGGTAACTTCGAGCGGGGCAGCCATTTAAGCTTGCACCTACCTATATTTACGTAGCCTCCGATGACTCATCCTTCGTTACTGGTCAGGTACTACATATGAATGGGGGTATAATGATGGAAACTTAGGCAATTAAGGGATTTGTGTTCTTTAACGTTTTGTGATAGATTAGTAGATACTAAATTCGAAAGGAGGTAAAAGTGATGGAAACTATATTCGCGAAAGGCTTAGCAGAAAAAGAGGTAAAATCTTACATGCTTGGTGGGAGATTTGCTGTCAAAGGGAGAAGTCTGCCCTTTTTTAAGCAAATTTCATATCGAAAACAGATTCCGGAAGCTTTTGCCTTCTTATTTTAACAATTGTTGTCATTAATTTTTGATTAACTTGTATAAATATAATTACGCATTGTGGCGCCGGTTCTGTCGGCGCTTTTTTACGTTCAATTGTGAAATATAAGAAATCTTTCCCTGCTTGTAGGGTTTTTTCGCACTTTTAAGGCGCCGTTCTTTCGGCGTCTTTTTTGTGTTAAAGGAGTGAAAAGAGATGTGTAACCTTATATGTCCATTTATCTGTTAAGCGTCTTTAGCTTTGCAAAAGAGATGGTCAAAATCTATAAGGAGATTAAATAAATGATACTTCAATTAAATGGAATTAGTAAAAGCTATTTGGGAGATCCAGTTCTGTCAAATATAACGATGAAAATTGAGCGAGGAGATAAAATTGGCCTCATAGGTGTTAATGGGGCTGGTAAATCCACATTATTAAAGATAATTGCGGGAGACCTTCCTTATGATAATGGAGAGCTGTACATCGGAAAAGGCATTAAAATTGGTTATTTGCGTCAAGACAGTGGGTTGAAGCTAGATAATACAATTTGGGCTGAAATGTTAGAAGCGTTACCTGACCTACTTGAGGTTGAAAAAGAACTTCGAGAGCTTGAAAAGAAAATGAGCGAGCCGACGTTCATAGACAATCCTAAAAAAATTGAAAAAATTATGGATCGATATGCAATAAAATCAGAATGGTTTATGCAGCATGGTGGCTATGAAATGGAAGCTAAAATTAACAGTATTCTGAATGGCATGGGCTTTGAAAGTACGTCAAAAAATACCCCTATTCATCAGCTAAGTGGTGGACAAAAGACTCGACTTGCATTAGCGAAAATTTTACTGGAGCAGCCAGATTTACTAATGTTAGATGAGCCGACGAATCATTTGGATTTTACAACATTAAATTGGCTTGAAGCGTATTTACACTCATACCAAGGTTCCATTCTTGTCATTTCGCATGATCGATATTTTTTAGATGCACTTGTAAACGGTATTTATGAGATTGAGCGAACAGAAGTCAGGAAATATGTTGGCAATTACTCTAAGTATGTAGAAGTAAAAGAAAAAAATCGTAACTTGCTCGAAAAAAAATATGTCTTGCAACAGCAAAAAATTTCGAAAATGGAAGACTATATACAACGCAATATTACTATGGCTACTTCTTCTAAAAGTGCAAAAAACAAAAGAAAACAGCTTGAGAGAATAGAACGAATTGAAAAACCTCTAAAAGATTTAAAACATACACAGATGGCATTTTCAATGGAAAAAAACTCTCATAAGGAAGTGTTAAAGGTACGAGATTTATCAGTTTCCTTTACGGTAGAATGCGAGCAACAACCGCTATTAAAAAATATTAATTTTCAGCTACATCGTGGTGATAAGGTTGCATTAATTGGTCCGAATGGTGTTGGAAAATCAACACTAATAAAGACGCTGTTAAAGGAGATTAATCCAGATAGTGGTGTTATCACTTGGGGGAACGGTGTAACGGTAGGTTACTACGATCAAGAGCAATCGAACTTGCACCCAAATAACACGATTTTACATGAAGTCTGGGGTATGTTCCCACACATTGAAGAAGCAAGAGTTCGTACTGTTTTAGGGAATTTTTTATTTACTGGTGAAGATGTCTTTAAAAAGATATCTACCCTCAGTGGGGGTGAGAGGGCACGAGTAGCTTTAACGAAACTCGTATTACAAAAAGCCAACGTGCTTATTATGGATGAGCCAACTAATCACCTTGATTTATTTAGTAAAGAAGTATTAGAACAGGCTCTTTTAAATTTTGAGGGAACACTTTTCTTTATTTCACATGATCGATATTTTCTTAATAAGCTAGCACGCAAAATGGTCGAGCTTTCCCCAATTGGCACGAGTATCTTTAACGGTAATTATGACGATTACATGAAAATGAAATCAAACTAAGGGCCATAAGTATGGAAAGACAAAGGGGACCTCCTATTAAGAAAATATTTGTGATTAATAAAATATAAAAGTGAAAAGAGGAAGAGAATATGACAAACAATCAAATTGCAGTTATTACAGGATCAGGTAGTGGAATTGGTAGAGCAACTAGTATTAAATTTGCTGAAAATGGCTATAAAGTTGTGCTTGTTGATTTTAACGAGAAAACTGGAGAAGAGACCCTAAAATTAATTCAACAAAATGGCGGTGAAGGAATATTCGTTAAAGCGGATGTTTCCAAAGTAGAGGATGTTCAGAATTATGTACAGCAAACGGTAAACACATATGGACGTATAGATGTATTCTTCAATAACGCTGGCATTATTCAAAAATTCGCACCGTTTACAGCGGTAGAATTGGAAGAATACGATCGTCTTATGGATATCAATGTAAAAGGTATTTTTCTTGGCATGAAATATGTCATCCCAGTAATGGAAAAGCAGGGTAAAGGGTCGATTATAAATACTGCTTCATCGGCAGGTATTCGTCCAGAACACAGTATCGCCGTATACTCCGCAAGTAAACATGCAGTAATCGGTTTAACGAAAGGCGTAGCGATCGAGTATGCAAATAAAGGTATTCGTATAAATGCTGTGTGTCCAGGTGGTATCGTTACACCATTATTTCATAGTGTTGGTGAAACACTTGCAAAAACAGGATACGTGCCAGAAGAAATGTCACGTGTACGTATGGGACGCCATGGTGAACCAGAAGAAGTAGCAGAAGCGGTTCTATTCTTAGCTTCAGATAAAGCAAGCTTCATGGCTGGTGCTGTTGTCTCTGTTGATGGTAGTTTGACTGTTTAAATTTAACTTCTTTCAGCAAGTTTTTTATGTAACGTAAGTGAAACGACAGTTACAGAAGTCTCTATGGAACAGCCACACCTTTGATCTTTATTAATGATCAAAGGTGTGGCTTGTTTTATGTAGTGAATGTGAAATTGATTAGAGTAAATTTTTATAAACAATTATCTGGATAATATAATAAAATAGTGTTATCGTAAGAAATAGCTAAATAAAAATATCCTTCAGGGTAGGGTGAAATTCCCAATCGGCGGTGATGAAGTAATTCAAAGTCCGTGAGCGCAAGCTGATTTGGTGCAAATCCAAAACCGACAGTTATAGTCTGGATGGGAGAAGGGTAAAAGTGTGAGCTTTTTAAATTCGCTTGAGTTTATAAGGTTTATTTGAGTATACTTTTTAACTACTTCCCATCGTTTCGTCGGGAAGTAGTTTTTTGTTTTATTTGGCTAAAAAATTGAATAGTAGTAGTTCTTCGGGGTAGGGTGAAATTCCCAATCGGCGGTGATGAAGCAATTCAAAGTCCGTGAGCGCAAGCTGATTTGGTGCAAATCCAAAACCGACAGTGACAGTCTGGATGGGAGAAGAACGATGAGATGACAGCCTATGGAAAAAATTTATATCCATGAGGTTTATTTGTTGACGTCTTATGTATATGAACTCCCAAACCCCTTTAAATTAAGGGGTTTTTTGTTTGAACGAAAATTATTAAATGATTGAAAGTAGGTGAAAAAATGTTTACGGGAATTGTTGAGGATATTGGTACCTTAAAAACCATGCAAAGCGATCGACAAAGTATGAAAATTACCGTTATTTCAAAGAAAATGGTAGAGGATGTAAAGCTCGGGGACAGTATAGCGGTCAATGGTGTTTGTTTAACAGTGATACATTTTAATGAACAAGAGCTAACGATGGATGTAATGCCTGAAACAGTAAGCGCAACAAATTTACAGCAGCTCGCAGTTGGAGATCCGGTAAATTTAGAGCGCGCTATGTCAGCTAATGGGCGTTTCGGTGGTCATTTTGTCTCCGGACATGTAGACGGGGTAGGGAAAATAGTACGCAAGCGGCCATTGGCAAATGCAGTCTATATTGATATTGAATTATCAAAGGAGCTAACGGGCTACTGTATTCCAAAGGGCTCCATCACAATTGATGGAACGAGTCTAACACTCTTTCAGGTCGAGAAAAACGGTGTCACAGTATCCCTGATACCCCACACTTACAAAGAAACGATTTTAGGTAAGAAGAAGATTGGTGATCTCGTCAATGTAGAAACCGATTTAGTTGGTAAATACATTTTGCATCAACTTAAGTATGGACAGGAACCGCCGACCATCACAAGAGACTTCTTAGCACAAAACGGGTTTTAAACAACACTTTAAGAACAGGAGGTGGCGATTTTGCTACATTCAATTGAAGAAGCAATTGAGGATTTAAAACAAGGTAAGATGATTATTGTAGTAGATGACGAGGACCGAGAAAACGAAGGGGACTTACTCGCTCTTGCGGAATTTATGACACCTGAAACGATTAACTTTATGGCGACCTATGGAAGAGGTCTTATATGTACACCGATTTCACAGCAACTTGCACAAAAATTAGCATTAGCGCCTATGGTCAGTATTAATACAGATAATCATCAAACGGCATTTACCGTTAGTGTAGATCATGTAGACACAACAACTGGAATTAGCGCCTTTGAACGGGCAATGACTATACAAAAAATGCTAGAGCCACAAGCAAAAGCTGCGGATTTTCGTAGACCGGGCCATGTATTCCCGTTAATTGCAAAGGACAATGGTGTATTAGAGCGTAGAGGACATACAGAAGCTACAATTGATTTGGCCAAGCTTTGTCATAGTATTCCTGCGGGCATTATTTGTGAAATTATGGGGTACAATGGCAAAATGCTACGCTTTAATGACCTTGTTAAATATGCAGCACAACATCATTTAAAAATGATTTCAATTGAAGCATTGGCAACATATCGTCGTCAACAAATAATAGAAGAAAACACACAGACAATATAAAGGATCATCAATAAAAGTTTGGAATAACATTTGTAAAAAGTACTCTAGTATATAAGTTGATTGGAGTGGAGACTGGGTGACTCCTTGGGGATTAGCGTCACAGATGAGACCATGGAGCGCAAGCGAAGCGGCTCATCGGACGCCCCCAGGAAAGCGCCCAGTCGGAACGGAAATCAACCCCACTTTATGATGATTAGACAAGATAAAAGAGGAGAGATTAAAAATGGTTAAAACATTTGAAGCACAATTAATTGGTACGGATTTAAAAATAGCAGTAATAGTAGGTCGTTTCAACGAATTTATTACAAGTAAATTATTAGACGGAGCATTAGATGGTTTAAAGCGTCATGGTGTGGATGAGGATTCTATTGATGTAGCATGGGTTCCAGGTGCATTTGAAGTGCCATTCATTGCAAAACAGTTAGCTGAAACAAAGAAATATGATGCCATTATTGGATTAGGTACAGTAATCCGTGGCTCAACAACACATTATGATTATGTATGTAATGAATCAGCAAAAGGAATTGCAAATGTGTCATTAACTACAAATGTACCAGTTATTTTTGGCATTGTTACTACTGAAAATATTGAACAAGCGATTGAACGTGCAGGTACTAAATCAGGAAATAAAGGTTATGACGCGGCAATGTCTGCTATTGAAATGGCAAATTTAAAGAAGATGATTAGATAAATCATTCCTAATAATAGAATGGAAATTCCATAGGTAAATTATTCTGAAAAACATTTTGAAATGAATATTTTTTTTAAGCATGGGGAAAATATCCGTAAGTGTATCTATGTTGTTACTCATAAATGTACTAATTTGGAGCTGGCTCAGTAGGAGATGAGGAATATTTCATCAATGGAACAAGAGTTAAATTTGAAATCTTTGAAGTCACTATTTCAACGCTCTGCTGATGTGAAATTCCAAGAGTATTTCTTTCAGCAACATAAAGTACATCTGATAAAATGTGAAGAGATGATTAATGAGCGTTTACTGCAGACCGTTATTGTACAACGAGTTCAATCATTATTTACTGCAACATCGGAGGAAATGTTAGAAGAACATATACAAAACAATTTACGCGTTCCCCATCTTCAGAAAATATCAAGTAAAGATGATGCCATCACAAGAGTTTATAAAGGACATGTTTTAATCTATTTTGAAGATATGAATTTGCTGTATTCAAGTTATATCGCTAATAAACCGAATCGGGAGCCTAAAGAAACAACTCTTGAATTAATTGTCAAAGGTCCGAGAGATGATTTTATTGAGGATGTTTTTATCAATATTGCTTTATTACGAAAACGATTACCTACTAATTCATTAAGTGTTGAGACGTATGAACTTGGTAAACGATCCAGAACAACCGTAGCTGTACTTTATTTTGAAGATGTCGTAAATCAACAGATGCTTGAGAAAATAAAACTACAGCTACAACAAATTGATACGGATATTGTATTTAGTGGAGATTTATTGATGGAAAGAATTGAGCAGGGTGGTAGGATTCTACCTAAACATGATTATACTGGACGCCCTGATTTTGCTGTACAAGCTTTAAGTAGAGGACGCATTATCATCATAGTTGATGGTGTATCATATGCAATCATTACCCCAGCTAATTCAATGTTACTTTTTAAAACTGGTGAGGATAATGAGTATCCGATTATCGTAAGTTCTATGGAGCGTATTCTACGAATTATAGCTATTTTTATCAGTGTACTTTTACCAGGTTTTTGGCTCGCCTTAACAACCCACCATCAAGAGCAATTGCCATTCATCCTATTAGCAACAGTTGTTGAATCAAGAATGGGGCTTCCATTTCCAACTATTCTTGAAATATTAATGATGCTTTTTATGTTTGAATTATTTCGAGAGGCAAATATACATTTACCCAATGTTATTAGTGGTTCAATAAGTGTTGTTGGGGGATTAATAATTGGAGATGCAGCCATTAAATCTGGTGTTACGAGCCCTTCAATGATTGTAGTTATAGCTACTTCAAGTATTGCAGCTTTTACACTGATAAACCAATCTATTGTAACATCAATGAGTATTCTCAGGTTAATCATTATTTTAGCATCTGCTTTTTTAGGGTTATTTGGATTTTTCGTTTCGGTGTTTTTCATACTTCTTTATACTGCAAATTTACGTGTATTAGGTGTTCCATACTTGAGTATGGGAGCAGATTTAGATTGGCAGGACATTAAAAGATCTTTAGTCCGCCTATCTCCTTCAGGCTATCGTAAGCGACCGAAATTTTTAAATACACAGGATGATACAAAGACATCGAGTAGGAAAAAATAAATACTTAGCACGTAGAGATCAGGCTTTTATAGGCCTGATTTTTTTTGTCTTTTTTCACTTGACCTTTTATTTACTTGAAGCTTTACGATAAATATAGAAAACCAATTACATTATATAAGGAGAGAAAAGAAATGAGATCTTATGAAGAATTAATCGTAGAAGTTATAAATGTAAGGGGTAGTTACTATCAAATTGGACTTCAGCAAAGTAAAGAACTACTGTCAACTTCTTATCCAATACAGAATGAATCTTTGGATTTTAAAAATGTCCAAATGGCAAAACAATTATTACAATATCATTCTCCAAGTCTCTTGCAAGAAATGGAAGGATTGGCCGTTGGATTAGCTCAAACACTGGATTCAGTCATTGATATGTATAGTGGCTATAATATTACCTTTCCAGAAATGGGTTGCACATCTTTTGTGCAAAACGGGAATTATATTAGAAACTATGATTTTAGTCCAATATTGTATGATGCAAGACTGGTATTTTCTAATCCAATGAATGGATATGCAAGTGTTGGATTTAGCCAACAAATTATCGGTAGACTTGATGGAATGAATGAGTATGGCTTAGTTGTCGGTCTGCATTTTGTCAACAATGAGTACCATGGTGAGGGCTTTATCGCTTCAACGATTGTCCGAATATTATTGGAGCAATGTAAAAATATTGAAGAAGCACTTAAAATAATTAGGTTAGGGAACTCCCACATGGTTATTGTTACAATTACTCAATGACAGATCAAAGCGGTCAATCTATAGTAGTAGAAGCTTCCCCACAAAAGCAGGAATTAAGAAATGGGAATCCATTAATTTGTACGAACCATTTTCAAGCAACGAGTATGAAAGAGAAAAATAAGAAAAATATTCAGGGGTCCATCAAGCGAAAACATTTTATAAATAATTTATTCGAAAAGAATTTGACTACAATGGATGCTTACCGACATTTTAATAATGGAAATTCTCCGTTATTTTTTAAATACTATCAAGAATACTTTGGCACATTACATACCGTAGTTTATTCGCCAAAGCTTCTAGAAGTTATCGTTGGAATAGGACAGGACGCAGAACCAATAACAATTTCTTTTAAAGATTATTTAGACGAAGCTCTAACGCTTCCTGAAAGATTAAAAGGTTGGATTGATCTAAACAACAAAGATGGAATAGAATAAGCAATATATAATAAGGAGGGGGTATGATAAAATGCTTCTCCTTTTTAGTTTACTTTCTAGAGAAGGATTATTAAACTAATGGTTACGACTAGAAGTTTTGCTCGAAAAATAAAAATTGTTTTAGGATTTTATCAATTCCTGACAGACTTCTCCAACGTCAATAATGGGGAGGAGATAGCCCAAAAAGTAAGCGGCGATAAATGTGGGTTGGTAATAGTCAAAATTCACTTGGGATGATAAGATAAGAACGAATATTTTTATTTAGAGCTGCGAAGAAACCTGAATCGTATGCATTTACCCAAGCCGATTCTGGACTTAATTATGCCGAGACATAATTGAACAACCATAAAAAAGAAGTTTACTATAGTATAATAGAAATATTGGATTGAAACCGTTTCTCTAGTGGAGAGTATGACATGATGTGAACTTCGGCAAAGATTTTTGTATTTGCGAAAGCCAAGCCCAACTAAATTAAGGCATTATTCATGTCTATAGATAAGGAAGTACCAGTTTGTATGAAAACACGAAAAATAAAACTAATTTTAATACTATCAACTCTCTTATTAGTACTGTTTACAAGTTTAAACATCTTTACATCTTATATAAAAATGAAAAAGACAGTAGAAGAGTCAATAGCGAACCAAAGTCTGAAAGCGGCTATTTCTATCGCATCTACTATTGATGTAGAGGCGTACAAACAATTTTTAGATAACCCCGAGGAAAATGAGTATTACTGGCAAATAAGAAGTTACTTAAACGATGCAAGAGTAAAAATAGGTGCTTTATTTGTTTATACATTAGATATTGAAAATCCAAAGGTATCCAAAGCAATGATTATGGGTTTACCAAGTGAAGTTAAAGGCTTTTATATCGGAATGGACTGTACAGTACCCGAGACACAAGTGCAAAAAGCTTATAATGGAGAAACATTTACAACAGATGTATTACAAGATTCTATATATGGCTCCTACTTAACTGTTGGTGCACCGATTAAGGATGAAACAGGGGCGGTCATTGCATACATAGGAATTGATATTAGTGCAGACACATTAAATGACATTAAGGGAAAAGTGATCGAAGACAATCTTTTAGTCTTTATTTTTAATGGTGTACTTATTTTAATCGTGATTGGCTCTGTTTTCTTCTTACAGAGATGGTATCAAAAAGAAGTAGCGAAGGAAGTTGGGGCGACAGAAGATACATATCAATCAGAAATTAAAACTTTAATCACTTCAGTGTCATCTTTAAGACATGATTTCACAAATCATATACAAGTATTGCATGGATTTCTGCAATTAGACAAACCTGATCAGGCCAAACAATATTTATATTCACTATCCAAAGAGGTTCAGGCTATTAGGTCCCTCAAATTAAATATTGATCACCCAGGCTTGTCGATTTTATTACAAACGAAAAAACTAACTGCACAAAATCATAATATTGATATGGATTTTTCAGTATCACAGGATGCATTTAATAAAATTAAAACGACAGATTTAATCAAAATCTTGTCGAATTTAATAGATAATGCGATTGATGCGGCAAATGAATTATCGGATGAGCAACGTAAAATAACAATTTGCTGTAAAGCTGATGACAAGCAATATGAATTTAAGGTTACAAATACTGGACCAAATATTGTAGAAGCAGGGCAAATATTCAAGCAAGGATTTTCTACTAAAAAACCAGAAAATGGTAAAATAAGAGGGCAGGGCCTGTTTATTGTAAATGAAATTGTCAATAAGTACGAAGGTCAAATTTCTATCGATTCAACCGAGCATTTAGAGACAACGGCAATAGTAACCATTCCAATAAAGTAAATTTCTAAACTTCCTACTGAAAATTGTAGGAAGTTTTTTATCTTTATTGATTAAAGTTCGCGACCGGCGCAATAGAGAGTTTTAGCGGCGAAGTAAAGGGGTTTGCCGGCGCAATAGAGAGTTTTAGCGGCGAAGTAAAGGGGTTTGCCGGCGCAATAGAGAGTTTTAGCGGCGAAGTAAAAGAGTTTGCCGGCGCAAGAGGAAGTTTTAGCAGCAAAGTAAAAGGGTTTAAGTAACTCCTTCGCTGCAAAACAACTTTCATATTTACATTTTCTAAGCAAATCATTTCATACATTACTAATAATCAACGTGGTATTCTATTAGGAGGAGATGAAATATTTGGATAAATCAATTCTGGATTTATTGAAAAAGGGTGGATTCATTTTGTATGCAAGGCATGGTGAGGCAACTGTCGGGGTAGATCAGCCAACTTTAAATTTTCAAGATTGTTTTACTCAAAGAAATTTGTCTGAAGTTGGGCGAAGGGGAGCGATGTACTTTGGTCAACTGCTACGATATTTACAAATTCCGATCGGTTCACCAATTGTCGTAAGTCCTTTTTGTCGTACAATTGAAACGGCACAGCTCGCATTTCCTTATTCCTATATCCAAATTGATCCACTTGGATATGAAATTTATAAATTAGGTGGAAATATTCCAATCGTTGAAAAAACAAATATATTATCAAATCTACAATCAGTGCTAGAAAGAAAGCCGCCACAGGGGATGAATCAAGTGATCATTGCTCATAGCTTTCCTGAAGGTATTGGATTAGGGGAAATTTCAAACATGGGCATGGTTATTGTTAAACCTAGGGGTCCCGGAAACGGTTATGAACTAATAAAAAAATTAACCTTAGAAGATTTATCACTTTTAGGTAGTAGCTCAAATTAACTTCTTTCAGTAGAAGCCTCCCACCTCAATAGGTGGTGAGATGAATGCGGGTCTAAATTGCTTTTCAGCGGGTGTCTAAAGCTGAAAGAGGTTAAGCCTCTGACGGATTCCGTACACAATTTTGCTGAGGCATAATAATAAATGGATGGGAGAAAAGTATGGACATAAAAACGGTCTCACAATGCACTTTAGGGGAAACTTTAAAAACTTGGAATAAAGGCTTTGAGGGGTATTTTGTACAAATAGAAATGAATGAAGAGATGTTTTTAAACCGACTTGTTGGAGAAGGACTATCGCCAGAGTTTTCAATTGTCGCATTTGATCATAATAATCCTGTGGGTATTGTATTAAATGGCTTCAGACAAATAAATGGTAAGAAAATCTCATGGAATGGCGGAACAGGTATTTCTCCAGACTATCGTGGTAAAGGTGTTTCTCGTGTTTTAATGGAAGAAACGATCGCCATCTATGAAAGAGAGAATGTGGAAGTTGCAACGCTTGAAGCTATAAAAGAGAATAAAGTAGCAATTGCGTTATATAAGAAGTATGGCTATACAATTACTAATCAATTGCTATTTTTAAGTGGCGAATATGAAGCGAAAGTAGAGGAGCAAGTCGCAATTCATGTGGAAACAATTCGGCCAGAACAGCTTCCGTATTTATCATTTTATCAGGAAGATGTTCCTTGGCAATGTAGCTGGCAAAGTAATAAACATGGTGAAGCTAAAGTTTTTTACAACGAGGATAATGAAGCGCTTGGCTATATGTTATATAAAAAAGTATGGGGTGAGGATGGAGCCATCGACCACATAGTGCTTTATCAATTAGAGCTATTGGAGAATGGCAATGTAGAACATATTCCTCACTTTATCGCAAGCATCACAAATTACAAAGTAAAACTATCCACAGTTAACTTTTTAGCAAGCAATCCAGCGGCGCGCTATTTGATGGAAAATGGGCTAGACGTGAAGACAGAGCAAGTGCAAATGAAAAAGAACATGTTTGCGAGATGAGTAGAGAAAATTAGGAATGGTTAAAATGTCAACGTTAAGCTGAACACCAACGATTAATGGGCAACAACTACTTAATACGGTTTTACTTGAGGGCTAGCTTTAACAGGTTGTCAACATTTAATAATTCCAGTATACTAATCCGATAAAGAATGTAAATAAAGGATGAATTTAAATGACGTTTGAAGAGATATTACCACGCTTAAAAGCGGGAGAAAAAGTAATTCGTAAAGGTTGGGGCGGTGCTGAATTGTATGTGAAGCTTGTTGGACAAAGCGAACATGATGGCGAGGCTTTGAATCCTTATTTTTTAATTAATGTACGTGGTGAGGGCTATACAATGTTCACACCGACAGTTTGTGATTTATTAGCGGAAGATTGGATAATTGTCAATTAATCGAAAGTGCCATCTCAAATGAGGTGGTTTCTTTGTTTTTTGAGGAGAGATATGTATGAAGTATGAAGAATATATGGGCAAGACGGTATTTGTAACGGGGGCTGCTTCAGGTATTGGTCAAGCCCAAGCTATTGCATTTTTAGAAAATGGGGCTAGTGTATTCGGGTTTGATTTAGATGAGCAAGGGTTAGTAAATCTACATCACCAATTTCCTGAACAATTTGCTTTTAAAGTAGGCAGTGTATGCAATAGGAACGATGTAGAGCAAGCATTTGAAGCGGCGATTTCAATATTTAAACAGGTAGACATTTTATTAAATACTGCAGGCGTTTTAGATGGCTTTGCTAAAACGCTTGATACAGATGAAGCTCTTTGGGATAAAATTATGAATACCAATGTAAAAGGTACTTATTTTGTGACAAATACGATTTTACCCCATATGGTTAAACGAAAATCTGGCACAATCGTTAATATGGCATCTATTGCTGGACTTGTTGCAGGCGGTGGAGGTGCGGCATATACAGCGTCTAAACATGCAATTGTTGGTTATACGAAGCAGTTAGACCTAGATTATTGTCGTGCAGGAATACGAGCCAATGCCATAGCACCCGGAGCCATTCAAACTCCTATGAATAAAGCGGATTTTGAAGGTGATGGTGCAATGGCAAAATGGGTCGCCGATGAAACGCCTGCTGGACGCTGGGCTCAACCTAGTGAAGTGGCAAGTTTAACACTATATTTGACTAGTCAATCAGCTGATTATATACACGGTGCAATTATACCGATTGATGGCGGATGGCTTACTAAATAGTATTGTTCAATCGTAAATTCTTCTGCTATAATACGCAAGTAAGCAAATTTTAGCTTGCACTGCGGCACTTCAGATAGGGTGAAAAGCTCTCTTCCTTTGGCCGTAGTTATTACTAAAATAGCGAATATGCTATTTTACAAAGGAGAATAAAATTGCATACATCTATTGTAAAAGATTCAAGCCGTACTTCTGTAACAGAACTTACTAAGACGGCACTTGTTGCAGCTTTATATGTGGCTGTAACTGTTTTATTGTCAGTTATTAGTTTTGGGGCAGTTCAACTACGCTTGTCGGAGATGTTTAACTACCTGGCCCTATACAACAAGCGCTATGTGTTAGCAGTGACTCTAGGAGTAGTACTCGCCAATTTCATGTCACCAACGTGGGTATTAGATGTCCCTATTGGCGGAATTGCGACATTTCTCGTTTTAATTCTTTGCCGCAGAGTAACGAAAAATATAACAAATAATATTATGAAAATGGTTATAACTGCATTGATTTTTGCTATATCAATGTTCACCGTTGCAGGACAATTAACAATTCTCTATGATCTTCCGTTTTGGGCAACTTGGTTTACTGTAGGTATTGGAGAATTGCTATCCATGACTGTTGGAGGTATGACTATTTATTTATTAAATAAAAAAATTGATTTGACGAAATAAATTAAAGTAAAGCGAGTTACCATTAAAAGGTGACTTGCTTTTTTGGTTTTATAAGGGAAACTGCTTGCAATCAGTCTTAGGAGTGCCTGAACATTTATGAAGAGCCATATCCATCTGGCATCTGCTCTTTTTTACCGTCAAAACTGCTCTAGACAAAGCACCAGCATGGAACGGGGGCGTCCAAAATTTATAAGCATCTGCCGCAACTTTTCCTTTTAATTAAGAGTGGTCCTTTTGAGAATAGATGAATATTTACAGTTTGATAATATTTAATTAAATATCAATATGAGAATCAAAAATTAATTATATTTAACATCTTTTTACACCAAACTAGTGGAAAGGCATAGGAAGGTGATGGAATGAAGCAACAGCAATATAGTGCAGGGGATATAGTTTTTATTTTTTATCAACATCCATCTATTGATGATGTAGCAAACATACAGGAAGCGGCAATAGTGAACAATCCGGCTAATCAAAAGGAGCTAGCGCTATTTCTCTTTGAGACGTATTACCCGCTAACAAACGATATGTTAATATTTACATGCGAAATGGATGCCGAGCAAGCTTATCACCAATATTTTCATTGATAGAGGCTGAAAAAAGTAGTTCATTTATCATTTCTGAGATTGTTTTTGCCCTCATATATGAATTGTCTAAATAACAAATAATTTGTATAATCCCAATCTTGGTGGTAACGCTAACAGAGATAGGAATAAAGAAGGGGAGAATACAATATGGACTCATTTCAAGCAAATTGTTGGTCGGAGCATGAAGAGCTTAAGGTTGTTATGCTTTGCGCGCCTTCAAAATTAGATGTAACAGATTTAACAATAGCTGAAAATGTAGGATGGGATGCTACTGTCAATCATGTAAAAGCAATGGAGAATTTCATGGAATTTAAGACAGCGCTAGAAAATGCGGGTGTCCATGTTATCGACTATTCTAAAGAGCTAACAACTGAGCAGAAAACAGTAAGTGAACAGCTTATTAATAGATACTTTGTACGCGATCTTGCCTGTGTTATAGGAAATAGTATTTTTCTTGGAGAGGCAGGTAGTTCGCTAAGGCGCCCAGAGTATCCACATGCACACTCATTATTAAAAAAGTGGTTTCCAGAAAAAAATTTAAAAGTTAAACAACCTTCTACTGCATTGGAATGTGGAGATGTCCTCATTTTAAATAAAGATGCCGTACTTATTAATATAGGAATGAGAACTACATTAGAGGCTGTGGAAAGTATTAAGGATCGTATCTTCCAAGAAGGATTTTCGGAAATTGCGATCATTGATTTGCCAAGACGCTCCGATACACTTCATTTAGATATGAACTGTAATGTTACGAACGCTAATCTGCTAATAGCTAAAAACTTTATGCGTTATTTTCCTGTACATGTGTTCACAGCTCAAACAAATCGTTTTGAAATGACTGAGCAATTTTTAAATCACCATGGCTTTGATGTTTACTGGCTTGAAAAATATAATACAATCCCTGATATCAATTTTATCAATCTTAATCCCGAAACACTGTTGATTAGTAAGCAAGCATCAAAGCAGCAATGGACGAAGCATCCACTGTTGCAAAAAAAGAATTTGATTGAAATTGATGTCTCAGAGCTTGAAAAAGGCGGTGGTGGCATTCGTTGCATGACATTACCATTGTTAAGAAAGTAGCAAAGGCAGGAGGATTGATCAAAATGACATCTAAAACAAGTAAAGGGAGGTTGTCTTGGTGGCAGCTTTCACTTCTGGGTATAGGTTGTACACTAGGAACAGGATTTTTTCTTGGGACAAGTATGGCCATTCATAAAAGTGGTCCTGCTGTCGTGATTCCTTTTTTGTTAGCGGCGATTGCTACATACATTGTCTATGATGCTCTTGTTAAGATGTCAGTTGACAATCCAGATAAGGGTTCATTCCGTACTTATGCAAAGCAAGCTTTTGGCAATTGGGCAGGATTTAGTAATGGCTGGATTTACTTAATTTCTGAGATGCTCATTATGGGTAGTCAATTGACGGCGCTTGGTATTTTCACAAAACTGTGGTTTCCAACGCTTCCATTATGGGTTGCTGCGTCTATTTATGCTGCACTTGGATTAGCCGTTATTCTTACGGGTATGAAGGGCTTTGAAAAATTTCAAAATATTTTTGGTGCGTTAAAGGCAGCGGCGGTTGTGATGTTTATTATAGTAGCAGTTGTCTTAATAATAAAAGGGTTTAATTCGGAATCAACTACACTTGAGGCATTGCATGCGAATTATGAAGAATTTTTCTCACAAGGTGTGAAAGGGCTATGGCTTGGGCTGCTATATGCCTTTTATGCATTTGGTGGAATTGAGGTAATGGGATTAATGGTCATTGATTTAAAAAATCCTAAAGAAGCACCGAAAGCTGGAAAAGTGATGCTTATTGCTATAACTATCATTTTTTTAATGGCTATTATGCTTGCCTTGGCGCTTGTTTCTTGGAAGGACTTTAATATTGAGGAAAGCCCATTTATTACAGCGCTTAACGGTTATCATATACCTTTTTTTGCAGACATTTTTAATGGCGTGTTAATTATTGCAGGCTTTTCAACAATGGTGGCTTCTTTATATGCGGTTATAACGATTCTCATTACACTGGCAGAGGATCACGATGCCCCAGCTTCTCTAGCGAAAAAAGGGAAAATGAAGATTCCATTTCCTGCATTTATTTTTTTAGCTAGTGGTTTAATCGTCACTATTGTTGTAGGCTTTCTTATGCCAGAAAAGATTTTTGAATATTTGGTTACTGCTGCAGGCTTAATGCTAATTTATAACTGGCTCTTTATATTAGTAACATATAGGAAGCTAATGGAGCTGTCGAAGTGGGAGCATGTGAAGAATGGTATCGGTATGTTACTCATAGTGGTGACGGTGTCTGGGACGTTAGGGGAAAAAACAAGCAGACTCGGTTTTTTCGTGAGCCTGCTTTTTATCATCATCATAGGAATTGCGACTTGGATTGTTATGAAAAGGCAAAAACAAGGTAAATATGTTTAACTTCTTTTAGCGGGTGCCCAAACATCTGTACCTGTCGCTATGCTTTCGGTGCAAAAAACATTTGTTGGCACAAAGCCTCTGGCGGATGTCACGGAATTATGCCGAGGCATAATTGATTAATGCTCTTTGTTCTGCAGAGAATGTTGCATACGTAAAAAAGGGCATTTCGATGCACTACTATTATCATCACTTAAAAAATACTGCTTCCATTCATAACTACCTTCTTGCCCATACCATTTTAAATCAGTATGAGCTGGAATAGCGTCGTATTCGTTAATGCGTTGACGAATAAGTTTCTTTAATTTTCGACCAAAGACAGTAGAGTCGTTCATTTCTTCAAATATCCAACGGGGCTGAAATGCCATTAATAAAGTGGAGAAATTACGACTCTTACGCAATTGATGTGCGGGCGTTGCACAAGACACAAAATAAGGTTCACCGTTAAAACAAAATTCCCATTCATGATGCGACGGATCCGTTGGAATTCCCTTTGGCCAATCGATATCATCAAATTTAGTTAAATTGTTTAAAACTGACCAAAATAAATTTCTGTAATCTTCAACATCGAAATTTTTATGCATATCATTAGGTGTTTCGAAGAAAATGGTATGAGTTGTGTATTTTCCGAATGTTTGCGCGTTCTTATTGTATTCCTTTAAGCATAGTGATAACTTCTTTATCGATTGATCCTCTCGTGGATCTCCGATAAAACTATAGCGAAGCTCGTTCGATAAAAAACCTTTTCTAGCTGGAATACAGGGAAACGTATTTTCTTCATCTGCAACCATGGCAGCGAAGTCGGTATATGCTGACTGTTGCCATAATGGAAGTGTTTCAAAATGTTCTTCTATCCACTTCTTGTCTAAAACTGCTACTTCCACTTATGTCTCCTCCTTCTATACATCCTTAGACTATTAAAGAAAGAGCAAAAATGTGACGATGTAACTGTGCTAACGTTTTCTAAATGACAGAAGTTAGGAAAATAGCAAATAGTTCCGCTTTTTAAGAAAAATCGATTAATTTTATGATTTTGGATTAAAGACCTTTTCGTCAAGAATGATTAATGCATTATGAATGTCCTCTAAGTCTTTTTTAGATGCATGTTGAATAAGCTTTTGAAAGCGCTCCTCTATACAGGAAAATGCTTCCTCCATTACTTTTTCTCCAACTTCTGTAAGGCAAACGTAGTGCTTTCTACGATCATCGGTATCGCTAATTTTTTCAATAAACTTTCTTTCCTGTAATTTTCGTAATTCACGGCTCGTATTAGGTAGGGACATATGCTGACAATCACTAATTTCAGTAGGCGTAACTGGTTGGCTTACTTTTATATATTCTAAAATTTTATATTGTACAGGTGTAATATTATCGATTTTAACGTTTTGAGTTAGTTCATGCGTAACTTGATGTACCGCTGTTGTAAATGCTACAAACTGATTAAATAATTCTTTTTTGTCCAAACGAGATCACCTCTTATTGACAAGATAACAAAAAACTTATCTTAAAACAATTATCATTTGACAACTAAAAGTAGAGCGTTTATTATTTTGTTATCAAATGATAAGTAATGGAGGATGCATGATGAACACATTAATTATTTATACATATCCCAATCATAAAAGTTTGAATTATGCTTTTTTACAGGAGGTTATGAAGGGCTGTAATGACAATCCATTCATACAGGAGATTCAAGTATTAGATTTATACGAGGAACACTTTGATCCACTTTTAGTATTTCATGAACATAAACGCCGTCGTGATATGTTTCGTGATCCAAAGCTTGAGAAATATCGAGAGCAAATTAGGCGGGCTGATAAAATCGTTTTTGTTTATCCGATATGGTGGGGAAGACCACCAGCAATGCTTCTAGGGTATTTTGATCAATTGTTTGCGGCCAATTTTGCTTATAAAGATAAAAAGGGACTTTTTCCTGAGGGGCTTCTAAAAGGAAAATCAGTGGTGTGTATTTCGACAATGAAGGGGCCAACAAAATATCCACTATTATGGCTAAACAATGCTCATAAAATATTAATGAAAAGAGCGTTATTTAATTTTGTTGGCATTAAACAAGTGAAGTTTTTTGAATTTGGTAATATGGAAAGTAAGAAGGGTGGGCATAGCAGAAAACTCGAAAAAATTTATCAATATTTTAGAAAAGTAGCTTACTAGGTCATCAGTTAAATAGACTCGTGCAGACGAAAATTGAATCTCCTATGAGTTTGCACGAGTCTGATTTATTTCTAGTGGCAGCGTTACAAAAAATGTTGTAAATTCAGCAAGCTTGCTTTCAACAGTAATGGTTCCGTTATGCATATCGATGATTTTTTTTACGATAGATAGCCCTAAACCACTTCCGCCATTCTCAGCTGTCCTTGATAGGTCAGCCTTATAAAATCGTTCGAATACATGATTTTGTTGTTCCGGCGTTAAACCCATACCATTATCATGAATGGCAATAGTGATTGTGTCCATTTTCTTCAGCATAGATATTGTAATGGTGCCAGCAGCTGGCGTGAATTTAATGCTGTTGCTTAGTAAATTCATCCATACTTGATTCATTAAATCTTCATCAGCCATTACTGAAATGTTTTCTAATTGCATATCCATGTCGATATTTTTAGCTAGCCAATTTGGTTCAAGCGTTAGTACGACATTGCGCAATTGCTTATCAAGTCGGTATTGCCTCGGCTCGAAGGGGTGATGTTGAGATTCTAATGACGTTAGCTTTAGTAAATTGTCACTAATTTTTGATAGTCGATTACTTTCCATCTCAATGATTGTTAAATAATGCTGTCGCTTATCTTCAGGGAGGTCAATGTTTTTCAATGCTTTAGCAAAGCCATTAATCGATGTTAGAGGTGACTGAATTTCATGAGATACATTCGAAATAAATTCTTGACGCATCCTTTCCATTTCACCTAATTCGACTGCCATATGGTTGATGCCATGTATTAATTGACCAAATTGATCTTCGTCATCTGCTTTAAGATCTAATTTGACAGAAAAATCGCCTTTTGCAATCCGGCTTAATGCATCTACAATCGTATTCCAATAGTTCCGTTGTCTTTTTAGCCCAATTAAAAAGGTGATGATGACTGAGCAAGCAAAGAGCACAAAAACACCAACTACGGTCCATAATTGAAGCCAGAAACCTTTAGGATGTATGCCTAACCATTCATAAAGCCAGGCCGTTATATGGTAGGAAATAAAAGCAAAGACGATGCTAATGATAAGAAGAAGCATTAAAGTTAAAAAAAGCTTAAAATAATTTTTTAGTCTTTTCATGAAACAAGTTCCAAACGATAGCCTAGGCCGCGAATTGTACGAATAGAAAATCCACTTGTCTCCTGAGGGAAACGTTGCCGAAGTCTTTTAATGTGAACATCGACTGTACGTTCATCACCTTCATAGTCGTATCCCCAAATTTCTTCGATTAACTGTTCGCGGGAAAAAGTTTTCCCAGCATAGCTTGCTAATGTAAATAATAGTTCAAATTCCTTTAAACGAAGTGTTAAAGATTCACCGTTATACAAGACTTCATGTGTATTACGATTCAACTTAATATTGCCAGCTTCCACAAGTTGAGATAGGGAAATATGGTATCTTTTAAGTATTGATTTCACACGGACGATCAGCTCAGCTGGCTCAAATGGTTTAACAAGATAATCATCTGTTCCAAGATGAAAACCCTTTACCTTTTGTGAGGTTTCTCCCTTTGCAGTTAGCATTAAGATTGGTAGATGTTCATTAAATGAACGTATTTCTTCGCATAATTCCCAGCCATCCATATTCGGCATCATAATGTCCATAATAATCATATCCACCTTATCAGAATCCAATTTGGACAATGCATCCACACCGTCCATAGCCTCAATTACCTCCAAACCTTCATTTTGTAAAAATACCTTTAACAATTCTCGAATATGCGCATCATCATCTACAATTAATAGTTTTGTCATGGGTAACAAATCCCTTCGCTATTCCTCTTTAATACGTAATTGTTGCATGGCAAACTCTCGATACATGTTATGAGTCTCAAATAGAGTTTCGTGCGTGCCACTGCCTGTAATATGTCCTTTCTCTACAAAAAGTATTTGATCAGCATCCACTACTGTAGATAGGCGGTGTGCAATGACAAGAGTTGTTCTACCTTGCATTAAATTATCTAATGCATTTTGCACATAGATTTCTGATTTACTATCTAGACTAGATGTTGCTTCATCTAGCATTAATATTTGAGGGTCACGCAAAAGTGCTCTAGCGATAGAAATTCGTTGTCGTTGACCGCCAGAAAGCTTAATGCCTCGTTCTCCTACCTCTGTATCAAATTGCTCTGGTAATTCATTAATAAATTGATCGGCATAGGCCATTTTAGCAACCCTTTTAAGCTCTTCATCCTGTACTTCTCTATCAATACCATAGCAAATATTTTCACGAATCGTCCCAGATAGCAGTGCACTTTCCTGAGCAACGTAGCCGATTTGGCTTCTCCAAGAATGTAAGGAGTAAGTGTCGATAGGGGTTTCACCGAGTGTGATACTGCCATTAGTAGGCTGATAGTATCTTTCTAACAGAGAAAATGTTGTAGTTTTTCCTCCGCCACTAGGTCCGACGATGGCCGTAACTTTACCTGGTTCAATGGTAAAATTAATATTCGATAAAATTAGGTCTTCTCCATATGCAAAGTCAACATTTTTTACATAAATCGGTTGATCTACTTTTTCTAATGTGTTTCCTTCGAAAATATTTTCTTCCTTATGCTCAAGTAATGCACTAATTCGCTCTGTAGCACCCATTGCTTTTTGAAGCTGTGTAAAGAACATTGTTAATTGGGTCATCGGCATAATGATTTGGATTAAATATAAAATAAATGCTACCATGTCACCAGCTGTAAGCTCGCCTGAAGAAACTCGTACACCGCCATAACCAATAATAGCTACAAGGACTGACATTAATACAAACGAAATGAGTGGCGAAATAAGGGCATGGATTTTAGACTCTTTTAAGCCGAACTGAAAGAGGTTAGTAATTCCTTTCTTACCGCGCTCATATTCTATATTCTCAGCATTTGAAGCTTTTACTAACCGTGTCTCAGGTAAAACTTGACTGAGTATTGCTGTGAATTTTGCTGTCTCATCTTGCATTCCTTTTGAAATGACAAACATACGTCTTCCTAACAATATTAAAATAATCATAGCAAGCGGAACAGCAATTAGCATGACTAAGGTCATTTTCCAATCTAAAATTAATAGAATGATGACTGATCCAATAATAGATATAACGCCTGATAAACAGTTTGCAAGGTGTTCTGTAATGAGATCCTTAACAACAGCTGTGTCATTCGTAACACGACTTAAAGTTTCACCCGTATCGTTCTCATCATAATAAGGGATTGGTAAATGAAGTAACTTCTTCCAAAGTTGATCTCGTAATCTCGCTACAACATGATGTCCGACGCGATTTAAATAATAAATAGAGAGGCCACTTGCAATTGCCTGCGCGATAAAAGCAACACCTAACAAAATAATTTGCCAATAATCAAGTGATTCTAATGAAAAGCCATCGACTAGTTTTTTTGTAAATAACGGTACGATAAAGCCAACGCCCGTAGTTGCTAAACTCATCATTAATGCAATAATTAAAAGCCATATTGGTGGCTCAGCCTGTTTGACTAAGCGAACAAAACGCCGCCAATCCTTCAGTTTTGTTGTATCTTTTGATGCCTCCTGCAAAGTAAATCCTCCTTCAATTTCATCAACAATAAAATATGAATCTTTTATGTTACTAACTATAACATGTCAATATGAACTGAATATGAAATGAGGTGGGATGATAAGGAAAAAGGTTACTCAAAATTCTGAGTAACCTTCTTGTCTACCAATAGTGTGCTTATCCAAGAGCATGATTTAACAATTATTCATTAAACTATTAACCAGTAAAATTATCCTTATCGAAAGACTTCCCAATAAGTCGATAGATTCTTAATGCTAATTGAATTTGGAGTAATTCTTCATAGCTTTTTAAATCGGTTTTTAATATTTCTTTAATTTTATCAATTCGATAGATCAATGTATTGCGATGAATGAACATCTCTTTAGCTGTTTCACTTATGTTCATCTGATTAATAAAATAATTTTCTAACGTCAGAAGATAGCTCGTATTATGTACCTGATCATATTCAAAGAGTGTACCTATGCTTTCTAGGAAAAAGTCTTTTAATTTTTCTTCAGGAACATTGGAATCCAAAAAATGATAGATCGAGTGATCCGCAAAGTGGGCAACTGCTCCGCGCTCATGAAATCTTTGCATGAGTCGGAGTGCTTCATGTGCTTCAGAGAAGCTTTTATGAAGAAAACGAATGTTTTTATATTCTTTACCTATTCCAATTAAAAATGATGATTGATTTATGTGTTGGGTTAATAACTCTAAAATATTTTCAGCATACCGTTTAGTTTCCACGACAGAAATATCTTGTTTATCGTCATTTTGCGCAACTAAAATAATAATTTGATTGTTTCGGTATAAACATGTGATTTCACCGTTTATCGTATCAGAATGTTCCTGAATTAATTTTACACATTTTTTTGCTAAATTGTCCGATTCGTATTTTCTTGAAATCAAATCTTGATGTTCATCTAATTTGTCAGTGAAGACGGAAATAACGGTGCAATAATACTTATTATTTGGATTCAATCCATGTAGATCGTAAAGAGTTTGAAGCGTTTCACTTGATGTAATTCTACCAGTCAGTAAATCATCAAAAAATTCTTGTTTAATTTTTAATCGGACTTCCTCAATTTCCTTTTGTTTAATCCTTTCTAATGCCACAATCGTAGATGCCTGCTCTAAGACAAAAAAATCAAATTCTGTCAGATCACGAATTGTTTGCCAAATGACGATATAACCGTATATATAATTGGCAACCGCGACAGGAAGAATTCTGCACTTAACTGAGAAATCTTCAAAATTATACATCCTTGTAATAGATTTTTGCATTTCGTTTAAATCTTTTGGAATGGAGTTAATAAAATCTTTGGGAAAAGTTTGACGATGATTGTTTAAATTTACTACATAATCGAGTGGTATTGGATTGTCATCAAGCTCTGTGTAATGCAGTAAATTCCAATCCTTATCTAAAAATATGATCGGATTATTAATCGTTTCCGCTAACTTTGATGAGATTGATTTTATCCCACCACCCTCTAAAGCCACTTTAAATAAGGTATTGTGCATATCTAAAGATTTTCTATTGATTAAGTCGTAACCTCCAGATGCCTTTTCATTAATAATGGAGATGACTTTGGATAATGTGTAATTATAGGGTAGCTCTAATAAAGGCAAACCATATTTGTTTGCTGCATCTATCATGTTTTGAGGGGTCTTTTGAAGATAACGTCTCATTTTAATGACGAGGCCAGAGCAGTTGATTTTTGAAATCTCCTTAATAATTCTATTTTGTAATTCCTCATCATCTTGGAAGATATAACCGGTTGTTAAGAGTAATTCATTTGGTGTTAACCAGTCGAATGCATCAGGATTTTCAATGATATTTACAAGAGATATTTTATTATGAATTCCTTGCTCTCCAGCCACAATTTTTATCCCTTCAATTGCCTTGATTTCTAAGATATCCTTTATTGTCAGCAAATCCAATCCCCCCTTTGCCATAATTCTATCACAAATCATTGTGCATATTGCCTAAAACATATGCATTCTTTTTGGTTTTGCTAAACAATGATAAATTTAACTAAAAGGACTAAAATAATGCTTGTAAGAGAGAGTGTGAAATAATTAACAATCTCGTAGTTCATTTACTTTTAGATGAAATGAACAATAGGTCGGAAAATGGAGGTATGGAATTTGAAAGAAACAACTATTGTCTCAAAATTCTTAGAGGCTGCCGAAGCAGGAGATATCGATACTTTAAATGATTATCTAAAACAAGGTATAGATATTAATTCTCGGAATAAGCAAAAACGAACAGCAATATTAATTGCTGCTATGAATGATCAATTAGAAGCGGTGAAATTTTTGATTATGGAAGGAGCGGATATTGATCTTCAAGATCAAATTTGTCTGAATCCATTTTTATATGGCTGTATTAATGGGAAATTAGAACTTGTGAAAATGATGATCGAAGCAAATGCCGACTTAGAGCGCTTAACGCGTTTTGGTGGTGTTGGCGTGCATCCAGCAAGTGAGAAAGGCTTTGTAGAGGTTGTCCGAGAGCTTGTCACAAAGACTGATATCAATGTCAACCATACGAACATTTGTGGCTGGACACCGTTAATTGAAGCGATTCTTCTCAATGATGGAGAAGAAAAGCAACAAGAAATTGTTCAATTATTAATTGATCACGGTGCAGACACACAATTAGTTGATCAATATGGGGTTACACCTTTAGCTATGGCTAGAGAAAAAGGCTTCACTGAAATTGAAAAAATTCTACTAGAAGCGGGAGCAAAATAGTAGTACTGCTAAGACTTAAAGAGGTGTACAAATGATACACGTTAAATCAGGTGATACCTATTTCGTTCAACAAATAGTTGGCACTTTGTTTAAAGGGAATGTTCACAGTGTTTTTAAGCATGCATTAAACATTCTAAACTTAGAGAATGGTGAGATATTCACACTTACAACAAAAGATATGGACAATGCTCCGATAATCAGTTCCCACCAGGTAGCATGTTACCAAAAATCAAGGCGAGTTTAAGCTTCTTGGAGAATGGTGGCAACAGAGTCATTATTACAAATCCTGAAAGTCTAAAAGAAGCAATCAACAACCAAGCAGGTACTCATATTATTAACTAAAGTAGGAGGAGTTGCTGTATGGATTATATTAAATTAGCAGTTGAAAAAACAAAAGAAGGTATCGATCAAAATATCGGCGGACCATTCGGTGCAACGATTGTTAGAGGGGATGAAATCATCGCAGTTGTAGGAAATACAATGATGCGTGATACAGACCCATCAGCACATGCAGAAATGGTAGCAATTCGTGAGGCATGTAAAAAACTTGGCACGATGGATTTATCGGATTGTGTCATTTATGCAACATGTGAACCATGTCCAATGTGTGTATCTGCCATTATTTGGTCAGGTATAAAAGAAGTACATTATTGCAATACAGCAGAAGATGCGCACGAAAATGGATTCTCTGATCTGCATTTACGAGACTACTTAACGGGTAAAGATAAAAGTGTTCTAAACATGCAAAAAATAGAGTCTAGAGAAGACTGCGACGCATTATTCGCTCATTTTAATGAAAAAATAGCTGAAAATGTGAAGTAGCTTACAATCATTATTAGAGTAGGGATCTCGTTGTTGAGATTCCCTTTTCTAGTTGTATAATTAAATTCAATATAAACAATTAACAAGAATTGATGTTTTTTCATCTTCGTAATTCTTAAGAGGGAGTTGTTTACATGGTTTACAAAGAACGGTATCGACAATTATTAGATAAAATGAACCAATATAATTCAGGTGAAAAGGGAATTACGAGAGTTGCCTATACAAATGAAGAACAGGCCTGTTTACATGCCTTTGTTCGTTTATGCAAAGATGAAAATCTTCAAATTCATATTGACCATTGTGGAAATCTTATTGCTCGTAGAGAAGGCAGTGTGCCAGGATTACAACCAGTTGTCATGGGATCTCATTTAGATACTGTTTATCAAGGGGGTAAATATGATGGAGTAGTTGGTGTAACTGCTGCACTTGAGGTCATCAAACGACTAAATGAAAAGTCTATTCTGACAAAACACCCAATTGAAATTATTGCTTTCGCCTGTGAGGAGTCCTCTCGATTCGGTGTCTCAACTGTTGGCAGTAAAGCGATGGCTGATCTAATTGACAAAGAAAAATACCGTCATCTAGTAGATAGAGATGGTATTTCAATGGAACAAGCATTTGCTTATTGTGGCCTTGATTTTAGTAGTATTGATCAAGCAAGTAGAGTAGAGGAAGGTTTTCATGCCTTTTTTGAATTGCATATTGAGCAGGGCCCGATGCTAATCAGCTATGGTAAAAAAATTGGAATTGTTACAGGTATAGCAGCACCAGTCCGCATATTAATGAAACTGAGGGGGAAAGCCTCTCATTCAGGAACAACCCCAATGAGTATGAGGAAAGATGCCCTTCTTGGTGCATCAGAACTCGCATTAGAATTGGAAAAAGTAGCGATAGCAGAGCAAGATTTTGGGACTGTAGCAACGGTAGGTATTTTGGACGTTGTTGCGGGATCAATGAACGTTGTGCCAGGCGAAGTAGAGTTGACGATTGATATTCGTTCATCTTCTGTGGAATCTAGAGAGCGAGTGCTGAATCATCTGTATGCCACAATAGCTCTTGTTCAACAAAAAAGACAGCTTGCTATAGAATACAACATTATTAGTTCAGAGGAGCCTGTCCTACTATCTCCAATTCTAATGAAAGAACTAGAAGATATTTGTATTGAAAGGGACCTTTCGTATCAATATATGCAAAGCGGTGCAGGACACGATTCGATGAATATGACAAGACTTGGACCAGTGGGCCTTATCTTCATTCCATCTGAGGATGGATTAAGTCACCATCCCGATGAGTATACAGAGCTTGATGATATTTTATTAGGAATTGATGTTTTAGAAGAAGCGGTAATAAGGTATGCTTCAATCATTTAAATGACTTGTTGTGTAAAATAGCAATTTTAGAGCCTTAAAACATGAAAAGCTTTATACAAATGATACTGACTATCAAAAAAAGACGACTATTTCTCATGGTGAGGGAATATCGTCTTTTTCTGTTATCCTGGATAATTACTGAGAAATAAAAGCAGTATTCATCCCGCATTAACGGGCAGTAGGACTCCCATTTTAAAGTTCAGCGCAAGAAAAGAAGTAAGGTATAAGATAAACTGCCCGTAAAAGCCCGATTGGTGAAGACTAGTGGGGAAAGAAACCCCACTGATTAAGTTTCACTTTATCCCGCATTAACGGGCAGTAGGACTTCCATTTTAAAGTTCAGCGCAAGAAAAGAAGTAAGGTATAAGATAAACTGCCCGTAAAAGCCCAATTGGTGAAGACTAATAATCAGTGGGGGGGAAAGAAACCCCACTGATTAAATTTCACTTTATTTGCTGGCGCTTCTGATTACCAATTTTAACCTGAATGAGGATCATGGCAATGACGATGACCATCATGCCAATAATTGCGACTGTAAAGTTACCTGTATAATCTCGTACAAGACCAACAAATAAAGGTCCAAGTGCGGCAAAAACGAAGCCTACCGATTGAGTCATAGCTGCCAAAATACTTGCTTCCTTGATGTTTTTGGCTTCATCAATTGGTAATGTTAATCCTAATGAGAATAACCCACCTGCACCTATGCCAATGAAAAGACTGCTAAGCCAAGGGTTAACGGAAAATAGTAGCATAGATAGACCGATTAATTCTAACAATGAACAACTCACTAACCATACTGCTCTATGCTGAAAACGATTATTTAATATCGGTACTAAAAAAGTTGCAGGCATTTGGGCAACCGTTAATAATGTCAACATCATTCCGGCCTGTTGTTTACTATAGCCCAAATCTTCTACTATAGGTGGCAACCAAGCCATGATTGTATAAAACATGAAAGCCATTAAGCCAAAAAAAACAGTTAATAACCAAGCTTTTTGATCTGTTAAAAGTTGCTTTAAATTATTGTCAGCATTAGAAGTGTCTGATCTAGTGTTAGTTGCTGGCTTTTTCTCAATTGGTTTCCACCAAAAGAAAACAGCGATGACAGCAAGAATAGCCCATGAAGCAGCAGATGCTTGCCATGTATGAAAAAGGGCGCTTAAAGGTATGGAAAGCCCTGAACCGAGTGAAGCTCCTACAACTAATGCTAACGAATAAATACCAACAACACGAGAAGGATTCGTGAAATTTTGTTTAATAAAGCCTGATAGTAAAGGCCCTGCGATAGCGATGCCAATGCCAGCAAGAAAGGCTGTTAGCAGCATCACCCATGCAGAGTAGGCAAAAAACCTTGCAGCTGTTGCCAGTCCAATAAGAATAAGTGAGTAAGTAATAGCTCGTTCGAGACTAAAGCGATTGGCAAGTTTTATTGCAAATGGTGCAAATAGGCCCATGCATAGTACCGCTAGTGATGTTAATAAGCTGGCAGTAGCGGCACTCATGTGTAATGACTCTCGAATGGTTCCTAACAAAGGTGAAACGGAAGTTATCACGGGTCGTAGATTAAAGGAAGCTAAAATAATAGCGATAATTGGTAAAATCGTACTTTTTATATTCATTCTCTTTCAACTCCATCTAAGCATAATAATTACAAATTGAAGTCTATAACAACACAAATAATTGAGCAATACTATTATTACTATTACAATGATAGTTACAAACTATGATGGGTCGTGATACATTGGAAATACGTCATTTACACTATTTTATGGCTGTTTGTGAGGAGTTACATTTTACAAAAGCAGCTGAAAAACTTGGTATTTCCCAGCCGACGCTGAGTCAGCAAATTCGTGTACTCGAAGACGAAGTTGGTATGCCACTGTTTGATCGGATTGGCAAAAAAATTGTGCTGACTGAGGCAGGCACATTGCTGTTAAGTTATGGGACAGAAATATTAGATACATTACAAAATGTTAAAGACGCCATTAAAGATTTACAGGATATGAAAAGTGGCCATATACGAATAGGAATTATGCCATCAGATCTAGACTATCGAATAACACAGCTTGTCATCGATTTTCACGAAAAGTTCCCTAAAGTTAAATTAAAGATTATGTCGTCCATCGAAATTGTGCGGCAAGTTCTAGAAAATGAAGTTGATATTGGTATTGGTATTAATGTCCTACCAAATGACCGCCTTGTTACGATTCCTTTATGTAGGGAGGAATACGTGCTAACTGTATCGAAGGAGCATCCGATGGCCAATCGAGAAAGTATAAACATAGCAGAGTTGAAAAATCTACCAGTGATTATGTATCCAGAAGGTTTTTTTGGGCGTGAAATTGTGGAGGAGACCGTTAAAAAACATGGTTTTCAATTAAATTCTGTGCTAGAGACATCTTCAGTTACGTCGATTATTAATCTTGTTAAAGCGAACATAGGTGCAACTGTACAGCCCTATCCGTTAATTAAAGAGATGAATGACCCTACCTTGCATATCATACACATTGAGGACGAAGCACCAAGCCGCAGTTTGTCGATTATTTATCGGGTAGAGCGTTATTTAAGTCAAGCAACAAAAGTGTTAATTAAACAAATTGAAGTTTATTTTCAAGGCTAGTCCGAAAGAGGGCTAGCTTTTTCTAATGTTGCAAAAAGTGAATACTCTGGGGGAAGTTGAATAACAAGAGTATGAAAAAAGAAAAATAAAATAAAAAAAGAGGTTCCTTTTTTTGGATAGGTGCCATATAATATCTATAAACCGACAGTCGGTCTATATACAAATAGATCTCTTACATTTTACAAAATAGTGGGGTTCTTATTGCTAAAAATGTCTTGGAGTGCACAAATTGAGTGGCTCATTTGGTTAAGTATTATGAGTGTTTTTAGTAATGCCATTCTTCTTGCGATACAAAAAAATAGTCATTTTCATAGACATTGCAAATCTTCATATTCAAGAGTGTCGTAAATATTAGTTACTTTAATAGTTCTCAAAGAAAGGGGTTTAATGAATGGAATCACAGATTAAAAGAAAAGGTTTTTCAAAAGATTTTAACCTGATGGTGATAGGGCAAATTATTTCTATTTTAGGATCTGCGCTTTTAAGGTTTGCCTTATCACTGTATGTACTAGATATTACAGGACGTGCAGATCTTTTTGCAGTACTATTTGCGATATCGAGTGTCCCAATTTTACTTGCACCGCTTGGAGGAGCAATTGCTGATAGGTTTAATCGGCGTAATTTAATGGTGATTTTCGATTTTACGAGTAGCATAATTGTTTTTATTTTCTTTGCAATGCTAGCTATTGGTAATAGCTCTGTTTTGCTTATTGGTGTTGTGATGGTACTACTGTCCTTTGTTAGTGCTATGTATGCGCCTGCAGTGATGGCCAGTATTCCAGTTCTTGTAGAAGAGGAAAAGCTTGAGCAAGCAAATGGAATTGTTAATGGTATTCAAGCATTGTCTAATGTAGCTGCTCCTGTATTAGGAGGAATACTGTACGGTATGATTGGCTTAAAAGTGCTTGTCGTGTTAAGTGGTGTGTTCTTTTTCCTTTCTGCCATATTAGAGATGTTTATTCATATACCATTTATCCAACGAGAGCAGAGCGGACATATTATTCCGACGCTTGTAAATGATTTGAAAGAGGGCTTTAGCTATGTAGTGAAGCAATCTTTTATATTCAAATGTATGATTTTAGCGGCATTATTAAATTTATTATTAACACCGCTGTTTGTCGTAGGGGTTCCGATTATTCTCCGAGTTACGATGCAAAGTAGTGATACATTGTATGGAGTAGGAATGGGGTTAATTGATTTTGCTACCATTTTAGGAGCTTTATCGATGGGGTACTTTGCAAAAAAAATGGGTATCAATAATTTGTATATTTGGATTTTCATCACTGCTTTATTGATTGTCCCAATGTCTCTATCGGTGACACCTTTACTGCTTAATATTGGCTATTATCCATCCTATACTTTATTTGTTGTAAGTTCACTTCTAATCGCTATGATTATGACGATCATCTCTATTTACGTTATTACAGTTGTACAAAAAGAAACACCAAATGAAAACTTAGGGAAGGTCATGGCTATCATTATTGCCGTTTCACAATGTATGGCACCAATTGGGCAAATATTGTACGGTGTTTTATTTGAGGTATTTAATGTTAAAGTCTACGTTCCTATTTTAATGATTAGTATTGCCATGGTAGTTATGGCAATTGTAACTAAGAGAATTTTACGCTTTGAAAAGAGCGAAGCAGCAGAATGATTGAAAGTAATCTGCTATTCTATGTTGTACTATTCAATAATTCTAAACAAAATTAAATACTATTTTCAAATGATTAACCTTTAAGTCCCTTTAATGCACATTAAAAGGGGCTTTTTTGTAAATAAAAAAGACGTGTTGAATTGGAAAATATAGAGATGGTTAACTATCCCTGATAATACATTAATATGGAAAATAACACTTGACCTTCAAGTTAGTTGAAGGTTTACATTGGAGTTAGGAGAGGTGTGATGATTTGAAAAAATATATGACAATTCAAGAATTCTCTGAAAGAACTGGTATAGCCAAAAGTACATTACGATTTTATGAAACTAAAAATTTACTGTTACCGGAGGAAAGAAGTTCAAATGGCTATCGAGTTTATGCGGATAGTCAAATTGCAACTGTAAAGTTAATATCCACTTTACGATTAGCAGATGTATCTATTCATGAAATTCAAAATTATTTACACGAGCAGGATGAAACGACTCGCCAGGAGATGATGAAAACGTGGATTCAAAATATGAAACAAAAACGAGATTTGTTGGATATTAGCTTACGTTACTTAGAAAGTAATTCCATTCGAGATGATATCTATTTGATTGATAAAAATGATGAAAAAATTATTTGGTATACAGCTCAATCCACAACGGGTAAATTTGGAGCGCACTTTGAAAAAAGAGCAAATGAATTAAAACAATTGAATATTAGCATTAAAAGTTATTATTTAAATTATTTATCTGGCCAAGATGTAATCAAAGCTCAAATCGGCTTTGGTGTTCCAGCAAATACAAACATAAATAATATAGCTGAAAGTGATTTTATTGAACATATGCCTTCTTGTATTTGTTTGGCGTTACCATTTAAAGAACAAATGTCAACGATCAAGGACGGATACATAAAATTACTTCAATACGCGCTTCAACACAAATGGGTACCGACACGCTCCATTCTTGAATGGTATCGAGGTGATGATTTTACTCAACTAGATTTATTGTTACCTGTTATACAAATTGAGAAGGGATAGAAAGAAAATACTGGGGATATGAGGAAGGTGCAATATGAAACGATTCATCCGCTTTTGTATGAAAAATGCTTTAACAATGATATTAGTAATACCTCTTATTATTGTAGGAGGAATTTATTCATTACAAACATTACATAGTGAGAAGTACCCGAATATTGATATTCCATATTTAACAGTAGTTATTCCTTATCAAGGAGCTTCACCCGAACAAGCGATGAATGATATAGGGGAGCAAATGGAAAGGGAATTTATGAAGCTAGAAGGGAGAAAAAATGTTTATACAAACGGTGTAGCCAATGCCGTATATTCAACTATTGAATTTGAAATGACAATGAATATGAAGGATGCAGAGCAACTCGTAAGGAGAAGTATAGATAAATTACAGTTGCCTAAATTTGCAGGGGAACCGAAGTATGAATTAACTAAACCTGGTGGAAACCCAATAATTTTCTCAATGGGTATATATGCTTCAGAAAAAAATGACGAAGTCGAAACCTTTGTAAAGAATACTATCATTCCACAACTTTCTGTAATAGAAGGAATAAGTGATATAGAAATTAGTGGAACAACGGAAAAGTTTGTTATGATTCAACTCTTGCCACATCAATTGATGACAAGGGGAATTACTTTAAATGATGTTCGAGAAGCCATTTTGGCAAATAATCTTTCAATGCCGACTGGAGACATCGCCATTTCAAATGAAGTATTGCCAGTGCGAATAAATAGCAAGCTAAAATCTATTGAGGACATTAAAGACATAAAACTTTTTACTAAAGAAGTAAATTCGCAAAATATTACAACCACGAATTTAGGCGAAATAGCTGAAATTTCATATGAAAATGATTACACAAACAATATGACGCGCATTAACGGAAAACAGGGCGTAAGTTTCAGCATTATTCCGGAAGGTGGTGCTAATACAGTAGCAATCGTTGATCAAGTGAAAAAAGAAATAAATAATTTAGCTATTCCGGAAGATTATAAAGTCGAAATCTTACGTGATCAATCCATCGAAATTAATCAATCGGTCCATTCTATGCTATGTGAAGTATTTTTAGGGGCATTAATGACAATCATCATCACCTTATTATTTTTAAAAAATATTCGTTCGACCATTATTGCCGTCATCTCCATTCCGGTCTCAATTTTTGCATCTTTTCTTTTGTTGAAAGCAATGGGATACACATTAAATATTATGACACTGGCTGGTATTGCTGTAGCAGTTGGACGAGTTGTAGATGATTCAATTGTCGTCATTGAAAATATATTTAGAAGAGTTAGAGCTTCAAAAGAAAGAAATGTAGAAATAATAGAGGAAGCTACAAGTGAAGTAGCATCTGCGATTACTTCCTCAACGATAACAACTGTTGCTGTTTTCTTACCACTGGCCTTTGTGCCTGGAATTGTAGGAGGTTTTTTTAAGCCACTTGCATGGACTATTGTTATTTCATTGTTGATTTCATTAATTGTTGCTGTAACTATTGTTCCAATATTGTCCAAGATCTTTTTATTAAAAATTACTCCTAAAGAATCACATGAAAATAGACTTCAAACTTGGTATCGAAACAGTTTGACTTGGGTTTTACAGCATCGTTTAGTTACTTTAACCTTGGCATTAATAATTTTGATAGGTTCTATTTTCATTATTGCACCGAGGTTAGGGACAACCTTCTTACCACAAGAGAATGTGAATGATTTCAAGATCGACATCACAATGGCAAAAGGAACTGCTCCAATGAAAACAGCTGATGTCGTAAGTAGAGTAGAAAATATATTATTAAATCGAAAGGACATTAACCTTATAAATACTAATATTGACGGACAATCCGGAAGTGCGACGATTTCATTTGTTGTCATTGATTCTGTTGGTAATTTGACCGAATATGTAAATGATGTTCGACTACAATTAACTACGATCACTGAACCAGAGGAAATGACAGTCGCAGGTATAGGTGGAATTATAGGAGGAGCAGAAAGCAGATACACACTAGTTGTAAATGGGGCGGATTTCGAGGATATTAAAAAAGCAAGTGAGCAGATCACTGCTGCTTTAAAAGAAGTACAAGGAATGGAGGATGTGACAACATCTTTAGAAGGAGAAGTACCTGAAATCGTTTTCGATTTGGATAATGAAAAACTTGCTGAAAAAGGAATAACTCCGGCTATAGTTGCACAAAGCCTTCGAACACTCATTAATGGTGATGTAGTAACGACCTTGAGGGTTGAAGAGGAAACGAGAGAAGTGAACCTAGGGTTGAAAATGGATGAAGTTACATCCCTTGAAGATTTAGGTCAGCTCCAAATCAGTAATGCATTGGGAATGCCTGTCTTTCTTTATGAAATAGGAGAGCTCAAGAAGGTTAATAATGTAACTTCAATTACTCATCTAAATGGCAATGAATATATCATGGTGTATGGAACTATTACTGATGAAAAAGTAGGAGATGTCACTGCTCAAGCAGATAAGGTAATTAATAACTTACGGCTTCCTAAAAATATTAGCTATTATAAGGAAGGTGTATCTGCATCGATGGATGATGGTTTCAAAAATTTGTCGATTGCCATAGCAATTAGTGTTATCTTAGTTTATTTGGTTATGGTTTTCACCTTCAAAGAAGGAAAAGCACCGTTTGTTATCTTGTTCGCTATTCCATTTTCTATTATTGGCGCATTAATTGGACTTTATATTATGAAGGAACCAATCGGTATGCCAGCAATGATCGGTTTACTCATGCTAAATGGAATTGTCGTAACGAATGCTATCGTTCTAGTTGATAAGGTGAAGCAATTTGAAAGATGTGGAATGACCAAGCAAAAAGCTTTAATTGAAGCAGGGGTCGTACGTATTCGCCCAATTTTGATGACAGCAATTGCAACAATGGGTGCATTAATCCCGATGGCTATTTCGAATGAAACTGGGATGATATCAAAGTCTCTTTCTGTTGTAGTTATAGGCGGGCTATCTACTTCTACTTTTCTAACATTGTTTATTGTACCTATTCTTTATAGCCTATTTAAAAAGAATTAAAAAATTATAAAAACCACCCCGTAATAATTAGATTTTTTTATCTATCTTTTACGGGGCAGTTCATTTAAAAGGTGGTTTTATATTTGTGACATTAGTACCATCTTCTCCGACGCCTTGCAGGTATTCTTTGTCGAGATAGAAACTCAGTAGACGGGAAGATTGGTTGAGGAATGCTTTCAATAACAGAACGAACAATTTGATGTTCCGGGAGTTTTACATTTGAAAAAGTGATATTTTGAGTAGTGTTCAAGAGTGGTGAAGATAGCTGATTATACTCCACATTGTCTTCTAAGTAAGTTGTTTCAGTAGAGTGAGTAATGTTTTTAGTACTAGTTAAGAGAGGGATAGTTTGAGGAGTATATTCTATTTCGTCTTCTAAATACGTTGTTTGCAAAGAAGCTTGAGAGTAGTCAACTATTTTTTCAGGTGGCGTGATGTGTGGAGTAGTGTTCAAGAGTGGTACAGTATGCTCATTATTGCCCGTAACAATATGAGCGTCGTAATGATTCTGTTCTGGTGAATACTCTATTTCATGGTGTTGGATTTCAGCATGTTGCTCTTGCGCAGGGTGAACGTCCTTCATGACGAGTATTGGCCGCATCATGTCATGATCTTCATGTTCTAGGAAATGACAATGCCACATATAATGGCCGACATGATCTTTCCAATGCATAATAATTTTCGTAACCTTCCCTGCTTCAGCTTTTACAGTATCCTTCCACCCTTGCTCATAGTCATGCGGTTTTTCAGAGGGACCTGTAAATGCCAATCTACCTTCATTTTGATATAACTCTATATCGAAAGGCCGTCGTTCTATTATTTTAAATTGAATTAAATGTAGATGAATAGGGTGATCAAACTGTGTGGCATTTATAAAATTCCATATTTCTATACTATCAAGTGCAGGCTTTTCAGTAGCAGGGTCATAATACATACGATTATTTAATAATAACATTGGCCGACCAAATTCATCTGTCGTAGCAGTTAATGGTAAATGTCTCTCGATATGTGCATCGTGTGGATGTAAATCCATTGATACTGCAAGCCTTTCAGGTATTTCACTCGTGTCCTCACAGTTTAGAGGAAGACATACTTTAAACTGCATGATTTCTCTCGTATGTTCATCTATGAAATCTTCATCAGAATTAACTAACGTTATTTCCTGACCTTCATATTTTGAAAAATCGACAATGATATCTGTTCGTTCTGCCGGCAATAACTCAACAGATTGAATTTCTTGAGGAGCAGTTAAAAAGCCTCCGTCGGTTCCTATTTGTATCATAGACTCACCGTTCGAAAGGCTAATGACATAACCTCTTCTATTGGAGCCATTAAGAAAACGAAATCTATATTTACGAGGTTCGACATTTAAATATGGCCATACCTTGCCGTTTACAACGATGGTATTACCAACAAAGCCAGGTGTAATAGATGGGTGTACAGGAACTGGAAATGGTGGTTCATCAGGATAGAAAAGTGAGCCGTCTTCATTAAATGATTTATCTTGAATTAAGATAGGGTACTCATAGTCACCACAAGGTAAGTTAGAACGCTCCTCAAGTGAATCCCGAAGTAAATAAAAACCTGCTAATCCTGCATACACATTTAAACGAGTTAGCGCCATTGCATGATCATGATACCACAGTGTAGCACCGGATTGATGATTGGTATATTCATGTATTTCTTTACTGAATTTTGGACCTGTTTGTGCATAATCTCTTGTATACCATGCCTCGGGATGGCCATCACTTTCCCAATCTACATTTGCGCCATGTAAATGTGTAACAGTCCTTACTTCTTTAGAATCGTTTGCCGCATGAAGTGTAAAATCGACGGGTAAGAAGTGCTTTAAGGGTAATTGGTTTGAATATCTAACATAAATGCTTTTGTCTTTTGTAGCTTCAATTGTCGGTCCGGGATAAAGTCCGTTATAGCCCCAAATGATTGATTTTGGGAAATCTTTATGGAAACAATGCTCTGCTTGCATCATTTTAAGTTCATAATAATCTTTTCTCTGTTGGCCCTTAAAGTATTTAGGTTTAGCGGTAACCGGTTTTGGCAGCTCATCCACAAATTTTGGTATTGTCGCTGGATCTGTAGGATTAACTTCTATAGTCAAAACATCACGTCCCTTTTTCAATTCTTAAAATTGCTCATTACCTTATAATATGGGTAAAAATAATAGGCAACTAGGCCAATAATGGAGATAATTGTACTTATATAAAATATCTACTGTTTATCGCTTATTAACTGCCAGAAGAGACTTAGACGATAAAAGGTATCATCATGGGCGTTTGTGTCAATTACAATAAATATTTTTATAGTAGCAGGCAAATGGATGCTTGTACCGCGCTATTTGTGAATTATTAAAAGGTTTTTTGCGGAAAATATTACTTCCTATTTGCAATTGTGAATAGGAATTTTTTTAATGAAAGGGTTAACATTTTTCTGGGCTGAACTAAAAAGAAATAAATTACTACTCGAATCATTTGAAAACGTTAATTTATCAACGTACAATATATGAAATTAAGAAACACGACAGCGCAAAATTGTTGTATAATGTTGTGGTATGAGGAAAGAAAGCAGGTTGACAAAAATGGAAAGCAAAATGAATGTATACGCAGTTATAGACATGCAAAAGCATCAGGCGTTCGTGTTAAAAAAAACGCTAGATGTGAAACATAAGGTGAATATATGAAAAACTGGTTGATTTTCATTTCTGTCTTTATGGTTTCATTGTCACTTGTCATTAGTATTTTAGTACTCTGGAAAGCCGAGGCTCCATTCCGATCAATTGAAGATCAGGCTGAACAGTTGGCACTCGATGCCAAAGCCCTCGCAATTGTCTCGGAGTCTTACACATATAATGGCAAACATTCGTATGTCACTGTGTTCGGGGTAGATGAATATGGTGATAAAAAAGCTGTCTTTGTTCCGACGAATCTAGAAGCTGATTCGATTAAGGAAGTACTTTTAGAAGATGGTATTACGGAAAAGCAGGCATTATCGGTTTTAAAAAAAGAAGGCAATGTACAAAAGGTCCTTAATATCAAATTAGGCTATGAGGAGCCAGGTGCTGTTTGGGAAATTACATACCTAAACGATCACGATAAGCTCAACTATGTCTATATTATGTTTAAGGACGGCGACTGGTGGAAGCGCATTACGAATTTATAAGAGGAGTAGATCCCGTATGAAAAATTTATTAGCAAACCGTGTAAAAACTTTAACACCTTCTTCAACTTTAGCAATTACTGCAAAAGCAAAGGAATTAAAAGAGCAAGGTATTGATGTTATTGGTCTAGGTGCTGGTGAGCCAGACTTCAACACGCCACAAAATATTTTAAACGCAGCCATTGACTCGATGGAAAAAGGTTTAACAAAATATACACCTGCTGGCGGTCTTCCAGTACTTAAAAAAGCGATTATCGATAAACTTCAACGCGACAACAATCTTACATACAAGCCGAATGAAGTGATTGTAGGTGTTGGTGCAAAACATATTCTTTATACTTTATTCCAAGTTATTTTAAACGAGGGCGATGAAGTTATTATTCCGATTCCTTATTGGGTATCTTATCCTGAGCAAGTAAAATTAGCAGGTGGTGTACCTGTTTATGTGGAAGGCACACGTGAGCAAGGCTATAAAATTACTGCGGATCAATTAAGAGCTGCTGTGACAGATAAAACAAAAGCAGTTATTATTAACTCTCCTAGCAACCCATCAGGTATGATTTATTCTCGTGAAGAGATTGCTGAAATTGCTGCTGTTGCAGAAGAAAAAGATATTTTAATCGTGTCAGATGAAATTTATGAGAAGCTTGTATACAATGGTATTGAGCATTTTTCAATTGCACAGTTATCTGATGCAGTGAAAGCACGTACAATCGTTGTAAATGGTGTTGCGAAATCTCACTCTATGACAGGCTGGCGTATCGGGTATGCTGCAGGGGATGCGGACATTATCAAGTCAATGACTGACCTTGCATCACACTCAACATCAAACGCAACAACAACTGCACAATATGCAACAGTGGAAGCGTACAATGGACCACAAGACGCTGTAGAAGAAATGCGTCAAGCATTCGAATCTCGTCTTGAAAAAATTTATCCACAGTTAAGTGCAATTCCTGGCTTCAACGTTTTAAAACCTCAGGGTGCATTCTACTTATTACCAGATGTAGCAGAAGCTATGGCTCACACTGGCTATGATTCAGTAGATGCATTCGCTTCGGATATTTTAACAGAAGCAAACGTAGCAGTGATTCCAGGTTCTGGCTTTGGTGCACCAACAACAATGCGATTATCTTATGCTACATCTTTAGACTTATTAGAAGAGGCAGTCCGTCGAATTGATACATTTGTAAAATCAAAATGGCAAGACTAATCCTTTTAACCAACTTTGGAGGATTTCTATGAAAAAAATTATGATTCAAGATATGCCAAAACATATCGGTGAAACCGTCAAGCTAGGAGCTTGGTTAGCGAACAAACGATCAAGTGGGAAAATTGCCTTCTTGCAATTACGTGATGGTTCTGGCTTTGTTCAGGGCGTTGTTGTAAAAGAAGAAGTAGGCGAAGAAATTTTCGCCATTGCAAAAGGTATGACTCAAGAAACTTCAATGTACATTACGGGAGAGGTTAAAGCTGATGAGCGTTCAAGCTTTGGCTGTGAAATTGCTGTAACTGGTATTGAAGTACTACATGCTGCAACTGATTTCCCTATTACACCAAAAGAACATGGTCCAGAGTTTTTAATGGATAACCGTCACTTATGGCTACGTTCTCGTAAGCAACATGCGATCATGAAAATTCGTAACGAAATTATTCGTGCAACTTACGAGTTTTTCAACGACAATGGCTTTACAAAAATGGACCCACCGATTTTAACTGGATCAGCTCCTGAAGGTACTTCTGAGCTATTCCACACAAAATATTTTGATGAGGATGCATATCTTTCTCAATCTGGTCAACTTTATATGGAAGCGGCTGCAATGGCATTAGGTAAAGTATTCTCATTCGGTCCTACATTCCGTGCAGAAAAATCTAAAACACGCCGTCACTTAATCGAATTTTGGATGATTGAACCGGAAATGGCATTTGTGGAATTTGAAGAAAACCTAGAAGTACAAGAACAGTATGTATCGCATATTGTGCAATCAGTTCTGGCAAACTGCAAATTAGAATTAGAGCGACTTGGTCGTGATACATCAAAACTTGAAAATATCAAAGCGCCATTCCCTCGTATTTCTTACGACGATGCCATTAAATTATTACATGAACAAGGATTTGACGATATTGAATGGGGCGATGATTTCGGTGCACCACATGAAACAGCAATTGCTAATTCATTTGACAAACCTGTATTCATCACTTGTTACCCAGTAGGCATTAAGCCATTCTACATGCAACCACATCCTGACCGTGATGATGTAGTATTATGTGCAGATTTAATTGCACCAGAAGGTTATGGTGAAATAATTGGTGGTTCTGAGCGTATTCATGACTTTGATTTATTAAAATCACGTCTTGAAGAACATCAATTATCTTTAGATGCTTATGCATGGTATTTAGAGTTACGTAAACAAGGTTCTGTGCCACATTCAGGCTTCGGTCTTGGATTAGAACGTACAGTAGCATGGATTTCTGGCACGGAGCACATTCGTGAAACGATTCCATTCCCACGTTTACTAAACCGTTTATACCCATAAGCAACAACTCTTGCCAAAAATTGAGGTAGGAGACTTGTACCTGACGCTTCACTTTCGGTACTGATAAAATATTGCCTTTAAAGCAGTTAAAATTAAAAGTCGCGTAGTATGTCTACGCGGCTTTTCTACTTACGATGGAAAAAGGAGTCAAGTATAATATGAGCACAAATAACAATCGACTCCGTACATGGACTGAGCAGAAAATGATTCAAATTCCTCACCTTTTTTTTCAGTTTTATAAGGAGTTAAATATTGAGGATGATGAGGCACTTATTGTTATGCATTTACTTGCGTTCCATATGGAGGGTAATGATTTTCCAACGCCTAATGATTTGATGAATCGTCTCACAATGCCTGGCAATGACGTTACTTCACGTCTACAGCGATTAATGCAAAAAGGTTTCCTTGAAATAACAAGCGACGTTGATGCAAGTGGGAAATTATATGAAAAATATTCGGTATATCCACTTTGGGAGCGTATTATGCAGATGATTGAAATGAAGGAACATCAAAAATCAGCAGCATCACTTCGACAAGAAGAGGGTGAAATATTCCGGTTATTTGAAGAGGAAATGGGGCGTCTTTTATCTCCTTTAGAGCTAGAAAAAATTGGGTCTTGGCTAGATGAAGATAAGCACAGTCCAGCGCTTATTAAAGAGGCGCTTAAGGAGGCTGTGTTTGCTGGTAAGCTAAGTATTCGTTATATTGATCGAATATTATTAGAGTGGAAAAAGAAAAATATTACGACACCACAGGCTGCACAGAAGCAAAGCGAGCAGTTCCGTGAAAAACAAACATTTAACAGACCACCAGCTCGTTCAATTCAGCAAGAAACGCAGTCGACAAATAAAGTACCATTTTATAATTGGTTAGAAGAAAGAGAATAGGGGGCTTCCGATATGTTAACAAAAACACAATGGGAGCATTGTCTAGCGGAAATGGATCGTATGTTTCCTGATGCACATTGTGAGCTAGTACATGACAATCCGTTTGAGCTGACTATTGCTACGTTATTATCGGCACAGTGTACGGATGTACTTGTAAACAAAGTAACGAAAACATTGTTTCAAAAATATAAAAAGCCAGAAGATTATTTAGCTGTATCCCTAGAGGAGCTACAACAGGATATTCGTTCCATCGGTCTGTATCGAAATAAGGCGAAAAATATTCAAGCATTATGTCAACGACTATTAGAAGAGTACAATGCTGAAATACCAGCAAGCCGAGAGGCACTAGTCACATTGCCTGGTGTTGGTCGTAAGACAGCTAATGTCGTGTTGTCGGTAGCTTTTGATATTCCTGCACTTGCAGTGGATACACATGTAGAGCGTGTGTCTAAACGATTAGGGCTTTGTCGCTGGAAGGATACAGTGCTAGAAGTCGAAGAAACAATTATGAAAAAAACACCGATGGACAAGTGGTCGAAAACACATCATCAGTTAATTTTTTTCGGTCGTTATCATTGTAAAGCTCAAAACCCTAACTGTCACACATGTCCTTTACTTGATGATTGTAGAGAAGGACAGAAGCGTTTAAAAAAAGGGCTGGTGAAGGAAGCGTGAATGTAGAAGCAATTGCGAAGGTAAAAATAGATGCTTGGTTTGCAGAGTGGACAGAACTAGAAGCTAAAATTCATGCAGCTCATGATGCAAGGAATGGCGAAGCAAAAGGCTTGATGGAAATGGCCATTTTATTGTTTGATCGTCTAGTGCAAGAAGCAGGCGATGAAGTGTTGCCTATTAACGGTATTGAACGATTAACCTTTATAAAAGCAAAGCCTAGCCAATATGCCTGTTATCGTCAGCTCGGTGAATTATTTAAGGAAACGAAAAAACGAGCAGCACGGCTACGCTTGCAGGCTGCAAAAAAATAATACAACAAATAAACACAAAAATATAAAAAGAGGCTGGTACATAACTGGTCAAACCTGAAAAGCGCGAGAAATCAATTTTAGAAATGTTGATTTCTCGCGCTTTTCTGTGGTCAGAGTTGAGCGAAGCGACAGCAACAAAGAAAGCGCCCAACCGGAACGGAAAATCAATATAGTTCCCCAACAACAAAAAGGCAGAGTAGCGTTAAGCTACTCTGCTTTATTTTACTCAGTACTTCCTTTACCATCATCCGGTGCGGTTGGTTCAGTTGGCGTTGTTGGTGGCTTGTTACCATTATTGTTACCATTGTTTCCTGGTGGGGTACCATTATTTCCTGTATTGCCGCTGTTACCATTCCCACCAGCGTTACCATTGCCATTAGTATTACCATTGCCGTTAGTATTACCATTACCATTGCCACTACCGTTGTTATTGTTATTGTTACCATTATGGTTACCGTTGTCTCCGTTATCACCATTTTGATCAGGTGCTGTAGGTTCCTCAACATCTGGTTGATCCGGAGTATCTGGTTCTTTTTCTTCATCAGTCGTACCTGTTACTTGGAAGGTAGCTGTACCTGGTTTACTGCGTGTACCATCAACAACTGCTACGACAGAAATCGTGTAATTGCCATCTTCTAGTTGTTTACTGCTAATTGTTAAGCCTTTGCTTTCCGTTGTGCCAAGAGAAATAGTCTCTCCACCTTCTCGTTTTGCAGAAACCTCGAAGGTAGTTGGTAGCGGTTCATCTGTTTCCGGATTAAGCATTGCATCATGCTCCCATGAAATATTGATAGATTCACCTTCTAAATCTAGGCTTGCACTTACATTGTAAGGTGAAGAAAGTTCTGGCATTGCGTATTCATTTGAAACTTCCTTAGGCTCTGTACCACGTACAAATAGCTCTGTTTGACGTTTCTCACTTGGAGTAAAGTTACTTGCTAATTTAAGTGGCTTTGTGCCTACTTCAATTGTAGCTTCTACAACTGAGTTTGGTTTTTTGAAACGTGGTGTTTCAACGTTTGCCGAAATTTCTTTCATAATTTGTTTGAATAAATGTTGTGGTAAACGACGTTCATCCCAAGTAGTAATAGGATCAAAGTGTTCTTCATAACCACTCCAAATAGCGATTGAATAGTTTGATGTGTAACCAGCAAACCAAGAATCCGGCACACTTGTATCCGGTAAATTATGCTTGCTAAAATCAGCAGCTGCGTAGTTTGTTGTACCTGTTTTACCTGCGATATCTAATCCAGATACATTGGCTGCTGTACCTGATGCATCAGGTTTATTGCCGACAACATCACGTAACATATCTGTCACCATATAAGCTGTATAATCGCTCATTGCTACATTAGACTCTGGTGTGTAGTCTTTTGTTGTTTTACCGTCACGGTAAACGATTTTTGTAATTGAATAAGGATCAGTGTAAACACCATTATTTCCAAATGCTGCAAAGGAAGCAGCCATTTGCGTAGGAGACATCGTAATATCCCCACCACCGATCGCATCAGATTCATAAATATTTTTAGCATCAATACCTAAACGACCAATAAATTCTTTAGCTTTATCAATACCAACTTCTTGTAATGCTTTAACAGCTGGAACGTTACGTGAAGCATATAAAGCTTTACGTGCTGTTATTGCTCCCATATATTTATTATCCCAGTTCGTAATGGTTTGTTTCGATCCTGTGTAGTTCATTGGTTTATCCACAAGTGTTTGACCTGTTGACCATTTTAAATTTTCGATTGCTGGACCATAGTCTATTAAAGGTTTCATTGTTGAGCCTGGTTGATGATGTAAGTCATATGCATAGTTCCAACCACGTTCAGCCCCGTAATTGCGTCCGCCACCAATTGCTTGAATTTGACCAGTTTTCGTATCAACGACAGCCACACCTGATTGAATTTCTTTTGTTGGGAAATTACTGTCATCATTCATAATGTTTTCAACAGTTTGTTGTGCTTTCGGGTCAAGTGTAGTATATACTTTAATTCCTTCAGCCATTGCACTACCATCACCGTTTTTCTCTAGTTCATTAATAACGACATCAAGGAAGGCATCATATTTAGAGCCAGAAAATTTTTGACGCGTCGCATCATCAGCTAGGCCGGCTTGAACGTTTACTTTCTTAGCTTCTTCCATCTGAGCTTTTGTAATTTTACCATGTTGATACATTAATCCTAGAACTGTATTACGACGTTTTTCTGCAAGTTCAGGATTTTTCAATGGATTGTAAGCGTTTGGACGTTGTACTAATCCTGCAAGTAATGCTTCTTCATCTAAAGTTAAATCTTTTAGTTCTTTACCATAGAAATATTGGGCAGCTGTTCCGAAGCCATAAACACGACCTGACATCAGCATTTTGTTAAAGTACATTTCAAAAATTTCTTCTTTAGAATATTTACGTTCTAATTGGAAGGAAAGCCAAGCTTCCTGTGCCTTACGTTTTAATTTTTTTTCATTTTGTAAAAATGAGTTTTTAACAACTTGTTGTGTTAATGTCGAAGCCCCTTGTGCCCCGAATCCATCACGGAAGTTAGCGAGTATTGCACCGCCAAGGCGATAAAAATCCATACCACCGTGTTCGAAAAAGCGTACATCTTCCGTTGCAAGGATCGCGTTAATCATATCCTGAGGTATATCTTCGTATTTTACATATTTACGGTTTTCTGCACCAATTGTTGCAAATAAATCACCGTTTTTATCATAGAACTCTGAGGAAACGGGGTCCTTCAGTAAGTTTTCATCTAGTTTTGGTGCGGAACTTGCATAATAGGCGAATAACCCAGCACCTCCAATAAAACATGCAGCTACAATAGCTACAAGTGTTAACGTAATGCGCTTAAACCATTTTTTCTTCGATGGTTTCGGAGCGCTTTTTTTATTTTTTTGAGCGAGAGCTTTTTGATGCTCACCGCGTGTTGGACGACGTTCAGTCATTCTACTATCTCCTCACTTTCAGAACCATGGCTTTTTGCTTCAATTAGCTGTTGGACAATCGGTAGATAATCGATGCGTGGATAATAGCTCGTAGGAATTTCAAAAGCTTCCTTTTCTATAGTTGAAAAGGGTATCGATTTACGTTCACCGTTTTCCATCGCTAGCCAGGCCTTTTGTAAAACATCGTATGGCACAATAAAATATCGTTCAAAAGCTGAGAAACGAACGATAATAAAAGCCACACCATTTTGTTCCGTCACTTGCTGCATATGTGTCATTTGATGTAAGTGAACATTCTTTAGGGGAAAACTGGTTTTGGAAGCAGTTTCCTTTGCATCAAAATCAATATAATGCCCGTTCCAAACACCATTATAGTCTGTTGTCGAGGGTGTTCGGAAATAAGCCTCACGAATAACTGCAGCACTTCGTGATGGGTACTCTACTTTGACGATTTGCACAGGAACAGGTTTCTTATGAATGATAGCAAGTCGCCTTTTTACATAATAATCGTTTGCTTCATTAATTTCATCTTCTAGTGTTTTTCCTCGATTACTAAAAGAAAAATCTTTTTCCTTTCCCTTTTTTGCTGTTTTTTGAACAGCTGGATTAGGGGAATATAATTTCCCGTTCGGATAACGAATTGTCACTTAGTTCACCCTCTATAATACTGCTATTATACAATAGTTTACCATGATTAAGTAGCAGTTCTCTACATCCATTAATAGTATGATTGATGCTAAATTAACGGTGGTCGAAATTACCAATATAAAAATCGGTCATTGGGCAATTTTCGCCTCTTAAAGTCGAAAAATATCATGAATTATAACTAGTTCTTTCACGCAAATCGTCAAAATAACTGATGATATTCCCATGCGAATTACATAGAAAAAACTGTACTCCACGTTAGCTTCTCTACTAGATAGACTAATTTGAAGAGGACAAAATTTAATAGACTAGTTTAATTAAATTTTATCGAAATTCTTCTTCTTTCAGCTAACTTACGCTTATTTTGTCACGCATGAAGGTAATTTTATACATGCGGGGAATACATAAATTAAAGCAAAGGAGGCGTTATTTTGAACAAGTTAAAACAATTAGTTGCGCAGTTGGATCTGGTCAATCAATTACTGTTAACGAGAGTGTCTTTGGAAAAAAATGCACAGAGCATGCAATTTTTTATGCAGCTCAAATCTGTTAGCCAGAAAGTAAGCTTAGCAGAAAAGCACTGGCAAGTAAAGAATGCTTGTTCGCCTATTAGTAGTGAAAAATGATAGACTTTGGTACACTTATCTCATATGCAATTTAAATAACCCAATATGAGTATTTTTCATACATTTTTTACCACGAAGAGTGGTGTACTAGGGCTTATTAGCAGAAGTTAGGGATGTCATTTTCTTGACTGAGATGCCATTATTTTAAATTGATTGAAGTGAGACTAGGCGACACCTTGGTCACAGATGGTATCGAGAACGAGCCAGTAGTGGGACGAAGGCTAAAAATATCAAGTACTGTGATTACGCTTTTGTGACTAACATCATGCTCTGTCGTTGTACTTCACTCAGTCGTAACCGAAATTAATCCTAAGTTGTGGTAATGAGCCAATAATAAAGCTTTTATAGATCATTGGGAGTAAAATTACTCATATGATATAAATAATTTAGTAGACTAAGATAGAATGAATTTTAAAATAGTAGGTTCGGAAAATGAGCTTTGAAATGATATTATGCGTTCACGTAAATGCAGATGAATCTTCATTTTAAGGATGGATTCAACCTAAATATGATAAAAATTTAAGGTTCATCACCAAGAGCTGTGTTGAAATGTGCGACTGGTTAAGGCTTTCGCATAGAAGAAGTGCATAGTCGTAACGGAGTCAATCCTAGGTTATGGTGATGGACCTTCATTGATGAGATGAGGTGCGAAATTGTTATTAATACAGCAAACTTCCAAATTAATAGATGAATGTGAAAAATGTGTTTCACGCTTTTGGCAAATGCGTGAGGAGAATCGTACGCCCGACTTTTTTGTTGAGGTTAAGCCATACGCTGATGTCATTCACCAGCTTTTAAAAGAATGGCAGCAAGAGGCGAATGAGTGGATTCGAAAAAATAAACCTAAATATATGCATACGCAACAAATTGCTTCAGCGGTAGAATCGATGGAGCAATTTGTTGTGCAATCCTTTTATAAAGAAACAAGTAAAAAGCGTTTTTTAGATGCGATTCATTCAACCTCGTATACGTTAAATATTTTTGACCGGCTAGTGAAGGAGATAGAAATAGATGTTATCGAAAAAAAGGACCATTAGTGAACTATTAAACGAGTGGAGATATGATGAGGAATTGAAGGAGCGCATTTTACACTGGCAAACGCTTGAAGGGCGTGAAGCTAAATATGCACCTTTACCAGAAAATTTACATCCTTCACTTGTAAAAGCTCTTCGAACAAGAGGGATAGAGCAACTGTATACCCATCAACGTCAGGCGTTTGATTACGCAATGGAGGGTGTTTCTTTTACTGCCGTTACACCAACAGCGTCTGGAAAATCATATTGCTACCATTTGCCGGTACTTCAAAAAATATTAGAAGATAAAAATTCGCGCGCTATTTACTTATTTCCAACGAAAGCTTTAGCGCAGGATCAAAAAAATGATCTAAATGAATTAATCGAACAAAGCGGTGAAGAAATTTTAAGCTATACGTATGATGGAGATACCGCGCCTGGCATCCGCCAAAAGGTTCGTAAGGCAGGGCATATTGTGATGACAAATCCTGATATGCTTCATTCGGGGATTTTGCCACATCATACGAAGTGGGTTTCACTATTTGAAAATTTACAGTATATCGTTATTGATGAGTTGCATACATATAAAGGTGTGTTCGGTTCACATGTTGCGCATGTAATTCGAAGGTTAAAACGTATTTGTGAGTTTTATGGCAGTAAGCCAATTTTTATTTGTACATCAGCAACTATTAAAAATCCAAAAGAGTTAGCGGAATCCCTAACGAATGAAAGCCATGCCCTAATTAGCGATTCCGGAGCGCCGGTTGGGAAAAAGACATTTCTTTTTTATAACCCACCTATCGTCCATAAAACATTTGGCGTGCGTCGAAGTGCTGTTTTAGAGGTGAGTGACCTCGCGAAAAGATTATATACAGCAGGTATTCAAACTATTATTTTTGCTAAAAGTCGCGTACGAGTAGAAATGATTGTGACATATTTAAAGGAACTAACACGCAATAAACTTTTAGATGAATCGGTGCGAGGTTATCGAGGTGGTTATTTACCATCTGAGCGACGTGTTATTGAACGAGGTCTTCGTGACGGTACTATTCAAACAGTGGTTAGTACAAATGCGCTGGAATTAGGCGTCGATATTGGCCAATTACAAGCATGTATCATGACAGGGTATCCTGGAAATATCGCAAGTGCTTGGCAGCAAGCAGGTCGTGCTGGTCGCCGTCAGGATGAAGCACTAATTATTTATGTAGCACAATCTGCAGCACTTGACCAGTACGTAGTGAACCATCCACTCTTTTTACTTGGCAGTGCACCAGAGGAAGCGCGTATTTATCCTGAAAATATGCTGATATTAATGGATCATTTGAAATGTGCAGCATTTGAGCTACCATTTTCCACGCATGATACGTATGGTGAATATGATATTCAAGAGTTACTTGAATATTTAGCGGAGGAAGGCGTTGTGTTTAAAACGAGTGAGAAGTGGCATTGGATGAGTGATCGTTTTCCTGCACATGATATTAGTCTTCGTTCTGCTTCACAAGAAAATGTTGTGATAATTGATATGACCGTCCCTGCACAAACAAAGGTTATTGGTGAAATGGATCGCCATAGTGCGATGACATTGCTACATGAAGAGGCTATTTATTTGCATCAGGGCATTCAATTTCAAGTAGAAAAGCTTGATTGGGAGGAAAAGAAAGCATTTGTACGAGAAGTAGATGTCGATTACTATACTGACGCTAATCTTGCAGTTGAGATGAAAGTACTAAAGGAAGATCGGAGCAGAGATTATCAGGGTGGTGTTATTGGTTTCGGTGATGTTGGCTTAGTCGCGCAGGCAACAATGTTTAAAAAAATACGCTTCGGTACACACGATAATATCGGTTCTGGCCCTATTCATTTACCACCGGATGAAATGCATACAAGTTCTTCATGGCTATCATTCTCTGCGCTAGAAAAATGGTCGGAGGCGGAGCTAACAGACGCCATGACAGGAACTGCATATGCGATGAATGCGTTCATACCATTGTTTATTCAATGTGATAGTAGCGATGTAGCAGTTGTCCCACAGGTAAAGGCAACTCATAATGAGCAACCGACATTTTTTGTTTATGATAAGTATCCTGGTGGTATTGGATTAAGTGAAAAGGTTTATGATTTATGGGAAGATTTGTTGACTAAGACGCGGGAGCATGTAACGAGCTGTGCTTGTGAATCAGGCTGTCCATCATGTATAGGAGCTCAAGATAGCTTACAGCAAGCAAAGAAAAAAGTAATAGAGCTTCTTCAAATTTTAAATTAGAACACTAAAAGGGCTTGAAGAGGAAAAAGTCTAAAAAACTATTCCTACAAGCCCTTTTTCATTATTATATAATTCATTTTACGGTTATTACTTGCCAATTCTTTATGTATATTCTTTCGTTGTTATTTTTGGATATGCTGATTCGATTTTACATTGTAAATTAAATTTAACCCTATTGAACTTGAACCTATCGCACACTAGCAGATTCTATATTTTAACCAGAAATAGCACATCTTCTCTTTGTGCAGAAGCTAAAAGATGCGCTATGATTAATATAGGTTATACTTGTGGTAAAAAAGAACAATCCTTAATTTTGAAAGTGTGATAATCATATTATAACAAGCGTTTTATCCACTATCATAAGGATGATTTCACAATTTTTGATGAGTACTCTGATGGGTATGGTAGCAGCATGAAGGCTGTGATTGTGATTCAGTCTTTCCAACAAGATAGTTTAAAGGACCAAAAAGTACTATAGGTATTAGAAATCTTTCATGCAGAAAATGGTGAAATAAATGTCTTACGAAAATAAAATTTTACAAATGAAAAAAATGCTCGGGAAAAAAACGACGACAACTCCAAAAAAAGAGGATAAACCTGCATATCAAAAACCTGTTGCTCCAAGCTATACTGAGCGGTGGGGAAATGCTGGACTAACAATTGTAGAAAATGAATTCGGTATCGTTTTTAAACGACAGGTGCGTTATCCGTTTAGTTATCAGCATGGAAATTATAAGTTGCAATCATTTTTTGATGCATTAGTAAAATGGCAAGAGGCAAAGTTCGAACATCCATATGCATTAGAAATGAATGAAAAGGTATTGTTTTTTGATACAGAAACTACTGGCTTGAAGGGTGTAGGGACACAAATTTTTCTTTTAGGCTTTTTAGAAGTATCAGAGGAAAATGAAAGCTTTATTTTAACTCAATATATTTTAGCTGACCCTGCACATGAGGCAGCGTTACTTTTTGAATCAAAGCTTTGGCAAAAAACAGCGACGGTTATTACCTACAATGGAAAAAGCTTTGACTGGCCGCAACTTGAAACACGTTGGACACTCAACCAAAAACAATTACCTAAACTGCGTACGCAACGGCATATCGATTTATTGCATAGTTCAAAGCGTTTATGGAAAAATGATATGGAAAGAATGAAATTAAAAGCTGTGGAAGAAGAGAAGCTTGGCTTTTCTCGCATAGGAGATATACCAGGATATCTTGCACCTATTATATATTTAGATGCAATCAAAAGCGGTATTCCAGATGCCCTTATGAAAGTCCTACTTCATAATGAATGGGATTTACTTTCACTGATTACGCTTTATGTCCACTCTACAAATTTGCTATTTGAAGAGACGACCGAAGAATCAGCAAAAACGTTTACAAATATCGGGAAATGGTATGCTGATTTAAAAGAGAGTTCACAGAGTGTAAAGGTTTTAGAAAAGGTTACGACCCAATTTGATGCACTTGAAGCGGGAAATGCACAATATTATTTAGCAATACAACATAAAAGAAATAAAAAGTTTAGTGAAGCGATTGATTCATTTGTGGCCGCACTACATTTCGTTGATCAACGAAAAAAGTTGCATGTATTAGAACAGCTAGCAATGCTATATGAGCATCAAATGAAAGATTATGACCAGGCCTTTTATTATACGCAAGAGGGCATAAAATTAATAAAAAAGAATGAGCAATGGAGAGTAGAACAAAAGCAGAAATGGGAAATTTCTTGGGAAAAGAGGTTACTCCGGTTAGGAAATAAGAAATAATTTCCCGGGTAAGCGCAAGAAACGACAAGTTTAGCCTTACATTTGGTGTTTTCAAACGATATAATGTGATGAAGTGTGCTATAATTAAACGTATGTAGTGTGAGGAAGGGCGATGTGAATGGATATTAAATTAACGTCAAAAATGATCCTTGAAAAGGAATTTAAGAAAAATTTTAAAGGCTACAATGTAGAAGAAGTCGATTCATTTCTTGATGAAATAATACAAGACTATGAAACGTTCGAAAAAGTGGTGGCCCAACTTCGTGAAGATAATAAACAATTAAAAGAAGAAATTGATAATACGCCTAAGAGACAACCTGTTGCATCGGCAGCTGGTACGACAAACTTTGATATTTTAAAACGTCTTTCGAATTTAGAGAAACACGTATTTGGTAGTAAGTTGTACGAATAATTTTTGTCAATTATATTGTATTTATCATAAAACTCTAGTATAATCTTTTTTATCATCATGAAATTCTGGTAATCGCTGCGGCGCTAGACGTCGTAGAGGAAAGTCCATGCTCGCACGGTTCTGAGATGACCGTAGTGTTCGTGCTTACTGAAAAAATAAGGTAAGGCAGCTGTAAAGGCTGACGGCGGAAGGAAAACCTAAGTCTTAATGATATGGTTGAAACTTCCTGAAAGTGCCACAGTGACGTAGCTTGCTTGGAAACATGCAAGGTGGAACGAGGTAAACCCCACGAGTGAGAAACCCAAATTATGGTAGGGGCACTCTCTAAAAGGAATTGAACGGATAGAGGGACAGAGTTAACTCTGTAGATAGATGATTACTACCCGGCCGTACGAGGCGATAGCTGTTTGAGTACTCGGGAACAAAACATGGCTTATGGAATTTTTTGATGCTTATTTATGAAATGACAAGCGCTCTCCAATTTGGTGGAGAGCTTTTCTTTTGAATAAAGTAAGAAAAAGTTATTTTTAATCATGTCTAGACATGTGCGATATTCGTTTGAGAATAAGGCTGTACACTGTTGGTCATGCCTCTGTAGCTACGATTCGAAACAAAACATCTAATAAACTGTTATCGCAACGCTATACATATTGTCTACATACGAGTAGACTTGCGCAAAAGCGCTTTTCTAAAAATGAGGGTAGTAAAGAGAGATAGGATGGAGTAGAAACATGAACGGTGTGAACGATAGTCTGGAGAAGCTAAATTCAATTTCCAAATATCCTACAGCCTTAATAACAAAAATCTTCGAAAATGTATCTGAAGGCATCATGATCACGGATAAAGATAAAAGAATAACAATGGTCAATCCTGCTTTTGAATTTGTAACTGGTTATAAGCGTAATGAAGTGATTGGAAAAACACCAGCCGTTCTACAGTCAGGTGTACATGAATTGCAATTTTATTTAGATATGTGGCAAAAGATACGACAAGAAGGCATTTGGCAGGGGGAAATATGGAATCGTCGTAAAACCGGAGACGTATATCCAGAATGGTTAACAATTGTCGGTGTAGCCAACGATGAGGGAGAGATCACAAATTACTGTGGGATCTTCACAGATTTGTCTGAAAGAAAAATAGTAGAAGATGAACTAGAAAAGCGTCTATTAACAGACTCATTAACGGAAGTATCAAATCGATTTGCTTATATTGAAAGAATGGATAATCTATTAGAATCAACATCTACGATCTCTCATTCAGTACAGCATGCAGTCTATTTTTTAGATTTAGATCGATTTAAGCAAATTAATGATACGTTAGGTCATGCAGTCGGAGATACTATTCTAGTAGAAGTGGCAAAGCGCTTAAAAACGTTGTTAAAAAATAAAGATATCATTGCTAGATATGGCGGTGATGAGTTTATTATTACGTTAACAAACGTGAAGAATGCTAAAGAAGCCGCAAATTTTGCTGAACAAATTATTGGGATTATTGAAAAGCCTTTGGATATTAATGGTCAGGATATTTTTATTTCGACGAGTATTGGTATCAGCATGTATCCATTAGATGGTGAAACAACGGAGCAATTGATTCATTGTGCTGACAAGGCAATGACTTATTCGAAAAAGAATGGTCTTAATGACTATGCTTTTTATTTTGATGAATTGAAGACTGACTCTCAGCGTGTTTTATTATTAGATTCAGAACTACGGAGAGCTATTGAAAATCGAGAATTTGAGCTGCATTTTCAGCCTAAAATATCTATGGAAAATGAAGAGATTCAAGGTTTAGAGGCACTTGTTCGTTGGAATAGTGAAAGACTAGGATTTGTTTCTCCAGTAGAATTTATTCCTTATGCTGAGGAAACAGGTTTAATCATTCCTTTAAGCGAAGTGATTATTGAAAAAGCTTGTGAGGCAGTTAAAGAGATGCGTCAAAGTGGTTACAAGACTCCGGTTGCTATCAATATTTCAAGTATTCACTTTAAGCAACAAAACTTTTTAGACTCAGTTCAAGCGATATTAGAGCGTTATAACACGCCTGCTAACAATTTTGAAATCGAAGTTACAGAACGTACTGTAATGAACAGTGCAAATGAAACGGTTAGCAAACTTGTGCGACTTAAGAAAATGGGCTTTAAAATTTCTATTGACGATTTTGGGACAGGCTATTCGTCTCTTAGTTATTTAGTTCGCTTCCCCCTCGATTATTTAAAAATCGATCGAAGCTTCATTCAACATATTGGCTCACTCGATGAAAAACAGGCAGTGGTGGATGCGATTATTCAAATGTCGCATCGCTTAAAAATGAAAGTTGTTGCTGAAGGTGTAGAACAAGCACAACAAGTGGATATACTACGTAAAATGAACTGTGATATAATTCAAGGCTATTATTACAGCAAACCGTTGCCACTTCACGAACTTATCGAGTTTATGGAGTATTGGGAAATTGAGCATCAAGGAAGGAATTAGTGTATGGCAAACTATAAATTAGTAGCAACTGCTGCAATGGGATTAGAGTCGATTGTGGCACAAGAGGTAAAGGCACTAGGCTATGAAACAACAGTTGAAAACGGCAAAGTGTATTTTGAAGGTGACGAAACGGCCATTGCACGAACAAACTTATGGCTACGTGTAGCAGACCGAGTAAAAATTGTTGTAGGACAGTTTCCTGCTAAATCTTTTGAACAGTTGTTTGAAAGTGTAAAAGCTTTACCGTGGGAAAAATACTTACCAGTTGATGCAGCTTTCCCAGTATCAGGGAAGTCTGTTAAATCCAAATTATTTAGTGTGCCAGATTGTCAGGCAATTACTAAAAAAGCAATTGTAGAGCGCATGAAACAACATTATAAACGTTTAGGATTTTTAGATGAATCCGGTGCAACTTATAAAATTGAAGTTTCAATTTTAAAAGATGTGGCTACACTTACTATTGATACATCGGGTGCGGGCTTGCATAAACGCGGCTATCGTCAAGCACAGGGTGAAGCACCTTTAAAAGAAACATTAGCAGCTGCACTCGTACAAATTTCAAAGTGGAATCCGAATCGTCCGTTCGTTGATCCATTCTGTGGTTCTGGTACAATTGCGTTAGAAGCAGCAATGTTTGGACAAAATATTGCACCAGGCTATAATCGTGAATTTATTTCAGAGAATTGGCCATGGATGAAGGCGAAAATTTGGGATGCAGTGCGAGATGAAGCGGACAGCTTAGCGAACTATGATCAACCATTAGAAATTTTCGGATCTGATATTGATCATCGCATGGTGAGTATTGCACAAGAAAATGCACTTGAAGCGGGCTTTGGTGATATGATTACGTTCAAGCAAATGCAAGCACGTGATTTTACTACACAGCTAACAGATGGTGTTATGATTGGTAATCCGCCATACGGAGAACGTATTGGTGACATCGAAGTCGTGGAGCAAGTAATTCGTGATTTAGGAAAAGTCATGAAAAACTATCCGACTTGGTCCGTGTACATGTTATCCTCAATGAAAAACTTTGAGGAATTGTACGGGCGTCAATCGACTAAGAAGCGTAAATTATTCAATGGTTTTATCGAAACTAATTATTACCAATTCTGGGGACAAAAGTCTAAAAGAGATTAACGAATGATAACGGAAGATAAGATTTTTTCTTATCTTCCGTTTCGTCGCGTATAATAGGACCAGATAGTTAGAGGGGGAACGTCAATTGCGTAAATCTTTACCATTTGCATTAACAAAGGACCGCTCATTTTTCGAGTCATTAGGTGACTGGATGGGGGACGTCCTTTATGATGAATTACCTGAAAAGGGCTTTGAATGCCGTGACGAGCAAATTTTTATGGCATATCAAATTGAGCAGGCCCTAAAAGAAAAAAACGTGCTTTTTGCGGAGGCAGGTGTAGGGACAGGGAAGACAATTGCCTATTTACTACCAGCTGTATCCTACGCACGCTATACTGGCAAACCAGCCCTTATTGCATGTGCAGATGAAACTTTAATAGACCAGCTAGTAAAAGAGGGCGGCGATATTTATAAGCTACAAAAAACGTTAGGTCTTGAAATTGATGTTCGCTTAGCGAAGTCACGAGACCAATATTTATGCTTAAAGCGTTTTGAGGAAGCTGAAAAAGTGGAAACTGATGAATGGATCGATGATATTGCATTTTCTATACCCGATGGAGTATATGCACAAGGCTCAATGATTGCTATACAACCTTATGGTGAACGAAGCGATTATCCAACTGTCAGTGATGAAGATTGGCAAAAAGTAAACTACAACTCGATTATGCAGTGTTCAGTATGTGATCTTCGTAATCGATGTGGCCAAACATTAAATCGTGCACATTATCGTAAATCGACGGATTTAATCATTTGTTCGCAAGATTTTTTGATGGAGCATTTAGCGACAAAGGAGTCTCGTGAACGTGAAGGGCAACTAGCTTTATTGCCTGAAGTATCGATGATGGTGCTAGACGAAGGCCATTTATTAGAATATGCAGCACAAAAAGCAATGACGTATAAAGTTCAGGCGACAACAATTGTGACATTGTTAGAGCGCTTAATGGTGGATGGTGTGCGCGAGCGTACATTATATGCGATGGAAAAATTGCAAGATGACCACGAGCTATTTTTTGACCAGCTACGAGATGATCTAGTAGCCTCTGAAGAAGAGCGTAAACGCATTAATAAATCCCCAAATCTATTGAAATATGGTAAACAACTTATTGCTGATGTTGAAACATTACTCGAGGAATTTGTCTTTGAATCTGAAATGTATATGATTCCAGAGTATGAATTAAATATGGCAGAGGAATATTTAGAACAATACGAGGCATCTTTACGTATTTTCATAGCTCAGGGAGATGCAGTCGATTGGTTAGAGGAAACTGATGGAGAGGAAACGCTTGTAATTATGCCTCGTCTCATCACAGAAGTTTTAGCAGAAAAATTATTCTCTAAAAAACTTCCAATAGTATTCTCTTCAGCAACTTTATCAGTCAATAAAGATTTTTCATATATTGCCTATAGTCTAGGAATTCGTGATTATCAATCATTTGCTGTTCCATCTCCATTTGATTATGAAGAAGTTATGCGAATTTATTTACATGAGCTTTCTCAAAAGGAGAAAACGGCGCGTGTTCAACAGCTATTACGTGACGGTGAAAAAACATTAATTTTATTTAAATCAAAACAAGCAATGTTAGATTTCAAAGAGGAACTACCTCTTATGGAACGGATGTATGTAGCGTTTGAGGGGGACCGTGAACTATCAGGAATTGTTCGTGATTTCCAAGAAGGCACAATCAAAACATTATGCTCCTATCATTTATGGGAAGGTCTAGATTTGCCGGAAGAGGCATTAACACGAGTTATTATTTTTGATTTACCTTTCCCTCCACACGATCCATTATTTGATGCGAAACGTACATTTGCAGAAAATCCATATGAAGAAGTGGAATTACCGTTTATGCAGCTTCGTTTACAGCAAGGAATGGGGCGTTTAATTCGTACTTCAAACGACCATGGAGATATCCATATTTTGTTGAATGAAGATGAAGCAAAGCAACGTGAAACATTTGAAAATATATTGGCTGTTACACCAGAAATAAAGTAGAAAAAGCGAGATTGCACTTGTTGCAGTCTCGTTTTTTTATATATTTAAATAACATTTTTATCGTAAAATAATGATGAGTCAGAAAAAAACTGTTGAATATTTCTCTTTTAAGCTATATAGTTCTTTGTAATGCAATGAAAATTATTAAAATAATTTATTTTTTATATTGAAAATAATTTTGCAAAAGGTTTATAATAATGACAAGAAATTTTAAGAATAATCAAAATCAACATTTGGTTATTCCGTGATAGGGGGGTTGAGCCTGTCGAACATTCAAACATTGTGTCGAAAGTATACGAACTTATCTGCAACAGATATAGAAAAGTTAAAAGAAATAGAAGCAACATTATCGTATTATGCTGAATTGACAGATTGTTATATGTTCATAGATTGTATGCTGGAAAACTTACCTCATGCAATTGTTGTGGCAGAGGCTTTCCCGAAAACAGAAAGCGGCTTATACGAAAAATCTGTAATTGGCAAATTTGTATTTGAAAGCTTTGAACCAGCAGTATTTTCTGCTTTTAAAAATAAAGAAAAATCGTCAATTACTAGAGCAATAACACAGGAAGGTATAACAGTTGAACAAAACGTTGTCCCTCTCCTTAATGACCAACAGCAGATTATTGCAGTATTAATCCAGGAAAAAATGGTGGATATGCAAACAACACCTAAAGATGATTTTCGACATATGCCTTTTGCATTAATTGAGCATATTGTAGAGCCAAATTCTCAACCGATTCCAGTAGTTTCTGATTTACTAGTGGAATCAATTATTCTTACAAATCATGAAAACAAAGTTATCTATAGCAATCCTGCAGGCTACCGATTTATATCTGAGCTATCAGGACTAGAACGTTTTGACAACGTTGCATTGAATAAGATTTTACCTTTTTTACAGGAGGTCTATGATAAAGGCGATGATGTCTTTTTCTTAGAAATTACGATTGATCGTAAATCCTTTATTGTGAAGAAAATTCCTATTCGTGATCAAAACGATAAAGTGACACTCCTCATTATTCAAGATCTTACAGAACTTAAGTTAAAAGAAAATGAACTAATGATGAAAACATTTGCTATACGAGAAATTCACCATCGAGTGAAAAATAATTTACAGACAGTTACGAGTCTATTGCGCTTGCAAATGCGAAATGACTTGTCAGCTTCAGGTGCGAGTGCTTTTCAAGAGGCATTAAATCGAATATATAGTATTTCCTCTGTTTATGAACTTATTTTAGAAAATGAAGATAACGCTGAAGAGAAAGTAGACGTTATCGCGTTATCTAAAAAGATAGGACATAAAATGGTTGGGACATCCAATACAGCATCAATTCAGTTAACCTTTCATCACGATAATGTACAGTTATTTTGTCATTCTAAAAAAGCTGTTTCGCTCGCGTTAATCATTTGTGAGCTACTGCAAAATGCACTGAAATATGCTTTTATAGGTCGTGAGGAAGGAACAATTGATATTCAATTTCAAGAGGATGCTTCCACTATTTCACTTGATATTTCTGACAACGGCGTTGGAATGCAAGAAGTGAAGGCCTCATTTGGAATGGAGATTATTACAAGGCTTGTTGAATATGATCTAGCTGGCACATTTTCAATTATCCCTAGTGACCAAGGTACACATACTCAAATTCAGTTCCCTGTAAGTGAGGAGGTATTTATCCTAAATGGCTAGGAAAGTTATGATCGTCGAAGATGAGTCGCTTATTGCAATTGATTTGAAGTTTATGCTAGAGGATAACGGCTACGAAGTGGTAGCGCAAGCGAATAATGGCGAATCAGCAATTGAGTTGGCTTTTACACATAAGCCACAGCTAATCTTAATGGATATTAAAATGCCAAAGCTAGATGGTTTAAAGGCAAGTAAAATTATTGAGCAGCAGCTTGGTATACCGGTGCTATTTATATCAGCTTATAGTGAAAAAGAGTTGTTACTGTACGTAAAGCAGGACAATGTTTTAGGCTATGTTATGAAACCGTTTTCTGAGAAAAATGTCCTTCCAGCGTTGGAAGTGGCATTTCACCAAATTGATAAGTTCAACCGTCTAAACGGGGAATTGTTGCATAAACAAACAGAATTAGAAAAGCGAAAAATAATCGAACGAGCAAAAGGGTTGCTAATGCAGTCGGAGAACCTGAGTGAGGACGAAGCTTATAAAAAAATTCGCAATGAAAGTATGCAGACTCAACAAGAAATGGCGCTTATTGCAAGGCGCATTATCAATACCTTACAAGTAAATAGCTAAAGCAAAGACGCTTTAAAGAGATTTCTTCTTTAATGCGTCTTTTTTATTTTCATTCAGCTCTCACCTCTAAAGGTGATGAGATGAATGCGGTTATTGTTCCTTTACGGTAGGTGTTCAACATCTACTGATTAAATATAAAAGCCTCTGGCGGGTGTCACAGATTTGAAAGGAATGAATTGTGTCTACACAATTCATAATCTGGACGCATTGTTTATCGAAAGCGACAATCAAGCCAAGGCGAAATAGATATATAGATAACAATTAAGGGGTGATGAGAAGGATGGCAATGATAGGAACGGTTATCGTTTATATTATTATGACCTGTGCAGTTTTAGGGGCAATCGGAGCAATTCGAGATGCTGAATATGGAATCGGTAAAGAGTTTATGAATGGTATTCATACGGTTGGACATATTTTTGTACCTGCTGCAGGGATCATGGCTGCTATACCTTACTTAACGTGGTTTATAAGCCATTTTATTAGTCCAATTTTTGAATTGATTGGTGCTGATCCAGCTATTGCAGCAACGACAATTTTAGCTTCGGACATGGGAGGATACCAATTAGCGAATGCGTTAAAAGAGTCTTATGAAGGATGGGTCATGGCTCTAGTTGTCGGATTTATGTCAGGCGCAACAATCGTGTTCTCTATTCCAATGGGCCTTGCCATGTTAGATAAGCGAGATCATAAATATATGGCTTTAGGTATTATGGCGGGAGTTTTAACAATTCCGATTGGAGCATTTATTTCTTCAATTATGATTGTGATATTTAATACAGACGTTCGTGAAGTGATTAGTACAACAGCTGCACCAACATATGTATTTACCATTTCTATTTTACAAATATTAATAAATTTATTGCCTTTATTTATTTTCGTAGTGTTAATTGCGTTAGGTCTTAAGTTAATTCCGAATGGCATGATCAAAGGATTCATGATTTTTGGACGCGTGATGGATGCTGCTATCAAACTTGTGCTAGTGTTCTCGATTGTAGAAATTTTTACAGGTGTTTTTACAAAAATTTTCGGTGCGTGGGGCTTTGATCCGATCATGGCAGATAAAGTCGATCAATTCCGAGCATTAGAAACAGCAGGGTATATCGGTATTATGCTATCGGGTGCATTCCCAATGGTGTACTTAATAAGAAAATATGCATCGAAACCTCTAGAAGCGGCAGGGAATAAATTAGGCTTATCGTCAGTAGGAAGCGCAGGTATTTTAGCGACAATTGCTAATATTTTAGCCATGTTTACACTCATTCGACATATGCCACCTAAAGATAAGGTTATTAACATAGCCTTTGGCGTTTGTTCAGCATTCCTTCTAGGAGATCATTTATCATTTACGGCTAACTTCCAGCCGACAATTATTTTACCTGTTATTACTGGTAAGTTTTTAGCGGGTGTTATCGCTATTATTTTTGCCTATAAACTATCTGTTCCAACAGCTTTAAGGCTAGAACAAGAGGATCGCAAGGCAGGAATTATTAAAGAAGGTGAATATCTAGAGAAGAATCTGGATTAGATAAAAAACTTGAAAGAGGTGATTACGTGTGAGTGAAGAAAAGAAACGGTTTATTCAGGAGTTTGTGCCAGGTAAACAACTAACATTGAGTCATCTAATAGCAAATCCTGATCCTGAGATGTTTCAAAAGCTGGGCATTCAAGAAGCAGGTGCACTGGGCATCATGACATGTACACCGAGTGAGACAGTTATTATCGCAGGGGATTTAGCAACAAAGGCAGCCAATGTAAGACTAGGATTTTTAGATCGCTTTACTGGCAGCCTCGTTATTGTTGGTAGTGTCTCCGAGGTTGAAATGGCAATGTTAGAGATTAATCGTTTTCTATCAGAGATGCTAGGCTATACACCATCAAAAATAACTAAGTCATAGGATGTGCTGAATGAAAAATCGAGTAATGATCATAGGTGGTGTTCAAGCAGGTAAGTCGACACTGATGAATGCGTTATTGGGGAAAGAAAGACAAGCCAATAAAACACAGGCGCTCGTTTATGATGACTGGATAGTTGATACACCCGGAGAATATATTGAAAATCCGATGTATTACAGAAACATTATGGCAACATCGCTTGAAGTGACACATGTGATTTATTTGCAGGATGCCACCTCATCAAAGAGTGTTTTTCCTCCGCAATTTAGCTTAGGAATTCCTAAAATACAAATTGGTGTCATTACAAAAATTGATGCACCCCTTGCAGATGTAGAAAGAGCAATATCGCTATTACAAAATGTCATGACGCATGGTCCAATTGTCAAAACCTCTTCTTGGCAAAAGCTAGGTATTGAATTTATTGCACCACTTATAGAGCTCAGTACTGAGGAAGAAATTCGTCAATTTGTGAAGGATCGCGATAGTCCTTATCTCATGTATTGCCCGTAGTGGCGAGAGGGGAGAGTAAATTGAAGACAGAAAAAATTTATAGCGCAGGCATTGATATTGGTACAAGTACAACAAAGATGGTTGTCAGTAGTTTTCTGTTGAAAAACGTTGCAGGTGTAACGCATGTGCCACGCATAGAAATTATTGAAAAAACGGTTTTGCATCAAAGTCCAATTATTAGAACGCCGTTTATCAATAAAGAGATTATCGACATGGAAAAAATTGAGCAATTTATTTTTCAGCAATATCAATTGGCCCACATTTCACCGGCAGATATTTCAACAGGTGCCATTATCATTACAGGCGAATCTGCCACAAAGGAAAACGCAAGCGAGGTAGTTCATGCGATTTCAGATACAGCCGGGCACTTTTTAGTTGCTACTGCTGGACCCGATTTGGAAGGCATCATTGCAGCAAAAGGCGCAGGTACCTTACAGCATTCTAAAAATACTGCTAAAGTTATCGCTAACATCGATATCGGCGGTGGTACTGCAAATATTGCGGTAATGCAATTCGGAGAAGTAATTGGTACGTGTACATTGCATGTCGGTGGAAGACTTATAGAATTTCATAACGGAATGGTCCAATCGATTTCACCACCCATTATGAAACTTATGGAGAAATGGTCAAACCCATTAAAGGTGGGTGATTCAGCAGAGGATGTACGTGTCACACAACTAATCCAAGAAATGGTGGATATAGTAACGAAGACACTAAGTGGACAATTAACAGATGAACAGCATCCATTATTGCTAGGACATTTGCCAACTTGGGATAAACCAGTTGAAGCAGTCGTTTTTTCCGGTGGAGTAGCCGCCTGTATTTATGAGAATGAATGTACAAACCGTCAGTATGATGATATTGGTGAAAAATTGGCAAAAAGTCTTTTGCAGCATGAACAGCTACAATCCTTTTTATGGTTAAAACCAGAGGAAACAGCGCGGGCAACTGTGACAGGTGCGGGTACTCAAACAACTGAGATTAGTGGTGCAACAATTCAGGTAGATGCAGAGGTATTGCCTTTAAAAAATGTGCCTGTTTTCAATTGCCATATGGAAACGAACAATAAAAAATTCGACTATGCAGTGAAAACAGCTGTTGACCGAGCTGATGCTCTATTTTCTATACAGGGAAATCGCTCTCCGTTTGCACTTTATTTTAGTCATTTACCATATTTAAGTTTCCAGGATGTTCATGCATTATGTGAGGCCATTTTGAAGAACTTAGCGATGAGAAGCTCCAAGGAAATACCAATTATCATAGTCATTCAATCAGATTATGCAAAGGTTATTGGGCAAACGATACAAGCGATCAATCAAACAGTTCCTATCATTTGCATCGATCAAATCAAAGTAGAAACAGGTGATTATATTGACATTGGGGAAATACTACCATCTGGTGTTGTCCCAGTCGTTGTAAAAACACTTGCTTTCCATTCAAAGTAAGGAGGATGAATGTGAATCTATCGGTGATATTTGGTGGAGAAAAATATAATTTTAATTCATTAAAAGATGTAATGGCCAAGGCCAATGAAGAAAAATCAGGAGATCAGCTAGCTGGAATTGCGGCTGAATCTGTACAGCAACGAATTGCAGCAAAGGCAGTTCTTAGTGAGCTGCTAGTGAAGGATATCAGAGAAAATCCATTAGTTCCTTCTGAAAATGATGAAGTGACACGCATTATTGAAGGTGATATTAATGAACAAATTTATGGAGAAATAAAAAACTGGAGTATCGAGCAACTAAGAGAATACATTTTATCAAATGAAACAGGCGATCGGGAATTAAAACGATTAAGCAAGGGCATGAATTCAGAAATAATTGCGGCCGTTACAAAGCTAATGTCCAATTTAGATCTTGTCCATGCTGCCAATAAAGTGGAAATTCTGTCGACTTGTAATATTACTATCGGACAAAAGGGCACACTTTCCTCAAGATTGCAGCCGAATCATCCAACAGACAATATTGATGGGATAATTGCCTCATTAAAAGAAGGATTGTCCTATGGTATTGGCGATGCGGTCATTGGAATTAACCCAGTAGATGACTCCGTTGAAAGTGTGAAAAAAGTATTGCAAGCCACAAAGGAGTTTATCAATGATTGGTCGATTCCTACACAAAACTGTGTGTTAGCGCATATTACAACACAAATGAAAGCCATTAAACAAGGCGCACCAGCAGATATGATTTTCCAAAGTATTGCTGGAACAGAAATTGCTAACCGCTCGTTCGGCATTTCTGCTGACCTAATAAGAGAAGCTGAAGAACTTGTGAAAAAGCAAGGAACAGGAACTGGTCCGAACTTATTTTATTTTGAAACTGGGCAAGGTTCGGAGCTATCTGCTGAGGCTCATATGGGTATTGACCAAGTAACACTTGAATCGCGCAATTACGGATTTGCTAGACATTTTAATCCGTATATAGTGAACACGGTTGTTGGCTTTATTGGACCTGAGTATTTATACAATAACAAACAGGTTATACGTGCAGGATTAGAAGATCACTTTATGGGCAAAATGCACGGCATTCCAATGGGCGTTGATATTTGTTATACAAACCATATTAAGGCAGACCAAAATGATGTTGAAGATTTAAGTGTGTTACTAACAGCAGCAGGTGTCAATTTTATTATCGCTGCACCTATGGGTGATGATGTCATGCTGAACTATCAGTCAATGAGTTTCCATGATGTCGCTACATTACTTCAAACGTTTGGTAAAAAACCAGCACCTGCATTTCTAGCGTGGTTAGAAAAAATGGGCATTTATGAAAATGGTCGTCTATCTGCAAGAGCTGGCGATTTATCTATATTTGAAAGGTAGGTGAGTCCATTGAATGAACAACTAGTATCAATGATTACACAGCTCGTAATGGAAAAGATGAGCAATAATACGTCAGACAAACCTTCTGTTGACACAGCTGTGCCAACAGAAGAGCAAAAGGAAACACTTATTAAATTTCACGATACGGTAGCTAATGCTAATTATGCTAATGAAGTAGTAAGTCCGAGCACAACATTACAATCAAATGAACCATTAATTAAGCTTTATAATGTTGAATCAAGTAATCATGAACAATCATATTACAGCGCAAGTAATGATGAATCGACTTACACTTCAGTACCTATTACAGCCTTTAAATTTGAAGAGGATGAAGTGTCTGAAAGTGTACAAGCTGCTAAAAAGCATACACCTGCAAGAATAGGTGTTGGTAGAGCGGGGACAAGACCAAAAACAAAAACTTGGTTAAAGTTCCGACTCGATCATGCAGCCGCAGTAGATGCAGTTTATGGAGAAGTGACAGAAGGGCTACTACAAAAGCTCGATGTCTTTCAAGTAACTTCAAGAGTGACAGATAAGGAAGAATACATTACTAGACCGGATTTAGGTCGTCGTTTATCAGATGAAGCAAAGACACTTATTCAATCGAAGTGTAAAAAAAATCCAAAGGTACAAATCATTATTTCTAACGGATTAAGTGCAAGTGCGATTGAAGAAAATGTGCAAGATGTTTTCTTAGCGTTACAGCAAAGCCTTCGTAATTTGAATATTGAAATAGGAACTACTTTCTATATTGATAAAGGGCGTGTTGCTCTTATGGATGAAATAGGCGAGCTTTTACAAGCAGAAGTGATCGTTTATTTAATCGGCGAGCGTCCTGGACTTGTATCGGCTGAGTCAATGAGTGCCTATATATGCTATCAACCTAGAATTGGCACAGTAGAAGCTGATCGAATGGTCGTTTCGAACATTCATAAAGGTGGTATCCCGCCATTAGAGGCAGGTGCTTATTTAGGAACAGTCGTTCAAAAAATATTGCATTACAAGGCAAGTGGAGTAGGTCTTGTGGCAAAAGAAGGTTAGGGGGCCAAACAATGAATCCTCAAAAAATTATGGCAGAAATTTTGGCAATGCAAATCATTCCAAGAGTGAATAGTGAATTAGCTGAGCAATTAGATTTAAAGCCATATCACAATAGCATTGGACTCGTAACTCTAACAATAGATGATGTTGGATATGTAGCGTTGGACGAAGCTACGAAAAAAGCAGATGTTGATGTTGTTTATGCAAAAAGCTTTTATGCTGGAGCGGCACACGCATCTGGGCCATTATCTGGCGAGGTCATTGGCATCATTGCTGGTAGCTCGCCCGATGAAATACGCAGTGGTTTTGATGCGATTCAGCAGAAAATCCAGTTTGATACGTATTTTGAAGCAATTCTTCAAAATGAAAGCCACGCTCTTTTTGCACATACTGTAGCGAGTTGTGGTACGTATCTGGCTGAGCTAGCAAACGTTAAGGTTGGAACGGCCCTTGCTTATTTAATAGCACCGCCACTTGAAGCTGTCGTTGGTTTAGATGCTGCATTAAAGGCGGCAGATGTAGAGCTAAAGGTTTTCTTTGGTCCACCATCTGAAACCAATTTCGGTGGCGGTTTAGTAAGTGGTAGTCAATCTTCCTGCCAAGCTGCTGCCAATGCTTTTAGAGAAGCTATTGAGAATTTAGCAAGAAATCCAGTTGTTTAGAAAGGAGGGGCTTTATGGCCACATTAGATAAAGATTTATTAGCAATTCAAGAAATGAGAGACGCTGTGAGACGTGCCAATATTGCACAGACTGCATACATGCAGTATTCACAGCAGCAAGTTGATACTATCGTCAAGGCTGTTGCGGATGCCGCATTTAAAGAGGCAGAACGTTTGGCAAATATGGCCGTTCAGGAAACAGGGATGGGTATACCTAATCATAAAAAAATGAAAAATGAGGTAGCCTCTAGAGATGTCTATGAAGATATTAAAGATTTGAAGACTGTTGGTGTCGTCGGTTTCGATCGAATGAAGAAAGTGACAGAAATTGCTAGTCCGTTTGGAGTAGTCGCGGGAATTGTACCAACAACTAATCCAACATCAACAGCAATCTTTAAAACACTTATCTCATTGAAAACTAGAAATGGTCTCGTATTAAGCCCACACCCATATGCGGTTGATTGTACAAAGGAAGCTTTAGAGATTTGTAGAGTAGCTGCAGAAAAAGCAGGAGCACCAGAAGGGTTACTACACTGTTTAACAATGTCTTCTATGGAAGCTACACAGCAATTAATGAAGCACCCAGATATTCACTTGATTTTAGCGACTGGTGGCGGTGCGTTAGTAAAAGCTGCCTATAGTTCAGGCAAACCTGCTTATGGTGTAGGACCAGGAAATGTTCCAGCTTACATTGAAAAATCGGCGAACATCTCCAAATCAGTTCGTCAGCTAGTACAAAGTAAGTCTTTTGATAACGGCACAATTTGTGCGACAGAGCAATCAATTATTGTAGATAAAGTCATTGCAGAGCAAGTTTTAGCAGAGTTAAAGAAAAACAATGCGTATATTTTGAGTGCTGAAGAGAAAGTGAAGATGGAGAAGTTGATTTCTCCTGTTCCTGGGAAAGTAAATCCTCAAATCGTAGGTAAATCAGCAGCTTGTCTAGCAGATTCTATCGGTATTACCGTACCGGAAGACACAAAAGTACTTGTCGGTATGGAAACAATGATTGGCAAGAACATTCCTTTTTCACTTGAAAAACTATCACCGATTTTTGCGTTATATACAGTGGAGGACAGTACAGAGGCCAAACAGGTGATGATTGATTTACTAAACATTGGTGGACGAGGACATACATGCTCGATTCATACAGAGAATACAGCTTTGGCTGAGCAGTTTTCAGTCGATTTACCAGTGTCTCGAATTGTTGTCAATACATTATCATCTATTGGCGCTGTTGGTGGGACTACTGGATTGGCACCATCCTTTACTTTAGGGTGTGGTACGTTTGGTGGCAATATTACGTCCGATAACATTACAGCGAGACATTTATTAAATATTAAACGTATGGCATATGGCATTAAAGAAGTAGATGTGCCAAAACCAGAATTTTTAGTACAACCAGTAGTAGAGAATATTCAGGCACAAGATCAATCTTTGGATACAGCAGTAGTTCAACAAATTGTTGATCAAGTATTAAAACAAATAACATTACAAAATAAATAATTTGGAGGAATGACAAATGAGTACAGCATTAGGAATGGTAGAAACAAAAGGATTAGTAGGAGCAATTGAAGCGGCAGATGCAATGGTAAAGGCTGCTAGCGTTAATTTAGTAGGTAAAGTACATGTTGGTGGCGGTATTGTCACTGTATTAGTTCGTGGTGATGTAGGCGCAGTAAAAGCAGCTACTGATGCAGGTGCGGCAGCAGCTCAACGTGTTGGAGAACTTCTATCAGTTCATGTAATCCCACGTCCACACCACGAATTAGAATTAATTTTACCAAAAGCAGAAGCTTAATTTTACTTCAGTCCGAATACAGGTGACGGAAAGAAGAGTCGAAGCGACGGAAAGAATCCCCGCAGTGACGGATAGAACATCATAAAGGGAAGGGCAGGATGTTATACATTGTACTCATCCTGCTTTATCCCCTATAACAATATAGCTAGAAAGATATAGAGGTGGCTAACTTGAATACAGCGACAAAAACATTTCCTGTGGCCATTTCAGCTCGTCATATACATGTAAGTGAAGAGGATTTACAGGCACTTTTTGGTCCAAATGCGACGCTAACGAAGGATTTTGATCTTTCACAGCCAGGACAGTTTGCAGCCAAAGAGCGTGTCTCTATTGAGGGACCAAAAGGTGTTCTTCACAATGTACGTGTATTAGGTCCAGTAAGAGCGGCAACACAGGTGGAAATAAGTCGAACAGATGCAATGAAATTAGGATTAACCCCTCCTTTGAGACAATCGGGTGATATCGAAAGTTCAGCTGGCATCAAATTAATCAATCAAGAACAAGAAATACACATTAAGCAGGGAGTCATTATTGCGCAGGCACATATTCATATGACGGAAGAAGATGCGATCGCATTGGATGTTCGAAATAATGAATTAGTATCTGTTGAAGTTGATAGTGAGCGACCTGTGACATTTCGTGGAGTTGTAGTTCGTGTATCAAACGATTTTAGTTTAGAGATGCATATCGATACAGATGAAGCGAATGCAGGTTTTATTGAACAGCAAGCTCAAGGAAGAATAATCAGATCATTGACATAAGGAGGAGGTTAGATGCAGGAAAATTTAGTTCAAAAAATCGTCGAAGAAGTATTGCAACAAGTTTTAAAAAATCAGCCTTCCTCTCAACATGACGGTAAAATTCCAGTTGGTGTATCAGCACGACATGTTCATCTGGCTCAAGCGGAAGTGGAGCAACTTTTTGGTGAGAACTATCAATTAACACCTAAGTTTGAGCTTTCGCAGCCAGGACAGTTTGCTGCTGAGGAAACAGTTGTTATTGCTGGTCCAAAAGGTTCCATTGAGCGAGTGCGTATTTTAGGCCCAGCTCGTTCATTGTCCCAAGTGGAAATTAGCTGGACAGACGCGATGAAATTAGGGGTTAAACCACCACTAAGAATTTCAGGAGATATAAAAGGCTCTAGCTCTGTTACACTTATCGGTCCAAAGGGTGGTGTAGTGCTAAATGAGGGACTCATTATTGCACAAGCACATATTCATATGTCACCAGCTGACAGTGCTCGGTTCCAAGTAGTGGATGGACAATCGGTACAAATTAAAGTAGAAGGTATAAGACCGATTATTTTATCAAATGTAGTGATTCGCGTTTCAGAGCGTTATCGATTGGAGATGCATATCGATACAGATGAGGCAAACGCGGGTTTAATCCAACAAGGTACATTTGCAGAGATAGTCAATGCTCAAGTAAATGAACAAATGAGTGTCAAAGAACTTTCGCCAGTCGTAATTCAGGCTGAAAAACCATTAAGCTATAAATTTGAAAAGAAACTACTTTCGCAAGTAGAAGTACTTGAAATAGAAGCGCAGGAAATTGTTGTTCCTAAAAAGACAATTGTGACAGCATTGGCCTATGACAAAATACGAGAGTTGAATAAGACGTTAACAATTCGCTCTGAGTAATTATAGTCCATGCGGGATAAAGAGGTGAAGTTCATGCAGATGGGAAGAGTGATAGGTAGTGTATGGGCAACACGTAAAGAAGAAGGGTTGAATGGCTTAAAATTATTAATTATTCAACCAATCGATTCCAATCAACAGCCGATTCGTTCAGAAATTGTAGCAGCTGACCGTATCGGGGCAGGAATCGGAGATGATGTGCTTATTACAAGTGGTGGATCATCCCGATATATTATGAAAGAAAATCCGTTGCCTATCGATGCGGTCGTTATAGGTATTATTGATTCTACTGAAGTTATGCGAGGTGAGAATAATGAGTAGCGCAATTGGAATGATTGAGACAAAGGGATTAGTTGGTTCTTATGAGGCGGCCGATGCAATGATAAAGTCTTCAGATGTAACCATTGTGAAACAGGAGTTTGTTGATGGTGGCATTGTTACCGTAGTTGTCAAAGGTGATGTTGGTTCAGTTCAAGCAGCTGTAGAAGCTGGTAAAGAGGCGGCTATGCGCGTTGGAGAACTATTAGGTGCTCACGTAATTCCGAGACCAGATGAAGATGTTTTTCAAATGATTAAAGGACCAGAAGCACCGAAGAAAAAGCCTGCATCAGCTTCAACATCAACACGTGCTAAAAAAACGACAGAAACAGCAGCTACAGAAAATCGAGGTGAGGCATAATGACATTTCGAAAAAGTAAAATCGCTGTAATCGGAGCTGGTCATACAGGTGCAACTTTAAGCTTGTTTTTGGCACAAAAAGAACTAGGCGATGTTGTACTGTTAGATATTCCAGAAGCAGAAAATCCAACAAAGGGAAAGGCGCTGGATTTATTACAAACAGGACCAATCGAAAAGTTTAATGTTTCTATTAAAGGAACGAGTAATTATGAGGATATAGCTGGAGCAAATATTGTCATTATTACAGCTGGTATTCCCCGTAAACCTGGCATGAGCCGAGATGACTTAGTGACGACGAATGCAAAAATTATTCAACAAGTGTCTAAACAAATAAAACACTATGCTCCAAACAGCATAGTCCTTATATTGAGCAACCCAGTTGATGCCATGACCTATGTTTGCTATAAGGAAACAGGATTTTCTAAAAATCGTGTCATTGGTCAATCAGGTGTGTTAGATACAGCACGTTTCAATACATTTGTAGCACAAGAGCTGCAAATTGCACCGGAAGATGTGTCAGGGTTCGTCTTAGGTGGACATGGTGACGAAATGGTCCCTTTAATTCGATATTCCTACGCTGGAGGTATCCCATTAGAAAAACTAATTCCTCAAGATAGACTACAGCAAATCGTAGAGCGTACACGTAAAGGTGGCGGAGAAATTGTTGGTTTGTTAGGTAATGGTAGTGCTTATTATGCGCCGGCAGCTGCCTGTGCACAGATGGTTGAAATCATCATGAAAGATCAACGTAAAATAATTCCTTCTATCGCCCTTTTAGAAGGAGAGTACGGATACAACGAATTATTTTTAGGTGTGCCGACAATATTAGGTGGCAATGGCATTGAATCGGTCATTGAATTGCACCTAACAAATGAAGAAAAAGCGGCGCTCCATCAATCGGCAGAAGCTGTAAAACAAGTATTAACAATTTGTCAAAACATTTAACTTCTTTGATATGTAGGATCCCCAACTATATATCTATTGATAAAAATTTAGCTCTTGAAAATGTTTGATTGGAAACCGAACATATAACTTCTTTCAGCAGTAGTCTTCCACCTCTATAGGTGGTTAGATGAATGCGGTTTTAAGTCACTTTTCAGCGAGTGTCCAAACATCCACTGAAAGAATTTAAAGCCTCCGGCGGATGTCACGGAAATCGGAAAGGAGTTCACATAGGATGTTAGCCTAAGATCATCGCATCCATGCGATAACGGCTAACTTACCTGCGTCACGCAGGCCTAAGCACAAAGCCGATTCCGGACGCAATTATGCCGAGGCATAATTGATTTTGAAAGCTAGTAAAATTCCCCCGTATTTATATAAAAGTAGAAGCTCTCCTTGATCGTGAAAATGATGAGGAGAGCTTCTTTGCTATATACAACTCAAATTGAGCAAATTAAGATAGGGTGAATGTTTAGGCGCAATTGCTGAAAAACGACTTGATAGTCAACAGAACACATGTGATGCAGCACCCATTAATTTTCCTTCCTTTTATGTAAATATGGGATTAATGAAAGTAACCCTAGGGTAGCTAAACAAACGCCAATCCACAGTGGTGATATATAGCCATATCCATTACTAATACCTAGGCCGCCTAGTGATGAACCAATAACAATACCAAGCGTGATAAAAGAACTGTGAATGGTATTTATCATCGTGCCATTATTAGCTGTTTTCATCACTCTCGCCACCATAGCTGGATTCATCGCAACACCAGTGAAGCCAATAAAAATACTAGTAATAACTGCAATAAATTTATTCTCAGCTCCTAAAGCAAATAAAGACAATGCTACGATTAAAATAATCAATCCACCCAAAAGTGTTTCCATTGTATATTTATCAGCAAACTTGCCAATCACTATATTTCCAATGACTGTAGCACAACCATAGAGAGCAAGTAAATATGGAATACTTGCGCTTGAAAAGCCGGTGATATTTGTAAAGATAGGCGTGAAATAACTAAATGCTGCAAACGTACCACCTATAATAAACATACTTGTTATGTACGCTGCCCAAAGATGAATATTTTTAAAGCGCATGAGCTCGTCTTTCCAGTTTAATAGTGCTTTGTTTGGCGATGATGGTAGTAACAATTGAATTAAAATCCCGGAAATTAGTACGAGAATAGAAACGAACCAAAAACTCGTACGCCAGCCAAAATTTTGCGAGATAACTGTTGTTAGAGGAAAGCCTAAGACTGTTGCGATCATTAAACCTGCAAGAACAATAGATGCAGCTTTTCCCCTAGAATGAGGGGGAACCAATGTTGCAGAAAAGGATATGGCAACACCAAATGCTGAGGATGAAGCAATCCCGGTAATAATACGCGAAACCATCATACTATCATAGTTCCAAGCGATAGCTCCGAGCGACTGGCCGATTAAAAATACAAACATTAAAAATAACAATGCTTGTTTGCTGCGTATTCGTAGAAGAGTTGCAGTTAAAATAGGTCCTCCTACTACCATTGCTCCTGCATAAGCTGTAATTAAATACCCGATTGAAGATACAGAAACCTGAAATGCAAGAGCAAGCTCGTTCATCATACCTGCAACCATAAATTCAGATGTAGTCATACAAAATATCGCTAAAGCTAGTAAATATATAATCGATGGCATAAAAACACTCCTTAATTCATTATTGTAACGTTCGGTACAAAAATCATGCTAAAAAAGAGCGCACTAAGCGCCAAATATAGAATCCAATGTTCCTTTCATAATTTGCTCAGACAACATCCGATTTTGCATCGAAACATTCAGAACACGGAACCCGTAATAACTACTTAAAAATAGACTAGCTAATTCCTCAGCTGTTTGCTTTTTTGAAATTTCACCAGTTCGTAATCCTTCCTCCATTACTTTTTCAATAGCTTGTTTAAGAAGCTCGACATGCTGTGAGAAAATTTCTTGAACCATTACATCGTTTTTAGCTCTTTCTACACCGGCATTAATTAATAAACAACCCTTTTGATCAATATTCTCAAAGTCTTCTTTCAGTGCCCATTCGAAAAGATTACTTAACCGTTCTTTCAATGCAATAGGAGCTTTTAATAATTCCTGCTGTTCCTTAATTCCAAACTCATGATAGCGTTCTAATACTTGCTTATACAGTTCATGTTTACTACCAAAAGTATTGTATAAGCTACCTTTCCCAAGTCCAGTATCATTGCATAAATCCTGTGTAGAACAGCCTTCATATCCTTTTATCCAAAAAGTTTTCATGGCGACATCTACAATTGAGGAATAATCAAACTCTCGGGGTCTGCCTCGTTTATTCAAAGTTATCCACCTCCCATTTACATTAATAGAATATCTTTTTTGTACTAAGTGGTCAATAAAATTTTTCAGTCAAGGAAAGTTAAAGGGAGAAAAGCATAAGTCTTGATTGACTTTGCCCTAAGGGGAAGGTGTATAACAGAATAGAGGAAATAAATAGTAAATGTTTGGTTGAGTTGGGAGGTGCTATTTTGCTATCAATAGGAGAATTCTCAAAAATATGTGGTGTCTCGACAAAAACACTTCGATATTACGATGAGATTGGTTTAATTAACCCGGATGAGATTAGTGCTGAAAACGGTTATAGGTATTATTCCATCGAACAACTTAAAAGGATGCTCTATATTAACCGCTTAAAATCTTATCATTTTTCTCTTGAAGAAAATCAATTATGCCTCGGCATAATTGCGTCCGGAATCGGCTTTGTGCTAGCACAAAGACCTCCTTTCCGATTTCCGTGACATCCGCCGGAGGCTTTAATTTCTTTCAGCGGATGTTTAAACACCCGCTGAAAGAAATTAAAATGATGCTGGCATTAGAAGAGGATCAATCCGAAGAAATGCTTTGTTCAGTGCTTAACCAGAAGAGAAATGAAATTCAAGAGAAACTAAAGGTTTTTGAATTCCTTGTAAAACAACTTAGTCATGATATTTCAAACTTAGAAAAGGGAGTACCAATCATGTCGTACCTTGACAATATCGAAGTACAGCTTGTTGAGACAAAGCCAAAGAATATCCTTTATAAGCGATTGATATTGAGCAGTGATGATTATGCCTCGGGATATGGTCATTATTTTAGTAAGCTTTATGAAAGAATTGCGATGGAGAAGCTCACTTTACTTGGTCAGCCAATGACGATTTACCATAGCCCTGAATTTAATCCTGCTGGCAATGATACCGAGTTTGCTATTCAAATAGCCGAGTCTGTCAAAGGAACTAGAGATTTACATGGTGGCCTCTGTGCTAAATCTGTTTTAAAGGGACCATATTCAGAATTAACAGCTATCTATGCTAATTTGATGAAGTGGATTGAAAACGAAAGTTATGAACTGATATCGCCACCATATGAAATATATGTAACAGATCCACATCAAGAAAACGCCCCTGAGGATTATGTTACTGAGGTTTATTTTCCTGTAAAGAAAAAATGACAAAACTACATTATAGGAGGTTCCTATGCAATCAACAATAAACTGGCACACGGTAAAGCCTGAAAGCATATATATGAACAATGAAAAGCTATCCAAGCTAGAGCAGACGATAAAAAGTGAATATAACAATATAAATGGCATTGTTATAATTAGAAATGGTCATTTAGCCTATGAAAAATATTTTAATGGCAAAGGTCCTGGTGATTGTCACCATGTAGCATCTGTAACCAAAAGTGTACTATCTGCACTTATAGGTATCGCTATCGATAAAGGATATATTAAAAGCGTGGAAGAGAAAGTGATAGATTTTTTCCCAAAATATATTTTTGATGCTGATAAGCAGAAACAACAGATTACAATACGACATCTTCTCACGATGACAGTACCATATCCATATGAGGATTGGCAGGAGCCGCTAGATGTTTTATGTCAACAGCAGGATTGGATAAAATATACACTCGATCTAATGGGGGGAAATGGGGATTTAGGCGCTTTTAAATATTCGACAGCTGGAGCACATTTATTGTCAGCTATTCTTACTCAAAGTACAGGCAAGAGTGCTCGAGCGTTCGCGAATGAACATTTATTTACACCGCTTGGCATGAAAGAAATTCCTGACTATCGAATGAACGCATATGGGTTTGATGATTTATTCGGGAAAAACGTTAAGGGGTGGGTTCATGACCCAAACGGTCATTCGACAGGTGGATGGGGACTAACATTAACTACCCGTGATATGGCCCGATTTGGCTACCTCTATTTAAACAATGGCATTTGGGATCATAATAGGGTTCTCTCAGAGACATGGATTCGTAAATCAACAGAAATGAACCATTACAATTACGGTTATCTATGGTGGCTACGGCAAGAAGATGGACTTTCTACCTTTTCAGCAATAGGGGATGGGGGCAATATGATTTGTTGTATACCCAAAATGAATATGATTGTAGCAATTAGTTCAGAATTGATTATGAATTCACGAGATATATGGCCATTAATGAAAGAGTATATAATCCCAGAGGTATTATAATTTTTATGTAGTATATAAAAGAAGAATAACAACTACTTATACCCAATCTTACAATTAAGTTGATCCTCTCCGAGTAGAAATGAAATGGTGGCAAAAGTCTTTTACATAGAGGGGACAGTATTTCAAAAAAATAATCTAAAAAATGAACTATTTTTATTTTCTTTTAAATTATACTTTTATTTAGAATTTATTAAATAAAGAGAGGGAAAGAAATGAGTAGTTACTTGGTTATCCTTTTTGTCATTATTCTTCTTATGTTTAGGGAGAAAAAAGTTAGACCAACTCGAATGTGGATAATACCGATTTTGTTAATTGGGATAACGTGTACTTCTATTTTAAGTTCAGATAAATTAACGCTAGTAAGCTTTGTCTTGTACTCCATTTGTTTAATAATTGGCATAGGTATCGGGATATGGAGAGGAAAATTAGAAAAAATTCGTGTTAATCATGAAAGAGGAATTGTAACTACACAAAGCTCTGTCGCTGGAGTTATTTTATTTCTTGGCATTCTTCTTTTGCGTGTACTTGCAGCAAAATGGGGAAAAGAGCATGCTGTAATATCATTAACGAATGCTCTTATGTTTATACCGCTCGGTAGTGTATGTGCTCGTCGGTATATTATTTTTATGAGATACAAACAACTTACGGGATGAAAAAAATGGATTTAAATTGTTTCTTTTCGCAACACCAGGTGAACTTTTTGATGCAATAAGAGCCGCATACCGTAGAGAAGCGATTTTTCGTACTTCTATAGCAGCAAAGGTTATGGCCAAAGCGATTAAATCAGCGAATGAGGAGTTTGAAACGAATAAAGCAAAAGTAGAGATGTTTGAGATGTTCACCGAACGTAAGCTTGAAGTTCTCCAACAAATGGCATACGGATTAAAAAAGAAGATATTTCTAATGTGCTTCACATTAGTGAGAGTATAGTACAGATAAGACACATGTTCATCGTATTCTACAGAAAATTGGTGCAGAGGATCGAACGCAAGCTGTTGTATATGCTTTTCGCAATAGAATAGTTTTGTAGATAAGCTAAGGCCGACTATTGCAATAAAAAAATACTATAAAGTCCATAATATACGAAATTTTCGAAAATATGATAAAATAGGAAGAGTGGAAAAGGAGGATGAATAGTATGACTGTACAGCAATTTACAGACTATGTGAAAAAAATGCAGCACTACGGAGAAGCATTAAGTGTGATTTATTGGGATATGCGCACCGGTGCACCTAAGAAGGGGTTAGCTCAGCGCTCAGAGGTAGTTGGAACATTATCTGCCTCCTTATTTGACATGCAAACTAGTGAAGAGTTAGGGCAATTACTAACGGATCTTGAGGGGCAAAAGGCAGATCTTGATTATGTAACGCTGCGTTTAGTTGAGGAAGTACGTAAAGAGTATGATCAAAATAAAAAAATACCGGCTGATGAATATAAGGAATTCGTAATTCTACAAACTAAAGCCGAAACAGCATGGGAAGAAGCAAAGGCAACTAATAATTTTGCTCTATTCCTACCTTATTTAGAGGAAATAATAAGCTGGCAGAAGAAATTCATACAATATTGGGGCATTAAAAACGGTTCTCCATACAATACATTACTAGACTTATATGAACCTGAAATGACGACTGATGTTTTAGACCAAGTTTTTGGTGATTTACGTGAAACAATCGTTTCTCTTGTGCAAAAAATCGCAGCTTCACCAAATAAACCAGATACAAGCATATTATTTAAGCATTTCCCTCGTGAATCTCAGCGTGCATTATCATTAGAAATATTAACACAACTTGGCTATGATTTTGATGCAGGTCGCTTAGACGAAAGTGTGCATCCATTTATGATTGGCTTAAATCATGGAGATAATCGTATTACAACGAAATATGATGAAAACGATTTCCGCTCAGCAATTTTTGGAACAATCCATGAGTGTGGACATGCGATGTATGAACAAAATATCGATGCGAAGCTTGATGGTTTACCTTTAGCAACTGGTACATCCATGGGTATACACGAATCCCAATCTTTATTTTATGAAAATTTTGTAGGTCGAAACGAAAAGTTCTGGGAGCATAATTACGAGCGACTTCAAAAGTATTCACCTGAGCAATTTGGTGATGTAGCATTAGCGGATTTCCTTCGAGCAATTAATATGGTGGAGCCATCGTTTATTCGCATTGAAGCAGATGAGTTAACATATCCACTACATATTATGATTCGCTATGAAATTGAACGTGACTTATTCAACGGCGATCTTCAAGCGAAGGATCTTCCACAAGTATGGAATGATAAATACGAGGAATATTTAGGCATTCGTCCTGAAACAGATGCAAAAGGGGTACTACAAGATATGCACTGGTCAGGGGGCATGTTTGGATACTTCCCATCCTATGCTTTAGGTATGATTTATGCGGCGCAATGGAAGCATGCAATGGATAAAGATCTTCCAAACTTTGATGAGCTGTTAGAAAAGGGAGAGCTTCTACCAATTCGAGAGTGGTTAACAGACAAAGTCCATCAATACGGTGCACTGAAGAAGCCATTTGAGTTGCTACAGGGGGCGACAGGGGAAGGCTTAAACGCTAAATATTTAGCAAACTATTTACAAGAAAAATATGCGAAACTGTATCAGCTTTAAAAAACAAGCGATTTCTCATTATAGAGAAATCGCTTGTTGCTTTAAAATATCCTTTACCAAAGCTTAAAGCCTTTTGAGCCTGCTGGTGAATTTGAAATAATTTCAAAGATAGGAATTGTGTAAGCAAATATGATTAACGCTACTAAAATTACAAGTGATTTAAAGTAATTTACATGTTTCATTAGTATTATTTATAAAATGTGCAACATTATAACGAGTTATTTTTAAGCGGAACTATTGTTTATATTTGTTCAGCTATTATTTGTGATTAAAAGTATATTTAGAAATTTTTACGAAATGAAAGTGTAGTTGATTAAGATGTAAAAACAGGTTACGAACCTATCTTCGACCCTTATTTAAAAAGCCTTATTTTATAATGTGATGGTACGACCTATATTAACTGTTACATAAGAATTGATTTAAAGAAGTTGTTGAACTCCCGTGAAAGAACTTAATCATTTTTCATTTTCTGTGGTGTAGTGTTGATTGTACGCGACATGGATGGCTAACGGGGCAGTTAAGTAGAATAGTGTTGATAGTTTTTATTCAACAATCGGGCCAGATTGTGGAGCAACACTTAATAATGGAAGTGGATATTTATGTTAAAATTTAAAGTGGAATATGAAATAATATACTTCAATGAAACGTCAGTTTAGTGTAATAACTCATTTAACCAAAATTTTTTCTATTGCTATTATGAATAAATTTTTTAAGTAGCATGGGTTATCAAGCCTGTGCTTTTTTTATTGGATAATAAGTATAGAAACTACGTTTTTGCTGCGTTTCTAAATAAATTGTGTAAGAAAAAATATTTTTAAATCCTTTTCCTTTTTCTTTGTGTTTAATAGGTATATGGAGGTTTAGTCATGATAAAGAACGATGCAACATTAATAAAAGTAATTCTGCATGGAGAAGAAGAGGCGATGGAAACACTTGTTCATCGTTATTATGATGAAATATTTTACTATATCTATCGCCTAGGAAGTTCCTATGAAGAAGCGAAAGATATAACGCAAGAAGTGTTTATTGCCATGTTGAAAGCATTACCAACATATCAGGAACAAGGGGATTTTAAAGCTTGGCTTTATAAAATTGCACATAACCGAGCCATGAATTCCTTTCGGCAAAATAAACAATCAATTTCGTTTTCAGTTGAGCATGAAAACTTAATGATAGGGTCCGATATAGGCGATCAAATTGTAAAACAATCAATGGTAAAAGAATTATTAAATTCGTTGCCTAAAAAGCAAAGGAATACCCTCATTTTGAAATACTTTCATGGATTTACAGCTAAAGAAATTGCAAAAATTACAGGAACATCCATACCAACTGTTAAATCGAGGCTTCTTCAAGGTTTGCAAAAAATGAAGAAACGTATGAAGGAGGGAAATTAATTGAAAAAGATTAATGAAACTGAGGAAAAGTTTAAATCATTCCTTAATACATATACACTACCTGAAATTAAAGAAAATGATAAACAAGAGACGATTGACTTACTAAAAACTTATATGCCTATTCAACAAGAAAGAACGAGTGAATTAATGAAAAAACTCGTTTGGAAAGCATTTATAGAACTATTATCTTATTTTAAAATTCAATTACTTATTATAACTGTTCTGATGTTTTTAATTTATACAATAATTCCTGAAACGATGGAAAGATGGATCTTCTTTGTTTTAACTACACCAGCTCCTTTATTGGGAGTAGGGTGGTATTTAATGAATGCACAAACAGAAGGTATAGTTGAATTAGAGTCCACCTATAAGTATTCCTTTCAGCAGATTCTCTTTTCTAAAATTGTCGCAATTGCGGTATGTAGTATAGCTATTTACAGTTGTACATTGCTTTATATGATTTTAATTCATCATGTTGAACTATCAACGGCGATCTTTCATATTGCAGTTTTGGGGTTAACACCAATTCTACTACTTTGCCTGACATTATTATCTTTAAGCATTAGATTTCGAGATGCGATGTCTTGGACGTTGATTATATTGATTTGGATTTTCTTTGTTTTACTCTCAATATACACACCAATGGGAGCGATTCTGCTATCGATGGATTCTTTAATATATATATTGATCAACGTTATGCTGTTAGTGTTTTTCATTTATCGATTAGCTAATGTTTGGAGAATGGAGAGATTGCCTAATGAGTATCATTAAATTGGGTTTAATGGAAATGAAGAAATTGTTTCAACAACGAGAAATATATGTCGCTCTCTTTTTATGTACAGTCATTTACCTAATGGGAATGAAAAGTGTTGGAGAATCCGATAAACCTTATGAATTATGGAAGGGGTTAATAGAGGCTATTCCTTGGATTGGATTCTGGTTTATTGCTGTATTAATTGTTGTAGGCGTATCCAAATGTTTGTCTTTCGAGCGAGAACAGGAAATGAGTGAATTATTGTTAACGTACAAGAAAGGACACCTAAAATTATTAATTGTAAAACAGATTATTACTTTGATTTATTGTGCATTAATTGTTTTATATTTTTATGTAGTTTCTTTTTTTAGCTTAGGAAATGGCTATTCTATTTCGGGTATATTCGCTCAAATAAAAGTAAATCCACCTCTTTTTTTCGAAGTAAATCCCAACTGGACATTTGCCCAGCTTTTAGTTTATCAGTATGGATATACAGTCCTAGCAAGCTATATCTTCGCATTGTTTATACTAGCATTATCATTTTTTATAAAACGAAGTGTTTTCATCATGATGATTGCAGGAAGTATTTTTGCAGCAGGAGAGCTTTATGAAAAATTTATCGCAACATTCATAGGAACTATGAAATTGAGTGAATACCTCGGTGCAATTTATGATTATGGATTTAATGGCATGTTAAGCCATCAATATTTAGGGTTTTTCAAACCATTTTCAGAAAGTGAAGTATACATTTTATTTTTAGTCATTGCTTTATTACTATTCACACTTAATCTTATCATCGGAAGGTGGAGAAGATATGCTTCGATGGGAGATTAAAAAACTCGCAAAAAATAGCTTTAATGCCCCTATTCTGGCAGGGATAACTTGTCTATGGGGAATTATTTTATATTTCTCTGCACAAAAGGGATCAGAACAGTTACTAATGACATCTACAACATTTTGGCATGTATTAGGTTCGATAGCTGTTGGATTTATGATTTTATTTGTGAATACAAGATTGTTTATTTTAGATGAAGAAGAAAAAGTGAAAGAAGTTATTTTAACTACTCAAAAAGGAAAAGCAAAGGTTTTTTTGCTAAGGATGATTGCTACTGTTATTTACACCACTTGGACTATTGTTTTGTTTTTACTAGTTCAAATCGTGATGTTTTTAATCTTTAACCGTGTTGAAACCGACTTGGCTACAACATTTATTACAGATTGTTTAGAGAGTTTTCTTTACGTATGGATAGGTAGCGTATTATTTTCGATTTTTACAGCTTGCATTTGCACGATTTTTAAATCACATATGGCAACAGTGATTTTATGTGGAATTTTATTTGGATTGACCTATTTATTGAGAGGTAGTCTCCTTCAACATTATTCGTTTGAATGGTTTTTAGAGAAAGGTTTTTTTTCGTATTTGATAAGGGCGAAAGATATTTTACTTGAATCACAATTAATTATTTTAACAATATGGTATGGAGTTCTAATAGTTTGCATCTTAATGCTGACAATAAAATTGCAATTAAGGAGACACGAAATATGATTCTAAAAATAGAAAATATCACACATCAATACAAAGGCTTCTATGCAATACAAAATATCAATTGTGAATTGTCTCCCGGAATTTATGGCCTATTAGGGCCAAATGGGGCTGGAAAATCGACTTTTTTACGTATACTAGTCGATGTGATTGCTCCAGAAAAAGGTAGAGTTCTTTATAATAATCGAGAGATTACTACTTTAGGTGAACATTACCGTGATATCTTGGGGTATTTACCACAGGAATTTCATGGTTATCGTAATTTTACAGCGGAAGATTTTTTAAAATATGTAGCAAATTTAAAGGGGTTAGACAAACAGATAACCCAAACAAGAGTGCAACAACTTTTAACAATGGTTGGTTTAGTAGATGTAAGAAAGAAAAAGCTAAAAAGTTTCTCAGGAGGAATGAAACGGAGAATAGGAATTGCACAAGCGTTGTTAAATGACCCTGAGATTTTAATATTAGATGAACCAACGGCTGGTTTAGATCCTAGTGAACGGATACGGTTAAGAGGAATACTATCAAAACTTTCAAAGAATAAAATTATTATTCTGTCTACACATATTGTATCGGATATTGAGTATGTGGCAGATGAAGTTCTATTGCTAAAAGGTGGTGAACTTATTGAAAAGGCAGCGCCTAATAAGTTATTAAGTCATTTAACTAATCAAGTGTGGCACTTACAAATAGCGGAAGATGAATTAGAAAAATATTTAGCAGAATATGCTGTATCGAACGTTCATCAACAAGGGGCTAATATCGAGTTGCGTATAATCTCAAAGGAAAAACCAAATGAATCAGCTGTAAATGTAGAGCCAAGAATGGAAGATATCTATGTTTATTATTTCGGAGCACAAGAAAGTAACGTTGTTTTTAATTAATAAAAGACTGAATTCAGTATTGGTTTGAAAAGAGTTTATGAAGAATAGCACTTAAAGTAAACAAGGACATTAGTAAAATAACTAAGGTGTCTTTTGCCTTGGCCTCTATTCAGCAAACGGAGCAGGATAGTTGAAGAAGGAATTATTGTAAATGAACAAGACATACTATACCTAAATAAAAAATTAGGGTGATGAAATTGGATAAACGTATTCCTCTTCTAATGGTTTTATTTAGTCTATTAATTTGTGTGTGGTGTTTTGGAACAGTAAATGCAAATTCGAGTGACACTCCTCCTTCTTTTGAGGAAATGTATACTGAAGCTGGATATAAATCCGTAAAAGCTGCTGTTAAGGAATTTGAAAATCATTGTAAATGTGATGTAAAGCTACCCGAAAAGTTGCCTTCTATTTCTTTCACACATCAATATGGAAGATTCTTTGAAGATAAGAACTATAATGTGAATGATTCCCTGGAAATTAGGTTTGTTAACAAAGATTTAAGTAATAATATTTATAAAATTGATATTCGTCCTTTAAAAAACAAATTGGACTTCACAGATAAACTGAACTTAAATGGAAAAGAATATACACTTCAAGATGGTGCAAAAGCCATTTATTTTGAGCATCAACTATTTAACTTTTTTGTATTTGAAAAAAATAATTTGCAGTATATGCTTGGAATTTATAATAAAGTAGCCAACAAAGTAACACCTGAAACTTTTGTTCTAATAGCTAACTCAATTTAACTAATTTAGATGAAAATCATTAGGGCCTTATAAAATGAAATAGCCATCTGGCTGAATGTTATGGCGTTTGCGGTGAGAGTTGTTCTAAGCTACTCACATTCCTTAGAGAGGCGTCGCGTCACTCCCTCCACTTACGTATGTTGCTGTCGCTTCGCTTTCGCGCAAAAAACATCTGTTTCTCCAAGTGACTCATCGGACGCCCCAGGAAGCTTTGCTTTGCACGAAAGCGAAGCGTCAGAGACAAATCGACCGTTCGGAACGGAATTAAACTCCTCGTTGTGCAGATAAGCCATATTTTATTTATTATGAAACCTTAAATTTATTGAGATAATTGGTTTTATGCAACATGAAAAAAGACCGAGACAAAACCCTTCTCTAATATCGAAAAGCCGGTGAAATTTTACCCGTCGTAAAATTTCACCGGCTTTATATTCTTCATTTTTTTCGCTATTTTTTATCTTCCTTTCGAAAATTGATTTCCTCATAATCTGCATTATCGACTTCAATTGATTAAAGCTGATATAATACAAAATGGTTATTTAGACATCCCCTATCAAGATACATATTGATAGTTAAAAATAATAGGGATTCACAAAAAACGGAGGTATGAAAGTGTCAAAGAATTCAAGTAAAATAGGTGTAGTAATCGCAGGGCTATTGCTAGCGATTTTAATGGCTGCAATGGATAATACAATTGTAGCAACGGCAATCAGTACAATTGTCGGAGATCTTGGTGGATATGACAAACTTGTCTGGGTGACATCAGCTTATATGATCGCGTCGATTGCAGGTATGCCGATTTTCGGTAAATTATCCGATATGTATGGTCGTAAAAGATTCTTTATTTTCGGTTTAGTAGTATTTTTAATCGGTTCGGCGCTAGCCGGTACAGCAAACTCAATCATTCAGCTTAGTATTTACCGTGCAATTCAAGGTATTGGCGGTGGTGCATTAATGCCAATCGCATTCACAATTATGTTTGATGTAGTGTCTCCAGATAAACGCGGCAAAATGGGTGGCTTATTCGGGGCAGTATTTGGTCTATCGAGTATCTTTGGTCCACTTATTGGAGCCTATTTAACTGATTATGTTCATTGGTCTTGGATTTTCTATATTAATTTACCACTTGGGCTAATTGCTTTTGTGTTAGTTGCAAAATTTTACAATGAATCAGTTGTACATGCCAAGCAAAAAATCGACTACTTTGGCGCAGCTACTTTAGTTAGTGCAGTAGTTAGTTTAATGTTTGCTCTTGAGCTAGGCGGCAAAGAATATGCTTGGGATTCCGCAATGATTCTTGGATTATTCGCTCTATTTGGAGTGCTTCTTATTAGCTTTATTTTAATTGAACTACGTGTAGAAGAGCCTATTATTTCCTTTAAAATGTTTAAAAGCCGTCTCTATGCAACGAGTAATATCATTTCAATATTTGCTGGTGCTGCTTACATTACTGCTGCCATCTACATTCCAATTTTTGTTCAAGGTGTACTTGGAGGCTCAGCAACGAACTCAGGTCTTATTTTACTTCCGATGATGGTCGGTTCGGTTGTAACAGCATCTGGAGGTGGAGCTCTCCTCACAAAATTTAAGTATCGAACGATTATGTTACCGACTTTAACTCTATTCGTTGTTGGTATCACCTTGCTTACAACATTGACAACTGAAACGTCACACTTTATGGTAACAATCTTTATGATACTTGTTGGTCTTGGCATTGGCTCGTCTTTCTCTGTGTTGAGCAATGCCGTTATTCATGGTCTTAGTATGAGACAACGTGGCTCGGCTAACTCAACGCTAAACTTCAATCGAGAACTTGGAATGACATTAGGAATTACAGTGTTTGGGATTATTCAAAACCATATTTTCTCAAATAAATTAACGTCCGCGTTTAGTGGTCAAGCACCTACTGGTATGGATTTAAGTGATCCAAGTGTTATCCTAACACCTGAAACTCGAAACTTCATTCCTGTAGAGGTTCTTGATAAAATGCAAGAAGCACTTACTATTTCAGTTGCTCATACTTTTGCTTGGGCGATAATCCCAGCTGCTATTGCGCTAATTATGGCATTTGCTATGGGTAGAGAGCAATTCGACCCTGCTTCTGAAATGGAAACGTACAATCACGACGCATCACATTAATATATGAGCCTGTGTTTCACAAATTATCAAAATTCGGCCTCTCCTCAATTAAAATTTTATAACATTTCATATTCGAAATAGCGATAAAGATTGAGGTAGTCGTATGAAAAAGCAGCTGAGATTGCGGAATTTACGCATACAAAAATAGAAAAAGAGAGCTCGAAAAAGGATTTCAAAAAATGGTCGGTGAGCAAAAAGTGAGCCATCATGCTAATTTAGATACCTTTACTAAGAGGCAAGGACAACCCCCTCCTCTGATACCAAAAAGCCGATGAAATTTTACGACATGTAAAATTTCACCGGCTTTATACTTTTCGTAATAAGCACTCAAACCGTTTATACGAAGTACGGGTTGTCCTGCCTATCATTCACGCATGGTGCTTAAACTGATTTTATGCGCCTATACGTAGGTGAAAACGAAGCTCTCAGAAGAAAAAACGAACGCCATTTACGTCAAAAATGGCGTGGAACCAGTTTTTGGATTCTTGAAGGCTAATTCGCATTTCACTCGATTTTCTGTCCGAGGAGAATTGAAAGTTTATAACGAAATAGGTCTTTCATTTATGGCTGTAAATTTGAGAAAATTCACGACCATTCACATAGATGTGTAAGTATAGAGAAAAATCGAAAAAAGTGAAATTAAGCACACTCAATTTCACTTTTTTCGATATTAGAAGCTAGTTTTATCCCAACCTCTTGTTATAAGATGTAAAACGTTGTTACCAAAGCTTATAGCCTTTAGAGCCAGGAGGGGAGTTAGAAATAATATCGATAATTGGAATAGTATAAGCAAATAAAATTAATGCTACTAAAATAACAAGCCATACTTTGAAGTTCTCTAAAATAGCTGGAGTAGTACCACCGTTTTCATGTACTTCACCAACTGGGAATTCTTCTTCGCCTTTTGGTGCAAACCATGCTAATTTCACCACAATATAAAGGATGATTATGATAGCGATGAACAGGATTGTGCCACCAACAGCTTGAGCGATTTGATAAGGAATCCAATCATAAGCTTGTTGAGCACCGCCATACTCAGAGTAATCGGATCGACGAGGTGCACCGATCAGACCGGCGATATGCATAGCAGAAGACATAATTGTCATACCAATAGCCCATAAAATAGCTGCAAAATTACCAAGATTGTTTAAAGATTTAGTCAGTGTGCGACCTGTTAAATGTGGAATTAACCAGAATGCCGCACTGAAATAAGTTAATACGACAGTTGTTGCAATTGTTAAATGGAAATGTCCTGTAACCCAAATCGTATTATGGATTAATTGGTTCATTTGGTAAGAAGCATTGATGATACCGCCAGCGCCACCAGGAATAAATGCTACCATACCGATAAATGGCACGAAGAAACGAGCATCTTTCCATGGCAATTTTTTGAACCAGCCGTAAAGACCTTTCCCACCTAATTCACGACCACGTAATTCAAACATTGCAAACATCGAGAAGGCGGTCATTAAAGATGGAACGATTACCGCAAATGTTAAAACAACTTGTATGAATTTCCATGTACCAGTAATACCTGGCTCTGTTAATTGGTGATGAATCCCAACTGGTACAGAGAAGATTAAGAATAGCATAAATGATAGTCTTGCTAAAGAATCAGAGAAAATTTTTCCGCCAATAACCTTCGGGATAATGACATACCAAACCATGTATGCAGGTAATAACCAGAAATACACAAGCGCATGACCAAAATACCAGAATAATGTACGGGATAGTGCTATGTCGACACGTTCTATAAAGCCTAAGGACCATGGAAGTAGCTGGAATAGAACAGAAGCAGCTACACCTAGAGTTGCTACGAACCACATTAAATTGTTGACAACAACCATAAATGATAGTAATGGGCTTCGTTGTCCGCTTCCTTTATTTTCTTTACGCCACTGTGCATATCTTAAAATTTGACCTGCGCCGCCAACCCAAGAACCAACAACGACCAATGTAAGGCCTAAATAGAATATCCAGTGAGCTTTCAATGGAGCATAGAACGTATATAAAACAGTTGCCTCATTAAGTAGAACCATTGTTGCAGCTGCTGCTGTACCGATAGTCATTAACCAGAAGCCAATCCAGCCAAGGCGACGTTGACCATCTGAGAAAGTCCCTGACGTACGGCTAACACTGGCAATTTGGAAACCAAAAATAAAGAACGTTGTTAAAATAAGACCGAGTAAAACACCATGTACGGTTAAAACTTGATAGTAACCAATGCCTGCTGGTAATGTAAATTGACCAGAACGAACGAAAACTTGTAATAAACCTGCAAGACCCCCTAATAACAATGCGATGAATGCCACGTAAATATGTGCCATCGCTAGCTTCGCATCACGACGATCCACTTTTGTCAAATTATTATTGAGACTCATTTGGCTTCACCACCTTTAGCATAGAGTGCATCATCGTATGTCCTGTACCACAATATTCATTACATACGATTAAAAACTCTCCTTCTTTATTTACTGTAGTTACATATTCAGAAATGTAACCAGGTTCAAGCATCATATTAATATTTGTACCTGCAACTTCAAAACCGTGCATTACATCTGCACTTGTTGCGATAAATTTCACTTTAGCTCCAAGTGGAACTTCAATTTCGGGAGGATTGTAGTTAAATGCTGATGCTAAAACAACTACTTCATAATCCCAATCCTTTCCATCGACTTTATGGACACCAGGATTATCGAATGGTGCAAATTCTTTTACTTTCTCATAATCTAGTGTTTTTTTACCATTGTTCGGATGTGAGCCTTGATGAAATGCACCGATGCCTAGAATGATAAGGAATGCTACTAAAGTAGCAACTCCGAACACAAGCCAATACTTCTCATACTTATGTAAGTGCATATGTCTCCGTCCTTTCTTAGTAGAATCAATTATGCCTCGGCATAATTGCGTGTCATCCGCCGGAGGCTTTAATCTCTTTCAGTGGAAACCCGCTGAAAGAAGTTAAAAACGATTGATGAACAAATCGAAGCAGTACACCCAAAGCAAGATAATGATGATTCCTACTCCAAATACCGCATAGAGTGAACCTTTTAAATTTTCATCTGACTTTTTTTTATTTGCCATTTTTGCTCCTCCTACGCCTTTATTGTGTCTTTCTTATTGCCATGATATATAAATAAATTTCTTTTTGATGTGAAAAAAATCACACATCTTGGCGAATTATGTGAAAAAAGTGTGAAAAATTGAGGGGAAGATAAAAAATAGCCATCTCAATAGTCATTGAGATGGCCACTTTTAGGTTGAAATTGGATTAATTTTTATTAAAATTTCTTCTTTTTCAAGAAATTTTACTATTGAAAATTAGACTTGAGCCTTATGGTGCATCCTCCGTTAATGAAAGAGAATGATAAAGTGTACTCATAAATGTTTGGTGTTTTAGCATAGGATATATCATTTGGAACAGTCTTCTATTATAGGACTCTATTCTTCCTCGATTGTTAAAAGAACTGTCAATGGACCAACGTTTGGAATTGTAACAGGTAGTACAAATGCCTTTTCAAAGCCGTATAACTTTGTGTTGCCAACCATCACTGTTGGTGGTGTGATATCAATTTCTAAGCTTTCTTGCCCTACGGTAGTACATAAATTTCCCGCAATCATATTTCCAAATTCACCAGTGAAGGATTCCAACATTTCTCCTTCAAGAGGCATACCAAACATTGTATTGCCGATGCCACTAAATATTTCAGGAGAGGAATCAATGATTACACGGCCCTTTAAATCTCCTATTAAACCAATTAAAACCCCCATTTGCTGTTGTTGGAATGGTTCAGAAATAATACTAGGAGTTTTCACCTCTATATCCATTGGTAAGATCGATCTTAAAGCGTGAATTGTCCCGTTTAAAATAGTTTGAAAGTACTTCGAATTACTCATCATAACCGCATCCTTTTTCCGACTTTTCTACATCTTACCATGTTAAATGGGTAAGATGAAAGTATGTCTTGACGAATTAATGGGAATTTTATATTATATCAATGAGAATGATTTTCAAAATCAATAGACGTTTAAGTTTTTTCAAATACAAATAATTATAAAAAAAGGAGCGGTCAGTGATGACATTCGTATTTATTGGTGCAGCAGTGGTTATCTATATTGGAGTGGGAGCACACGTCATGAAACAGACGACTGCACATTTAAAATAAGAGGATATCAATAATAGAGGAAGTAGAGCATGGTCATGTAATTTTGAGACCATGCTTTTTTTATTTATTTTTATTACTATTGTTTCAATCACGAGAAAAAAGAGTTGTTTGTTTTTTCTGAAATATATTGTAAAAGGGAAATGTTTTTTTGTAGAATTAAAACAAATCAGTGTGGTTACGAGGTGATGAAAAAATGACACTTAAGAAGATTAAAAACTTCAATAAGTGACAGTTTTTCTAAGCAATCAATCAGTATCTACACCAGTAATTAAAAATAATAAAAATGGATGGGCAATTAAGCAACGTCCAAGAGAAATTTAGGTGAAGAAAACATGACAAAAATATTGTTAACAGGGTTTGTACCATTTCTTGATTATAAAATTAATCCAACAATGCAAATTGTAGAAAATCTAAATGGAGAAAAGATGGGTGGCTATGAAATAGTAGGACGTATTTTGTCTGTAGATTTTCAGCAATCTGCTCAGCAGCTAAAACAATATATTGCTGAGATAAAGCCACAAATCATTATTTCATTAGGGTTAGCTGGAGGGCGTTTTAAAATAACGCCAGAGCGAATTGCGATTAATATTAAAGATGGTGAAGAAGATAATAATGGTTATACACCAGTAGATGAGAGCATTTATAATAATGGTGCAGATGCATATATAACGAATTTACCTATCCGAAATATGGTCAATCGATTATGCAAAGAAGGATATCCAGCGGAAATTTCAAATACGGCGGGTACTTATTTATGCAACAATATTATGTATGAAGGGCTAGTTTATGCAAAGCAACATGAAGGGGTTCGTGCAGGATTTATTCATATTCCTGCGTCATTTGATTTGGCCATTCAGCATGGAAAAATACCAGGATGGAACATCCAAGATTTAATAACTTCTATTAGGCTCTGTATTGAGGAGACCATTCGTGCAACAAATGAATGATTTTCCTACTACGATGTGGATTAGCCAACACACAATTCGTTTTGCATTTCATGAGGAAATATCTCAAGAAAATTTTCTAGTAGTACAAAAGTTCAATTGGTTTCTGAAAAAAATGCTACAACAAAACCTTGTTGAAAGTGTTGCAAGCTATCATACAGTTACAGCTTATATAAAACAAAAAATCGATTTAGATTTTTTACAAGAACAATGGCTGTTGATGCAAATTGCACCAACAGTTGACGATGTAACAAATCGACAGTTACAAATTCCAGTATGCTATGATGAGGAATTTGCCCTAGATATGTATAGTGTGATGGATTATACGGGTTTATCGTATGAGGAAATTAAAAAAATACATATGTCAAAGCTTTATAGTGTATATCTAATTGGATTTTTACCTGGATTTCCTTATTTGGGTGAATTAGATAGAAAGCTGTTTGTACCACGATTAAAAAAGCCGCGAACTTCTGTATTTGCAAGTTCTGTTGGTATAGGTGGTTTGCAGACAGGGATTTATCCATTAGATTCACCAGGTGGATGGAATATCATTGGTAAGACGCCGCTAAATTTATTTGATGTACATCGGAAAGAAACTTTTATTTTTTCACTTGGAGATCAAGTACAATTTTATGAAATAACAAAACAGGAGTTTATTGAAATAAAAAGCAAAGGAGTGTAGCAATTGAAGCCACTTCTTATGATAAAAAAGAAAGGTGTATATGGGAGCTTGCAAGACCAAGGGAGATACGGCTATCGGGCGTATGGTATTCCTCTATCTGGACCTATGGATAAAGTGTCATTTCAAGCAGCGCAATATATCTTAAGTAACGACAATAACCAAACTTCATTTGAAATATTTGTTGGTGGTTTTGAATTTGAAGCTTTAAATGAAGGTACTTATGTATTGACTGGAGCAAAATGTCAATGCTTGTTAAATGATGCTCCAGTAGAAATGTGGAAAACTTTCCATTTAACAAAAGGAGATATCTTGTCCATAAAAAGTGTAAGTCTTGGCTCTATTGTTTATCTTACGCCTGAAGGAGGATTTCAAACAGATCCAATACTTGGAAGCAACTCGTACTTTCCACTTGGAAATCTAGGTGACGCAATAAATGAGGGTAGCGTTATATTTGGACAAAAGTCAAAAACGTTACAATTGACAAGAGGACTTTATGCACCTTTTCGCCCAACCTTTAAAACTTCTATTACGGTAAGAATTTTTAAAGGTCCACATTTTGATTTATTTACGGATGAGAGTCAGCATCAATTTTTAAACATTCCATTTCAATTTTCAGGTGGAAATCGTATGGGCTATTATTTAAAAGGTGCTACGCTACAGCTGAAAGAATCACAAGATATTCTCTCGGAAGCAACACAGTTTGGGACAATTCAAGTGCCTCAAAGTGGGGACCCCATCGTATTAATGGCAGATGCTCAAACGGTTGGGGGTTATCCTATAATTGCAACAATACATGAAGATGATTTACATAAAGTCGCTCAAATGCGCATGTTTAACACGGTCAACTTCGCACTAATGGAGGAATAGGTATGCCAATGGATATTAATTGTGATATGGGTGAAAGTAATAATGCACTTACCATGGGCAATGATGAAGAGATTTTAAACTATGTGACGTCCATTAATATTGCATGTGGCTATCATGCAGGCAATCATACGATTATGCGTCAGACTGTACGAAATGCCATTCGAAAAAATGTCCTTATTGGAGCACACCCAGGATACCCTGATCGCGAAGGTTTTGGCCGTCGTAATATGGATTTTAGTGCTGAGGAAATATACGATATGATTGTCTATCAGGTAGGGGCATTGCAAGCATTTGTATCAGTAGAGAATGGAACACTTCATCATGTAAAGCCACATGGAGCCCTCTATAATCAAAGTGCTAATGATAAAGAAATGGCAACTGCTATTGTCAATGCAATATTTGATTTAAATCCAGCGTATATTTTATATTGCTTGGCTGGGAGTAAAATGGCTAAAATTGCGAATGAAAAAGGCTTACAAGTTTACGAAGAAGTTTTTTCTGATCGTAATTATAATGAAGACGGGACATTAGTGAATCGATTACATTCAAATGCATTGATTCAAACAGAGGAAGAAATGCTTGTACATGTCAAAAGTATTTTAACGTCGAATGAAGTGATGTCAGTACAGCAAAAGAAAATTAAAATTTCCGCGCAAACACTATGTATACACGGAGACGGCCCACATGCACTGGACTATGCCAAAAAGATTTATGAGTTTAAATGTCAAATGGATAAATAAAATAAAGGATGCCCTTTTTTAAGGCATCCTTTATTATAAAAAAATATATTTCTCTATCCTATTTACTTAGGATAATTAAAGTGTAGTCACTAATTCAACAGCTTCAACAATAACAGGTGTTCCTGCTGGTAAAGTGCCTGTAACAGTATTGAATGTTAATTCTGTTGCAGAAACTGAGTAAGAACCACCTTCCTGAAGCACCCCATTAATATATAAATTATAGTACCCATTTGTTACGATTGGGAAAGTAGTTGCAGCAGAACCGCTATCATTTAAAAAGGTAGTAGAGGCAACCGTTGTACCATCAGTGATCGTTAAGGGTGCAGCTAAAACATTGAAAAATCTAGTCGAAGTACCTGTAACATTGACATGAATATTAATAATAGAAAGTGCCACTTATTTTCACCCCCTTTCAGGTTGGTTACTTACATAGTAGAAAAACCTATTGATTCTATGATGATTGGAGTACCTCTATAAATTGTTGAATTATCTGGACTTAAGGTTAACGAGGTTGGAGTTATGTTGTAAATTTCACCTTCCTGCATTACGGCATTGATATAAAGATTTACGTAGCCATTCGGATTGAAAATCTTAAATTCAGTTGCTGGATTGCCATCATCATTCCAAAATTGGCTAGCAGCTAGAGTCACTCCATTCGTCAAATTAATATCTGATGTAACGACATAGAAATATCTATTTACGATTGGAATGATATTTCCATTAGGTTCAATGACAGGGGGAGGGTCTACCGGAGGGATGGTACTAGCTTTTATACGTGGCCAAATAAAACGATCTTTACACCCGCATTCACATTCTTGCTCGATTTTACCGGAATTCCTATAATTCCCCATATTTCTTATCACCTCATTTAATTATTTTTCCCTCATTTAGCTTTGATTTTTCACTATTATTAGTATTGCAATCGAACACCAAACTTTTTTAAAACTTAATTTTCCTTACTTTAAAATATGAAGAAAATTATTATTTGCTTAGTTGTGCAACCATTTTGGAATAGAAATTAGTAGTTTTATAAAATAATTGCCCACTACCATAAATTGAGGATGACAATTGTTAGAGACTCTGGGCGAAGCGTCAGCAACAAATGTTTTATCTGTGCGAAAGTGAAGCGTCAGCAACAAATGTTTTATCTGTGCGAAAGTGAAGCGTCAGCAACAAATGTTTTATCTGTGCGAAAGCGAAGCGTCAGCAACAAATGTTTTATCTGTGCGAAAGCGAAGCGTCAGCAACAAATGTTTTATCTGTGCGAAAGCGAATCGTCAGCAACAAATGTTTTATCCTGTGCGAAAGCGAAGCGTCAGCAACAAATGTTTTATCCTGTGCGAAAGCGAAGCGTCAGCAACAACAAAGTGCACAGTCGGAAGGAAATCAACTACACGTTTTGATAGTGGGCCTGAAAAATGCATTATCTTTTTGATTAAACAGGACGATATGGATGAATATGGCGTCTGAAACCTTTATATATATGCTTTTCAAAGTAAATTAGTGTTATACTTTGTTTGTCGAATAAGGTAGAATACTAATTATGACTATCCTCATACGTAAAAACTACTTCCTCTAAAGTGGTAAGATGAATGTGGATATAGTTCCTTTCCAAACAAGAGTGAATAGAGGAACTCAGTCTAAGAAAGTCACATCCTGTGGCAATGACTGAGTGACCAACATCGTGTTGCTGACGCTACGTTAGCACTGCGCTTTCGCACAGAAAACATTTGTTGGCCTAATGCCTCCGGCGGAAGTCACGGATTTTTAAAGGAGTGAATTGTGCTCGCACAATTCAAAATCCGGACGCATTGTTTATCTGTAGCGAAAGCAAAGCGTCAGCTACAATTACGCCAAGGCGAAATTGATTAATATGAATAAAGGGGTTACTGTTTTTATGAAAGATTTTGAACAACAGTTGGAGGCGCTATTAAAACAAGCCTCGTTACAATACATAATTTATCAGCATAATGGTGATACAGAGCGAATGGATAAGACATCACTTTTTGCACGTAAAATACAGCAAAAAGAATATGTTATTGGCTTTGCAGGTCATTTCTCTGCTGGTAAATCGAGTATGATTAACGCGCTATCAGGTGAAGATTTACTAGCGGCAAGTCCTATTCCAACGAGTGCCAATATCGTCAAAGTCCATAAATCAGACGAAGATTTTGCGATTGTCTATATGCACAACGAAAAGCCGGTAAAATTTGAAGCAGGCTATGATTTTAAAACAGTTAAAGAGCTTAGTAAAAATGGTGAGCTAGTGTCACAAATAGAAATTGGTCATAGCAAATCGTCATTACCACTAGGCGTCACTGTTATGGATACGCCAGGTGTCGACTCGACAGATGATGCTCACCGCATGTCAACAGAGTCAGCCCTTCATATTGCTGATATCGTATTTTATACAATGGACTACAATCACGTGCAATCAGAATTGAATTTCCAATTTACAAAGCAATTAATGAAGTACAATCCAAACGTTTATTTAATCGTTAATATGATTGATAAGCATAATGAAAATGAATTAAGTTTTGAGGAATTTAAAGCAACAGTTCACAATTCCTTTTCAGCTTGGGGAGTAGTACCTAAGGGCGTATTTTTCACTTCATTAAGAGAGCCGGAGCATCCTAATAACGATTTTGAGGTCGTAAAGAAAATTGTTATGGATAGTATGAATGATTGGCAGGATCAACTTGTACAGACTGCATCAAATACGTTGCGTTTATTACAAAGTGAGCATGACAATTATTTAACAGAAGAAAGACAAGATCGTTTAGACATTGATGAAGATGTATTAAGTGCCGATGACTGGGCAAACCATAAAGATATTTTAGAGCAGTACAATAAGTTAAATCGTCAAGTTGAATTGTTCTCAGTTGAGGCATGGAATGAAACGTTTGAAGATCAACGTAAAGAACTTCTTTCGAATGCAGCCATTATGCCAGCAGATTTACGCGATAAATTACGTCTGTATTTAGAAAGTCAGCAGGAAGGTTTCAAGGTAGGAGGCCTGTTTACAGCTAAGAAAAAAACAGAAGAAGAGCGTAACCGCCGCAAAGAGGATGTCTATAGCGCCTATCAAAATGTTGTGCATGCACAAATTACAGGGCATTTAAAAGGGCTAATGAAAAAGGTATTGAAGGATGTAGGTGCATTAAATGAAGAACGTGCTACAGCTATTGATGCTTACGCCTTTGAATTACCATTCTCACTTATTGAACAGCAAGTACAAGTTGGTGCTCTACTAACTGGAGATGCCGTTCTAAACTTTGCAAACCGTGTGGCAGAAGCAACAAAACGCTACTTCATCCAGGAAACAGATAATTGGAAGGATGCACAAGCAACAATTTTAGAAGCGGTAGCTACTGAAACAGCTGCGCCATCTAAATTAAAAATGGCTGGAATGCAAGAGAAAGTTGATGCCATTAAAGCAGTGCTTGAAATCGAGGGCTACCAGCAATATAGTGCAACTATTATGCACCAGGCAAGCAATGAAATACGTCAGCTAGCGAATCAACAGCTTACAAATTGGGATCATGCATTTAAGCAAGATTTAGCAGATATTCGATTATTTGATGAATCGATGTTAAAGCCAAAAGAGGTAGCGTTACAACAGGAAGAATCACAGCAAGCAGTTAGTGCAACAAGCCTTCCTATTGAAGGTGTAGTTAAGCGTGCACTTCATACGGCAAACTCGGTAAAAGATGTACAAGGCTTTGCGGAAGTAGCAACTTACTTAGAAAATAAAGTAGAACGATTACAGAAAAAAGATTTCACAATTGCGCTTTTCGGTGCATTTAGTGCAGGAAAATCTTCGTTCTCTAATGCGTTAATGGGTGCCAAAGTTTTACCTGTATCACCAAACCCTACAACTGCGGCTATTAATAAAATTCGTCCTGTGACACCAGAGCATCCGCATGAAACAGCAGATGTACTGTTAAAAACAGCTGACCAAATGCTAGAGGATATTCAAGCTTCATACGCAGCAGTTGGTTTATCAGTGTCTTCTTTAGAGGAAGCATTTAGTCGTGCAGATGAGGGACTTGCAGTACAGCTATCGGACGAACGCTTAAATGTGCATAAATCATTTATTCGTGCATATAAAGAAGGATTCCCAACATTTAAATCTGAGCTTGGAAAAGTATTACGTGTTAACCGTGAAGAGTTTGAAAAATTTGTTGCGCAGGAAAATAAATCATGCTTTGTCGATAATATTGATTTCTACTATGATAGTCCGTTAACACGCATGGGTGTGACACTTGTTGACACACCAGGAGCAGATTCTATTAATGCGCGTCATACAGGTGTTGCGTTTGAATATATTCGTAATGCTGATGCCATCCTGTTTATTACTTATTATAATCATGCTTTTGCTAAAGCTGACCGTGAGTTTTTAATTCAGCTAGGGCGTGTGAAGGATGCTTTCGAACTTGATAAGATGTTCTTTATCGTCAATGCAATTGATTTAGCGACAACAGAAGAAGAGCAGGAAGATGTAAAAGGCTATGTACGTTCAGAATTACAACGTTTTGGCATTCGCTTCCCTCGACTTTACGGTGTGTCAAGCTTACTGGCTTTAAAAGAAAAAGTAGAGAGTACTGAATTAACATCAGGTATGCCACCATTCGAAGATGCATTCCATACGTTCTTAAATGATGAATTAAGTGCATTGGCTGTCCAAGCACTTGCAGAGGAAGTCGATAAAACGGAGCAACGTTTAGGTGACTTAATTGCGCAAACAGAAGAGAACTTAAAGCGTAAGGATGAACGTTTAGAGGAATTAACAACTCTTGAACAGCATATAAAATCGAAGTACAATTCGCTTAATACAAGTATGTTAGAAAGTGAAACGAAGCAAGAGCTTGATGAATTATTGTATTATGTTCTTCAGCGTGTGTATTATCGTTATCCAGAGTTCTTTAAGGAAGGCTATAATCCATCAACATTTGCAGCAATGCCGGCTCAGCAAGCATTAGAGCATGCTTTAAAGGAAGTAATGCAAAGTTTACGCTTTGACTTTACACAAGAAATGCGTGTAACAAACTTCCGTTTATCACAGTTTATTAGTAAGAAGATGAAACTGCGCTTTAAAGATGAAGTACGTGAGCTGAAAGAATTAAACCGTAGCTTCTCATTCTTAGCGTTTGAATCTTCTGAGCCAGATTTACTTGATTTTGAAGGACCATTTACAGATATCGCGAAATATTCAGGTGTTAAATCTCATTTCCGTAATCAGAAAGCATTCTTTGAGAAGAATGAAAAAATGAAGCTAAGTGAGGCGCTTGAGGTATTAACAAAACCAGATGCGCAAAATTATTTAGATACACAGAAAGTATCGCTCATGACATGGGCTATTACTTATATTGCTGAGGAAGCAGAGAAATTACGTCTGCATATTTACCATCAGGCACTTGAACAAATTGCAACAGAAAGACTTGCACTACAGGAAGAAAGTCGTTTAGCTTCTTGGAAAGCTATTTACGCTCAATTACAATACGCATGAGGTGATTCATTTGGGAAAAGTATTCAAATCAGTTGAGGAAATTCAGATAGATGGAGTCCGTTTCTTAGATGCCCGCTTCGATTTACAAAACAAAGAGGCGGGAAATAAAATATTTGAAGATGGGCATGCACCAGGAGCGATTTATATCGATTTAGAGCAAGATTTATCAGATATGGGGTCTAGCAATGGTCGTCATCCTATGCCAAATAAGGAAAAGCTATCGGCAGTATTTCAAGGATTAGGATTAAGCTACGAGGATCAAATTGTCATTTATGATCAAGGGGCTGCGCCATTTGCACCACGTGCTTGGTGGATGCTGACATATGCGGGTTTTCCAAATGTAGTGATTGTGAATGGTGGTGCACCTGCTCTCGAGGAAAAAATATCTTTCACAAAAGACATTATAAAATATCCACCGACTAAGATTGAATTTGTTTGGCGAGATGAACTATATGCTCCACGTGAAGCAGTTAAAGCTATTGTAGATGGAGAAGTCAAGGCGACGTTGCTAGATGCACGTGCCGCAGATCGTTACCGTGGTGACGTAGAGCCTCTTGATATGGTAGCTGGACATATTCCAACAGCGAAAAACTTTGACTGGGAGCAATTAAAGTCAGATGGTCGTCTACAAGCCAATGATGAGTTACGCAGTAAGGTTGCTCAAGACGAGCACGTTGTTGTGTACTGTGGCAGTGGTGTTACAGCATCACCATTGTATGCGGTGCTAGCAGATGAAGGATATGAAAATATTCAACTGTATGTAGGAAGCTTTAGTGACTGGATTACAGAATATGATGTAGAAAAAGGAACAAATGAATAAATGATTGAAGAAGAAACGCTCACTTTGGTGGGCGTTTTTTTGTTTTTATTGGAGTGGTAATGGGAGTAAGAGCCAAGGTGACGGATAGAAAGGCAAGAGCGACGGAAAGAAGAGCCAAGGTGACGGATAGAATCATCAAAGCGACGGATAGAAATCCAAAGTCGTGGATAGCACCGTCAAAATGATGGATAGACCCACCAAAATCGTGGATAGCCGCCAGAGCGAGCAATTATGAAACAATATATGTGGATTGTACCCCCTAGTATAGCAAGCTGGACCTTTCTGATGAATGTAGAATACGATGCCATGGTCTCTCTATTAAACTGAGAGTTTTAATAGTAATCATCAATGATGCAGGTTGTGATGTCTTCATAAAATGACTGGTTATTCATTTTATGCTACACTCTTTTTACAAAGGGGGGAAAAGGATGTTTAAACGAGAGAAAAGTATAGAGATTCAACAAAATCGTGATGTGCAATGTGCGCACGGTAAAGTGGCAGTTCAGGGTATTGGAATGAGTGTATATAGCTTTTTTGTGGATGGGGTACTGATTGATACAGGCTCATATTCACTTTCACAAGAGTTCCAATCCTTTTTTAATGATATACCGATTGAACAGTTGGCGCTAACTCATTCTCATGAAGATCATTCAGGAAATGCAGCATGGATTCAGCAACATAAGGGTATACCTATCTATGTTCACAGTGATTCTGTAAGTCTTTGTGCAAAGGATGGTGAATATCCTTTTTATCGACAGGCATTATGGGGGGAGCGACCAGCATTTATTGCTCATCCCTTAGGCAATACATTGCAAACGAAATCAGCTACATGGGATGTTATTGAAACGCCAGGACATACGACAGATCATGTATCATTTTACAATCGAGAAACAGGTGCTATGTTTACAGGTGATTTGTATATACAGACGAAAACTAAGGTTGTCCTTGATGAAGAAAACATTGTACATACCTTGGCGTCTTTGAAGAAAATATTAAACTATGATTTCGAAGCAATATATTGCTGCCATGCAGGCTTTCTAGCGGATGGTCGAGAGAAAATACAAGAAAAAATTGCTTATTTAGAAGATATGGAGAGTAATATAAGGCAGTTATTTCTTAAAGGTTATTCAGTAGACGAAATTACAAAATCTATCTTTTCTCGTGATTACCCGATTACGAAAGCATCAGGGGAACAGTGGTCTTCCAAGCATATTATTACCGCTTTTATCAATCAATTTACGCAAGAGTCCTTAAAATAGGGGCTCTTTTTTATTGAAATAATAAAAAACTTTGTGAAAAAATGTGAAGAAAATGTGACGGAACCAGATGGAATAATGGATACGCTTACATTTGTTTGTGAAAAATTTCTCTTTTACACAAGAAAAATACTATGTGAAAAGTTGAACAGGAAAAATGGCGGTATTTGTACATTCTTTATAAAGCAAATTGACGTTAACATTATATCAATATAATTGATTGTGAAGTTGATAACAAAGCGAAAAATCAGTGTAGTCGATAATAAAAGGCGCTATTTCGAAGAAAAAATAAAATTGACAGAAAATTCATTGACTTTACTTTCACAAAGTATTATGATTCTGAAATATATAATAATTCAAAAGAAAAGGATGGGATTGAATGGATATTATGAAAAAGGCTTTAGAAATGCACGAGTATTATAGTGGAAAATTAGAGGTGATTTCTAAGGTGCCTGTGCAAGATTCATATGATTTAAGTCTCGCTTATTCTCCAGGAGTAGCTGCGCCTTGTGTAGAGATTGAGAGAAATCCATCACTTGTTTACGATTATACAATGAAAGGTAATATGGTGGCGGTTGTTTCAGATGGTACGGCAGTTTTAGGGTTAGGGGATATTGGTCCGAAGGCAGCATTACCAGTAATGGAGGGGAAGGCTATTTTATTAAAGCGTTTTGCCAATGTTGATGCTTTTCCTATTTGTTTAGATACGAAGAATACGGATGAAATCGTCAACATTGTGAAGGCGCTTGCTCCTACTTTTGGTGCTGTAAATTTAGAAGATATTTCAGCGCCAAGATGCTTTGAAATTGAAGATCGTCTGCGCCAAGAATGTGATATTCCTGTATTCCATGATGATCAGCATGGAACAGCGATTGTAGTAGGTGCGGGGATGATTAATGCCAATCGTATTGTGAAGAAAGATGTGGCAACGATGAAGGTCGTAATTAATGGTGCAGGAGCAGCCGGTATTGCTATTTTGCGTATTCTTGTACAAATGGGCTATAAAAATATTTATATGTGCGATACGAAAGGTATCATTTATGAAGGTCGCGCTGAAGGTATGAATCCTATTAAAGAAACGGTGGCCCATTTAACAAATCCAGAAAAATTACATGGAACATTGGACGATGCCATTAAAGGTGCTGACGTCTTTATCGGTGTATCTGTTGCTAATTTATTAACAGAAGCACATATTGCTTCAATGAATGAAGATCCAGTAGTGTTTGCACTAGCAAACCCAAATCCTGAAATTACGTATGAAAATGCCAAAGCATGGGGTGTGCGTATTATGGGGACAGGGCGCTCTGATTATCCAAACCAAATTAACAATGTGCTTGCTTTCCCTGGTATTTTCCGCGGTGCATTGGATGTTCGGGCAACAGATATTAACGAGGCGATGAAAATAGCTGCAGTGGAAGCAATAGCCGCTCTTGTAAGTAATGAGGAATTAACGGAGGAATATATTGTACCTAAATCATTAGATGAGCGGGTTGTTGAAATTGTTTCGCAAGCTGTAAGTGGCGCAGCTGTTGAGTCAGGAGTGTCGGAGTTATTCCAACAAAATACAGTCCTTTCAGTTTAAAAAGAAAAATCGACCATACAGTGAATCTAAAAAAATCTCCCGCTCTCATAGAGAGAGGGGAGATTTTTTTAGATCATAAAAATACCCAAAACGACAAAGAGAACAATAATCAAAATAATGATTAAGATAAAGAAAATAATGCTTGGAATGAAGATTGTAAAGAAGGCCATCCAATTGGATATTTGATGTGCCTCTGCAACAACCCCTATAGTAATGACGATTGACCAAATACCAATCACAAGTGTTACTAAAATGGCTAGCCAAAAAATCCAAGGCATCGATCCAGCGAAGTCAGGGTCCATTAAAGACTCAGGTGATGTAAATAACCAAATTAAATAAAAAGGAATAAGTACTATAAATGGAATAGCAGTTAAGCTTAGCCCTTTAAATAAATGTGAGTACGTTCCGGTTCCTTTAAAAAGTTTACCGAACAGCCAAGCGATTAGTGCAACAAAAGCCGTACCGATTATTCCTGTAATCGGTGATAGAATAACACAAATTAGTGCAATAAGCCAAGGAGACCAGTCTATAAAAGATATTTTATCAATAAGGTCTGAAAGTGTAACACCAATATAACCAATTGACAAAAGTAGGATCGCAAAGCCTATTGATTTTTCTTCTATCATGTAACGGGTTGTTTGCTTTGGATGTAACCAAATAGACAAAAATGGATTAACCTTTAGCCTTTCTCGTGATGTTTCATTTAAGTTATCCATTAAATTACCTCCGAAATAATAGTATAAATGCGTTAAGCGTATAAATAGTATACGAATGATTCAATGAAAAGTTTCAAAAGAAAGAAAAAATGATCTTACAAACAAAAAAAGAGCCACAACTAAGCGACTCTTCTCGATTATTCGTATCTAATCAGACGTGGCATATTAATAGAATGGATTTTTTATTCAGCTAACATAATTTTTTCAAGCTCTAATGGTTCTATGTATTGTTCGCCTTTGTAAGCGCGCATATTACCACCTGAAATTTCATCTATTAATAAAATTTCATTTGTTTTAGCATCGCGGCCAAACTCTAATTTAATATCGTAAAGTGTTAACCCTTTTTTTTCAAGCTCCGCAGCAACAAATTTAGCAATTTCAATTGTACGTTGCTTTAAAATTACGTATTCTTCGTGTGTTAACAGGTCTAACATGGCTAAAGCATCTTCAGAAATAGGAGGATCTAGTCGATCATCATCTTTGATGGTAACTTCTACGAAAGAATTTAAGTCTTGTCCTTCTTTCACATAAGCGCCATAGCGACGTAGGAAAGAGCCAACTGCCTTGAAGCGACAAATGACCTCTAAACCTTTACCGAAAACAGTTGCAGGCTTAACTGTCATTGTTGCATCGTTGAAGTTTGCATCAACATAGTGAGTAGGGACACCTTGTTCGTTTAGTTTTGAGTAGAAATAAGAAGTTAAGCGAAGTCCAGCTAAACCAGCGCCGTCTATTGTTAATCCAACAGTATTAGCACCTGGGTCGAATACGCCGTTTTCACCAGTTACATCATCTTTAAATTTTAATATGTAATGACCATCTTCTAATTGAAACACATTTTTCGTTTTACCTGTATACAATAATTCCACAAAAAACCCTCCAATATTTCATAGTACTTCATTATTATAACACGAATGTTTTAAATGTTTAATAGTAAAAATGTTCGTTTTAAACGATATTTTTTGTGTTTTTCAATTCTTTTTCTAACTAAAAACAAGATGATAACGAATATTCGTTATCATCTTGTTGGAAGGATTCTAAATTATTATTAATATACGCCTTCTGCTAGCATACCATCAGCAACTTTTATGAAGCCAGCGATGTTCGCGCCAACTACAAGGTTCCCAGGGTAACCATATTTTTCAGCAGCTGCTTTACTATCCGCGTAAATGTTTTTCATAATTTCATGTAATTTAGCATCTACTTTTTCAAATGACCAGAATACGCGACTTGAATCTTGCGCCATTTCAAGAGCAGATACAGCAACTCCTCCGGCGTTAGCTGCTTTAGCAGGACCGAATAATACGCCTGCATTTAAGAATTCGTTAATTGCTTCAAGATCTGATGGCATGTTTGCACCTTCACCAATAGCTTTAACACCGTTAGAGATTAAAGTACGAGCTGAATCGCCATTAATTTCATTTTGAGTAGCACATGGAAGTGCTATGTCACAAGGGATCGTCCAGATTCCAGTACAGCCTTCTGTAAATGTAGCATTTGGACGATAGTTAAGGTAAGTGGAGATACGATCGCCTTTTACTTCTTTGATTTCTTTAATGGCATCAAGATCTAAACCTTCTGGGTCGTAAACATAGCCTGAAGAGTCAGAGCAAGCAACAACTTTTGCGCCATATGCTTGTGCTTTTTCAATTGCATATGTCGAAACGTTACCAGAACCAGAAACTACAACTGTTTTACCTTCGAATGAATCGTTGACATCTTTTAGCATTTCATTTACAAAATATACAGTACCATAACCAGTTGCCTCTTTACGTGCTAAAGAACCACCGTAGCCAGGAGTTTTACCAGTTAATACACCAGATTCGCTTGCTTTTGTTAAACGCTTATATTGGCCCCATAAATAGCCTACTTCACGAGCTCCAACACCGATATCACCTGCTGGAACATCGACATCTGGACCAATATGGCGGTATAATTCAGTCATGAATGCTTGGCAGAAACGCATGATTTCCGAATCAGATTTACCTTTAGGATCGAAGTTTGAACCACCTTTACCACCACCGATTGGTTGGCCTGTTAAAGCATTTTTAAAGATTTGTTCAAAGCCTAAGAATTTGATAATTGATTCATTTACGGAAGGGTGGAAGCGAAGACCGCCTTTATATGGCCCCATTACGTTACTGTATTGAACACGGTAACCACGGTTTACTTGAACTTGATTGTTATCATCTTGCCAAGCTACACGGAAAGAAATGATACGATCTGGTTCAACGATACGAGATAAGATATTGGCTTTAATATATTCAGGGTGTTGTGCAAAAACAGGCACTAATGAAATGAAAATTTCTTCAGCTGCTTGTAAGAACTCCGCTTGATAACTATTTTGATTTTTTAGTTGCTCAAATACGCCATCAACGTATTCTTTTGCTAATTGTTCGTTGCTTACAATTGTAGTTGTCATAGTAAAAAACCTCCAGTTATTTGATATGTGTATCGTATATCTATTTTTCACACTATTCAATAAAATACTTTTTCCAACAGTCTTAAGTTTGTGAAAAATTGAACAAATGAAGGTGAGAAATAACTATATTAAAATAATGTTTACTTGTGTGATCTATCTAATTATGAGAAAGGAATGATGCTTTATTGTAAAGGTTTTAATTGATGCTGATGCCTGTCCAGTCGTGGATTTAGCGCTATCTATATCATCTGAGTTTGAGATTGAAACAATCTTGTTTTGCGATACATCCCACCGTATCGAACGTGATAATGTAATAACAATTATGGTTCCTAAGGGTCCAGATTCGGTTGATTTTACGCTAGTGAATGCGCTTTCAAAACATGATATTGTCATTACACAGGATTACGGTTTAGCAGCTATGGTTTTGGCAAGAGGAGGTTATCCAATCGACCAAAATGGGCGAGAGATGTCCAATGAAAATATCGAACGTTTGCTCGATATGCGCCATGTTGGACAAAAAATTAGACGTGCTGGTGGACGCACGAAAGGACCTAAAAAACGAACACAAGAAAACAATATTTCGTTTGAAATGAAATTTCGACAAATTTGTGAACGAGCGATTTTAGCTCAAAAAAAGGGGGATCCTAAAGGTGAAGAATGAACTTAAACACGAACTATTTAATCAATTTCCAAAACTAAATGAGTTAGCAAATCATGATACTGTCCTTTGGGAAAATACAAATCGAGAAAAAAAGGCGCAAACAAATCTTTTTTCAATGGAGGAAGTTCAGGAGGCAGAAGAAACACTTCAACGCTTTTCTTCCTATTTAACTTTAGCATTTCCAGAGCTTTTGGAAAGTAAAGGACTTATTGAATCATCTTTACAAGATATACCTTCGATGAAGAAAGCTCTTGAAAAGGAATATGATGTTTTAATACCAGGTCAATTTATCTTAAAATGCGATCATGCCCTGCCAATTTCTGGTTCTATCAAAGCGCGAGGTGGTATTTTTGAAGTATTAAGGCATGCAGAGCGGCTTGCGATTGCTAGTGGCAAACTAACAAAAGAGGATAGTTATGCAGTGTTGGCAACAGAGGGCTTTCAATCGTTCTTCAAGCAATACACAATTGCTGTAGGTTCTACAGGTAATTTAGGATTGAGTATCGGCATTATGGGCAAAAAACTCGGCTTTAATGTCGTTGTACATATGTCGAGTGATGCAAAAGAGTGGAAAAAAGCCTTACTGCGTGAAAAAGGTGCGACAGTTATTGAATATGAGGCTGATTATAGCGTTGCTGTAGAACAAGGTCGTCAAGAGGCTGAACAAGATTCTATGTGTCATTTTATTGATGACGAGAATTCAAAGGACCTATTTGCTGGCTATGCAGTAGCGGCGAAGCGTTTAAAAGCACAGTTTGAAAAGACGAATATTATTGTGGATGAAGCCCATCCATTGTTCGTGTATTTACCATGTGGTGTAGGTGGAGGACCGGGGGGAGTTGCGTACGGCATACGTGAAATTTTTGGAGAGCATGCCCATATTTTCTTCGCTGAGCCCGTAGCATCCCCTTGTATGACAATTGGCTTGATGACAGGTTTACATGATGAGATCAGCGTAGAAGACATCGGTCTTAATAATAGAACGGAAGCAGATGGTCTAGCAGTTGGGCGTGCTTCCAAATTCGTTGGTAAAGTAATGGAGACTTATATTAGTGGCTGTTATACAGTGAAAGATGAAGAATTATTTACGTCGCTCGGTTTAGCGATGGATTCGGAAGATCTATTTTTAGAGCCATCTGCACATGCAGGGATGTTCGGACCAATTCAGTTAATGAAAAATGGACAAAGTTATTTAGAAAAGCAGGATTTAGTGGATAAGATGGGGCAAGCTACCCATCTTGTATGGGCAACAGGTGGAAGTATGGTGCCGGTGGAAATGCGTGAGGAATACATGGCAAAGGTAGTACAAGTAGCAAGAACTAATGATTAAGGTAGTTAATAAGAAAACGCAAGAATGTTAATTCCAAATAGCATTCTTGCGTTTATTACTTTTAAAGTTATTTATATAAATAGTCCAACGCTTGATAATCTTGCTGATAGCGACCACCGTCTGCTACTTCAGCGTGATATAGAGCTTTTAAAGCATAATTTTTTTGCAAATCCATTTCGGACATTAACTCTTTTAGGCGATCATGTAATTCACGGTTTTCTTTCACAAGTTGCTGCATTTGTGGTTTAAAATATTTCATACTGTCTAACTCCTCAATTTATAACGTGCTTATTAGTATAACACTTTTAGCTTATGAAAATGCACCCATATTCATAATTCTGGCTGTAAAAGATTATTCAGTCGATCATGCCGTGAAGTATGGACCTAAATTGTAATTTTACTTCAGATTTCCTGAGTCCTTGTTTTAGGTGTATTGGCTTGGCAACAATTCAACACTGCTAAAATTTCTTCACGCAAGGAGGGTAGGGTGAAGATTTGTATAAATTCCTCCTGTTAAATAATGATATCTTAAAGAAATGGATGTCCTTCTAGTGCCATTTCCGCCTCCCATTTGGCAACTTCCTCACGTACTCTAGGAGCAACTTTTGTTCCGAGCAATTCTATAGCCTGCATAACTTGATCATGTGGCATTGTGCTTAATGGTACGTACAGCATAAAACGTGTAATCCCTACATGTTTTCGAAGATGGATGATTTTTTCAGCAACTGTATCTGGATCACCTACATATAACGCACCTTCAAAACTTCGTGCATCATCATAGCTAGAGCGATCATAATATCGCCAACCCCGTTCTTTGCCCAATCTATTCATGCCCGCCTTTGTTGATGGGAAAAACGTATCCGCTGCCCATTCAGTATTCGGGCCAACAAAACCTATTGAATGAGATCCCACCTGAAGTTTTGATAAATCATGCCCTGCTTGAGCAGCTGCCTTTTTATAGAGCTGTACGATAGGTGCAAACTGCATTGGACTGCCACCAATGATTGCTAGCATAAGTGGTAATCCTAAAAGTCCTGCACGGATGGCAGATTGTTGATTTCCTCCACTACCAACCCATATTGGTAAGGAGTTTTGAACAGGTCTTGGATACACACCTAAATTATTGATTGCTGGTCGATGTCTACCTTCCCATACTACTTTTTCTGACTCTCGAATTTTGAGGAGTAAGTCCAAATGTTCCTCAAATAGTTCATCATAATCATTTAAATTGTAGCCAAACAAAGGAAAGGATTCGATAAAGGAACCACGACCTGCCATAATCTCAGCTCGCCCATTTGATAGTCCATCTAATGTAGAAAAATCCTGAAAGACACGTACAGGATCAGCTGAAGATAGAACTGTTACTGCACTTGTAAGCCTAATCTTTTTTGTTTGCTGAGCTGCAGCAGATAACACCATTGCTGGAGAGGATGCAGCATAATCTTCTCGATGGTGCTCACCAACACCGAACACATCCAGCTCCACTTGATCTGCAAGAATGATTTCTTCAACCACTTCACGCAAACGTTGTGCATGACTAATCACTTCACCACTATGAACATCTGGTTTTGTTTCTACAAAAGAGGTAATTCCTATTTCCATTTGTAATCTCTCCTAGTCAAATTGATTATTTTGTTAACTGTTTAGTCGTAGCCCAAAAAATAAGAGCAATTGTACTGATTGAAGCTCCGAGGAAACAAACTCCTTCCCAACCAAAGTGTGCATACATCTGTGTAGAAGCAAAAGAGCCGCCAGCACTGCCGATAGAATAAAACATCATATATCCAGCAGTAAGTCGACTCCGTGCCTCTGTACGTAATGGAAGAATCATCGTCTGATTAGTGACATGTATTGCCTGTACGGCCAAATCAAGCAACACAATACCTGCAATTAATGCCAATAACGACTGTTCTAGATAGTTGATAAACAACCATGAAATGAGTAATAGAACTAAAGCAATACCTGTCGTTCTTTGTCCGAAACCTCGATCGGCCAGTTTCCCGGCCTGAGCTGCAGCTAGTGCACCAGCCACTCCAACGAGACCAAATGCGCCAATTACACTATGTGAAAGAGCTAATGGTGGCGCACTAAGAGGTAGAACAAGTGAAGTCCACAAAATACTGAAATCAGCAAAAATTAGCATGGCTAGAACTGAACGGATGCGCAATGTTCTTTCCTGCATAAACAGAGTGAACACGGATTTAATTAGCTGATGATAGGGGAGTGATTTTATTTCACGTTCCGCCTTTGGTAACACCTTAAAAAACATACAAACCATTACAAGCATGAGGGCGGCAGAGACAAATAAGACGGATCGCCATCCTGAAAGGTCTGTTAATAGACCAGCAAAGGTTCGAGCGAGCAGAATGCCAATGACGATCCCGCTTGTAACAATACCAACAACACGCCCACGTTCTGTAGGAGAAGCCATAGTTGCTGCAAACGCCACAAGTGTCTGCGTCACAACTGCAAGTAGACCTACTAAGGCCATACCTGTAAAAAGCACCACGCTAAAAGAAGCAGTACTAACTATAACCAAAGCTATTGTGGATAATAGCATCTGTCCGATAATCAAGCGTCGTTGGTTTAGTAAATCTCCAAGAGGCACCAGAAGTAATAAGCCCAACCCATAAAAGATCTGTGTGATGGTAATTACAACACCTATTGTCGAGTGATCAATATTAAATTCATTAGACAATTGATCAAGCAACGGCTGTGCGAAATAAATATTGGCGACAGACATTCCACAGGCTGTTGCGAATAATAAAGTTACAGTTCTGGACATAGAAGGTTGCAGATTCATCACAGATGCATCCACTTCTTGCTTCAGATTATGGTCCACACCATATCCTCCTTTCATCATTTGATTTTAACCATAACATACCGTTCGGTACAATATAATTATTGGTAAATATATCTTAGCGATGTTTATAATGTCAAGGATTTATTTGAAAATATTTTAATCCGCATTTACCTAATACAACGAAAATTGACAATAAAAGCAGCTGATTATACAATATTTACATACTGTTTGGTATTTAAAATTTATAGTGACAAAATCACTAACTCTTAAACAATGGAGGTGGATTTTTAATGGCAAGAACCCGTGAATTTGATGAGGAAAAAGTTTTAGAAGCTGCCATGCAGTTATTTTGGGAGAAGGGCTATGAAGCTACTTCTTTAAGTGATCTCACTGCTAGAATGGGGATTCAACGTCCGAGTATTTATTCAACCTTTGGTGATAAAAAGGAACTATTCGAAGCAGCACTTCGTAGATATACGACATCTCGTGCAGTTGATATACGAGCTAGACTTCAAAGTCATACCTCTGTAAAACAGGCATTTGCTATTTTTTTTGAAGAAGTGATTTCCGCTGAATATACGAAAGATCTTAGTAACGGCTGTTTTTGCATCAATACAATGGTTGAATTAGCTCCTCATGATGAGAGATTTGAAATCTTAACAAGAGAACATCAACTTTATCTTGCCGTCATTTTTCAGGAGACAATTGAACGTGGAATCCAATCGGGTGAGTTAGAGGAAGGCACGGATGCAAAGTCTATAGCACAGGCTCTAATTGTGGCGTTAATTGGGTTAACGGTCATGTTGAAATCTCAACCACAAAAATCATTTGTTGACAATGCAATCGCAACAACTTTAACATTACTTAAATAAGTTTTTTGAAATATTAACATCTTTCAGAAAAAGTGAAATCGACGACGCGATTTCACTTTTTTCACTTCTTCTCGAGATTATTAATGTTCTAGCCTCATAAAAGAG
>NZ_JBHVUJ010000004.1:288253-551313 GCF_042884205.1 Lysinibacillus sp. NPDC058147
AGCCAAGAGCCAAGAGCCAAGAGCCAAGAGCCAAGAGCCAAGAGCCAAGAGCCAAGAGCCAAGAGCCAAGAGCCAAGAGCCAAGAGCCAAGAGCCAAGAGCCATAACGAAAAGTTTGTTTCAGAGATGAAATTAACTTAAATTAATAAACAAACCTCCAAATCCATGCATAGATTTGGAGGTTTAAATCTTTATCCCACATTAGTAACTAGTAAAATGGAGAGTAATTATCCATGTAAGCCCTATTGGTGAAGACTAACCGGTGGATGCAGAAGACCACTGATTAAAATTTCACTTTATCGTGGCATTGTTTTCGCTGAGCGGTTAAAAATACTTCCTGTGCTGCCCGTACACCTGCACCTGGCTCAAAGTCATATTCAAAGTCTTGAAGTGCTGCTTCCATTAAAGAAACTGCCTGTAAAATATCACTTGGGAAGCAATAGCCCATATGGCCGAATCTGAAAATTTTCCCCTGCAAATCTCCAAGTCCTCCAGCGAAATCTAAATGATATTGTTGTTTTAGATGTGACAAGAAGTCACCGAGTGCAATCCCTTTTGGTGCCATAATTGCTGTAATAGTAGGAGAAGCATGCTCATTAGTAGTGAGAAGTTCAATATTAAGAGCATTCATTGCATGACGAACCATGTTTTTCATTAGTTCATGGCGGGCAACTGTCTTTTCAAAGCCGCCTTCTTCCTCTATAAGTTTACATACTTCATGAAGTCCATATATAAGTGTGACAGTAGGCGTGTTTGGAGTCATTCCTTTTTCTGCCCAACTACGATAGTTTAATAAGTTTAGATAATAGGACGGTGTATTATTTTCTTCAATAACGTTCCAAGCTCTATCACTAACGCTCACAAGAGAAAGTCCTGGAGGTAACATCATCGCTTTTTGAGATCCAGTAACAAGAATATCGATTCCCCAAGCATCCATTTCAGCAGGAGCTCCACCTAGACAACTTACACCATCGACAATACATAATGCATCCGTTTCCTCACGAACGACTTGTGCTAATTCAGCAATTGGATTTAAGATACCTGTAGAAGTTTCATTGTATGTGACAAAAACAGCTTTAATATCTTTTAACGGCTGCAAGAATTCTCGTAACTCGTTAGCTGTGCATGCTTGTCCCCATTCTTTTTCAAGCTTATGTACTTGAAAGCCGTATTTCTCACAAATCGAAACAAAATAGTCTCCGAATGCTCCAACAGTAATTACGACAACATTTTCACCAGCAGAAACAGTGTTAACCGCAGCAGCCTCTAAAGCGGCCGTACCACCTGAAGGGAGGAGTAAAATATCCTGTTTTGTCCCGAAGACAGGTTTTACTAATTCAATTGTTTCACGGTAAAGCTCCACAAATTCATTGCTACGATGGCTAATAATATCGCGATTCATCGCAAGCTGAACCTTTTTCGGAATTGGCGTAGGTCCTGGATGTCTTAAAATATTTTCATACATACTCATCAAACCCCTTTGTAATTAAAAATTAGAAATTCTAAATTTTCTAACTATAATATAGCATATTTTACTACTATCTAACTTCTTTTTCAAAAAGAAGGAGGTAATAGATAAGTAAGATGTCATAATGGAGTAACAAATACAACGAATAGTCCCCAATTTTTTTATATGGTAATATTTTTCTATAAGGGGGCAAAGTTATGAAATCGAAAGCAAATTATCCATTTATTTATTTTTTGTTGGATTCAAATATGGTTTTTGTCTATAAAATTAAAACACTTACTTATCTAAACGTATCGGATTTGATAGATAGTAATGAATGGGAGGCATATGAATTACAGCATCATACTCTATTTGAAACATTCAACCATGAAGATAGTAAATCAATTGAGGGTTTTGGGTTCTGGCTAGAACACGATAAATTAAACGATATAGTAGAAATTATTAATGACTGCATTCAGAAACATCAATCTGTAAACCGACGATTCACAACGCAGGCAGTTCATATTGTAAGTTCTGAATCTGCTGCTGGTTCAGTGAGAGCAGCACTTGTACCACCTAAACATGTGATTGGATTCCCTGATTGCTTCTCAATTGGACCATTATGGAAGCTGGAGAAAAAAAGAGGGCAAGCTTTCCGTAATGATTGGTTATTTGAAAATATTAATGATGGACAGGAAGATGTTTATCAAAATAAGTTTACAAATACTTTACGTGAAATAGAAGATATTCCAAAACATGTTCCTATCTATATTTGGTATGGTAATAATGCTGATGAACAGTGTGGGCTTCGTTTTTTCCTCTATTTATTGCGAGATAAATCGAATGAGATTTTTCTTATTAATACAACAGAACATAGTAAGACTCATTGTCCGACAAGTCATCTTAGTTCACAGCAATTGGCGCAGCTTTTTGTGAACATAAAAGAAAAAAGACCTTTGACTATCCAGGACCATCTTATTTTTAAAAATGAATGGGAAACATTATCACAAACTAACGATGTTCTGCGCTTATGGATTAATAATGAAATAAAAGGGGTTCCAGAAAATTATTTTGATCCACTTATTATAGAGACGATAGAAAGGCTACATAATGAACAAGCAGCAAAGGATTTTATAAAGACGGGGATAGTGATTGCGGAACTATTACCTTTAATAGAAGATCTTCCAAGTGTCTTCTTTTTAGAATGTAGAATAAGATTTTTAGTCAATAATGGAGTGTTTGCAATAAAAGGTATTCCTAAGTCCATTAGACATTATAGTGTAAAATTACGTGAATAACTGGAAAACCTCTTTACACACCTTTGAAAGGTGTGAAGAGGTTTTTGTACTTGCATATGTATTATGCAACGAAAGGTTTGTTCATTTTTATTAAGCCGTAGATAAAATAGAAAAGTCCAAATGTAATGAGCGTTATAATAATATAAAGGATTGCTCTATCAAGGTCGCCAGATCGACGATAGAAGAGTCGATATGTGAAATACAAAACATAAACAAAACACCTAAATAAGCGAATAAACCAATAAATGGAATGAACGAAACCAGTAAAAATCCTGCATAAATTAGAACATTCTTTTTCGCTTCAGCATGAACTGTTACGTCATCATCACCCTTTGCTAATAAGAAAAGGCTATAAACGTTAATAATAGGAATCCAAGAAATATTAGCAAGACCATCAAAGCCATTTGTTTTAGATGCCTGATAATAAATAAGTGAACTAATAACATAACCTGCAATACCCATTACAAGAGTGATAATTTTGATAAAAGATTGAGCGATTTGCGAGGATAATAATTAGAACTATCAGGAAAATGATGGTGAAGAATCAATTTATATAATTTTTTCGTGTTTTAGATTCTACACACTTTTAACCTTTTGTCTAAAAAAAAGTAAAATTGATTACCTTTTGTAAAAATATAAGACAATCTATTTTTGGTAAGATAAATGAATAGACTAACGCAATCACTTTTTTCTGAATATTCAATTTATATAACGAGGAGGATTTAGATGCAAGCGAACATTGCTTTTTTAAATGGTGAAGTAATAACTGTAGATGGACAAGATTCTATCCGAGAGGCTCTAGCGATTTCTGATAACAAAATAGTAGCAGTTGGTTCGAATGAGGAGATTAAAGGTTTAATTAGTGATTCTACACAAGTAATTGACTTGGAAGGGAAGTCAATTCTACCTGGAATTATTGATGCTCATTTACATCTGGTCATGTATGGTACTTTTCAACTCAGTATTAGTTGTAAAGAGCCTGGGTTGGACTCTATAGATGCCATTTTGACTGCGTTAAAAGACAAAGCTGCTACTACCCCAAAGGGTCAGTGGATTCGCGCATGGGGTTTCAATGAACGAACGGTTAAGGAAAAACGATATCCTACTCTTGAAGAATTGGACAACATTACGATAGACCACCCGATTGCCATTACCCGTACTTGTGGTCACATCGGAATTGTAAATTCAGCTGCTTTACGTCTATCAGATATTGACGAAACAACACCTGATCCTCAAGGAGGTTTAATTGAAAAAGATACAAAAGGTCAACTAACTGGACGATTGATCGAAAATGCTTATATGCAGTTTAATGAGGTTGCAACTTATTCAAATGAAGAAGTTTATCAAGCCATTCAAATCGCGCAGCAACATTTCTTAAAAGTTGGCATTACAAGCGTTCATGAAGCTGGAACGTTTACAAAAGAAAATTACAGAATGTTACAATTAGCCTCCCAAAAAGGAGATTTGAAAATTCGTGTCTATGCGATGATTGCTAGTTTAAGTGACTGTAAGCAGTTCACATTAAATATGATGGAATCTGGAGTTTTAACTGGAACTGGAAATGAATTCTTTAAAGTGGGTCCTGCTAAATTGTTTACAGATGGTAGTAGTACGGGTCCTACTATTGCTACTCGTGAAGGTTATACAAGCAATCCCTACGATCATGGAATCTTATATTACACCGAGGATGAAATTTATGAAGTACTTGGTAAAGCACACGAATTAGGCTATCAAATTACTGTACATGCACAAGGTGATCAAGCAATTGAAGTATATTTGAAAGTTGTAGAACGCGCGTTAAAAGAAAATCCCCGTGAAAATCATCGACATCGAATTGAACACGCTGGAATTTCTAGCCCAGATTTACAGCAACGAATGAAAGAGTTAAAGATAATTCCAATACCTAATCCACCATTTCCGTATGAATTTGGTGAAAGTTATTTAACGAACTACGGTGAACGTACGGACTTTATGTACCCTGCACGAGACTTTATTGATCAAGGAATTATTTCTGCTGCTGGGTCAGACTCACCAGTTACTACTTACAATCCGTTTATTGGAATTCACGAAGCGGTCAATCGACTCACTGCCAATGGAACTGCATTTGGTGAAAAACAAAAAATAGATGTTCTTGAAGCCATTCGTCTTTATACCTATAACGGTGCGTATGCAAGTTTTGACGAGGATATAAAGGGTAGTTTAGAACCCGGTAAATTAGCAGATATGATTGTACTAGATCGAAGTATATTGAAAGCCCTTCCACAAGAATTAAAAGATATTCAAGTCGAATTAACAATACTAGATGGCGATATTCTTTTCGAACGCTCTAAAACGAAAACATACTGATGAGGATGGGGGACTCTTATGACAATAAAAATTTCAAGCTGTCAATTTGAATTGCAAAAAGTTGATAATTTCTCTACCTTCAAAGATCGAATTTTACATGCATTCAATGATGTGCCACTTACAAGTGATTATGTGCTCTTACCAGAGTTATTTACGATGTCTTTACTAACAACTTATAACAATTACAATCAATTCACAGAAAAAGATTATGAGAAATTAGGTTCCTTTTTAGATGATTACCTTGAATTTTTTAATAATCTTTCACAGAAACGAAGACAGATTATTATTGCAGGTTCAACAATTGAACCGACCTATAAAGGAAATTATAATACGACCTATATCTTTGATGGAGAGGGCAATGTATTAAAACATCGGAAGACACATATTTTCCCTGCTGAATCTGCTTGGAACACTATTGAGGGAGATGAATTTGAAGTTTTCAAAATTGGACCAGTAACATTTGGTATTGCCATATGCTATGAAATAGAGATTCCGGAAATTGCACATATATACAGTCAAAAACGTGCCGATATTATTTTTTGCCCTTCTTATACGTTCTCTGAATATGGTTTCTGGAGAGTTCGCCATTGTGCCCATGCACGAAGTATTGAAAACCAACTCTATGTCGTTCATTGCCCTACGATTGGCAAAATCCAAGGACCCATTCAAAATGGATTTGGGACAACCGCTATTATTGGACCTGCTGACTTACCTTGGACAAAAAATGGCGTAATTGCAGAAACTACAAGTAAATCAAGTACAGTTGTTACAGCTGAACTATCACTTGAAGACCTCTACGAAAATCGTAAAAATGGGGCTGCAACAACTTATAAAGATCGTATCCGTAGAAAAGACATTTATACATTATGAATTCGTGTTTTGAACTCCAAATTTCCATGCTTATTCTCGTTAAACTGAGGGTTACACTACTTTTTGTACGATAAAAAAGAAATTCAAAGGAGGCTTATATGAAAAACATTAAACTGTTATTGTTGATACCGTTTATTGGCATGTGCTTATGTTTGCCCTTTGCAAATAAAATAGAGCCTTATATTCTTGGATTACCGTTTCTCCTATTCTGGATTATCTTATGGATGATTTTATCGTCAATAGTGTTAGTGATTGTGTATAAATTGGATCCTGAAAACCAAGGAGGCGATGAATAATGAATATAGCTTTACTGATTATCTTTGCATTTGCATTGATTGCTCTGTTCCTTGGTATCCGAGCAACACATGGGAAAAAAATGAATGTCGATGAATTTGCTGTTGGTAATAAGGGCTTTGGTACATTATTTATTTTCCTGCTAATTGCAGGAGAAGTTTATACTACTTTTACATTCCTTGGTGGTAGTGGTTGGGCTTATTCGAAAGGGGCCGCTGCTTTTTATGTACCTGCATATATTTGTTTAGCATACGTTTTATCTTATTGGATTGCACCGAAGATTTGGAACTATTCTAAAGATCACCATATTATTTCTCAACCAGAATATTTTGCATCCAACTATAAAAGTCCGATATTAGGATTAGTTGTATCGTTTTTAGGTGCTATCGCATTGATTCCATATATAGTTATCCAATTAAAAGGATTAGGTATTATTGTTTCGGAAGCTTCCTATGGAGGGATTAGCCCCATTATGGCAAGTACTATTGGTGCCATAATTATTACAATTTATGTTACTATTTCAGGAATCCACGGCTCTGCTTGGACAGCTGTATTAAAGGATATCATGATTTTAGGAGTCATTGTATTTTTAGGAATTTATATTCCATACCATTATTTCGGAGGCGTACAACCTCTATTTGAAGCTGTAGAAAAAATAAAACCGGAAAGCTTAACTCTCGCTAGTTCTGGATTAAGTATTTCTTGGTTTGTCTCAACCATTATATTAAATGCGTTCGGATTCTATTTATTACCAAACTCCTTTTCAGTATTATTATCATCTAAGAGTGCAAAAGCATTGAAGAAAAATGCCATTACCTTACCTTTATATACTCTATTACTCTTATTCGCATTTTTCATTGGTTTTGCAGCCATCGTAGAGATTCCAGGATTACAAGGAGCTGAAGGAGATTTATCATTACTCCGATTAACGATTCAAACATTCGATCCTTGGGTAGTAGGAGTTGTCGGAGCTGCTGGGTTATTAACTGCTTTAGTACCCGCATCTGTTATGTTAATGTCTGCTTCAATTGGATTAATGACTGGATTTTACAAGCTTGTTAAACCAAAGGCGACAGATCGCCAACAGTTATTTGCTTCAAAAATGTTTGTGTTTGCTATAATATTGGTTGCATTCATCTTCACGATTACTGGAGGGGATGCACTGGCAATCTTAAACATTATGTCATACAGCTTAATAACACAACTTGTCCCAGCACTCCTATTTAGTTTCTATGAAAATCGTATTTTTAACAAGATCGGTGCAATGGCAGGAATTTTAACCGGTGTAGGAATCGTACTTTATGGTGCCATTACATCACATAAACTAATTGATTTTTTCCCGAACATCCCACATGTAATTAATGACATCAGCACAGGAATGATTGCAGTTATTATTAACTTTGCAGTAGCTATTGTAGTAAGCCTTGCAACTAATCATTTAGTTGTGGAAAAGAAGGACGATATTGATACACTTGTAGCATAAAAATGACTTAAAATACTTATGCTAACTTCTTTTTCAAAATAATAGTGTAAGTGATTGTGATTTTTGTAGAGTGAAAAAATCGATGTATTAAGCTCGGGATTTAAAGTGAAATCTTTTCCTAAGTCCATGAGCCACTAAAGATGTAAAATTACGTTAATAACTGGAAAACCTCTTTATACCTTTGAAAGGTGTAAAGAGGTTTTTGTACTTGCATATGTATTATGCAACGAAAGGTTTGTTCATTTTTATTAAGCCGTAAATAGCATAGAATAGTCCCAATGTGATGAACGATAAAATAGTATAAAGTATAGCTTTCCCAGTTCCGCCAGTCCAACGATAGAAGAGGCGATATGTGAAGTAGGACATAAAAATAAGAAAACCTACTGAACCAATTATATCCAGGAACAAATACGGAATAAATAAAACAATTGTTAATATAGCGTAAATAATAAAATTCTTTATTGCTGCTGCACGAACTGATGCATCATCATTACCCTTTGCTGTTAATAAGAAAAGATTATAAACACCAACAAGTGGAATCCAAGCGATATAAGCTTGTTTGCTAAAGCCATTTGCTTTAGATGACTGGTAATAAATAAGTGAAGTAATCAGATAGTCTGCAATGCTTATCAATGCAATAAAAATTAACATAATAATAAGAAATTCCAAATCTAAACCGTCGAATTCATTGTATGAAGAGTCGTACATATGAAAACCTCCTTTCCAAAAAAATACTTCATAATAATAACAATACTAAAGTCATAAATCTACAGTAAATTATATCCGGAATTTAATGTTAATGATAGATTTATACTATTTTATCGGGTGTGGATATTGTATTAATCGTGAATTTTTGATATTAGATGGATTGGATAAAAATGAGGTTGGCAAACTAGTAATTTTATTCTTCCCAGTGGGGTCAACTAATATTGGAAAGAAAATAATCCCGTAAAAATTAGAGTATTCTTTTTCACTGCCACAATTATTTGCTCTAATTATTAACAAAAGCCATTTGTAATTGATGTTACAAAAAACAGTGCAGACTACTTAGAATAAGAAATAATTTTGAGTATTACATAAAAATGTAAAAAATATCCTTTCGGTATTGGTATAATAGTTTTGGGAATTATTGTATGAAAGAGTAATGAGAAAGGGGAGTTTGTGTTGCTAATTATTTTTTTTGTATTGATAGTTTTAAGCTTTTACCTCATGGAAAAAAATTATCGGAAAAGTGTCTATTATAAACTGACAAAAAATAATTTCTTTACAGTTAAACTCAATAAAGGGAGAAATGGTGAGTACTTAACATCGAAAATTATTGAGAGGCATGTCTTACAAAGTCATAGGCAATTATTAAATGTATATATTCCAAAGAGAAATTCAGATGAATTAACGGAAATAGACCTTCTATTTATTGATCGAACAGGTCTATATGTGATTGAGTCAAAAAACTATAGTGGTTGGATTTTTGGCAATGAAACACAACAGCAATGGACACAAACGATGCCGAATAAGAAAAAATATAGATTTTACAATCCGATCCGTCAAAATGCTACGCATATCCGTGCAATTCAAGATTTTTTAGGCCTTCCGAAAGAAGCAATTCATTCAGTCATTGTCTTTAGTGAACGCTGTACATTGAAAAAAGTGGTAGTAACTTCTCCAAACGTACATGTTATAAAACGAGAAAATTTAAGGCGTTTTATCCAAACACAAATGGAAACTGCGAAACAGCTTTTCTCTCAAGAAGATATTCAAGCAATTTACAATAAACTTGCGCCTCAAATGCAAGTATCCAATGAAGTCAAAAAACAACATACTCAAACGATTCAGCAGAAATATGGAAAATAATCAAGGGGACAATAACATGCCAATATATAATAAATTAGTACGTGATTTAATTCCTCAAGTAATTCAAGCAGAAGGTAAAACATATAGCATAAGAGTATTAGAACAAGGAGAACGCTTAGAGGAAATAAAAGTGAAAATGCAAGAAGAAGCATTAGAGTTTCTAGAGGCAGCCTCTCCAAAAGAGGCCGTTGAGGAACTTGCGGATATTTTAGAATTAGTACTTACAGCTATACAAATATACGACGTGCCCTACGAACAATTGGAACAAATACGTACTCAGAAGAAGACTCAACGTGGAGGATTTTCGAAAGGTATATATTTAATTGAGGTGAAGGAGTAGGAAGAAACGGAGTGTAACTATTTCATGCGTTTTCACTTTTCACGTTTGATAATCCTATTATTTCAAGATATAGTTCTTATTACAGATGAAATAAGGAGGAATGAATATGGCAGAAATTAAATACGAAATTGTTGAAACAGTTGCGGTATTATCGGAGGGCAATAAAGGCTGGAAAAAAGAATTGAATTTAATTAGTTGGAATGGTCGTGAACCGAAATACGATATTAGAGATTGGTCGGAGGATCATACAAAAATGGGCAAGGGTGTTACATTGTCACTGTCTGAATTACAGGTTTTGAAAGAGTCGATAGTTAAATTGTCAGATTTAGATTAATGTACTGAGGTACTCTTTAGGGATGTTTTAGGATTATTGAGAAAGTCGGGGTTCATGTTCATAAAACGATAGATGTAGAGTATAGCTTTTCACCTGACTAACGATATAGGTGGTATAAACAAAAGTAGCAATTTTCAATCTTTTTAGGATTTTCCATAGAATATATTTCGTAAAATTGTTAGACTAACAATAGCAACAATTCATAAAGCAGGTGGCGGCTGAACTCCCTTTTGAAAGGGGGTGAGGCGGTTGACAGTATTTGAAGCATTCAGTTTGATTGTACAGTGTAGTCTTTTGCTAATTGCAGTACTGACACTGATGCTTAGCATTATTGTCTCTCAAAATAAAAAGAAATAGCCACCCTGCCGGCTAAGTAAGGTGACTATTTCTACAACTTTAACTTGGTCAGCCGCTATGGTTGCGGCATGATTGTTGCTTTGACTGGATGTTGACGCATCCAGTCTTTTTTATTCTATATTTAGTGTATCATATTTATTCTAAAAAGAACATTTTATCTACATTCACTGGCGCATCCCAAGTCGTAATTGATAAAGTCTTTATCTCGCGATTAAATGAATTTTGCAATGTCATTTAGCGCTAAACGAGAAGAGCCGTAAGCTGGTGATGCTGCTTTTCCGATGGCGATTAAGACGATTGGCACTAGATTATCTGTTAATTCAAAGCGTTGCGCAAAAGCCTCTTTATTGAAGCCGCCCATTGTAACTGTATCATAGCCCATATCCTTTGCTAAAAGCATGATTTGCATAGAAATTAAGCCCGCATCAAATGTAGCTATATTTTTAAGAACTTCTTTAGGAAGGTTTGCATAAATCTTTAATGAATTTTCAATCATCATATTTTTTGTTGCTTCATCCATATAGCCAAGCTCAAAGTTTTTTGTATAGACTTCCTCTACATTTTTGTACATTTCTGTATCGCCTAATACCGCAATGATGGCAGACGCAGTTTCTACTTGCTCCTGGTTATTAGCAATTAAACGTAGTTCTTTTTTTACTGCCTCATCTTGGATCACTAAAAAGCGCCAAGGTTGTAAATTACTTGATGATGGAGCGGTAGTTGCCTCTACAAGTAATTCCTCTAATTCAGCTTGTGGAATTTTAAAATTTGCCTCATACTTACGCACAGATTTACGATCGTGCATCACTTTATTTATATTACTTTTAGTTGTAGTCATCGTTTATAAAATCCCCTTTATATTTATGATATTTTACTATACGGTATTCTTTTTGGAATTCCAAGTAAACTGCTCGAAATAGAGAGTTTTGATTAACTTTTTTCAGCGGTGTCGCGGAATTATGCCGTGGCATAATTGTTACTTAAATTTAAATGCTTCGAAGTTAATACTTATATCTTTATTGCGGAATTTCAATTGCTTGGCAAAGTGTTTTAGCATTTTTTCAGGGCCGCACATAAAAATACTTGTTTGGGCTGGCACTGTGAAATTTTCAAATGAAAGCCTGTCCATTTGAGTAGTATCAATAAAGTTCACTCTGAATTGTTGATTAGTTTTTGCATACTCTTGTAAAAATTCTTTATAAATAGCATTGTCTTGACCTTGATAAGTGTAAAATAATTCAATATCACGATTGATAGGCTGTGATTGCAAATAAGATAAAAAAGGAGTAATGCCTATACCACCAGCTATCCAAATTTGTTGCGTTGTGCCATTTTCAAAATTTAAATGACCATAAGGACCATCAAGTGTGACCGGTGTATTCAGTTGAACTGAATCATATACCTTTTTTGTGAAATCACCAATTGCTTTAATAGTGACGAATATTTTTTTTCCATCACCACCTGAAATTGAAAAGGGATGAGGTGCCTTTTCTATGCCATCTTGAAAAATCTTGATAAAAATAAATTGTCCATGTCGATAAGGTATTTTTTTATCAAGTGTTAGCTCCAGTTCAATAACATTAGAGCCCAATTTTTTGATGCCCGTAATGTTACCTTTATATTTAAAGTACATATCCTGATACATCGTTAACATATATAACGCTGACATAAATCCAATAGTAGTAGTTATTGCTGTAAAAATTCCTAAAGGTGTAATCTGCAATAAATCGTATCTGCTTGAAAAATAGGCATGATAAATTCCAAATGTATAAGGAATAAGCATTAACCGATGAAAGATCCGCCAGTGCTCATATTTTAGAAATTTAGCAAAAAGCGCAATTACAATTAGCGCTATGAAACCATATTGCCCAAGTGAACCTAGTTCTTTCGCAAATTCGCTGAGTGAAGTTCTTTGCACTTTATCCCAGTGGGGAACGAGATCTTGTAATTGCCCATGTATAACCACTAATGCTAGTGAAAGTATTGCTAAATATTTATGATAAATATAAACATTTTCTAGACCATGGAACCAACGCTCAAAAATTTTCATTCTTGTTGCTAACAAGAAGACAAGAAAGAAGCCTGTAATGGCCATGCCCCCAATGATATGACTGAGCCTGTTAACTGCCTGGATAGGCTCTATAGGTGTAGCAAAATACCACAGTAAAGCACTACTACTCATTATTAATATGATAAACAAAATTCCTTTGATAGATTTCATAAATAACCTCCAATATTCATTTTTATCTCTAGTTATCCTATATATACAATGAGAACCTGAAATGTTTCTGATATTTGAATTTTTATATGAGAGTTTTTTTGTCTACAAAAAAGTAAGTGTTGAAAAGGGATTGTACGTTCGGAATATATGTTCCCTTTTGCGCTGGAGTGTGTTAAATTAAGGAGGTTAAAAAATATCAAGATATAAGGAGCAGAAGTAAATAATGCAAGGGAATACACATATTATCGGGGGCATCACGACAAGCCTTGCTTTTGCACAAATTTCTAATGATAATCCGCTTGTTTTAGTTGGAGCGGGCGTTATCGGTGCGTTACTTCCGGATATTTGCCATGGAGGTAGTAAAATTGGGAGGAAGTTTCCCATCATATCAAAAACTGTGAATTCGCTGTTTGGACATCGTTCGTTTACACATAGTTTACTTTTTTTATTTTTGGTTTGGATGCTACTACATACATTTATACCTTACGAATCCATCTCGCTAGGTATTTTATTAGGAATGGCAAGTCATATTTTCCTTGATATGGGGACAAAAAAGGGTGTTAAGCTGTTTTTCCCAGTATCCATTTCAATACGTTTACCACTTACTACAAAAACGGGTAGTAAAGCTGAAAAGGTTGTATTTATGTTGTTAACGATGCTTTCAGTCTTTTTTAGCTATGAAGTGATTGTTAAGCTAATTCAGAGCTTATAATTAAAGAAGCCCCAGTACGAGATTTTTCATACTGGGGCTCTTTTTAAAGGTGACAGTTTTTAGTCACCCTGTACCTCTTCAACTGTTTGTTCTACTTCAGCTCGTGTCATTTTTTCACGACCTTCTTGCATGGCCTTTAATGTTTTATGAGCTAATGCAAGTGGTAATCGACAGAATAATAATACCGTTCGTTTATTAATATCTTTCATATAAAGATCAGCTTTCGCGAGATTTTCCTCCGCATATGCAAATAAATCTTCACGTGTCCATCCATCAGGAACGAAACTTACTCCGCGCTCGTCCATATCCTCATGTTGATTGCGTAAAATATTGACTGCTTGGAGACCTCGGCCATAGCCAATCGCTAAATCGCGATCTGTTTGAATGTCTGCACCCCACGCCCAAAGCTCGGACAGCATTGTCCCAACAAGCCCTGCAACGTAGTATGTATAATCATCTAAATCCTCTCGTGTATGCACCTGCCAGTTTGCCTTTGCCCATTTCGCCATCCCAAATGCCATTTCACTCGTTGAATCTTGGACAATTTTACGTGAGCCCTCAGGACAAAACGTTAGCCAATCTGCTAAACGAAGAGATACTTCAGGTAGCTGATCTGCATATGGCGCTAATAAAGTTTCATAGGCTTCTGCGTTAAATGATTCCTTTAATAGCTCGCTTGTTGCATTAAGTAAATCAAATTTCACATCATTAGAAAGGTTTTCATGATCCTCAATTTCGTCTATAGCACGCATTGCTAAATATGCGGCTGCCACAGACAATTTTAAATCATTTTTTAAAAAAGTAATCGGTATATAAAAAGTGCGACTAGTTTCCTTTAAAACTTGCATCGCTTCTTTATAAAGTTTCTTTTGATCTTTCACTTGTATTCCTCCGTTCAAATGGTAACACATCTATAGTATATCGTATCGTAAAAGTGATGAAAGATAAAACAGATTGTTCAATTTATATTCAACTATTTTCAATTGGTATAGATTAAAGATAAAGAGAGGGTAGAAAACAAATTTGTAATTATTACAGATTGTGCGTCAGGGATGGGCGCAGCAATGGTAAAAGTGATATTGAAAAGCGAACTAGAGATGTTGGAGGATATCAGATGATCCCCAAGGAGTCGCCCAGCATCCGCTCCAATCAACTAGTTTAGATGACATACATTTAACAATATGACATCCAACTTATAGTTTTATCGGAACACTTTCAGGAATTATAGCCCAACTTTTAAGTTTTAACGACACCAACCTGCTAGAATTGCTATAGAATCGATGATGCATCGAGTTTCATTGCATTTTCACTTCTTTTGTGTTTTTATAGTAGAATAATGTTGAAGTTATAAAATGCGACGAAAATCGTGTGATTAGTAGAAAATAATTGATATTTTTCGTGTTTTTTTCATGAAAGTTTGCTAAGTTATTGCACATTTATTTCAACAGCGTTAAAGTTTAGGAAGGACAAAGATACAACTTCACTTTTCGAGTAATTGTTGCTGCCGCTGCGCTTTCGCACAGAAAAAAAACATTTGTTGCTGCCGCTGCGCTTTCGCGCAGTAAACAATTGTAGCTGTAGATTTGCTTTCGGTACTGAAATACAATTCACCGGATTTTGACACAATAACTCCTTGCAAAATCCGTGACATTTGTGGAGGCATGAACGTTATTCAACAGGCTTCAAACGCCTCTTGAATAAAAGCAAAATCTAGTATATATCTCACCTTCTGAAATAGAGATTATACGTAAAGTCAAAGGAGAATGGTATGCCAAAGGCTATAGGTATTGATGCAGGTGGAACATTGACAAAAGTTGCTTATTTAGATGAGCATAATGAGCTCATTTTAACAACTTTCCCGTCAAATGATTTGCTAGCTGTGCAGAATTGGATTATTAATCATCCAGATATTGAGGATATTGGTGTTACGGGAGGGCGTACAGAACAATTACTGGATGTCATCAAAACAATGAAATCGATTCATTATATAGTAGAGTTTGAAGCCACATTGAAGGGCGTTCGATTTTTGTTGCATAAAGAGGGGTACTTCTTTGAGAGAAGTATGATTACTAATATTGGTACTGGTACTTCAATTCATTATATGGAAGATAATACGCATGTTCGTGTTGGTGGGACAGGCGTTGGTGGTGGAACATTGATTGGATTGTCAGCGCTTACAACTGGCATCACGGATTATAATGAAATAAGAGAACTGGCCTCTAAAGGTAATCGAGAAGAAATTGATTTACTAGTAAAGGATATTTATCAAGGGATGGACACACCTATAGATGGGCAATTGACAGCTAGTAATTTTGGGAAAGTTGGTATTACAGAGTCTCTCAAACATCCAACTGAAGATATTATTGCAACTGTACAAGGGCTTGTAGGTGAAGTTATTACTACACTTAGTATTCAATATGCCGAAGAGAAAAATGCGCAGCATATCGTTTATATCGGTTCAACTTTAAGCAATAATGATCATCTTACACGAGTGATTGCCAATTACACACGTACGAAAAAACATACACCAGTCTTTATAAATGACCACGGTTTTTCAGGTGCAGTCGGTGCATTATTAAATATAACTGAATATACAATTGTCTAATTACAATGTACATTACTAATTATTATTAGTGATGTACATTTTTTTATACTGTAACAGTTTTAGTAATGTCTGTAGTAATCCCCAAAGCATAAATCCTTCTATCCTGAGCACATTACATGTAGGAGGTGAATATCCGTGGCCAATAGAAATACCAATGGAAACAACAAAAACAACAATAAAACAATGAATGTTAGAACGCATAATCCTTTTGATACCTACAAAAAAATAGACCTCGATAAATCAAATAGTAATAACAATAACCCGAATGACAATCTCAATGAAGAATTCGGTGCAGAATTTGATGCGAAAGCAAAAAATAAAGATAATAAAACGAACCATAAGAAAAATCAGCAGTCCAACAAAAACAAATAAATGAAACATTGGAGGCTTTAATAATGGCAAAGAAGAATAAAACAAGCTTCAAAAAGAAAAAGAAAGAAGATACACATAAAAGAAATGATCGTGAAGAATATTCTGCAGAGTTTAATCAAGTAATTCATAACAATCCTCAACAACCTAAACAATCCAGCAAAAAATAATGAAAACTGCTCCTTAAGGTTGAGAATACTTAAGGAGCACTTATTTTTTGCTGTTTTGGCTACTTTATACCAAAAGAATATGAAAGGTTGAGTAACTTGCGAAAATTTTGTATGAAACTTGGCATTTTTCTTGTACTGTTTGCTCTATTTATAAACACCCCAACAATTACTTATGCTCAACAGGGAATTCCAGCCCATGCTCAATGGGGGAAAGTAGCGATAAAAGAGACACATGCAAAATACCCTCAAGCAAAAATCCTCGATTATTTGCATGTGGGAAGCGAGGTTATTGAAGACTCCACTATTGAAAAATTTAAACTTTGGCTAAAACAAAATGACAAGGAATTCGGTGTACATGTTCGAATCAAATATGTAACCAATACAAATAAAGTAGTGAAAATTGAATTCCAAGAAACCACTCCATAAAATAAGAGGATGCCTACTTTCAGGCATCCTCATTCCGTTTAGCTTTCTAGCTTTTTAATAAATTCTCGCATTAATCCAGGTAAATCTGGCCATGCGTGACCGCTAATTAAATTGCCATCTGTGTGAAGGTTAGTATCGATATACGTCGCTCCGGCTACTTGAACTTCGGGCTTGCAGGCAATATAGGCTGTTAGTTCACGTCCTTTCAGAACTTCAGGAATGGTCGCGAAAATTTGAGCTGCGTGACATACAGCAGCGATTGGTTTATTAGTTTCAAAGAAATGGCTCACTAGTGTCGGAACATGTTCATTTAAACGAATGTATTCTGGCGCCCGTCCACCAGGAATGATGAGTCCGTCAAATTGTGCAGGATCTACTTCTGCAAAGGATAAGTGTGCTTCTAATCCATATGCTGTACGCTCGATGTATGTATCAACTCCATCGACAAAATCGTGTAATACAGTCTGTAATTTTTTTGCGGATGGTGCTGCAATCGTTACATCATAGCCAGCCTCTAGACAACGATAATAAGGATAAAAAATTTCTAAAGCTTCAACTGCGTCTCCTGCAAGTATTAATACCTTTTTCCCCATGCTTCCATCTCCTTTTATTTGTAATCTATTAGCTTAATTCGACACTTTCAAAAAATTCCCTTCTGATATGTAGTAAGTCAGAGAAAATCGCATATAAATGCAAGAGATTCACTGATAATAGTGAATCAAACGTCAGTCGGCTAAGGATCATTGCCATCAAAACCTCAAAAAACAACTTGCTTTACAACAGAAAAAATGAGGCGTATAGTATTTATTTAGCTAGGTAAATAAATTTGAGAGGATGATAACATGAACCCTATATTTCATGCTTTATTCCAAAAAAGTCGTTATTTAACGAATTGTTTAAATGAAGTACTGAAACAGCACAACTTATATAGCTCACAATGGGCTATTTTATATTGCTTACATAATCACGGGCCAATGACATTAACACAAATTTGGAAGTATTTAAACGTTGAGGCACCGAGTATAACTAGAGCAATTACTCGACTCGAGACACTAGGTTGGGTACTAAGAATTGATGGTGAAGATAAACGTGAAAAAATCGTTACCTTATCACCATATGCAGAGGAACATTTACCTGCTATCACTAAAACCATCTTAGCTTTTGAAGAAGAAATGGTAGGGTCATTGACTGTCGAGGAACAACAGCAATTTATAATTTTACTGGAAAAAATGAAAGGTTGATTGACATGCAACAAGAGGGGAATACAAAAATATGGACGAAGCGGTTTATTAGTCTCTTTTTAACAAATATTTCGGTATTTTTTGTTTTCTATGGGCTGGTAACGACTTTGCCGCTTTATGCGATTGGTGAGTTGCATCAGACAGAAAAGGAAGCGGGATTGTTACTGTCAGGATTTTTATTATCTGCCATTATCGTTCGTCCCTTTTCAGGTAAATTATTAGATGTTTTGGGGAAGAAAAAGCTTTTAGTTATTTCAATTATCGGCTATTTTTTATGTACAGTTTTATATTTATTCATTCATCCTTTTGGACTTTTATTAGGACTACGTTTTATTCAAGGGATTTTCTTTAGTATTATTACAACAGCAGCTGGCTCTTTAGCTGCAGATATAGTGCCAGCCAATCGAAAAGGTGCAGGTCTAGGCTATTTCACAATGTCTACTAACTTAGCAGTAGTTATTGGACCATTTATCGGTTTGCTACTTATTCAATATAGTACCTTCAATGTTTTATTTATTGTGATGAGTATTTGTATATTAGCAGGGGGCATCCTAGCTGTAACGATAAAAACTGATGATTTACCCAAGCCTGAACATCAGGGTAAATTGACATTTAAATTTGATGATTTATTTGAACGTCGTGCGCTACCAGTTGCGGCGATTGCAAGCTTAGTAGCTTTTTCATATTCGAGTGTTTTATCGTTTTTATCAGTCTACGCACAGCAAAAAGATTTAATGGCTGTAGCGAGTCTATTTTATGCAGTTTTTGCAGCAGCAATGCTTATTACACGTCCATATACAGGAAAACTTTATGATACAAAAGGGCCGCAGTTTGTTATTATACCTGGTATTATATTCTTTGGTATCGGTCTTGTAATGCTTGCATTTGTCTCAGGTCCGGCATTATTTTTATTTGCAGCCATCTTTATTGGATTTGGCTACGGAGCAGTGACTACAAGCTTACAAGCATTAGCTGTACAGTCTGCGTCACATATACGCAGTGGTTATGCAACCGCAACGTACTTTACGATGTTTGACATTGGCATTGCACTTGGCTCTTATATTTTAGGAATGGTAGCTGTGCAAGTAGGCTATGCTTCTGTATATCTCGCTGGAGCAGGCTTGCTAGTTGTTGTCTTCATCATTTATTTAGTACGTTTAGCAAAAATAAAATCGAAAAAAGTAGCACATGTATAAAGAAAAAACAGTTGGGCATCCCAACTGTTTTTTTATTTCCTATATACGACCATATCCAGTAAAGTGTGTTTTCCAATAAGAGCTATTGATGTTAGCAATAGAAACACCACCGTCACTTGCGCTAATCATTTGATTATTTCCAATATAAATACCTACATGTGAAATACCGGCTTTATATGTATTAGAGAAAAATACTAAATCTCCTACTTGTGGTGCACTTACTTTTTTAGCTGTACTGTAAAAACCTGCTGCTGACTTACGAGCTGTCGAAATACCAGCATTATTATATACGTAAGTGACATAGCCTGAGCAATCAAAACCTGTACTAGGTTTACTTCCACCAAATGTATATTTTACGCCTAATTGTCGTTTAGCAACTTGCACAAGGTTAGTTGTTGGTTTAACTGTAACTGTTGGTTTAGGTGCAGCTACAGGTTTAGGTGTAGGTGTTGAAATTGTTGATGTGGTATTGAGGTTTAACTTTTGTCCAACGCGAATTGTTGAAGAAGATAAGTTATTCCATTTCATCAATGTTTGATAAGTAACACCGTACTGATTAGCAATCTTCCATAAAGAATCACCAGATTTTACTGTATAAGTTGCTGCTGATGCTGTGTCAATTGTTGAAAAAAGTACAGATGAACTTAAAGCAAATGTAGCTAATTTCAATCCCCATCTATACTTTTTATTCTTTTTCATAATATGTATCCTCCTAAAAACTTAAAAACTTAATATATATATGATATTAACATTGTAATATTACAATAGTATGTCAATAAAACAACATTAAGGATACAATTTATACAAATAATAAATGGAAAATATATTACTTTATGGCACATCATCAAAAATCAGGGGTGATATTTGTATATATGCGCCATGTGTGTAAGTTAAATGGATGAGGACTTGGTGATTTCTATGCGTTTCTTTATAAGCATATATTTTATTTATAAATAAACGAAGATGATAAAAATGAATTATTGGGGGATATTAAGTATCTGAATGAAATGAAGGAGGAGACCGACTCTTGGTAAAGCAAGTGACAGTCCCCTTTGTTTAATTTTTTTCTTTTTGAATTGCTTTACGTGCAAGTGCATCTGCAGCTTTATTTTGCGTATCTGGAACCCATTTGATGAAAAATAAATCGAAGCTACTCGCAAGTGTAAGTGCCTGATCAAGATAGGGTTTAAATTCCTCGTTTTTCACATATTCTTTTTCCATAGAGGCAACAACAATTTTTGAATCAGAGCGCACTGAGACTAGGTTTGAACTTAACTTTAGTGCTTCTTCAAGGCCACGTACTAAGGCAGTAAACTCAGCAATATGATTATTGGCTTGTCCTATATACTCACTGATTTGTATATGATGTCCTTCGCCTTTAATAAATATACCAATACCACTTGGGCCAGGGTTTCCTGCACTAGCAGCATCTATATATACTTCTAACATAAAATCCCTACTTTTTAATTTAGTTTTTACTTTATTGTACATCAATAGTGCTTTTTCACAATATCTAAGTAGATGATCAATTATGCCTCGGCATAATTGCCGCTGTCGCGCAGAAAACATTTGTAGCTGACGCTTTGCTTTCTCTACAAAATATATTTGCTGAAAGTTATAAAATGGTTAAACAAAATAGTTGCTTGTTCAAAATGTTCACTTCATAATAGTAAGAAGTGAAATTTGGACGTGAAAGGAGCGAGAGTTCAATTTGGATAAAGTGACGGTTATGAAAGATATTGATGAACTGCATGATACGTATTGTGCTGATTGCTTAGTGATACAGCAATTACGAAAAGAGCGTGGGAAACCTGGAGCTCACCGTTTCTGTATTGAAGCCTGCTCAGTAGGAGAGCGACTCCAATTTCTCGGAGAAGAGCTCCTGAAGGTATATAGTAAATAATGTTTTTAGCATATAACAGAAATGTCTTTTCAATTGTGGCACAACAATCATAGGTACTAAACGGACTATGTTTAAATAAATTAAAGCTTAATGATAAAAGTTTCATTTTTGATCAATAAATAATCATATTTACTAATTTCGATGCATAAATAACAATATGTTCGGAAAAAATAGTATTGGTTGGTTACCATAGAAAAAGCTACTTTGTTGTCGGTTCATTGCCGATAACAATAGTAGCTTTTTTCTATGTAGACAAAAATACGCCGCACACTTCGAGATTGCTTAGAGTGTGTGGCGCTATTTTAAACATTATTTAGCTGAAGCATAGTTACTTAGGTCTTGGTAGTATTTTGTGAGAGAGGAAGCTGAAATATCGAACGTCGCTGCAATTTCTTTTACTGTCATTGATAACGACTCGAATAGCTCGTTTTCTTGACCATATCGAATCGCGCCAGCAGCAATGGCAGCCTCTTTGCGCGCAGATGGTTGCCCTTCAATTAAGTAGTCCTCTAAAAGCTCTAACATAGGAGCTGTTTCGCGCTCATTTTGCTCAAGAAACTCTTTAACTTGTGTAATTACATTGCTCTCAAAGTTCGTGAATTCCTCGCCTTTATAACCGTTCGACACAAGTAACTCCCAGAAGGATAAATGCTCTTCTTTTAAGAATGCACTAACCTTCTTCTCAGAAGCCTCAAAATTTTGCTTAAATTGCTCAAATACCTTTGCATGGTCTTCCGGGAAGAAGATAAGCGTTGAAACAGCTAAATAATACTCTGATTTTTTTGTACCATCTGGTAAGATGAATGCAAAAACATGCATACCTTCAGGGATTGGTTTGTCATTTTCACGACGAATATAAATTTCTTCATTTGTTAACACATGTTTAGCTTTGAAATATTTTTCTTCTACAACTGACACGGAACCAATAAATAGATGTGGTTGTGACCACTCTTCCAACACTTTTACTGTAGAAGGTCTTACCGTTTTTTTCTTTGTTTTCTTTAAGTAACCTTTCCAAATAGATGGCTCTTGATGGAAGAAAAAGTCGTCTAACGCGATTGCCTCAATTAGCTCTCTTTGTAGTACGCTCTCTAATTTAGGTTGCCATGTACCTACATGTTCGATATAAGCACGAACATCTTTGCGTTCTGGATATTCTAAGTAAAATGTTTGTAGTACACGCTCTAATTCTTCGATTGCTACAGCTTCTACTGTAACCTGCTGTTTACCTTCGCAACATTTTTTATATTTTTTGCCGCTACCGCATGGGCATGGATCATTACGTTTTACCATAATTAGAACACTTCCTTTGAAAATTGTTAGTCGAATTTTGCTAAATAAATTGCATACATTTAATAATAACGGTACATTTGTATGAAGAAAAATGATAGTCTATTTTGAAATATCAAAAAATGTGGATGGACGCCCTGATTCTATTATATGTACGAATTTATCTGCTTAGAACTAAAAATAGAAAACCATCTATGCTTTAGAGATAGCATAGATGGTTCTCGCTTTGCTTAGCCTTTAATAGCTTCCATTTCTATCGTTAATCGTTCAAGCTCTTCAATAAGGTGACCGATATAAGCAATTGTATCACGAAGCGGCTGGTCTGTTGTAACATCGACACCCGCCATTTGAGCTAGCTCTACAGGTGATTTCGTACCTCCAGCTTGAAGGACTGCTAACCATTCATCTACAGCCGTCTTACCTTCTTTTAAGATACGTTTGGATACTTGTGTAGAAATTGTTAAGCCAGCGCTATATGTGTATGGATATAGGCCCATATAATAGTGTGGTTGACGCATCCAAGTAAGCTCGGCTCCCTCAGTAATATCGACAGCGTCACCCCAGAAATCTTCTAATACGGAGCGTTTTAATTGATTTAAAACGGTTGCATTCACAGCTTCTCCAGCATCGATTAATTCATACACTTTTCGTTGATATGCTGCCTCTAGTAAGTGTGTGACGAAGTTATGATAATACGTTTTGGATACAATATTTGAAATTACCCAACGTTTGAAGCGAAGATCATTGTTATGGGTTAATAAATAATTGGCTAGCAGCATTTCATTCATTGTCGATGGTGCCTCGATGAAGTATAACGAAGGCCGACTGTTAAAATAAGATTGATGGGCATGTGCATTCGCGAAATGCCCTGCGTGCCCAAGCTCATGAATTAAAGTGAATACCTCATTCATACGTTCATTCCAAGACATTAAAATATACGGATGACTACCATATGGACTTGAACAGAATGCTCCAGTCGATTTTCCTTTATTTGGTGCATAATCAATCCAGCGTTCGTTAAACGCCTTTTCAATCATTTCTTTGTAATCCTCACCCATAACGTCTAATGCTTTCTCAACATATTCTTTTGCTTCAGCCATTGTTAGTTTCGGATCATAGTCTGGATCAAGGGCTATCTTTAAATCAGCAAATGTCATTTTTTCAATGCCATTTGCTTGTTGAATAAGCTTTGCATAACGGCGCATATGAGGTGCAAGCTCTTTTGTAATCAAATCTATTTGACGATTATAAAGCGTACGATCAACATCTTGATCGAATAATAAATAGTCAATGACAGAATCAAAACCTCGTAAATCAGCCACTGTTTTTTCCTGCTGAATATGTGTGTTATAAATTTTTGCAGTTGTGTGCTGATAATCACGTAATTTATTCGAAAATGCTTGGAATGCAGCATGGCGTACTTTTGTATCAGCGTCAAACTCCCAGTCATTTTCGTATAACACAAAGCTCAGTGGATGTTTTTCGCCATTGGCCTCAAATTCTCCAAAATGCATATCTACAAGCTTTGTCGTATTATACGTTTCATATGGTGCATCAAAAGTAGAGCTAAATGCAGCTAGTGCTTTTTCTACCTCTGGATGTAGCTGATGAGGCTTTTGTTTTAATAATTCCTCTATATAGACTTTATAATTAGGGTTTAATGTAGCAGCTTCTTCTAAAATAGACTCATCTAGTGCTAGTAATTCACTGCGTACAAAAGAAATTGTACTACTTATTTTTCCGACTGCTGCACCATATTTTGCAGCACGCATTTGGGCTTCGTTATCTGTATGATCAGCTTGATTATTCAAGCTTGCATAAGTACCAATAGGAACTATGCTTTCATAAAGTTCTTCATAAGCTGTTAAAACATCAATTACCTTTCGAGCATCCGTAATTGTACCTTGATACGTACGTTCAAAATTTTTTGCATCTTCCACAAGCTGCGTTAAAGCAGGCTCAAAATTCTCGCCATTTTCAAGTAAATCTGTTAAATCCCATGTTTGTTCCACTGGTACATCTTTTCGTAATGGTAATACCTCCATCAATTAACACCCCTTTTTAAGTAAGTGATTCCATTATAACGAAACTATTTCGGAATGTGAAATAATTATAGAGAATAGTTTTAATGTTCTTAAAAATATAACAACGGTACATAAACTTATGTTCGCAATAGCTATAATGGATTTAAAGTTAAGGGAGGATGTAATTATGATGCAATTAGTTTGCGAGAAACCAGATGTGTATGGGGAGGAAGAAATTTTGCATCTAAATAAAGAAGATTTACCGCCGACACTTGCTGGAGTTTTGGAAAGAAAGGCAAGAAGAATTTGAGCAAGGTAGGAAACAAATAATTACTGGTTTGATTGAAAAGAGGGCCGAGGATGAATGGATTGCAGAAGTTACGAAGCTTCCAGTGATAGAAAAAAGAAATTCGTAAGGAACTAAAGTAGTCTAATGTAATGACAATCTCTTATTAGGTTTTTTGTGATTTTAAACGTCCAATTGATGTAATCCATCTGTTTTTTAGGATTGTCTATGTAGCGGAAAATGTTTTGGTTTTATATTTGACCTTAGAATTTTTTCAATGAAAAAAAGTGTGTATAGCAAGCATACTTTACAACGCATACTAATGGCTAGAACACTGGACATTGGAGGAGAAATAATGACACAAAACTTAAACAAACACTTAAATAAGCTTGTCGCTACATGGTCTGTACTTTATACGAAATTGCACAATTATCATTGGTATGTTACGGGAAATGCCTTTTTTACACTACATGCAAAATTTGAAGAATTATATAATGAAACAACGTTAAATCTAGATGAAATTGCAGAGCGCATTCTTTCGAAAGATGGAAAACCAGTTGCTACATTAAAAGAACATCTTGAACTGTCCTGTATAGAGGAAGCGACAGGGAATGAGACGACGGAGGAAATGGTGGCTACAACTATTGCCGATTTCCAAACTCTTATGAAAGCTTTAAATTCAACAATGGAGCTTGCGGCAGAAGAAGGGGACGATCGAACAGAGGATTTACTAAATGCTATGTACCAGTCCCTTGAAAAACATACCTGGATGTTGAAGGCCTTTCTTGGGCACAAATAACCGTAAGTAAGTGATAGGCAATGGGGCTCTTTAGTGAGCTCCCATTGTCTATTTTTTTGACGTTTCATATAAGTACATAACCATTGTTTCAAAACGTGAACATGTATCGCAAAAAGATAACATATATTACAGTTCTATAAAAAACAGGCAAAATAGGTTTTATTTTTAAATAGGTAGGGTAAATATATAGTAAGCCATAGATTAGGAGGAATTGAGCATGAAGAATGTACAAAATCCGGAAATTGAAGTGGCCCATACAAGGGAAGAAATGCTTCATATTTTAGAAAGTATGCGATTAGATGCATATCAAATAGAGGATATTCATGTTATAGCAAAGGATCCGAGCCATTTTGAGGATGTTAAATGGGATGCTAATGTGAAAACACACGAGGTAGGGAATTGGATGGATCAATTTAAATCATGGTTTACTGGTGAATCGGCTGTAACAGAGGGAATAAAGCGATTTGATCTTACAGAAGGACAAACAGCTTACTATGCGCATCTCGTAGAACAAGGTGTTATTGTATTGTTTGCTGAGCAGCCAACTGCATACAAGACAACATAATTAGATGATTGTTAGTCGTCTTGATTCACGTGTAACAGGGAGAGTTTCCTCTCGAAAAATACGTGAGCGATTAAACGCAGAAGCAAAAAAATATTTAGATTAAACAGAGTGAGTGCGCGTGCATCACTCTGTTTTTTGTATAGAGAGGATTCAAAGCTGATTAATGTATAGCTTTTTCATGTTCATGTTTTTTAATAAAGCGTAAAACATGGAGATGCTCTAATTGAGCAACAAGGTTACCCATTAGAATAAAGCTACCACCTATCATTAATCTTACTGTTATTCCTTCCCCTATAAACATCATGGCAAACATCGCTGCAAAAATAGGTTCTAAGGAAAATATTAGTCCAGTATGTGTTGCAGAAGTGAACTGTTGTGCAACAGTTTGACCTACGAAGCAGAATGCACTACAAATGACACCAAGGCCAATAATAGCAATCCAAGAAGTTGTTGAATTTGGAAGTGTTGGTGTTTCGAAAATTAGTGTTAATACAAGTGCATAAAGTCCAGCAAAACCGAGCTGATAAATGCCATAGGAAATTGATTCAACGCTCCGTGTAAAAGTACTGTTTAACAGTAAGTAAATTGAATAACATAGTGCAGCGATGGCTACTAGAATATCCCCTTTTTGAAAGGTAAATGAGCCATGAGCAGTTAACACTGTAATCCCGATCATTGTGCAAACAATCGCAAAACTAACTGCTCTTGAAGGTAGTTTCTTTTCAATAAAACTGCTGAAAATAGGGACTAAGACAACTGTTAGACTTAAAATAAATCCAGCATTTGACACCGAAGTTGTTTCTAGTCCAAATAAGCTGAGAATGAACACAATGAATAGTAGAAACCCTTGGATAGCTGCATATTTTAAAGTTTTAGCATTGACCTTAATCATGCGTTTATAAAAGATGATACCTGCTGCGAAAAATGCGATGATACAACGCAATGCCACCACATTAAAAACCGCCAATGTTTCAAGCCCCATGACCATAAAGGTATAAGATAATCCCCAAAACATTGTCACTATAACCATTAATAAATTTGCTTTTTTTTGGACACTCATTATGCTCACCTACATTCTGTGTACTAAAACAGTTTTTATACTAAAATTTACTATATATCTTGTATTGAGATTAGTAAAACGAATGTTTATAATGATTAATATTAAAAAAATTCATGTATAAAGAGGACCAGCCAAATGAGCATAGTCAAATATGAGATTTTGAATAAAGTTGCTGAGGTAGCTAGCTTTACAAAAGCAGCAGATGCATTAGGATTAACCCAATCTGCAGTAAGTCATGCTGTTTCAAGCTTAGAAAAGGAGTTCGGCTTTGCACTTATTCACAGAAGCCGGGCGGGTGTCACATTAACGAGTGAAGGAGATACAATGCTTAGGGCAATGAGACATGTCCTCGACGCACAGGAACTATTACAGCAAAAAGCAGCACATATACTTGGTGTTACTCGAGGAAAAGTGCGAATTGGTGTAATTTCAAGTATTTCTTCCAACTGGATGCCTGAAATTGTTCGTATTATGGACAATCAATTTCCTGGTATACAAGTGGAATTGCGAGAGGGAGATTATTATGAAATTGAACAGTGGCTTTTAAGTGGAGAGGTCGATGCAGGGTTTTTAAATGGTCAAAAGTCTAAGCAATTTCAGTATACCGAACTACAGCAGGATCCATTGCTTTGTATTGTCTCCGATAAAAGTCCGCTTTATGATAAAGCAGAAATTGATATTGTTGAACTAGAAGACATGCCATTTATCATGACTTCATATAAAGGAACAAATGATGTAAAAGTACTGTTAGAGCAATATCACGTGAAGCCAAATATTCGCTTTGAATTATCGGAAGAAGTAGGGATCATTTCGATGATTGCTCACCAGCTTGGAATTAGTATTTTACCGAAATTAGTGATAAATAACTTACCTCCTACGATAAAAGCCATACCTTTAAAACAAGGTGGCTATCGTACAATTGGATTAGCTATGAAACACCAAGCATCACCAGTAACGAAGAAATTTGCGGAGATATTATGTTCCTGGTTAAAAGAACAAAATATGAAATGATATTTTTAGAGAGCAACATGCGCGATAAAAACAACATTGAAGCATAGCAGGACATTACGTTAAAATAGTATTTGTATATTTATCTTCATTCAGCAAATGTTTGTTGTAGCGATAGCAAAGAGGCAGCTACAGAAGATTCCCACCTCTAAAGATGGTGAGAAATTACGCCAAGGCGAAATTGATTAGAAAAAAGGTGAGTGTATGGGAACATTACGAGGTAAGACCGTACTCATTACAAGTGGGGGAACACTTGAAAAATGGGATCGTGTGCGTGGGCATACGAATTTATCAAAAGGGTCAATGGGCTGTTATTTAGCTGAAGCGGCACTAGAGGCTGGGGCAAACGTATTGTATATGCACGGTTATTTCGCACAGCTTCCAACAAATAAAGATAAAATGCGTACCGTTCGATTTGAAGGCATTGAAGATTTAGGTGAGAAAGTTCGGCACGCTGTTCAAGAAGAACAGGTTGATATCGTTATTATGGCAGCTGCAGGTTCTGATTGGCTCATTGACAAAGTATATGACCAATCAGGGAATTTAATGGAAGAAAAAGGTAAAATGCCATCTGACGAGCCACCTATTATTCACTTTAAAAAGGCACCTAAAGTATTAGGTCAAATAAAAGCGTGGCAGCCGAAAGTTACTTTGGTAGGCTTTAAACTTGAGGCAACAGATGATGAGGAATTTTTACTATCCCGCGCACGTCTACGAATGGAATCGGCCAACGCTCAGTTTATGGTAGCTAATAGCTCACAGTCTTTATATGGTGGGGATGAACCCCATTGGATTGTACCAGCTCAAGGCGAACCAATAAAGATTATGGGCAAGCAAAAGACAGCGAAAGCATTGATAAATGTTTTACAAAATGATTAAAGCAAAAACTGTGTAGAGGTAATTGATCTGCACAGTTTTTGTTTTTTTTTGTCTATAAAGATGATGGTAATACTTATTGCCATAACTAAAATACGAAACTAAAAAATACTTCCTTTTTCTTAATTACATAGTATTCAGCTAGGTTTTATAATATTTATATTGACAATAGGTTTTCTGAATTATAGAATTATTTCCAAGAAACGTAATATACTTATTTAAAGAGGTACAGAGATTGACCCAAAACGAAGCTTCAATCACAAATTGTGTAGGTCAAGTCCAACAGAGCTACCAAAGAGAAAAGGGAGCTATGATTAACGTGTTGGTCTCTTTTGTACAAAAAATATGGTAAAAGAAGAGGTGTATCAGGTGACTCAAAAGGTAGATGACAAAAAACTAGAGGCAATTGCAAAGGCGATTCAAAATTTGGAATTTGGAGAAGTGCACGTTACGATTCAAGATGGCGTCATTGTGCAAATTAACAGACTTGAAAAGCAAAGGTTTCCACAGAAAAAGTAACCGATATAATGATCGTGTTTGGTGGCCACAGAAATTATTTCCTTTGCATATATGTGGCTATTTTTTTATTTAGGTACAGCTGAGCGGGCTAACCTTTATACTGAATTTGAAGAGGATTTTCTTTAGATTGCTTTTAGAAATACATTTTCATCAACCAAACTTAGTATTTCGATAAAGTGCTAGAAAATACGACAAAAAACAGGATGATTTCGATGAATCACCCTGTTTTTGCGTATATTTTCCTTGCGATAGCCTATTCATAAAAACCTTTTGGAATTTCACCAATATGTCTGCGATGATAAAGTAAAGGTTCCTTTTGTGAATCATCAATTTCTAAGACCTGCCCAATAAATATCGTATGATCCCCAGCATCAATTTGCTGAGATATTTTGCATTGCAAAATGGCTGCAGTATCATGTAAAACTGGTAGACCTAAAGCAGAGGTTGACCATTTAGCCTGGGCGAAACGATCTGGGATTTTACTAGAAAATAGCGTACATAAATGATCTTGATTGCTCGCTAAAATATTAACAGCAAACTTCTGAGCTACAGTAAAATAAGGATGCAGCTGTGATTTTTTATCGAGCGACCATAAAATAAGGAGTGGATCTATGGAAACCGACGTAAAGGAATTGACGGTTAAACCGATTGGTTCATTTACGTCATTACAAGCAGTGACAACTGTAACGCCTGTTGGATAATTACCTAATGCAAGTTTAAAAGCTGTTACTTTGTCTGTCATTCTAATCACCTCTTCATTGATTTACAGAAATGAAAAATCTTTTTTGATGAACCTTCAGCATTGAAATCATTTCGTTGCCGAGTATTTTAAAATGGATATCATAAAATATAGTAACTTCTTAAAAATTATAATATTCTTAATTTTATTTTAAACCAACAAAACTAACAGGTAAAGTATATAATGGAGGAAAAAGGAGGTTTAGTCATGACTTTATATTTTGACCATCTAGTTCATCAAGTTCAATCGCCAGAGAATTCAAAGGTTTTCTTAAATAAACGTAATATCCATACAGTTAACGGTGGTCAACATACAATGTGGGGGACATACAATACGTTAAGCTATTTTGGATTAAACTATATTGAGCAAATAGCAATTTATGATCGTAATTTATTTGAAAATGCAGTGAATTTACCTTATTCCCTACATTATACGTTTAAACGTGCTAATGAGCGCTATGGTTTTTCAAGAATTGCATTACGTACAAAAAAAATCGAGGAAGAGGCACAACGTTTACGTGCACTTGGCTTTGATGTATATGGACCTGATGCTTGTAGTCGTACTAGACCAGATGGCTCCGTAGTCGAATGGAAGCTATTGCATTTTGGCAAGCCAGAGCAGGTAATTGATTTTCCATTTTTGATTGAGTGGGCGGATGCAGATGAGGAACGTATTGCACAATTAAAGGCAAATGGAGCTATTGATATGAATCAATCAATATCAATGGAATCTGTACAATTTTATGTAAAAGATGTGCAAGCTACTGTTAATTTGTGGAGGGAAGTATTACAGTTACCAGAGCCTGAACAACAAGAACAGTTTATATCTTTACAGTTACCAAATATACGTCTAGATTTTTATGACGAAATCGCGGCTACTACTATGACGCTTGGCCATTTAAATGAAGGACCGTTTGGGGTTACACTTACGGATGCTGACAGAACGAAGGAAACGCTAGTTTTTCCAGGAGCTTTTTACTGGATCAATCGTTGAAATTGTCGTAGATGATAAAGCAAAGCTAATACAATTAAGAGCATTTGAAAAAAGGAGCCATTCATCAACGAACGGCTCCCTTGTGATTAAAATTTAACAACATTTGACGCCTGTGGTCCTCGATTACCTTCCACTACATCAAATGATACCTTTTGACCTTCTTCAAGTGTACGGAAGCCTTCCTCTTGGATTCCCGTAAAATGTACAAATACATCTTCTCCATCATCACATTCAATAAAGCCATAACCTTTTTCATTATTGAACCACTTTACGATTCCCTGTTGCATAAGCATTCGCCTCCCATGCGCTTGAAATGTAGAATAAAATCAATTAAGTCGTGACATAACCTGCGAAAATGTGAAAAAATGCATTTTCATTAAGAACATACATGAATTGAGCAAAGTTGTCAATTGATTGTCGAAATGCTTGTATAACTAACTATGATTTCTTTCACAAAAAAGTCTATAATGGAAAATAACAACATAGAAAGTAGGATGCCAAATGACAAAGAAAAAACAACCATTAACTGATCTAGAAATCGCTAGTCAAGCAGTTATGAAGCCAATTACAGAGATAGCGAAAGCTGCAGGTATCCCTGAGGATGCGCTTGAGCAATATGGTCGCTATAAAGCAAAAATTGATCCATTAAAAATAACAGCACATGGTGAGGACGCAAAAGTTGTTTTAGTTACAGCCATTAGTCCAACTCCAGCAGGTGAAGGGAAATCAACTGTGACGGTTGGACTTTCTGATGCACTTCATCAATTGAATAAAAATGTTGTTGTTGCTTTACGTGAGCCATCACTCGGCCCTGTAATGGGTGTGAAAGGTGGAGCAACAGGTGGTGGGTACGCACAGGTTGTACCGATGGAGGATATTAACTTGCACTTTACTGGTGACCTTCATGCAATTACGACTGCAAATAATGCATTATCAGCTTTTATTGATAATCATATCCACCAAGGAAATGCTTTAAACATTGACCCTCGCCGTATTATTTGGAAGCGTGTAATGGATTTAAATGATCGCGCTCTTCGTAAAGTTGTTGTGGGTCTCGGTGGTCCTGTTCAAGGGATGCCACGTGAGGACGGCTTTGACATTACTGTTGCATCAGAAATTATGGCAGTTTTCTGTTTAGCTACAAGTATTGAAGATTTACGTGAACGTTTAGCAAGTATCGTAATCGGCTATACATTTGAGCGTGAGCCTGTATTCGTCCGTGATCTTCAAGTAGAAGGTGCCTTAACATTATTATTAAAAGATGCCTTCAAACCAAACTTAGTGCAAACACTTGAGGGGACACCTGCCATTATTCACGGTGGTCCATTTGCCAACATCGCACACGGCTGTAACTCGATTATGGCTACACAAACTGCACGTAAATTAGCTGATATTGTTGTAACTGAAGCGGGATTTGGTTCAGATTTAGGTGCTGAAAAATTCATGAACATTAAAGCGCGTAAAGCTGGCTTTAAACCAAGTGCGGTTGTCATTGTAGCGACGATTCGTGCATTAAAAATGCATGGCGGTGTTGAGAAAACAGAATTAGTTGGCGAAAATGTAGAGGCACTTTTACAAGGAATTGAAAACCTAGAGAAGCATGTCGAAACGATTCGTACATTTGGTGTGGAGCCAATTATTGCACTTAATCGCTTTATTACAGATACAGAGGCAGAACTTGATGCTGTATTAAATTGGTGTCAAGAGAAGCATGTTCGCATTGCTCGTACGAACGTCTGGGAGGAAGGCGGAAAAGGTGGTTTAGCCTTAGCAGAACAAGTGCTAGCTGTTCTTGATGAAGAAAATAATTTCTCACCTTTATATGATGTAACTGAATCTATTGAGGAAAAAGTACGTACAATTGTGCAAAAAGTTTATGGTGGGAAAGATGTGCAATTTACCGACCAAGCGAAAAAGCAAATTGCCCAAATCGAAAAATTCGGCTGGGATGTACTACCGATTTGTATGGCCAAAACACAATACTCATTATCGGATCAACCAAAACTATTAGGACGTCCAGAAGGCTTTACAATCACTATTCGCGAAGTCATTCCTAAGCTGGGTGCAGGCTTCCTAGTTTGCTTAACTGGGGATATTATGACAATGCCAGGTTTACCAAAAGCACCTGCTGCTTTGCGTATGGGTGTTGATAATGAAGGACATGCGGTAGGATTGTTCTAAAAAAGAAAAAAATAAATACAACATACAAAGCTGCTCCTTTAAGTTATAAAGGGCAGCTTTTTTATTTTATATCCGCCATATTCAATAAGGAAAAAGCAACTAACCATAAAAATATTGCAATTCGAATGATATTCAGAAAAAGAAAGTTTTCTTTCACGTTTTAATTTTTTTAAAAGCCTCACGGAAAAAACAGAACATAAGAGTAGAACTGCTATAGATATTTGATATACGTTCTCTAAAAAATCCACATTTTCAAACAGAATCAACATGATCATCCTCTCATCCTAGAATGTATGAATTGTCTTTTTTAGTATGCTGATCCTTTAGTAGAATCGTAGGCTAAATAAACTATTTAGTTAATCTAAATTGTGATATCTAGGACTCTGATTAATAGCTAGAATCTTATCAAATTAATATTTATTTAAAAATATATTGAATTTTCTTTCTTCTTTGAATATAATTTATTTAATTTTAAAAGGAAACGCTGTACCTATAATAGAAACAAAGAGGGTGGAGACTTGAAAATAGCAACAGATATTGGTGGTACTTTTACCGATTTAGTGTATACGGATGACAAAGGGAATCTTCATTTTGACAAAGGGCATACGACCCCAGGGCATTTTGAGGATGGCATACTGAATGTATTAGAAAAGCATGTAACGGAAGATTCATTGGTCGAATCATTTATTCATGGTTCTACGGTCATTATTAACACGTTAACAGAAAGAAAAGGAGGCAAAGTCGGTTTAATTACGACGAAAGGTTTCCGTGATGTTTTAGAAATTGCTCGTGGGAATAGACCAGATTTATACAATTTTAAATATAAAAAGCCGACACCTTTTGTGGAGCGCTATTTAAGACAAGAGATTGATGAGCGGATCGATTATAAGGGCAATGTTTTGAAGGCGTTAAACATTGAGGAAGTAAGTAAAATAGTAAATAAATTTAAGGAAATAGGTGTAGAAGCTATCGCCATTTCATTCATTCACGGCTATAAAAACCCTATACATGAAACACTACTAAAAGAAGAGATTCTAAAAATTTGGCCAGAGGTGTATATAACACTTTCAAGCGAAACGATTAAAGAATATAGAGAATATGAAAGAACAAATACTACTGTCTTAAATTCATATGTAAAACCGATTGCTCATGCTTATTTAAAAAGCTTAAAAGAAAAATTAAGTACAATCGGTATTACAGAGCATTTAAATATTATGCAATCGAATGGAGGAACGACAAGTTTTGAAAAAGCAATGGAGCTTCCAATCAACCTAGTGGAATCTGGTCCAGTTGCAGGGATGTTCGGAGCAGCTAAGCTAGGAGAGCTATTAAATGAATCCAATATTATCGCTTTTGATGTAGGTGGAACGACTGCGAAATGTTCCCTCATAACAAATGGAAAAGTAAATGTAACAACAGATTACTATATTGAAAGAAATGAAAAATTTGCAGGCTATCCTATTAAAACACCTGTCGTAGATATTGTGGAAATTGGAAATGGTGGCGGTTCCATAGCAAGAGTAGATCAATTTGGCTCATTAAAAGTCGGCCCAGATTCTGCCGGAGCTAACCCAGGACCCGTCGCCTATGACTTAGGAAACACACAACCGACCATAACGGACGCTAATGTCTATTTAGGAAGATTGTCATTAGAAAACTTTGATCATCCGGCTTCTATTAACAAAATTGAAGAGGCACTTATTGCATCAATCGCTAAGCCATTTCATGTTACAGCTGAAGAGGCAGCACAAGGAATTCTAGATATTGCAAATTCTAATATGTTAAATGCTCTAAAATTAATTTCTATTCGTAAAGGATACGATCCAGAGGATTTTACAATGGTTGCCTTTGGTGGTGGTGGTCCACTACATGCTATTAATTTAGCGGAAGAATTGAACATGAAAAAAGTGATTATTCCATACGGGTCATCCGTTTTTTCAGCATTAGGTATGATGATGACGGAATACCGACAAGATTATATTCAAACAAATTTAACGGACTTTAATAACGATTGTATAGCTGATATTCAAAAAAATATCGATACAGTTATTGAACGTGCAAGTTCTGATGTCCCGTTATCAAGAGATCATTATCATTTTGAGATTAATTACGATTTACGCTATAAAGGTCAGGAACACGCTGTAAAATTGAACGCATCCAATATCGCAATCAATGAAGTGGAGCTTAGTCATTTAGTGGAAGCGTTCCATTTTAAACATAAACTGGAGTTTTCTTTTGATTTACCAGATACCCCAATTGAATTAGTGAATTTACATCTCACTATTTATGGAAAAGATGAGGCAGTTCAATTTAAGGAGTTAGATTTCTCTAACGTTGACGTAACTACATGTATAAAATCGAAACGTCAACTATATGTCAAGGGAACCGGATGGATAGAAGTAAATGTTTATGATCAGCAAAAGTTAGTACCTGGATATGTGATTTCTGGGCCTGCAATTGTCGAAAATCCTACATCTACGGTCGTTATAAGTGAAAAACAATCTATTGAAATAGATACTTATGGAAATATGATTGTGGAGATGGAGGGGAAGTAAGTGATGAAAAAAGACGTTTTTGCTGTAGAAATTATTCAGGATTCATTGCTAGCAATTGGAGATGAAATGTTTGTCGCCTTAGCTCGTTCATCAATGAGCCCAGTAATATATGAGGTATTAGATTATGCCTGTGGTTTAACAGATGCGCAAGGTAATTTAATTAGCCAAGGAAACGGTGTGACAAGCTTTATAGGAATGCTAAGTCCTATGGTTCAGCATGTTATTGAAAAGTTTAAGTGGGGAGAAAATTTACACGAAGGTGATGTCATCATTATTAATGATCCTTATGTTGGAGGAGGATCTCATTTATCAGATGTTGGTTTAGTCTTACCGATTTTCCATAATGGAGAGATTATCGCTTATTCCGCCAATAAAGCTCATTGGACAGAAGTTGGTGGAATGGATCCAGGTTCGTTTACGAGTAATTCCAATGAAATTTATCAAGAAGGTTTACAGCTGCCAGGAGTGAAACTATATCAAAAAGGGGAGTTAAACGAAGCAATCTATGAAATTATATCTACGAATGTTCGTTTACCAGAGCTGTCAATCGGAGATATGTTCGCTCAAGTTGCTGCATTAAAAACTGGTGAAAAACGAATCACTGAACTTTGTCAGAAATTCGGTGCTGAATCTGTTAAGTTGTCGATTGAAAAATTATTGGGCAAGGGTGAAAAGATTGTGGAGCATGAGCTACAACAATTACCCAAAGGAGAGTTTTATGCGGAAGACTTTATTGAAGGAGATCCATTAAAAGGCGGACCTTACCCTATCAAAGTAAAGGTGACGATAAATGATGAAAAATTCATTTGTGACTTTAGAGGATCCCATCCTGCAGTTCATGTACCTGTAAATTGTTCAGAATTTGGATTAATGGCTAGTGTGAGAGTTATGTTTTTAGCGTTACTTGATGATATTGATGTGATTAACGAAGGTATATTTAAACGGTTAACAATCATTACAGATGAGAATTCCATTGTTTCTGCCAAACGACCACACCCAGTCTCGATGAATTTTGAGGCACGCATTGGAGCAGCAGATTTAATTTGGAAAGCACTTGCACCTTACTTACCAGAAAGACTTTCAGCGGGACATTTACAGTCTGTTTGTACATTTATTTTAACAGGTAAAAACCCAGACAACGACGAGTCATTCTTAATTGTAGAGCCATCTGTTGGTGGTTGGGGAGCCTCAAATGATGAAGATGGTCAAAGTGGACAATATTGTATGGGAGATGGAGAAACGTATAACCTTCCTGTTGAGATTGCGGAGACAAAATACGGTATTCATATTGATGAATATAGCTTAAATTCTGATGGGGCAGGAGCTGGAGAATTTAGAGGTGGTTTAGGTGTACGTCGTGTGTATAGTGTTAATCATGATGGACAAAAGGTCTCTGTCAACTTAGGTAGACATCAATTTTCACCATTTGGCTTAAATGGTGGGATGGAAGGCTCTCATAACTATTTAGTGATTCATAAAAAGGATGGAACAAAGCTCGGACCAGTTGGTATACTAGCTAACTATGAGTTGCAAAAAGGAGACAAAATAGAACTTGTTACAGCAACAGGCGGAGGGTATGGTAATCCGAAAGAGCGCAGTATTCAAGCGATAGAAAAAGACTTGTTAAATGACTATATTTCTTTAGAAGTAGCAGAAAAGCACTATGGCTATAAAAATGCTTAAAAGGAGAAATATTATCTGAAGAGTTAATAAAAAGTACTCATCAATTTTAATCCCATATCTCAAAACATTAAATATATAGGAGTTGACTCAATGAATAATAAAGTATTACAGCCTAGAACTTTAGAACCTGTGACTCTATTAATGGTAGTTTTAACATCTGTAATTGGTGCAATAATTGGGATACAACTGATTACTACTTTAGGGATTTCTGCTAATACATCGATTGTTGGTGCTATATTTGCAATGATTTTAGGAAGGATTCCTATTGGGAAGCTGATCGAGTTCAAATCCGTTCATAGACAAAATATAATTCAAACGGCGATATCATCCGCAACCTTTAGTGCCGCGAGTAGTTTAATGTTGCCAATTGGTATTCCCTATGTTTTAGGCTATGAAAACTTAGTATTACCATTGTTTATCGGTGTTATTTTAGCGATGTTTGTTGATGCTTTATTATTATATAAATTTTTCGATACGAAGATTTTCCCAGCAGCAGGTACTTGGCCTCCTGGGATTGCAACTGCTGAAGCGATTAAAGCTGGAGATAAAGGCGGTAATAATGCAAAGGTACTAATTGGTGGTGTTTTTGTCGGTATTGTGGGAGCTGTACTTAAAATTCCAATGTCAGCTTTTGGGGTAGCGTTTATCGGGAATATTTGGGCGCTTACAATGTTCGGGATTGGTCTTTTACTAAGAGGCTATTCTGTTCAACTATTTAATGTAGATTTAAACGAATATTATATTCCACATGGTGTAATGATTGGTGCCGGAATCGTGGCGCTGTTCCAAGTAGGCTTTACTTTATTAAATAAGAAATCTACTGAAAAGACAGAAGAGTTAGCGTATTCAAAGGATTCTAAGGAAATTAGACAGGGCTTTGGCGCAGGGTTTATTGCTTATTTATTGATTGCTGTATTAATCGCACTTTTGGGTGGATTGATATCACATATGTCTTTCGGCATGTTGATAGGCTTCGTTGTTTTCGCAACAATTGCTGCATTTGTACATGAATTAATTGTTGGGATTGCAGCCATGCATGCAGGTTGGTTCCCGGCATTTGCTGTAGCGTTTATAACGCTTATTGTCGGAATTTTGATTGGTTTTCCACCTCCAGCGCTTGCTTTATTAGCCGGATATAGTGCAGCAACAGGTGTCGCCTTTGCTGATATGGGCTATGATTTGAAAACGGGTTATATTTTACGTGGTCATGGTAGTGACCCCGCATTAGAAAAAGAAGGTCGTAAGCAACAAATGATCGCTGGTATTATAGCCTTCTCTATCTCTGCCATTGTTGTTTTACTTTCTTATCAATCTTATTTTGCACAAGGTTTAGTGGCACCTGTAAATCATGTATATGCTGCTACAATTAAATCTGGTGTGACAGGTGACGTGGCTCAACAATTATTGATTTGGGCGATACCAGGCGCACTTATTCAACTGATCGGTGGTTCAAAGAGACAAATGGGTATCCTGTTTGCGACGGGTTTATTACTGATCAACCCTATTGCTGGATGGGCTGTTTTAGTAGGCATTTTACTTCGCGTTATTTTCACTTCTGTAACGAAAGGTAAGAGAGAATCTGAAATGACTGTATTTGCAGCTGGGGTGATTGCTGGAGATGCTTTATATAGTTTCTTCTCTTCTATTTTAAAAATAGGAAAATAGAAAGGAGTAATGGATGATGGTAAAAGTTCTATCTTACGAGGATGGTATTGCCGCTGTTTATGGTGGTGTAATACTTGGAGGGGGCGGAGGAGGCCTTCTAGAGGAAGGTCTAAAACTGGTTGAAGAAATATTTGCTGCTGGTGTACCTCAGTTACTCGATGTAGAGGAATTAAATAATGAAGATTTGGTCGCTTGTGTGGCGATAGTTGGAGCCCCTTCAGCAGCTGATCAATTTATTTCTAATGAACAACTATGCTGGAGCTATAGAAATATGGATGAGTATACTGATAATCGATTAAAAGGAATTATTACGAACGAAAATGGAGCTATTACGACCATAAACGGTTGGTTGCAGTCGGTTTTATTGAATGTACCGGTCCGTTGATGCTCCTTGTAATGGACGAGCCCATCCAACTGGAATTATGGGCTCCTTGAATTTACATGAACTTGAAGAATATAAATCTGTTCAATTTTATGCGGGTGGAAAGAATGATTTTGCTATTCAAGGTTTTGTCGAGGGTGATTTACAAAATACAGCAAAAACCGTTCGCCATGCCTCTATTTTAGCTGGAGGAATGGTAGGGGTAACGCGCAACCCTGTTACCATTAGTTATTTAAAAGAACATGGTGCCCCGACTGCAATTTCTGCGGCGATAGAACTCGGTTATTGCTTCTTGAGTGGACAAACAATCGAAGAAAAATTGGAAAATGTCATTCGTCAGTTGAATGGGGTGCATATCGTATCTGGTCTAGTGACGGATTATTTATTAACAAAGGAAAATGGCTTTGATGTAGGTAAATTAACAATTGAGGATTATCAATTAACTTTCTGGAACGAGTATATGACTTTATCGAAAGAGGGTAACATTGAATCCAAATTTCCGGATCTTATCATGACTTTCGATGTGGACAAAATGATTCCTGTTCCTAGTGCAAGCATTAGAGAAGGGATGCATGTTGCCGTTATTCAAGTTGATCAGCGTAATTTAAATTTGAGTACAACGATGAAAAATAAGGCATTATTGCAGGAAGTTGAGGATGTTATTGGAACTATTCTATAAATAGCAGTTGAATAAGAATAAATTAATAAAAGCTGCCTTCATCTACAATAAATAAGATGGGCAGCTTTTATTGTTTCTTCAGCGGGTGGGTATTACATAACATAACTATCGTTCCTACTTCCTTCATCACTTAATACTTCATTTACGGCATAAACGAAATTCGGAAAAAATGTTGCCTAAAAAAATTCTCTAGTTTTGTAAGCACGACTCTGATGATTCAGCTTTTCGCATATGTTGGCAAGAAATTGGTGTATTATTTGCCACTAATGGGAGGAGTTACGTTCACATATATTCAAGATTATGAATAGAAGAAGGTAACGTCAATTAATGATAAAAATATCACACGTTTGCGACATTTGGTCAAAGCTTTTTTGGTCGTGAAAACAGGCTAACTGTTTGTTCACTTATTTCGTCATGTACATTCGCTATGCGGGTTAAAACAAAGAATTTCTAAGGGAAAGTGTTCACTTTTATTTGTTTTTTTAGATGATTGCTTTACTCTATAAGCACGTCATCTTTCAACACAATATTCAATTGTAATCCCGCTGAAGTTGTAAAACATAGTTTTTGTACATTACTGAAATAGTGAGCTTACAGAACAAAGCTAGTTGTTCTGTATATTCATCTTACAATATTCTGAAAAATTAGTCAATTGAAAACAACTACTAACTATTCTAAGCAATACAGTATAATAAAGTATGAAGGGACTGAACAAAGAATATGAACAATTTAATGATCAAAGTACGAGAAATTTATGAGCAATTTGATGCTAGTCATGATTTTCAACATATAGAACGTGTTTATCAAAATGCGTTAACTATATTACAAACAGAGCCGGAAGCTGATGCAGAAGTTGTGAAAATTGCTGTGCTTTTGCATGATGTAAGTGATAAAAAGTATACAGATAGTAAGGAGCAAGAAAATAAGCTAATTGCCGAGCTATCTTTAAGTGAGGAGAAAAAGCAACATATTCGAGATTGCATCGCACAAGTATCGTTTAATGGTGGCAACGAGCTAGAAGCAACTTCTATCGAAGCAAAAATAGTACGAGATGCAGATCGCTTAGATGCGATTGGGGCAATCGGTATTGCACGCACATTTGCTTTTGGTGGAGCTAAAGGTCGCAAGCTTTACGATAAGGAAGAGGACGCACGTACGGATATGACAGAGGAGGAGTATCGCAAAAAAAATACATCCTCAGTTACACATTTTTATGAGAAGTTATTATTGCTAAAGGATTTAATGATTACTGACAAGGGCAAGCAAATGGCTGAAGAACGCCATCAATTTATGGTACAGTTTTTAGAGCAATTACAAAATGAAATAGGTAAGTAATTCCACATGCTGCTAAAAAAATCCGATGTCTATTTCAATAGACATCGGATTTTTTATACTTCAATTTTATAGACAGCCGCTCGAGCAGGATATGAGTTTGCAATTGTATCATCAATATGAAACTGTCTGAAATGCGGGGGATTGATTCTCGCATTGAAGTTCATGATATAAGTATCTTTTCAGTTGATCTGGCGCATGCTAACTTCGATGAATTTGATATTGTCAAAAGTTTTTAACAAGAAAGTTAAAATAAAAAAAGGGCGATATTTCTAATTTTTATTCATTAAAAAAAGAGAAATGAGTCAAAACTCTTTTCATCCGTTACATAAAGCATATATAATAACTTATGTTTTTTCGACAATGGGGATCAAAAATTAGGTCTATATTACATTCAAATAATATTAGATCATGGGAGAAATCTCTTTATAAAATACATTGGGGTAACCGTCAAAGGAGTTTTACATCATGAAAGAAGCAAAAAGCACAGTAAAATGGATTCCTTTCCTCATTACCCTTGCTGTTGGCGTAGCTATCTGGTTTTGTCCAGTACCTACAGGAGTAGATGAAAAAGCGTGGCATCTGTTCGCTATTTTTGTTGCGACAATTATAGGATTTATATCTAAACCATTGCCAATGGGGGCTATCTCCTTTATTGCTATGGCTATGATTGCCATAACTAATACATTAACTATTGAAGAGACATTAAGCGGTTTTGGAAATTCAACGATATGGCTAATTGTTATTGCCTTCTTTATTTCTCGTGGATTTATTAAAACTGGACTAGGGGAACGAATTGCCTATGTATTTGTTCGTCTTTTTGGGAAAAAAACTTTGAGTTTGTCTTACTCTTTACTAGCGAGTGACCTAATATTAGCGCCAGCTATTCCTAGTAATACAGCTCGTGCTGGTGGTGTTATATTCCCAATCATCCAGTCATTATCTCATACTTTCGGATCTAAACCAGAAGACGGGACAGAGCGTAAGATGGGTGCCTTTCTTTTAAAGGTAGGCTTTCAAGGGAATTTAATAACGTCTGCTATGTTTATGACAGCTATGGCAGCAAATCCTTTAATTGTTAAGCTAGCTAGTGATTCAGCTGGAGTAACTATTACTTGGTTTGGTTGGGCAGTTGCAATGATTGTCCCTGGGTTAACAGCTTTAATTGTTGTTCCTTATGTTATTTATAAAATTTATCCGCCTGAAATCAAGGAAACACCTGAGGCAGCAGCAATCGCTAAACAGAAACTGGATGAATTTGGTCCACTGAAAAGTTCTGAGAAACGAATGATTGTAGTATTTGTAGCTGTGTTGTCGTTATGGATTGGTGGAGACTACTTAGGCATTAGTGCCACTACAGCAGCTCTTATAGGTCTTTCATTGCTGTTATTATTAAATGTATTAACATGGGCAGATATCAAAAAGGAAGAAGGAGCATGGGATACGTTAGTTTGGTTTGCAACGCTATTTATGATGGCATCTTTTATGAACAAACTAGGGCTGATTCCATGGTTTAGTAATGAAGTTGGTGGACTTGTATCTGGGTATAGTTGGATATGGGCTGTTTTAATATTAGCATTAGTCTATTTCTATTCTCATTATTTCTTTGCGAGTTCTACTGCCCATATTAGTGCGATGTATGCTGCATTTTTATCTGTTATGCTGCAAGCAGGAGCACCTGCTATGTTGGCAGCTGTATTATTAGCGGCATTTAGTAATTTATTTGGTGCCACTACTCATTATGGCTCTGGTCCAGCACCGGTCTTCTTTGGTGCAGGTTATATTGATCAAAAAAAATGGTGGACAGTTGGATTTGTAGTTTCCGTTGTTACTATCCTGATTTTTGTTATAGTAGGAGGACTATGGTGGAAGCTTCTAGGTTATTGGTGAAATAATTAGCTTCTTTATCCGGATAGAAAATATTTCTATCCGGATATTTTTTTTGAGATTTTTAATTCTTCTTCATTAGGCACAATTTTTTTAGATAGGTAAGAAGAGTTTGTTGTCCTTTGTTTACCTGTCATTTGGTGTTATGATAAAAATGGATATCAATAATAAACTACATATAAAAAGTAGTATGGACACTAAACAACACCTAATGAAAGAGATGGACAAGTGTAATGAGTCATTTAATAGTACAAAATTTAACGAAAACAGTGGGCGATAAAACGCTCTTTCAAAATATTGAATTTACGATTTATGAAGGGGAGCGAGCTGGGCTAATTGGTATTAATGGTACTGGTAAATCCACATTGCTTTCTATTTTAGCAGGTGAAATCGAAGCGGATTCAATGAATGTTGACCGCCCAAATAAATACCGTGTAGCTTATTTACCACAGGAACCTACTTTTGAAAGTGGAGAAACTGTGTTACAAGCAGTGTTTGCAGGGGATTCACCTATTTTAAAACTTAATCGTGAATATGAGGAAACGGTTGCTGCACTTGCATTAAATCCGACTTCGGAAAGTTTACAAAAAACGCTATTTAGCTTGCAGCATCGTATGGATGAGGAGCAGGCATGGGATGTCAATGCACTTGCTAAGACAGCACTAACGAAGCTTGGCATTGAAATGTTTGATAAAGAAGTATTAACTTTGTCAGGCGGTCAGCAAAAGCGCGTTGCTTTAGCTAAAGTATTAATAGAGCCGGCAGATCTTTATTTATTGGACGAGCCTACCAACCATTTGGATGTGCAGTCAACGGAGTGGCTTCAGGAAATGGTGTTACGATTAAAGGGAGCAGTAATCTTTATTACCCATGATCGTTATTTTTTAGATGAGCTATCTACTCATATTTACGAGCTAGCTGATCAAACATTATACCGACATACAGGGAATTATGGGGATTATTTAGAAGCACGTGCTATTCGTGAGGAAATGAAAGCAGCATCTGCACAAAAAGATCGCAATCGCTATCGCTCAGAATTAAAATGGATTCGTCGTGGAGCAAAAGCGCGTTCTACGAAGCAAAAGGCACGTATCCAGCGTTTCGAACAGTTAGAGGATAACTTGGAGCGTAAATCAGAGGATGTTTCTCTTGAAATTGGCCTAGCAACAACTCGTCTTGGTCGGAAGGTTTTAGAGGCTGAAAATATTTCAAAGGCTTTTGGTCAACAAAAAATCCTCGATCACTTTTCATTTTTACTACAGCAGGGCGATCGTATCGGTATTATCGGAGCAAATGGTGTAGGAAAATCAACATTATTGAACATGCTAGCAGGAGAATTGACACCTGATGCTGGTGAAATTCTTGTTGGTTCGACAGTGAAGTTAGCACATTTCAAACAAACTTTACCAAAAATGAATGAAAATGAACGCATGATTGAATATATCCGCGAAGCTTCAAATGATATCACAGATGCAGAGGGTGTACGTTATTCAGCCGCTCAAATGCTAGAGCGCTTCTTATTCCCACTTCATGCACACGGTACACCTATCGGTAAATTATCGGGTGGTGAGCGTAAACGTCTGCATTTATTACGATTATTAATGGAGCAACCAAACGTATTGTTACTAGATGAGCCTACAAATGATTTGGATATTGAAACATTAGGTGTGCTCGAGGATTTCATTGAGCATTTCCCTGGAGTCGTTATCACTATATCCCACGATCGCTTTTTCTTAGATCGAATTGCGAAAAAGCTGTGGATTTTAGATGGTCTTGGGCATGTTAATGAGACGCTTGATATTTACAGTGAATATTTACAAAAGCGCGAACAGGAAGCCGCTGTAAAAGTAGAGGCGCCAAAAGTCGAAAAACCTAAGACCGAAAAGCCTAAATCGGATAAGAAAAAATTATCCTTTAAAGAGCAGAAAGAATGGGAAACGATTGCTGATGAAATAGAAAAGACGGAAACAGCGATTATGGAGACAGAAGAAGGTATTGCCAACGCTGGTTCTGATTTTACAAAGCTACAGGAATTAACGGGGAAGCTAGATGAACTAAATGCACAATATGAGCACCTTATTGAAAGATGGTCATATTTAGATGAAATCGTAAATGGATAAGGAGCGATATACATGAAGATTATTACAATTGAACCGACACCGAGCCCTAATTCTATGAAGATTGTCGTTGATACAGAGTTACCTTTTGGCAAAAGCTATAATTTTACAAAGGATAATAAAGATGAAGCAACTGGTGAAGCAGCTGCAATTTTAGCAATCGAAGGTGTTAAAGGCGTTTATCATGTAGCAGATTTCTTTGCTGTTGAGCGTAACGCAAAGTATGCATGGGAAGGTATTTTAGCAAGCATCCGTCAAGTTTTAGGTGAAAATGTACATGAAGTAAACACAGAACAAGTAGCTAATGAATTTTATGGTGAAGTGTACGTTCATGTGCAGTTTTATAAGCAAGTACCACTTCAAGTAAAGGTCTTTGATAACCAACGAGAGCACCGTGTAAGCTGTGGTGAGCGCTTTGTGAAAGCTTTCAATAAAATTATTGAGACAGCTGTTGATGAAAATTATATTTTCCAACGTAAATGGATTGACTATGGTGTACGTTATGGAGAGCTTGAGGAAATTGCGGAAGTAGTAAAAGAAGAAATCGATGTCACATATTCTGAAGAACGTTTAGCAGAGATTGTCGCAATGATTAATGATTCTGAGAAAACTATTGAGAAGTCAGCTAAACTAAAAATAACTGTTGAACAGTTTAAGCAACCGGAATGGGAAAAACGTTTCCAATTGCTTGACCAAATGGCAGATCCAGAGCTAGATGATTTACCGTTATTAGATTTGGCGTTACAAGATGAGCAAATGTCAATTCGTCGACTGGCAACCGTTTATTTAGGAATGATTGAAGATGTGGCAGTTGTTCCATATTTAGAAAAGGCATTACAGGACAAAAGTGCAGCGGTGCGTCGAACTGCAGGAGATTGTATGAGTGATCTTGGCTTCGTGGAATTTGAAGACGCGATGCAACAAGCATTACAAGATAAAAACAAACTTGTTCGTTGGCGTGCAGCTATGTACTTATATGAAGTCGGTACCGAGAAATCATTAGCGGCATTAAAGGCTGCTGCAGAAGATAAAGAGTTCGAAGTGAAGCTACAAGTAAAAATGGCGATTGCCCGCATCGAACAAGGTGAGGAAGCAAAAGGATCTGTTTGGAAGCAAATGACAGAGTCTCGCCAGCAATAAAACGAAAAAACCAGCATCTATTTGAGCAATTCAAAATAGATGCTGGTTTTTTATATTTCATTTCCGTTTTTTCATTAGACTGGCTTCCTAGAAAATACTGATTATGGTTGATTTTAATGCATTTTCAGGAGGCGTTCAATAATTTGGAGATATGTGTATGAAGCAGTCGGAGATTTGGGGAAATCAGATCAACTAGCCGTATGAAGGCAATGAAACAAGGCCTATATCCAAAAGAAGTAAATAAAATGGAAAAATTATTTCCTAAGATCAAGTAGTTTCGCTTTGATATTCTTTCAGTCATGTTTTTTTCACAAGTTTCATACATTGAAATCTCACAAGTTATTTTATAGTGGAACAGGAGAACAGGAACTTAGGAGAGCGGGGGCATATTGTATATCGGTACCCCTGAAATTTAAGCTATAAGAGCACAGTGCATAATAAATAATAACAAATGACAAATAAAACAAGATTATAGTTTTTAAGGAGGGAAGATAAGTGAAGTTGAAATACGATTTCGTAGACTTGCCTTTAAATGAAATTAGAGTAGGCGCTACAGGAAGAACATTATTGGATTATTGTCTTAACCGTAGCCTTATATTTGCCTTAGCAATGAATGAAGTCTTTGGATATGACATCATTGCAATTTGGCGCCCAATAATACAAGACAACAGAGTTTTGCAAATGAAACTATTAAAAGTATATTTAGAAACATCTTATTTAGGCAAACGATGCTTGTTCGATCCATCAGGTAATATCCAAACATCTGAAGTAATTAAATATGAAGGGGCCATTACAGAGCTTATCCCCCCCCAACAGTTTAGAAGTCAAATGAAAGATTTGACTAAAAAGTATTTCGAGGGAGATTTTGATGAAACTAATTTCGACAACTCATTCGCTCAAGAACTTGAAGAAATAAAACAATTCATACTAGAAAACACAATTCGATACGTCCCTATCTTTAGTTATATTGAGAATGCCCTTACAGAAAGTGGTTGGGAGCAAGTAGAGAGAAGCTTGTATCATCCGGATAAAGAAGAACCATTCCACCGGGCTGTTACAGGATGTAGATATTCTGCTACTCGTTCAGTTGGTCAATTCCAACATATAATCGTAATCGATGTATTAAAAGACGGGGGAGTTATATACCACATTGAGACCGATGATAATCATCGTATCTTCCAGACTGGTGTTTGCTCTATGGAACAATTCATCCTTGTTCTAAAGGAATGCGTCGATATTAAATATCCTATCAGATCACAAGTGATGATATCCGCCTTAAAGATAACGGGTGAAGTAATTTATACCACTATTACTAACAACTACAAACCGCTTTATTTAGTTGATTTTCTCGGCGGTAAACACTGGCTAGAAAATGATGATTTAATGGCCATATCCACTAACTAATTAGAGTAACTTCACGACACAGACACTTTAACGTTTGGTACAAAGGTTCATTAATAAGGCGCATCCTGTTAAAGCATGATTCTTTGTATATTCCTGATATTCGTAAGAAGTAGTGAAAATGGAGGGTGATAATTTAGTTTGTAAGACTTGTGGTAATGATTCGTTTCCCAAGGTGAATTAGGCGGATCTTATGCAAATGTAAAAACAATTAGGCTCGTTAAGCTAAATTTTTCGGGTTCACCAATGATTTTATCTATTTGTAAGCATTTTGGAGAAGTATCTTCAATGAAAGTTAAGAAACTAGATAAGTTCAAAAAGTATCGTATAGTTATACTTTGGGTCACTTCCAGCAGAGTGACCCTTTATTAATTTCTTACTTCAGTACGCTTCACCTTACGGAACATTTTCTTTCAAACGCGATATAAGAAATATTCTTCTCTTAGTGAACTAACTTGCAGCGTTAGTTGAATAGTAACAATCTTTTCGAAAACAGACTTTCACTAAATCCTCTAATGTTCTCCTTAAATCTTCAAAAGTCGTAGCTCTAACATTTTGTGTCCAGTAATACGTTTCCTCGTAGTTACCTGTGGTTAGGTAACCTTTAACATCATTAAATGTTTTAACTGTGCGAAAGTGAAGCGTCACCGGCAAAGCACTCAATCAGAACGGAAATCAACCACACATTAATTTTATAGGGCCTCTCTTAAGTCTCTTTTTATCGAAAAATAACATAATATATATTATTTTGTGTTTTCTAGCTTTTCACTACTAAACATAAAGTTAAAAGCATTTTATATATTATTAACAAATTGTCTAATACTTGTTTAATAGGACAATGATAGAATTATTTAAATTCGGAATATTCTATAAAATGAGGAGGCGTTTGAATGACAGTTACAAGTTTAAAGACAACGGAATCTTATATGCGTGACCGAGAAACAGTTATCGAACTTACACAAAAGCTAGTGCGTATAGAAAGCGTTTATCGAGAAGGCGATCCAAATGGCAATGAACAAGAAGTTGCGAATTATGTCGCTCAATATTTACGTGATATTGGGATTGAAACACATATAGAGGAAGTAGTGCCAGGTAGGCCAAATGTCATTGGTATTATTGATTCGGGTAAACCAGGAAAAACACTACTCTTTGAAGGACACACAGATGTCGTTACTGAAGGAAATCGGGAAGCATGGACGTACGATCCATTCGGTGCAGAAATTATTGATGGTCGAATGTATGGCCGAGGTACAAATGATACAAAAGGAAATCTTGCGTGTATGATTACAGCTTGTCAGTCGTTGTTACTGGATCAGGAAGAATTTACTGGCAAGATTATTTTATGTATTCCATGTGATGAAGAAGGATTGATGCTTGGGATTAAACATTTTATAAAAAATGGCTGGGCAGATGATGTGGATGGGGCGATTATCTGTGAGCCAGAGGAAAACAATGTTTGTATCGCACAGCGTGGGGCAATACGATTGAAAGTTGATATCTTCGGTAAAATGGCGCACGGTGCAATTTCTTGGAGTGGCATTAACCCGAACTGGCGAATGGCACGCTTTATCGTGGAGCTAGAAAAATTGGAAAAAGAAGAGCAAGCACGTTTAGGGCGTGATCCGATGCTTAATTGGCCATCTATTACACCAACGATTTTACGAGCACCCGTAAAAGGAGATGCGCAAATTAATGTCATTCCTGATCATTGTATGACGACGCTTGATATTCGTACTGTACCAGCACAGGATCATGAAGAGCTTCTTGGTAAAATTGAGGAAATTATTAAGCGTCTGCAAGCAGATGATCCGGATTTTAAAGTGGAGCTAACAGTGCTTGATAACCGTCCTGCAACAGCAACAGCGAAGGAGGATCCTGTTGTACAAGCCATTTATGAGGCAGTCGCTGAGGTAACGGAAAAAGAGCCGAAATATAACGGTGTCCCAGGGGCTACGGATGGAACGTTCCTTCATGTCCATGGAGTACCGATCGTAACCGTTGGAGCGGGTGATCGTGATATTCCCCATCAAATTGACGAATATGTAGATATCGAAGAATTAGCAGAAACAACAGCCATTTATCGTTTGGCAGCATTAAAGTTTTTAGGAGGTGATGTACAATGACTCTAACAAAAATCGCAGTGATCCCAGGTGATGGCATTGGAAAGGAAGTTATGGAAGAAGCACTAAAGGTACTAAATTTTCTTCAGGAACATGATTCATCTTTACAAATAGAAACAACAATGTTTCCTTGGAGCTCAGATTATTACCTCAAACACGGTTGGATGATGCCAGACAATGCATTAGAGATATTGAAAGAATATGATGCGATATTATTCGGAGCTATTGGAGATGCTCGTGTTCCAGATGATGTGACAGTATGGGAATTAATTATGCCGATACGAAAAAGCTTCCAGCAATATGTTAATTTCCGTCCGATTAAATCACTACCTGGCATTGCCTCACCGCTTGCCAACGGAAGAGATATTGATTTTGTTATTTTCCGGGAAAATGCGGAGGGGGAATATTCCGATAGTGGTGGGCGAATTTATCATAATCAACCACAGGAAATGACGATTCAAAATACGATTATGACTCGAATCGGTATAGAAAAAATTGTCCAAGCAGCTTGTGATTTTGCCTATAAAAATGGCAAAACAAAAATTACGAGTGCGACAAAATCGAATGCAATTATCCATTCAATGAAGTTCTGGGATGAGCATGCTAAGAGAATTCTAGCACAAAGTTCACCAGCACTAGAGTTAGAATCTATCTATATCGATGCTTTAGTAGCTTATTTCGTAGAGCGACCACAAGATTTTCAGGTTGTAGTTGCCTCTAATTTATTCGGAGACATTTTATCAGACTTAGGGTCAGCTATTGTTGGGGGGCTTGGATTGTCACCGTCAGCTAATTTAAATCCGGAGAAAGAATTCCCATCAATGTTTGAGCCTGTGCATGGGTCAGCACCAAATATTGCAGGAAAGGGCATAGCAAACCCAATTGCACAAATTTGGTCACTTGCTTTGTTACTCGGGCATATCGGAAGACCGGATATAGAACAGTTAATTGTACATGCGATTGAGACGGTTCTTCGAGAAGGTGTTGTGAAAACTGCAGACATTGGTGGACAGGCTACAACCGCACAAATGGGTGATGCGATTTGTCAGGAGATTATTAAAATGAATTTAGCGGCAAGGGGTGTATAGCATGGCAGTAGAACAACAGGTCATTATCGTTACAGGTGCTGGCGGCGGTATGGGAAAAGCCATTATTCAGGAGCAGCTTGCAAAGGGCAATATTGCAGTAGGGCTCGATTTATCAGTAGCTTCTCTTAGTGATTTAGCGCAGGATGCCTTGCAATGCTTTGAAGTCGATGTCTTACATGAGGAGCAAGTGAACGAAGTATTCACGCAGGTTTTCGACAAGTATGGACGGATTGACGGACTTGTCAATGCGCTTGGTATAGCACAGGCAGCAACACCAATTGAGCAAGTAACGATGGACGAGTGGAATCGGTTAATGGATGTCAATGTTAAAAGTTTATTTATTACAACAAAGGCAGTCGTTCCTTATTTGAAAGAGCGGAAAAAGGGTGCCATTGTAACAATCGCATCCATTTCTGCTGTACGTCCACGCCCAGGTTTGCAAGCCTATATTGCTTCTAAAGGGGCGGCAGAAAGCTTTACACGTGGTTTAGCTATTGAGCTAGCACCGTTCCAAATACGTGTTAACACGATTCATCCAGGGCCAGCTGATACACAGATGCTCGCTCAATTTACAGCACAAGGAGCAGACATCGAGCAAACAAAGCAAAGTGTTTTTGTTCAATCAGTCCCCCTTGGACGTTTAGTAGATCCAGTAGACATTGCAGGAGCAGTAAGTTATTTACTCTCTGATGCAGCGAGTATGGTTACAGGAACGACATTACATGTAGACGGTGGTCGCGGACTTTAGGAGGGATAAAGTGAAAAAAATTCCGATGTTTATAAATGGTGAGTGGGTTCACGCTAGTATGGAGGCAGTATTAGATGTTATGAACCCTTCTACTGGTGAAATCATTGCCCAAATTACGAATGCGAGTAAAACTCATGTCGACGAGGCTGTACGTGCTGCACGTGTAGCGTTTGAAAGTGAAGAGTGGCGGAAAATAAAGGCCTATGAACGAGGACAGCTACTTGTTGAATTCGCCCACTATATACGTAAGCATGCAGAGGAATGGAGTTTATTAGAATGTCGTGATGTTGGAAAGCCGTTAACACAAGCGAGAGCAGATATTGAAGCAGCAGCTCGCTATTTTGAGTTTTATGGGGGGGCAGCAGATAAAATAATGGGGGATACGATTCCCATTGAGGACGGTATTTTAAATGCGGTAGTGTTAGAGCCTGTCGGGATTACCGTACATATAGTGCCTTGGAATTATCCTATTCAAATCACCGCGAGAAGTGTAGCGGCTGCCATTGCTACTGGCAATGCAGTAATTATCAAAAGTGCTGAGGATACGCCATTTACTACGCACGCCATAACGGAATGGTTTGCGGATAAATTGCCAAGAGGTATTTTTCAGCATATTACAGGTTTAGGTCGTGATGTTGGGCCGTATTTAACATCTCATCCTGATATCAATCATATTACGTTCACAGGTTCTGTTCCAACAGGTATTGCAGTGATGAAATCAGCTGCTGAAAATGTTGTACCCGTAACGTTAGAACTTGGTGGAAAATCCCCAAATATAGTTTTTGCGGATGCCAACATGGCGCAAGCACTTGATGGAGTTGTACGTGCCATTATTCAGAATGCCGGACAAACATGCTCAGCAGGGGCTAGACTACTAATTGAAGAGAGTATCAAAGAAAAATTCATTGCTCAATTAGTGCAAAAATTCCAAGCTTTAAAAGTTGGTCCGGGTGAGGCAGACTTTGATATGGGGCCACTTCTAAATGAACGACAATATACGAAGATTTCAACACTGTTGCAAAAGGCGAAGGAAGATGGTTATGTGGTCACTGGCGGTGAAACACTGACGATTGAAGGATATGAAAAGGGCTATTATGTTGAACCAACAATACTGGCAGGGGTAGAAGCTAACGATGTACTTGCACAGGAGGAAATTTTCGGACCGGTGTTGACTGTATTGACGTTTACGACAGTTGAGGAAGCGATTTCTTTAGCGAACAGTACAGACTACGGTTTAGTTGCAGGGGTTTGGTCGAAGGATTTAGATACTGCACATTATGTCGCAAGCCGTGTAAAAGCGGGACAAGTGTTTGTTAATAACTATGGAGCAGCGGGCGGAATTCAAATGCCGTTTGGTGGCTATAAAAAGAGCGGCATTGGTCGAGAAAAAGGTTTTGTCGCGTTAAGAAATTATACGCAAATGAAAAATATCGCGATACGCTATGCACCACCAAATCGATAGATGGAGGGATGCATATGGATCAGCCAAAAGAAGTGCTACTAGAGGTAAATCATTTAAAAATAAAATTCCATTTAAAAAATGGTAAGCAGGCAAAAGTGGTTGATGATGTAAGTTTTACGATCCGTAAGGGAGAAACCGTTGCGCTTGTAGGTGAGTCTGGAAGCGGTAAAAGTATTACATCGTTATCCATTATGCGGTTACTACCTATACCACCAGGGGAAATCTCAGCTGGTACGATTAAATTGAATGGTAAAAATCTCTTAAACTATAAAAATAAAGAGATGAGCAATATAAGAGGCAATGAAATTAGTATGATTTTTCAAGAGCCGATGACGTCATTAGATCCAGTTTTTACAATCGGTAATCAAATGATGGAAGGCATTCGTAGACATCAAAGGATTTCAAAAAAAGAGGCATGGGAGAAATCACTACAGCTTTTAAAAGAAGTCGGTATTGCCAATGCAGAAAAGATTATTACTGAATATCCGCACCAATTATCAGGTGGTATGCGCCAGCGTGTCATGATTGCCATTGCAATGTCCAATAACCCTCAGTTGCTGATTGCTGATGAGCCAACAACGGCACTTGATGTAACGGTACAGGCACAAATTTTAAAGCTTATGATGAAGATGAAGGAAGAACATCGTTCGGCTATATTATTTATTACGCATGATATGAGCGTTGTAGCAGAAACGGCAGATCGCGTTATGGTCATGTATGCCGGACAAATCGTAGAAGAAGCACCTGTGCGAGAGCTTTTTACGAATCCAAAGCATCCGTATACTACAGCTCTTTTAAAAACAATGCCTAATCTAGACGCAGATGTTAAAAGATTGCCCTCAATCCCAGGAACTGTTCCACCGGCTTATGCGTTGCCAGGGGGCTGTCGCTTTGCACCACGCTGTCCATTTGCGATGGAACAATGCCATGAGGTGCAGCCTGAGGTAATCCATATTCAAGACGAGCATAAAGTACGCTGTCATTTATTTACGGAGAAGGGGGGCGCTTGATCATGACGAAGAAAGAAGTTTTGCTTGAAATTAATCATTTAAAAGCCTACTTCCCTGTGAAACGTAAGTCGATGAAGGAAGAGAAAAAAGTCATTAAAGCAGTCGATGATATTTCTCTTGAAATTTTCCGTGGCGAGACGCTTGGGATTGTAGGAGAATCTGGCTCCGGAAAATCGACGTTTGGCCGAACTATTTTAAAACTCGTTGAACCGACCGGGGGAGAAATTTTCTATAAAGGTCAGCCCATTCAGCAGTTAAAGGGAAGTAAGCTCCAAACCTATCGCAATCAAATGCAAATGATTTTTCAGGATCCTTTTGCATCACTCAATCCTCGTATGCGAGTAGGTGCCATTATCGAAGAGCCGATGAAATTACAATTAACATTAACTAAAGAGCAACGAAAAGAACGTGTAAAGGAGCTTTTACAAAAGGTTGGCCTACCAGAAGATGCTATGCAAAAGTTCCCGCATGAATTTTCCGGCGGTCAAAGACAACGAATCGGGATTGCGCGGGCTCTTGCTATTCATCCAGAGTTCATTATTGCGGATGAGCCCGTATCTGCATTAGATGTTTCGGTGCAGTCACAGGTCTTGAACTTAATGATGGATTTACAAGATGAATTTCATTTGACCTATTTGTTTATTTCACATGATTTAAGTGTTGTGAAACATATTAGTGATCGAGTGGCTGTGTTGTATTTAGGGAGAGTAGTGGAAATTGGCACGAAGAAAGAATTATATGTGAATCCTCTGCATCCATATACCCAGGCATTGCTATCAGCCATCCCAGTTATCAATTTTGATAAACCGAAACAAGAAATATCGTTACAGGGAGAATTGCCAAGCCCTATGAATCCTCCTGTAGGCTGTGTGTTTCATACGCGTTGTCCATATGTGATGGAAAGATGTCATCAGGAACGTCCAGAACTTAAGGAAGAAAATAAACATCAACGGGTAGCATGCTTTTTGTATGAAAAATAAACTGAAAATTTAGTTTTTTATAAAGTGAGGTGTGTATTATGTTTGGAAATATTACAGATGTGCCTGGAGTTAAGGTTGGGCATGCAGAAAATAGTAAAGGAATTACTGGCTGTACAGCGATTTTAGTGGAAAATGGTGCAGTTTGCGGTGTCGATGTAAGAGGCTCAGCGCCAGGCACTCGAGAGACGGATGCACTTGATCCTATTAACGAAATTAATCATGTACATGGGATTTGCTTGTCCGGAGGAAGTGCATTCGGATTGGATGCAGCGACCGGAGTAATGCAATTTTTAGAAGAGCAGGGTATTGGTGTGGATGCAGGTATTGCTACCATTCCAATTGTTCCTAGTGCTGTGCTATTCGATTTATTTATCGGTGATCCAAAGACAAGACCTACTGCTCCAATGGGATATGAAGCCGCTAAGAGTGCGGTTATTGGTCCATTTGCAAATGGTAATAAAGGAGCCGGTTATGGTGCGACTGTAGGGAAATTAGCAGGCCCTCAATTTTGTATGAAAGGGGGGCTAGGTAGTACCTCTATAGCTGGTAAAGAAGGTGTTGTAGTTGGGGCAATCGTTGCTGTCAACGCTGTTGGGGATGTAAAAGATCCAAATACAAGAGAAACGCTAGCGGGTGCAAGGGATCCGAAAACAGGGGAATGGATTGATTGCTGTTCTTATTTAGAGGAGTATGTGCAATCGGAGGGATTGTCTGGTACGAATACGACAATCGGTGTCATTGCAATGAATGCCAGATTGACAAAAGCAGAGGCGAAAAAAATAGCCCAGCTTACACAAAATGCCCTCGCACGGACGATTTATCCTGTTCACACAATGCTGGATGGAGATACGATTTTCGTGCTAGGTACAGGAGATAAAACATATCCAGTTGACTATTTGGGCCATTTGGCTACAAGAGCTATGGAGGAAGCGATCATTACTGGCATTAAAGCCGCTAATAAATTAGCTGAAGTAGAAAGCTATAAAAGTATACAAATATCGAGCACATAGGGGATAGGGGGAAATGTCATGAGGTTGAAGAACAATTGGTTGATGTTGTTGTTGATATTGATAGTAGGTTTACTAATAGGTGCCTGTTCAAGTGATGACAAAAAAGATGCAAGTTCTGATGGAAAGTCAGTAGCAGATTTACCGCAAGAAATCGTAGTACGTGTGAATGATGATCCAGATTTTTTAGATCCACATAAAGCAACAGCATCAATATCGTACCAAATGATTTTCAATATTTTTGAAGGACTAATGGCACCGGAAACGGATGGTACTTTAAAAGAAGGGTTAGCCGAAAGCTATGACATATCTGACGATGGTTTAACATATACATTCAAAATTCGTCCGGGTGTGAAATTTCATAATGGTGAAGATTTAACTATTGAGGATATTCAGTATTCATTTGATCGTTTAATGGGGAAAAACGGTGGCGAAAAGATGTCAAACAGCTTTGATAATGTTGCGTCAACGGAAGCACCAGATGCCAATACATTTGTGATCAAGCTAAAGGAGCCAAACTCCAACTTCTTATATTCATTAACTGCTCGACAATCAGCAATCTTACCAAAAAGCAATGATGGAAAGCATAATGAAAACCCAATAGGTACTGGGCCATTTGCATATGTAAAATACTCTCCAGGTACTAATTTAGAATTGAAAAAAAATGAACACTACTGGAAGGAAGGGTTACCTTACTTGAATAAAGTGACGTTTACCTTCCAATCGGATGATCAAGCAGCGATTATGAGTTTAATGGCCAATGAAGTCGATTTAACGAGCGTTCCTTGGCAGCGCGTTAGTGAAGTAGAAAATAATTATAACTTATCTCATCAAAATAATAACTCATCATTAATCGTTACATTTAATGAAACTAAAGCACCTTTTGATAATGTAAAAGTCCGTCAAGCAATTAACTACGCTATTAGTAAGTCCGATATTATTGACTCAGTGTTTGCAGGTTATGCTGTACCACTTGGTTCGAATATGAGTCCAGCGATGGGGGACTATCAAAAGAAAGGCTTAGAAAATATGTATAAGCGTGATGTGGAAAAAGCCAAAGCATTATTAGCAGAAGCGGGCTATCCAAATGGCTTTAAAACAAAAATTACAGTGTCTTCGCATAATGATATGTATTCAAATATCGCGCAAATCGTAGCGGCTAATTTAAAGGAAATCGGTATTGATGTGGAAATTGAAGTTGTAGAATGGGGCATTTGGCTAGACCGAGTTTACTTTGGTCGCGACTATCAAATGACAACGATCGATTTAACAGGTCGTGCATCTGCCTATGAAATTTTGAATGATTACATTTCAACAAATGATAGTGAAAACTTCTTCAAATTTAAAAATGATGAATACGACAAATTTATGGCAGACGTTTTAAAGGAAAAAGATCAGGCAAAACAAATTGATTATTACCATCGTGCACAGGAAATTTTAGCTGAGCAGGCAGCAGCGGTTTACATCGCAGATTATCAGATTGTTTGGGGTTCTAATAAAAAAGTTACTGGATTAAAGAGCTACCCATTTTGGTTCCATGATATGTCTGAGGTTAAATTTTCTAACTAGAAAGGGATGAGTGCTAGATGATGTATATATTACGTCGATTCATCCTGTTAATAACAACCATCCTTCTAGTGTCGATCATTACATTCGGTGTTTTTCAAATTTTACCTGGTGATCCGGTTCGGACAATGTTAGGCACTGAAGCGGATCCCACGCAAATTGAAAATTTGCGATCAGAGCTTGGCTTGAATCGCCCCCTTTATGAGCAATATACAGATTGGATGAAGGGATTATTGACAGGGGAATTAGGAAATTCCATTCGTTTTTCAATGCCAGTAAAAGACTTACTGTTTGATAGATTACCCGTAACAATGTCATTGGCAGGGCTCACCCTCTTAATCGTGTTACTTATTTCCTTACCATTGGGGATGTTTGCGGCGAGAAGACAAAATAAGCTTAGTGATGTGTCGTTGTCGACAGTGACGCAAGTTGGCATGGCCATTCCTTCTTTCTGGCTTGGCATGATACTCATTTTATATATTGGCATGCAGTTCAGCTTCTTTAAAATAAGTGGGTATATTCCGTGGACGCAAAGTGTAGTAGGGGCGTTAAGTACGCTCGTTCTCCCAGCGTTAACAATTGCAATTCCACAAATTGCGGTCAATTTTCGTTATGTTCGTACGGCTATATTAGAGCAAGTTCAGCTCGATTATGTACGTACGATTCGTAGTAAAGGGATGTCTGAGCAAAATGTTATGTATAAGCATGTCTTAAAAAATTCGATGATTCCAATATTAACGGTATTTGGATTAATCATGGCAGAAGTTGTTGCTGGAACGATTATTGTGGAGCAAGTATTTTCACTCCCAGGTGTCGGTCAACTCCTTATCACGGCTATAAGTAATCGTGATTTTCCATTAGTACAGGGAATCGTAATGTATATTACTGTTGCGGTGGTTATGATCAATTTTATGGTCGATATTTTATATTCCGCGTTAGATCCTAGAATCCGATTACGATGAAAGGTGGATACGATGAAAAATATACAAAGATACATGAAAAATATCAATTTAATCATTGGTCTACTAGTCATTGTAGGTTTTCTAATTGTAATGATTATCAGCTTTTTTTATACACCACATGATGTGAACTCGATGAATATACCTCAAAAATTACGAAGCCCAAGTAGTGATTATCTTTTTGGTACGGATGAATTTGGTCGTGATATTTTTAGCCGTATGATGAAAGGAACACAAACAGCCTTTGCAGTCGGTTTACTGACGGTATTTATCGGAACAATTTTTGGTATTTTAATTGGGGGTATAGCGGGGTATATAGGAGGCTGGATCGATGAAATTTTTATGCGGATGATGGATGCATTAATGGCCTTTCCAGGAATTATTTTAGCTTTAATGCTCGTTGCGGTATTTGGTCCAGGGATTGTTAATACTGCAATTGCATTAGGCATTATTGCCATACCAGCTATCGCTAGAATTACGCGAAGTGGATTCGTCCAACATCGTGACACTGAATATGTCTTAGCTGCAAAATTAATCGGCGTAAAACCTTTTAGCATTATGTTTCGTCATATTTTACCTAATATTTCTTCTCAAATTATCGTCGCAGCAACTGTAACCTTTGCCACTGCGATGCTTGCGGAGGCGGCACTGAGTTATTTAGGGCTTGGAGTGCAGCCACCAAACCCTAGCTGGGGACGGATGTTAAAAGATTCACAAGCCTATCTAGTTGGAGCACCTTGGTACACTTATGCGCCAGGTGGAGCCATTACTGTACTAGTATTAGGTTTGTATATGCTTAGCAATGCGTTACGTGATTTTATGGATCCCCGGTCAAAAGCGTAAAATATCGGGAGCTGTTTTTTTCAATAATTCATAGGCCTTCACCGCTATTTCTATATTGAGACGGTGAGGGGCCTGTAAAAAATCAGCTCCTAAAATATTTTCTAGTCGTTCAATTCGTTTATAGAGTGTTTGACGAACAATAAATAATTGCTCGGCAGTATCATTTTTGGCACCATTGCATGCTAAATAAACACAGAGCGTTTGATAAAGGTCGTTACCATTCTTTTGATCAATCAACAGTATTTCTTGTAAATAATCTTTAACGTATTGCAAAAGGGCAGCATGGTCCTGATGTAATAACAATCTGTAAACACCTAAATCCTTGTAATAAATAGAAGAAGCAAGTTCATTGTGTTGCATTTGAATGGTTGTTTTTGCCTCTTTATAGCCTTGCTGAACGCTATTAATGGATTGATAAACATTGCTAATGCCAAAGGTAAGAGTTATTTGCTCGAAAAGCTGTGGTGTTTTTCGAGCGATAATCTGCTGTATAGCTTGATTAAAAGGGTCACGATTTTCTTCCATATCATCAGCTGCGATGTAAAATGCAAGGATAATAATTTCGTGCTGTCGAACTGACATGGTAGGGAAAAAGCCAAGTTTTTTTATAATGGAACGAACAAACATAACATTTTGTAGCTGTATTTCTTGCCAGTCTTCCTCTGAAAAGGTATTGGCATAATCAAGCATATTAAACACGACTACGCGATAAAACAAGTTGCGACTTTCCATAGGCAAATAACTTTGATAATACTGAAGATCGATGGGATCTCCTTGTATTAAGGCGAGGATAAATTCATCCTCACGACTTTGCTGCCGTTCCTGTAGCATTCGATTACGCATTAATATTTGGGCAATAGACATCGTTGCACGTTCAAGGTTTAACAATGTATAATCACTTGGCTGCGGCAGAGCAGAACGCATACATAAATAGCCCCATACTTGTCCAAGTCCGTTGACTGGGATGATGACGAAATGATTTCTATCAATGGACAATAATTGAATGGGTTCATGTAATTCTAGTTGCTGACAGTGGTCCTCCATAAGTTGTAAATACTTTTTGGCTTCTATTGGATAATAAAAGCTTTTTGTATCTTCAGAGACAAATAAAAATAATGCATCAGTATATTGATGAAGTACCTGTAAAATTTTTAAAATCCCATTTGGCATTAACGATAATTCCATAAAAGTCCTTGATATCGTATCAAGCTGTGTTAATGCTTGCTGATGCTGATTAATAATGTAAGTATGTAGATCCTGTGTAATATCGATAAATCTAACAATCTCTTCAAAAATGATGATAGGAAAATCATGAGCATTAGCCATTGCAACCAGTTCTGCAGGGACATAATTAAAATAATCACCAATCTCAATACAAAGAGCTGCAGCACCGTTACGAATAAGGTTTTGCAAGTAAGCAATTTGTGTTTCACGTTCTAACTGTAAACCTACACCGGTTGTTAATATGAGCTCACCGCCATTTATTAAAGTATCAAAATTTTTTATTTCTAAAATATGTGTCCATAGTACTTGTCGATTTAAGCCTTGTTGTCCTGCGATTAGCTTGGCAGATTCAAAATGCTTTCGCTTTAATACATCACGTACAAGTAGAGGATGTTTCGACATAAATAAGCACCTACCCTTCGAATGTACAATAATAATTATGTTGTATTAGTCAGAAAATTTCAACATTAACTAGAATAATAGAGTAAATTTGGTGAATAAGAGTTCCTGGGATAGGGGCGGACGGATGTAAGGGATGTAGAGATTAAAAGGTATTCTTCACAAAGAAAGGCGATTCCAAATGCTCAGAAGCGCATGGAATCGCCTTTAATAATTTCGTGTATGACCTTTCTTTACATATTCCCAATCAGTTTCAATGTTTTGACGAATACGTATTAATAAGTCGTGAATACTGTCAATTTCTTCAGGAGAAAGACCATCTAATGCTCTAGCATTCGAATAGTCTCCTTCTCGCTTTAATAATGGATAAATCTTTAGACTTTTTTCTGTTGGGAAAAGCTGTTTGTTTTTCTTGTTACCAATTTCATTACGCTTTTCTACAAAGCCTTTTGTCTCCAACTTTTGAATCGCTCGAGAGGCAGTTGTGCGATCTACCTTTAATAGTTCAGCAACCTTTTCCTGAATAATACCAGGATTTTCACAGATGCGGGTGACGTACAAATATTGTCCCTTTGTCAAATCGAGTTCTTTAAACTCAATATTACTAATGGAATCAAGTGCTCGAGCAATCGCACCAATATCTCGTAAAATTTCCTTCATTGATTGCCTCCGAAAAATTTATTGTATTTGCAATAAAAAATACACTATACTATATATTATCATCCATGCAAGGAAATTTCACTTCATATCTACAGTGGGGTTCTTTTGCAAAGCGGTTCTAGTTGCGGAGTGAACGGCTTTAGCGGCGGAAGAAGTGGATTTAGTGGCGCAAATGACAGGTTTACCAGTGCAATAGACAGGTTTACCGGCGGAAAACAAAGTTTTACCAACGGAGAGTACGCTCCGAAAAACAAGGAGGAATATAAAAATGAACACGAAAAAAATTACAGATGAACAAGATTTACAAACTGCATTTGCCATTCGTCAAAAAGTTTTTATAGAGGAACAAGAGGTTCCAAAGGAAGAAGAATTTGATGAATTCGATACACTAGATGCAGCATGTGATCATATTCTTGTGTACTATAACGAACAACCTGTTGGCACGGGCAGACTGCGAGTTGTTGATGGCTATGGCAAACTAGAGCGTATATGTATATTAATAGAATTCCGCAAATTTGGTTTAGGAAAAGAGATTATCAAAAGTTTAGAGGAAATAGCACTTGAAAAAGGTTTAACAAAATATAAATTAAACGCACAATCCTATGCAGAAGGCTTTTATGAAAAATTAGGCTATAAGCGTGAAGGTGAAGAATTTATGGATTGTGGCATCCCACATATTTTAATGAAAAAAACAATTTAATAGGGTGTAATGGTTATTATTTTTCATTTTAAAAAATAGCAAACTAGGTTTAATGTTAGTTTGCTATTTTATTTTAATGCAATAGTTCTTTTGTTTTCTCCCATAACGGCTTAATTTTTTCTTTATTCGGCACATTTTCAAATATCCAATCTGATTCATTGTTGAAGGCGTTCACTAATTTCTTTACTGCCATCTCATTAGTTATATGGCTCATACAATTCATGATATCGACTATTTCATGTAATGGGTCAGGGGGTAATGAATTAGACAACGTTTTAAGTCCAAGTAAAGCCCGCTCAGGACAATACTTATGCAGTAGTACTTTTGCGAAGTGTTCTAAACTATTCCGCAGTAAATGAACACTCCAAATCTCATTTCCACGTTGAGCACTCCAATAATATTGATACAAATACCAGACGGTATCATCTACAGCATCTTGAAATTCGAGTGGAGTTAATGACAAAGTTGTATTCTTTTGTTTTGCTGTAAGAATCCCATTTGGATCAAATAATATTTTAATCGCATCGTTTTCACTTATTTCAGAGGAAGTTACCGTAAATAAATCGATATGAATCATATCTTCATATATGACTAATAGCTGAGGAGCAATAATATAGATATCATCAACAAAAATTGTTTTCTTATAAGCTTCAATATGTTGATTGCGGTTGGGTAAAAAAACTTCGACATTTTCTTCCTTCACAACGCAATAAATATCGATATCCGAAAATTCATCATGCTCCTCTCTAGCCATTGATCCTCTTAAAAATACAGCTTCAATATATTGATCATCTCTTAAACTTTCAAGTAAAACCTCAACTACAAGATCTAATTTCAAGTGTATCCTCTCCTTCTAATAAAACAGGCCACTCAAGTTATTTTGAACAGCCTTATTTTGCTAGATTTCCTTAACAACAGTGCCTGAGAAGCTATCGTGGGGAAGAAGTTGTCCATTTTGTTGTTCGAATGCTTTTGGATTTTTCAAGTAATCGAATGTACTAATTGAGTCACGGTAAGCCATGCGTTTTATAATTTGGGAGGAAGTCACCCTAGTCCCATTTTTATTTTCGAGAACTAGTCCCATTTTTTTGTAGCCAACTGTTTGCCCTTTTTTACGTAATTGCGCTAATTCAAGTGACCACATAACGACTGTCGGTGTAACGATGGCATGAATCGCCTCGTTTTTTACCTTTTTCCGGAGGATATACTCCACGCCAGCTGTGACAGCCGACGAAATAGCAATATCGATTAGAAATGCTTTTGTTCGTTTTTTTGAAATAGAGTTCACCAGATCTCCTCCTCGTAATAAGTTGTGAAATATTTAAAAGAGCATATTATCTTTAAATGGCAATTCATTCTTAGTAAGGTAAGATGCAATGGCACCATGTTTTGTTGTCGAAGCTCCTGCATAGCCATTCGCGAAAGTAAGAAGGGAGACAGCATGTTGCTTACAAAACTCAATTAGATTGGTCGCTGTAATTTGCTTGCGAAGGAGAGTAGCTAATAATGCTCCAATAAAGGCATCGCCCGCTCCTGTAGTGTCAATCGCATGAACTTTGTCAGCCGGCACCTTTACATGAAGCTTTTGAGTATAAAGACATGCCCCTTCTGCGCCACGAGTAATTATGATTACTTGTACTTTTCCTTGAAATAATGAATGGACTGCTTTTTCCTCATCCTCAATCGCAGTTAAAAAGAAAAGTTCCTCCTCGGACAATTTAACGATATGGGCCTTTGGTAAAAACTCTAAAATGGTTTGATGGCATGCCTTCTCATCGTTCCATAGAGGCAAACGAACATTTGGATCAAAAGAAACAAGACAACCCGCCTGATGAGCCTGTTCTATCAGGGCCATATGTGCATGTTTCATTGGGCTTTCTACTAAATTAACTGAGCAAAAATGAAGAATATCTTTATCTGTTAATAGGTTAGGAGGTAGTTGCTCTTTGCTGTAAAGTAAATCTGCTGCATGGCGACGATAAAATAAGAAGTCACGGCCACCATCACTTGTCAAGGAAACAAAGGCTAGACTTGTTTCACCCTCAACAGTTTGAACAATATAGTTCGTATCGACATTCGTTTTTTTTAACGTTTCTACGAGAAAATCTCCAAAAGCATCCAGACCTACCTGTGTAATGAGGGCCGCTTGTTGCCCGAGTTTTGCACAAACAGCTGCAACATTAGCAGGAGCCCCACCAGCATTTTTAGTAAATTGCTCAACTGTAGCAAGGGAAGCATTTTGTTCAGTAGGTGTAAAATCAATTAATAATTCACCAATTGAATAAAGTTTACTCATGGGAAAAATCTCCTTTACTAAGAACTAAGTCTGAGGCACACGTTTTTTCTTCGGTACGTAAATTGTGTAAAAAATACCACCAAAAATTAATACAATACCAAATGTTTGCATGAAACTCGGCATAAAATCAAGCAACAGCATATCAAGCAATATAGCAACGACTGGGTCAACAAATACTAATACTGAAACTAGAATAGTAGAGAGGCTTCGAATACTATCAAAAAATAAATAGTAAACAAATCCTGTATGAATAAAGCCTGTTCCTAAAATATATAGCCAATTTGTAGTCGTTAAGCCATCGAATAGCGAAAAATTAATAAATGGGAATAGTATGATAATTCCAACTGTAGTTTGGATATATGTTAATGCATAGGAGCTAAGCTTTGTGATTGTTTTACTTGTAAGCATCGTAAACGCGTAAAACAATGCAGATAGTAATGCCCAAATAAAGCCGGATTTCATAAATTCAGAGAATGACATAAAATTATTTAAGCCAATGATGAACATACTGCCAATAAAACAAGTCAATGTTGCTAGCAATGCTTGAATAGTCATCTTTTCTTTTAAAAACAATGCCCCAAATATTAATACGAATATTGGTGCTAAATTATAGATAGAAATTGCAATGGAAATTGACATTTCTTCAAAGGCTTTAAATAAAAATACCCAGTTTAAGACTATAAAGACACCACATATAAGTGTTCGTAATATTTCCTTTTTATCCCACACCTCTGTTTTGTGACCACCTGTGATTAGCCACATTCCTCCTAGAAAGAGGGTAGCACAAATACATCTAACAAAAACTAGCTCGGTAGCAGGTACGCCAGTATGAACAGTAAAAAATCCAATAGAGCCAAAAAGGGCCATTGAAACAGTTAGTTTGATAATAGCTGAAATGTTCATCCAAAACCTTCTTTCTATTAAAATTATTATTATTCTAGTCACTTGTGAAAGTAGGGGGTGACTTAACGTTATTTAGCTTCGTTTTCAAAGTTTTTTCGCTCTGGTAGAGTTTGGAACCTCTTTAGCTAGCTTAAGGTTCAAAAAAGGAAAGAAAGCCGACAGTTGACATTCGCTGTCGGCTTTTCATTAATAGTTCTACAATTATTCTCGGATTTGGCCATTACCGTGAATGTAATACTTTGTAGATGTTAACGCTGGTAAGCCCATTGGCCCACGTGCGTGTAATTTTTGTGTACTAATACCGATTTCTGCACCGTAACCAAATTCAAAGCCGTCTGTGAAGCGAGTGGAGGCATTGTGATAAACAGCTGCAGCATCCACGCTATTTAAGAACGTATCTGCTACTAACTGATCCTCGGTCATGATGGCTTCAGAGTGGTTCGTGCCGTATTTATTAATGTGTTCGATTGCTTCATAAACGTTTTCCACAATTTTAACGCTGATCTTTAAATCTAAATATTCGGTTGCATAATCTTCAGCAGTTGCTAGTTGAGCGAATTCAAGAGCTTGACAAACGGTTTCATCACCAATAATTGTCACACCTGCTTGATGCATAGCACTTAGTAGCTGTTTGCCGTGCTTACTAAACCAATCAGGATGAATAAGTAAGCTTTCCGCCGCGTTACAAACCGAAGGACGCTGTGTTTTCGCATTGATACAAACTTTTTCTGTTTTTATGTAATCGGCCGTTTGGTCCACATAAATATGACAGTTACCAGCACCTGTTTCTAGTACGGGCACAGTAGCTTCATTCACTACTAAGTCTATAAGTGCCTTTCCTCCACGAGGAATCAATACATCTAAGTATTCTTTTAAATGGAATAATTCTTTGACAGTTTCACGATTTGTATCCTCGATTAATTGTACAGCGTCCACTGGGATGGACGTTTTGCTAAGTGCACGGTGAATACTTGCCACAAGTGCTATATTAGAAAATTTGGCAGAAGAGCTACCGCGTAAAATGACTGCATTACCTGTTTTCAATGATAATGTTGCTGCATCAACTGTAACATTAGGTCGCGCCTCGTAAATCATCCCGATAACCCCAATTGGCACTAGACGCTTTTCAATCAGTAATCCATTATCTTTTTCTATTCGCTCTATGAGACTGCCTACTGGATCATTTAATTCTACAAGTAACTGAATGGCACTTGACATAGCTTCTACTCGTTCTTTGTTTAGCATGATGCGATCAAGTGTAGAAGCAGGCATTCCTTGTTTCTCACCATGAGCTAAATCTTTTGCATTTTCAGCAATGATAGAATCTTGGTCGATTATTAATTGTTCAGCAATTTTTGTGAGAGCCTCATTTTTTTCGCAAGTTGTTTTAATATTTAAAATATAGCTGGCGGCCTTTGCTAACTTTCCCTTTTGTTGCACTTCACTTGTCATGTGATTTCCTCCTTAATTTGTTTATATTTTTAGCCATTTATCTCGGTGAATGACCTCGATTGGATAGTTCGCTAACTCATCTGTACGTTTTCCCATCGCATGTGCTAACTCGAGGGAAGAATATAAGACTTCACCGCGGCCTAGTAACCCATTGTCACTATAGACCTCGACAACGTCGCCATTTGTGAAGTCGCCTTCGACACGATATACACCAGCAGGCAACAAGCTTTTCCCGTTTGCTAATAATGCATGTTCAGCACCGCTATCTATAAAAATCTTACCAGATATTTCCGTGAGTGCAATCCACTGTTTATTATTTGTTAAAATAGCAAGAGCGTCATGCTCAACATACGTACCATCACCACGTCCTTCAACGATGTCGACAAGCTTATTAGCACCGTGACCAGTTCCAATAAACACCTTAACACCTGCATTTAAAGCTGCTCGAGCCGCCAATAATTTGGATTCCATACCACCTGTACCGACCTTCGAACCTGCACCATCTGCGAAGCCAAGCATCTCATCAGATACCTCTGTTAAACGATCAATACGTTTGGCATCTGGGTTTTTATTTGGGTTGGCGTTATACAATCCATTGATGTCAGTTAAGATAATGAGCTGATCGGCATGAACAAGACCACTTACTAGAGCCGATAACATGTCGTTATCTCCAAAGGTTAATTCGCTGACAGATACCGTATCGTTTTCGTTAATGATTGGCAGTATGGAGCGCTCTAATAATTCCTCAAATGTGGCATAAGCATTTTTATAGCGCTCTTTTTTTGAAAAATCAGTGCGTGTTAGTAAAATTTGAGCTGGTACAATATCATAAATACTAAACAAAGCATTGTAGGTTTGAATAAGTAAACTTTGCCCAACTGCCGCTGCAGCCTGTTTACCTTTTACTGTAACGGGACGAGAAGGGTACCCTAGCTGTTTAAAGCCTGCTGCAACGGCACCTGACGAAACAAGCAATACTTCATGACCGTATTTTTTTAATTCAGCTATCGCTTGAACATGGTCCATTAAACGTATTTTATCAATTTCACCTTTTGCATTTGTTAAGGAGCTACTCCCAATTTTGACGACGATTCTTTTTCTTTCCATAGCAATACCTCCAATTCGCCATTACATTTGCATTATGATTTAAACTTTAGCAGCTGCTAAAATTCGCTGAAAATTAAAAATAAAAAGCCTTTTCATCCTAAAAAATTAGGACGAAAAGGCTTGCTTTCCGTGGTACCACCTACATTGAACGTCATTGACATTCCACTTTGCTCATAACGCTTGAGACTGCGCCTAGTTTAGCTAGGACGTTTTACGAAGTAGGTTCTTTAGTCTTTCTTGTACAATGCCTTACAGCCGATGGGCATCGCTCTCTGATCAAGCAGTTTCTAGGTACTAGTCTTCGCCGCTTCTATTTTTATAATTGAATGATGTCTCATTCCTCAAAAAGTAATTGAATAAAGAATGCACTACTTTAGCAAGTCTGTCAAGCTGATTAGGAATGTTAATAAAAAGTTTAGAATAAATAAGTAGATAATACTGAACAAACGAAGGTACGTTGAGAGGGAAATGCAACTTTGTTTAATTGTACCACCAGATTGCGACTAATAGTGGGAGCATCGCTATAACAATTACGAAAAAGCTCCATAATAGTTGTTTTCCTGAAGACATATTTTTTGGTTTTATACTCATTTGTTCATAAAGTTCGTTGATGGCACGTTGTTCTTTAGCATAAAGCATGGTTTGAAATTCATCGTAATCTTGAATATAACTTGAGGGAGGGCGAGGGCTAAAACGTAAACTTCGAATATCATCAGTAATCTCTTTTTCACCCATAAAATAAGTTATAACTGGCACTAACCCTGAATTTTGCGCAGCTTGTACCTCGATATCATGTGTTTTCATTTTATAATAGACATTTCCTTGCTCGTCTTCATATTGCTTTACAATATCACTTACTGCCATCGACAAACACCTCTTTCTCCAAAACAATACGATCTTTACGTAATGATAATATTTATTATAATGTATTAAAAGAGAAAAGTGTTGCTTAAACCAGCATAATTGGTTAGAGGTTTTTGTAAAAATTTAGGAACAGTGAATCTCCATGTAGTATAATGGAATGAAAACCATATTATAATGGTTCTTTTCTAAAAGTAATTGTCATTACCTAAAGTTGGGTGTGACATTTTGTTAAAACGTATGTTAAGTTGATGGGCCTATTTAAAAGTAATGGAAAGAAGGGGTAGTATTGACGTTTTCAACGTTATTGGCGTTTTTAGGAGCAGCAATTATTCTAACACTAATGCCAGGACCAGATAATTTATTTGTTCTTGCGCAAAGCATTACACAGGATAAAAAGGCAGGTATAGCGACATCACTTGGTCTCTGTACAGGGTTACTCGTTCATATAGGAGCGGCTGTTTTAGGAATCTCAGCTATTATTTATCAATCCACAGTTATTTTTTCTATTGTTAAGTTTGCAGGAGCAGCGTATTTATTGTATTTAGCTTGGCAATCGTTTCGCGCTAAAGGTGATCCATTCACGCTGGAACAGCGAAATGAACAAACCTATATGACGTTATACCGAAAAGGTATTTTAATGAATATTTTAAATCCAAAAGTTTCTTTATTTTTCTTAGCACTATTGCCACAGTTTGTAAATCCTTCTAATGGCCATGTAGGTTTGCAGATGTTAATTTTGGGTATTGTATTTTTAGGACAAGCGCTTATACTATTCTCATTATTTAGTATTTTTGCAGGTAAAGTAAGAAAAGTAATTATTGGAAAGCCTGCAATTGCTAAGCGATTAAATATGATTCAAGGTGTACTTTTTACTTTTATTGGAATACAAATAGCGCTGAGTAAACAGTAAAGAGGAGAAATTTCATGGCAATTTTACATATAACGTTTAGCTTATCTACACAAGGTTCGATAAAACATGCGATACGACAACATCATTTACAACGAGATGAGACTGTGCTTTGTGTCAATGAGATATTTTCGATTGGTCCATTAAGCAGTCAAGAAGAACGAAAAAGTTGGTTAGAAACCTTTATTTTTAGGGACAATGAAGAACGTGAATTGTACGAGGATTTTCAGAATGCTTGGAAGAAAAAAATCGCAGGTTTACCGTGCGATGTTGATGTCTGGGTTTGGTACAGCCAAAGTACTCATGAAGAGATTGGATTACGTTTTATCATGAGCGAGTTGATCAATAAATGTAGTATGGTATATGGGATTGATGCTACAGAGGGCTTGAAACGTGTGCTGCCAAACATGATGATTCGTCAATCAGGTGAACTTGCATCAGACTTGCTAATGAAGCTCCGTTCTGAGTCAAAGCGCTTTTCAATTGATGAGTGTCAGCAACTTGCAAAGGAATGGGAAGAGCTGAAACAAAATCCTAGTACACTGCGAATTTGGCAAGATGGAATTGTACATGTAGCGGAAGACGCATTGGATTCTTTCATTATGGAAAGTGCGGAAAGAGCACATGCCGAACTAAATGAAGAATGGCTCATACCGATGCGTATTATCGGTGAAACAATTGGTGCAATTGATGACTATATAAGTGAAGAATTTGTGGAAAAACGCTTGATGACCCTTGCAAAGCAGGGACTTTTTGAGATTGATGGAGATACAACAGATATGTATTCGTATAAAGTGAAATACGTAGGAAAGTAATAATAAATTTCTTTGCAGCAACCACCTTTCATATTGATCTGCCCCGTAAAAGTTAGACACAAAATCTAACTTTTACGGGGTGTTTTTATAATCAAATTTACATCAGATGAAAAAATAAGAATCGTACTCTGTTTTATAAATGGACAAGAAAGTATCCTTCATATTGCTCGAGAAGAAGGGGTAAATAAACCAGAATTAAGGACTTGGGTTCGTTTATATGAACAACATGGTGCTGAAGCTTTCGTGAAATCCTATACAAGCTATTCTCCAGAGTTTAAAATGGATGTACTTAATTATATGAACGAAATGGGCATGTCCCTATCACAAACGTATAAAGGCAAAATTAAAATATCTGAGCCCAGTGGAATACCGAACTAGATATTAGAAGAGGTCTAACAGATATGTCTAACTGTCTTGGGTCAGATCAAATCAACCCTGTTTTTATTTTAGTATTTAGCTCAGTTTAACTTTAAAGTTTATTCAAATGCGTATTCGAATTATTCTTTTGTAAATTCAATAACTGTTTATGTCTGCTTTTATTATTCTAACGGGACAGGATAGTTGAATAATATTCGGGAAAGATACCTATAAAAAAGATAGGTGGGCATTATTGAAGAAAAAACTCTACGTCTTTTTTTGTATTCTATTTCTCGTAAATAATACTGTTGTTTTTGCGAAGAATACCAATCAAACTTTTCTGGAGCAATTAATGACGCGTTCATTAGAGCATAATGATGTTCAAAACATTAAAGTTGAAAACAATTCTGGACTTCAGCGTGTATTCAGTATCAATGATGGTTTTCAAGAGCGTGTACTCAGAAAAGTGATTTACTGGCTTAATAACACTAGCCGAGTGAATGGAACAATCGAGGTATCTTTAGATAATCCATCCAATAAATTGACGTTAAAAACGGCAAATGATGAAGTGATCACTATTGAACCCGCTTATACTTGTGTAATTGATAATAAACACAAAATATGCACGGCTAAAGAAGGGGAATTAATCGTTTCGGAAAATAGACAAAAAGTGCGATTAAAGTCACAACCTCTTTATGAATGGCTCTTGGTAGGGTGGAAAAAAGAAGTGAATGGATTGACTAAAGAAGAGTTACTTGAACAAGCGTTGTTTACACGTTATTTATATCATTTGGGCCCATCTTATTCGGAATTTTTTATGTGTCCAAAAATTAAAATTGAACCCATTGATGGAGATCCTAGGAGACATCTTATTTTGGGCAGTGCATTAAATTATTCAGGACACCACGGTGGGGATTACGATAAACTTACTTTTTCTGTAAGTGATTCTAACCTAACAGGGTTACAAGTGACAAACGTAAAAATAAAAAAACATATTTCGAAAGAAGAAAGCCGAAAACAATGCCAAACATTTGATTAAATATAGTTTTTACCAAAGGAGTGCTTCTTTAGAGAAAGGAACGCTTCTTTTTATTAGAGTTATTTCAATAAATCAAAGTGATAATTAAAGAGGATAACCAGCCTCTATAATAGACTAATTATCCTCTATTCATATACCTTCATATAACTATCGTTACTCACTTTTCGGCTTTAGACCATATTTTATGAATTTAGAAGCTTTCCATTATTTTTTATCGTAAAAATCGAATACAAATTGTTGAAATTGTCGTGCTGATGGTGGAAGGTATCGATTTTCAATCCAAGCCATACCAATTATCCGCTCACAAACCATATCCTCCACACGAATTTTCGCCAATTTATTTGGATTCAAATCCTCGTCAACAGGTAGTAACGATACGCCGAGGCCAGCACTTACAAAACCGGCTACTGTTGATACCTCATCACCTTCAAAAGTAATCTTCGGTTTGATACCTGCAGCATTTAATAATCTATCAGCTGTACGACGCAATGCGTAACCCTTTTTCAAAAGAACAAAATTCTCATGTTCAAGTTCCTTCATTTTAATGCTTGTCCTGTTGGCGAAGGGATGGTCGATCGGTACCATAATATAAAGCTCATCACGCCATAGCTCCTTCCAGCATACAGGTGGCTCCGTATCAATCGCTGCAAGTAAGCAAAGGTCTAACTCTCCCGCGAGTAATTGCTTAAGCTGGGAATGAGAGTAATTTTGTGTAAAGTGAAAGCGGATATGCGGATGCTTCTGACGGAAAGCGCGGATCAAATCAGGTACGATGCTAGTCCCTAGTGTATGTAAAAAGCCGAGTGATACATCTCCTAGCTCTGGATTATTAAGTTCCTGTAATTCTAGAACTGCTTTTTCATATTCTTTACGCATGCGTTGGACACGATACAAAAAAAGCTCGCCATATCGGTTGAGCATAATCGAACGTCCCTGTCGGTCGAACAAGGGTACTCCTAATTCCTCTTCAAGCTTTGAAATCGAACGACTTAATGCTGGTTGAGAAATCGCCAATGCTTCAGCAGCACGAGTCATATGCTCAAGCTTTGCTACTGCTACAAAATATTCTAATTGCTGCCATTCCATTTTTTCACCTCAATTTCTCTTTATTTTTGAGTTAACTGCATTATAACGGTAAAAGAGTAGGAAGTATAGGCACATCAAGTGAAACTTTAATCAGTGAAGGTTTTCCCTACTGATTAAAAGTCTTTACCAATCGGGCTATTACGGGCAGTTAATTTCTTTGTCTAAGTACTTTGTTATTGCTGAGTTTAGCTTCGTTTTCAGTACAGATAAATTACTGCCTGTTAAAGCATTTAAAAATTTTTTAAAAAACGGAGCACGTAAAATGAAGAATGCAAAATGAAAGTAGCAGAAAGTGTGATATAACAGTCATTAACCTCACATCGTTAATGCACAAAAGACATTAATATGATAAAAACTATAAATTGTACATTATGAATAAAGGGTGTTAAGATAGACACATAAATTACACAATTACAAGTTTCCGTGAAGGGGATATTATAAAATGAATTTATCAAAGCCACAACCTCTAACAATTGAGGGAGGCAAAAAAGCCGTACTATTACTGCATGGATTCACAGGTAGCACAAAAGATGTAAAAAAGCTAGGTGAATTTTTATCAAAACGTGGTTATACAGTTCATGCACCGATTTATAGTGGGCATGGCGTAGAGCCAGAAGCGTTACTTGAAACAAGACCAGAAGACTGGTGGAACGATGTTGTGGAAGGTTATAACTTCCTAAAAAGTAAAGGCTATCAAGAAATCGCGGTAGTGGGAATTTCACTTGGTGGCGTATTCTCGTTAAAAGTAGCTGAGACGTTTCCTGTGAAAGCATGTGTTGCTATGTGTGCACCAATCACACGTGATAACTCAAAAGGCTTATTTACACGTTTATATCATTACGCTCGTTTATATAAACATTTTGAAAATAAATCAAAAGATCAAATTATTTCAGAATTACATGAATTACGTATTACACCTAAGGATTCATTAGATGGTGTGACACGTTTAACTACAGAAACACGCGATGAATTATCTACAATCAAAGCACCTACATTAGTATTACAAGGTTCATTAGATGATGAACTTTATCAAGAAAGTGCACCATTCATTCTAAACACTGTGGAAACTGATGATAAAGAGATTATTTGGTATGAAAATTCTGGCCATATTATTACATTAGACAAAGAGCGTGAAAAAGTGTACGAGGACGTATACAAATTTTTAGATCATGTAGAGTGGTCAGTAGCAAACTAAGGAGCTGTCAGCAGACAGCTCTTTTAGTTTTGTCAATATAAAGCTAGGAACTGTATAATTAACGATTTTAAAAGAAAAAACTATTGTTTTTATAATAAATGCTTGATACCATAGTGGAATTGTAGCGAGAAATTTCTTCGATTTTGCAATAGTTAAATACATCTAAGGAGTACATCAAAATGCAACAGAAAATACCTTTTTCAACATATGCAGTCATTGGTACGATGCTTTTCGGACTGTTTTTTGGAGCGGGGAATCTTATTTTTCCAATTCAACTTGGGCAATTAGCTGGGACCAACTTTTGGTTAGGCCTAATTGGATTTTTAGTAACAGCTATCGGTTTACCGTTTCTAGGTATTTTAGCTATTGGTTTATCAGGTAGTAACGGTTTGCGTGACTTAGCGAATCGAGTTCACCCTATATTCGGTGTCATCTTTTCATTAGCTCTCTATTTAACAATCGGTCCTTTTTTTGCGATTCCACGTACAGCAACAGTTCCGTTTGTTGTCGGCTTTGAACCATATATACAAGCTGAGCATACAACACTTTTCCTTGCTTTATTTAGCTTCGTATTTTTTGCCATCGTTTTTTACTTCTCATTGAATCCAGCGAAAATTATGGATTATATCGGAAAATATTTAACACCAGCATTTTTGATTGTGTTATTTATTTTAATTATTATTAGTATTGTAAAACCAATGGGGCATTTCCAGCAACCAATGGGAGACTATATTGATTCCGCATTTATGACAGGCTTTAAAGAAGGCTATAACACAATGGATGCGTTAGCCTCATTAGCTTTTGGTATTGTCGTGATTAATGCGATTAAAAGCGCAGGAATAACAGATAGAAAGGGAATTGCTAAAACAACGTGGAAATCAGGTATTTTTGCCATGGTATTAATGATGTTAATATACGGTTTAATAACGTATATGGGGGCATCGAGTATTAATGCGGTTGGTACATTTGATAACGGTGGCTTAATTTTTGCGGCAGTGGCAGACCACTATTTTGGCTCATTTGGGGCTATTTTATTGGCAGTTATTATTGTCCTTGCTTGTTTAAAAACAAGTATTGGTTTAATCACATCTTGTAGTGAATTTTTCCACGATGTATTTCCGAAAATAAGCTATAAATGGTTTGTTTTATTATTGTGCGTTGTATCATTTACAATTGCCAACTTCGGATTAACGAATATTATAAAGTTTGCTATTCCGGTGCTGATGTTCCTATATCCGCTAGCGATCGTCTTAATTGTCCTTGCATTATGTTCATCACTATTTAAAAATAAGCAAACGGTCTATGCGATTGCTATGATTTTTACAATTTTTATTAGTGTAATTGACGGTTATAAAGCATTAGTAGCCAGCATTCCTACTGCGAAATTAAGTTTTTTTGATGCGATTGAGAAAACTTATTCGAACTTTTTACCTTTATACGACATAGGCTTAGGATGGATATTACCAGCGTTAATTGGAGCATTTATAGGATATTTATTCCCAGCAAGAAGAGCAGAAAAGTTTTGAATTTAAAAAGCACGCACAATTTCATGTGCGTGCTTTTTCGTATATTAAAGCTTAGTAAGCAGTCCATCCACCATCAACAGCAATTACTTGTCCGTTGACAAAGCTTGCTTCATCGGAGCCAAGGAAAATAGCGAGCTGAGCAATCTCCTCAGGTTGTCCAGCACGTGGGTTAATAGACAAACCTAATGCTTGGCGTGCTGCACCAGTTTGACTTACATTTGTCATGGTTGAAGCAATGTTTGTGATAACTGCACCCGGAGCAATACCATTACAGCGAATATTTTTATCAGCATACATAAATGCTGTGTTTTTTGTAAGACCAACAACAGCATGCTTAGAAGCAGTGTAGGCAGCCCCAGCACGAGCTCCATATAGACCGCCAGCAGAAATATTGTTAACAAAGACGCCATGTCCTTGAGCAAGGAAAATTTCTGTCGCCATACGCATTGAACGCATTACAGCAGTAGTGTTTACCGCGAATACTTTGTCCCATCGTTCATCAGAAACTTCACCAATTGGCTCCATACCATCCATAATACCAGCATTATTCACTAAAATATCTAATTTGCCATAAGCATTTTTTGTTTCATCAAATAAGCGTTGTAAATCTTCTGTTGAAGCGACATTTGTTTGAACGGCAATCGCTAAGCCACCAGCTGTTTGAATACCTTCAACAACAGCTTGTGCACCTTCTAAATTCAAGTCAGAAACAACAACCTTTGCCCCTTCTTTTGCATAACCTTCCGCAATTGCTTTACCCATACCTGACGCTGCACCTGTTACGATTGCTACTTTACCTTCTAATCTCATCACAAAAAACCTCCAATTATCCTAGCGATTCTTAGATATATTATGTTAGATATTGAACATATGTTCATTAAAATAATATAATGAATTTGTAAGCGATTTCAATACGCAAAAAACTCAGAACTGTTCAGTAATCAACACATTTGAAAAAATCTGTTTAGTAAGGGGATAAAAAGATGAGTGCTAACGATTTAAGGGTTGTCAAAACGAAGCAAGCATTACATAATGCTTTACTAACTTTATTAAGTGAGAAACCTCTAGAAAACATTACAATCGCAGAAATTTGTCGAGTGGCAAAGGTGAACAGAGGAACATTCTACTTGCACTATGAGCAAAAGGAAGGGCTATTTGAGGAATACTTTCAGGAAATTATGGAGGATTTGTATAATTCCTATGAGGAACCATACCGTGCAGTCACAACACTGGATAAAAACCAAATAGATCCAAAGACAATTCGTATTTTTCATCATATTGAGCGCTTCAAAATGTTCTATCGCATTGTTTTTTCAAAAAATGTGCCGTTAACATACTATTATATGCTATTTGATGGAATTTTCTCTCTGTTAAAAAGGGATATAACAATTCATAATAAAATAGATGATGAGATATCCATCGAGTATTATAGTGCGTATCAAGCAAACGCAATCATCGGCTTAATTATTCAATGGTATCGTCAAGATTTTGAGGACAGCGTAAGTATCTTAAATAAACAGCTTGCTGCTATTTTGCGGATTGGTATTAATTAACCTAGCCGTTTAAAAATAATGAGGTTTTTTGCGTTCGTGGGTTCATTAAACGTACAGAAGACTATTTTGTTTCATTAGGAAATAATCATTGATGAAACAAAATAGTCCTCTAATAATTTATTTGAATTGAATAAATAATGTATCAGGGTCTTTTAACGGATAACAATCATTACAATTAAGTTCTCTTAATTCTTTTGTTTTCCAATTATAACTCAACGTATTTTTTTTGTATTTTTCCATTATACCTGTAGAAAATACCGTACGTGTTGAACCTATTTCTTGCATAGATGGTGAAAGTTTTGCTGACCGAATTGCCGTATATTCATCTGCAGGTAAACTATCTTTATCGTATACGCTCCAATTTTGCTCAGGAGTTGCAAATATAATAATATGCAGTGGATTTGAATTTTGATTATGATAACCATGGACATAATTAGTCCACCCAAAAACAATTTCATTTTCATATGCTTTCAATTGTTGTTCGAAACTTATATCATAAATGAGTTCTCCTTGTAAAATAATTGCACTGTCTTCTCCATATGGATGATAATGTGCAGCAATTCCTTCATCATCTTCATTAATTTGGAGATATAAAATACGGTGATTGATGCATAAACTTTCCCATAATTTCTCGAACTTTGTTTCTGAATTTATTAGATCGCTAAGCTGAATAATTTTCATATCAATACCTCCTACAAAAAGAGTGTATTACTTTTCTTTTGAATTGTAATTTAGACTTTTGTCTGAAGATATACTTGATTTCTTCGCTTTCAAATTAAGAAAATATGTTAGTTGCGTTCGTTTTTTCTAATAAACTTAAAAATATTTTTTTAGAAATAAAGTTATTGAATTGTAGCAGGAACACTTTCTTCACTGTCATTGTTTATGTTTGATCTTCTTAAAGCAACAGCCATAGCAGAAATGCCCAGAGTTACAGCTATGATAATTCCTAACGAGCCACAATTACTCATTATATTATCAGTGTTTCCACCAAAAATAATAGTGTAATAGCCATCTGCTCCATAAGTAGCTGGGAGAAGTACAGCTAGTCTATTGTAAAAATCAGATAGCATTGCTTGTGGAACAAGAACACCTGAAGTAACAAGCTGTATCGAAAGAGCACAAATATTAAAAATCATTCCCAAGTTACCAAAAATTACGATAAAGGCTTGTGCCAAGCAAAGGAAAGCCCAAAACATTAATGCTTGAAAAAGATATATTGTTAAAAAGTTTACTTTACTCGAAATATTAAATAGATGCATTAACCCAATAGTTAATAGCGGAAGGATGAAGGCTACACCGATATTAATAAGCTGTCTTGCTAGGAACAATTGCCATTTCGAAATAGTATCTTGGACAAGTTGTGCAGCCTGCTGATGCTGCATAATCATTACCATTGCACCTACAAACGACGAAATAATAACCATCAATGGCACAAAATTCGCGGCAAACTCTTCAATATTATTCGTTTTAATAATAGTAGTATCTATCGCACGATCCTTTACACTCATAATTGTTGTAGCAACGGCTTCGTTAATTTGTTGTGCTGTATTTTGCTCCATAGGAAGCTGTGAGAACTTTTGAGAAAATACATCAATAGTCTTGCCCTGTAGTAAAGGATAAATATTGTGGTTTATTTCCTCAGTTAGTTGTTTGGCTACTCCGTCCATCATATTTTTTGCGATGCTTGCATTTGCTTGATTAATAGAGTAAATAATTTCAGCCTCTTTACCTGCTTGTAATTGACTAGTAAAGTCGCTGGGAATATGAATAAACATATGGATATCACGTTGATTTAATGCTTTCTCAGCTTTGTCTAGAGAGGTGTAGTTTTCTATTGTAAAAGGTAGTTTTTCTTTTATTTCATTTACTACTTGTTGCCCCATCTCAGTATCTTCGCTAATTAGTCCAATCTTTAAATTTTCTGTTCTGTCATTTACACCATCATAAGCAGTCATCCATACACAAAAGAAAATTACTTGAAATGCAATTGTGACCGCAATGCCAATATAAGTTTCTCGAATTTTAAATAAAGCTTGTAACCCTTTCATATAAAAACCTCCTGTAATGTAAGTACTTACTTGCATCTAGTAGAAAAATTTTTTCTAGGGAGTCAATCCCCTAGAAAAAATTGAAATGCTCGTTTTTAACAATATTTCAGTTGGCATATCAGAAACGATTGTTCCTAAACGCGCCCGTGAAATAAAATGACCGAAATTAATAGCGATAAGGGATAACGCTGCTGCTTCAAAATCAATTTCTCTGATTTTTCCTCTTTCATGCATTTCCTGCAAATAATGAATTAGCTCATTTTTAATATGAAGTGGGGTATTAGCAATCTCTTCATTAATTTCAGGAAACTGCAGCGCTTCCTTGAAGCCAATCATTACAAAGTCTTTAATAGACATTAAAAAGTTAAAATGCTTCATAGAGAAATTTAGTAAATCTGTTTCCAAATCCCATGTAACATTTTTGACCTCTTCCTGCAAAAGAGGAACATAGGAAAGTTGCTCAATAATGGCTGTCAAAATGCCACGCTTGTTACCGAAATGCCGAAAAATTGTTACTTCATTGACCCCAGCTAATTCAGCTATTGCTTTAGTCGTTGCCGCAGTATAGCCCTTCTCGCTAATGAGTTGTAAAGCTGCTTCAATGATTCTTTCTGCGGTGCTTTTTGTTGACAATAGAATTCTTCCTTTCGTGCAAGTAATTACTTACATGCTAGCATAGAGCAATCCCTTATGCAATAAAAATATTACCAGACAGTGGAAATCAAATAATGTTTGGGGCAGAAAGAATAGCAAGAGTAGCCAGGAAAATCACTCAAAGTGAATCAAAATAACAACATAGTGCCACACTGCGTATATGAAAAGCTTTAGTAACTTTTTATGGAAAAAACACATTGACAACTATATCGTCTGCTGATATATTTTAGATATATCGCCAGACGATATATTGTTAGGCGATATAAAAGGGGGGGTTGTATGACGCAAGAGCATCCGCCATTAACAGAAGGCGTTTATTATATTTTATTAGCTTTATTTGATGCAAGGCATGGTTACGGCATCATGCAATTAGTAGAGGAAATGAGCAATGGTCGCGTTCGGCTTGGAGCGGGGACGATATATGGAGCAATCAAAACATTACTCGAACGAGGATGGATTGAAGCGCTAGATGGTGATGGACGAAAAAAGGAATACATCATTACAGAGAGTGGAAAAAAAGTGGTTGAATATGAAATTTTGAGATTAAGGGAACTTTTTGACAATGGCATCCGTATAACAAAGGAGGATGGAACAAATGGATAAATATCGATTAGCCATCAACCCGTATGATATTGAGAAATGGGTTAACGATATGGCAGGTCAAGGCTGGCATTTAAAAAAGTTCACTTGGATACGTTTTACGTTCGAACGTGGGGATCCTGGTAGCTATATTTATCGTCATGATGAATTGGCCCGAAATGGTGCCTCATATGAAGACGAATACTTAGATTTTCTAAAGTTCTCGGGAATTGAACAGGTAGATCGTTCTGGCAATTTCGTCTTCTTTAGGAAACCAGCAAATGATGGTCCTTTTGAACTTTTCTCTGATAAGAAAAATAAAATTAGTAAGCTGTCCCAAAGAATTTCGCTGCTACTATCGCTCATCCTTCTTAATGTGGCTGTGGGATTAATTGGTCTAAGTGGGTTTTTTTCGACACAGGCAATAGACTGGATTAAATTAATATTAAATATCGCTAATATTGTTGTGGCCGTGTTATTTTCTATACCATTATTAAAACTTGTGCGTGTGCGCAATAAATTGAAGAAGGATTTGGATCTGTTTACAGATTAGTATATGAGAAGGTATGGCTGAAAAATAGTTGCATAAACTACTATGCTTATAGTACTTAAAGATAATAAGAAAGCTACATTAGTATGGGATTTCATATTTACTTCAAATTATTTTCCGGGAAATCAGAAAAATCAATTAATTTAAATGCGTAGTGATAAAACTACTAATAAGGCGCATATTTAACCAAGAGTTCACATCAGTTTTATAAGATTAATAGAATGGAGGTGTTACTTTATGAAAAAAAGGGTGTATCGTTTTTTTCTTGATTATGAAAAGGAAGAAGCATGGGTTAATGATATGGCGGCACAAGGTTGGCATCTAAAGCGTACAATGGTGGGATACTTTATTTTTGAAAAAGGGGAACCCGGTCAATACATATATCGGAATGAACTAGTCAAAGGTAAAAAGCAGGACTACTTTGATTTTTTAGAGACGATGAATATTGAGTTTGTTTCAAAATTTGGAGTATGGGCTTATTACCGAAAAAAGAAATCAGAAGGTCCATTTGAATTATTTTCAGATAGTTCTTCGAAAATAAAATATTTAACATTAATAAGCCGCCTTTTTATTGCTGTAACATTTCTTAATTTATTAATTGGATTTATCAATCTTTATATTTTACTTGGTGAATCAACAGAAATAATCTTAACCACGGGAGTATCATCTATAAATTTTGTAGTCGTAATAATAATGTGTACACAAATTTTGAAGGTTGAAAGACGTAAAAAAGGGCTGCAACAAGAATTACATATATTTGAAGCGTAGGAGGGAAAAGAATGACATTACAATTAGAGCGTGTCACAAAGAAATACAAAGATTTCACAGCAGTCGATAATCTAAACTTTACGATTGAAAAAGGGGAGATTTTTGGGCTGATTGGACAAAACGGAGCCGGTAAAACAACGACGTTCCGAATGATTTTAGATTTACAGGAGACAACGGCTGGTACGATTACATGGGATGGCAAACCCGTTAATGCCATCAACCGTGATGTACTTGGCTATTTACCAGAGGAACGAGGCATTTTTCCGACGATGAAGGTAGAGGATCAGCTTTACTTTTTCGGCGAGCTACGTGGCATGAAGAAGTCGGAGTTAAAGAAGGAGATTGATTATTGGATTAATCGATTTGAGCTCGATGAAAGACGAAAAGATAAGGCTGAAACGTTGTCAAAAGGGAATCAGCAAAAAGTACAATTGATTGCTAGCTTTATTCATAAACCGCAGTTCTTAATACTAGACGAACCATTCAGTGGACTGGATCCTGTGAATAAAGATTTACTGAAAGATGCAATATTACATTTAAAAGAACAGGGCACAACGATTTTGTTCTCTAGTCACCAGATGGATAATGTAGAGGAGCTGTGCGATCATCTTTGTCTCTTAAAACGTGGAGTCTCTCTATTTTCAGGTAGTTTACTAGATTTAAAGAAACAATACGGAAAAACGAGATTAGCAGTGCGTACAGAGTGGTCGACCACTCAATTGTTGACACTAGAAGGAGTCAAAGATGTCCGAGTGGAGAAAGAGCAAACTGTGCTTACTCTAGAGGATGAGAGCTATGCACAAAGTATTTTCGAGAAGCTTTCCAATGGTAAATATATAGAAAAATTCAGCTTAGATTATTTATCATTAGATGAGATCTTTAAAGATAAGGTAGGTGGCAACGTTGTCGAAGTTTAATTTATTAATGAAACAGCTTTACACATCAAAAATAAAATCAAAATCCTTTGTTGTAATGACAGCCATTTATATACTTGGGATGTCCGTTGCAGTATTCTGGTCAGATATTAAAGAGCTTTTTACAGGTGATGATCAAGCGCAACAAATTGCAATCGTCAATGAAACAACAGCTGATTTAAGTGGTCTCTTTGTATCGAATGGCGATATGGAATTTATACAAAAAGAATCGAATATATCGGAGCTAGAGAAAAAGGTCAAAGACGAAAAGCTAGATGCAATCGTTAAAATAACAGATCAAGATGGACAGCTACATGCTGAAATTGCCACTTTCACTCCGTTGAAACTAAATGATCAAGGTGCGATAAATTCGATATTGCAACTTGCTGGCCAAAATTATGCTGTACAACAGTTATCATTAACACCAGACCAAGCAGCTCAAATTATGGATGCCAAAACGATTATTACTGATAAAAACTTAAATACAGAGTCTACTGGTGGTAAAAGCGAAGAAGAAAAACAATCAGGACAATTTGTATCTTATGCAGTAGGTATTTTAATTTATTTCTTTATTTCTACATTCCTATCTATGATTACAACGGAAATTGCGACTGAAAAAGGTTCACGTGCAATGGAAATGCTACTAGTAAGTGTTAAACCAGCTACCCATTTTAAAGCAAAAATTGCTGGTGTATTGTTACTCGCATTAACACAGATGGGGATTATTATAGTTGTCTTCCTAATCTATGCGAAATTTGCGAAGAACGGTGTTATTTGGGATATGGCAGCTAGTATCGTTAGTGAATTATCGATTGGTTATGTCATATATGCCGTGCTATTCTTACTATTAACAATTATTCTTTATTTAATTGTTGGCGCACTATTCGGTTCTTTAGTGTCTAAAGTTGAAGAAGCAGGTCAAGTATTAATGCCAGCCATGATGATTACATTAATTGGTTTCTATGTTATGTTATCGGGAATGGGGAATCCGGATACTCTTATCATTAAGATATTCTCTTATATTCCATTTACGTCTGGAATGATTATGCCGATGCGTATCGGGGCTACTGATATAGGCGTAACGGTACCACTTTTATCGTTAGGTATTTTAATCGCAACAATTATTGTAGCTTACTTATTCAGCATATCATTCTATAAACGCAGTGTGCTAACTTATAGTACAGGTGGCGTTATTCAAAAAATTAAGACCGTACTAAAAGTGACAACATGATGATGGAAGCAGCTACATTAAGTAGCTGCTTTTTTATATGGTATGTAACCCAAATATTCTAATAATAGAAAACAATGTAAAGTATTTCGTGGTTTCAGTCGAATTTCCTACTGAAACAAGCTATAATTTATGTAAGAGGGTGAAGTTATGTTATCTCAAACAGAGATTGAAGCATTATTAAAAAAAACACCAATTCAGCGCCTAGCAACTCAAGAGGAGAGAGAACAGTTCTTTGTGAAGCTTGAGCAGCAGCTACCTATGAGAAATGAATTGGCAGAAATTTTAAATAACCGTGAGCGATTAAAGCTTTTTGTCAATAGTCCTAATACATCTCATTATAGCTTTCAACTTGAACATCATGAGGGTTCATATATATTAAGTGACTCTTATTTTGTAAGACTTGACTAAAATGAAACTTTTTTAGCTTGAAATCGTATGTAAATAAAAGAGATAAATCGCAGGGGGTAAAATTTTTATGTCTGAATTCGACAACGACCTATTAAAATCAAAAGATCCATTTGCATCAGAAAATCCATTATTACAGCCTAATCCATTATTACAAGTGGAGCAAGAGCCAAAAAAACCAGTACTTGTTTCTGAGCAAGAACTATCACAAATTGCTCAAAATCAACTTGCTTTAAAGCAAGATCCTGAGGTTCATGCATTAGCACAAAAAATTGATGTCAAAGACCAAATTGCTATGCTGGAGCTTGGAAAAGAAACTGCGAATGGTATTTCTACTTTTTCAGATAAAATGCTAGCAACGATGAAAACAAGTAAGCTTGAGGAATCAAGTGTATTATTAAATAATTTAAATAGAATTATGGATAAATTTGATCCTCAAGATTTTGCGGAGGACAAAAAAGGTGGTTTCCTTACTAAGCTGTTTAGTAAAGGAAAGGAACAATTAGAAAAGTTTCTATCCAAATATGACAGCATGAACAAGGAAGTTGATGTCATTTTCCGTGAGGTTCAAAAATACGAAGGTGAAATGAAACGTAATACAATTGATCTTGAAAATTTATATGATCAAAATTTAAATTACTTCCAAACTTTAAGTAAATTTATTGCTGCAATTGAAGTGAAAACAGATGATGTACGTTCATCATTACCAGCACTAGAACAAAAAGCACAAACTGGTGATCAAATAGCGGCAATGGAATATGAAACGATGCTACGTGCCGTTGATTTACTAGAACAACGTCGATATGATTTAGAAATGGCACAGCAAGTTTCATTCCAGTCTGCTCCACAAATTCGATTAATGCAGCAAGGGAATAACCATTTAATTGCTAAAATTAACTCTGCGTTTGTGACGACAATTCCTATTTTTAAGCAAGGACTTATTCATGCTGTGACGTTAAAGCGCCAAAAGCTTATTTCAGATTCAATGAGTGAATTAGACCGTCGTACGAATGAAATGCTTGTACGAAATGCAGAAAATATTAGTAAAAATAGTGTTAATATCGCCCGTGCGGCTGGTAGCCCAAGCATAAAAATCGAAACAATTGAAACGACATGGCAAACAATTATGTCTGGTATTCAGGAAACGAAGCAAATTCAAGCCGAAACAGCGAAAAATCGTGAAGAAGGCCGTAAACGTATTGAACGTTTGCAACTTGAATACGAAAAGCTGAAAAAAATGTAATCGTAAAGCTTCTTGCGTCTCTCTTCGCAAGAGGCTTTTTTTATATTGACAAATAAGAAATAAATATGATAATTAGACCAATGAGAATTATTTTGCAAATGTGAAGGAAGCGGGAAAATGTTAAACAAAGCTATACCGTTATGTGAAACATTAAAAGATGGAACACTTGCTATTAATATGACAGAACCACTTAATCTATTATCGCAAAGACGCTATCAAGAATTAGTGCATATAGAAGAGCTATATCATGCTTTACATAAAAATTTAGATGAGAAGCAATATGTTTTAGAGCGGGATCAAAAAAATTTAAAGAAACAAAATATACAGCTTATAGATGATATGCAAAAAATGAAGCATCAAAATGCGGTCTTGCAAAAAAAGTTAATGGAATATAATTGTGTCGTAGAAGAGCTGAAGGAGATTCGTAGACAAAATACAGAGCTATTAATTGAATTAAGTAAACATACTGCTTTATCTAAGGAATCACTGTCAGGTCCGTTAAAATCTATGATACGCGATATGCGGGAGCAGGGCGTTGGTATAAAAGAAATTCACATTCGTATTAAACGTCAAATTAATCCTGATATCAGCTATAGTATGGTGCGTAAATATATTTCTGAGCTTGAATCAGAACATAAAGAGTAAATTTGTCATTTACAGTTTTCAATCAAAGCCCTATAATTAGTCTATTCTTCAAAGGTAATATTACGCAAAGTCTTATAGATTCAAAACAGAGTAGGAGAGTTAGAGGCAATGTCAAATGAGAAAAAAGGGGTTTTGGCAGCATTTTTTGCCTATGCTTTTTGGGGTGCATTTCCGCTTTATTGGAAACTACTTGAACATGTACCGAGTATGGAAATTTTATTATCGCGCGTCATTTGGTCCTTTGTCTTTACAGTACTAGCAGTAATAGTATTTGGAATGCGCAAGGATCTTCTCGCAGACTTAAAATATTTATGGTCACACCAAAAGCATTTTTGGCAGCTTGCTGGAGCTTCATTTGTTATTTCGATGAACTGGTATTTATATATTTGGGCAGTTAACCATAACCACTTAATTGAAACAAGCTTAGGTTATTATATTAATCCTTTACTGTCAGTTATTTTAGGGGTTATTTTCTTTAAAGAAGCACTTAGTCGTGCGCAGTGGGTGGCTACCGGAATTGCCTTTATTGCTGTTATTATTTTAACGATAAATTATGGATCAATCCCATGGGTAGCTCTTCTTATTGCTATATCCTTCGCTATTTATGGTGTTCTGAAAAAGAAAATTAAGCTTGATGCGACAAGAGGTCTAGCCATTGAAACGTTATTTATTTTACCGTTTGCATTAGGCTACTATATTTACCTTTTTACAACGGATCAAGCTTCATTTTTACATGTTGATGTGCAAACAGACATCCTCATGATTATAAGTGGTATCGTGACAGCAGTACCGTTAATTTTATTTGCGAAAGGTGCACAAAATATTCCACTCTATTTATTAGGCTTTATTCAATACGTATCGCCAACGATTACGTTAGTTATAGGGATCGTACTTTATAAGGAACCGTTTAGTCAAATAGAGCTTTTGGCATTTAGCATTATTTGGGCAGCCTTATTACTGTTTTCAGGATCGAAAATCATTGAAGTAAGAAGGGCTCATCATAAATCTGCCTAAAAAAGGACTTGTAGATATTATAATATAGGGTAAATAGTATAATAAAATAAAACCAGACCTTATGTTTAGAGGATTTGAGTTTGATTATATATAATCAAACTTTTATTTGTATATAAAAATACATCCATTAAATCTTTATTGAGATAATGGATGTATTTTTTATTGTGGTCTTTTAATAAAGTTTGATAATTTTCTTATTCAACAATCGGGCCAGATTGTTGAATAACAACTTTTATGGAATATTACCAGACGACGCTTTGCGAACTTAAAATATAAAGCATATAATTACATTTATTGTATTATCCATTATGCATGTAGAATTCTACAACTTGCAAAATTCAGTACATAAAAAGGGAGAATGTAACATGATTGTTAAAGTAGGATTTGATTATGAAGATGATATAGAGTATATGATTTGTCCTACAAAAGTAGGGAGAAATATTAATCGGTTACAAGAGGAATTTTGGGATTGGTTATTTGACAGAAAGAACCAACATCCTTATTGGTTTGAATATAGAGAAGATGGAAATATTACTTATTGTGTTTCTTACCGTACAGATGCTTTTATTTATTGGTTGAACAAGGTGAAATTTAATAAAGGCAAGAATGTCGCGAGGTTAATAGATGTTCCAAAGACACCACCTAAAAAAACAATTAGGTTTTAATGGTTATAAATCATGGAGTTTCATTTAAAATAATGTTCCCGAATGAAAGTTAGGAAAGAGATCGAAATTCAAGAAATGCGGTTAAACCAACATTTTTTGGATTTTTCTTTGAACATTGCTTATACAGCTTTTAATGCAATAGACAGGGCTAGAATAGTACTTTTCAAGATTATGCAGAGTATGTTATCTGAATAAAAACCTGTATATTTGGGTCTGTTGATGCGAATCTCAATTTCATTACAGCTTCCATACAGTAGAATAGTTAGAAAAGCATAGGTCAAGGGGCTTTTTGTATATTATATAAACTGGTTTGTTTATTATTATTTTATCCACTATAATATAAAAAAATTAATTGACTTTATATTTTCTCATGATATTGCAAAGGGTGGCTTTAAATGAATTTAGAAACTGAGGATCCAAAACAAGTTGTTTTACAAGTAGGAGCTGTACTAAAAAAACTTCGTAAAGAAAAGCGTTTAAGTCTTGAAGATTTATCAGAATTATCAGGTGTGAGTAAGCTTACGCTAGGAAATATAGAACGCGGAGAAACAAATCCTACAATAGGGATTTTATGGAAAATCTCGAAAAGCTTATCCATACCACTTATGGCATTATTCCCAACTGAAAACAATGTGAATCTGTCTCGGGCTGGGGAAGGGCTTAGATTTAATGGTGACGGAAATGACTGGGTAATTGAGCCGATTTTTCAAAATAGTACAAATAAAGATATGGAAATGTACCGTGCTTATTTACAGCCAAATAGCTTCTACCATCCGGAAAAACATCATCATAATACAACTGAACTTGCAACTATCATGTCCGGAACAATTACAATTAATGTTAATAATGAGTCATATATCTTGAATCAATATGATTCGATTAGTTTTTCTACAGATGGCACACATTCATATGCCAATCGTACTAACGATGTTGTAGTTATTCATATCATATTGAAATACGGAATCTAAATTTCTTTTCTCCTATCTTAACCCGATGCAAGGAATGCTTCAATCCACTTAATGGATTGGAGCATTTTTTTACTATTTATGAATAGACAAACCTAAATAAATATATTATAGTATTCATTACTTAAGTTAATTGTATATTATAATATACTAAATGTGATTGGTTATGAATATTATTTTTTCGTTTATTATTCATCTTTAAAGTAAATCATCATGAACAAACTACAATATATGAGTTTTTCAAAAATCTAGGAGGAAATAAGATGAGTTCAATGGACAAAGTAACTAAAAAAGAAAATAAAGGAGCCATTTCAACTGTTGGTAAATCTGCCGTTTGGCTAATGATTGTTGGTATTGTATTTATTGCTGCTAACTTACGGGCCCCTTTGACCTCAGTAGGACCAATAGTTGGTCTTATCAAGGATGATATGAATATTTCAAATACATTGGCAGGAATGGTTACCACGCTACCATTATTAGCTTTTGCGCTTTTTTCACCTATTGTACCTAAATTGGGACAAAAACTTGGGGTGGAACGAATTATTTTGGGTTCCATTGTCCTTCTGACTGTTGGTATTATTATACGTTCCCTTTCAGGTGTTGTAGCTTTATATATCGGTACGGCTGTTCTTGGTTTGGCTATCTCAGTCGGTAATGTATTGTTACCTGGCCTGATCAAACGTGAATTTCCTGAACGAATTGGCTTAATGACGGGTGTGTATTCCATTTCTATGAATTTATTTGGAGCAATAGCGTCGGGTGTAAGTGTTCCTATTGCTCTTGGGATGGGATTTGGCTGGAAAGGTGCATTAGGAATTTGGGGCGTTTTAAGCTTTATATCTATTTTATTCTGGTTACCACAAATGAAACATCGTAACGAGAAAAGGGATAGAGTTCACAATAAAACTGCTGATAGTCATGTGAATTTGTGGGGTTCGGCACTAGCCTGGCAAGTAACTTTATTTATGGGACTGCAATCCATGATTTTTTATGTACTTGTTGCATGGCTGCCAGAAATTCTTAAGCAACAGGGATTGAATTCGAGTCAGTCTGGCTTGATGCTTTCTGTTATGCTGTTAGCTCTTCTTCCTTTTACTTTCATCGTCCCGGTCATTGCAGGACGCATGTCTGGTCAACGTTCGTTAGTGACTATTACATCGATTTTACTTTTAATCGGGACGTTCGGGTTACTATACGGTAGCTCTAAATTAATCGTGTTGTGGATCATCGCTCTAGGCATAGGAGGAGGCTTCGCATTTAGCCTATCCATGATGTTTTTTGGCTTGCGCACAAGGAATGCGCAACAGGCTGCGGAATTATCCGGTATGGCCCAATCAATTGGGTACCTACTTGCGGCTGTTGGTCCAACCCTATTTGGTTTTATTCATGATGCAACTAATAGCTGGACGATTCCACTTTTAATATTAGTTGGTGCATCGGTCCTACTCTTTGTGTGTGGTCTTGGTGCAGCCAGAGAGCGATATATAGGTCCAGCCAAATAATATAACATATAATTTTGGAATGAAAGGATGATAAATATGTTAAATAAAATTCTTGTCGCTATAGATGAATCCGATATGAATAGCAAAGTATTAGAGGCAACGTTGAGTATTGCCAATAACGAGAAATCTAATGTAACACTAGTGAATGTTAGTAAGGAAAATGTAACAACGGGTTTAACCTATGTCCCAGAGGATTATCTGGAGGATGTATTGAATGAATTGGAAAAGTCGAGTATAAGAATACTGGAAAAGGCCAAAAACAAACTAATATCTGCTGGGGGAATGTCCATAAAAACAATCCATCTTAAAGGAGACCCCTCCCATCAAATTTTAGAATATGCCAAAGAACATGAACAGGAACTTATTATCATTGGCAGTCGTGGACTTAGTGGAATGAAGGAATTAATGCTTGGTAGTGTCAGCCATAAAGTCGCTCAATTATCAAAATGTTCCGTCTTAATTGTACATTGATGAAACAATGATTAGATAATTTCTATCTAGGAGATCCTCTAGTTTCAAAATAGAATTGTTTTCGGGAGCAATTCCCTCATTAATGTATCTATTCGCAATATAAGGTTAGCCAGGTTAACTAAAATGTACCCTATAAGATAGACACTTTTAAAAAGGTCATCTTATAGGGTATTTTTATTTATAATGAAGAAAAAAACGAGCGGTGGTACGAATGCTCTGAAAAAACTATTGACTTGTAGAGAAATATCAAGTCCTAAAAGATTAGGTCATCTAAATTCTTAAGGGATGATTTTAAAATTAGAAGAAACTATTAAAATAGAAAGGCAGAATGCTTTGGATAGTATGAGTATTATTGTGTTAATCATTGGAATAGGTTTCTTAATGTTTGGAATTCGACATAATCCGAAAGTACATGAAGTTGAAGGTTTCGGTGGGAGTGACTCTATTCTTTGGGACTTATTAGCACTTTGGTTAGATAAATTACCTTATTGGGTTACTAAAATAATTTACATATTAATTGGTCTAGGTTGCTTATTTGTAAGTTTTTTTGTTTATAGGTAATCGAATTTCCTTTATTGTTAGACAAAAATAAGGAACTTTACTTTTTTGCCAGCATATAGTAATATGATGTCAATCAATTAGATAACAATGATTATAAATTATATAAATGAGAGGTGCTTTTGATGAGTGCGGTAGGTTCTAAATAGGAACAACTAAATGAAGTAAATTTAATGACGACAGGGGATTTGTGTCATAAAATGACCCCTTATTTAGTCGTAGATTTATTTCGATACCTATGAAGATACCTACAATACTTTATAAAGCGTGTAATGCACTGAATGTCTTCGTTTTGATGAGGTCTTTTTCACGATGCTTTTTACACATGCCTTGTAATGTAAAAGCTGTGGGATCCCCACAGCTTTTTTGTTTTTTAATTGAATATAAAGGTTTTCAAACTATTTGTTGAGGAGTCCCTACAAAGGGAAGGACAGTTGTCGTAACCTTGGTGAGACTTCACCTAGTGCCTCACTCCAACATTAGATGTAGAGCCAATATAAAATCATTGCTATCTAATGAGTAGGTATCTTCATGAATGATTATGGAAAATCATAGTGAGGAGAAATTATAAAATGAATCATACTACTTTTGAAAAGTTACAATACAATGAATTGAAGGAAGTCGTTAAATCATACTGTGTCAGTGGATTAGGTAAACAATTATTAGATAAATTAACGCCGAGCGCAAATTTGAAAATTGTTAAAAATCGTTTAAATGAAACGACTGAGGCACGAGCGATTTTAGATGCGAAAGGTCATGTCCCATTTTTAGGGGTATCGAATATTGAAAACACCATTAAAAAACTTGAAAAGGGGATTATTTTAGACCCTAGTGAATTGGTTAGCATCTCTGACTTTTTAAGAGGCTGTAGAAAAATTAAAAAATTTATGCTGGAGAAGGAATTTTTTGCACCAGTACTTGCATCTTATGCTAATTCGATGTCTGAGTTTAAAAATGTGGAAGAGGAGATTAACTTTGCGATTAAAGCAAATCGTGTTGATTCAGCTGCTAGTAGAGAGTTAAAGCGTATTCGTAATCATATCGAAACAACAGAGGAAAAAATTAAAGACCGCTTAACTAAATTTTTAAATAATAGTGCCAATAAAACATATATCCAGGAATTCTTTATAAGTAAAAAGGATGATCGATACACGATTCCCATTAAAGCTTCTTATAAAAATCATGTGCAAGGGACAATTGTAGAGGTTTCATCTAAAGGTGCAACGGTCTTTATGGAACCAAGTGCAGTAGCAAAATTTAATGTGGAATTGGCCACTTTAAAGGCAGAGGAAGCGGTGGAGGAATATCAGATTTTGGCGACATTATCTGGGCTCTTGATGGAAAATGTTCGTGAAATCAATATCAATATGGAGTTAATTAGCCAATATGATATGGTGTTTGCCAAAGCCAAGTTTAGTAAGCATATTGGAGGCGAAGAACCAACCTTAAATGATTATGGCTATATTAAGCTCGTTAATTGTAAGCATCCACTGTTAACAGGTAAGGCGGTACCACTTCATTTTGAAATTGGTAAAGATTATCGCAGCTTAATCATTACAGGACCGAATGCTGGTGGTAAAACCGTGGTCCTAAAAACTATTGGCTTATTAACATTGGCTACAATGTCGGGTTTCCATATTGTTGCCGATAAAGGTACTGAAATAGCTGTATTTGATCATATTTTTGTAGATATTGGGGACAATCAAAGTATTGAAAATGCACTTAGTACGTTTTCATCCCATATGAAAAATCTTTCAGATATTATGAGGGCATCCAATAATAATACTCTTTTGCTATTTGATGAAATAGGAAGTGGTACGGAACCAAATGAAGGAGCAGCTCTGGCGATTTCCATTTTAGAGGAGTTCTATCATATGGGCTGTATGACAGTGGCAACTACTCACTATGGAGAAATTAAGCGTTTCTCTGAAATGCATAGTGATTTTATGAATGCGGCTATGCGTTTTAATAGTGAAACATTAGAACCTTTGTATAAATTAGTTATCGGAACATCAGGAGAAAGTAATGCCCTATGGATTTCTAAGAAAATGAATATACGTGAAACCGTATTACAAAGAGCGAAGGGCTATATTGATAATAAAGAATATCATCTAGAAAGAGTAAATGACAGTAAAATCAGGACGCCTAAGATTTTGCATGAGGGAACCAAAGTAAAGTATGAATTTAAAAAGGGAGATCGTGTAAAGCTGTTAGACTATGATGACGTTGGAATTGTTTATCAAGAAATGGATAATTTCTATAATGTTGTTGTGTTCTATGAGGGAGAATTCTTAAAGGTAAATGTTAAGCGACTGGAATTAGAGCTACAGGCAACAGAATTATACCCAGAAGGATACGATGTAGAGACATTGTTTGTAGATTATAAAGAACGCAAGCTTCAACATGACATAGAGCGCGGTTCGAAAAAAGCCCTTCGCAAGATTCAGAAGGAAATGAAGAGAGATAAATCGAGCTAAAATAAAAGGGATTGCACATTGTGCAATCCCTTTTATATCTATTGAACCGAATTTATTTGTGCTTTAATTGAAAAATAAGTTTCTTCAATTTTCTCTTTATAAGGAAGATCAATTAAATCCTGAGAATCCATATAGGCCATTTTGGCGATTTCGTAGGCAGTTGTTAACTCACCGAAATGAGCATAGCAAAGAGCTTTATAGGAAAAGCACTCATTTAAACTTAATATGTCAAATGGATGTAAGATAAAGGGGGGAACGCTTGTAAAATGTTCAAATGCTTCCTTAGCTTCTTCATATTGACCAAGCAAATATAAGGATTTTCCTTTTTCTGAATAGTAAAAATTTTTATCAAGTTTAATCGGTTTAATCGAACCCTCTTCATGCATAAGTGCGCCATAACGTTCTATTTCTTCTAATGCCATCTGATAATCGTGAGTGTAACTGTTATAATAATGTGCACGTAATCCGAAAATAAAAGCGTCAACATCCACTTGTTCGGCAAAAATCCGATACTGCTCAAGCTTCTTCAACATATGCTCTACTTGCTCGAAATCATGGTCAATCATGGCGCAAAACGCCCCAATACGATACATATCATCTATATAAGAGTAAAATTGATTTTTATGTGCATTATTAATGGTTTCATTAATGAGCTGTTTACCTGCTTCAAGTTCGCCAATTGCTACCTGAAAAACGCTGATATAATAAGCCATTTTCACAGTATCTCGCGAATCTAATTGGTAATTTTCCTGCTCAGCCTCTTCTTTCGCCTGTAAAATACAAGAATAAGCCATTTTGTAGTTTCGTTCTTCCGATAATATTCCCAACTGTAATATATAGGTTTCAAACCAATGACTTAGTAAATTAATTTCTTTAAACATAATCCGAGCTTGTTGAAGCGGTGATTCCCATGTCGTTAATTCAGCAAAATATTGTGCTGCAGCGTATATATACAGTAAACGACCTGCTTCATAACTTAGCGGAAGCTCTTCTACATAAGGCTTAATCATCTCTATAATTTGCTGCGCATTTTCTATATGACCAACGTTTAATGGTGCAAACAAAATTTCTGCCTGCTCTAAAAGTTGACGTAGCGAGGAAGGTGTTACTTGTTCAAGTAACTCACTTGCTTTTACTCCCAAACGTTCCGCTATATAATCAAGACTTTCCATCGAAGGCTTGGCCTTATCATTTTCAATTTGGCTTAACATACCTTTTGTTAGACGATCACCGGCAAGTGCCTCTAATGTTAATTTTTGTTCCTTCCTTAATTTACGAATTCTTGTACCTAAAGAGTTCATTGCCTCGCCTCCTTTTTATTAATGTGCCCTTTGTTTAATTATATTAAACTTTTTCTTGCGTGGAAAGCGGAAGATATGTTATATTTTGTTTAATTAAATTAAACTTTTTAACCTAATTAAAAATATGGAGGGATTTTAAATGAATGAAGAGCAAAAATATAAAAAGGCGACATATCATTTATGGACATTTACTGCCAGTAAAATGATTGCCATGTTAGGATCTCATGTGATGGCTTTTGGAATTAGTTTGTATATTTTAGCTATGACAGGTTCGGCGATGAGCTTTGCGACCAATATGATTTGTTCCGTGTTACCACGTGCACTTGTAGCTCCATTAGCAGGTTATGTGGCTGATAATTTTTCGAAAAAGCGTACAATTCTACTTGCACAAGCTGGTACCATTTTGACAGTAGGGGGCTTATTGCTTTACACAGAAACGGTAGGCTTATCGGTGTATGCGGTTTATACAGCTACTGTGTTCAATACAATTTGCTCTGCTTTTTCTGGGGTAACGTTTTCATCTGCGATTGCAACGCTTGTTAATCCAGAGCGTTTACAGCGTGCCATGTCATTTAACCAATTGTCGACGTCTGTAGCTATGATTGGGGGACCAGTAATTGGGGGAATGATGTACGGCTTCTTTGAGATGGACGCATTTTTAATGGTCAATATGGTGGCTTATGCCATTGCCTTTTGCTTAGAAGCAACGATGAATTTTAACCTCTATAGTACAAGAAGGGAAGATGTGAAAAAAGAAAAAATGTGGGAAGGGCTTAATGGTGGCTTTCGTTATATTAAACAACAAAAAGTCATTAAAACGATTATGTGGGTTGCCTTATGGATTAACTTATTCTTCTCAGCAATCGCTGTTGGAGGAACTTATATTATTATTGAATTGCTCAAAGTAAAGTCCACGCATTTTGGCTTTATTGAGGCTTCGGGTGCAGCGGGTATGCTAGCAGCTTCCCTTTATTTTGCGACAAGATCAGAGGTGAAGGCACCATTACGTTTCTCGAAAATTAGCTTACTGCTATTGGCTGGTAGTGTTGGGCTAGCAGTGATTCCATTAGTAACTGAATTTTCATATGTAACAATTGTTATCTTTTACCTTATCATTTATTTTATTTTCGCTATTTTTGAAATGGGTATTAATATGCCAATCGGGGTGTATATGCAAAAAAATATTACCGAAGAATACCGTGGGCGTGTCTTTGGGTTAATGGAAACGATGGCTATGTCGATGATGCCAATTGGTATGGTGGTTTATGGCATGTTATACGATACTTTACCAGCGATTGTTATTTTGCCAGTAACAAGTGTGATTATTATTACCCTCTCACTAGTCTTGCTACGGACATCTATCTTAAAAGAAGCTCATCCAGAGTTTTATGAACAAAAGATAGTAAGTGAGAGTGTAGCAAATTAATGTCCGTCTTTGAAGATAAAGGTGGAAACCATATTTATGAGGCTTATCAGCGATAAAAGCAGTTTTATCGGCGATTAATGAGGGTTTATCAGCGATAAAAGCAGTTTTATCAGCGATTAGTGAGAACTTATCAGCGATTAACCATCCATCAACTAAATTTTATAGCAACATACAAAACCAGGCATTTCTTCAATGTTGAAGTATGCCTGGTTGATTGGTATTACTGATCCTCAATCACAATATAAGTGGCTTTAATTGGTCCATGTACACCAACTATCAGAATCATTTCGATATCTGCTGAATTACTTGGTCCTGTTATAAAGTTTATGCAGGATGCAATTTGCTCGCCATTTCTAACTTTTTCGCTAATTAAGCGGGCTGCTTGTGTCATTCGTGGAACGATGGTACTTTTAGGAATTAAAATAATAGACTTCTCTGGTAAAAAGCTAACTGATCTACCTTTATCCTTATCACTAAAAAGTACAGCAGTTCCTGATTCTGCTAATGTAATTTCACTAATTGTAATGCCAATGTTGGCTTTTTCAGCCTGTCGAACATTCTCCTCAGGCTGCTCGGAATTCCATTCATATAGCTGAATATTTTTTTGTGGCCATTGCTCGGTCATCAATGATGATAGGCCATAGCTTTTAAAACGTTCATCTTTCCATGTTATAACTGAATTGCCTCCAAAATTTTCAACTACTTTTTGTAAATCTGCAGGAAGGTTAGCTGTATTTGAAATGACAATATCCGTATGAATATTTTTACATTGTTCCACTAAAACCTCTACTAACTCATCTTTTGTCGCTTCTTTTAGAATGCGATCTTGTGGTTGATACTGCCATGTAGGTCGTGCAAGTTCTGTTTTTTGTGTACGTCCGAGCTGTTTCGCGATGTTTGATAAAAATACATCTCTATTTTTAATAGTACCTGTCATTTTTCATCGCCTCCTCTTTGGCGGTGTTTAAACCAGTCACGGAAATTATCTTTATTCGGGGCTGGAAAATCCCTTGCTTCCGTCCATGCTTTTAGTGGGCCTGGACCATTTGAAATTTTCTGATCTTTTGTAAATGGTGCCATTGCTGGTGAAGCCATTTTTGCTGCCATTTTATATAGGGTAGGGGAGGAAGCACCTAAACCAAAGGCTTTCATTAATAGCTTTTCTGATACTGGAGCTTTACCTTCGTTTTCAACAATTACTTGTCGATGTCTATGAATAAGCTGATGTAACGGTATTTTAACAGGACAAGCATCAGTGCAGGCACCACATAATGTAGAGGCATATGGTAACTCTTTATAATCCTCATAGCCGCCTAATAATGGTGAAAGTACGACACCTACTGGCCCAGAATAGATAGAACCATAAGCATGCCCACCAACGTGTCGATAAACAGGACAAGCGTTAACACATGCCGCACAGCGAATACATTGTAAAATAGGCTGGAATTCGCTGCCTAAAATATCAGAACGTCCATTATCAACGATTACTAAATGGAATTCCTCTGGTCCGTCTGTGTCACCTTCATCTTTGATCCCTGTTAATGTAGTAATATAGCTTGTAAGCTTTTGCCCAACTGCGCTTCTTGTTAATAAGCTTACTAGTACTTCCATCTCTTCAAATGTTGGAACAATTCTTTCCATTCCCATTACTGTAATTTGTGTTTTTGGCAAGGCGGTTACTAAATCTGCGTTTCCCTCATTTGTCACGAGTGTAATCGATCCGCTCTCCGCAATAGCAAAGTTACAGCCTGTAATGCCAATATCTGCTGTTAAATATTCATTTCTTAATTTTTCACGTACATATAGGGCTAGTTCTTCAGGCTTTTCGGTTTTCTCATAACCTTGTTTTTCTTTAAAAATGTCACGAATCTGCTCTTTATTTTTATGCAAAGCTGGGGCAACAATATGAGAGGGGGGTTCGTGATCATCTACTTGCAAAATGTACTCTCCAAGGTCTGTTTCAATGACTTCACACCCGAGTTCTTCTAAAGCGGCGTTTAAATCAATTTCCTCTGTTACCATAGATTTTGATTTCACAATTTTAGCAGCATTTTTCTTTTTCGCGATACTTTGAATATAGTCTGTCGCTTCTTTTGCTGTTTGTGCAAAGTAAACATGGCCACCTCTACTAGAGACGTTTTCACTTAGCTGATATAAGTAATAATCTAAGTTCGCTAACACATGCTTTCGAATTTCTTCTCCGTGAGAGCGCCATTCCTCCCAATGTCCGAGCTCATCAGCTTGTTTTAGCCGACGTGTTTGAAAGCGCTCCTGTGCACTTGATACAGCTCCGCGCATAAACGTATTTTCTAACTCTTTCGCTACCCGATGATTAAAGCGTTCATCACTTGTTCTCATGGACATTTCTTCTACCCCCTCTTAGTGACAATTTAATACTTCTGCAATATGCATGACTTTAATAGGCTTACCTTGTCGATTAATTCGACCACCAATATTGATTAAGCAACCAGCATCTGCACCGATTAAAATGTCTGCCCCTGTTTCTTCAATATTTTGTACTTTTTCATTGACCATTTCTCCAGAAATATTGCCCATTTTTACTGAAAATGTTCCGCCAAATCCACAGCATCGATCTTTTCCTGGGAGTTCCACATACTGTAAGCCTTTCACTTGATTTAATAGTTTAAACGGTGCATCTGTAACACCGAGTAGACGTGTCATATGACAAGAAGTATGATAAGTAGCCTTGCCCTCTAAATGTGCTCCTACATCTTCGACCTTTAATACATCTACGATAAACTCTGTAAATTCATATGTTTTGTCTGCTAATGCTTGCGCTTTTGGCTCCCAAACAGGATCACCTTTAAACACTTCTGGGTATTCCTTAAACATATATGCGCAGGAACCAGAAGGGGAGACGACATATTCGGCATGTTCAAAAGCCGTGATCATTTTTTTCATTGCATTTTTAGAGTCTTTTACATAGCCACTATTGTAGGCAGGTTGCCCACAGCAAATTTGATTTTCAGGGAAGTCTAAGTCGCAGCCGAGCCTTTCAAGAACTTCAACAACGGCTTTTCCTACATCACCTTGAAACATATCAACTAAACAAGTAGCAAAAAGTGTTACTTTCATGATAATCGCTCCTTTTTGTCTCTATATTACCCCTCAAATAACTAATCAACAGGTCATCTGATGACTTTGTTTTTATATTACTACAATTGTACAGATGAATAAAAGGTGTTTATTATTAATTTTCAAAAAATTTAACCTCTTTCAGCAGGTGCCCAAACACCTGCTGAAAGAGGTTAAGGCCTCCGGTGGATGTCACGGAATCGGAAAGGAGCTCTTTGTGCTTGCACAATGCCGATTCTGGACGCACTTATTCCGAGGCATAGATAAACTGCCTATAATAAAATACAGGCAGCTGTTGTTATTTCATAGATTCAGTTGTTTCAAAATATTGCATTAAAACCTTTTCCACATTACTTAAATGCGAAGCCATAGCATGTTTTGCAAGCTCTTCATTTTGCTGTTTAATCGCGAGGAAAATTTGCATATGTTCATCATACAGCTTTTCACTTGTAATGTTTTTAGAGTACAACCAAATTCGGCGTGTCTCTTTCATTGTTTCAATCATCAAACCTGAAACTTGATCTAATATAGTTGCAAGTAGGGGATTTTGAGATGCTGCAGAAATGGTCGCGTGAAATTGAAAATCCACTTTTTCTCCTAGCTCCCCATCTCCATGTACTTGTTTCATTTCATCCAAAATCTGCATCATTGACTGTATGTCTTCTTCTGTTCGATGAATGGCTGCGCTAGCCGCTGCACCTACTTCGATAATTTTGCGTACTTCTAACAAATGTGAGATATCTTGCTTATTTGTTAAAATGGCAGTTGATAAGGGGAAATCGAGCTGATTGGATTGATTACTTTTAACAAATGTACCTGAGCCTTGTTTGATATCAATGAGCCCCATTGCTTTTAAAGCGGAAAGAGCTTCTCGGATGGCAGATCTGCTTACTTGTAATTGTTCAGCTAGTTGTTCTACTGAATCAAGTCGATCACCAGGCTTTAGCTCGCCAGCTCTAATTTTTTCATAGAGGATTTCTGATACTTCTTCATATATTTTTTTTGATTTAATTTTTCTTAATTCCAAGGAATACACCTCATTTATCTCTATCAATTGCTCTATTGTTTTTTATTATACATGAAGGAAAGTAATTTACTTACTATTTAACGGTAAATACTTTATGTCAATAAAAAGGGTACTTCAACACTGCGGAAAACTGCAGGTAACGCCTTTACAACAGGTTATAAAATAAATGCATCTTCACTATAACTTGATATGTAGAATTATGGCGTATTTTGTTGACAGATAATATAAGGGGAGCGCATAATGCAAAAGTACATGAACAAATACACTTTGATTAAATAATGTCTGAAAAAAATTTGTATGATAATATGATGGAACTTCACTCTTTTAACATCTTTTTGCCATGAAACGTTCACAAACAGGAAGGGCGCAATTTACAGTGATTTTTGGTACGATGGAGACATTAACTGTAAGGAGCGAGTGAGAAAATATGGGAACTGATATTAACGTATTTTTAGCTTTAGGTGCAGGGTTTTTAAGTTTTATTTCACCTTGTACTCTACCGCTGTATCCAGCATTTTTATCATACATAACAGGTATGTCATTAGATGAGCTAAAATCGGAACGAGGTATGATGCAAAAGCGTGCAATTTTGCACACCCTCTTCTTTTTACTAGGATTTTCAATCATCTTTATTTTGATTGGTCTAAGTGCATCATTAGCAGCCGAGTTCTTCCTTAATTATAAAACATTATTACGTCAGGTTGGAGCCATTTTAATCGTTGTGTTTGGATTAATGATTGTGGGATTACTACAAATTGACTTTTTAATGAAGGACCGAAAATTCCAATTTAAAAACCGACCATCGGGTTATTTTGGATCGGTATTAATCGGAATAGCCTTTGCGGCTGGTTGGACGCCTTGTACAGGTCCAATTTTAGCATCGATCATTGCATTAGCAAGTGCAAATCCAACAGCAGGATTTAGCTATATGTTAGCTTATTATTTAGGTTTTGCAGTTCCGTTCTTCGTGTTATCTTTCTTTATAGCACGAATGACGTGGATTCGTACACACAGCCAAAAAATTGTAAAAATAGGCGGTTATATTATGATTGTCGTTGGTGTAATGTTATTCTTTGACGGATTATCGTATTTAACACGTATTTTACAGCCTATTTTTGGTGGATTTACAGGCTTCTAATCTGCTAAACTAAAGAGGCCATACCGTACTTTAACGTGAGGGAGATGAACATGTGCCTACAGTTTTAGTAGTGGATGATACGCTCTTTATGCGTGTTGCAATAAGTAATATGTTTACTGAATGGGGTTATGAGGTAGTCGGCAAGGCAGCTAATGGTAAAGAAGCTGTGGCGATGTATCGTGAGTTACAACCAGATTTAGTAACGATGGATGTAACAATGCCCGTTATGACAGGTATAGCAGCAGTAAAAGAAATCATCCCCGAATTTCCAGATGCGAAAATAATTATGATTACAGCTTTAGGACAACAGAAGTTAATCGTGGAAGCGATTGAAAGTGGTGCGAAGGATTTTATTACAAAGCCATTCGAGCCAACAAGATTAAAAGAAGTAGTTGATCAATTACTTGGACAAAATTGTTAATGACGTTAGAGGAGGAATTTTTATGTTTAGCAATATCCCTTCTCAATATTATGTAATAGGTTCGACCATAATGGCCATTTTTATGGGTACCTTTGTCATGGTTTTACGTATGCGAGCATCTAAGAAACCGACAAATGAGAAGAAAATTATCATTCCACCTATTGCGATGTCTTCAGGTGCGTGTATGTTTTTATTTGAACAATTTAGAGTGCCACCCATGCAAATTCTTGAAGCGGTAGCAGTCGGCATGGTGTTCTCAACAATCCTAATTGCCACTTCTAAATTTGAAGTAAAAGGTCAAGATATTTATTTAAAACGTTCAAAAGCATTCGTTTTTATACTAATCGGACTATTAGTGTTCCGTATAATCGCAAAAATGATATTAAGTAGCTCCATTGACGTTGGTGAGTTAGCAGGAATGTTTTGGATTTTAGCGTTCGCTATGTTACTCCCTTGGCGAATCGCAATGCTTATTCAATTTATTAAAATTAAAAAAACAATTCCGCTGAAGAATATTTAATGGGAAGACTACACTAGAGAATTAATCTAGTGTAGTTTTTTTATTGCGCGTAGTTTGGCTGATGGATAGGGTTGTCAGAGCAAGGAATAAGTAGACTGAGCGACGGAAAGAAAGGTAAAGGCGACGGATGGGAGAGCCAAAGTGACGGATAGAATTGCCAAAGTGACGGATGGAAGAGCTAAGGTGACGGATAGAAATCAGAGCGACAGATAGGATTGCCGAAATGAAGGAAAGAATCGAGCCAGCGACGGAAAGAAGAGCCAAGGTGACGGATAGAAATCAGAGCGACGGATAGGATTGAGCAAGCGACGGATAGAAATGAGCAAACGACGGAAAAAAAGACCGAAGCGACGGATGGAAGAGCTAAATTGACGGATAGAAATCAGAGCGACGGATAGGATTGTCGAAGTGACGGATAGAATCGAGCAAGCGACGGAAAGAAAGACCGAGGCGACGGATGGAAGAGCTAAGGTGCCGGATAGAAATCAGAGCGACGGATAGGATTGTCGAAGTGACGGATAGGATCGAGCAAGCGACGGAAAGAAAGATCGAAGCGACGGAAAGAAGAGCCAAAGTGACGGATAGAAATCAGAGCGACGGATAGGATTGTCGAAGTGACGGATAGAATCGAGCAAGCGACGGAAAGAAAGACTGAAACGACGGATGGAAGAGCCAAAGTGACGGATAGAACTCTGGACGACGGATAGGATGTCGAAGTGAAGGATAGAATCGAGCAAGCGACGGATGGAAGAGCCAAGGTGACGGATAGAAATCAGATACTGGCGAATAGACTTCAGGAAACACTTATAAAAAATATATGACGAAACTTATCTAAGGGCAAAAAAACGCTGCACAAAATCAGTGTGCAGCGTTTCTTCATTCAAATAGATGTTCGTATGGAGCGATGTCAATTTGCATTTCGTCTAATTTTTTTCGTAAAAATTTATGGTCGCGCTTAGGTGTTGCTTGAATATAGCCACGAATAATCAAATCATGGCTAATGGCAGGTGCCTTTTCTTCTAAAGCAAGCTCGCCGATTTTTCCTGCAATTTTTTCTTTTGCTACTTGTCTAAATAGCTCAGGTACAGGGCTTACAAGTTCATATAAAAGTTCTTTCTCAGGTTGTCCCCATAAATGAATGGTTTTATCTAAATAATACTCTTGCCAATCTAAATCGGATTTACCGTCCTGCTTTGGTAGAGCCTTTAAAAATTTGCGGAACATGAAAAATCCGCCTATCGCCATAAGTGAAATGAGTACAACTACCCAAAATAGGATAAACCATAAAAACCAACCACTTAACAAATCGTTCACCTCTTTGCCTTCTCTCACTCTATTATAAAAGCTTACATTAAAAAATTCATCCTAAATGTCCCTTTTTTAGCAATAAGTCTGTATATATTGTGAAAGAGAGGAGGTGACCCTTATGGCAAAAGTCAATTTCGTAGGTGCTACATTGCGTTTAAAGTATGTCTCTGGAAACAATGCACAAAACGAGCCTATGTTCACAACAAAAACGTATCGAAATTTAAACGAATCGCATACGGCAGAGGATTTAGTAGCGGTAGCATATGCTATTGCAAGTCTTTCTTCACACGCACTAGACAGCATTGTAAAACAAGAAACAACAGATTTATACTAAGGGGGGAAAGTTATGACACAAGTTTTAGAGCTGCAATTTGAAACAGCTACGGGGAAAACAACGACGATTGCGATTGATGCTCCGAAGCCAAAGGTAACAACGGAAGAAATTCAACAAGTAATGCAAACAATCATCGCTAAAAACGTTTTTGATGGACAAGCTGGCGCTCTGGTTGCAATGAGCGGGGCTCGAATTATTGACCGACAAGTAACAGAATTTGAATTAGGGATCGAATAATCACGAAATGGTCTTTGCGGAATTTTCTGCAAGGACCATTTTCAGCAATGGGCAATTTTATTAATTTAGCTGTGAGGGAGGGGTCAAAATGGAACAGTGGTTAAACATGATATCGGATATCGGTTTTCCTATCTTAGTGTCGTTTTACTTACTGCACCGGGTAGAAGTTAAATTAGATGCAATTCATGATGCACTTGTTTCCTTAAAGTGAAATCGATTTCACAAAGATGTACGAAAGCTGTCACTTGAGTGTCCTTGTCAATATTTACATCGTACGATAGGATGAGGATAGTGTAAGTAGGGAGCGTGTTAGAGATGAGAAAAAAAATAGTTGGGCTTGTTCTACTTTGTGCATTAGCTGCAGTGCTTAGTGCGTGTGGAAATACAAAATTTAAAGCAGATTATAGCTTGGAATTACCAGACTTTGAACATGTCAATCAACGCGGAGAAAAAGTTTCTTTAGAAAGTTTAAAAGGGAAACCGTGGATTGGTATGTATATTTTCACAAATTGTACATCGATTTGCCCACCCATGTCCTTTAATATGGCGCAAGTTCAAGAAAAGCTGAAGAAAAAAGGTGTGGAAGATTATAATATTGTTGCGTTTTCCGTTGATCCTGACGTTGATAAGCCAGAAGTACTAGCTAATTATTTGAAAAAATATAATGTTCCAGATGAATCAAAATGGAATCTACTTACTGGTTATTCACAAAAGTATATTGAGCAGTTCGCCGTGAAATCAACAAAAATAATCGTCAAAGATGATCCTAACACCGATCAAGTGATCCATGGTAATCAATTTTTCTTAGTCGATAAAAATGGCGTAATTGTAAAAATGTATACAGGGTTTGCTAAAAATGTCGAGGATGTACCAATTGACACAATTGCATCAGATATAGAAACATATATTGATGAAAATTTATAATGATAGAAGGAAACCGTCTCAATTAATGAAGAGACGGTTTTTTTTTGATGAAATTTAATCTTTTATAACTTTAGCCTCGTTTATAGTGTAGAAGGAGGGAAAAATTTTGGCTGATTCAGAATATTTAGAGCAACTAATGGAACTACATACAGAGCATTTATTTCGAATCGCTTACTACTATTCGAAAGATCTACAAATAGCTGAGGATATTGTTCAAGATGTTTTTATTAAATTCTATCATCATCAAAAGCATTATGAAGAAAGAGGAGAGATGAGGGCTTACTTAGCACGTATGACCATAAATAAAAGTAAAGATTATTTAAAAAGCTGGGCATATCGGAAAATTTCAGTTCAATCCAAGCTTTTCCCAAAGCAAAAATCCATTCTAAAAGATTCACTAATTCAACAGGATGAACAAACGATTTTAGATGAAGCGATCTTGAAATTACCGTTAAAGCAACGAGAACCAATTGTATATTTTTATTTAGAGGATATGTCAATTAAAGAAATTGCAATGCTACTCGAAATTCCTGAGGGTACGGTCAAATCACGTTTGAATAAAGGGAAGGAATTATTAAAAATAGACTTACAACATATTGAATGGGAGGTACTTTTCCATGGATAAGCATACAATGCGCGTATTGAAGGATGTCTCATCTCATAAAGAAGCAATCATTCATAAGGTTCGTCAACAAATTCAGCAAGAGAGGTATCCTTCAAAGCAACTTTGGCCGTATCGTACACTGGCCGTAATGATGACATGCTCTATCTTATTATTTATTGCATGGCAAGCTTCGAAACCGATTGACCATGTAACGACAGAAATACTTCATGAAGAAGAAAAACAATCATTCACCGATTTATTTCAAACAGAAGTTGAAGGAACAAAGACAACGTTCAGTCAGTTTTTTCAAATAGCAGATCGATTAGAACACCGCGAAAATATCAAATTTTATGCACCACTTCAGGGCTTCGAGGCTATGCAAGCAGTGGCGGATACTATGGAGAATGCTGTCCATCTAATAGATCCTGAAAATCTTCCATTTAAATCAAATACACAGGAGGTCTATGCTATAACGTCAGAGATGGAAGATGGTACCCTGCAAAAGCAATTTCAGTTTAGTTATAAAGAAAAGTCTCTCACTGGAGTGGATCGTCAATATATTAATTTGACGGTAACAAATGTAAATCATAATCCTTTAGGAAACTATAACGTTACGGAAGATAGTCAGCACTTTTCAGGGGAAATCACGAATGTAGGTTTGAATTTTATGAATCCTTTGTATTATCGTGCGATGACACCAGATAAATTTTTCGCGTATGTATATTATAATTATAATGATACAGACAAGCGCATTTATCAAATGAATACAAGAGCCAATGAGTTTTATACATATTATAATGGCTATGTATATCAAATAGGCTATCAATTAAATGGTGATCAACAGGAAGCACAAGAAAAAATGGTTGCTCTTGTAAGAGAATTTATCCCACACTTAAATTCATGGAAAGCAAAGAAATAAGGTGGAAGATAAACTGACTGTAAAAGCTCGATTGGTGAAGGCTTAGAAATTAGTGGTGATTAAAACCCTCTAGTAAGTATTACTTAATTTTTGTCACCAACTAGTTACCAAATTGGCACATCTCATTCTGTCTATATTAAAATAGTAGAAAAGAGGATGGGGGTTCAACAATGACGGTAGCGCAAACGTATTTAAATGTAGTTCAAAAAAGATTTAAAAGTGTGAAAGAACAAGGTGATAAAACACTCTCACAATTGGATCATGAACAACTACACTGGGCTTTTAACGAGGAATCCAATAGCATTGCCGTTATCGTAAAACATGTTAGTGGCAATATGATATCGAGATGGACTGACTTTCTAACGACAGATGGCGAGAAAGCAACGAGAAATCGTGATGATGAATTTACTGATAGCCTTCAGACAAAAGAAGAGGTTATAACAGTATGGGAAAAGGGATGGCAAGTATTTTTAAATGCTTTACAAAGATTAACGGAAGCTGATTTACAAGGGTTTGTAACGATAAGAGGAGAACAGCATTCCGTGATAGATGCTATCGAAAGACAAATGTCCCACTACTCACAACATGTCGGTCAAATTGTTTACATCGCAAAGCAACTAAGGGGCACTGATTGGCAAACATTAAGTATTCCAAAGGGTCAATCTCAGGCTTTTACAGAGTCTATGGTAAAAAAACATCAACAATAGAAATGGGGCCGTCTCACTAGTGTGAGATGGCTTTTATGATGGAATATACTATAATAAAGCCTTTAAATATCTCAAAACTTTATTATATTCAGAAAATAAAATTGACGTGTGTCTTTGAAGCATGTTATGTTTATTACTAAATTTAATAATTATCATTACAAGTTTGAGTGAAATAATTTTTCACTCAATTAAAAGGAAAATGGGTGTAAATCCCATGCTGTCCCGCAGCTGTAAATGAGGAGTTTTGTTTCAAATACCACTGAGTAAGTACTTGGGAAGGTGAAGCAAAATGAAGATTCATAAGCCAGAATGCCTGCTTGTAGTTAGATTCATTGTAGAGCTACGAAAGATAGGGAGATGGATGGAAGGCTTTTAATGATGAGTTTTTCTATCCTTATTCATATTTGAATAAGGATTTTTTTATGCCTTTTTCTAAACATAGTAGTTTACATCAAAGTGAGGTGCGAATAAGGTTAGCGGCGGAATATCGGGTTTTAGCGGCTTCATATGCTTAGTTAGCGGCGCAATTTACACTTTTAGCGGCGTTCCCCGAATGCTATGAGTTTTAAATTAGAAGTATTTTGTGTCTTTCTAGCACCAATAAATAGACAGGAGCAGAAATAATGTTATTCAAAAAGAATTTATTACCTTTCATTCTATTGCTGATGTTAATCATTTTAGCAGGGTGTTCAAGCTCGAATGAAGGTAATGGAAGTACAACAAAAGATAACGAAGGAAAAATGATAACAATTGGCTGGCCACTAGATATAGGGCCATTAAATCCGCATACTTATCTACCAAACCAAATGACTGCCCAAGCAATGGTGTATGAATCATTGGTAGAATATAACGATGACGGGACAATATCGCCGAAATTAGCAGAGAGTTGGGAAATCTCCAACGATAAAAAAACTTACATATTTCATCTTAGAAAAGATGTCAAATACTCTGATGGGACAGCCTTTAATGCAGATAATGTCATTCGTAATTTTAATGCAGTTTTAGCAGATCGTGAAACACACTCCTGGATGGGGATGGTGAATCATATTGTAGATGTTGTGAAAAAAGATGACTATACAATTCGTTTACAGTTAGATGAACCATATTACCCTGTATTAAACGAACTGGCGTTTGTTCGACCATTCCGCTTTTTAGGGGATAACGGATTCCCTGAGGGAGATGCAACTAATAAAGGAATAAAAGCTCCGATTGGAACAGGTCCATGGGTATTAACCGAATACAAAAAAGATGAATCCGCAATTTTTAGCCGCAACGAACATTATTGGGGTGAAAAGCCACTGGTGGACAAAGTAAAAGTGAAAATTATTCCTGATTCAGAATCTATGTCACTGGCATTTGAAAATGAAGAATTAGATTTAATTTATGGCCGTGGCATTATTAGCTTAGATAACTACACTTTCTTAAAAGATAGCGGTAAATACAAAACGGCTATATCTGAACCTTTATCTACACGTGCATTGCTATTTAATACACAATCTGGTCCATTAGCAGAATTAAAAGTACGTCAGGCTATTCAATACGCTATTAATAAAGAACAAATGGTTGAGAGCATTACCCATGGTACAGAAAAAGTTGCCAATACACTGTTTTGGGATGCTATTCCGTATGCCAATATTGATTTGAAACCAATCCTATTCAGTCCAGAAAAAGCCAAGCAGTTATTAGATGAAGCAGGTTGGACATTACAAAAAGGTGATAAAATCCGTTCTAAAAATGGGCAACCTCTTAAACTAGATTTAATCTATATTGCAACAGATGCCATCCAAAAACCTATGGCAGAATTAATGCAAGGAGAATTAGCAAAAATAGGCGTCCAACTAAATCTTGAAGGCGCTGATGTTATGGTAGGGCTCCAAAAATTGATGGATAATCAAGTAGATATTAATTTTTGGCGTACTAATGGTCCACCAACAGACCCGCATAGCTTCGCAAACGAATCAGCAACACTGAATGCAAATGGCGTTTATGAAGCGAAATTAGGCCTAGATAACGCAGCACAAATTGATGACAAAATACATCAATTATTAATTGGTACGGATGAAGCGGAACGTGTTCAATTGTATAAAGATATTTTAACAATGTTCCATGACAAAGCATTATTCTATCCGATTTCATATGAAACGAATACCGTTATATACCATAAAAATATGAAAGATTTTAACCCTCGTGCATCTGAATATGATATTCCATATGCTCAGATGGATTTAAAGTAAGAGAGTGAAAAGAGAGTGGGTCTAAACACGACTCCTCTCTTTTTGCACTATGAAGACTTGGGAAGTGATAAAAGAAATGTACGAATCAACTTGGCTTTTTTGTCTAAAACGAGTTATTACATTACCATTTGTTTTACTAGGGGTTTCAATCATGACCTTTTTATTTATTCGTTTTGTTCCAGTAGAGCCAGCGGAAGTAATAATTAGGCTGTCAGGGGTCGCACCGACGGCAGAAGCAATACAGTCGCTACGATCGGAATTGGGCACTGATCAACCTTTGTTGATTCAATATTTTATATGGCTAAAAGGTGTGTTGCACTTCGATTTTGGTACATCGTTTGTGAGTAAATTACCCGTTGCCCAAGAAATATTAGTAAAACTACCAGCAACTTTTGAATTAGCACTAGCTGCATTTGTATGTATTATTGGCTTTAGTATTCCTCTAGGTATTTTAAGTGCTCTTTATAAAAATTCCGTATTTGATAAGATTGTTAGCTTATTATCCATTATCAGTGTATCCATCCCAACTTTTTGGTTAGGTTTTTTTCTTTTGTACTTATTTAGCTTGAAGCTAGGCATTTTCCCGACAAATGGTAAAGGTTCTATTTTACATATAATTTTACCAGCAGTATCTTTAGCGTTACCAACTATTGGATTGTTTGTTCAGTCAATTCGTACAAGCGTCATAGAAGAATTACAAAAATATTATGTTCAGTATGCACATTTAAGGGGTTTAAAAAAATCTGTTATTCTCAGTCGGCATGTCTTAAAAAATGCTGCTATTCCGCTGACGACAATGCTTGGTATAACACTGGGAAATTTATTGGGTGGGGCTGTTATTGTAGAGCAGGTATTTAGCTGGCCAGGTTTAGGTCGTTACTTAATAGAATCAATTATTAATAGAGATTATCCAGTTGTGCAATGTTATGTTCTAATAATCGCTATCATCTATGTTTTTGCTAATTTATGTACAGATATATTACATAGAGTTCTTGATCCTCATCTAATGATGGTGAGGGGGAGGTAGTAGAGTGATTAAATTGCACAAAAGATTAAACGGCAAACAATTAATTAGTATAGCTTTACTCTCATTCATTGGACTGTTAGGGCTTTTTGCTCCTTTTATCATGCCGAATGATCCTTTTTTGGTGGATGTGTCTAAAAAGTTTTTAGGTCCATCATGGGCGTATCCTTTTGGCACAGATCATTTAGGGCGATGTATACTTTCTCGTATACTGCTGGGAATTCGCTATTCTTTAGGATCAGCTTTATTCATTCAATTAATAGCAAGTTTTTTTGCTATATGCATAGGGGCAATAGTAGCTTTTAAGAGAGGGATTATTGATTATTTATTTATTCGTATCTGTGATATTTTATTAGCGTTCCCAACACTTGTTCTTGCATTCGGACTACTAGGTATTTTGGGTCCAAGTTTAAGAAATGTATTATTGGCGCTTATTTTTACCCAAACTATTTATTATTCAAGAATTTTAAGAGGCTTATTTATAAGCGTTAATGAAAAAGAGTTTATAAAAGCTGCCAAAATTAGTGGAACTTCAGGGGTAAAGTTAATCCAACGCCATTTCGCGCCAAATATAATGGCGCCGATGCTGACGATTATTTCTTTAGATTTAGGAAAAGTAATTTTAGAAATTGCTGGCTTTTCATTTATTGGTTTAGGTGTTCAAGCTCCTACTCCTGAGTGGGGAATGATGATAAGTGAAGGTAAACAGCATATTCGACAACATCCTGAGCTTATGCTTTATCCAGGTACGGCAATAATCATCGTAGTCCTATTATTTAATATTTTGTCTAGTCGTAACAAGCAAGTTGATCATTGAAAGGGATTGCTATGGAAAGAAAAATCTTATTACAAGTCAAAGATTTAAATGTGCAAATAGGTGAGAAGAAAATCTTATCTTCTATAAATTTATCTGCTTATAAAGGGCGTGTTTTAGGAATTATCGGGGAGAGTGGTAGTGGGAAGTCAATGCTATGTCAAGCAATTATGCAAGTTCTCCCGGCTAAGTCAAAATCTACGGGCCAAATTTTATATCAAGATATTGATTTAACATCTGTAACAAAAGAAGAATTGAGAAATTACCGAGGAAAGCATCTATCGATGATTACACAAAATCCATTGGTAGCGTTTGATAGTAATCAAACAATAGAAATGCATTTTTGGGAAACATTAAAAGCACATCACGTTATGAGTAAAAAAGAAGTAAAGCAGATTGCTATTTCGGCAATGGATAAAGTAAATTTACCTAATCCAGAAAAGCTTTTGCAATATTACCCTTTCCAATTAAGTGGAGGGATGTTGCAACGTATCATGATTGCTCTTTCTTTTGCGATGCAACCCACATTATACATTGCCGATGAACCTACAACGGCACTTGATACAGTCAATCAAAAGAAAATATTAACATTGTTCAATCAAATTCGAAATGAAACCGAAGCAGCGATTATTATTGTTACACATGATCTTGGAGTTATTGCGGAACTTGCCGATGAAGTGGCTGTTATGTATAAAGGAGAACTCATTGAACAGGCGAATGTCTTTGATTTTTTTGACGCTCCACAGCATTGGTATACAAAAAAACTTTTACAATCGAGAATTATTTTTTAGAGGTGGTAGAAGATGGCTCTACTAGAAGTGATAAATGTTGAAAAGCATTATAATCAGAGACATTCATTTATACAAAAAGAACTTGGAATACCGGTATTACAAGAGGTCACATTTTCACTACAGGAAGGAGAATGTTTAGGAATAGTCGGTCAAAGTGGCTCAGGAAAAAGTACATTAGGTCGGATAGTTTTAGGCATAGAGAATCCAACGAGTGGGACTGTACGATTTAATAATGTGAATTTATATCAGGCTAGTTTTAAAGAAAAAAAGGGAGTTCGAAGAGATTTACAGGCTGTTTTTCAAAATAGTTTTAACTCCTTTAATCCAAAGCAAACTATTTTAGAGATAATAGAAGAACCATTTCTTAATTTCGAGAATTTTTCCAAAACAGAAAGGCAACGTAAAGTCGAGGAGCTACTTGACTGTGTCGAATTAGAAAGCAATATTAACAATAAATATCCTTCACAGCTAAGTGGAGGTCAACAGCAACGCGTAAATATTGCCAGAGCAATTGCTATAAACCCAAAACTGATTGTGTTGGATGAAGCTATCAGTAGCCTCGATATGGTATTACAGAAAAATATATTGCAACTACTTCAATCGCTACAAAAGCAAATGAAGTTATCGTATATTTTTATTTCTCATGATTTAAATGTAACACGCTTTATATCGGATAGAATACTAGTGATGCATAAAGGTCGGCTTGTTGAGGAAATAAATAAGGACGATTCATTTAAACATCCTGCTTCACTCGAACTATTCAACGCTATTTTGCCTATGCATCCACGAGACAGACAAAAAACTTACTAGCCGTAGGAGAAGATTAACAATAAATATAGAAAAAGAAAATAAAAAATCGTAGCCAAGTATAAAGCTACGATTTTTTACTGACTTCTTCTATACCTCAATTCCTCTGTTCTAAAACCACCTATTAAATCCTCGTCATACCCTTATCTAATTGCTATTGTGCGAACAAATCCGTTGGTAAACTTAATAAAAGTATTACTTAATCTCCATTTGGATTTAATGGCCAATCAATATTTTCAGGCAAGAAGCTATATCAGACAAGTCGAGGTTTAACGGATTCATTTTCAACATCTATAGTCGACAAACTAAATACCCTCGTAAAATGCATGGCGTTATACGATTTTCGTTGTTCCTCGGGTATCTCATTTCCCTGGAAATTTGTATGGTAATTCGGGCAATACTCTAAACTATCATTCAACAACTCTGTTCTCTTACTAAGCGACGATTCGAAGATTGAAATGTTTAGAAGGTTAATTTCTCTTTATTAAGAAGTTCTAACACATATATTTGATATATACCACTAGGCTAGATAAATGTTTTTTTGTATATTTCGTTGTGTTCTTGATATCACTAAAAAGGAGGATCTGCCTAAGCCCACACCCATTTTGAAGCCCTTTTTATTTATGAGTTTGCAAGGTATAAAATAGAAAAATAACCTTATATAAACTTTTATTGGTTAAATATGGTATAATAAGATTGCTCGAGTTTAGCCTCAAAATTAATCTGTCGACAGAGAAGAGTTTTTTGTGATGAAAATAATATTTTCATTATGTTGTTGAATGCAATCATAATTTTACAGACTAAAAGAAAATAATGCATGTTTTTTACTTTTGGATTGCGTTTTGGTTATTTATGATTTTTGAAGAGTGTTTATTTTGAACTTTAAAGGAGAATATGTTTTGAAAAAATACTTGTTATTTACATTTACATTTTTATTGTTATTGACTATTTCAGAGAATGCTCAGGCGGCTGATAAAGAAAAAAATCTACCCCAAGAGTTTTTTGATGAACACATTAAAATAGTGATTATGGAAGAGTTAAAAGATCAAGGAATTAATTATGACCCTTCATTTGAAATTGATAAAATTGAAACTTTGCTTTTAAAAGAATCTAAGACTAATAGTAAAAAGGAAAGTGCATTAAATACAATTCGTAAATTTAAAGAATTTGACTATGTATACTTAAGTGAAGATGGAAAGGTCTATAGTTCAAAACGCGGATATCTAGGTGAAGCAGAAAAAACTGAAATAGATGCTAATAACACGCCAAATTCAAATAATATAAGTACTTTAAGTATGAGTAATCCAACTGTATCGGAAATACATGGAGGTTCTTCTGGAGCATTTGAGAGAAAACAACTTAATTTTTCCGGATTTGATGGAATAATAAGCAATCTTACTCTGCCGAATATTACCGATGTAACTAGTGGCGAACAACCTTGGGTTTACTATGGTTTTGATTCTTCACAGGGAGGCATAGAAGGAGGATATTCTTACCAAACAGGAACTAAACGATGGTTACCATATATTAGAAATAAAGAAAGTGGTTTGTTATATGCAGATGCAGCTTATGTTAAATACGATGGCAATACTATAAACAACTTTAAATTTTATATAAAAAAACAAACTGGTGCGACTTATTTTACTGCATATTTAGTAGATGGCGCTAATACAGTTAAATTTGCATCTACTCCTTTTACAAATGCAAGCACTGTATCAGTAAAAAGAAATACTACCATAGCTAAAGATAATTTCAATGGATCAAATATTTATACTCGATCTTTAAATCAAAAATGGGATAATGTACAAGTATCAAAGTATGATTCTGATTATTATTATCCGTGGTCTAATTATCCTGAATATAGTGAATGGAAAAATGGACAATGGTACGGTACAATCGATTGTTTAAATACCTATATAAAGAGATCTTCTGGTTATACATCCATTTATAAATAGAGAGAAATTATGAATCGCCATCTCAAATTATTACTATCTTCTTTTTAACATGTTTTTAGACCATACGAATATAAGTATATGAATGATCTTAAATTCCTTCATATTACAGATAAAAGAGTCTTAGCAGGAAAACCGTTCGTTAGTTTTGACGGAAATGATTTCACAGATGGTTATATCGATGGTAGTTACCATTTAAGTACTTTTAAAATCGTGAATTCAGGAACTAGTAATAAGGCACAAAATATTTATAACTCTATTGAAACAATGTAAGCCCGAAATATAAAAAATAAGCGAACCTACTCGGTACGCACGAAGAATGGCTATCTATCTGAATTTTTTCGGATAGATGGCTATTTTCTGTGAAAATAAACAATCTCTTGATCTTTCAATATTCTTATAAATAGCTGGTGATTCTGTATGTAGTTTAAAAATGCCTACAAGAAAGCAAAGGCACCTGCTGAAAGGTAACTTAAACTGGTCAAAACCTTAAAAAAGCGTGAGAAATCAAATTTTAGAAATGTTGACTTCTCGCGCTTTTCTGATGTGAAATTTGTTAATTATGCTGTGAAAATTTACTTATGTCCCCAGCCTCTTTTTCGGATTTGTCTTCTATGCAAAATAAAGCTGATACATCGAAGTTTCTTCGTCAATTGCTTTTGCGATTTCAAAGGCTTCCCGCTGTGTTCGTTCATTAGCAATGATTTCGTACATAAATCTTATAAGAAACATTAAATTTGCATTACCATCTATGTAATCATCTGGGCCTAAATAGGAGTGGCAACCACTTTTTAAAAATGCTGTAGCTAGCTGCTTTTCGCCTAAAGTACAGCCAGAGGCAATAACCTTCACATCTTTTAATTTACAATAATTTAAGACCTCTTGTGGACCGAAAAATTCACCTCTTGGTTCGTTTAACTCATAAATATCTGCACCAAGCTCAGGCATGCAAAAACGTCCTTCATTCCCGTGGAAGTTTAAAATTAAATAATCTATTCGATTATTTAAATCTTCTCCAGATAAAATATCGATTAAATCATTTGGTCTACCTATTAAATGAAGTGTTACTCTTACCCCAAATGACTCAAGTACTGAACGTAAAGCAAGTGATTCGATATCACAATCAGAGCCCACTACTAAACTAACATACAAATCTGGTTTACTCATTTTCTAAAATTCTCCTTTGTATCAGTTTTATATTAATAGTATACTCAAAATTGGGAGATATAACCAATAATGCGACTGTAAAGAAATAGAGAAGTCAAGACATTTGGGGATGTGTTCTGATTTTTGTAAAAATTTAGTGTTGATTCATGATAAAAGGCGCACCTCTTATAGGATGATAGGGATATTTGGTCTATAATCAAGAAAGATAATGTAAATAGTAGAATAGAGGGAGTCTTATGAGATTAACAGTAGAACGAAAACTGCAATTTGCTTTTGGTATAGTATTTTTATTTCTATTACTAATCACTAGTATTGCAATGTATTATTTAAATGATAATAAACAGACACTTGCGGAAATCGAAAAAAACACTGAATTAATCAACTTATATAATGATATTTCCTTCCAAACGGTTCGGGCAAACGCAGCCATTCGAGGGTATATGTTATATGGGAAAGAAGATATGCTCGACAATCATCTTGAAATACGAGATACTTTACATAAATCCATTCATCGTATTGAAGAACTCGGACATAAAAATGCAGATTTTGAGCAATTTTTAAAGCAGTTAGAGGAATGGGAAAAGCCTATAGATGAACAAATTGTGCCGCTTTTTCAAAGTGGTGAAAAACAGCAAGCACAACAGTTGGCATTACCGGTTTTAGGGAAAGGCTCTCTCAAGCTCGTTGAATTTGGGAAAACGATGGCAACGGCTCAGCAGGATGAAATGCAGGCGAGTATAGAGGCTACTAAGCAAAAAGGTGACAGAAGTGGAACGGAAATTGCTGTACTAGCAATAGTTTCATTACTTATTAGCATTATTATTGCAACAGTTTTTGGGAGAAGAGTAGCGAAAAATATACAACAAACTGTAGTAGAAATGGACAAATTCTCAAATGGCAATTTACAAACGCACCTGCAATTTAAAACAAAAGATGAGTTTGCACAGCTGGCAGCTTCCTTTAATTCGATGTCAGAAAAGCTTAGACATACTATGAAGCATGTCGCTAATTCATCTGAGCAGGTAGCTGCAACATCTGAGCAGCTGACAGCGAGTAGTATGGAAGTGACACAGGCAACAGAAGTTGTCTCAGAATCGATTCAAGATATTGCACATGGTATTGAAGAACAGGATACTTTGACAGGTGATGTACGCAACTTATCTTCACACATTTTGAAAAAAATGAATGACATATCAACGAGTATTGATCATGTAAACGATGCAACTGTAGAAACTAAAAATATGGCTAGCATAGGACGTTCCTCAGTTCGTAATGTCATTGAACAGATGAATGAAATTGCGGAAAATACAGCAGAATTAAGTACACGAGTTAAAGACTTAGATGAAAATACAGCAGCAATCGTCTCAGCAGTTAATGTTATTAAAAATATTGCTACCCAAACAAATCTATTGGCTATTAATGCCTCTATAGAAGCGGCACGAAGCGGTGAGCATGGCAAGGGCTTTGCGGTTGTGGCAGAAGAGGTGCGAAAGCTAGCAGATGAATCAAATTTAGCAGCAGTAGATATTGAAAAAGTCGTTGTGAAAATTACTGAAGATACAAGAATTATCGAGGAAGATATGATCAACAGCGATGATTCAGTAAAAGCCGGGCGTGAAAAAGTTAATGTGGCAAGAGATAATTTCATACAAATTGACGATGCCATTAATGACGTGCAAGCACAAACCGTATCAGTTACAGCGGCAATTCGAACGATCCATCAGGATATCGAAAAACTTGTAAAGGAAATCGACTACATTAGCGAAGTATCCATGAAATCGAGTAGCAATGTTCAAAGTGTTGCGGCATCTTCTGAGGAACAAAATGCAGCGATGGAAGAAGTAGCGGCAGCCTCTACACATTTGGCAAAAATGGCGATTGACTTACAAGAATCAATTCAAGCATTTAAATACTGACACAAGAACCCCAATGAATCATACATATAAAATGATTCATTGGGGTTCAATGTTTAGTGGAAAGTGGTGCGGAAAGCTCGATTTATGTCGAGAAAACCAAAAAAATGTTTGAATTCAGTGTATTTCGACCGATAAAAAGATAAGAAGAAAATTTAATGTATTAAGGAGGGGTTGTGCGCTTCGTGGGCATTCTTTGAGTCTAAAAAGAAACCTCGAAATTGGACAAACACATTTTAGGAACTAGGAAAGTCAAAAGGAGGGCTGTTACATGAAACGATTATTTGGAAGTTTTAAGGGTAAGCTCTACATATTATTTGCTCTTATCTTACTAATCCCAGTTATTTCTGTAGGAAGCTTATCGTATCTTTCAGCAAAGAATTCGATAAAAGATGAAATACTATTTAGTGCAAATGAAAGTGTAGAAATTTTAAATACGTTAATTGATAAAACCATTACTGAAAGAACAAACGACATCAATGTGTTTAGTGAGGAAATAGATTCTTCTAAGTATGAACAGCAGGGATCTGCTGTACAAACAAAATTTCAACAATATATAAAGCTACATCCGGATGTTCTGAGCATTTATCTTGGAACAAATGAGGGGTCATTATTTCTAGAACCAAAATCGAATAGCGCCGATTATAATCTTTTGGAACGAGACTGGTATAAAAAGGCTACAGCATTAAAAGGAGAAGTTTTAATTACGAACCCTTATATAGATGCGGGTACTGGAGATATGGTCGTAACAATTGCTCGTCAGGTAAAGGATCAATCTGGGGTAGTTGCAATTGATATAAAATTAACAGACCTTCAAAAAGTCTCAGACTCTATCAGTATCGGGAAAAATGGATATCCATCTATTTTTGGTGAAGATAAAATGGTCATTTCACATCCGACTATAGAACCGGGTAGCGAAATAAAAGAAAGCTTCATCGACAAGATATATGACAGTAAATCCGGAACGTTTGAATATGTCTTTGAAGGTGAAGACCGTATTTTGTTCTATACAACGAATGAATTGACGAATTGGAAAATTACCGGCACAATTTTTGCAAAAGAAATTGATGAATCAGCATCACCCATTTTATTTAAAACCTTACTCGTGTTAATTATTGCGATTGTCATAAGTGCAATTGTTTTCTACTTTGTTATTAGGGGAATCATAAAACCGATTAAATCGCTCAAAGATAGTGCAGTAACCATTAGTAAAGGTGATTTAACAGAGAAAGTGATAATCACTTCTCAAGACGAGATTGGACAGCTAGGGCAAGCCTTTAACGATATGCAAGACAGTCTAAGGACACTGATTCAAAAAATAGAACAAAATGCTGAAGAGGTAGCTTCGTCAGCAGAAGAGCTTACAGCCAATGCCACTCAAACAAGCATGGCTACAGAAAAGGTGGCCATTTCGATACAAGATGTTGCGACGAGTGCTGACACGCAAACGACGAGTGCCAACAAGAATGCAGAATCGTTACAGGAACTTTCTAAGGCCATTCTTCATATCGCGGAGATCTCTTCTACGGTAACGGATCTTTCACAGCACGCAACGCTACAGGCAGATGAAGGTGGAAAGGCAGTCCAGGATACAAAAGATCAAATGCATTCTATCCATTTATCGGTTACTGATTCAAATACGAAAATTCAAACACTACATGAACGCTCTAAGAAAATTACGTCCATTTTAGATGTAATTACTAGCATTGCAGATCAAACTAACTTACTGGCTCTTAATGCGGCGATTGAGGCAGCAAGGGCAGGAGAGCACGGAAAAGGCTTTGCAGTTGTTGCTGATGAAGTGAGAAAGCTAGCGGAGCAATCACAGGAGTCTGCACAACAAATTTTCGAGCTAATTCATGGCATTCAGTTAGAAACAGAACAATCTGTAAACATCATGGCAAAAGTTACTGAGGATGTCCAAAATGGACTACATGTATCAGATGAAGCCATCACGAAATTCCAAGTGATTAAGACAAGCATGGATAAAATTACTCCTAAAATGGAAGAGGTATCTTCTGCCTCTGAACAAATGTCAGCAAGTGTACAAGAGGTGACTGCTGTTACGGAAGATTTAGCATTCTCAGCACAAGGAAATGCAACTGCCTCAGAGGATGTCGCAGCGTCTACAGAGGAACAATTAGCTTCGATGGAAGAAATTAATGCTTCTGCACAAGCGCTTGCGCATATGGCAGATGAGTTAAAACAGCTCATTAGTCAATTTAAATATTAATAGACATACGAAAAATGCCATTCCTCCTTTGAGGGGTGGCATTTTAGATTGTTGAAAAACTATTGTGTCAATGAGATTAAGATTACATTTTAAATAAAGTATGGCTCTTCGGCAAAACGAATGGGCGCTTTTTTAAGCGTTTGATAATAGGTTGTCTTTCTGATAAAACAGGATTTTGTTTGATAAATCTTAAAAGTATTCATACAAAAATGAACTAAAGCAGCTTTAGCGATACTGTTTTGAGATATAGGAAAATAATCGCAAAGATTTCCTTAAGTATTTTGTTTTTCAACACTATTAAACGAGAATGGGACTTAACTAATTGATCGAAATGAAAAAGAGAAATCTAATAGAATCGATTTCTCTTTTTCTTGATTAACCAAGTCATTCTATTTTTTTTATCTTATTTAATAATGGGTGTGTATTTCTGGAGATTTAATGGCACCCATAAAGCCTATTTCGTTTTCAACCTTTTATTAACCACGAACAGAAACACGGACAGAAAATCGAATGTGACAAAAATTAGCCTTTAAGAATCCAAAAACAGGCTCTATATTGATTTTTAGTTGTCGATAGATGGCACCTGGTTTTTCTTGTGAAATCTTATAATCTTTTTGTTCTTCCCGCTTTTCTGAACGCAACACGGTTTTATCTGTGCGAAAGCAACAATTATGCCAATGGTAAATCAAAAAAATGAAAAAAAAGGGTTTGAAATGAAGTATTTCGTCCGATAAAAGCCTTGGGTGAAATTTCATCGATAAAAGAAACACAAAAATATATATCTTAAGAATTTTGAAGACAAAGGAGAACTGTTGCATGAAAAAATTATTTAAAAGTTTTAAGGGTAAGCTCTACACGTTATTTGCTCTTATCTTATTAGTCCCAGTTATTTCTGTAGGAAGCTTATCATATCTTTCAGCAAAAAATTCGATAAAAGAAGAAATACTTTTTAGTGCGGATGAAAGTGTTAAAATTTTGAATACGTTAATTGATAGTGCTATTAGTACAAAAATGAATGAAATCATTACTTTTAGCGAGGAAATAAATTCTTCTAAGTACGGACAGAAGGAAACTACAATACTACCAAATTTTCAAGAATATATGAAGTTGAGTCCAGATGTTTTAAGCATTTATGTTGGAACAAATGACGGAACATTTATTCAAGAACCAAAAATAAATGGTGCGGATTATAATCCTTTGGAAAGGGATTGGTATAAAGAGGCTAAGGCGTTAAAAGGTGAGACTTTAATTACAAGTCCATACATAGATGCAGGGACTGGAGAAATGGTCGTAACAGTTGCTCGTCAGCTAAAAGATCAATCTGGTGTAGTGGCAATTGATATAAAATTGACAGACATTCAAAAACTTTCGGACTCTATAAAAATAGGGAAAAATGGATATCCTTCTATTTTTGGTGAGAATAATTTGGTCATTTCACATCCGACTTTAGAACCGGGTGGCGAATTAAAGGAAAGCTTCCTTGACAAAATATACGACGACAAATCGGGAACGTTTGAATATGTCTTTGACGGTGATGACCGTATTATGTTCTATACAACAAATGAATTGACGAATTGGAAAATTACCGGCACAATTTTTGCAAAGGAAATTGACCAATCGGCATCACCTATTTTGAAAAAAACGTTTCTCGTACTAATTGCTGCGATTGTAATCAGTTCGATTGTATTCTTTTTTGTCATGAAGGCAATTATAAGACCAATTAGATCACTAAAGGATAGTGCAGTAACTATTAGTAAAGGTGATTTAACAGAGAAAGTGATAATCACTTCTCATGACGAGATTGGGCAGCTAGGACAAGCCTTTAACGATATGCAAGACAGTTTAAGAACTCTTATTCAAAAAATTGAACAAAATGCTGAAGAGGTAGCATCGTCTGCAGAAGAGCTAACAGCCAATGCTAATCAAACGAGCATTGCTACAGAAAAGGTGGCCATTTCGATTCAAGATGTTGCATCGAGCGCAGACACGCAAACGACGAGTGCCACTAAGAATGCAGAATCGTTACAGGAACTTTCTAAGGCTATTCTTCATATCGCGGAGATCTCTTCTACGGTAACGGATCTTTCACAGCACGCAACGCTACAGGCAGACGAAGGTGGCAAGGCAGTCCAGGATACAAAAGATCAAATGCAATCTATTCATGTATCGGTGACTGATTCCAACACGAAAATTCAATCACTACATGAACGCTCTCAGCAAATTACATCTATTTTAGATGTGATTACAAGCATTGCAGATCAAACGAACTTACTTGCTCTCAATGCAGCGATTGAGGCAGCAAGAGCAGGGGAGCACGGAAAAGGCTTTGCAGTTGTTGCTGATGAAGTTAGAAAGTTGGCGGAGCAATCACAGACATCTGCACAACAAATTTTCGAGTTAATCCATGGCATCCAGTTAGAAACCGAACAATCCGTAAACATTATGGCAAAAGTTACAGAGGATGTTCAAAATGGTCTACATGTATCGGATGAAGCTATCACGAAGTTCCAAGTGATTATGTCAAGTATGGATGCGATTACTCCTAAAATGGAAGAGGTATCTTCTGCCTCTGAACAAATGTCAGCAAGTGTACAAGAGGTGACTGCTGTTACGGAAGATTTGGCATTCTCAGCACAAGGAAATGCAACTGCCTCAGAGGATGTCGCAGCGTCTACAGAGGAACAATTAGCTTCGATGGAAGAAATTAATGCTTCTGCACAAGCGCTTGCGCATATGGCAGATGAGTTAAAACAGCTCATTAGTCAATTTAAATATTAATTATAAATATAAAAAAACGCCATTCCATTTGAGGAATGGCGTTTTCGAATAATTATCGATCTTCTTCCCAGCAATCAGTATTTTTCAATGTTGGGATTGATTTTGCATAAAATACAGGATTTTTGCCTGCATTACGTTGCATTGTAAAGTCGTCTAACACTTTGAAGGCAATTTTACCAAGTAATAGGATAATCGTAATATTGATGATAGCCATTAGTCCCATGAATAGGTCTGCTAAGTTCCAAACAAGATCTACTTGCGCAAGAGAACCAAACATAACCATAGCAAGAACTAAAATACGGTAGCCAAACATCCAACCTTTATGAGCATTCATAAACTCAATATTAGATTCACCGTAATAGTAATTTCCGACAATAGAACTAAATGCAAAGAAAATAATCGCAATAGCGATAAAGTAAGGAGCCCATCCACCTACATGTACAGCTAAGGAATTTTGTGTAAGAATAATTCCATTACTTTCACCAGTATTATATAGACCCGCTAAAATAATGATAAACGCTGTTGCAGAACAAATCATAATTGTATCAAAAAATACACCTAAGCTTTGCACTAATCCTTGCTTTGCAGGGTGTGATGTATTAGCTGTTGCTGCAGCATTAGGAACACTACCCATACCGGCTTCATTAGAAAATAAGCCACGGCGTACACCTTGCATAATGGCAGCACCAATCGCACCACCAGCAGCTTCCTGAAGACCAAACGCTTCTGTGAAAATCAGTTTGAAAACGGCAGGTATTTCAGTCAGATTCGTAACAATAACAAATAGGGCTACAGCTAAATAGAAAACCGCCATCACGGGTACAAGTACTTGCGTAACTTTTACAATTCTATGTACGCCACCAAAAATAATCATGGCTGTTAACACAACTAATATAATACCAATGATATAAGGCTTAATATTAAATGCCTCACCTACAGAAGTTGCAATCGTATTCGATTGTACCGCATTAAAAATAAAGCCAAAGCTTAACGTTAAAAGAATTCCAAAAATAACCCCTAATTTACGTTGACCTAACGCTTTTTCCATATAATATGCTGGTCCACCACGGAACGTATCGCCATCCTTTACTTTGTACACCTGTGCAAGCGTACTTTCAATAAAGGCAGTCGCCATTCCTAAGATGGCAATAACCCACATCCAAAAAACTGCTCCAGGTCCACCTACACCGATTGCTAATGCAACACCTGTAATATTCCCAGTACCTACACGTGAGGCTGCGCTAATCGTAAAGGCTTGGAATGGAGAAACACCTGAATCTCCCTCTCTTTTCTCCACTATTAAACGAAACATTTCAGGGAAAAGTCGAATTTGGACAAATTTTGTGCCAAATGAAAAATACAATCCAGCAACTAATAACAATGTAATAATGCAATATGTCCATAAAATATTATTAGTATCACCTACAATATTCGTTAACCATTCCATTTGCTTTCCTCCAATCTCAATACGCTTTAGTCTACACTGTTTTTTTGTAATATATCCACTTTTTGAAAATACAGAATTATATTAATTTTTTGCGTGTTGTAATGTTTTTACAATATTTGATACGTCTAGTCCGAGATGTTATAAGTAATGGATTATTTTGTCGAAATTATAAAGGATAAAAATGATTAAATGAAACGAAAGAAAAGTGCATGTGTATAAAAAAGGAGGTACGGTATCGTGTTTTACTTTCTTTTGTTTTGGCATATTTCGTTATGATTATGTTATTGATCATATTTGAGGGGAATATTACTTTTTTGTTTCCTATGTTTCCATCATTAGATATTTACTCTTCTTAAAATGAAAAGCGGAAGAAATGGAGGAAGGGGATTACAAATGGTAAAGTTTTTGAAAATTCCTTTATTTGCTGTAGCTTTTTAGTATAATAATAAAATCATTGTATAATTAACCGGAGTTTGGTATGTCATTTATTGAAACCAAGTCGATTAGAATGAAGACTGACGCCCGAAAAAGGCGTTAGTCGGAGCGGAAATCAACATGATGTTATGTGTATTCAGTCAAATTAAAGGGGGAATTCGTATGAAAACTATTGGCATGATTGGTGGTATGAGCTGGGAGTCTTCTGCAGAATATTATCGTCTTATGAATGAAGAGGTAAAGCAACAATTAGGAGGCTTACATTCAGCAAAATGTATTTTGTATAGTGTAGATTTTCAAGAAATCGAGCAATATCAAGCTAAGGGGGCGTGGGAGAAGGCCGGTGAAGTGCTGGGAGAAGCAGCGCAATCTCTGGAGAGTGCAGGGGCTGATTTTATAATCATTTGTACAAATACAATGCATAAAGTTATTGATATCATCGCAGCAAAGGTTACAATTCCAATTTTACATATAGCTGATGCGACAGCAAATCAAATAGAAAAAGCGAGTTTACAGAAAGTTGCCCTTCTTGGGACAAAGTATACAATGGAGCAAGATTTCTATAGAGCTAGAGTAGAGGAATTTGGTATTGGAGTACTTGTTCCGCCTGCTGACGTGCGTGCTGAGGTCAATCGTATCATCTATGAAGAATTATGCTTGGGTCGAATTGAGCAAGCATCGAAGGACTATTATTTACAGGTGATTGGGGACCTTGTGCAATCGGGAGCACAGGGAATTATATTAGGCTGTACAGAGATTGGATTACTTATTAAACAGGAAGATGTAAACGTACCTGTTTTTGATACAACAGTTTTACATGCACAGGCTGCTGTAAAAATGGCGATTCTTAAGGGGGACTAATATGCCAAAAAAAGTACGAGAAATAGGAATCGTCATTGGAAAGTTACCACCTGGTGAAAAAAACTGTATTACCGATGTAGCTGGCGTACGTGTAGGTCATGTAACGCTTGACGAGGAAATGAATCAAGACGGTACTTATGCCTGTACAGGAGTAACTGCGATTTTACCGCATGAGGGGAATTTATTTCAACAAAAGGTTACCGCTGCAAGCTATGTGATAAATGGTTTTGGGAAAACGACAGGGCTTGTTCAAGTGAATGAACTAGGGGTTATAGAATCACCAATTATGCTAACGAATACATTTGGTGTTCCGGCTGTAACACAAGGAACGTTACAATTTATGCTAGATTCGAATAGTGAAATAGGTCATTCAACAGGAACAATTAATATAGTAGTCGGGGAATGTAACGATAGCTATTTAAATTCTATTCGAGAATGTCCTATCAGACCTGAGCATGCTGTGGAAGCAATTCACAAGGCGTCGAATGATACCGCTGAGGAGGGGGCAGTTGGTGCGGGAAGAGGAATGATGTGCTTTGGCTATAAAGGTGGGATTGGCTCATCTTCCCGAATTGTGAAGCATGAGTCAACGAACTACACGGTAGGATGTATGGTCCTTAGTAATTTTGGCCAAAGCTCAGAGTTTCAAGCACATCGATATAATGCTTCGAATGTTCAAAGTGAATCGACATTATCTCCAACAGATGGCTCCATTATCATCGTACTTGCCACGGATGCTCCACTTAGTAGTCGTCAACTGACACGTGTCATTAAACGCTGCGGCATTGGTCTAGGACGTACAGGCAGTCACTTTTCACATGGCAGCGGAGATATAGTCATTGGCTTTACAACAGCACATCAAATCGCTCATCAATCAAATCAGCTTGTCGAAACACGCACACAACTACGTGAGGATCATCCTATCATGAATCAATTATTTGTTGCAGCAGCAGAAGCAACAGAAGAAGCCATTTTAAATTCACTTTCACAGGCACAAACTACAATTGGCCGTAATGGACATAAAGTTGAAGCTTATCAATTTTAATTTTGTAAACGATAGGATGCCATTAGATGAAATTGTAGAGCAAATAAATTTTAGCCCTGTATTCCCAGATGATAAACAAATGCAAAATATCTATAACTTTTCATTGCGCCCGGAAACAAAAGATGATCGTAGTTCTATTTATTTTTATGTAAAACTTCAGAATGGAATTATTCGAGTAAAACAATTTTTTTATGATTGGGCGTTACCTTTTATCTTCATTCAGTATAAGACATCCCCTCTGAAGGTAGTTAGTAAGATGAATGCGGATGTGGCTTCTTTTTAGTGGATGTCCAAACACCTACTGAATGAAGATAAAGCCACCGGCGGATGTCACAGATTTTGAAAGGAATGAATTGTGCGAGCCCAATTCAAAATCCGGACGCAATTACGCCAAGGCGAAATTGACTTAAGCAGATACAAATTTAGTTGAACAAGGTAATCCTTTTATCATTAATAATAGAGTAGGTTTTGTTGGAATTGATTATAAAAATAACAAGACTTTATACTATTCTGTAGGATTTACAACTGTGGAGATATCTGTTTTTGAAGGTGATGCCACGGACGATGAGTTAATTGATTACCTTGCAAATTTAATGGTGATAAACCTAGATTTGGCAAAAAAATCATTTGTTACTGCAAGTTATACAGCTAGATATGATCAAGGAAAATAGGGAGAAGAGATGGTAAAATGGTATAAACCAGAATCAATTAATTTGAAAAACTCGTTCTCAGAGACATTACTAGAATATAAGCTAGATTTGGTTGGGATTGGTAAAGAAACGAATGAAGTTCAATTACTATATCGACAAAAAGAAAACCTTACAGATGGGTGTTAGATATCAATAGCACCACATACTTTAGAAAAGGAATTACCGAAAACTTTAGGAAGAAATATTGGGATTCGTCAAAAATGGAGATTTAGGTTATTGAAAATTCCATATGGAAATAGAAAAATTGAAGTTTATTATGGAGTTTAAGAAACTTTATATCCAGCAAGATGGTTCTGGTTTAGCTTTGATAATAAAATAATTCAATGTCATATTCGTTCTTCAGTAAATGAAACCCCATCTTTAGTGCGTGAAATAGTAATAAAAATACTATTTGCTTGGCATATTTAAGTAGAAATAACTAGAAAAATCTACCTCCGTTTTGATTGATATCAAAATGGAGGTTTTTTATATAACCGAATAAGTCTGAGTTCAATTCGTCATTTTTTATTATGTTTCGGTAATCTTCTATCCCCTCCGTGAATAAAATTCCTAAATAGGTGAAAAAACGTTGTTTTTCGACTGCTTGCATCAATTGTTTGGCGAATGTTGTTTGAAATGAAGAGAATAACTATTACTCTGTAATATTGCGTTTTTTATATGGTCAATAAATTTAAGGTATGATACATTCATTAAAAACTGAATTATCCAAAAATTTATCGAAACCTTAAATTGGAGGTGTGTAATATACATGACGCTGTTTTTTATCCTATTGAGGTAAATAAAACTTTAATGGGGGAATCAACGCCAGCAATTCGTGAAAATGGCGAGCCATTCATTCAAATCGGGGAAGAACATTCGAGGATTTTTGTTAAACCAATTTACTATCAACAAAAAATACCAAACAGTTTACAAGCAATTTATTTACGTCAAGGTGTGTATGAGCTATTAACACAAGCGCTTTTATTATTGTCTAAAAATTATAGCCTCATTTTATATGATGGCTATCGTCCGTTCCAAGTGCAGCAATTTTTGTTTACGAGTTTTTCTAAGCAAATCGCACAAGATTTTCCGCATTTAACTGAGCAAGAGGTTGAAAAAGAAACGCGAAAGTATGTTGCGTTTCCTAGCATTGAAGATGCTCATTTTACACCTCATTTAACAGGTGGAGCGATTGATGTGACACTAGGAGATTTAGATGGTAATGCTTTAAATTTAGGTACCGCATTTGATGAAATTAGTGAAAAGTCTGCGACACGCTATTTTGAACAACATCCAGAGGAAGATTGGGAAGCTTGTGTTCATCGCCGTCTTCTGTATAACTGTTTGACAATGGTTGGCTTTACGAATTATTCAGAGGAATGGTGGCATTACGATTTTAATAATGCTTCATGGGCAAGACGTGTAGGTGCGCAAGAAGCTAGTTATGGGGCTGTAGAAGCAATGATCCAAGACAATAAAGTAAAGGAGTTTCGATTTCTATGAAGGTCTATATTAGTGCAGATATTGAAGGGATTACTGGCACAACAGCTTGGAGCGAAACGGAGCTAAACGCGCCAGATTATCAGTTTTTCCAAAAGCAAATGACTAAGGAAGTAGAAGCCGCAATAGAGGGGGCTATTCTTGGTGGAGCAACAGAAATTTTATTAAAGGATGCTCATGATTCAGCACGTAATCTTGATATTTCTAATCTACCAGTAAATTGCAAGGTTATTCGTGGTTGGACGTATGACCCGATGTGTATGGTTGCGGGACTTGATAAGAGCTTTGATCGCGCCATTTTTATTGGCTATCACAGTAAAGGTGGAAGCGCGCGTAATCCTCTAGCACATACGCTTTGTGTTTTTGCTGATGTGAAAATAAATGGTGAGTACGCGAGTGAATTTTTAATTAATACGTATGCGGCTGCTTTACACAGTGTTCCGGTTTCGTTTGTTAGTGGAGATGTGGGATTAACAGAGGAAATTCAATCTATCAATAATAAGATCATCACATTTGCCACAAAAGAAGGGATAGGAAATGCGACCATTAGTGTAAGTCCACAGCTGACGATTAAAGAAACGAAACGACTGGTTGAGGACTCGATGAAGGTACCTAGGGAGGATTTACAAATCCCATTACCCGAGCGCTTTCAGGTGGAAATCATTTATCGTGATCATACACGAGCTTATCGAAATTCTTTCTATCCGAATGCTACGTTTAAACCACATAATACAGTGGAATTCGTAACAGATGATTTTTATGAGGTTCTTCGAATACTACAATTCTTAACATAAGTAACGAAAAGGTAGGTGAAAGGATGAAAATTAAAAATATTGTCGTGGGGAAGGTAGAGGCACCGCTTATAACACCGTTTAAAACGGCCTTAAGAACAGTTCATAGCATTCACAATATTGCCGTCTATGTCCATGCAGATAATGGCCAAATAGGTATCGGTGAAGCGGCACCGACTGCGGTCATTACAGGTGAAACACTTGGCTCTATTTCGCACGCTATCGAAGAGTATATAAAGCCAGCGATTATCGGAATAGATATTGAGGAAATGACAGAAATTATGGAGCGAATTGACAGCAGTATTTATCAAAACACCAGTGCAAAAGCCGCGGTAGATATGGCGATTTATGATTTATTTGCGAAGCACTATCAAACACCTCTGTATAAATTATTAGGAGGCTATCGGAAAGAATTAGTAACTGATATTACGATAAGTGTAAATGATTCAGAAGAAATGGTGAAGGATAGTATAGCCGCTGTTCAACGAGGTTTTCAAATATTAAAAATAAAGGTGGGGAAAGATCCAGCCGGTGATGTAGAGCGAGTTGTTGCTATTCGTGATGCAGTTGGACACGCCATAACATTACGGGTGGACGCGAATCAGGGCTGGACACCAAAACAGGCCGTACAAATTATTGGCGCACTTGAAGATGCAGGTACGAATGTTGAATTGGTTGAGCAGCCTGTTCATTGCCATGATCTAGTAGGAATGCAATTCGTGACGGCTAATACAATGACAAATATTTTGGCGGATGAAAGTGTTTTCTCTGCAAAAGATGCCTATACAATTATTGAAAAGCGAGCCGCGGATTTGATTAATATTAAGCTCATGAAAACAGGAGGCATTTATCAAGCACAGAAAATTTGCCACATTGCGGAGGCAAACGACATACAATGCATGATTGGCTGTATGTTAGAGACAAAAATTAGCGTAAGTGCTGCTGCCCATTTTGCCGCATCACAGAAAAATATCACGATGGTAGATTTAGACGGTCCTAGTTTATGTTTGAAAGATCCTATCGATGGTGGTCCAATATTTGAAAATGATCGAATTAGGATGACGGATGCAGTTGGGATAGGTTTTTCGTAATAAAGTTGCTTTAATCAGCGAGGGGTTCGTCACGCCTACTGACTAGAAATAAAACCATACGGGCTTTATGGATAGTGAATCTCTCACTTATGTTTCGCTAAAGGTGGGATATTTACTGTCACTTTATGTAGATAAAGAAGGGGGATGCTTATGATGAAAAGGTATTGGTTGCTTTTCGTGTGTCTTGTTGTAATGCTTTGTGCAGCCTGTAGCAATGATTCTTCAAGTGAAAAAAAATCAGAGTATCGAGTGGTTTATTCAGGGGAAATAAAAACGTTAAATTACTTAAAGACCTCTGAAACGAATGAGTTTGCTATGGCTGCGAACTTGGTCGATGGGTTAATTGAGTATGATAAGTATGGTGTTGTACAACCAAGCTTAGCAAAAGAATGGTCATCAAATGATGATGCTACAGTTTGGACGTTCAAGCTACGTGACGATGCAAAATGGGTTACTCATGATGGGAAAGAATATGCGGATGTTGTTGCTCAAGATTTTGTAGATGGATTACATTTTGTTCTTGATGCAAAAAATGAATCATCCACAGCTTGGATTGCTACGGTTGTAAAAAATGGGGAAGCCTTTTATAACGGTGATATGACAGATTTTACGAAGGTTGGCATAAAGGCAATAGATGAACATACAGTAGAATATACTTTAGAAAAGCCAACACCTTACTTCCTATCTATGTTGAACTATGTCTGCTTCTTCCCAGTTAATGGTAAGTTTATAGCGGAAAAAGGTGATAGTTTCGGTACAACTAATGATAATTTCCTTTATAACGGATCTTATATTTTAGATAAATTTGAACCGCAAAATGAGCGAGTACTTGTGAAAAATGATAAGTATTGGGATAAAGACCAAGTCCTGATTGATCGTATTCGCTATAAATACAATAAAGAAGCGGCTACAGTAGAACCAGAATTATTTTTACGTGGAGAAGTAGATTCAGCGAGTATTCCAACTTCTATCATAGATGAGTGGTTTAAAGATGATAAGAAAAAATCTCAAATTCGTCAAACGCAAAATAACTTCTATACGTATTTCTATGCATTAAACTTTAACCCGCAATTTGATGCAGAATATGAGCCTGATAATTGGAAAAAAGCGGTCAATAATAAAGATTTCAGAAAATCATTGTTCCATGCATTCGACCGTGAATCTGCAATGTTAACTTTAGAACCTTATAATCCAAAAGGTTTGCTTAGCAACACGATTACCCCTAAAAACTTTGTCAATGTGGAGGGGATTGACTACACACAGTTAGCGCCATTAGCTGACATTTCAAATAACGATTCCTTCAACAAGGAGAAGGCATTGGAATACAAGGAAAAAGCGAAAAAAGCTCTAGAAGGAAAAGTAACTTTCCCAGTAAAAGTGTTGATGCCTTATAACTCCGGTATGCCAGATTGGGCAAATCGTTCACAAGTGGTGAAACAGCAGATTGAAAGATTATTAGGTACTGATTATGTAGATATTACCATAGAGGCAGGGCCATCAACAGGCTTTTTATCTGAGGTTCGTAAACCTGGTAAATTTGCATTGCTTGAAGCAAACTGGGGTCCAGACTATGCCGATCCATCAACGTATACGGATCCATTTACTGTAGACGGTACTTATAATAAACCAGAGCTAGCTGAAGGCTATACAGAAACAAACGGAAAATCAAAATATCAAAACTTAGTGGACGAAGCAAAATCGACGATCGATACAGCAAAACGTTATGAACTGTTTGCCAAAGCGGAAGCCTTCTTAATTGATGAGGCATTTGTTATCCCTTATTCAGTAGGAGGTAGCGGCTATATTGCCTCTAAATTAAATCCATTTGAGGCTCAATACTCTCCATTTGGTGTGACTGCTGAGAAATTTAAAGGTCAGCGAGTTTTAGATAAACCAATGAGTAATGAGGAGTTTAAAGAAGCTTTAGCGAAATGGGAGCAGGAACGTGCGGATGCGTTAGCTAAGGCAGCGAAATAAAAACATTGAATTTCAGTACAAGATAAATGTCATAAGCTGTGAGAAGTATTGATGAAGGAGATACCGAATTAAAAAAGTCGGCATCTCCTTCAATCTTTCTGAAGAAGGAGGATGAAATGATGCTTAGGTATATAGGGAAACGTTTATTACAATCAGTTTTAACATTATTTATTATTATTACGATTGTTTTTTCGTTACTACGGTTAATGCCAGAAGAAGGTTATTTAGGGGCAGCAGCGAATAAAATGTCACCCGCACAACAAGAAGTATATTTAACGAATTTAGGTTTACGTGACCCGCTACTTGTACAGTTGGGGAATTTTTACGCTAAGTTGTTTCATGGTGATTTAGGTAAATCCGTTACATACCGGACAGATGTACCAGTCGTCACGATTATTGCAGATAAGATTATGTATTCCTTGCTATTTGGTTTAGGGGCGGTTGCGCTTTCTCTTCTAATTGGAGTTCCGCTCGGAATATTGATGGCCCAGATGAAGGGACGTTGGCTGGACCGCTTAGGGACTGGCTATATTGTCATTATCGTTGCAGTGCCAGCAGCAGTCTATTATTTAGTCATTCAAATGTATATTACAGATATTTTTCATCTACCAATGCTTTTTGATGAATATAATCCTATTACTTGGATTTTGCCACTGACTTCGATGGCGTTAGCACCGACTGCCTCTTATGCTATGTGGATGCGGCGTTACATGGTGGATGAACTAAACAAAGATTATATTAAGCTAGCGAGGGCAAAAGGAGTTAAAGAGCGTACATTAATGTTTAAACATGTACTACGAAACGCTTTTATTCCGATGGCACAGTATTTACCAGCGACTATTCTTTTTACTATTACAGGTTCCATCTACATTGAATCCTTATATTCCATTCCTGGTATGGGGGGCTTACTCGTAGATGCTATACAGCGGCAAGATAATACGATTGTACAAGGTTTAGTGCTTGTGTTCTCTTCACTTGGAATTATCGGACTAATTTTAGGTGATATTGCAATGGCCCTTGTAGATCCACGGATTAAATTAGGGAAAGGGGAGAGTGTACGTTAATGGGAATGTATTCAGAAGAAATAAATAATATCTCAAACAAATCACGTGAAACATTGTTTGAATTTGCGGAAGTAGATGAACGTCAAGCAGAAGAAACCGCCTATTCTAATTATTCCTATTGGCGTTCAACATGGAAATCCTTTTTAAAAAATCGCATCGCTGTCTTTTTATTAGTTGGCGTGCTTATTATCGTAGCTTTTACCATTTTACAGCCGTATTTACCAGCACAAAAATCACCGACTGAAATATATTTAGATGAGCAAACGGGTCTCCAAGTACGTAATATTGCACCAAACGCTGAATTTTGGTTTGGGACAAACTCCATTGGGCAGGATTTATGGGCACGTATTTGGGCAGGAACAAGAACCTCGTTATTTATTGGCTGTGTGGTTGCTTTAGTAGAGGCTATCGTCGGTATTACGGTCGGTACGCTTTGGGGCTTTTCTCGGAAATTAGAGGTGCCCATCACACAACTTTACAATGTCGTTGATAACATTCCGACTACTATTGTACTTATTTTAATGTCCTATATTTTGCGACCAAGCATTTCAACTATTATTATTGCCATGTGTATTACGGGCTGGGTAGAAATGGCAAGATTTATTCGTAATCAAATTGTTATTTTACGTGATCGTGAATATAACTTAGCCTCAAAATGTTTAGGAACACCTGATTACCGAATTATTTTAAAAAATCTACTACCCTATCTTATTTCGGTCATTATGTTACGAATGAGTCTAGCCATCCCATTTGCAATAGGCTCAGAAGTCTTTTTAACATACATCGGATTAGGCTTACCGATCAGTGAGCCGTCTTTAGGGAATTTAATTAATGAAGGACGAGTACTCATGATGTCTCCAGAATTAAGATATCAACTCATTTTTCCAAGTATTGTATTAAGTGTCATTACGATTGCATTTTATATTATAGGAAATTCATTTGCAGATGCAGCAGATCCGAAAAATCACGTATAAAGAGGGGGATGATGGAAGTGACACAAACTCAATCACCTATTTTAACCATCCAAAACCTTGTTATTAAATTTAAACTTCGTGGTAGAGTGCTAACGGCTATTCGTAATATTTCCCTCGATTTGTACAAAGGTGAAAGTCTTGCAATCGTTGGCGAGTCAGGTTCAGGAAAATCTGTTCTAATGAAATCGATCATGGGCTTGCTCGATAAAAATGGCTACATCGATCAGGGGCAGATTATCTATAATAATCAAGATTTAGCACAGTTTAGAACCGAACGGGAGTGGCTAAGCATTCGTGGAAAAGAAGTGGCAATGGTTACACAAGATCCTATGACATCATTAAATCCACTGAAAACGATTGGTAAGCAAATCGAGGAATGTGTTCATTTACATCAAGACTTAAAGGGGAGAGCCGCATACGAAGAAACATTAAAACTGTTAAAAGATGTTGGCATACATGATGTAGAAAAACGCCATAAGCAATATCCTCACGAATTTTCCGGTGGTATGCGTCAACGAATCGTGATCGCTATTGCGCTAGCATGTAAACCCAAAATATTAATTTGCGATGAACCAACAACTGCATTAGACGTAACAATCCAAGCACAAATTTTGCAGCTTCTAAAAAATCTCCAGCAAAAGTATGGACTAACAACTGTTTATATAACGCATGATTTAGGCGTTGTGGCGAAGGTTGCTGACCGTATTGCAGTGATGTATGCAGGTGATGTCATCGAAATAGGGAAGACGCATGAAATCTTCTTTAATGGCAAGCATCCTTATACATGGGCACTCATTTCTTCTTTACCGCAACTAGGCTCAAAAGGGGAGCAGCTTTATTCTATTAAGGGTACTCCACCAAATCTTTTTCAAGAAATTAAAGGAGATGCCTTTGCTCCTCGCAATCAATATGCGTTAAAGATTGATTTTGTGGAACGTCCACCATTTTTTCAAGTGAGTGACACCCATTATGCTCGTACTTGGCTATTAGATCCACTCGCTCCAAAAGTAGAGCCTCCTGAAGCGCTACAAGCCTTTTTCGAAGAAGGGAGACGATACGCGCATGAGTCATAAAGAAGTAGTAGTTGAGGTGAAAAATCTAAAAGTTGTTTTTGGGAAGGGCAAAAATAAATTTATAGCGATTGATGATGTTAGCTTCGATATTTTTAAAGGTGAAACATTTGGTTTAGTAGGTGAATCAGGCTCTGGGAAAACAACAATCGGCCGAGCTATTATGCGTATCAATGAAGTCACTGAAGGACAAATTCTATATCACGGTAAGAAACTAAATGGCAAAATATCGAAAGAGTGGGATCGAGAAATTACACAGAAAATCCAAATGATTTTTCAAGATCCTATGGCATCGCTAAATGAACGTGCAAAGGTAGACTATATTATTTCAGAGGGACTTCTTAATACAAAAAATTTCAAAAATGAGGCTGATCGTCAACAGAAGGTACGCAATGCCTTATTAAATGTAGGATTATTGCCGGAGTTTTCTAGTCGCTTCCCGCATGAATTTTCAGGGGGGCAGCGTCAGCGTATCGGCATTGCACGTGCACTAGTAATGGAGCCAGAGTTTATTATTGCGGATGAACCAATCTCAGCATTAGACGTATCCATTCGTGCACAAGTATTAAATTTACTAGCAAACCTACAGCTGCAAAATGATTTAACATATTTATTCATTGCTCATGACTTATCTGTAGTCCGATTTATTACAGACCGAACAGCTGTTATTTATAAAGGTAAAATTGTTGAGCTAGCAGAGACAGAAAAGCTGTTTGCTAATCCCTTGCATCCGTATACAAGGGCATTATTATCGGCAGTACCGGAGCCAAATCCTTATAAGGAGCGTGATAAAGTCGTAGAAATCTACGATCCGTCACAGCATAACTATGACATTCAGCCACCGTCATTTATCGAAATAGAGGAAGGTCATTTTGTCTTGGCTAATGAAGAGGAATTGGAAAGATACCGAACTTCACTAAAAATGGAGGTAAGTAAATGATTCGTCCAAAAGCATTGAAAAAAGGTGACACAATTGGTCTTATAAGTGCTTCGGGTGCAACCCCACCTGAAAAATTTCTCCCCGCCGTTCAAAGCATTGAAAAACTAGGATTTAAGGTTGTCGCTGGGGAAACATGTAGGGCAAGACATGGCTACTTAGCAGGCTCTGATGAACTAAGAGCCGCTGAAGTTAATCGAATGTTTAGCGACTCTAATATTGACGGTATCTTCTGCATTCGTGGAGGTTACGGAGCGACGAAAATTTTACCGCTTCTTGATTTCGATATGATAAAGGCAAATCCAAAAGTATTTGCTGGCTATAGCGATGTAACGGCATTACATATCGCTTTTAACCAACGATGTGGCTTTGTCACGTATCATACACCAATGCCCTCTACAGAATTTATTCGGCCTGAGATGGATGAGTATACATGGAAGTCCTTTATCGAAAATGTGACAGCAACAGAACGTACGGACTATTGTCTTGAAAATCCACCGGGGCGTACAATGACGACGTTTGTAGCCGGAAAAGCAACCGGATCACTTATTGGTGGAAACTTAACACTAGTGACGGCGTCTCTTGGAACACCTTATGAAATTGATACAAAGGGCAAAATCTTATTTTTAGAGGATATAGATGAGAGTGAGCAACGTGTGGATCGGATGCTTACACAGCTAAAATTGGCAGGCAAACTAGATGAGTTAGCAGGTATCTTATTGGGAGCTTGGACAAATTGTGGTCCTGAAAATCCAAAACATCCGGAGCACAGCCTATCACTACAAACAATTTTTCAAGAAATTTTAGGTCCACTTAATATACCTATCATTAAGGATATTACATGCGGACACTGTTTACCAACGATGTCTCTGCCATTAGGTCGAACAATCACAATGGACACGGAGAATCAGTTGATAAAAGTCGTAGAGTAGGTGTGAATATGAAGCAAATTATTACACAGATTCTTCAAAAAGCTCCCTATAAAGTGCATGTGTTTGTAAAAGATTGTAAGACAGAGCGTTTTTTCATTAGCGAAAAACTCGAAGATACATTTTCTAGTGCTAGCTTAATTAAGGTGCCTATACTGCTTGCTGTTCTAAATTATGTAGAAAACAACAACCTATCATTAGTGCAAGAGATTAAGATAGCACCAGAAGAATGGGTGGATTTTAGTGTTATTAGTGAGCAGCATCTAGAGCAAAGTACTATTTATGAGCTTTTAGTATGGATGATTATTACGAGTGATAATACAGCAACAAATGTACTAATCGATTTTCTAGGGATGGATGCACTTAATCAATATTTTCGTCAAATTGGACTGCAGCAAACAACAATTCAACGAAAGATGATGGATTTTGAAAGGCTTGCAAAAGGCTTTGATAATACTACTACGGCAAGTGATATGGCACTGCTATTTTCACGAATTTATCGCGGGGACCTTTTATCACCGGCGTTTAATGAGCTAACGTTAGATATTTTAAGTCGTCAACGTGTACACGAATCACTAAAGCGGTATTTAGTAGATGATGTGAAACTTGCTCATAAAACAGGTAGTCTTGATACGGTAGATCATGATGTTGGGATTGTCTACAGCAACTCGGGGGATTATCTTATTGGCGTTTTCATAACAGAGGTTACTAATAATGATCAAGCGAGACAGCTAATTGGTCGAATATCCAAAGTTGTTTACGATTACTTGGTGAAGCGGAAGGAGATGATAGAATGAATGCCATTGTGACGTCAAAGATTGCAAATTTACATGCGAAGCCAGATGAAGCCTCAGAATTAGTGGATGAGGTACTATACGGAATGACGGTTCAAACCATGGAAGAAATAGACGAGAGCTGGGTACGTATACAAACGGTTTATCGCTATGAAGGTTATTGCCAGAAGGATAACTTACTAGTGGATGAAGCTAAAACGCACACCTGGCTACAAGAAGCAAACCATTTTATTAACCAAAGCTTCGCCGATGTTTTGCAGGAGCCTCGAATTCAGAGTAAGAAAATGATGACGCTCGTTAAAGGCTCAATCATCTGTTCGATTGCCATTGACGAGTTAGATCCTGAATGGGCAGCGGTGCAATTAGTGTCGGGCAAGATCGGTTATGTACGTAGGCAATGGCTACAAGAAAAAATTCCAGAAAACAGCTTACCTGAGCAACAATTACGAGAAAATGTTGTCCAAACAGCGCTTAGTTATTTAGCAGCACCCTATCGCTGGGGAGGAAAATCGCCGCTAGGTATTGATTGCTCTGGTCTATGTTCAATGGCATATATGCTAAACGGGGTATATATTTATCGCGATGCCCATATCGTTGAAGGTTTTCCTATCAAGGAAATATCTCTAGAGCACATACAAAAGGGAGACTTATTATACTTCCCAGGGCATATTGCACTGTATATAGGAGATGAACTTTATGTCCATTCATCACTTGGTGGGAATGAGGTAAATATTAATAGTCTGAATGAATTACATCCACTATATAGAAAAGATTTAGCAACAACAATAACAGCAGTAGGGAGCTTATTTTAATCCTCTGAATGAGATCATTTTATCATCATAAGTTTTCATGAACCGCTTGGGGAGTATGAAATTTACCCACGATGAAATGCAACAGACGATTGGAAACTTAAGTGGGGGGCAAAAGGCGAAACTACTCTTGTTAAAAATGATATTGGAACGTTGTGAAATATTGGTATTAGATGAACCAACAAGAAACTTTAGTCCTTTGACGACACCTGTACTATATAGTGCGTTAGCAGAATTTGGTGGAGTTATCATTAGTATTTCGCATGATCGTCGTTATTTAAACGAAGTAGCGACAACTGTTTACGAGTTGACTAGCGAAGGCTTAAAGCAGTGATATTGAATGTTCAGAAAGATATTAAAACAGAGTATTCACGGTGGCGTTTAAAAGAGTGATAGAAAGCAAATATTACTAAAACCTCCATGCTACAAGGATAAATCCTGATTAAGCTTGGAGGTTTTGGTTAGTATTTATAAATATTTAATTGTTGACCGGCTTCAAGTCTATCAGAACGAAGCTGATTCCATTGTTTAATGGAGGTAACTTTAACATTATGAGCCTCTGCAATATGCATAAGAGAGTCTCCATCAGCTACGGTAATTGTTTTTTTATCTTTGACAGGACTGTCATACTGTTGTAAATCATACTTTGCAATCACTGCATTAAGTTTTTCATTATATTGTGAATCTGTTGCATAGGAACCTGTTAAAAACTTCGTTGCATCTGTATAGGACTTTGCATTTCTTTTAAAAACACCTGCATAGAAATTTTTGTTCCAGGAAACCCCATTACGCATTAATTTTACATAATCTTGGATGGAAGCCTCATAGGAAGGATATTTGCGAAATTCAGCCATCACCCTAGTCATATTACCGCTACCATCATCTTCAGATGTTTCAAATGTAACGGAGTTATTTTGGTAACTACCTTTCATACCAAATAAATTGTTATTTGGAGCGGATCCAAGACCACTTTGTCCATGATCACTTTCTAAAACGGCCTGTGCAATGATAATTGATGCATACAAGTCATTTTCAGCACCTTGTTTCCGAGCTATTTCAGCAATAGAGCCAATAAACTCTTCTACACTAGGGCTATTATCGACAACTACAGGTTCTTCAGTTTCATGAGTATTGAAAAACTGCGTCACCATAAAAAACGAAATACAGATAACAATAACAGTAATCAGAAGACCTTTGAAAAAATTTATGAAGTATTTCATTATTCATTGATGTTGGTAGATTACCACATCTCCCTCCTTTCTTCTCAATAACAAAGTTCATATATTTCTAATTATTACAAAGTTATAAATAGAAATAAAGTCAGTTTTCTTATATAGAGTACATCATTCATAGAACGAAAAAACCCCTCATTTAGTTCCTTAATTTCCAGCAAAATCGAGTAATAAAAGTGGCCAATTAAATATAGATTTGCTCAAAGACATTATACGATTTTCTATAGAAATTATGAGAGAAATAGAGTAGAGCGTCAAGAGGACCAACGTCTTGATGTAAAACAAAAAAATAAGTTTGAAATGACTTTAGTTAGTGAAATATATATATAGTACCACGATGTCTCTTTAAAATGAGTTAGTTCTAGACCTACTATGCTTAACGTATATGAAATGAAGAGGATTAAAATAGTAGTTTATTTCTATTAAAAACATTAAGTCAAGGTAATCTTTGCAAATGTTGAAGGTGATTTCCGTTCTGAACTAAGTGGAGTGTTACTATGAGGGGCATTACTAAAAAGGGAGCATAAACAATGATAGCATTTGAAAATGTCACAAAAAAATATGTAAATGACCAAATCGCAGTAAAATCTATTAATTTAGAGATTAATAAGGGAGAATTTTTTGTTCTTATTGGACCTAGTGGTTGTGGAAAAACAACATTATTAAAGATGATTAATCGATTAATTCATTTAACAGAAGGAACCATTCGCATTAACGGTAAAAGAATTAGCGATTACAACATTCATGAATTGCGATGGAATATCGGCTATGTCCTTCAACAAATTGCGCTTTTTCCCCATATGACGATTGAAGAAAATATAGCTGTTGTACCTGAATTAAAGAAATGGAATAAACCGCAAATCCAACAACGAGTTCGCGAGTTATTGGATATGGTTGGACTTGAGCCTGATAAATATAGTCAACGCAAGCCAACAGAGCTTTCTGGTGGTGAGCAACAAAGGGTCGGTGTTGTTCGTGCATTAGCGGCTGATCCAGAAATCATTTTAATGGATGAACCTTTTAGTGCTTTAGATCCGATTAGCCGCACAAAATTACAAGATGATCTTCTGGAGCTTCAGCAAACGATAAAGAAAACAATTGTCTTTGTTTCGCACGATATGCAAGAGGCCTTAAAATTAGGTGATCGAATATGTGTAATGAAGGATGGAGAAATTGTCCAGATTGGTACTCCACATGAAATCATACAAAATCCTGTTAATGATTTTGTTCGAGAATTTGTAGGGATAAGAGAGCATGGGACTTTCCATATACAGGCTGTAATTGAACCAATTGATGATGAGGTTCATCAAAGAAATCGAGAGAATACCATTTCTTCCGAGGATTCTTTACATACCATTCTTCAAAAATTAGCTCATGATGAATGTTTAGGCGTGGAAGATGACGGGAACATAATAGGCGTTGTCACAAGAGCATCCATGCTTCAGTATTTAGCGCAAGATTCCTTAGAAAGAGGTAATATTAATGGCTAATTTTTTTGGTGTGTTTAGCGAACGAAAAGGCCAGCTAATGGCATCTTTATTAGAGCATATTCAAATTTCATTCATTGCACTATTTTTTGCAGTAGTGATTGCTATTCCTCTAGGAATCTATTTAACGAATAAAAAGAAAATAGCAGAAAGTATTATCGGTATTAGTGCAGTTTTACAAACGATTCCTTCATTAGCTTTATTAGGGTTATTGATTCCGTTGTTTGGCATCGGAAAAGTACCTGCAATTATTGCCTTAGTTGTGTATGCACTTCTTCCGATTTTACGGAATACATTTACTGGGATAAATGAAGTAGATCCTTCATTAAAAGAGGCAGCAATGGCGATGGGGATGAATACGCGAAAGCGATTAGTGAAAGTAGAATTGCCTCTTGCTATGCCTGTTATCATGGCCGGGATTCGAACAGCTATGGTATTAATCGTCGGAACGGCAACTTTAGCAGCATTAATCGGAGCTGGGGGATTAGGGGATATCATTTTGCTTGGTATTGACCGAAACAATACAGCACTTATTATTTTAGGGGCTGTCCCTGCGGCGATTTTAGCATTAGTGTTCGACTTCTTACTTAAAAAGCTTGAATCACTTTCCTTTAAAAAGACAATTTCAGCATTGAGTATTATTAGTGTTGTGGCATTATTAATGATTATCTTCCCGTTATTAAACTTTAAAGGGAAAGAAGAAATTGTCATTGCAGGTAAGCTTGGCTCTGAGCCAGAACTTCTAATTAATATGTATAAATTGCTTATTGAAAATGAAACAGACTTAAAGGTGCAATTAAAACCTGGGCTCGGTAAAACTTCCTTTGTATTTAATGCACTTAAATCTGGCAGCATCGATATTTATCCAGAATTCACAGGAACGGTAATTTCAGAGTTTTTAAAAGAGGAAGCCATCAATAATAATCAAGAAGATGTTTATCATCAGGCAAAAGAGGGCATGTTGAATAAATTTGGCATGGTGATGCTTAATCCGATGAAATATAACAATACGTATGCATTGGCAGTTTCAAAACAAATGGCTGATACCTATCATTTGCAAACAATTTCTGACATTAAGCCTATTCAAGAAACGATAAAAGCTGGGTTCACATTGGAATTTAATGACCGAGAAGATGGTTATTTAGGCATTCAAAAACGTTATGGTATTACACTTTCTAACATAACAACAATGGAGCCAAAGCTTAGATATCAGGCGATCGACTCAGAAAATATAGATATGTTAGATGCATATTCAACGGATAGTGAAATACGTCAATATAATCTGCAAGTTTTGGCAGATGATCAGCAACTATTTCCACCTTATCAAGGCGCTCCTTTACTAAGGAAAGAGACGCTAGAGAAATACCCTGAGATTGAAACAGCTTTAAATAAACTGGCAAATCAAATAACTGATGATGAGATGCGCGAAATGAATTATCAAGTAAATGTAGAAGGCCAAAACATAGAAGACGTGGCTCGCGAATATTTAATAAATGCAGGACTGTTGTAAGACGAAAATTATTTGTACAAGTAGCTGAAAAGAGATGCTGATCTTTTATCTAGCTTTTTTTTGTCTCGGATTTTGAAGAGAGCCAATGCAAAAAGTGTAGCTTAACTTTGACATATCTTTAAGAGAATATATTTTGCGTGAAAACGAAGCGACAGCGGCAATTACGCTAAGATAAAAATACGTGACTTCGCATGTGACTATAATCTTAGGTATATTATACTTATTTTCTGATAACTTAAGAGAAATACAGGTGTTTTAGTACATTAATAATTAATACTCAAAGGAATAACCTCAAAAGAGATTGGATATGGAAAATAACGGGATTATGAAAATTAGATTGAATTATTCAATATACAATATTTGGATGTGGTTTATTTCGTTAGTATAATTTCTTCCAGTTCAAGTTGTTTCAGATATAAAAATGGATTAAAATGGGTAACGGCTCAAAAAATAGCTTTAATATTTTACTTTTACAGTTGAGCATAAAAATTTTAAAGACACATTTTGGAGGAAGAAATGAAAAAGAGTTTATTTTTAATGTCTTCGCTAATTTTATCAACTTCAATCATTCTTAGTGGCTGTGGAAAAAGCGTGGACGAAACAAAAAAAGACGATGAACCAAAGAAAACACAAGAGGAAAAGGCACAAGATAAAGTCCAAAAGGAAGAACCTAAAAAAGATCAAGAATCAACTAAAGGATCAGCTGACTTTGCTTCTTTAATTTCTTATATGGAAAAAGAAACTCAAGGGAAAACTAAAGTTCTTTTTGAAAACAATGAACCACAAATACATAAAATGGAGAAAGTTTCAATTTCTCTTGATGCATATTCAGTAGTAGAATTAAAGGATTTCCATACAGATTTTAATATTCCATTTGGTGAACAAACAAACGGTGGCGTCATTTTAGCTAAATATACAGTGAAGAATGATATGGATAAAGATGTGTATTACATGCCTACTTTAGACGCTACATTCACGGGTGCAACTAAAGATTATACGAATGATAAGTATTTAATTCCTGAAGAAGATCAATTACCAACAAAACTAGGCTATAAAACAGATTATTTATTAAAAGCGGGTGAAGAGGTAACGGGGTATATTGCTTATCCATTCGGTGAAACAGATTTAGCAAAAATCAATGAACTTGGCACAGTAACAGTAAAGGTATCAAAACCGTTTACTGAAAAAGAAAATTATGGCTCTACTTTTGGTTCAGATGGAAGATTTAACCTTGCTTTAAATTCAGATGGTTCGAAAAAAGTAGCAAGTAATTCGTCATTTTATCAAGATAAAGTAACACTGGACAATATGGGTGAAAAGACGATGTTAAAGGAAAAAAGCGATATCAATGAAAGTAAGAAAATAGGGGATGTAAATGCTATTCTAGAAGGGTATCAGTTTACAAAATTTATACCAAATGAAGTAGAAGCTCCTCGTTTCTCTAATTTCACTAATGGTGTCACTTTATTAACAGTAAAGTTTAAGCTAGAAAATAAAGCAACAAGTGAAATCGGCCTATCATCTATGTCATCAAAATTGACAGTTAATGATGGCAAGCAATATTCACTAAGTGAAGGTATGCTATTAAATTACAATTATAATGAAGTTATTAAAGCTGGTGAAACTGGTGAGTTATTACAAGTATTCGTATTAGATCAAGAGCAATATGAAAAAATTTGGAAAGATAAAGCCTTTGAAATCGAATTAGGTCCTATCCGAAATAAAGGAGCGGAGGATACTTCAAAAGGTAAAAAAGAAACGTTTATATTACCGAAATAAAATGCAGGAGCCCTCTCATTATTTGAGAGGGCTTGTTTTACTATTACCATCCTTTTAGACTTATTCCTTTTCGATGGGACGATTTTAGTAGTTTTAGTTTTTCCTCCCATTCATTACATATCTTCAGTATAGTAGGATCAATTTTTCGTAACTTAGTCCTTAATTGATGGGGATTGCTAGTATTTCATTACTAAACTTCATTTTCCAGAAAATTTATGGCAGGGATAGAGAATAGAATTAGCAGAAAAGGCCAAGTAAGAAATCCATAATAATTGACGATGTATGATATAAGCTATAAAATAAAAAAAGACCGTCCAGACGGTTTTTTATGCTTTTCTAGGGGGCGATTTTATGTCATCAAAAGCAGATTTAAAACGTTCACATATTATCCAAACGGCAATTCACTATTTAAAGGACAACGATTTAAGCACTTTAACTTTAGATAAAATTGCAAATAGGGCGAACATTAGTAAAGGTGGATTATTGTATCATTTTAAGACGAAGGATACCCTGCAATCAGCCATCGCTGAAACGATTTTGAACGAGGTTGTACAATCCTATGAGCACTTTATAAGCCTTGAGCAAGGGACAGGGAGATTAACGAGAGCTTTTATTTTAGCTTCCCAAAAAGATCTTGAAAATGGGGCAGCATTAAATATTGCGATACAAATTATGCAAAATGACCATTCAGCCGTCTCAACAGTTTATGAATGTTTATTAGACGAATTATTCCAAGATGGTTTGGAGGAATCCGTAGTTCATTTGATACGTTTAACGATTGATGGATTGTATTATTCGAAACTATTAAATATCGCACCGATTTCCGTTAAGGCAGCAGACGGTGTCTTTGAACAATTAATGCACATGACAAGGAAGGACTAACATACATGAGTGCTTTTGGTTTTTTATTCATTTCAATTATCTCAGAAGTTTTTGCAAGCTCGATGTTGAAACTTACAAATGGCTTTAAACGATTATTCCCTTCAATTGGTGTATTGGTTGGATATGGGACGGCTTTTTATTTCTTTTCTCTAACATTACAATCTTTAGCAATTGGCACTGCGTATGCGATATGGGCAGGGATCGGAACGGCACTAACGGCGATCATCGGTATAATCTTTTATAAGGAATTATTCAATTTTAAAAAAATTATTGGTATTTTATTAATTATTGTCGGTGTGGTTATTCTTAACCTTGCTGGTGGCGGGCATTAGGGAGGAAATTGAAAATGAAAGGTTATCTATTTTTAGCGTTATCCATTATCAGCGAGGTAATTGCAACAACGATGCTTAAGTTTTCAGAAGCATTTACAGTTCTAGGTCCATCCATAGCTGTCGCAGTAGGATATGGCATCTCGTTTTATTCATTGTCCCTATGCTTAAAAACGTTACCATTAAGCCTTGCATATGCCATTTGGTCTGGCATAGGAACAGCATTAACAGTCATTGTGGGTATCGTTATATGGGGAGATATTTTTAATCTTTACTCAGCAATCGGAATTACACTGATTATTGGTGGTGTTATTCTGCTAAATCAGGGAGATCATCATAATGCAACAACATAACGTCTAAAAAAGAAAACGTCCAATTGTCAAATTGGACGTTTTTTTATATTTACAAGATTGGTAGACTTAGATATTATTTGTTCAATTGTGTAGTAATTGTGTACTCATGAAACACTTTGACAACATCCTTTTTAGGAACGCCACTTTTTACATTAATAGAGTGAGGAACAAGTGTAATATTTGTTATTGGATCCATGTTTTCCTTCTGGAATCGAAGTGTAGAGTTTTCAAGCATTGTTTGACCAGAAGATTGTTCTAACTGATTATTATTCTGGTCGTATAATCTAAATTGGACATCATAATCCATTGTCTTATCAGGCGCCGGAAACATATGATAATAAAGAATTAACGAAACTGGTGATTGAGTAATTTTTTCAACTATAACTTTCTGTCCGTTCGGCAAGGAAAAAGATTGATTGATCATGGTTTCTGTTGTTTTAGCCGCAATGGCTTCACCTGTGGCAGTGAAATTAAATTCCCAAGGGTCACTAATTTTATCGTTTAATGTGTTAAAAGAAAACTGAATTTCATGTGGCTTAGAAAGCTCTATATTTGGAATGCTAATCTTACTATAAATGACAAATGTTTGGTCATCGATTTTATCATGACCTGCTCCTCCTCCAGACTCTACTTTCTTCCCATCTAATTTTATTTCAGGGAAAAGGGGTAGGTAATCAGTGTCTGAAAGGTGCTTATTAACTTGAAGATAATCCGAGTTTGGAACGGGTTTATTGCTATGATAAGTAGTCGTGATGAAAAGTTCTCCTTGATCTAACATAACTTCATTTAACGTTAAGGTTCCATATTTATTTTCTTTTGTTTGTCCGATTATATTTTTATACGTTGTATACATATCGTCATTAACATCTGGGTGATTCATATATTGTTCAATGAAATTACCTATTATCGGCAATTTAGCAAGTGCATTTGGGCTAGTAATGGCTATTGTAACGGCAAGCAAAGCAACACCTACGCCACTTAAAAATGTAATCTTCTTCTTCTTTGATGTTTTAGTTTTCAATTTTGGGTGTAGTCGTTTTTTTATGCGTGCTATTTCTAAATCTGACAACTTTGTTTCATCATATTGTTCTGTTTGAATTTTTGCTCGATTAAAAAGTTTAAATAATTCACTCATCCTTATAGCCTCCCTGTAATCCATTTTTGTTTTAATGCACGAAGTTTATGACGTCCACGAGAAAGTCTGTTATGTATAACGGGGACAGACACATTTAATTCTTCCGCAATGTTCTTGGAATTTATATTATCTAAATAATATTTTTTAAATAATAATTGATCCTCAGCAGATAAATGTTGTAAAAGCTCTTCTACGTCTTCTAATTCTGTCCTCTCCGTATTTGTGAAAGACTCTTCAAATTCTAATGTTGAAATGTAGCGTTCATTATAACGTTGTAATTTTTTTCTTCGATCAAGCGCTTTATATTTTGCAATAATCGCAATCCAATTTTTAAAAGACCCTTTCGCCTCATCGAAAAATTCACCATTCTGCCAAATAGCGAGTAGAGTGTCATCCAAACATTCGTCAACTTCCTCTGAGTAAGGAAAAAGATGCTTAGTGATGATGCTTTGTAGTAATCCACCATATTGCTCAATGATGTAATGTAAAGCATGTTCATTGTGATTTTTAAGTTCATAAACGACATTATCTGCTTGTATGTTCATAACAAACTCCTTTCTAAAATAAGCGCTTCTCACTCGTTTGATTGATTAAGTGATCAGAAATATTGTTTATCCTAAAACTAATCCAGGCAAACAGGTGAGGTATTTTTCATCGTTCACTATTAAATACGATTTTTTTTATTGAAAGCTATCCTGGAGTAAAAATCTTTTTAAATTATTTTGATTTCTAGTAAAAGGAGCAGAGCAGTACCTGATGTCCGTTGCTATTACATTTTTTTCGAAGACGGAGGAGAATAGTGTAAATCTTTACTCTCTTTTAAAACATACATATTAAATATAAGGGACCAAAAAAGTCGTCATATTTCTTGTCTTTACATATTATAACAAGAGGATGTTGAATAAAATGAAACTTCGATCAGTGAGGGGGGCCCTCATTGTAGTGCAGTCGATCTTCCAATAGAGTTTTTGTTTCAAATCTTGTAGGTAGTCTAACGGCTCGTGTTTATGTTAGCAATTTTAAAAAATTATTGATAAATGGTTCATTAACACTTGGAAGGAGCTGAGAAAATGAATAATGAAAACAAAAAAAACCATTTTCTATGTGAAGCGCTCTACGACATAAAAGTACTCCAGGATGTGATAAAGGATTTTCATTCTAAATATTTTGGTCAGCTGCTTGTAAAAATAGTTGGGAGTGATACGATTCCCTTTTTTTTAATAACACACAACGGTACTCATTTAAGGTTAATGGATACAGTAAAACAATTTGAAACAGAGTTTTTTCGCATAGAGGCTATTGATAGAGAATGTTGTAGAGGAACTGTTTCGCTTTTGCGAGCCTATGATTATGAAGGGCATGATACGAATGTGATAGCAGAGGTTGTCCGATTAGAGCGAACATCCTCAGAAAAATCCATTGATTTAAGTGGTATATCTGCCATTCAGTTATTGAAGCCTGACATGTTAAAAGGGAAATTTATCATTGAGCCGAAATGGTGATGGAATCTTTAACAGACGCAATTATGCCAAGGCATAAATTGATACTATTAAAATAACATCATAATTAGAGCATCTGTCTAGGTGCACGTTTAATCATTGAATTTATTAGAGAGAGAATCCTATGAAGGGAAGAGATTAATGAATGACAATTATTGGAATGCTGCATCATCGGCTAGATCCTAGAACTGTTCTTAAGTCATATGCATTTGCGGCCGTTGCACAAGCAGAAGGAGCTCAATTTTTCTACTTTACACCAAAAAGCGTTGACTTTGACAAACGTTCCATTAGAGGAAAGGTATATGAAAAGGGTGATTGGCATGAAAAAATGATGCCCTTTCCGGATGTTATATATAATGCAGGAAGTCCAGAAAAATTATCGGTATCAAAGGACATTATTGAGAAATTGAAAAAGGAAATACCTTTTACAACTCATTCTATAGGGAATAAATGGAATGTGATGAAGCGACTTAAAGAGGCGAAGGAATTTGATAAGTATTTAATTCCATCTGAGGTTGTTGAAAATGTTGATTTACTCCATAAATTTATGACTTATTATAAAAAAGTCGTATTTAAACCGATAGATGGCCGGAAGGGAAAAGGGATTTATTTTATTTCGAAAGTAGGAAGAACTAACTTTGAGGTAAAGAAGGATAGGGAAACTATTCTTTGTACACAGTCACAGCTAGATGAGTTAATTAGAGGTCAACTTTCTACAGGGACCTTTATCGTGCAGCCCTATATACAATCAAAAACAAAATCAGGTCAAATTTATGATTTTCGTCTACATGTTCAAAAAAACGGTGAGGGTGAATGGGTTATAACGACGGTTTATCCGCGAATTGCACCAAATGGCTCGATTATACCGAATATTAACAATGGTGGTTTTACAAATTATTTAGATCCTTTTTTAGAGCAGGAATTTAAAGAAGAAGCTTATGATATTCGGCGTATGTTAGAGCATTTTTCCTTGTCGCTAGCTCGACATTTAGATGAAATTCAGATGGCGCAATTTGGAGAAGTTATTGATGAAATTGGCATAGATGTAGGCTTAGATGAACAAAGAAAAATTTGGATGTATGAAGTGAACTGGCGACCAGGTTGCCCTCCTGCTTTTTATTTAGAATTAGATGTGGTCATCAATACTATAAGGTATGCAATGTACCTTGCTAAGAACCAGAAGAAAATTAAAAGGGCAATTAGGCAATATAGGAACAATGGTGGGGATTTAGTAGAAGAAAAGGCTTTACCAGTAGAAAAAATTATAGCAGAAGAAAAGGCTTCACCAGAAGTAAAAGCTTTGCCAGAAATAAAAGCATTACCAGAAGAAAAAACTTTGCCGATTATCGCGATTACCGGCAGTGCTGGAAAAACGACATCAAAAGCATTCCTGGCTTCCATTTTATCGGTAAAATGGAATATCTTTGAGTCAAAAGATTATTGGAATACAACAGAGCATACGAAAAAACATAAAGAAGAAATTAATGCTTCACATGAGGCTGTTGTGCTTGAGTATGGGATGGCCTATCCAGGTATCATTACAAATCACTGTAGCATTATTCAACCGAATATTAGTATTATCACAAATATCGGTTTAGCTCATGTGGGCAACTTTGATGGAGATATTAAAGGAGTGGCCAAGGCAAAATCGGAATTAATACATGGCATGGACCAAAACGGTTTATTAATCCTAAATAAGGATGATGATAATTCAAAGTATTTAGAGACACAGCAGTTTAAAGGAAAAATCTTAACAGTTGGAGTTCATAGCTCAGCAGACTATAAAGCTTATGATATTCAATATAAAGACATCGGTATGACCTTTAAAATTAAGCTGCATGGACAGGAAATTGCAATGTATATTCCAATTTTAGGGGAACATCATGTTTATAATGCACTTAATGCCATTGCAGTTGCAGATTATTTAGGTTTTAGTCCAGAAGATATTAAAGTAGGGCTAAACTTCAAAAAACCACCTAGACGATTAACGATTTATAACTGTCGCGACAATATTACGGTTATTGACGATACCGTTCACTCTCATCCTCAGGGCGTACGTGCTGCTATTGATGTTCTTACAAATATAGCGAATAAACGTAAAATTGCTATTATTGGTCAAATGCGAGAATTAGGGGAGTTGAGAGAAGAGGAATATCGTAAACTGGGCGAATACATTTACGAGCAAGACATAGATTTATTCATCACTTATGGTTTTAGAACAGAGGAAATGGGAGCAGCAGCGGAAGCAGTAGGGATGGATCCTTCTAAAATTTATCATTTCCTCAATAAGGACGATTTGCATGCTCTCTTAGAGAAAGTCATAAAACCCCACGACACCATTTTAGTCAAGGGTGCTAGTAAAACAAATATGTTTGACACGGTTAAATTTTTAGATCAAAAATTTCAAGAATAAATAAAAAAGCCCGAGTAATTGACCTTTTGAAGGAAACAATTATTCGGGATATTTTTTTGCTAAGAGATCATCGTATGAGAGCATTTTTAAAATTTAAGATACTTTTAGAATGAACTTTATTTCTTTTGCGGCGTTAATGGCTTTATTTTTAGCATCGGCTAATGTCGGACCTTCCGCAATTACATATGCATAACGATGTCCCATCGATAAAGGAGGGGTTAACAATGTCCCTCTTTTCGGCTTCACATATACTTCCACAACTCCTGGTGAATTAGTTGCTCTATTTCTTCCAAGAACTTTTTCTAAAATACCTTTACTTTCAACAATGACGTATTTTGTATAGACAAACTTTCTATGCTTTGGATTGATATCGGGGAGCTCACCTAAAAATAATTTAAGTGTTTCTTCCACTAAATTAAATCCAAAAGCGGCGTGAAGCATAGTGTTCATTGCTCCCCCTGAGATTCGTGGATTAATCTCAATAAGCTTCCAGCCATTCTTTGTTAAACGAAGTTCTAAATGCAGAGCACCATTTTCGATGTTAAACGCTTTAACAATAGATTGAAGAACTTCCTCAAGACCAGCTTGAATATCTTTTGGAGCTTTAACGAGAACACCATAACCAGTAATTATAAAACGTTTACCTTGAGTAATTTCTTGTTCAATAATACCGATGATATTAGCTTGTCGTTTATAGACAAGCGCTTCTACTAAATATTGCGGACCTTCGATATATTCTTCAATCATTATTGTTTCACGCGGATTTTTGCTTCGCAGATGGCTCAAGTGTTTATTCAGTTGGTCTGAGTCGTTTGCTAACAAAACATCTTTGGAGCCTGTTGATTTCGGAGATTTCACAATAAGTGGGAATTCTAAGTTGTTAGGGACGGACTCATTTTGCTTGAGAAGAAAAAACTTCGGAGAATAAGGCTGGTTCTTTAAAAAATTTCTAGTTTTTTCTTTATCCTCCATCATTTCAATAGCTGTTGAAGACGTATAGTTGACACAAAATTCATCACACAAAATTGAGGCAATATGGACAAAAGGGTCGACAAAACTAACAATAGATTTTATTTCTAGCCCGGTTTTAGTTAAATTATAAATTTCTTCTTTCATGTCTTCTATATTCGAAGTATCAATAAGAATCATTTTATGAATATCTGGGTAGGCTTTTCTCTGCTGTAACTGCTTTTCGTTGTTTGTAAAAAGGACGGTAAAATAACCTAATTTTTCTGCTGCTTTTGTTGCTTCACGACTTGACCCGGATTTGTTTGTGCCAATAAATATAATCGTTTTCAGATATATCACTCCTTCTATTGTTCGTTAGATACTTAATCAACTATATATATATGCGAAGAAATAGTTTTCCTCTAGTTATGTATCTCGCATACATCCAAGCAACTTTTAAGAAGCTACATATACTAGAGTGGAAAGGAGGGAAAAATAATATGAAGCCTCTTACGGTGCAGAATTTAACAGTCATTACTGCAGGCCATTTAGTGCAAGGGTCGGGGGAAGTGTTGATTCAACATGGCGCTTATCGACTGAAGCAAGTGAAAAAACCAAATACCGCCCTTTTTACAAATAAGCGTATTGTGAACTGGAAAGATTATGAGTCACTTTATCCTATTGTGCTTGTAACCGATAGACTATACAGTCAAAATGAATTACCTGAGCAAATAATTATCATTAAAGTAGAAGATACAGATGAGGCCTATTGGAAGTTTGTAAATTTTTATCGCAATCAATTTAATATCCCTGTCGTAGCCATTACTGGTACTTCTGGTAAATCGACGACGAAGGAAATGATCAAACATATACTTTCTGCAGAAAAAAATGTAGCATCCACGCCACTTAGTAGTAATTCTAGAACTGCTTCTTTACAATATTTACTGAATATTGATGATCAAACTGACGCAGCCGTTTTTGAAACTGCTGTTGGTTCACCGGGGGACATCAAACTTGCGGGGGAATATTTCAAGCCGACTATTGGGATTATTACAAATATAGGGGCACACCATTTAAATTATTGTAAAACTTTAGAGGGGTATATCCAAGCAAAGGGTGAAATGCTGGACATTATTAGTCCAACAGGCTCCTTAATTCTTAATGCAGATGATATCAACTCAAGTAAAATAGATTTATCGAAGTTTCAAGGACGCATTATTAAGGTAGGTAAGCATGAATCCTGTGATTTTCAAGCGAGTGATATTCGCTACCACAAAAATGGTATGCTGTTCAATGTTCATCACAAGAAGAAACTCTATGAAATCTATGTACCAGGTTTTGGCGAGCATCAAGTATATAATGCGCTCACTGCGATTGCAGCTATTTGTGAAATGGGTATGCCGATTTCTTTAGCAGCTAAACAACTGCAATCATTCCGAAAATTGAATAAGCAGCTTCAGGTGTTTAAGGGCATTAATAATTCCATGTTAATAGATGATACTTGGAATATTACGACTACCTCTTTAGAGGCAGGATTAAAGGTTTTGAATGCGCTCGGAGAAGGCAAGAAAACGATTGCCATTATTGGGACTATTACAGATTTAGGGTCTTGGGGATATATTATTCACGAACAAGCGGGAGAATTAATTAGTGAAATAGGGGTCGATGTACTTATAACGATAGGGGAACATGCAAGCATAATGGCGGTTCATGCTATTGAGGCAGGACTGAGTTCACCTGTGTATATTTTTAAAAACAGTACGCGCGTCTATAAATTGTTAGAAGATATTGTAGATGAAAATACGATTCTTTTCATTAAAGGAGATATGTATAGTAAAGAAGTTTCTAAGTTGGCAGATGATTTAAAAATAAAAAAATCTCGTTCTTCTGAATAGATTTCACCTAAATAAATGTTAATTTTCATCATTTACTAGAATGAGCATATCTATAGTCAATTGCTAGAAATGCATAAACTATGATACTCATTTATTCAGAAATATACTTTATAGAAAGGGGGCGTAGTTAACTTGCAACATATAAGTGTGAGCGATATAAGAAAATTATTACAAGGAGAATTATTAAGCGGTTCTGAACGCTGGTCTGTTAAACATGCAATTTATTATAACCGACATGAACTGACTCAAAATCATACACTTATGTTTGTTAGTAAAAGTGATCAAATTAACTGGCAAGAAATAGATCGAAAGGGACCATCTCTTGTCATTTCTGATAAATCTTCAGAGGAATTGAAAAATGCGCTGAAGAATACTACCGTTATACGCGTCAAGAGTATTTTGCATGCCTATTGGAAATTCATGGGGTATTACAGAAATCTATTTCAAATACCAGTCGTTGCTTTGACCGGAACATGTGGTAAAACGACAACGAAAGAAATGATTAAACACATAGCTAGTAAGGAATGGAATGTTCAAGCATCTGTCAGCAGTAAAAATGAGCCACGGCAATCCTTACCGTACTTGACTGGCATCGATCAGAATACAAAAGCAGCTATCTTTGAATTAGGACTAGGAAATACAGGGAATATTAATCACCAATGCATGATCTATCAGCCTACGATTGGTATTATTACGAATATTGGTGTCCATCATTTAGATGGATGCAATAATCTTGATGGCTATATCAAAGCAAAGGCTGAAATTGTAGAAGGAATAAGAAAAGATGGCACGTTAATCATTAATGGTGATGATGAAAACATTAAAAAAATCCCCCTAAATAAATTTAAAGGAAAGATTATTACTTTTGGTGTCAACGAAAAGGCAGATTATCAAGCTACGAATATACAATTCTCAAAAGACGGCATGAAATTTGTACTAAAAGTGTCAAATGACAAATATAATTTATTTGTTCCAGGATACGGAGAACACCAAGTATATAATGCATTAGCGGCTATAGCTGCCATAAAGGAAATGGGACTTCCCATTGCTGTGGCAATTTCGCAATTAAAAACGTTCAAAGCGATGGCAAGACACTTAGAATTTTCTAAAGGCATCGGCGAATGCACTATAGTAGATGATACTTGGACAAATAACCCGACTTCTGTTGAAGCGGCACTAAAGGTTTTAGATACGATAGGAAAAGGGAAAAAAGTAATTCTTATTTTAGGTGACATAAAGAGATTAGGGGATTTCGAAGAAAAGTATCATCGAGAAATTGGCACAATGGTCGCGAAAAGAAATGTTGATACGCTTATTACTATTGGCAACAGAGCAGAAAATATTGCCAACCAAGCGATGAAGGATGGAACCAAGGCAGATGTTCATATGTTTAAAGATGTTACAGGGGTTTTAGATGTACTAAAGCACAAGCTCGATAGTGAAACCATTGTACTTATTAAAGGTCCAATGTCTAGCAAATCTATGATAGAATTTGCGAATCAGTTAAAAAATAAATAATAGAAAAAGAAGCTTCCTTAAGGAAAGCTTCTTTTTTTAAAACATTAATTCTGTAAAGCATCTCAAATTGAAGCATTTGAAATAATTCTAGTAAATTTTCTTAAAAAACACGTTTTGCTGTAATATAATGCTCTTTATAATAGTCAACCATTAGTACTCTTGTAGTAATGCCACTAGAACTTGGAATGATAAGACGTTGATCTCCTCCATAAATAGCTACTAATGAAGGGGTTTTAGAGCCTTTAACGCTATTGAAGAACACCAAATCACCCTTTTTTAAATTTGTACGTGAAACAGTTGTTCCAACATTCATTAGTTCCTTTAAATTGGTTGTTCCAAGTTTAACTCCACTCTTACGATAGATGAAGTCTACATATCCTGGCGCTGTAAAGCGAAGACTTGCTTCATTATTTGTAGAGCTCATAGTTACTTTATTTTTATAATTAAAGGCGTTTTCAACAATCTTATCGCCTTTCGTTGCAGGATTAGCTGAAAGTAATGTAGGTAGTACTCTACGTGCCCCTACATAATTATCTGTATAATATGGTTTGCTATTTAAATCAGAAATAACGATATTCTGCTTAGAATCAGCCATGTGAATCATTTTATTGTTCCCAATATACATACCAACGTGGTCAGGGTCTGTCCCAGTTTTTTTACTCTTAAAGAATAGTAAATCACCTTTTTGTAATTGACTTCTGCTAACAGATGTTCCTTGTTGTAACATATAATCTTCATTATAGGTTGCAAGGTCTACACCATTTTTCTCGAAAATGTACATGAGAAATGAAGCACAAGAAAATTTATAAGGATATGTAGCCTTGTATTCGGAATTGCTGTATGTCGCCTTACCAATTAAGCTTTTTCCAGTTTGAATTAGTTGATCTGCTTTCGCATTAACTGCTTGTGAGTTATTAAGGGCATTTGTTGTTGCAGCCTCAGCTTCAATAGGTTGAACAGTTGGCTGTACTAGCCCCACTGAGCTAAAACCTATCGTCAATGCTAATGTTGTTGTTAAAAATTTTTTATTCATGTTGTAAAGTCCTCCTGATGCTATTGTTAGGATTAATCCTAATTTGGTTTGTCACTGGAATTAATCGTAGCATGAAAAAGTAGGGCTTCTTTGAGGTAATTGTTACCACGCTGGATGGAAGTTGGTTGCAAACACCTGATATAAAAGGCTTCATAGCCTTAATTTACAGTTTTATTACAAATGTTTCAGTTGGGTGAAGTGTTTGGGGAAACGAAAGAAGGAGGATGTCGATAAAATTCAGAAGTTGGGTGATAAAACGCGAAAGTTGATCGATAAAACAAAAAAGTTTGACGACATGGCAGTTGAATAGAAATAATAACTTCTATTCAACTGTTTTCTTTTAGATTTCCTGAATCATTTCTACCCTATTACCGAATGGATCTCTAAATTCGAAGCGTTCAAAATGAGGAATAGGAACTGAGTCGAAAATTTCTATATGATGTTCGGCTAATATCTTCTTCCAATGTTCTATATTTTCAACTTGATAGGCAATATGAGCTTTTGTCGTTAATCTATCAAAGCCATCTTCTGTCCCTACATGTACCTCTCTATTGCCGACCTGTAACCAAAATCCACCTCGTCCTTTCAACGAATCAGGCTTTTCAAGTTCTTTTAGTCCTAATACTTGACAGTAAAAATGTTTCCCTATTTCTTCTTCACCTTTTGGAATTGTTATTTGAACGTGATGTAAGCCTATAACCATGTTTTCTCCTCCTTTAATTCTAATCGATATTTACTTCTAGGATAATAATGCCAAATCCTTTAATTTAACGAAGGAATAGTTTTTTTCTCACGAATGTGGCCTTTGTAAAACCAGTAATGAGAATTAGGGAGTAAGCCCATAATAGCCATGATGCGAAATATCGATCTAAGTCAGCCGATAAATTCAGGAAAATATTATCGAAAACTAATAATACAACTGCATCGATGACCATTCCAGGTAATACGATACAAATAGCAGCCAGTAACCGTTCTTTACCTTTTGTCTTTTTCAAAGAATAAATAGGTATTGTCGCTATCCAAACGATCGGAATAGCTAAAATGTAAGTAGCTATCATGAGGAAAGGTTCTTCAAGGGTAAAAAAATAATGCCCTACAAATCGAAATACAGCACTTGCTACAAGCCAAATCCCAATACCCCAGCATAAAAAGAATCGCATAGTGTTCCTCCTCTTACCTCTAATTATTTACCTAGACGATGTAATGTCTGAAGGATTTTTTCTAATTGCCGATAGAATACATCTACATCGAAATCGTCCCGCATCATCACTTGTATGGCCAAGCCATCAATAAGGGCGTTGAAAAAAATGCTCCAAGTTTCCATTGACACACCGTCAATTGGTGATGTATCCCATAATTCATTTAAAATGTTACATAAATATTCATTTTCGGCCGCTAAAATCTGTCCAATTTGCTGTCTAATAGTCGGGTTCGTAAAGCCGTAGACGATTAAAGTTAAAAATAATTTATGGTAAAAGGCATCGTTTTCATATCGACTTTTTGAAGAGAGAAGTGCAGATTGAATCATTTCTCGATCAGTCATCAGAATCTCATTCCAAGAATTTTCACAGATGTCTTGGACAATTTCAAGAATGATTTGCTCTTTTGATTTGAAATGATAATAAATAGTTCCTTGTGTCACACTAGCTTGTTCAGCAACAGCCTTTAAGGTGAATTTTTCAATCCCTTTTTCTACTAAACTTTGCTTGGCAGCCATTAATAAATCTGACTTTTCGATACCAGTAGGCTTTGCCATTCATTTACTCCTCCATTTTATTAGTTAGTTGGATAACTAACTCTAAATTAACAGAATATCCCTATATTTACAAGTTTGTTTTAGTGACACAGAATACCTGAACCTATAGAGGAATAAATGATAGAAGGCCCTCAATAATACCAGATACTATGGTATAATAATAAAAACGGAATAATAAGATAGAGGTACAAATCATAAATTCGATTTGTTTAAAAGGGAAGATCGGTGCAAATCCGACGCTGTCCCGCAACTGTAAATGGGAGCACGTTTCAATTGACCACTGTTATGTATTGTAATGGGAAGGTGAAAGGTGTGATGAACATAAGCCAGGAGACCTGCCTGTATCTAGTACAACCAAAAAACCTACGAGGATAGGGGGTGTTGAGTGTGACTAGAGAAAATCTCCTGCACGCTCATAGTACGATGATTGCTAAAAAGGTAGCTTCTATTTCTAATAGACAGCTTTATTCGCCATGTCAATCACCGTATTATGTCGTGTATTTGTCATAGTAGACATCTTTCTGAAGAAGGAAAGATGTTTTTTTATGTAAAATTGAAGGAGTGTTACACATGAATCCACAAGTAATCGAGTATTATGAAAGTTTGTTAAAATTTGAAGTCATGGAAACGCAGTATTCAAGTACTTCTCAAACATTAAAAGAGGTGGTTGAACAGTATGTAGGGCAGGATGCTGTTCATAAAAATGATATTTTAACAGCTTATACGAATGTAATGAAAGAACTAATTGGATAGAGTGAAATTTTAATCAGTGGGACGCATTATCCCACTGATTATTTAGTGTTCACCAAATTTAAAGGCTACTTAACGTTCTCCATTTTATGGGGCATTATGAAGCCTTTTTTAATGAAAAAATTTCTTTATTTAGTGAGCTTAAAAACAACGTGCTAAATGATTGACATACTAAAAATACATGGGTATGATTACGTTGAACAATTGTTTTGAACGTTTGTTCAAAAAAAGAGGTGAGCTTAATAACTAAAAAAATAGATGTACAAAACGAGAAAAATAAAGAAGTTAAGGAACAAATTTTGAAGGCCGCAAAATCTCTGTTTTCTTCAAGAGGTTATGATGGGACAACTGTAAGACAAATTTGCGATGAGGCGAATGTTTCTCTTGCCTTAGTTTCATATCATTTTGGTGGGAAAGAAAATGTTTTTAATGCTTTATTTGAACCTCTTCGCCACACCTTTATGAATGCTAACTATGACTTGAACAATCCATTAAATTCTCTTAAAAGTTTTTGCAGAAATTTCGTCCTTTATCGAACGAACGAACATGAATTGATTGATATTTTACAGCAAGAAATCGTCATGAATAGTCCTAGATTAGAAATGCTAAAGGATGTCTTTTTACCTTCTTGGGAGCAACTTCGCACTATTTTAGTAGCCTGTAAAGAGCAAAAGACAATTGATTTTGAATCGATTGATTTAGCAATAAATTTTGTTATGGGAACGTTAATGTTCTCCTTTAATAATCCGTTTTTAAATCGTTCTTCATTCGATACAACTCCTGAACATGTAGCGGACCTTGCAGTAAGCTTTGTATTAGATGGGCTTCATACAAAAAATTGAAAGGAAGGTTTTAACAATGAAAGCAGCAAAATTATATGGAATAAAAGATATCCGTGTTGAAGAAGCAGCACTTCCAGCATTGGGACGTGGAATGGTCAAAGTAAAAGTTGAGTTTGCAGGTATTTGTGGTAGTGATATGCATGAATACGTAGGGGGTGCCTATCCATTCCGTACACAACCAGTACTGGGGCATGAGTTTGCTGGTGTGGTTGTTGAAGTTGCGGACGGTGTGACAAATACAAAAGTAGGTGACCGTGTTGCTGTTGAACCACCAATTCCATGTGGAAAATGTGATAACTGTAAACGTGGCTACTCGAATCTTTGTAAAAAAGGACAATCTTATGGATATACAATTTCTGGTGGTTTTGCAGAGTATGCAGTTGTCAGAGAAGAAAATGTATATCAATTACCAGATAATATGAGCTTAGAGCTTGGGGCACTTGTCGAACCAACAGCGGTTGCGGTACATGCCGTACGACAAAGTCAGCTAAGACTTGGTGATACGGCAGCTATTTTTGGTGCTGGTCCAATTGGATTGTTAGTTTTACAAGCAGTAAAAGCAGCGGGTGCTAGTGAAATTTTTGTTGTAGAAGTTTCAGATGAAAGACGTCAAAAAGCACTTGATCTAGGTGCAACTTATGTCATTAATCCAATTGAAACAGATGCAGTTGCCTTTATCCGTGAAAAAACAAACGGTGGTGTCGAAGTAGCCTATGACGCAGCTGGTGTTCAAGCTACATTTACAAGTGGCGTAAATTCTGTACATCCAGGAGGCGAGTTCAAAATCGTCAGTGTTTGGGAAAGACCAGTTGAATTCAATCCTAATACAGTCGTTTCACCAGAGGTAAAGATTAGTGGTTCATTTGCTTACTTTAATATATTCCCTGAAGTTATTCGTTTACTTGCACGTGGCGTTATTGATGGGAATGCAGTAATTACCAGTCAAATAAGCTTAGATGATATTGTGGAAAAAGGCTTTGAAGCACTAGCAAAAGATCGTAGCCAATGCAAAATTCTTGTGAATATGAATTTGTAATATTATAGAAAAAGTAGAGTAGCCAAACTGAAAATGATTGCGTTTGGCTACTCTTTATTTCTTATAAACTTATTATATTAATAGGAATACATATATTTGTCATAAAAAAACCTCTAGGACTTCATACTTATTTCACTTTTTAACTATATAATAATTTTGCGCTTATTATTATAGATTGGAGAATTAGACATGAAGAACACGCTTTACCAGAGCTTTTGGCGAACGCATTTTTATGCCGCACTATTTATAACTCCACTTCTTATTTCGCTAACATTAAGTGGTATAGGTTTTTTATTTTATACCAATGTTGAAAATCAGTTATATGATAAATACTTTTTTGGTGAAAGTGGAAAAACCGAGGTTCAATCTATTGATGATGCTGTTAAACTTGCAGAAGAATCATATGCAGGCTATAAAACAAATAAAATTATTGAGTTAGAAGAGCCATACAATACTCGTTTATCGATGAAGAATGCAGATGGCAAAGAGAAATATGTGTTTTTAGATGATCATAACCAAATTATCGGTGGTCAGGATGCTGATTACACATTTGCAAATATTATGAGAAATGCTCATAGTTCTTTATTTATTGGAGGAACGGTTGTCAATTATTTAGTAGAATTAGCTGCGTGCTGGGCTATTTTTTTACTGCTTTCAGGCACTTACATGACATTTAAAGCAAAAATACTAAAGAAAACAAAGCAGACAAATAAACGTCAAAAGAGTAGAAAATTCCATGCGCTTGTTGGAACAATAATTACAATTCCAATGCTTGTTATTATTTTCACAGGTTTACCATGGTCTGCGTTTATGGGGAAATATATTTATCAAGCTTCACAAGATCATCCATCTTTCGGTACGCCGTTATTGCAGCAGCAGCCACCTACATCTGATGTCAGTGAGATTCCTTGGGCTACTCGTCAAGAAACTCCTCCAACGTCAGAATCGGGACATGCAGCACATCATGGTATGGCTAATATGGGGTATGTCGCTAACCCTAACCAACTGAGTGTGGAAAAGTTGCAACATGAAATTGATGCAATGAATATATCAAAACCATACGCTATTATTTATCCTACTAGTGAAGATGGTGTTTATACAGTTGCAAAATCTAGTAATACTGGTGTCACAGGTCTAGATGTTAGTCCGTATGATGAAACGACAATGTATTTTGATCAATATAGCGGAAAATATATAGACAAGGTTGGATATGAGGACTATGGCATTCTAGCTAAATGGTTCACGTGGGGAATCCCTTTACATGAAGGTCACTTGTTTGGCTGGCCAAATAAATTAATCAATTTACTAGTATGTCTAGCATTTTTAGTAGTTATTGTTTGGGGAGTTAGAACATGGCTACTACGAAAGAAACAAGGTATGCTATCTGCACCACCTAAAATCTCTCAAAAAGTATCCATTCCTTTTATCATTTTCATGATTATTTTAGGGATACTAATGCCACTATTTGGACTTTCCTTAATTGCTGTCGTAATCGTTGAAATAATCATTAATTTGGTGTCTAAAAATAAAAAAGAAGTCATTTAAAATGCTAAGCGATACTGTATCCTTCATAAATAAGGATTGCAGTATCGCTTTTCTTTTTCTAAAGCCACCCTTTATCACTGGCGACTTGAACAGCTTGTTGTCTAGATTCGACATGGAGTTTTTGAATTGAGGTTGATAAATAGTTTCGGATGGTGCCTTTCGTTAAAAAAAGCTTTTTACTAATCTCATTAGTTGTGAGTCCCTCTTTTACAAGCTGCAGCACAGCAATTTCACGTTCATTTAATGGATTCTGTTCTTTCATAAACAACGTTGCAGCTAAATCTCTACTAACTACTTTTTCACCATTCATCACTTTTCTTATTGTTTCAATTAAATAATCGATCGGTTCATCTTTTAATAAATAACCATGTACCTCACAATCCATAGCTTTTTGTAAATAACCAGGGCGTGCAAAGGTAGTGACAATCATCACCTTACACGGTAAATTTGCCTGTCTTATTTTTTCAGCAATCTCAAGTCCAGAAAGATTCGGCATTTCGATGTCCAATACACAAACATCGGGTAGCTCTTGTTGAATACATTCCCACGCTGTTTGACCATCTGAAACTTCTGCAATCACTTCTATATCTGGCTCAAACGATAATAAGGAAGTCAAGGCGCCACGTAACATTTGTTGATCCTCTGCTAGCAATACTCTTATCATGTAGCTGGCTCCTTTCTATAGTGTTGAATAGGCATAGTTAATGTCACAATCGTTCCGCCTGTCGGTAAATTGTCAATGGAAGCATTTCCTTGAAGGGCAATCATTCGTTCTTTCATCGATGATAGTCCATTGCCATGCCCTTGGTTATGTAAGCCGATACCATCATCAACTATATTTAATGTTAAAATTCCATCTATATTGTTGATATCTATTTGGCATTTTTTTGCTTGACTATGTTTAATAATATTTGTAGTTGCTTCCCGAAGACATAAGGACAGCATCGTTTCCTCCACACTAGCTAGTAGTAACTTTGGACAATTATTTTTTATTTTTATGGAGATATCCGCAGTTTGTAAATGCTGTTTACAATGAATAAGCTCACTCTCTAACGAAATAAAATTCATATCGGAAACTAATTCTCTTACTTGCTTTAGTGCTGTTCGTGTTGTTGCTAAAATATCAGTTAGCTCATCTTTAACACGCATTGTATCTTTATCGACTAATTTTGATGTTAGTTCGGTTTTTATTTTAATCATTGTCAATGTGTGGCCAAGCGTATCGTGGAGGTCTCTTGCAATACGCTGTCTTTCTTCTTGCTGAACAAGCTGGGTATTTACCTCTGTTAATTCTAATTGTAATTTTTTGGATTTTTCTACGTAGTAAATCAGCATTGGAAATAGTAGTTGAATGATCATAATGGGTATTAATGCTTGGAGTTGTAATTTGTAAGATGCTCCTGAGTCAAACCAAATAACTATAAAAAACATAAAGGCAATGGTAATCATTCCTATAGCAATATGCCTTTTCTTTTTAGCTCTCCCAATTAAATCAGCAAATGTAAATCCAAATAGTAACATAGAAGATCCTTCATAAATACCCAGTATGATAATAAGTGTAAAGCCAAATAAAGAAGCTAACAGTAAACGCCAATCTTTAAACCATAAAGCAATATAGAAGGCTGCTAAAAATAACATAAGGATAATTATTTTAGCCATTAATGGTAATGGAGAATTCGAACTCAATACCATGGTAAATAAAAAAACTAGTGATACAACATCGATAATTAAATAGCTTTTAGCCTGATCTCTTGGATAAATCTTTATAGTTCACACCAACCCTTGTCGATTATTTCTGTGTGATACTTTGAATGGCATGTTTCCGAATCCATTCCATTGGCCCAACATGAAAATGCTTGATACAAATATGTGCAATGAAAAGTTGTAGAAGGGAGAGGGTTAGCCAAATACTGATAACTTCAATACTATTCAATTTTCCACCTAAACCTAAGCCCCAGCCATAGAAAATAATAGATGCAATAACATTTTGAAGCACATAGCAACTTAGAGACATTTTTCCAATCTCGCCAAATCTTTTCCATAACCAATCAAGCTTCTTATATTCTATCATTTTACCTAAAATACCAATATAGCCAATAGATAGAATTGGTGCGAATAAATAACGAACAGGTAAATCAAATGCTCCACCGGGAATAAAGATTAGAAGGTTTAGAGGTACTCCAATAAAAATACCGATTTTGAATAATTTTTGACGTGCCTGACGTCCTTTGCCATCTTGTAAAAATACACCATTTCTCATCAGCTTAACACCAAGTAAAAATAAAAAGATATTCATTGGGATAATAAAAATGGCTTCAGTTCTATAATAAAGAAAATGTGTGAAACGATATTGTATTTGCTCAAACCAAGTGCCATTTTCATAAAGACTAATGACTGGATCGAGTCCAGCAATGGAAACATTGGCGGCACCTTGCAATGTACCAACTAAAATCAATAGAATCATTAGTGCGTGGAAACTACCAAAAACGTATAAAGCACGTTTAATCGCTTTATCACCAAATTTAACAATAAAGGCAACGATGACGGCTGTCACAGCATAGCTCATTAAAATATCATATTCCATAACTAAGGTGAAGTGGATCAGACCTTCCATAAATAAAAAGACTATCGTCCAAATATACATGCCTGGCCAAGCATTTCCTTTTCGCAAAGCTTGCTGATATTTTAATTCTAGTCCAACTCCAAACATGATTGTTAATAAACCAAGGAGTTTACCGTTAACTAAAAATAGGACTGCCATTCGTAAAAAGTCGTTTAATGACCACCAACCTGAATAACTACTCGTTGTGATATACGAAATATCTCCAAGATAAGCAAAAATCCAAATATTTGTGCCAAGTGTCCCTAAAACAGCAAAGCCTCGTAACATATCGATTAGGGGTAATCTTTGTTGAACTTTCATTATAAAATCACTCTCTCTTTGTTTTCTTACAATAATGATAAGAAAACGAAAGGGAAAAACATATTCACAGCAGTCAAAAGTTCTTTATGACAGGTGTCATTTTATGGTGTATCGAAAGTTCAGGAAATAAAAAAACAGCTATGCTTTTTATTAGCACTATGGTGTTTTGGCTATGGAAATAGGAAGCGGTCACTTTTAGAATAATGTATTAGAAAAGCAAGAATTTTTCCTATGAGGCACCGAACTAAACTTCCCTAATTTAAATATTGCAAAAACTAATTAGATTAGTTAAAATGTAAATAGAATTAGTTAAAGAAGGGGATTTAATTTAGAATGAAAATTACGAAGATTGGTACAGTTTTTCAATTGTCATTTATGCCAAGGATTTTTCCTGTTAATTGTTATATTGTAGAAGAAGAAAACGAGCTTACCCTTATTGATGCAGCACTACCATATAGTGCAAAAAGTATAATAAAAGCGGCTGAAAGTATTGGTAAACCGATTACAAGAATCATCATTACCCACGCACATGGTGATCATATAGGAGCGCTAGACACGTTAAAAGGATTATTACCGGATAGTCAGGTGTGCATTTCTTCTAGGGACGCGCTGTTATTGGCAGGGAATAGTTCCTTGTTACCAAATGAAATAAACACGCCAATTCGGGGAAGTCTTCCAAAAAATATTAAAACTAAACCGGACTTATTACTTGAAGAAGGTGATCGTGTTGGTTCATTAGAGGTGATTGCAACCCCAGGTCATACACCTGGTTCCATTACTCTTTTTGACACGCGCAATAGAAGTTTAATTGCTGGGGATGCACTAATAACTAGAGGAAAGTTAATAGTATCGGGTATGATGAATCCGTTGTTTCCGTTTCCGGCTCTAGCTACATGGGATAAAAGCACGGCTCTTAATAGCGCAAAAAAATTAAGGGATTTAAATCCAAGTTTACTTGCTGTGGGGCATGGAAAGATGTTGAAGCAACCACAGGAACTTTTGGACATAGCAATCGCAGAAGCAGAAAAAAATTTTAGACAATCAAAATAGGAAGTGAAAAAAATGTCTCGTCGAATGAAAATAGATTTATCGATTATTTTACAAAAGGCAACGGAGATAGTTGATGAACAAGGATTGGACCAACTTTCAATTGGGCTTTTAGCGGAAAGATTGGAAATACGGCCACCTTCCTTGTATAACCATCTTGATGGATTAAATGAATTGAAGCAGAAGTTAGCTATTCAAGGCGTAAAAAAACTAAATGAATATATGCTTCAAGCTGCAGTAGGACGTTCAGGCGATGATGCCATTCGAGCAATTAGTAAAGCATATATTCAATTTGTTAGAGAGCATCCGGGGTTGTATGATGTTAGCACTCGTTTTCCGGATGCTAATGATCAAGAACTAAAGCAAGCACAAGAATCAGTCGTGCAACTTGTGCTTCAAGTGCTAGATGCCTATAATTTGCAAGAAGAAACTGCGATTCATATAGTCAGAGGATTACGAAGCATACTGCATGGATTCACTTCTATTGAACAGATGGGGGGATTTGGAATACCCCTTGATATCAATAAAAGCTTTGCAATCTTAATCAATACCTTTATTGGGGGCATTCATGCAGTTACAATTAATGAAGATAAATACATGCAAATGAAAGACTAAGGAAGTTCTATTCAATTGTGTCTTCATGTAAAAATTCTCTCACAAAACGGTATGGGAACCAAAATGGCGGTTGCAAACCTTTACCAACTAAGTGTGGAGAAATTAGCTAAAAATGAAGAACACTAAAATTATAGCGATACTACTTTCCCCGTCAGTTGAGGAGGAATAGCAGTGTTGCTTTTTTTATGTAGTTACGATAAAAATAGAAATACTATAACAAATTGAACGATTTATCCCTCATCAACGGGCAGTAATTTATTTGTACCGAAAGTGAAACGTCAGATAAAAGACTCCCACCTCAAAATTCAGGGGTGAAGAAAACCCTCACTGAGAAAGATTCACTTTATAAATATTTCATGCAGATTTTATAAAGTTTTAAGATTTGTATGGTAAATTTCTTTTAGTTTCAGTTTATTGGGGGAATGTACATGTCCATTAAAACAAGGTTTTTATTATCTTATGTTGGAGTCATAATTATCGCCATCACGCTTTTAATAGCATCTGTTTTTTTATTTTCATTTGCTATTACAGGAGATGTAAAAGCCATTGAACATTTTTATAAAAAATCCTATGTGCAAAAGCCTTTAACGACGGTAGAAGAAAATGCTTTCCTAGATTTAAAGTTGCTTGCTAAAAAAAACCCTCAACAGCTGTTAGATATTGATCAGTTGAAAAAAATTGGGGATCCTTCAATTGAAACCGTAGTAAGAAAGGATCATCAGATTATATATACTTCTCAAAGAGATCATGCAAAATTGTTACTCGATAGTCTTCCTGGATTTGAAGCAACAAATATCAATTCTCGCGATACCATCATGATTGATAATTTATTTTATACGTACGTCAAGTTCGATTTTTATTTTCCAGATGAAACTGAGGGCAGTATTTTTGTGTTAAGAGAGGTTAGCTCCTCTGCAGAATTAACGAGAGAGCTGTTGCCTATACTTTTCGGTATTTTATTCTTATTGTTTATGGTGATTATTGGTTTGTTAAATTATTTAGTGTCTAGAAGCATTATTAATCCTATTTCTGCTCTAAAGGAAGGGGCTGAACGGATTAAATCGGGTGATTTGAACTTTGAAATTTCCTCCCATTCAAACGATGAAGTTGGACAACTAAATCGATCGTTTGAGGAAATGCGATTAAAGCTTAAAGAATCTGTTCAACTACAATTGCAATATGAAGAAAATCGTAAAGAATTGTTATCAAATATTTCCCATGATTTAAAAACACCGATTACTTCGATCATTGGCTATGTAGAAGGGATTAAGGATGGAGTGGCGAATACAGAAGAAAAAATGGATAAATATTTAACGACCATTTATACGAAGGCGAAAGATATGGATTTATTAATTGATGAGCTGTTCTTATTTTCTAAACTGGATATAAAGAAAATCCCATTCCAAATGGAAAATGTTAATATTCATCAATACATGACTGATTATGTGGAAGAAGCGAGTTTTGATTTGATTGCAAAAGATATTCACTTACAATATGTTTCATCTCATACACCGCTTTATGTACAAGTAGATCTAGATAAGTTAAGACGAGTATTGTCGAACTTATTGAGCAACAGTGAAAAATATATGGATAAACAACAAAAGCAAATAATCATTTCATTACTGGAAAAGCCTGATGAAGTCATTATTCAAGTAACGGACAATGGAACTGGTATTGATCCTGTTGCTTTACCTAGTATTTTTGAACGTTTTTATCGTGCTGAACTATCACGCAATAGTCAAACAGGAGGTAGTGGCTTAGGCTTGGCAATTGCCAAACAAATAGTCCTTGGAATGGGTGGCGACATTTGGGCGACAAGTGAATTAAAAGAGGGAACCAGCATCTTCTTTTCATTGAAAAAAGCTGAGGAAAAGGTGAGAGATAGTGAAAAAAATACTACTAATTGAAGATGAAGTGAGCATTGCGGAGCTTCAACGAGATTATTTGGAAATTAACGGCTTTAGCGTGGAGATTCAACATAATGGGGATACTGGGCTTCAGCATGCGCTTCAAGGGGGCTACGATTTAATCATCCTCGATATTATGCTTCCTGGGATGAACGGCTTTGAAATTTGTAAACAGATACGTGCAGTTACCAATATTCCTATATTGTTCGTATCGGCCAAAAAAGAGGATATCGATAAAATACGTGGTTTAGGACTTGGTGCTGATGATTACATCACCAAGCCATTTAGCCCAAGTGAACTCGTAGCAAGGGTGAAGGCACATCTTTCGAGATATGATCGTTTAGCAAATAACCAACAAACGAACAATATCATTTCTATTCATGGGATTACTATTGATACGTCTGCAAGAAAGGTATTTGTTAATGGTGAAGAGGTTGCCTTTACCACAAAGGAATTTGATTTGCTCGTCTTTTTTGTGAGGCATCCAAATCAAGTGTTAAGTAAGGAGCAGCTATATGAAAGAAACTGGGGCTACGAATCAGCCGCAGATGTTTCGACCGTAACGGTACATATTCGAAAGTTACGTGAAAAAATAGAGCGTGACCCAGCACAGCCAAAGTTTTTGGAAACGGTATGGGGTGCAGGCTACCGTTTAAATGTCTAAGAATAATATCTCGTCATGATATGGCGGGATATTTTTTATTTCTAAAAAAGTTGTAAATACAAACAGTTCTTAAATTAATTTTCCTATTTTTTTATTCTTTTTTAATAATTTATTTATTGGCAGTTTAGAAATGGTCCTTATGATAAATATTGTAAATGAATTTTATGGAAAAGGAGAGATTTAAACAATGAAATTAAGAAAACGCATTGTCCCTGCAGCATTAGCCTTATCGGTTTTATCAGCAGGTCTAGTAACATTGAATGAGCCATTACATGTAGATGCAGCAAGTAATAAAACGGTGGCAGCAGCTCAAAATGAACAAGTAGCTAAAATTACAAACATTAAGCCATTAAACACAATGACGCTGCAAATTACGTTCAATCAGCCACTTACAGCTGAAGATGTGGATGCCAACAATTTAGATGCTATTAAAAAACATTTTGTTTTTAACGGTGATTTAGTGATTGTCAATGTCCCTCGATTAATGACTGGTTCTAAGAGTACATATATTGTACCCGTAACATTCCAGGAGGATGACTTCATCTATACGTTGAGCTATAAAGAACAACGTAATCAAATTTTTGAAGGAACAGATGAAAAGGTATTCGTGCGCAATGTAGAGCAAGTGACAAACGATACATTTAAACTGGAGGCATTCCAAGAGGATGGTGTAGTTGACTATGCCAATATTATTGAAGCCTATCGTGCAGGTCGCGGAAGTCTAGCGTTTAGCTTAGATCGTAATAATAGAGATGCTAGTGGCAAACGCTTTGACATCATTTCTTCGTTACGCGACCGCTATGTTACTGTGAAAACGAGCGAAGGGGAAGAGTTTGTAGCGGATTATGTTCCATTTACACAAGCTGCTGATGGCAAACAAGCACCTCAATTTAGACTACCTGCAGGAAAAACATTAAAGCCAGGTGTCACATATCGCGTTTACGCAGAATGGGCTGAGATTGATTATAAAAGCTTCGTAGCAAAGGAAATTGCTCCATTTACGCTTCAGTCTGCTAAAGCTATTGATAATAAATCATTTGAATTACAATTAACAAAAGACCCTCAATCCGATTTACTTGCAGGTAGAAGTGTAGAGCTACGAGGAAATGATGGTAGCACAATACAAGCACAATATCGCTATTCATCACGTAAAGGTGCTGTAGGCATTTTTGATCTTACAAACGGTGGCACATTAAAAGCTAATGTAAATTATATGGTTACACCATTAAACAACTGGGCTACAGCGACAAATGTAGTCTTACAAGGGAAATAATAGTTTATAAAATAATGAATCTGTCATTTGAAACCTAAACCTAATTTATCCAAGAGGATATTTCGAACATGAAAAAAATCTCGTCACGACTGCGGCGAGATTTTTTGCTTTAATCAACTTTTTCACTTAGTAATTGGGCAGCCTGTGGATCGATGAAGCCAACTACTTAGTACATGAATAAATCCTATAATCTAGAATCCCTTCATACTTTAAGTTCATATCAAAATGTTTATCCATTACTTCGTAAAGTTCAGGTGCAATATCCTTCGAGTGATGAAGTTCAGGGATTGAGAAGATTGATTTGTTTTTTTGTATTCGAGTATTTTTAAAACCAGCCTGGTTAAACAAAGCTACCCAATCTTTTTTCATTGAACATGAATCGAATCCATAAAACTGTTTGATTTCTTCTTCAATTTCCTCTTCAAGTGGTTCGTGAATAGTAAATTCAATGGCAATAAACCGACCGTCTTTCTTTAATAAACGAAAAATCTCTTTTAGGGCATTAGGTTTATTAACAAAAGAAAGCACAGATTCAGAAATAATAAAATCAAATGTATGATCAGGTAATGGTACTTGTTCTATAGAGCATTCAATTATTTTTACGGGTAAGCGATTATTTTTCATTCTCCTTTTAGCCTTTGCAACCATTTCGGAATTGATATCAATACCAGTTACTTTTGCTTTATATTCCTCAGCTAAATAGGCAGCGGTTTGGCCTGTGCCACACCCTACATCCAAAATACGGGAATGTCTGTTAATGTTTTCAGTCTTGAAAATTTCCTTTGTTAGATTAATACCACCAGGGTGCGCACCGCCCACGCCAAATTTGGACAGAAAATCTAGATATTTTGAATTTTGAATTGTAATCCCTTCTTTATTCGTATTTTTGTATAATATGAAATTAAAAATAGTATGGTTCCTGTAAGAGACAAAGTTGTCATGAACCTTTACAAAAAAGGAGGGTAGAATAATAAATTATTGGGCTTCAATATTTTTACAATACATATGTATATAATTTTTTAGCAACTTCTCCGATAGTCTAAACAATAAAAAAATACAAACGTATACTAGTTTAAAGATATTTGATTGGGGGTGAATTGATGCCATTTTATCCGCCTAATTCTAGAATGAGACCATTCCCACCAAGATATAGACAAGGTTTTGGCCCTCCTATTCAAGGTAGAAGGGAGCAACCTTTCTTTTACCCTAATCAACAACCCAGAACTTCTAGATTTGGAAGATTACCACAGCATTTAAATACAATTATGGGTCATGCGGGAACAATAACAAATGGAGTTGGTATGCTAAGGCAAATGGGAGCACTTTTAAATTTCTTTAGGTAGTTTATTTCGATGGAATATAAGGCATTGTAAGTGTTTAAGCTGAATAAAAACCCTCTTAAGTGTAAATTCTTAAGAGGGTTTATTGTGATTATAAACAGAGTAAACATTACATTTAATGCTTATTTTGTATAAGGTGCTTTTCAATAATAGAGCGATTTTTCTCTTTAAATACTTCGTTATGTGATGACACAACCCCATGGCGATAGGCAGTAGGCTCCAAATAAGTTTTAATAGAGTTCACCGCATTGGCAGCATCTTGGAAGGTCCCTAGAAGGAGATGAATTTTTCCTTCGAACGTTAAAATATCACCAGCTGCAAAAATTCCAGGCTGTACTGTTTCTCCCGTTGCTTTTCCTTCGAAATAGTAATCATCTTTTTTAGGAATGGTCATCGTTTGATCCAATTCTAATGATGCTTCGCGATTATAGCCATGACTAACAATTACTTCATCGATTTGACGCGTATAGCTTTGCTTTGTTTTTGAATCCTCACAAGTCACTAATTGAATCGCTGTTTTGTCAACATTAGCAGTCAATTTTGTAATAGTTGTATTGCATTCAATCTTTACGCCAGCATCTAAAGCCTCTTGAATTGTGGCTTCATGGGCAGATAACTTATCTTTACGATAAACAACAGTTACGTTTTTAGCGATAGGACTAAGTTCAACTGCCCAGTCAATAGCCGCATTTCCGCCTCCTGAAATAATAATTTCTTTGTCCGCAAAGTGTCGATAAGACTGCACGGTATAGTGTAAATTAGTCATTTCATATTTTTCTGCACCTTCTAGAGAAAGCTTTTGAGGGTTAATAATACCACCACCAACTGCTAAAAGAACGGTTTTAGAGTAATGTTTCTCTCCTTGCGCAGTATGTAGAACAAACATATCATCTTGGCGCTCGATGAAGTCGACTTTTGTGCTTGTTAATATAGTTGGATCAAAAGTTTTTGCCTGCGCAATTAACTGTTTTACAAATTGTTCTCCTAGTACAGGAGGGTGACCACCAATATCCCAAATTAGCTTTTCAGGATAAAGTAAAACTTTACCACCAAGCTGTTGTTGACTCTCAATTAATTTCGTTTTCAATCCTCGTAAACCACTATAAAAGGCGCTATATAGACCTGCAGGGCCACCACCAATAATTGTAACATCGTATACATGTTGCATTTATATCACCACATCCTCCAAAAAATAATAAAAAAGTGTTTGACAAAACTTTATAGGAAAACTAGACTAACTTTAGTGATAATGATTATCATTATCGGCTAATCGTTATCATAGCATGGAAAGAAGTAAAAGGAAAGAGAGGTTATGTTGTGCGTTTACAAGTTGAATCGATTCGTATCGGCTATGAGGACAAAACCATTGTGCATGATTTATCGCTACAAATTCCAGACGGTAAAATAACGACCATTATTGGTTCTAATGGCTGTGGTAAATCAACACTTTTAAAGGCTATTACAAGGATCTTAAAGCATAAAAGTGGACAGGTCATTTTAGACGGTCAAAATATTTCCGAGATGAATACGAAAGAATTAGCGAAAGAGCTGGCCATATTACCACAAAGTCCGGAAAGTGCACATGGTTTAACTGTTGAAGAGCTTGTATCCTACGGTCGATTTCCATATCAAAAAGGCTTCGGTAATTTATCGCAAAAGGATAAAGAAATGATTGACTGGGCCTTAAAGGTGACGAAAACTGATGACTTTCGTCAGGATACAGTTGATGCCTTATCAGGTGGACAGCGTCAACGTGTGTGGATTGCTATGGCATTAGCACAAGAGACCGATATTATTTTTTTAGATGAGCCAACAACCTATTTAGATATGGCCCATCAATTAGAGGTTTTAGAATTACTTTACAAGCTTAACGAAGAAGAAGGACGCACAATTGTTATGGTGCTACACGATTTAAATCAAGCAGCACGTTTTTCAGATTTTATTGTTGCGCTGTCAAAAGGAGAGCTTGTGAAGTTTGGTACTGCAGAGGAAGTCATGGTACCTGAAGTATTAGAAAAAGTGTTTAATATTGATGCAGTCATTGGTAAAGATCCACGTACAGGTAAGCCAATGTGCATTACATATAACTTACTAGAAACGGTAAAAAAGGAGATATATTCATGAAAAAGTGGTTATTACCTATGTTTATGATGGTCGTACTAGTGCTTGCAGCGTGCGGCAATAAAGAAGAGAAGACGGAAGAGGGCTCTAAAGATAAAGCATCTGCAGAAACGATTACGTATCAATCAGAATCAGGTTCTATTGAAGTACCAGCTAACCCAAAACGTGTAGTTGTGTTATCTTCATTTGTTGGGGATTTACTAAAGCTTGGCATTAATGTTGTCGGTGTTGATTCATGGGCTGCAGATAATCCAAACTTCCAAGATGAAATTAAAGATGCAGTAGTTGTTGAGAATACGGATATCGAAAAAATTATCGAGCTTGAGCCAGATTTGATTATTGGTTTAAATGGTATTGAAAATGCGGATAAATTAGCAGAAATCGCACCAACTGTATTATTTACTTATGGTAAAGTTGATTATTTACAGCAATTTATTGAAATAGGTAAAGCGGTCAACAAAGAAAAAGAAGCAACTGAATGGGTAAAAGACTTTAAAGCACGTGCTGCAGAAGCAGGAACGAAAATTAAAGAAAAAATCGGTGAGAATGCAACAGTTACTGTCGCAGAAATGTTTAATAAACAAATGTATGTTTATGGAGATAACTGGGGCCGTGGGACAGAAATTTTATATCAAGAAATGGGCTTAAAAATGCCTGAGAAAGTGAAGGAAGGTGCTTTAAAACCAGGTTATTTAGCAATTTCTACAGAAGTATTAAATGAATATGCAGGTGACTATGTGATTTTTAGTACGTTTAAAGGTGAGGATAGCGCCATTAAAAATGCTGCGTGGTTTAAGGATTTAGAAGCGGTGAAGAATGGTCATTTATTTGAAGTAAGCGGCAACGAATTTTACTTTAATGACCCAATCACTTTAGATTATCAATTAGATTTCTTTGAAAAGAAATTTTTACAATAATTTCAGTAGAGAGTAGCGAAGGCAAATGACAAAGTTTCGATATTTCCCATTTTGGCTTCAGGTGTTGCTTGCACTGATTTTATTAGCAGTGACAGTTACGATTTCGCTTTGTATCGGAGCGGCAAATACGAGTATTCAAGATGTCTTTCAAGCGATTGTTGGACAAGACGGCGGTAAGCATTATGCTATTTTACGAGAAATTCGATTTCCTCGTATTATTGCTGCTATTTTTGTAGGTAGTGCACTCGCAGTTGCTGGGGCTATTATGCAAGGGGTAACTAGGAATCCATTAGCAGATCCGGGACTTCTTGGTCTCACAGCAGGTGCGAATGCGGCTCTTGCATTGACGATGGCATTTATCCCAAATACGTCGTACTATTCGCTTATTTTTGCATGTTTCATAGGTGCAGGTGTAGGGATGATTGTTGTCTATGGTATTGGCGCTTCAACAAAGAATGGCTTTTCTCCATTAAAGTTAGTCTTGGCTGGGGCAGCTGTATCCGCTTTATTACAAGCAATAGCAGATGGTACGGGAATATTATTTCAAATTTCAAAAGATGTTTCGATGTGGACGAGTGGTGGTTTAATTGGCACTACATGGCAAACTTTAATAATTGCTCCTGTTATCGTTGTCGGATTAATTGTTGCGTTTGTATTTAGTCGTCAGCTAACCATTTTAAGTTTAAATGAAGAAGTAGCTGTTGGGTTAGGACAAAACACAGCAGTTATTAAAGGAATTATGATGTTTGTAGTTGTAATTCTTGCAGGCTCTGCAGTTGCACTTGTAGGTAATCTAGCATTTGTTGGCTTAATGGTACCACATATTGTCCGAGCGATTGTTGGCACAGACTATCGATTTGTTTTACCGATGAGTGCCATCATTGGTGGATGGTTTATGGTGACTGCAGATTTTGCAGGTAGAATGATTAATGCTCCATATGAGACACCAGTAGTTGCAATTATTTCAATTATCGGCCTTCCATTCTTCTTACTTCTTGTTCGGAAGGGAGGGCGTCAAATTGTTTAATGTAGGCCGAAAAAAACAACGTAGATGGTTAATGGCCTGGATACTATTAACAATAGTTATTTTTGTTATGGGTATATCAATGGGAGCAGCTTCGGTTTCGATTGATCGCATCATACCGATTATACTGGGCGACGGCAGCTTCAAAGAATCATTCGTCTTGTTTTCTGTTCGCTTGCCAAGGTTGTTTGTGCTGGCAGCAGCAGGAATGGCGTTAGCACTAGCTGGTGCTGTTTTGCAGGGAGTGACACGCAATGATTTAGCGGACCCTGGTATTATTGGGATTAATGCGGGAGCAGGTGTTGGTATTACGCTTTTTTATCTCCTTGTCAATGGAGATTTACCTAATTTTGCGTATGTGTTACCACTTGTCGGATTTGTCAGCGCTTTATTAACGGCACTTTGCATTTACTTTTTCTCGTATAAGCGCAACGTGGGAGTGCAGCCAGTCCAGCTCATTTTAGTCGGAGTAGGTGTAGCATCTGCATTATCTGGGGTAATGATGATATTAATCTCCTCTGCCGAGCGTAGTGACGTGCAATTTATCGCTCAATGGCTTGCGGGCAGTATTTGGGGAACAGATTGGCCATTTTTCTGGGCTTTATTGCCGTGGCTTGTGTTAGGTATTCCATTTATTTTTTATAAAGCAAATGTCTTAAATGTACTGGCGATGACAGAACAAACAGCAGTAGGTTTAGGTTTGAATATCGGTCGAGAGCGTTTGCAACTATTAGTTGTCTCTGTAGCATTAGCTGCGGCGGCTGTATCGGTCACAGGCGGCATTGCCTTTATCGGTCTAATGGCTCCACATATTGCAAAACAGCTTGTCGGACCGCGTTTCCAATTGTTTTTACCGCTCACGTTATTTATCGGTGCAAGCTTACTAATGCTAGCGGATACAATCGGCCGCGTAGCTATTTCAAGTGCGACAGTGCCAGCAGGTATTGTCGTAGCATGTATCGGAGCGCCATATTTTTTATATTTACTACGAAAAAACGACTGAATGGCTTATTAGAATATAGGGTAAATAATATAATAAAATAAAACCAGACCTTATATTTAGAGGATATAAGTTTGATTATATATAATCAAACTTATAATCAAACTTTTATTTGTATATAAAAATACATCCATTAAATCTTTATTGAGATAATGGATGTATTTTTTATTGTGGTCTTTTAAAAAGATTGATAATTTATAATTAAGTTCGATCATTTATAATAAAGTTTGATAAAAAACCTGTATGGAATGCAGTTTTCTTATTCAACAATCGGGCCAGATTGTTGAACAACATTCTTTTATAAATGGTACTACGTGATGCTTTGGTAACTATTTATTACAAACATAAATTATTTATAAATATCCAAATTGTATTTTATTAACATATCTTGTATTATTAATATAATTTAAAAGGAGGTAAAAATTATGGTCGATTTCGTCGCAACAATTTATAAAACTACACATCATCATCATATTAATTAGTCTTGCTATCTTTATTTTTTTTTAATATTGAATAGGAAGACTTTTTCCCGTTGAATCGTATAATTAAAGCCGTTTAGGAGCTTTAGTGTTATACGTTTTTTTATTTGCTAAAAACGAGGAGGAAGATATGATGAAAAAGATGGATTACCAAAATGTAAGAGGAACACAAGATTATTTACCTAAACAAGAGGCTATTCGCCGCACAATTCGTAGAACATTAGAAGATACGTTTATTTTATATGGCTGTAAACCCTTGGAAACACCAATTCTTAATTATAAAGATTTAATGGCATCTAAATATGCAGGTGGAGCAGAGATTTTACAGGAGATGTATACGCTAACGGATCGTGGGGAACGTGATTTAGCGTTACGTTATGATTTAACAATTCCATTTGCAAAGGTTATCGCTATGAATCCAGAACTATCGATGCCATTTAAACGCTATGAAATTGGTAAAGTATTTCGTGACGGGCCCATTAAGACAGGGCGTTTTCGTGAGTTTACTCAATGCGATGTGGATATTGTTGGCGTCAAATCACAAGCTGCTGAAGCAGAGCTTATGATGATGGCTGTTGATGCATTTCGTAAGCTGGACGTAGACATTCTCATTCAATATAACAATCGAAAGTTACTTTACGGTTTGTTGCAATGTTTTGCTGTACCTGAAGCAGTGATGAATCGCGTTATATTAGTGCTTGATAAAATGGAGAAAATTGATCGAATGACATTAGTGAAGGAGCTAGAAGAGTTAGACTTAACAAGCGATTCATTAGCTGCAATCGAACAATTTTTAGATGCTGAACCAGTACTTGATTATTTCAATCAATATACAGTGTTGAATAGCTTTGTGCAAGAAGGCATTGAAGAGCTACGTGAGTTAGATTCGTATTTACAAGCTTTAAATATAAAGGATTATTGCGTTTTTTCTCCATTTTTAGCGCGAGGTCTTGAAATTTACACAGGAACAATCTATGAACTTTTCTTAAAAAATGGTTCCATAAAATCAAGCATTGGCAGTGGTGGTCGCTATGATAACGCGATTGGAGGGTTAATTGGCATCGATCAAAGCTTCCCGACAGTCGGCATTTCATTTGGTTTAGATGTGATTTTTACAGCATTCGAATTGAATGGAAAAGCTGCTGCTGAAAGTGAAATTGACGTTTATATTATTGCTATTGGTGTTGAAAAGGAAGCATTACAGCTGGCCACAACACTTCGTCAACAAGGTAAACGTGCGGTCGTTGAACTTGGCGACAAGAAACTACGCAAGGCAATGGACAAGGCTAACCGTGAAAATATACCGAACGTTATAGTATTAGGTGAGCAAGAAGTTATGAATAACACATATCAACTTAAAGATATGATGACAGGAACGACTAAAGAAAAAATTTATAATTTTAATGGTTAAACGATGACATAGGTGAAAATGCAAAAATCTCCTGATGTTGCAACGAATAGCTTTTATTTCAGCTGTTTTCAATAAAGATAGAATTTATTCACCTTCTTCTTCCACAATCGGGCGCGTTTATGAAGTAACGCTGTAGAAAATGATCAAACTTTTTTATAATAAGAAAACAAAAAATGCTAAGGAAGCATCCATTTTGATTAATCTTTTTTCAAAATGGACGCTTCTTATTAATCTTAGTGTAAGGATTTACGAGGTGTTTTTGTTCAAACTTTATTTTAAAGCTACATTTATATTTCATTTAGTTTGATTATAATATTACATATAATACCATGGGTATTTCATATAACTACAATAAAAAAGGTACTACATCATTAAAATGTAATACCTTTTTAGTAGTTTGATTATAAATATTTCACCCTAAATAACTTTAGCTATTCAATTGTTTTTTGTTGAAAGGCTTTACGGAAAGCAAGGCCTCATCGATAGAAGTCTCAGAGTGACAGAAAGAACCCCTGCATCGATGTATGGCAATCCCAAGGCGACGGATTAAAGTGGTGGCGACGGAAAGTGAGGGCCTATCGAAGGAAAGAAGTCTCAGAGCGACGGAAAGAACCCCTGAATCGACGGATGTTAATCTGAGGGCGACGGATTAAAGTAGCGGCGACGGAAAGTGAGGGCCTATCGAAGGAAAGAAGTCTCAGAGCGACGGAAAGAACCCCTGAATCGACGGATGGCAATCCGAGGGCGACGGATAGAATTAGTGGCGACGGAAAGCGATGCCCCAACGACGAAAAGAACTCCGGTACCGACGGATAGCAAGCAAAAAAATGCTAGCAAGAGTTGAATAGTAGGGATTTTTCCGTTCTTTCTATCTAAAAAAGTTGGTGAAAGATTTAATTTGTACTATATGTATTTCAAGTTTTTTGGAACCTCTTTTTATGAGGTTCTTTTTTTATAAAATAGTTATAGGAGGTGAAGAAACAATGATTTTATTAAATCGTCAGGAATCGGAGCAACACAAAATTTTAGAAGCTTTGATACGAAGATTACCTAGTACACATACAGACTACATGAATTATTTTGAGAAGTTGAGGCGTATTCAAGCAGGCTTTGCTGGGGAGCAAAGAATTGATGCCGAATGGCTTGAAATTATTTTACCTCATCCGCATTATTTTCTTCATGATTTGCAAATAGTTAATCACTTTGGTACTACTCATCAAATAGACACGGTTTTACTATGTCCTCAATTAATATTGATTATCGAAATTAAAAATGTAACAGGCTTTCTAGATTTCGATGAATCCTTTAGTCAATTTACAAGAACAACAATAGAAGGCGATGTTGAGGGAATGACTAATCCGTTTCATCAAGGTTCGCGTCATTTAGAATGGATGACTGAGATGTTACATCAGTCCCGACTTAAGATTCCAGTTCATTATGCTGTCGTTTTGGCAACTAAAAATGCAATTTTATCAAAGAGTTTAAGGGGGCAACCAATTTTTCATGTTTCAGGTTTACGATATTACGTTAGAGAATTATTTCAACAGCATAAAGAGGCGACGTTGGATGAGGAAAAGCTTTTTCAATTTGCTTCTAAATTATTGTCCATGCATAGGCCAATCAAAAGAGAGATAGCACTGCCTGTTCAGGATATAGTAAAAGGTGTGCTATGTGAAAGTTGTTTAAATGGACAACCTATGAATTATCGTTATCCAAAATGGTACTGTCAACGCTGTGAAACAATTGATAACGAGGCTATTTTTAGAACGCTTGAAGATTATAGATTGCTAGTAGGCGAAACGTTAACGAATAAAAGTTTTTGTGAGTTTTTTAAAATAGATTCACCTAATTCAGCTTATAAATTACTACAAAAGTTACCGTTAAAAGCTGAAGGAACAAAAAGTAATAGGAAGTATTTAATTGTTAATTAAAGAGCAAAAAATTCAAGCGGTCTAAATATTTGCTAGATATGTTGTAGACGGAACGATGCGACGGAAAGCGATGCCCCATCGACGGAAAGAAGTGTCAGAGCGACGGAAAGAACTCCGGTACGGACGGAAAGAAACCTCGAGGCGACGGATAGAATTAACGGCGACGGAAAACAAGGGTTCACCGACGGAAAAAAATATCAGAGCGACGGAAAGAACCCTTGCCCCGACGGAAAGAACTTTCCTAACTGCGGTTTTCTCGCAAATTCCCTACTAGACAAATAGATTTTTTAAGTATATAGTTAGCTAGGCTAACTAATATAAAAGGAGTGGTATTTTTGACAATTGAACAAGAATTTTTTAATCAGTACCGCTTAATGTACAGACCGTTTATCAATTTAGTGAATATGCAGTTAGAGAAATATCAGTTATATAGTTCTCAATGGGCACTCCTTCGATTATTGATGGATAAAGGTCCACATACATTTGTTGACATTGCGAATTTCATGTATATTGAAAAACCGAGTGTGACAAGGCTTGTGCAAAAGCTTGTGGAGCTTGGCTATGTGGAAACTGTAGCGGGTAGGGATAAGCGTGAAAAGCTTGTGCAATTAACGGCTAATGGTGAGGAGGTTGTGCAGGAAATTAAGGCACAATTAAAACCATTTTTTGAACAGGCACTCGCAGGAGTATCAGAGAAAGATATTGAAATTGCGACAAAAGTGTTAGCGAACATTTGTGCAAACATCAATCGGTAGGAGAGAGAAAAAGTGGAAGCAACTAGACATAAACTTTGGACGAAGGACTTTTTAATCGTCTCACTTATTAACTTTACCATTACATTAATTTTTTATTTATTAATGGTAACAATTGCAGGCTATGCAGTTGAGCATTTTGGGGCATCAACTAGTACGGCAGGGCTTGTATCGAGTATTTTTATTATTGGTACTTTATTTGGTCGTCTCGGGACAGGGCGTATCATTGGGGATTGGGGTAGCAAGAAAACATTATTTTGTGGGTTATTATTGTTTATGTTATCAACGATGTCTTATTTTATCGCGACGAATTTGCCGCTTTTGATGATCAATCGCTTAGTACAAGGGATTGCACTTGGGATGGCGAGTACGGCGACAGGAACAATTATTGCACAAATTTTACCGCCTGAGCGACGAGGAGAAGGTATTGGTTATTACAGCTTAAGTGCTATTTTAGCTACTGCTATTGGACCTTTTGTTGGTATTCTTTTAACACAGCTGTTTGAAGATTATCGGATGATTTTTGCAGTCGATTCTGTATTAGCTATTGTTTGTTTTTTAATGTATTTTATCGTAACCGTTCCAGATGCACCGAAGAAGGCTAAAGAAATGGCTGAGAAAACAGGATTTAAGCTATCCAATTTTATCGAAATGCGAGCTGTGCCAATTGCTTTTGTGGCGCTTGTTATTGGTTTTGCCTATTCAGGAGTTATGTCATTTATGACGTTTTATGCGAAAGAGCTTGATTTGGTAACAGCGGGAAGTTATTTCTTTATCATTTATGCCATTGTTATTTTAGCGACACGTCCATTTACAGGGAAATTGTTAGATACTAGAGGTGCGAACATTATTATCTATCCATGCCTAGTTATTTTTGCAGTCGGCATGTATGCCTTTAGTTCGGCAACAAGTGGTGTTGCATTTTTACTTGCTGCTGCCTGCATTGGGATTGGATATGGCAATTTCAATTCAGTAGCGCAAGCAATAGCTATTAAAGTTACGCCAAATGAACGTTTAGGACTTGCGACATCGACATATTTTATATTATATGATTTAGGTTTAGGGGTGGGTCCTTATTTCTTAGGATTCTTCGTTCCGACGTCGGGGTACAGTGCTATTTTCTTCGCGATGGTATTTGTTATTTTAGTGTCAATTGTCCTTTATTATTTCTTATACGGAAAATTTGAGAATTTAAAACAAGCGTAAATCTCATACCATAGAATCTTTATATTGAAGAAAAAACATCAATATCAACTAGATAATGATGTTTTTTTCTTTAAATAAAAATACTTCTTGCAATCAGAGATGATAATCATTATCATTCTCAATATAAACTATTTCGGAAGTAGGTACTTAGCATGAAAAAAACATCATTATTGTCAGTATTAGTTGCAGGGGGCATTCTTATGACTGGCTGCGGCAATACAGATGAAGCTAAAAAAGAAGATAAGCCTGCAACAGAGCAAACAGAGCAAACTTCAAAGGTTGATCTAACTGCTGAACTAGAAGCTTATCAAAAATTCGCTTTAGAGCAAATGGATCAATTCTTAATAAAAACAACAGACTTTGTGGACGCATTTAAATCTGGTGACATTGAAAAAGCAAAAGCAGCTTATGCACCAGCACGTATGTATTTCGAGCGTTCGGAACCAATCGCAGAGAGCTTTGGTGACCTTGACCCACGTATCGATGGTCGTTTAGCTGATATCCAAGAAGAAGGTAAGGGTGAGGAAGAATGGACGGGCTATCATAAGCTTGAGCATGCGCTTTGGGTAGAAAATAAAACAGCAGGCTACGAGAAAATAGCAGATCAATTACTAGCAGATGCAAAAGAATTACATGCTTTAGTTCAAACTGTAGAAGTAACACCAGATGTAATGATTACAGGTGCGGTTGATTTATTAAATGAAGTATCGACATCTAAAATTACTGGCGAAGAGGAAATCTATTCTCACACAGACCTTTATGACTTTAAAGCTAACATCGAAGGCGCAGAAAAAATCTTTGAAATCCTACGTCCGAAATTAGAAGCGAAAGACAAAGACTTAGTAGCAACATTAGATGAAAAATTCAAAGCAGTCGATGATTTATTGGCACAGCATGCAACAGTAGATGGTGGATATGTTTCTTACAAAGAGTTAACGGAAGAAAACACAAAAGCACTTGCAGCAGCAGTAAATCAACTTGGAGAACCATTAAGCCAAATGGGTATTATTTTGGAGTGATAATAAATGACAGTGTCAAATGATGAAAAATGGATCAATAAAAAAATATCTAGACGTGACATGTTAAAGCTAACAGGCATGGGAGTAGCAGGTGTAGCTATCGGTGCTTCTGGCTTAGGTGGGGTTATGAAAGTAATGGGCTATGATGTGTTTGAGCCTGTTGCGGACAGCACGACAGCACATAATAAAATTGATTTCTATGGAAAACATCAATCTGGCATTATTACACCGGTTCAGACAAATATATATTTTGCTTCTTTAGATGTTTTATTTACATCAAAGAAAGAATTACAAGAGTTGTTCAAACAATGGACACCTCTTGTTGTACGTTTAATGAATGGTGAATTAATGGTAGATTTAACAACAAATACTAGAGTGCCGACGGGAGATACAGGTGAAGCGGAGGGCTTAGACGCTTCAAATTTATCGATCACAATAGGTGTTGGACCATCTTTGTTTGATAAGCTTGGTATCCAACATTTGAAGCCTGAGGAATTAAAAGACTTACCTCATTTCCCAAAGGATCAGTTACAAAAAGAATTTACTGGTGGAGATCTTTGTATTCAGGCATGTGCGGATGACCCTCAGGTGGCATTCCACGCAGTACGTAACTTAGTTCGTGCAGCATCTGGTAAAGTAGAAATTAAATGGTCACAGTCAGGCTTTAACTCATTCCCAGCTGGTGGAGGAACACCGAGAAATTTATTTGCATTCAAGGATGGCACTGGGAATCCATCGACTACTGATGACAAAGATTTAAATAAAGTTGTATGGGTCGATAAAGGCTGGCTAAAAGGTGGCTCTTATTTAGTTGCACGTAAAGTTCAAATGCATCTTGAAACATGGGATCGCACATCTTTGAAAGATCAGGAGGCAACATTTGGGCGTTATCGCGATAGTGGTGCACCTTTTGGTAAAAAGAAAGAGTTCGATGATTTCGATGTAGAGGCGAAGGATAGCAAAGGTGAGTATATTATGCCAGATACGTCACATGTACATTTGGCACGTAAATCAGGGGCGCGTATTTTACGTCGTTCTTACTCTTATGCATCAGGTGTTATGACGAATACAGGTGCGCATGATGCGGGACTCATGTTTATTTCTTTTCAAAAAGATCCAGCCCAATTTATAACAGTTCAAAATAGCTTAGGACGTATGGATAAAATGAATGAGTATACTACACATCGAGGCAGCGCAGTGTTCGCTTGCTTCCCTGGTGTACAAAAGGGGAGTTATATAGGTGAAGCACTTTTTAACGCGCTGTAGTTTAGTACTTTGCTTGTTATTGGCACTTGCTGTACCAGTGCAAGCAGCGCAATCATATAGTCACTTATACATTTCTATTAGTGATGCGCTAATGAATACGAAGCAGGACAAAGAAACTGAGGCAGAACATGCCCTTGAACAATTTGCAACAGACTGGGCGTCAGTCACGTCTGAGCAAAAAGAAGCAAAAGAAAAAGTGGATGAAATTCTTGCGCAAGCAGTTAAAGCTACTTCCAAGGATGAACGTTTAAAGGCACTATCTGACTTGTCAAATGCCTTACGTGCTTTAGAAAAGCTTGAGAATCCTGTAGATGAAGTAGCGCAGCGAGCAGAATTTGGCACGAAATTTAAACCTATCATGAAAGCATTTGAAGATGCCCTAGCAAGTGGTGATTTAACTACAATTGACGCAGCGTATAAGGATTTCAATGCAAAATGGAAGAAAATTGAACGCCCTGTACGCGAGCAAAGCATTGCGATGTACGGCCAAATTGAAACACAGATGGCCTTTATACGGATTTCACTTGCTTCTGAAAAGCCAGATGTAGCCTTAATGCAATCTCAATATGCAGAATTAAAACAAACAATTGAGGATTTTGTAGCAGGCAATGATACGGCGGAAGTTGTTGAAGGTGAGTATTCTTTAGCAACACTAGTCGCTTATATTGATGAAGCAAACGATTTTATCGATACGGGTGATTTCAAGGCTGCATCTGATAAAATTCGAGAGTTCATTAAAATATGGCCGAGTGTAGAAATTGATATTTCAACACGTAACGGCAGCCTTTATACAAAAATTGAAAGTGATATGCCGATCCTCGTTAGTGACTTATTAAAATCTAACGTCGACGTCAAAGCAATTAAAAGTAAGCTTGATACTTTCCGTACTGAAATTGAGCTGATTCAAGATGACTCAGATTATACTCTGTGGGATGCAGCCTTAATCTTACTTCGAGAGGGCTTAGAGGCACTGCTCATTATTATGGCATTAGTATCGTTCTTGGATAAATCTGGACAAAAAACAATGCGTAAATGGATATATGCTGGCGCATTTGTAGGGATCTTATTATCAGCGGTAGCAGCAGTTTTAATGTCGACACTTTTCCAATCAGCGACAATTGATACAAGTCGAGAGCTGATGGAAGGATATATTGGGTTACTAGCAGCTGCAATGATGATTGGAGTTGGTATTTGGCTCCATAGTAAATCAAGTGTGACAAGCTGGAATCGCTATATCTCCAAACAAATGGGCAATGCAATCTCAACTGGTTCGGTGTTTGCAATGGCAGCAATTAGCTTCTTATCCGTTTTCCGTGAAGGGGCAGAAACACTTGTCTTTTATGCGGGGATTGCACCTAAAATGGAGACATCTCAATTTGTGCTAGGTATCGTAGTAGCACTTATATTATTAGCTATTTTTGCATTTGTGTTATTGAAAGCAAGTGCGAAAATACCAATTCATAAATTTTTCGCAGTGGCAACGGTGTTAATCTATGTATTGGCGTTTAAAATTATTGGTGTCAGTCTGCATACATTGCAGCTAAGAGGTACTGTTTCAACAACAATTGTAGATGGCTTGCCAGTTGTCAGCTTCATTGGTTTCTATCCAACAGTAGAAACAATGCTCGGACAGGCAATTTTACTTTTACTTGTTGTAGCTACGATTATTTATAAAAAGAAACAAAAATAAGTAGAGGGCGGATGAATATACTTTCATCTGCCTTTTTTTGATGAAAGTATAAAGTAGTAATATTCAAAATCTGAATTTAGAGAAGTGAGTTAACCTTTGAAGATCATTTAAGCTACCCTAAAAATATAGAATAAGAATGTTAGGTAAAAATCCGCGTGACTTCTACGGGGAGTGGAAGAGCACGAGATACAGCAGAGAGTGTTGGCGTAACTATGCTTGCGTCAAAGCGTGAGTAAAAAATACAGCGATACGAATCGTGCCTTGCCAGAGAAGAGCAGGGCGGATTTTTACCATTTGAAAATATGCTAGAATTATTTTGAAGGAACCTTCAGACAACACCTTGTAGATCACTTATTTTTTTTAACTCAGCTTCATGCTCAATCGAGCGAGCTGATAGTAATTCAATAATGCGGTGCTGACTTTCTTGAATAACTGCTAGTCGGTTTACTTTTTCGTTCGTTTCTAAAACAGCTTGTTTGATTTGTTGCTGCTCAAATTCTACTATTTCAAGACGGTTTTCCAATGAATCAAGGCGGTTTTCCACAGACTCAAGACGGTTTTCGATTGAATCAAGACGTTGATTGATTTGCTTTAGTTCGCTTAAAACTGCCTCCATCGATTTCACCTCTCTTCTATTTAATATATCTATTTTGTTAATCTATCTCTCTTTATGATAATTCCTATCATTATAGCATGGAAAATCTAACTTACAAGTATCATTATTGCACTCATGGCCTAATGATGGCAGACTTAAATATTTTAGAAGAACGTTTTAGTGATTAAAAAAATGAAAAAGTTGAACATTTTTTTATTTTTTCAATACACCTTTACGAGTATATGTAATTAATTGTATATTTATCTTTTATAAGTATTTTGTTACTGAAACTAACAGTGGGAGTTTCTTAACTATGTAGAAATGGAGTATTATTGTATGGGGAGGATGGACATGACAAAAAATATAAAGAAAAATATACAATTTTCTCTAACTTTTTTCATACTATCTATTACATTTCAATGGTTGTTTCGTGATGACATTCAATGGGGACAAATTATTGGAATTTCAATTTTAGTTTTCCTTTTTAATATATTTTACGATTGGGCGAATATCCCCTATAAATGGAAGAAGGAATAAGTTTATTTGAGTGATTATTCGAATAGGCTTAATAAAATTGCTAAGTAGCTAATTCAGCGGATGTCTAAACATTCTCTAAAAAAGAGGAGCTTAGTCTAAGAACGCCATGCTGTGGCAATTTATCTGTGCGAAAGCGAAGCGACAGCAACAAAAGGGTTTATCTGTGCGAAAGCGAAGCGACAGCAACAAAAGGGTTTATCTGTGTGAAAGCGAAGCGACAGCAACAAAAGGGTTTATCTGTGCGAAAGCGAAGCGACAGCAACAAAAGGGTTTATCTGTGCGAAAGCGAAGCGACAGCAACAAAAGGGTTTATCAAAGCGACAACAACAACAACAACATCAAGTTGGCCTTAAAAAGATGGGGGGATGGAGATGGATAGTGACAAATACGGTAATGAAAGTAACGAAACCTACAGTTATAATACCTACAATATTTTCGCGTATATTATCGGTATTCTATTTTCACCAGTACTAGGGGTGATTATGGGAATTGTAGGTGTAGTACAGCGTAAGAAAAATGCTTGGAGTATTATTATCATTTCAATTCTTGGTTGGGTTCTGAATTTATTGGTAATTAAAAATCTATAATTGTAGCTTTACTGAAATAGGGATTGTATTATCATTAGGTGCAATTTAATAATGTTATTTAGCTCCAATAATCTAGGGGACTTGTGCGTATTACAACTCATACACATAAGTCCTTTTGTTATGTTGTTCATTTACAGATAGCGTTGTCAACCGTTTAAAATACCAAACATCTTAAAGGGGATATGCAAACAAATGAAAAATATTTTTGACCATTTGCATACAGCAGAAGTTTTAAAGCGTATAGACAAATTGAGTCCAAATTCACAACCGCAATGGGGAAAAATGGATGTTGCCCAAATGCTAGCGCATTGTTCATCTTTCCAAGACATCGCAATGGGAAAATCTTTTCCACCAAGAAGTTGGTTAGGTATAATAGTTAGGAAGGTTTGCAAAACAAATCGTTTACAATGACAAGACATTGCCACATAATATGTCTACGATTCCAACTATTTTGATTGCAGATGATAGAGAATTTGAGATAGAAAAAGAAAAGCTTAAACAAAAAATTATCACATTCCAACATAACGGACCTGAGAAGTGCACAACACATCCTCATCCTTTTTTTGGGAAACTCACTTCTGGACAATGGGGTAAATGCGTATACAAGCACCTTGACCATCATTTTAAACAGTTTAGAGTTTAAACATTTAAATAAAAAGATGTGCACCATTAGTTGAAGATTAGAAAAAGCATGTTTTGATCAATCTTAGTTCAAAACACGCCTTTTCTATTTGCTCTTTTTCAAGGTTTATAGAAACTATTCAGAAAACAAAATAGTTTTTTCTTAGTCTAAGGGGGAATAGTTCTGCCCTTTTTTAGAAGTTAGTTATCCCAATGTGATGGACGTTTCAAGTGGGAGGGAAGTTTTGTTTGGTGATTACCTTGGGCAGAATTAATTTGCATTTGGGTTAAAAACATACTGCTTGAAAGGTCTGCCCCGCGTAAATTGGCGTCACGTAAATCAGCACCTATAAAATCAACACCTCTTAAATTAGCATTTTGAAAGTTAGTGGCAATTAAATAAGCCCCTCTAAGATCAGTTGCTCTTAAATCTTTGTCCTTTAAATTTTTCCCAATCCAATCAACCCCACGATTGTCATACTTTCGAGTGTTTTTTCCAATCTTTACAATAAGGCTTTGGCGAATTTGTTCACTTGTTTCTAACAATAAATCATTCACGGGCAGTCGGAAATTAGGAATATCTATTGCTAGTAAATCATCTGCTTCTAGCTCTATTGTACGTTGAAGCTGTTCATATTGAATATGTAGTTTGTTAAATAGGGATGAATCAACCGTATACGATAATGCCTCTGATACGTAGGCAATCATTTCATACAATTGTTCCATAATCGGAAAGGCACTAAACATTTTCTCGGAAATTTCAGGGTGTTGTCGCCAGTCCTGTCCATGGAAGGTTGTTTGAGAAACCTTTTGACCAGCTCCTAAACAATCAAAAACTGTACATCCTTTAAACCCTTGATCTCTAAGTGTACTATGAATTTGACAACTAAAATCCGATTGTAGATTAGGGCAAGGTGTCCCAGCTGCTTTATTAATGGCAAAGTCGCTAGAGGCGGCAATATTTAAAGCCGTGCAGCATAGACCAAAACAGCTTTGGCAATCTGCCTGTAAGCCTTCACGTATCTTTTTCCCAATTGTATAATCGATTTTTTTTACTTCAGACATTATTGCTTACCTCTCTTAACACATAAACTTCTTACATTTAATTCTATCACTTATTATGAATAAAAGGATATTTTTACATTGATGAATTTTACATGGAGGGACTTTATTATTCGTTTAAATTAATAGTTTTTACAAAATCGGAACTTCGTATTGACAATTTATTGTAAAATGCTATAATTTTATCGACAGACAGTCGGTCTGGTGAGGGGGAATAAAAATGAGAAAAGAAGCGATAGAGCGCAGAAACGAAATACTTGATGCGGCTGATGAGCTTTTTGGTCAGAAGGGCTTTGATGGCACAAGTACTAACGATATTCTAGAAAAGGTCGGAATTGCACGGGGAACGCTTTATTATCACTTCAAGTCGAAGGAAGATATTATGGACGCGTTAATTGATCGATATAATACTCAAATTTTAGATGCAGCCAATGGAATCGCTGCAGATAAGAGCATACCCATTCACGAGCGTATTGTCCGTGTTGTAATGGCACTTAACATAAGTGGCGAAAACGGCAAGGAAATTATTGACCATATACATAAGCCTCAGAACGCGCTTATGCATCAAAAAATACAAAAAGTCATCATTAATGGCCTTCCTCCAATATTGACGGAAATAATCCGTGAGGGTATTGAGCAAGGACTTTTCAGTACGCCATATCCATATGAATGTATGGAAATGATTGTTGCCTATACGAATACTGTTTTTGATGATGATATGGTTGATATGACAGATGAAGAACGTGCGTCACGTATACCAGCTTTTGTCTTCAATGTAGAAAGACTGCTTGGTGTCGATAGCGGAAGTCTTATGTACATGATGAAGATGTTTGGGAATGGAGGTGAGGGTTAAGGATTTGGAATCGACAGTTCTGAGAATTCTTCAGAAAATTTTTCTGCAAAAGTCGGGAAAGCTCATTTCAGAAATAGGAATGGGTTTGCGAATTTGTGTTACTTCATTGATTTTCTTCAACTTGAATATAGAGGTGACGTATGTATTTCAGAATAATCCGGAATGACATTTCTAAAAGCAAACTGATAACGCTGACAACAACAATATTTGTCGCCGTAGCGGCTATGCTCGTTTCTCTCTCGGCGATACTTATCGTCAATCTTTCTGGTGCGATTGATTCACTTATGAATCAGGCGAAAACTCCGCATTTTATGCAAATGCATACGGGTGATATTGATACCGTACGGCTTGCGAATTTCGCGGATCAAAATAGCAATGTCGATGAATTTCAAGTGGTTGAGTTTCTCAATATGGATAACGGGCAAATTATTTTAGGGGGAAGTTCGTTAGCGAATAATGTTCAAGACAATGGTTTCAGCATACAAAGTGAAAAATTCGATTATCTTCTTAATCTTGACGGAAACATTATCAACGTAACCGATGGCGAGCTTTATGTTCCAATTAACTATATGAAAGACAACACCACAAAAGTCGGTGATAATGCAATAATAGGCGGAAAGAAATTTACTGTTGCGGGCTTCCTCCGGGATTCACAGATGAATTCCATGCTGTCTTCCTCAAAAAGATTTCTTGTCAGTCCGAATGATTACGCGGCAATAAAAGACCATGGAAGTACGGAGTATTTGATTGAGTTTAGATTAAAGGATTTATCGTCGTTAGGTGAGTTTGAAACTGCTTATGCCTCGGCTGGTCTTGAAACGAACGGACCAACGATTACATATCCACTTTTCAAAACACTTAACGCAATTTCTGACGGGATAATGATAGCAGTTATCCTTCTTATAAGCGTTCTTGTCGTTACTATTGCATTTATGTGTATACGCTTTACACTTCTTGCGAAAATCGAAGACGATTACCGTGAAATAGGTGTTATGAAAGCAATAGGGCTGCGTCTTTCTGACATTAAGAAAATTTATCTTGCGAAGTACACAGCGATTGCAGCAGGGGGGAGTATTCTCGGTTTTGCACTTTCGTTACTATTCAAAAACATCCTTCTTGAAAATATCCGGCTTTATATGGGGGAAAGCGAAAACTCTTCCTTTGCCGTTGCATTAGGAATAATCAGCATACTACTCGTATTCCTTGCAATAATAGCCTATGTCAGTGGTGTGTTGAGACGCTTTCGGAAAATATCTGCTGCAGAAGCAATACGCTTTGGCACTTCACAGGGAAAAAACGCAGGCGCAAAACGTTTTTGCCTGAACAGAAATAAGTTGTTTAACACAAACATTTTTCTTGGTATCAAAGATGTTCTCGCAAGGAAAAAACTTTACACCACAATGCTTTCAGTACTTATCATTTCAGCATTTATCATTATTGTTCCACAAAACCTTTACAGCACGATTTCCTCAACAAGTTTCATTAAATATATGGGTATTGGAAACTACGATATTCGTATTGATATCCAGCAGACTGATCACATTTCTAAAAAATCTGTCGAAGTTTTAAAGTCTATGAACAGCGACAGTTCCATTTCAAAATATACCATCCTTACAACTAAGACATTCAAAATAAAAAAGGAAGACGGTTCGGAAGAAAATATAAAAATCGAACTCGGCGACCATTCGATATTCCCGATTCAATATATCGAAGGCAGAGCACCAGCAGCAGAAAAAGAAATTGCACTCTCATCTTTGAACGCTGATGAAATGAGCAAAAATGTCGGCGATGTCATTACGATTGTGATAAAGGGGAGGGAGACGAAGCTCACGGTAAGCGGTATTTATTCCGACATTACCAACGGCGGAAAAACGGCAAAGGCAGTATTTACCGACACTTCGGAAAATATAATGTGGAGCGTTATTTGCGCGAAGCTTTCTGATAAATCTCATGTAAATGAAAAAGTCTCAGAGTATACGGACAGATTTACTTTCGCCAAGATTTCTAATATCGATGAATTTATAACTCAAACATTCGGCTCGACTATTAAATCAGTCGGTAAAGCATCCATTGCTGCCATTGCCTTAGCACTCGTAATAACGGTACTAGTAACACTGTTATTTATGAAAATGCTTGTCGCAAAGGACAAATATTCGATTGCCGTCATGAAAGCATTAGGTTTTACAAACTCGGATATTACTATACAGTTTGCTTCGCGAGCAGTATTTGTATCAACGATCGGCATTGTTCTAGGCACTCTACTAGCAAATACTCTTGGAGAAGTACTTGCAGGCGCAGTTATCTCCTCGTTTGGGGCGTCATCGTTTAGTTTTTCAGTCAATCCACTTTCGGCTTACGTTATTTGTCCGTTAATGATGCTATGCACGGTACTAATCACAACATTAATTGGTACATCTGGCGCGGGGAAAATAAAAATATCCGAAAATATAAAGGAGTAGTTTATGAAGAAGATTATCATCGGTGAACAAATTGAAAAATCTTTCGGTGAAGGTGATGAAAAGCTTAATGTTCTCGACGGAGCGTCCATTGACATAAACGATGGGGAGTTTGTTGCAATAATGGGACCCTCTGGCTCGGGAAAATCAACGTTAATGTTTGCATTAAGCGGCATGGACAGCATTGATGGCGGAAAGGTTATTTTTGATGGTAGTGAATTATCGTCCGTCGGGGAGGTTGAACTTTCAGATATACGTAGAACTAAAATGGGCTTTGTATTTCAGCAGCCGACGATGATTAAAAATCTAAATATTCTCGATAATATTATTCTTCCATCAATGCGTCAGAACAGAAAAAGTGTTGCAATAATATCAGAGAAGGCAAGAGCACTTATGAAGAGGGTAGGTATTGCGGAGCTTGAAATGCGCGACATTACACAAGTTTCGGGGGGACAGTTACAGCGAGCGGGGATCTGTCGAGCGCTTTTGAACAACCCGAAAATCATTTTCGGCGATGAGCCTACGGGTGCACTTAACTCAAAGTCAGCGCAAGAGATCATGGACATTTTTTCTGAAATAAACGCTGAAGGTACTACGATAATGCTTGTTACTCACGATGCAAAGGTAGCGGCGCATACGGAACGTGTTATGTTTATGCGCGATGGAAAAATCGTAAGTGAGCTGAAACTTCCGAAGTTTAATGGTACGAATATTGATGGCAGAGTAGGGAAAATAACGGAGAAAATGAGGGAAATAGGGATATGAGTTGCAGTATCTCACAATGTGATTGGTCAGATTGATCTTTTGAGTGGTTCCGTACCAAATTAGCAATAAATACTTGTCTACAGAGCATCAAAAAATCGCTAGCCTGTACCTCTTTAAAACGAAACAGGGCGATCCGATAAGGTCAATAGACCAAAGGATCGCCTATTTTGACCTTCCAAGTAAAGCTCAAGGATCTATAGAGCGATGCCAATAAGGAAGTGAAATAAGTTAAACCTATCAATTTATACGTTATAGCCGATGATACCAGATTTAGCCTATCTCTTCTTCTATAACAGGGAATGTGGTATTCTTCTTCATAAGGACGAATATGTTAAATTTTTATTAGGTGGGTTACTAGGAAAATATGAATATCATTGGCTATGCTGATAGTATGTTCTACCACAAGTTGGAGTCGAGGCTTATGGACTTTGTGAAATCACATCTGAGATTACATAATAATTTTACAAAGAAGAAGTGGTGAATGAAAATGGGGTAACAGTAAAAGATATATTGCAATTGCCATCGTTTAGAGGGGCAGAAGTATTAACTGGAAAAAATAATCTTCATCGTACGGTCTCATCCTTATCTGTGTTAGAAGTATCAAATGTCGATTTTTTATCTACGATTATCCAATCAGTTCAGGAAGAGTGGTATGCTGAAGAACTAGTCATTAGCTCTTTTTATTCAATTAGAGATAGTATTGAACAACAATGTGCAACCATTCAACACTTACATGATCTTGGCGAATTGGGACTTATCTTATATTATGTGGGAATTGTTATGCCAGAAATTCCAGAGGAAGTACTACAATTAGCTGACTCTCAAGGTTTTATTATTATTTGTATGCCTAAAAATGATTATTCTCTACGTTATAACGAAGTTATTTACGAAGTGATGGAAGCAATCGTTAATAATCAGGCTGTCAATGATCTGTTTGTGAAGGAAACATTAGAAAAGGTCAGTTTGCTACCAGAGCATTTACAAAGTGTAGAAATCACATTGAAAATGCTAGCTGATCGCCTGAAAGCAAATATTGTACTGACAAACAATAATTTTGATATTGTGAATCAAGTGATGTGGCCTAGAAATTCATCTTTAGATGTTTGGCAAGTTATACAGGAATTTTCACAAAGTCATCTGAATAAGGACAATGGAAAACTAGAATTTCAAAGAAACGATTTATCGTGTGTAGTTGAATATAAAAATGTTCAACAAAAAAATGGAGAACAGCTTCATCTATTTGTAATTAAAGAGAATACGCCATTGCCAGCGAAGACCATTGAAAAAATTAGTGAAGTTGTACAAGTGGCCATTAATTTATGGGGAGATAAGCATGATGAAGTTAGTGAGTATGCTTTAGTAAAAGCGATCATTAACGATGAAAGCGAAAAAATGCGAAGATTGGCTAACGTGCTAAATATCGATGTCTCTGCTATTCAAATGATGTGGTTAATTTATATATATGATTTATCAGAAGAGAAGAAAATAAGGGATGAACTGGAAGAGCAACTTTCAAAATATTATCAAACGACAGTGATTCAATGCATTGATCATTGTATTATTGTTCTTTTAGGAAATGGCTTGAATAAATTTCATGAATTTGAGATTGCTACGGAGTTTATTGAAACGACGAGTTACTACTCGCACATATCAGAAATCGTTTACTCACCGAAAATGAAAAATACTAAAGCTGTTCGTCAAATGTATCAATTGGTGAATCAAGTAGGTAAGAAAGTCCATATCATTTATCCAATGCGCAAATTATTTACTGCAGCTGAACTTCGATCGATGAAGCGTGCCATTGATTTAAGTAAACAAGGGGAAGAAGTAATTGAAGAATACCTGTCAGTTATTGACCCCATTCTAAATGATAAAGAGTCTCTAAATACATTAATTGCTTTTCTTTTAGATGCAAATGGAAGTTTTGATGAGTGTGGGAAAAACTTATACATTCACAAAAATACAGTAAAGTATCGTATCAGAAAAATTAGTGAATTAATTGGCAACGATGTAACGGTTTATTCGGAATTTTACGATGTGTATATGGCCTGCATGATCTATCGCCTAATTAATGGTTAGAAAAGTCTGAATTTTTGTCAAAAAAGATAAAAATTCAGACTTTTTTTTCATTTTTGAAAAAGACGTACGTTCCTAGCTTCTTCTATAATAAAGAACATTAATTAATGAACTATAAAAGGAGGGGTCGATATGGGGGAAGATAGTAAAGGTCAGTCTTGGTATAGTCTAGGGATTATTTGGGCCGGTGCAATGATTTGTATACCAAGCTTATTAGTAGGGAATACATTGATTTCTGGTATGAGTTTAACAAAGGCATTAGTCGTGTCTTTTGTTGGATATGCAATTGTAGTAATCATCATGATTTTGCAAGGAATGCAAAGCAGTGATTTAGGAAAGCCGACCGTTCATGTCGCAGGACAAGTGTTTGGTAAAAAAGGATCACGGACGATACTATCTATTATTTTGGCTATTGCTTGCTTAGGCTGGTTTGGCATTCAAGCCAATGTTTGCGGGGTTGCACTAGCTAATTTGTTAGCAACGTATGATATGAATGTACCTATTCCATTAGCTTCTTTACTTAGTGGTTTAGTGATGGTGATTTCAGCTGTTTACGGCATCAAAGTGCTACGTGTCTTAAGTTATATTGCAGTTCCATTTTTAATTGTCATTTGTATACTAGGTCTAGTTCAAGCTTTATCCGGCGATAATCTACAGCTTATCTTGGATTACAAACCTAAAAATAACATGAGTTTTTCGAATGGACTAGCTATAACGATTGGTTCATTTGCACTTGGGGCTGTAATCGCGGGTGATTATTCTCAATTTTCCGAAAAACGCTCAGATGTTTTTAAAGCTGCAACATTTGGGATTATTCCAGCTGGAGTATTGATGATTGGCGTAGGGGCAGTTTTAACAATCGCCTATCAAACAAGTGATATTACTGCTGTCTTTCTGAATATTGTCACTCCATTTATCGGTGGAATCGCTTTGATATTAGCTACATGGAAAACCAATTTGGTGAATGCAATATCAGGAGGAATCGCCTTAAATAATGTTTTTAACGTTTCGAAGGACAAAGAAAAAATGGCAATTGGCATAGCTGGAACGATTGGGACTTTACTTGCCGTGATCGGTATTTTAAATTTCTTTACACCAATTATGTCGATATTATCAGCGATGATTCCACCAGTTGCAGGCGTTATGATTGCCTCTTATTGGGTGATGAATAAAGGAGATAAAACAAGCTGGAAGGAAGTTGATGGTGTAAATCGTTTAGGTGTTCTCTCTTGGCTAGTTGGTGCAGTAATTGCAAGTATTCCAGTTGTTTTATCATTATTCCCTAGCATGCCGCAATTACCGAATCAGCCCCTAATTGGTATTGTTATTTCATTTGTAATTTATTATTTCGGTTATCGTTTAACAGTGCAAAAGACTGTCATATTGGAGGAGAATAGATGAGATATATAGATAAAGAAGCTATTGAACATATTGCGATTGGAGCCGCTTTTTTAGGAACAGGTGGAGGGGGAGACCCTTATATCGGGAAAATGATGGCTCTCTCTGCTATTGAAAAAAATGGACCAGTAAAATTATATTCAGTTGATGAAATTGAAGATGGGGACTTTTTCATTCCAGCAGCTATGATGGGGGCACCTTCTGTTTTAGTTGAGAAATTTCCGCGGGGAGATGAATTTGTTAAAGTTTTTCAAAAGCTAGCGAAGTATATTGGAAAAGAAAAGATTACAGGGACATATCCAATGGAAGCGGGTGGCGTGAATTCGATGATCCCAATTGTAGTAGCTGCACAACTGGATATCCCTCTCATTGATTGTGATGGAATGGGACGTGCATTCCCAGAATTGCAAATGGTGACGTTTAATTTGGATGGTATTTCTGCAACACCGATGGCTATTACAGATGAAAAAGGCAATATCGGAATTTTTGAAACGATTGATAATAAATGGACAGAACGCATTGCACGCTCAGCAACTGTTGAAATGGGCGCAAGCTCTTTAGTTAGCTTGTACCCAACGACAGGAGATCAGATTAAACAGAGCGGAGTCCATCATATCATTACCCTTTCAGAAAAAATCGGTGAAATTATTGCTACCAAAAGTAGAAATGTGAAAGATAAACTACATGAATTGCTACAGCTAGTTTCAGGTTATGAATTATTTCAAGGTAAAATTGTCGATGTTATTCGAGAAACGAAGGGTGGATTTAACCTTGGAAAAATGAATCTGGAAGGCATGGAAGTCAATAAAAACGATACTATGAAGGTCCATTTTCAAAATGAAAACCTTATTGCACAAAAAAATGATCAAGTTGTCGCAATGACCCCTGATTTGATTTGTTTAGTAGATTATGAAACTTTGTTGCCAGTGACAACGGAAAGCTTAAAATACGGTAAGCGTGTCCGAGTTATTGGATTGCCAGCTCATGAAAAATGGAGAACTGATAAAGGAATTGAAACAGTAGGTCCAAAATATTTTGGTTATGATTACGATTATGCTCCAATTGAGGAATTGGTTAAAAAGGTGGTAGTTGAACATGTATAAGATTGGAATTGATGTTGGTGGGACGAATACGGATGCCATTATTTTAGATGAAAAAAATAATCTCGTTCATAGTGTTAAATCTCCAACGAGTTTAGATATAAAAACAGGTATTGAAACAGCTTTACGAAACTTATTACGAGAATCGAACATTGATAAGACGAAAATTACGCATGCAATGTTAGGTACAACGCAATGTACAAATGCCATTGTAGAGCGTAAAAAGTTAGCTAAAGTTGGTGTAATCCGTCTAGGATACCCTGCAACCGCGTCTGTACTTCCATATACTGCTTGGCCAAAAGATATGATTGAAAAACTATCGGGGAATTATGCCTTAGTCCATGGTGGCTATGAATATGATGGTCAACTTTTAGGCGAGCTTGACGAAGGCGAAATTCAAACCCTTTTAGAGGACTGGCGTGATAAAGTGGAATCCATAGCAATAGTTGGCGTCTTTTCTTCCATAAAAAATGATCAAGAGTTGAGGGTACGCAGTCTTATACAAAATGTATATGGAGAAGAATTTCCTGTTTCATGCTCGTCGTTGATTGGCTCGGTAGGTTTAATTGAACGTGAAAATGCAACTATTTTAAATGCGGCCTTATGCAAAGTAATTGAAACGACAACAACAGGCTTTATTCATGCGTTAGAAGGAGAAGGGATTTTCAATGCCAAAGTCTTTTTATGTCAAAACGACGGAACATTAATGTCTATTGATTATGCTAAACAATTTCCAATTTTAACGATAGCATGTGGACCGACGAACAGTATACGAGGCGCTTCTTATTTAGCAAAAATCAAAGATACAATGGTATTGGATGTTGGCGGAACGACCTCTGATATTGGGGTTTTGCAGGATGGATTTCCAAGGGAATCTTCTGTAGCAGTAGAAGTAGGAGATATTCGCACAAATTTTAGAATGCCAGATATTATTTCCGTTGGGCTAGGTGGAGGCAGTATTGTCCGAGTAAATAACGATAAAATTACGGTTGGTCCTGATAGCGTTGGATATAAAATCGCTGAAGAAGCACTTGTTTTTGGCGGGAATACCCTTACGACAACAGACATTGCTGTTCGTCTTGGGTTAGCTGATGTTGGTGATCGTCGTTTAGTAGCGCATATTGATGAAGCATTTGCGAAAGATGTTCAATCAGAAATATCCTCTTTAATTGAGCAAGCCATTGATAAAATGAAAACTTCATCAGAGGATGTTCAGCTTGTATTAGTTGGTGGAGGCAGTATTATTGTTCCAGATACCCTTCAAGGAGTCTCTAATATTGTTAATTTTGAAAATGGGACTGTAGCAAATGCGATTGGTGCTTCTATTGCTCAAATTAGTGGTCAATATGAACAGATTTATATTTATTCTAGAGAGCCACGCGAGACTTCACTGAAAGATGCTCAAGAAAAAGCAGTGAAACAAGCAGTATTAGCTGGAGCCATGTCTGAGACGATTGAATTAGTGGAAGTAGAAGAAACACCACTTGCGTATCACCCAGAAAATGCGACAAGATTAAAGGTTAAAGTGGTAGGGAAAATGGGTTAGGATTTCTTCACTGCTTTACGGGTTACCTCTTAGCGGCGTTCATTGCTTGGTTAGCGGCGGAATATCGGGTTTTAGCGGCGTTCTTCCTATGGTTAGCGGCGCAACTCACACTTTTAGCGGCGAATTCCAACAAAAGTTGGACAATTTGACAAAACTAAAGCCAGAGTTGGAAAACTTTGTATAGAATTTTACACAATATTAAGGACTTGACTGGACGCCCCCAGGAAAGCGACCAGTCGGAACAGAAATCACCCGCTCATTGGCTCCGAATTAACGGACAGTTTTTCTGTATGAATCTTTTTTGCTCTTTGGAAGGCGATGTCGATATAATTCAAAAGTTGGGCGATAAAACGGAAAACTGTTCTGATAAAATTAAAAGTTGCATGTTTTGTTAAAACGTCAAAATCACCCTCAAATTGCTGAAGATACATTCTTTATTAAACTTAATTTCATTACAACATGAAGGAAGTAGCCTATATTTTAAAGGTTCTTCCTTTTTTTTGCTTTTAATACTTGCAAACTTAAAAGTCATAGTGTACTATTTGACTAGTACACTATGACACGAGGTGTTTACTTTGAAAAAAATTGCAGGGTTATTGAACAAGGAATGGGTGCTCTATAGGGTATGGCTATTCAGTGGGATTTTTATTGGGATCATGCTGTCAATGGTCATTCCATATTTAATTAGGCGTTATAGTGATGAATTTACGATGGAAAACCAGCTGCCATTTTTCTTCTCGATATTAGTACTGATGTTAGGTGGATTTTTTTCGGTATTACAATATCTAGTTAGTATCCGTAATGATTTAAGGACCAAAGAGATCTGGCTGCATTCAACTAGTTCCATTGCACAGCTTATAGGTGTGAAAATTGTATTCTCCTTAATAGGATACGCTATCTTCAATTTTATCTTTGTAAGTATAGCTATATACAATATCAAAGATGAAATTATAGGCAGCTTCGCCCAAATACTTTCATTGCTAACACTGGTTGTGGCGATTATTGTTATTTTCCAATTGATGATGTTTGTGCTAGTGCTACTATTTTTTGCATTTAATCTCCAAATGAAACACTTTATTGGTAACTTTTCCGTAGTTATCACCATGGTTACCTTTTTCATCAGTATGAATGCATGGTTAAAATTTACAGGGAGTAAATTATATGATAATATTTTCCATCATATAGGCATTCCTTTGACTGGTCTGGAACCATTTTTCCCAAAGTCATCAACAATGAATTTAAGTTTGGGCACAATGTATATCGTAGATGAAGTAGCAACTTTTATTTTGGTAGCCATCCTATTTATCATAGCGACAAAGTGGCTTGAAAAGGTGGTTTTACGATGACAATCGACTTTTCACGTGATAAGCCAATTTATAGTCAGCTTGTAGATCGGATATGTGGGGATATTTTGAAAGGGAAGCTAGTACTTGGGGATCGACTTCCTTCAGTTCGAGAATATGCAGTGGAAACAGGTGTAAACGTCAATACTGTGCAACGGGTGTATAAGGAGTTAGAAGCGATGAAGATAACGGAAACCAAACGAGGTCAAGGTACATTTATTACAACTGAAGAAGAGCGAATTGCGCTTTTACGCGAAGAAATGAAAACTCAATTAGCAGATCATTTTTTAACTTCCATTGAAGCACTTGGATTTTCGAAGGAAGAGATGCTCGTTGTTTTACAAAAGAAATCGTGAGGTGAAATAAATGCTACAGTTATCGAATGTCTCTTTTCGTTATATGAAAAAGCCTATTCTACAAGATGTGTCTTTTTCCTTTCCTGTTGGACAAATCATTGGGCTTGTTGGAGAAAATGGTAGTGGCAAGTCGACACTATTAAAAGTGTTGGCAGGCTTATTACGTCCGTCTAGTGGTGAAGTATTGTTAAATGGAACATCTGTTACACGCAGAAGTGCTGATAAAATTGCTTATTTACCAGATATTGATTTGTTTTTTGATTTTTACACAGGTGAGCAGCTTTTTCAGCATTATTCCTCTCAATTCGAAGATTTTTCGTATGATAAGGCATGTATTGTTGCGGAGTTTTTACAGGTTGATAAAAATGTGAAGCTACGGCAATTATCAAAAGGGAATCGTGGTCGAATGAAAATGGCCGCAACTCTTGGGCGAGAGGTACCATTTTATTTAATGGATGAGCCATTTTCAGGTCTTGATCCAATTGTTCGTGAACAGCTCATAAAAGGGTTAATTCAATTTACCGATATTGAACATCAGACCATATTATTATCAACACATGAGTTATATGAAGTAGAGCCTATTTTAGATCAAATCATATTATTGCAAAATGGTTCGATCATTGCACATGAGGAAGTAGAAACGATTCGAGATGTCTCGAATAAGGATGCTGTGCAATGGATGAAGGCGTATTATAAGAAAGGGTGAAATTAATGACAACACAACCAATTGTTCAATTGCAAAATATATCAAAGACCATTGGCGGTAAGCAATTAATTCAGCAATTGAATATCGATTTATATCCAGGTCAAATTACTGGATTTTTAGGACCGAATGGCGCAGGGAAAACGACGACAATTCGTATGATGACAGGGCTTATGCGACCAACTGAGGGGAAAGTCATTATTGATGGTCTTTCTTTACAGGATAATTATGAGGAAGCGATTAGTAAGGTCGGCGTAATTGTAGAAAATCCGGAAATGTATAAATATATGACGGGCTATAAAAACTTACTGCACTTTGCACGTATGCATAAAAACGTTACAAAAGAGCGTATTGAAGAGGTCGTTAAACAAGTTGGTCTTGAGAAACGCATTCATGAAAAGGTATCGACGTATTCGCTAGGGATGCGTCAGCGTTTAGGACTCGCACAGGCACTACTTCATCGACCAAAGTTTTTAATTTTAGATGAACCAACAAATGGGCTAGATCCAGCAGGTATCCGCGAGTTTCGTATGTATTTACGTAAAATTGCAGCGGAGGATGGAGTATCTGTTTTTGTCTCCAGTCATTTATTATCCGAAATTGAGTTAATGTGTGATCGAGTGGCTGTCATACAAAATGGCAAGCTCATCGATATTCGTGATATCAACGTTGAAACTTCTTCGTTTTATTATATTGAAGCTACACCAAATGATCAGGCTGCAGCACTTCTACAAAAGCATGATTACAACTTCGTTACAGAAAATAATGGTTATGTAGTGGAAATAATGAAAGAGGATATCCCGAAACTAATTTCACAATTTGTTCATGAAGGAATTCAAATATTTGCCGTTCAACCGCATCAAAAAACGTTAGAGGATCAATTCCTAGAAATGACAGGAGGTGGCCAAATTGCTGAAGCTAATTCAAAATGAATGGATGAAATTATGGCATAAAAAAGGAACTTGGGTAATGGTCGCGCTATTAATCCTCTTTATTATTGGTCCTGGTATTATGATGAAATACTATGATACAAAAATGACAGAGGATATAACGTGGCAGGAAAGTGAACAGCAGGCGATTAATAATAATAAAGAGATAATGAAAGATGAAGGTTTATCGACTGAGGATAAAAAACGCTTCGAGGAGCAAATTGCTATTTCTGAGTATCGATTAGCAAACGATGTGCCGTCTCAAGTAGAAGGAAGCGTAGCAAGCTTTATGTCATTTTCAGGTAACATGCTGACTTTAATTACATTATTTACGGTTATTACGGCAGCAAGTATTGTATCTAGTGAATTCTCTACTGGTACGATTAAAATGCTATTAACGCGTCCGGTTTCACGAGCAAAAATATTAACTTCAAAATTACTTACAACTTTCATATTTGGAATCTTGTTACTTGTTGTCAATGTAGTAGTAAGTGCTCTTGTTGGACTGATACTATTTGGTGGTACAACTGGTGTTGAGCTAGAAATGGTCAACGGTCAGGTTGTTGAAAAATCAGTATGGAATGACTTAGCTTATCACTATTTACTTTCTGGCGGAGACTTTGTCATGTCAATATTGTTTGCTTTCTTAGTGGGTTCAGTTTTCCGTTCAAGCTCTTTAGCGATTGGCTTAACGATGTTCTTATCTTTTACAGGTGGAATGATTGTAATGTTCTTAAGTAGATTTAAAATCGTTAAATATATTTGGCTAACACATTCAGATTTGACACAGTATGAACATAATCAATTTATAATAGATGATATGACAATGCCATTCTCACTCACAATTCTTGCGATTTATGCTGTTCTTTTCCTTGGGATCAGCTACATGTCCTTTATGAAACGTGATGTCACAGCATAATTAAAAAATATGAACCGCAGCCCAATTGGTGAAAGAAAATCTTCCAATTGGGCTGTAGTTTGTTACAATGCTTGCTTAGACTAATTACATCCTCGTATAAAGCATACGATGGCTTCATTTAATTAATAGTCTTAAGGACCTTCATTTCAAAAATAGTGTTTATTTTTCGTGAGAGTGGTAATATAATTGATAGAAACTTAATGAAAACGCTTTTTTTTCTATTAAGTGGTCTAGACAACTATACCAAAGGGGGAGAATAAATGTTAGCTTTCTTACAAAAAATCGGTAAGTCGTTAATGTTTCCAATTGCTACTTTACCAGCAGCTGCATTACTTTTACGCTTAGGCTCTGGGGACATGCTTGGTGCAGTTCCAAATGACGTTGTCCAGCATATTGCAACTGTTATGGCAGCATCTGGTGATGCGATTTTAGGTAATTTACCTATTATTTTTGCAATCGGTATCGCGATGGGCTTAGCACATGATAATAGTGGTGGAGCAGCGTTAGCGGGCGCCATTGCACATTTGGTGTTAGTCGCAGTATTAGGAGCCGTAAATAAAGATCTAAATATGGGTGTATTTGGTGGAATCATTGCAGGTATTACAGCAGGTCTACTCTATAACAAATTTTATAATGTAAAATTCCCAGAATGGCTGTCATTCTTCGGAGGACGGCGTTTTGTGCCAATTATAACGTCCATCACCATGGCGATTTTAGGTGCTATTTTAGCTGTCATATGGGGACCGATTCAAGGTGGTATCGATTCAGTAGGGAACTGGTTAATCGGTGGTGGAGCATTTGGTGTTGGGATGTATGGTTTCTTAAATCGTTTACTAATCCCAGTAGGTCTACACCATGTAATTAATACAATAATTTGGTTTGACTTCGGTGAATTTACCAATGCTGCAGGCGATCTTGTTAAAGGTGATATTAACCGATTTTTAGCAGGAGACCCATCAGCAGGACATTTCCAAGCAGGTTTCTTCCCAATCATGATGTTTGGGTTACCAGCAGCGTGTCTTGCGATGTTCTTTGCAGCGAAAAAGGAAAAACGTGCAGTAGTCGGTGGTATGTTTGTATCCATCGCTTTAACAGCATTTTTAACAGGTGTAACTGAGCCTATTGAATTTACATTTATGTTCTTATCTCCAGTACTTTATGGTATCCATGCAGTTTTAACGGGTATTTCGCTTGCCATTTCTTATATTATTGGATTCCGTGATGGGTTTGGATTTTCGGCAGGCTTAATTGACTATCTTTTAAACTTTGGTTTAGCAGATAGACCATTGCTATTAATTCCATTGGGATTAGGTTTCGGCGCTATTTACTTTGTCGTTTTCTATTTCTTAATCAAGATATTAGACTTAAAAACTCCTGGTCGTGAAGACGACGATGAAGAAGGGACAGATGTTGATGCAGCTGTTTCCAATGATTTAGATTTACGTGCTTACAAAACAATCGAAGCATTAGGTGGACAAGAGAATATCAAGCAAGTGGATTACTGTACAACACGTCTTCGTATGACTGTGGATGATGCAGAACAGGTGGATGAAAAAACATTAAAACAAACGGGTGCGCGAGGTGTTATGCGTATTAGTAAGACAAATGTACAAGTCATAATCGGTACATCCGTAGAGTTTTTAGCAGAAGCTATGAAAGATCGCCTGAAAAAGGGTAATCCAGCACCTTCAAATGTAGATTTACAAAAAGAGACGCCTGTTGGAGAAACATCAGTAGAAGAAGGGACAATTTCTTCCAATGATTTTGAGATGCCAATTACAGGCGATTTAATTCCGTTATCTGACGTACCAGATGAAGCATTCTCATCAGGTATAATGGGGCCTGGTTTTGGTATTCATCCAAAAGGTGGTACAGTTCATGCACCATTTGATGGACAAGTAGTAATGATTTTCCCAACGAAGCATGCTATCGGGTTAAAATCTGATACAGGTGTGGAAATATTAATTCATGTCGGTTTAGATACTGTCACACTAAATGGTGAAGGATTTGAAACGATGGTTACAGAGGGTCAATTAATTCAACGTGGTGATACGTTATTAAAAGTTGATTTTGAAAGTATTAAAGACAAAGTACCTTCTATCGTCACACCAATTGTTTTCACAAGTTTAATGGGACAAGAAATAACACTTGAAAAATCTGGTTTCCAACGAGCAGGTTCTAATAACATTATTTCGATGAAGAAGTAATAAATAAGAGATGCTGTCTAAAAAAGTCCATCAAACTAAATGAACAAGAGTAATTCCGCTTTATTTTCTGTGGGAAAACATGTTGATCCCACAGATATCTAGGCGGGTATAAACGCTATACTAAAATATCAGCATTGATAGGATCGCTTCAAATATACTATTTTTTTAGGACAGTCTCTTCTATCAATCCTAGGAGATGTTTTTAATGAATTTATTAATCCGTAACATCACAGTCGTCAATGCAACAGGACGAAAGGAACATGTCGACGTTTTCATAAAGGATGGGAAAATTGCGCAAATTGCACAACGAATTATAGTAGACCATGTGCAAATAATTGATGGTATAGGGAAATTTTTAGTTCCTGGTTATATCGATATGCATATCCATGGCTCTGCTCAAATGGACACGATGGATGCATCGAGTGAAGGTCTTCATAAGATGGCAAAATCACTTGCCAAAGAAGGTACAACAGGCTTTTTAGCAACGACTATGACACAAAGCTTTCAAAATATTGAACGTGCAATTGAAAATATTGCGCAGTTTACATCAAATCCAGATGAGGCAGAACTTCTAGGGATTCATGTAGAAGGTCCTTTTATATCAGAAAAGCGTGTAGGTGCACAGCCAATTGAATATATCGTACCTCCTGATTTCGCTGTATTTACAAAATGGCAAAACTTAAGCGGCAATAAAATTAAAGAAATTACAATGGCGCCAGAAGAACCAAATGGATTTGATGTAGTTCAAGCAATTGCAGAAAGTGGTGTGGTCGTATCAATTGGTCACTCTGATGCAACATTTGAACAAATGAAAGAAGCCGTTCATCATGGTGCAACACAAGGCACACATTTATACAACCAAATGCGGCCATTCCATCATCGAGATCCAGGTGTTGTCGGTGGTGTATTATTATTAGAGGAAATTAAGGCCGAAATCATTGTTGATTTTATTCATATGCACAAGGATGCCGTGAATATGGCTTATCGTTTAAAAGGAGCAGACGGTATTATTTTAATTACCGATGCAATGCGAGCAAAAGGAATGCCATATGGAGATTATGACTTAGGTGGTCAAATGGTTCACGTCTCCGAAAGTGGTGCCCATTTATCAAATGGTGCTCTTGCTGGTAGTGTATTAAAAATGGACCAAGCTGTACGTAATATGCAACTCATCACGAATTGTTCGTTAGAAGAACTTGTTAAAATGTCGAGCTACAATGCTGCAAAACAATTAAAATTGGCTAACAAAGGACAAATTGAACAAGGATTTGATGCAGATTTTGTAATTTTGGATGAACATTTAATGTTGCAACAAACGGTTAAGGCTGGCAAGGTAATTTACGAAGCCTAAGTTGTATGCTAATAAGGGGGAATAAAGATTGAGACTGGAACGCTTTGCTTCAAAAGAAGATTTATACGCCCGTGCAGTAGACATAATTGTGAATACTAAAAATGAAGGTGCTACAACGTTCGGTCTAGCTACAGGTGGTACAATGGAGGCGTTATATGCTAAGATTTGTGAGACTAATATCGATTTTACTGATTGTATTAGCTTTAATTTAGACGAATACGTTGGCCTAAGTGCTAAACATGAACAAAGTTACGCATATTATATGTACAAACATTTATTTCACAACAAACCATTTAAAGAATCCTATTTACCAAATGGTTTAGCTGATCATCCTACAGAGGAAGCGGCACGCTATGAATCATTATTACAGCAGCTTCCATTAGATTTTCAATTACTTGGTATTGGACAAAACGGTCATATCGGTTTTAATGAACCAGGAACATCTTTTGATACGTTGACACATCTTGTAACGCTTGAAGAATCAACTCGCCAAGCAAATGCACGCTTCTTTGATTCGATCGATGAAGTTCCAACCCAAGCATTTACGATGGGGATTCAATCTATAATGCGCGCAAAGTGCATATTGTTAATCGCAGTTGGAGAAGCAAAACGTGATGTATTAGAACGTGTGCTTGCATCTGAATATACAGAAGATGTACCAGCAAGTGTATTAACAAAACATCCAAATGTTATCATTTTAACAGATTTACAATAAGAGGAGAATAAACAATGAAAACAAAACAATTTACAGTAGTAGACCCGCAAGGAATTCACGCACGTCCAGCTAGCCAGCTTGTAGCAGCAGCAACACCATTTGCTTCTTCTATAGAATTACAGACAGAACAAAGAACGGCAAATTTAAAATCTATTTTAGGCGTTATGGGATTAGCCCTAAAACAAGGTTCAGTATTTACACTACAAGTAGAAGGGGAGGATGAAGAACAAGCGTTTACTGCATTAACTAATTTAATTTCAGAAACGGGGCTAGCACAATGATACAACTCAAAGGTATTGCCGCATCTGACGGCATTGCCATTGCGAAAGCATATCGTTTAGTTCAACCGGATTTAACGTTTACGAAAATAACTATTCAGGATATTGATGCAGAACAACAACGTTTAGTGGCAGCGCTCGAAAAAACAGAAGAAGAATTAGCCGCAATTCAACAGCTAACGCATGAAAAGTTAGGCGCGAAAGAAGCAGCAATTTTCGGTGCACATTTACTTGTTGCGAAAGATCCAGAATTAATTGGACCTATCCAACAAAAAATTGCTGATGAAGCGGTTAATGCAGAATATGCATTAAGTGAAGTTTCAACGATGTTTGTTTCATTATTTGAAAATATGGATGACGAATATATGAGTGAGCGTGCTGCAGATATTAAAGATGTATCAAACCGCGTTTTAGCACATTTACTCGGTGTACATATTCCAAATCCAAGTAATATTAGTGAACAAGTGATTGTTGTAGCAAATGATTTAACACCTTCTGAGACAGCACAATTGGACCGTAATTTTGTGCTTGGTTTTACAACGGATATTGGTGGTCGTACATCTCACTCTGCCATTATGGCACGGTCACTTGAAATTCCTGCAGTTGTAGGGGCAGGTAAAGCAACGACGTCCATTCAAGATGGTGATTTATTAATCGTAGATGGTTTAACCGGTGATGTACTTGTGAACCCAACAGAAGACGTTGTTGCAACATATAGAAAAAAAGCGGAAAACTTTACTGCTCAACAAGCAGAATGGGCAACATTACTAAATGAAAAAACGATTTCTAAAGATGGAGTTCAAGTTGAACTAGCCGCGAACATTGGGTCATCAAACGATTTAGAAGGTGTACTTCGTCACGGTGGTGAAGGAATCGGTTTATACCGTACAGAATTTTTATATATGGGACGAGAAAACTTACCGTCAGAAGACGAACAATTTACAGCGTATAAAATGGTATTAGAAGGAATGAAAGGGAAAGCAGTTGTCATCCGTACACTTGATATTGGTGGAGATAAAAATTTACCCTATTTACCACTCCAAGAAGAGATGAATCCGTTCCTCGGCCATCGCGCGATTCGTTTATGCCTAGATCATCAAGATATTTTCCGTACACAATTACGTGCATTATTACGTGCATCCAATTATGGGAACCTAAAAATTATGTTCCCTATGATAGCGACATTACAAGAATTCCGTGACGCGAAAGGGATTCTTTTAGAAGAAAAGGAAAATCTACTTGCTAAAGGCGTAGCTGTTAGTGATCAGATTGAAATCGGCATTATGGTTGAAATTCCATCGACGGCAGTGATGGCAGATATTTTTGCGAAAGAAGTGGACTTCTTCTCGATTGGTACAAATGATTTAATCCAATATACGATGGCAGCGGATCGTATGAACGAAAAAGTATCTTATTTATATCAACCTTATAATCCGGCTATTTTACGATTGGTTAAAATAGTCATTGATGCAGCACATAAAGAAAAGAAATGGGCTGGTATGTGTGGTGAAATGGCAGGGGACGAATATGCTGCACCACTATTACTTGGTTTAGGTCTAGATGAATTTTCAATGAGTGCAACATCCATTTTAAAAACACGTTCCTTAATTAAAAATTTATCTGCGGCGGATATGCAAGCATTAGCAACAGAAGCGTTACAATTAGCAACATCCGATGAAGTGTTAGATAAAGTTAAGCAAGCTGTTAACTAATTGTTTAATAACAATGAGACAATATAATAAGTAGTTGAAGATACAAGAAATTGAGGATCTTCAACTACTTTTTTAATTGTCCAATTTTCGTATATGTTGGTATGAATAATGGCCAGTTTTTAGAAAAGGTTTCAAGATGTAAATAGAATTCGATATAATGAATGAAAAACTAGAGAGGCCTATTTATGGAAACAGAATGGTTACGAACTTTTATTGTTGCTGCGAAAACAGAGAATTTTCGTGAGACGGCAGAACAACGTTTTATTACACAATCAACAGTTTCTAAGCATATTCAACACCTAGAGAAAGAACTACAAACACCGCTTTTTGATAGACAGGGGAAGCATGTGAAGTTAAATCATATCGGCGCTCACTTCCTTCAACACGCCGAGAAAATGATGGCAACGATTGATGAAGGATTACAAACTACTGTATCTCTATTGGATGGTTTTACGTCCCAGCTAACGATTGGTGTCGCACCACAAATCGCCAATTCTACATTACCGGTAATCATTGATACATTTCAGCAGCAAAAACCTTCTATTCAAATAACGATAGAACTGTTAAAGTCCAATGAAATCGGGGAAGCAGTATATGCTGGCGTAGTAGATATCGGTTTATCAAAATTAATAACAACGCGTGATCTTCATACAGTTCTTCTCGCGCAGGAACCACTGCAATTGATTGCTCCGATATCAAAAAAGGCGACAGATGCACAGACTCTTTTACAGCAGGAAACTATTTTAACTTCTTTCAGTGGATGTCCAAACATCCACTGAAAGAAGTTAAAGCCTTCGGCGGATGTCACGGAATCGGAAAGGAATTCTTTGTGTGAAAGCACAAAGCCGATTCCGGACGCAATTATGCCGAGGCATAATTGATCGCATGAATATGCACCATACTGGCAGGACATACAACAAGTATTGCAACAATTCCCAAGCTATAAAAGTATGAATATTAATCAAACAGAGGTTATTAAAAACTTTGTTAAGCAAGGATTAGGCATCGCCTTTTTACCAAAGAGTGTAATTGAGGCTCAATCTCACCAGCAAGTACTTCAAAGCTATTCGTTAGAGGAATGTGCCCATATCGTTTCGAGTACCTATTTTTTAACGAAATATGTATCAGCGGATATTGAGGCGTTCTTAGGCATTTGCTATCTGATATACAAAGACGTAGTTGGTGATTAAAAGAGCAAGTCAACTGTTTAAATTGTTTATAATATTATTAAATTTCTTATACAAAGTTGGTGTAATTAGAAAATGATAGTGCTAATTGTCGATGATGAAGAAAAGATTACAGAGGTATTGGCATCTTATTTTAAAAATAAGGGAGATCATACATATATTGCACATACAGGAGAGTCCGCAATTCAAGTGATCGATCAAGTACCTCTTGATATGATTATTTTAGATTTAATGTTGCCGGATATGGCTGGAGAAGACATTTGCGAATATGTAAAATCAAATTACGATATTCCTGTGATTATGCTTACAGCGAAAATCTCTATTGATGATAAGGTAATCGGATTTGGAATTGGTGCAGATGACTATGTAGTTAAACCATTTCATCCTAAAGAAATAATAATAAGAGCAGAAAGATTGTTACCCAGCTCACAAAAAAAACAAATTATTATTTTAGGACAGTTGGAATTCCATAAAGATGAGAGAAAAGTATTTGTAAATCATCAAAGTATTCAGCTCACGCCACATGAATTCAGCATTTTACTATTACTAGCTGAAAATCCTAAAAAGGTTTTTAGCAGGGATGATATCATTCAAAAAATATATAGTTTTGATTTGAACATAAATCCTCGTATTGTGGATCAACATATTAAAAATATTCGTAAAAAAATGAAAGAAGAGTACATCCAAACGGTCTTTGGTTTGGGGTATAAAATAAACGAAAAGGTTATAAATCAATGAAATTTCATATAAAAGTTGCCTTAATTATAGCTATATTTTCTACAAGCATACTCTTATTCATAACAGGGATATTACTTTATAAAGGTCATGAACATTTGATGATGCTCCAAATTACAGATTCCGAGGAACTAATTCACCACTTTGATATGGCATTACGGGAAACGGCAATGTGGTCATTTGGCCTTTTACTTATTTTTATACTAATTTCTAGTTTGTTAATCGCAAAAACATTAACGAAACCTATCCAAGAACTGGATCTCTTTGCGTTAAGACTAGTGCGTGGAGACCGTCACTTAAATATTAGTTACAACATTAATGATCAAATTGGTCAATTAGGTAGATCACTGGTGAAACTAGATGAAACGTTAAACACTTATGAACTTCGTCGTAAAGAAATGACACAGGATCTTGCACATGAAATACGTAATCCATTAGCCTCAATAAAAAGCTATTTAAGTGCATTTGAAGATGGAATATGGACAGCTACTCCAGAACGTTTGAAAGCATGTGTGGAGGAAATTGATAGGCTAATTCTCCTTGTTGGAGAATTAGATACATTAAATGATATTAATAATCCTACATTTAAGGTCATTATGAAAGAGCAACCGATTGCTAATTTGATCGAAAAGTCTGTAATTGCGTTGGCAAGTGAATTACTTGAAAAAGAAATACAGGTAGAATTGGATTTAGACAAAACAATCAATGCAAAGGTAGATGCCTTGAGATTGAATCAAATTCTACACAATATTATAAAAAATGCAATGTATCATGTTCAAAAAGATGGAACTATATTAATCAAATTATTTAATAAAAGCGACGGTTATATAATTCTTGTACATGATAATGGAGTCGGTATGGATCAAGAAACAAGTCAAAAAATCTTTGAACGAAATTACCGAGTGGAAAATCGATATACTGGCAATGGTATTGGTATGACAATTACCAAAAAGCTAGTGGAAGCTCATAACGGTACAATTTCCGTCAAAAGTGAGAAAAATATTGGAACAACATTTTATATACAAATGCCGTTTTCTACATAATTCCTACACAACTGTTCTTTATACTTAAGGTGAAAGGAATGGTTGATATGAGGAAAACAGTATTAATAGGTATTATTGCAAGTTTGGGCTTACTTGGGGCTTGTAGCCAAGGAAATAATAACGATATGAATGACATGGATCATTCCTCTATGAAGATGGAGGGGATGGATCACTCTTCAAAAGATATGAAAGACATGGACCAAGATAAGATGAAGGGACATGAGAGTCATAGCAATGTTTTAAGTTTAAACAATTCAACCGGTAAAAATGAAGTGAAAATCCCTGCTGAACTTCAACGTAATAATAAAGATGAAGTTGTATACACTGTTAGGGCACAAAAAGGAAAAACAGAAATATTTGATGGTTTTCAAACAAATACCTATGGGTATAATGGATCGTTTCTCGGTCCGATGATTCGTCTTGAAAAAGGTGAAATCGTAAAGATTAGAACTATCAATGAACTTGATGACGATACAACTTTTCATTGGCATGGACTAGAAGTGTCAGGGGAAGAAGATGGTGGGCCAGAAAGCATACTTAAACCAGGAGAAGAAAAAACCATCGAATTTACGGTGAATCAAGAAGCAGCAACGCTATGGTTCCATCCCCATCCACATGGAAAAACGGCTGAACAGGTATATAACGGATTGGCAGGCTTGGTTTATATTGAAGATGAACATTCAAAAAGTCTTGGATTGCCTAATGATTATGGGAAGAATGATTTCCCCTTGATTTTCCAAGATAGAACATTTGATGATAATAAACAATTGAATTATAGCTCTACAATGAACCAAGACGGAACAATCGGTGATACATTATTAATTAATGGAACGCTCAATCCTAAATTGACTGTAACCAAAGAGAAAGTGCGTCTTCGTTTATTAAATGGATCTAATGCGAGAAATTATACATTTAAATTGAATACAGGGGATTCTTTCCTTCAAATCGCAACGGATGGTGGTTTCTTGAATGAACCCGTTTCTTTAAAAGAGATTACACTAACGCCATCCGAAAGGGCAGAAATCGTAGTTGACTTTTCAAAAATAAAGGACATTAATGACTTAGCTTTAATAAATGAGGATGGATCGGTCCTTTTACCATTTGTAGTTACTAATCAAAGTGGAGAGAATAGTATGGTCCCTAAACAATTGAATGATCTGTCATTAGTAGATAAAGAAATGAATCTACCTGTTACAAAAAAAGTGGAACTCTTTGGAATGATGGACATGGTAACGATAAATGGAAAGAAATTTGATCCGGAAAGAATTGATTTCACCCAAAAACAAGGGGTTACTGAGGTATGGGAAATTTATAATAAACCGGATATGATGGGCGGCATGATTCATCCGTTTCATATTCATGGAGCACAATTTACAATACTCTCTCGTGATGGGAAAAAGCCACCTGAAAATGAGCAAGGATGGAAGGACAGTATCTCCGTAAAACCAGATGAGACAGTAAAAATAGCTGTACAATTTAAGCATAAGGGCGTCTACATGTTCCATTGTCATATTCTAGAGCATGAGGATAATGGAATGATGGGTCAAATTAAGGTGGATTAACACTTAATTGTGATTAAAAATGAAGTTTGATTAAAATCCTGTGTTAATTTTTTGATACAGGATTTTTCTTTTATGTTCTTGTGAATGATTATAGTGAATACCTATTTTTTAACGAATTATGGCACAGCTGATATTGAGGCATTCTTAACAGTTTGTCATCTGATATTCAAAGACGTAGTAGTTGGAACTACATCTGTGACTTACTACAAAAAATAGAAGGTGTTTCTAGATGTATAGTATAATGTCGAAAATAAGCCAAATCATTAGTGGACCTATTACAGTATTTTTAAATTCCTATGAACATTCCCCAGTCATTATTGCGATTCTTCTTGGATTAATAGGCGCTTTAGCTCCTTGTCAATTAACGGGGAATATGAGTGCTATCACTTTTTATGGGAATCGAACATTGCAAATGAAAAACAGTTGGCAAGAAATTGTTTTTTTTATACTAGGGAAGGTCGTCGTATTTAGTTTAATAGGTTACTTCGCCTGGTTATTCGGTCAGTCCTTTGAAACAGAGATGACGAAGTATTTTCCTATTTTTCGTAAAGCGATTGGTCCAATCATGCTCATAACAGGACTCGTGCTAATTGGATTATTAAAATTGAAATTTCTTAATCGAATACCTAAGTATATTCCGTCTGTTTTAAAAGAGGGGAAATGGGGATCTTTTCTGATGGGTGCTAGTTTTTCCATAGCCTTTTGCCCTACGATGTTTGTTCTATTTTTCGTGTGGTTAATGCCAACAGTCGTAACCTCTGCGTATGGGGTAGTTTTATCGGCCATTTTTGGAATAGCAACCTCTGTACCATTACTAGTGATGCTGTGGCTTATTCATTTATTTGATGCAAAAAGATTCATTATGCGTACAAGCATGAAAATGGGAAGAGTGATTCAAAATGTAGCGGGTGTTATTCTGATTTTTATTGGCGTTACGGATACGATTACATACTGGGGATTGTATTAAAGAGAGGAAGAAGCAGGAAAAGGAAGGGGAGTATATTCAAACATAATAGCAATACCTACTTTCTATATTTCACCTTTCTCCTGTTAAAAAGCAATCGCTTATAATTGGTTGTACTGGGGAAAGGCGGAATTTTTTTGATTTCATTCAAAGTAACGTGTTTTTATGTATAATAGAGCAGATAATAAATGTTTCTTTTTAACATATATAGAAAGTGTGAAAAAAATGATTGGTGCAACATTATTATTTATCCTCGCAGGAATTGGCGAAATTGGGGGCGGCTATTTAATATGGCTTTGGTTAAGAGAAGGTAAACCATTTTACTGGGGAATTATAGGTGGGATTGCGTTAGCTTTATATGGAGTTGTCGCAACTTTCCAGACCTTCCCAACCTTTGGTAGAGTATACGCAGCCTATGGAGGTGTCTTTATTGTCCTTTCTATTTTATGGGGATGGGGAATCGACGGGAAAAAACCAGACATCTTGGATTTCGTTGGAGCAGGCATTTGTTTGATTGGTGTTTTAGTAATTTTAATACCTCGTTCATGATGGATAAAATGTTACATTTGTGATGATGACCGAAATACCGAAATAAGTCAGGAATTTCATATAAATAAATAGTAAAAACGCTTGGATATTTTTCCAAGCGTTACACTATTCGATTTCATATTAAAAATAACTGTTATTTTTAATAGCAACAAAGCGTAATCTGCAATAATCAGCAACCCATTGATGATCCTGATAAAATTTTGGCTTTAACAATTCTTCACATTTGTCATAAATCTGTTCCTTTTCAGTTTCTGATAAATGCTGAAGCATATTATTGCTAAACATCACTAGCCAATTACGAAGCCCATCCTCGCCTTGAAGCGGTGTTGGGCGCTCATATAGTGTAATCATTTCAACTGTAAATCCAGCGCTTTCTAATTTCGACTGATATTCTTCTATAGTAGGAAAATACCATGGGAAATACTCCTCAATATAAGAAAGTTTTAATTCCTCCATACTTTTTTGAAGTGCCCAAACAATTGAAGCAATATTACCGTGTCCACCCATTTCAGCAACGAAACGACCACCTTGTTTAAGTGAACGGTAAATATTTTGAATAACTTCATCCTGTTGTTTCATCCAATGTAATGCAGCGTTTGAAAAGACTGCATTGAATTGGTTTGCCATGTGAAGTGCAGTAGCATTCATTGTGTGAAACGTAATATCAGGGTATTTTTGCTGTGCAGCGATAATCATGTCATGGGAGGCATCGATTCCTTGAACATTAGCACCAAGAGCGGCAATTTCATGGGCTAAATCACCTGTACCACAGCCGACGTCTAAAATACATTCATCTTTTTGTGGTGCAAGCAAATCCACTAAGCTCCCTCCAAATTTTGAAACAAAGTCATGCTTTTGATCATATAAATTAGCATTCCATTTTGTTATCATTGTCCCTCATCTCCTTTCTATTAGCGTAACAGAGAGTTTAATTGAACAGAAATGCGTAAAATTATCAGTTTTGATTCCATATTGGAATATAAAAGGGATAAGCGCTGTAATAATGCTATACCTCCTTCGAACTAATACCCATGGCTCAATCGGTTCATTGAAAGCCCCTGCGGAATGTAATCAATCTCAAGTTATGCTGATAGCAAATATTTTTTTATTAATTCGCACACTATATTGTGTTACCAAAATATTGTTGTTTTTTTGTCAATGTTTTTAGAAATTCAGGCACAATTTGTCAACATGAATAATATGATATAAAAAAATAAGGGATGTGGTATGGTGACTTGGTTAATCATTTTGGCTTTTACTTTTTCATCCAGTATTGATAATTTGGGTGTCGGACTTTCTTACGGGATTCGAAAGATAAATGTTAGATTTGATAAAAATATTTTAATCTCGGTCATTTGTTTTCTTATGAGTATGGCAGGCATTACATTTGGTGTATGGCTATCAAAAATTCTTCCAGGTATGCTTCCTGTGGTCATCGGAGCGTTATTATTATGTATAATCGGAATTCGGATTATTCTTTTGGCTAAACCGCAGAAACAAGAAACTTTAAAAGTGTATAGTAACAAAGAAATAAAGTCTAATAATAATGTTCAAGATATTTTAAGAAATCCGGAGGAGGCTCAATTTAACAAGTCTGGGGAAATTGGATGGGGAGAAGCTGTACTTCTCGGTATTGCCTTATCGGCGAATGCACTTACGAATGGGGTAGGTGCAGGTTTACTCGGTCTTTCGCCGCTTGTCATCTCGATACTTGCTGCGATTGGGAGTTTTATTACTGTTTGGTTAGGTGTTAAGTTAGGGAGTAAGGTAGCGGATGTTCGGATTGGTTCATTTACTGTAGGGCAATTTGGAACAATTATTAGTGGAGTAATGTTGTTAATAATCGCTTTTGCAGCATTCTTCTAACTAAAGTGTTGACAAAATGTCAACGTGATTATACACTTCTTGAGAATGATAATTTCATATCATATTAGACAACTGGTTTAGTCACTGTAAGAGGGGAGAATCGAAAATGGCTGAACAGAGAAACAGTAATAGTCTTGGTTTATTGCTGAGGGAGTTATTGAAAGAACGTTCATTATCTATGCGAAAGTTTAGTGAACTCACTGGAATCGACACAGCTACGATCTCACGGATAATAAATGGTAAGAGAAATGCGACACCACAACATTTGGAAATTTTTGCCGATTTCCTTGAAGTTCCTTTAATCAATCTTTTTGAAGCAGCAGGATATCCAATTGAACAGAGACAAGAAGATTCAGATTCAGATATTCATACGTCTGTTGACGCAATACAAGCTTTGCTTAAGTCTTCAAATGTGTACGATGATGAATTTTCGGTGTTAAATGTTGAACAGAAACTAGAAAGCTATGGACTATATGCACAAACAGAAGAAGGGAAAAATTCGATACTTAAGGATTTTGATGAAAAAATTAAGAGTGTAGGAAGCGTAGGTCCTTTTATAAGCAAGTTAAAAGAATTATATGAGAAATTCGCATCGGGAAAAGGAACACTTTTTGAACTAACCTTAATCGGAAGTACATTATTATATTTTATTATTCCAGTAGATGTTATACCGGATTATCTATTTCCTATTGGTTATTTAGACGATGCAATAGCTGTGCAACTTACTACAAAGGCATTACTAAAAAAATAACTTAGACTTAAGTGATAGGTGGATTAATTTATGAAAAGAAGCAAAAAGAGACGGAAATGGCTAAGAAATTTGTTCTTAGCATTCGCATTAGTAATCGTAGCAGGGATTATTTATGGGGTTTATCAATACAATAGCGGATTGGCTATGGCAGATGATAGTCAATTAAAAGATATCGAAAACGCGTATGACCCATTTGAAGGTGCGGATGTGCAATTTGGTCAGATTAATGTGCTACTAATGGGAAGTGACGCTAGAGACGAGGATGGTAGATCAGATAGTTTAATGATTGCACACTATGATCAAACGACAAATGATGTCAAACTGATTTCTATTATGAGGGATACGTATGTAGACATCCCAGATCACGGAATGAATAAAATAAATGCTGCTTTTGCTTTTGGAGGTCCCGAACTTGTAAGGAAAACAATTAAGCACAATTTTGATATTGATGTTAATTACTACGCTCTTGTGGATTTTAAAGGTTTCCCTAAAATAGTAGATCTATTAGCACCGGATGGGATTGAGGTTGATATTCCTTATGAAATGTCCCATGGAATTGGTATGACATTACATCCTGGGAAACAAGTTTTACATGGTAACGAGTTATTAGGCTATGTACGATTCCGCCACGATCGTTTAAGTGATTTTGGTCGAGTGGAACGTCAGCAAGAGGTCTTGGGTAAGGTGAAAGAACAAATCGGTGTTTCAAGTTTAATGAATTTGCCAAAAATACTTGGTGTTGCTGATTCCTACATTGATACAAATGTTGATAATAAAACAATCCTGACAATTGCAAAAGGGATGGTAAATGGAAAGTCTAAAGGAATTGACACTTTACGAATTCCTGTTGCAAATGCTTATGAAGACAAACGTGTAGATGTAGGCGACGTCTTAGATATTGACTTTGATAAGAATAAACAGGCATTAGAAGACTTTTTATCATCAAAGGACAATGAAAAAAATGACTAAGATACGACAAAAGGTAACAATCTAATCAGGGCAAAAATAAGAGTATGTTTTGAACAATTATTTCAAAACATACTCTTTTGTTATTTTATGGGTTCCCTTTCAAGAAAAGCGCGATAAATTTGAATGATAATCAGCTTCAATTTCATTATAGTGCCATTCTTTTTATGGAATGTTACAAAAAAGAACCTCTAGTAACAAATGTTTATAAATAATAAAAATAAAATCAACAGTAAATTAACATTTACATAGTTTAATAGAACTGTACAAAAGAAATCTACTAGGGTGATTATTAGATGATTAATAACAAACTTGTAAAAAAAGGCGCTACTCTAGCACTTGCTCTAGCTATTACAAGTCCAGCATTATCACCAACAGGAGTGAATGCTCAGGAAAATATATCAATAGAAGCTGTTAAATTTAATGGAATGAAGGCACCAACTACTATTGAAGAAATGGTAAAAACGTATACAACCGCAACAGTTGATGTGAAATATAGCAATGGAGAAGTAAAAACATTACCATTGTCCTACAACTACCTATTTAAATCGGAAGATAAGGTAGCAACTGTTAAAGGGAAAAAAATCCCTGCAGGTACACCAATTGATGTAAAAGGAAATCCAATTAAGGATCCAAGTAGCACAGACGGAAAATACTTTGTTTCCGATGCTCCAGATTCAAACAGTTTAATGTTGCCTATTAATGGGAAGCTTTATATGGTTACACATTATGAATATCATACTATTGATGCTGCTGGCAAATCAGCATACGGTTTAGTTCCTGCATCTATGTCTTTAACTGAGTTGGAACAGGACGATAAAACAGGTGAATTGAAACCTGTAAAAGTAGAAAAAATTGATTTTTCGACAGTAAATGGACTTTGGATTCCATGTAACGGATCATTATCTCCTTGGAATACACATTTAGGTTCTGAAGAGTACGAACCAGATGCACGACTTTTCTTAGATCCAACATCGAAAGTAAGAAGTCAAGTTGAAACATTCTCTCAATTCTATTTTGGAGATAAAGCAAAGGCTAATCCTTATTTCTATGGGTACACTCCTGAAATTACAGTAGAAAAGAACGGGAAAACATCAGTTGTAAAGCATTATAGTACAGGACGCTTCTCTCATGAGTTAGCGAAAGTCATGCCAGATAACAAAACTGTTTTTTACGGGGATGATGGCGGTAATACAGGAATGTTTATGTATGTGGCCGACAAAGCAAAAGATTTATCATCAGGTACATTATATGCAGCCAAATTTAAACAAATTGGTACTGATAACGGTGGTTCAGGAGATTTACAATGGATTAAGTTAGGGCATGCAACGGATAAAGAAGTGAAAGATATTATTAATAGTGGGATTACATTCAATAATATTTTTGAAACTTCAGATGTTCCTAAAGAAGGTTTCACAGCTATTAAAACATACTCAAATGAAGGAAAAGTAGAGTATCTAAAACTTAAACCAGGAAAAGAAAAAGCAGCTGCCTTCCTTGAAACTCGCCGTTATGCAGCTATGCTTGGTGCAACTACAGAATTTAACAAAATGGAAGGTGTAGCACTAAACGCAAAGGATAAAAAAGTATATATCGCAATTTCCGATCAAAGTAAGGCTATGGAAAAAGATTTAACAGGAAAAGACCCAGCAGATCATATTCAATTACCAAAAATTAAAGCTGGTGTAACTTATCAATTAGATTTGCAAGGTGGTCAAAAGGATAGTGGAGGACATGCAATTGATAGCTCTTATGTAGCACTATTGATGTCTGGATTAGTTGTTGGTGAGGATTTAAAAGATGCTGATTCATTTGGTAACACTGCGAATGTAGATAAAGTAGCTAATCCAGATAACTTAAGTTACTCTGAAGCAATGAGAACACTATTTATTGGTGAAGATAGTGGTGCCCACACAAATAACTACGTTTGGGCTTATAACGTTGATACAAAGGAATTAGATCGTATTCTATCTGTCCCAACAGGAGCGGAAGCAACTGGATTATTTGCTGCTGATGACCGCAATGGTTTCTCATACATTTTCAGTAATTTCCAGCATCCTGGTGATGAAGTGGATGCTAAGTCAATTACAGCTGTAAATAAAGATGAATTACTTAAAGCTGTTGACGAACAAATTGGTATTAATAAAACAGGCGGTATTGGTTATATCTCTGGTCTGCCTTCTTTAACAAACATGCCAAAATTCAGTGCACCTGAAGCTGCTAAAGTAGATAAAGTAACAATAAAATCCAAATCAGTTACAGGTAAAACTGAAAAAGATGCTACTGTACAAGTTTATAACGGGGAAACATTATTAGGGGAAGTAAAAGCAAATTCAAAAGGGAAATTCACTGTGAAGATTAAAGCCCAAAAAGTAGGAACAAACCTAACTGTTGTAGCTAAAGACAAAGATGGAAACAAAATTGAATCAACAGTCATAAAAGTTGCTTCTAAATAACAAACACTTACATTTTATTGTGAATGAAAAAAATGAAAAGGGCTGTCATAAAAGTGACTTTTGTGACAGCCTTTATTCTATCCCGCTATCCTGTGGCTTTCTATAAGAATGGATAAACTCCATAGAACTCAAATAGAGTTTTAGAATAAAAATGCAAATTGAAATACTGCTTAGACCGGACTCTTATAATAGAAAAAAGGTAGCTGACGATTTCATCAGCTACCCATCTTATTTTTCAAGCTTCGTTAATGTTTTACCGCTCCAACCAAAGATGATTGTTAAAATTGGTCCGAGTAGACAGAAGAAGGTAAATGGTAGGTAAGTTGTTGTTGGTATATCTAGTACACTAGCAATGAAAATACCACAAACACTCCACGGGACAAGAGGATTGACTACAGTACCTGCGTCCTCCATAACACGAGATAAATTTTTAGGGGCCAGCCCTACCTTCTCAAACTGTGCTTTAAAAGCTTCACCAGTAAGTAGGATGGATAAATATTGCTCACCAATTAATGTGTTAACACCAATCCCCGTAATGGCAGCTCCTGTAATAACAGAGCCAGCACTTTTAAAGAGGCTCTCTACCTTCGATAAAATACTTTGAATAATACCGAGAGTAAATAAAAGACCGCCCATTGTTAATGCTAATAAAACAAGTGCAATTGTAAATAGCATACTGTTCATACCACCGCGACTCAGTAATGCATCTACATCTTTATTTCCCGTAGTAGATTTATAGCCTTCAAAAAGCATTTTAAAGACATTTGATAGTGCAATCGGTTCTTGTATGTAGGCTAGTCCAACACCAATAACTGAGACGACTGCGAGTGTGATAAGTGCAGGTGCTTTATAAAAAGTCATAATAACAAGCACAACAATTGGTAATAATGTATACCAATGAATAAGCCCAGTTGACAGTAATCCCTCTTTAAATTGCTCAACTGTTTCAAAAGAAGTATTTCCTTCTGTTGGTGATAATATTGCATAAAGGACGAATGAGATTACGAAAGCTGGAATCGTTGTCCAACCCATATTTTTAATATGCTCGAAAAGATCTACACCAACCGTACCAGATGCAAGATTGGTTGTATCCGATAGCGGAGACATTTTATCCCCAAAGAAAGCTCCTGAAACAATCGCACCAGCTGTTATCGCTAAAGAGATGTCCATTGCACCGGCAATTCCCATAAAGGCAACGCCCACAGTTGCTACAGTAGTTAATGAACTACCAACAGAAACACCAACGATACTACAAATCAAAAATACGATTGCAAAGAAAAAGCTTGGTGTAACTGTTAAAAAGCCGTAGTAGATAAGTGTTGGAATTGTGCCGCCCATAATCCAACTCGAAATTAAAATACCGATAAAGAAGAAAATAAAAACTGCCCCAAGTCCAGCGCTTGCACCTGCAACCATACCAGCTTCAAGCTCACGAAACGGAACTTTTTTTAGTAATCCATAGGCAATTAAAAGTGAAATGACAAGAAAAATAGGTATATGGGGTGTCGCTTTTAAATACCCAATACTGAATGCCATAGTGGCAATAATTAAAAGTATAATAAAGCTTGCCTCGATAAATCGAGGGTTACTCTTTGCTTCAATTCGAAACATGCTAATCCTCCTACTAGTTACTTCTTCGCTTCAACGCGGTGAAGCCTAAAAGAATTATAGCACGCAAATAATTTTTGTCAATTGACTGAAAATTTTTGTCAATAAAATCAGAACTATTTTGCTGTTAAAAGTACACCTTAATGAATACTGAAATAATCCCATGCATTTTTGACAATTAATGTACAAGTCATGATGATAAAAATAATACGCATCATTTTTGTCCCACGTTTCAGCGCAAATTTTGAACCTAGGATTGCACCGAAAATCATGACGAAGCCCATAGGTAAACCGTATAAAAAATTTACCTTTCCTAATAGTAAAAACATAGCAAGTGCGGCTAAGTTCGATGTGAAATTAAAGGCTTTTGCATTACCTGCAGCTTGCAAGAAATCATTTCCCATCATTAATAAAATAAAAATAAAAAAAGAACCAGTGCCAGGTCCGAAGAAACCATCGTAAAAGCCAACAGCAGCAAAAGCGCCAATAAAGGCGATTTTCTTCACAGTACTTAATGTCCGTTCTTCAGGTTGTTGTCCCCAATCTTTTTTGAAAATTGTATAAGTGGTAACAAGGACGAGCATAACAAGCATTAGAGGCTTTAAAATAGCTGGTGAAACGAGATGCACGGTGTATGCACCAATGAATGAACCAATGAAGATAAAAGGTATTATCTTCTTATTCTTTTTCACATCAACCTTGCCAGCTTGTAAAAAAGTTAACATGCTAGCCCCATTGCTAATGGTATTTGCGAGTTTGTTTGTGGCAATTGCAGTACTAGGAGGTAAACCAACTGCCATAAGCGCAGGTAATGAAATTAATCCTCCGCCACCGACAATTGCATTTAAAAACGACGCGATAAAGCCAAGTACTAAAAGTATAACAAGTGAAAGTAAATCGATGTCCATATGTATGATATTCAACCTTCTTTAACGCTTATTGTGTAAGATCATTTTTCTTATAACAGTACTGCGAATTGTAATAAATGACAATGCAGTTTTTCTTTGTATGTAAATATTGTTTACAATTCCTTAACATTGATAACGATGAAAAAATAGAAAGGAAAAAAGTTTTTTCAAGTATTTTTATAAAAATAAAAGAAAAAACGGTAATATTTAAAGAAAAATCGATAATTTTTATTATTGGGTTTCCAACGTTTTCAACTTGGAAAAGTACCTAAAAATATTTGTGGCGAATTTTATATTACATTTTTGTAAATTCAACTATTTTATCTTTAAAAATCTGTAGAACTATGTGAAAGTTTTGTTATGATGATTGCAGAAATCGTCAATATTCATTCAACAGGAGGAACATGATGTTCAACTCAAACAAACAAGATCCATTTTTTAAAGCATTATTAAACATTTCTAAAAACGTTAAAGAAGGTATTTATTACGCTCATAACGCACGTATTGAAAATATAGATTCACTAAAAGAAATCGCAGACACAATGAAGCGATATGAAACAAGTGGAGATAAATTGATTCACGAGCTTATCGTCATGTTAAATAAATCTTTCATGACACCGATCGAGCGTGAGGATATTTTATCACTTGCCAATAAATTAGATGATGTCATTGATGGTATGGAAGGCTGTATTGCTCATTTTGACATGTACAATTTAACAGAAGTTACGGACCCGATGCGCCAATTCTTAACATATATTGCGAAAAGTACAGACGAAATGGTCCAAGCAATGGAGCTATTAAATAGTAAAAAGCTTGTTGAAATGCGTAAACATGCTATTCAAATTAAGGACTATGAACGTGAATGTGATGAAATTTTCCGCTCTTCGATGAAGCAATTATTTATTCAAGAAAAAGATCCGATGCGCATCATCGTTTTCAAAAGTATCTATGAACAATTTGAAGATATTGCAGACTACTGTCAAACTGTAGCAAACACAATTGAAACAATAATTATGCGTAACGCGTAAGATGGAGAGTAAGAAATGGATACGATATTACTGATAACAATATTAGTCGTTATTTTCGCACTTGTGTTTGACTTTATTAACGGCTTTCATGATACAGCCAATGCAATAGCAACTTCGGTATCAACAAGAGCATTAAAGCCACGTACAGCAGTATATATGGCTGCCCTTATGAACTTCGTTGGAGCTATTACATTCGTTGGAGTAGCAAAAGCATTAACAAAGGATATTGTTGACCCGTTCAGCTTAAATGCTTTTGATGGAGATATTACAGGTTCTGTCGTTATTTTAGCGGCATTATTATCAGCGATTACTTGGAATTTAGTAACGTGGTACTTTGGAATTCCATCTAGTTCATCACATACATTGATCGGTTCTGTGGCAGGTGCTGCCATTGCAGCGGCAGGCTTTAATGTATTGAACTATAGCGGCTTCATAAAAATCATTCAGGCACTTATTTTCTCACCATTACTTGCGTTTGCAGGCGGTTTCTTAATGATGTCTTTATTTAAAGTGTTATTTAAAGATATGAACTTATATCGAACAAATAAAGGCTTCCGCACAATGCAAATTGGTACAGCAGCTTTACAATCATTTACACACGGTACAAACGATGCGCAAAAGGCGATGGGGATTATTACGCTTGCTTTAATTGCAGGAGGCTTGCATCATACAGACGATATTCCTTTCTGGGTACGTTTTGCGGCAGCATGTGCGATGGGTCTTGGTACTTCTGTAGGTGGTTATAAAATCATCAAAACAGTCGGCGGCAAGATTATGAAAATCCGTCCAGTAAACGGGGTAGCAGCAGACCTTGCTTCTGCATCCATCATCTTCGGTGCGACATTAATTCACTTACCAGTTTCTACAACACATGTTATTTCTTCATCTATCATGGGAGTAGGAACAGCACACCGTGTAAAAGGTGTTAAATGGGGCATGGCACGAAAAATCGTGACAACCTGGGTAATCACTATGCCAATCTCCGCAGTCATGGCTGCAGCTATTTACTTTATATTAAGTCTATTTTTCTAACAGAATGGAAGGAATGCACAAATTGCGTGCATTCCTTTTTTGTTGATTAATAAGTAGGGTCGGCGAATAGAAATGGCAAGGTGACGGAAGGCCCGAGTAGACCGACGGAAAGAAAAGGCAAAGCGATGGAAGGCCCGAGCCGATCGACGGATGAAAAATAAGGAGACGGAAAATCCGAGCAGACTGACGGATGGGAAAGAATACGACGGAATGCCTTGAGATTGGTATCCGAAATCTGCCATAACGGATACTACGAAAATCCTAAATTGATTATTGATGGACTATCAGCATCAAAAAGCATCTTCTCAATTTTAGAACGATGATTTTTTAGTAATTGTTCTATATAGCTATCATTTTCCTCTTAGCCATCCGAGTTAAACTGCAACATTAATAATAAAAAATTAGTACTATTAACAGATGAGTGTAAAGTAAACGTTTAGATTTGCGAGATGAGAGGGTTTGTATGAATAAAAGTTTAGCTGAGCTTGGAAAGCCTATAAATAATAGGCTTTCTGAGCTTTAGTTGCGATGAGACCAATTTTGATCTATTAATTAATAATTTATTTTCTATTGAAATTTTCTTTGGTATATATGTTAAAAATGTTCTATGGGGTCTTTGCATGTTTAGTAATAAATAATATGAAAATATATACAATCAATAGGGAAAATGGTAGAATAGTAGAGTTGTAAAAGGGGGTAAATTGATTGAATATACTAAAGAAATTGTTTGTTGCAGTTTTTGTACTCATGATGCTATTTAGCATTCAGCATCAAGTAGCAGAGGCGGCTGATTATCGAACAGTGAAGGTTGTAAGTGGCACGAACTTGGTTGTGAGGGAGTCTCCAAATGATACATCCGGTTCCATTGGTAATCTAGCTAAGAATGAATTTGTGATAGAGTTTTCTTCCTCAGATGGTTGGTCTCACATTCAAACAGGTGATGTAAAGGGGTATGTTTCTTCCTCTTTTTTAAGTGTTCCGCCTTCGACGATTAAAATTGCAAATTCTAAAGGTGGTCTCGTTGTGAAATCTAAGCCATCTCCTTCAGCACCAACATTAGCTACATTAAAGTATAATATGATTGTTGAAGACTATGGATCAGTAGGAAATGGTTGGTCATTTGTACAATATGGCAATGTGGTAGGTTATGTTAAATCCGATTTTATTGGGAAGACTAAAACAACGACAAAGTACGTTAATACAGGTAGTGGGGTTATCGTTCGAAATATTGCCAGTCAATCGGGAGCTTCAGTAGGTTCATTAAGTAATGGTACACAGGTAACTGTACATTCTACATTAGTAGGTTGGTCTTATGTGACTGCTGGTAATATCAAAGGGTACGTTGTAGATTCATTTTTATCCGCAAAGAAGCCTGTTGTGCCTTTCAATAATATTAACTTTAAATTGACTATTCGTGATGTAGAGAAAAATGAAAAATCAAAGCTTATACAAAAACAACAGGATGGTAGAGATACATATTTAGTCTATGGAACGACAAAATATGGCTATTCAGCAGAGTTGACATACGTTTTTACTGGTGGGCAATTAGAGTATATTAGCTATGATTTCCTTCCTGAACAAGATAGTTATCACACTTGGGATCAAATGTCTTATTTACATGACCGACTACATAAGCAAGGGGTAGTAGAATTCGGTAATGATTACCAATTCACTTATACAAAATATAGTAGTTTACATTCAAGATGGGAAAAGAGTGGTTACACTGCTTTGATCTCTGTAAATGATGACAATCTATATACATCAGCAAGATTAACGTATTATCGTAAATAAATTTTCGCACTACCAGCGATGATTGAGTGGTAATTATATAGCAACTAGAAAAGCTTGAAGTGCCTCTTTTTGTAGTTGGAGACCTCCCTCTGTGAAATAGGACGTCGCTAGGAAATGTAAACAGTCAGCTGTGCGCTGACTGTTTTTTTGAGTGATTTTAATTTATTTAAATAAGACAAGAGGCTATAAAATAATAGCTTCTTGTTTTTTTATAGCCAAAAGTATATTTTACAATAGAAAATTAAATAACTAATGAAATATATTGGAAAAGGCAAAGCGACAGAAAGCTCGAGCCAATCGACGGATGAAAAATAAGGAGACGGAAAATCCGAGCAGACCGACGGATAGAAAACGTGAAGTGACGGATAACCAAATCTATGGTAATTATAAAGAAAGTGTAAAGTTCAGAAAAAATGTCTTTTTACATAGTAAGGTTAATACAGGAGGAGAATAGATGAAAGAAAAGCTATTACTGATTGAGGATGATACGGCGATTGGGCGTATTGTGAAGGATACGCTTGAGCAAGAAGGTTACCAAATTACTTGGGCAACAACAGGACTGGAAGGGCTAGCTGATTTTCAAGCCGATACGTTCGATTTAGTGTTAGTCGATTGGATGTTGCCTGAGATGGATGGTCTTACGGTTTGCCAAAATATCCGTTGGGAAAGTGATGTACCTATTATAATGATGAGCGCGCGTAAGGAAGAGGAAGATAAGGTAGAGGGCTTGCAGGGCGCTGACGATTATATAGCGAAACCGTTTAGCTTAGAGGAGTTAAAGGCACGTGTAGCCTCACACTTACGTCGCTGGAAACGTTATACGAAAAAAGAGATAGCAGATGATGTTACATCCTTTGCACACGGCTTAAAAATTGATTGGCAAAAGGAAACAGCGCGCCTTGATGATCAAGAGCTTGCTTTAACACAGAAGGAATTTGCTTTGCTAAAACTACTTGCGAAAAATCCAAGCCAAACCTTTTCAAAAGAAGAGCTTTATCAGCATATTTGGCAACAGGCGAGCGTAGATGAAACACATACAGTTACAGTACATATAAAGGCGCTACGGGAAAAGCTAAAAGACCCAGTCAAATCACCGTATTATATACAAACAGTATGGGGCAAGGGTTACCGCTTTATCGGTGAACTACAATGAAGATTAAAACATGGTTACTCATCACTTTTTTCATCGTGATGGTTTTACCGATAACAGGTGCTTATAGCCTTTATGTGTGGATTAATGCTTATTATCAAGATAAAAACGTTGCTGAGTATTTTGAAAAATGGACAGAGCTTAATCAGGTGAAATCTGTTCTCGATAATCCTATGTATTATACAAAAAATGCGGATATAAAAGATATTGAAGCACTAACCAATGATCATCTTGCAATTACACTTTACTCGAAATCAGGCTTGATTTTTTATTCCTCAAATCCATTGAAACAGGTGTTTGATTCTAAAGATAGTATTTTAAAAGGTTTATATGAACTAAAGCAAAATTACAATGCCTTTACTTATAAAGAACCTATTTATCAAGATGGAGAATTATTTGGGGTTTATGAGATTCAATTAGTTAGGACGGATTGGGTAAAAGGTGTTGAAAGTCGTTCTTGGCTTGTAATAGCTAGCTCTATATTATTATTTCTCCTTATTTATTTTGCAGTAATGATGCTGCTTAACCGTAAATTAAATCGACCGTTACATGAACTGATGCGGCAAATGCGTACTTTTGCAAAGGGAGAGTATGTGGAATCAAATTTAGTGTCAAGAAAAGATGAAATTGGGGAACTTGCTCAAACCTTTCTTGCCATGCAGGACGAAATTGAAACAGCGCGTGCTCACTTGAAAACTGAACAACAGCAAAAGGAGCTAATGATTGCAAGTATTTCCCATGATTTGAAAACGCCTCTGACAGCTATTCAAGCATATGCTGAATCTTTACAAAGCAAGGCGTTATCAGAAGAACAACAAGACGAGTACCGACAAATAATTTTAACAAAGTCTGAAACGATGAAGCATATGTTAGAGGATTTACTAATGTACACTTTACTGCAATCGACAAGCTATCATTTAGAACTTGTTGCAGTTGATGGGGCAGAGTTTTTTGAAATGGCACTGTCTGATTATGAGCAGCTGTCCAAAGATCAAGGATTTATGCTTGAAGTTACTTGTGACATAGAGGGTATGTATGCAGTGCATCCGAAGCAGCTTCAACGGGTGATCGACAATTTAATGAGTAATGCTTGGCGCTATGGAGCAGTAGGTACATCGATAGATTTAGCGGCCGTGAATGCTGGACAATGCCCAGTAGGGTGCTTTGATTTTGTATCGAAAGCACTGGTAAAGCAGGATGGTATGTATATCATTGTGCAAAATAGAGGACACGGTGTAAAAAAAGAGGATATCGAGAAGTTATTCGAGCCCATGTACCAAGTAGATACAGCACGAACAAAGGCTGGGGAGCGCGGCACTGGCCTAGGATTAAATATAGCAAAACAAATAATAGAAAAACACGGTGGGACAGTAGAGCTTGTATCGAAAGATGACTATGGAACAGCTGTACTTTGCTGGTTGCCACCATTTAAAGGAGAGAATTCATAATGAATTGGAAAAAATCATTACGTGCAGCAGGTTTAGTTGCCGCACTAACATTTAGCCTTGTAGGTTGTAATACAGAGGGGTCATATTCACCTCAGGAAATTATTGATCATGCATTACAGGAAACGAAAGAACCACTTACGTATTACGGTGAATACACAATGGATATGGGCGACGCGGGTGGAAAAGTTCAACTCAAAGAGTGGATTAAAGGTGATAAACGACGTATTGAGTCAACAGCTGAAAATGGTGAGCATAGCATCGTAGTCAACAATGGTTCACAGCTTATTATGTATGATGTTGTTAAAAACACTGTTCATAAAATAGATATTAGCAAAGGTGGGTTAGATGAAATCCCATCACAAAGAGACCAGTTAGAAACACTATTTAATGCAGTAAAGGATACACATGATGTAGAAATGGCAGGAGAGGAGAAGATTGCAGGAAGAGAAACATATAAAGTTGTAGCGAAAGCTAAAAAAGATGATACTTTAATAGGTGATATTGAAGTATGGGTTGATAAAAAAACGTGGGTAACATTAAAAACAATAACAAATAGTGCTGGAAATAAAATGACATCAGAGTATACGAAAATGGATGAAAATGCAAAAATTGATGATGCACAATTTACACTTGATATTCCAAAGGATGCAAAAGTGGAAGAAATAAGTGTACCTGAATCTGAGCCAGTGACACTGGATACAGTGAAAGAACAGCTTGGAGAATTTTTAATGGTGCCAGAAGGAAATGGACTAACTTTGGAGGCTATATCATTAGATAAAGGGATAGAAGATCGTTCTGAGTATACCTTTAGTTATGCAAAAAATGATCAGCAAGATATTTCAGTAACAGTTATTAAAGTAAATAGTAATGCTAAGAAGGAAGAGCTTATTAAAGGTGAAAAAGAAATGGACATCCGAGGTCAAAAAGCTACTGTAATGGATGGGAAAAACTTCCGTTCTATTAGCTGGCAGGAAAACGGCTATCAATATAGCATGTTTAGTGTTGACTCTAAGCAAACAATCGAAGATCTTGTAGCCTATACAAAACAAATGACCATCGTTAAGTGAGGTGAATTGTAATGAAAAGAAATGAATTTATAAAATGTCTCGCATTGTTTTTATTTAGCACAGTTTTTTTATACGGTGTAGGTGAAACATATGGCGTTCCATGGCTACAATTTCATTTCTTAGGACGATACAATGGTGTAGGTTTTTATTTTAGCTTTAGTTCTTTAATCCCTATACTTGGTGGCTTACTAATTGTTGCGTTATATGAAACGAAGATTAAGCGACTTATTTAATTTGATGAGAAAATCCACTTTGAAAAAAGAGTGGATTTTCTTTTTTGTCTTGATTTATCTTCAAGTTTGAATGCTATAATATGTAAAAACTTCAAAGGGGAGCTATGATGGAGAAGGAGATTGTAGAAACAAAATTTTTTACTTTGCATACTTTATGTGACGGTGTGTTGGCTGCTATTGCTAAACCAGGGCAAGGTGCTTGGAGTAATTCAGGAATAATTGATCTAGGTGATGAGCTTCTAGTTTTTGATTCGCTAAGTACTCCTTCAGCTGGGGAAGAGTTAAGGCGCCAAGCCGAAAGTTTAACGGGTAAGAAAGTAAAGTACTTGATTAATAGTCACTATCACGGAGATCATGTTTTTGGGAATCAAGTATTTTTAGATACAACGATTGTTTCTACATATGTAACTGAGAAATTGTGCAAAGAAAAAAATAAGATTGAAGATTATGAGAAGGAAAAGCAGGACATGAATCAATACCTCCTTCAACTGGAAAATCAAATCGATTCAACAGAGGACACCATTATAAAAGCGAGTTTAATTAACCAATATCAAGAAATGTCGAAGGTGTTTGATGATTTATCTCAATTGCAAATTGTGTTACCATCCTTGTTGTTTGAAGAGAAATTGACGATTACCGGTTCCGAAAGAACTGTAGAATTATACTGTTTAGGCGGAGGACATTCACCGAGTGATACATTTATGTACCTACCTAACGAAAAAATAGCTTTTATGGGTGATTTAGCGACTGAAGATTTACATGTACCAATCTATAACCCTGAAGAATTTTTGTCGATATTAAAGCAAGTTAAACAAATCGATATAAATATAATTGTACCTGGTCATGGTAATGTTGCTGATTTTGATTTATGCGATACTTTAATTGATTATTTATCTTTCATGATTCAACATGCAAAAGAGGCTCTTCAACGAAAATTGTCGTTGGAAGAATTTGTTTCTGAGATTTCTATACCAAAAGAGTATAAGGAATGGAAAGGAGTAAAAGGTATTAAAGCTAACCTTACGATGATATACACCTACCTTCAAAAGAGCTAAGAAATCCACTTTTAAAATGTGGATTTTTTAGCGTTGATGAAATACGGACAATAAAATCTGATTAATGATAATTAGTATGGCAAATATAATCGCTAATTTTGTTCGTCCTGTTGCATACAGAGCTATGACGGCTAAAGAGAATATCACAAATTCAAGCATAAAATGCAAAGTACCATTCAATGGAAATGTTGCTTTAGGTGAACCAAACATACTCCAAATAACTACGAACAATGCGGGTGCTCCGATGCCTAGTAAAAGCTTTAAGAACATACCTTTCCCAGTTTGTATACCCCAATACCCATAAGCCACTAGTACACAAATTTCTAATAGAAAACGAAGAACTAAATTCAACACCATAGTATCCCTCCGAAAAATTGGTTTTTGAAAGGGTAACAGAATTGTTGATAAACCTGCGAACATCGCTGATAAAAGTGCGAGAATCGCTGATAAAACATTGAACATCGCTGATAACAGTACAAGAATCGCTGATAAAACATTGAACATCGCTGATATAACCACAAAAATCGCTGATATAACCACAAAAATCGCTGATAAAGTTAACAAAACCCCCGATAGGACCGCAACTTTGGGCTCTTAAGCTATTTGTTGTAAATGAGTTTTAGTAAAGGCTGCAGCATATTTTAAACCGAAGCCTAGTGAGCGATCTAAAAAGATATGGGCTAGCCAAATTATAGATGCCATTAGTAGCGGTGTCGATACAGTGACGAAGCCTAAAATCAAGAGAATTGCTGGTACAACTAAACTATGGCCAATATTGTAAAATAACGCGCCAACTTTAGTGTTTATTATGTAGCCTAACATGCTTATATCCGGTAGTAATAAAAATAGCACAAAATATAGGAACGAAAATTCAAAATGCCAGTAGAAAAATATACTTACTAAAAATGCTATTAAATATTCCATAGAGATAATTTTACGTAGTTTCATGATGACCACTTCCTTCTTGTAATTTATTATACATATCCTCAATAAGTGATCCGATGACCAACTTATTTTCTGCGTATTTTCCTTCAGCCATTAATGTTTGAGTAAGCTGTAAGGATTGTAGTGCTTGCTGATAAAAAATTAACTGATGTTCAATATGAGTGATCTTAGCTGAGAATAGCTGTACTGTTTGTTGATTGCAAGCATCTGAAGTTGGCATTTGCTCTAGCGACAGAAGCTGTTTGATTTCATGTAATGTAAAGCCAAGTTGTCTTAATACTAAAATAAATTTTATTGTATGTTCACAAGTGACATCATACACTCGATAGCCATTACCTTGTTTATGAGGATGTAGTAATCCTTCCTTTTCATAGTAACGTACTGTATCAGTAGATAAATTATACTTAGCTGCGAATTGTTTGATAAGCATGTGAGCACCTCCTAAATTTATCCTAACATTGGAGTATGCTCCAAGGTCAATATGATAATTGAAATTTTAAAAAAAATAGTGAAACGGTCATTTAATGGCAGTCGTTTATAGTGGAAGAGGGGAGGTGGACGGCATACTTGAAAAAATTATGGATGAACATGCAGAGCATTTATTACGTCTCGCCTATTTTTACGTGAAAAACCGGCACTCAGCAGAAGATATCGTGCAGGAAGTTTTTATAAAATTTTCTCAGCATGGATATGAGGAACGTGGACAGCTACGTGCTTATTTATCTAGGTTAACGATTAATAAAAGCAAGGATTATTTAAAAAGCTGGCATTATAAGAAATTAATTTTACAAGAAAAAATATTTCCGGTGAAGGCTAATATTCAGCGCAATACACTGATTGAAGCGGAGGAAAGATCGTATATTGGGGCAGCTATATTAAAGCTCCCATTAACATATAGAGAGCCTATCATCCTTTACTATTATGAGGAAATGAAGATTACCGACATAGCACAAGTACTAGGTATTTTAGAAAACACTGTGAAAACAAGGTTAAAAAGGGCGAGAGAAGCCTTAAAGTCTCAGCTAAAGCAGGAGGAATGGGAGGTGCTTGGACATGAATGAATGGCAAAAGGAATTGGTGAAAGTAGCAGGGGATATGGGTGAGAGTAAGGAGCGTGTAAAAAAACGTGTTTTACAGCAGCACAATGTCAAAGCTAAAAAACCCATTCGTTTCGCGCTTTTAACGGCAATTGTATCGTTTTGCTTAGTTGGATTTGTCATGGTACAACTACTAAATAAAGAAACGAAACAATCGGCAAACATGTTTAACGCTACACAGCTTACTCATTTTGAGAAAATCACACGCATCTATTGGGGCAATCAAGACGAAGAATTTTATATAAAAGAGGCATTTGAACGCTACAAGGGGGTAGTTGCTGCTTATAATTATGCAAAATCACTTGGTCTTCAATATACTGAGGCAGAGCTAAAGGCTGCTGGAAATGAGCATTATGACGAGCTTGTTAAGTTACAACAAATACCTGAATATGCTGATCTTTTTAAAGAAAAGGGAGTAGAAAAATATTTTAAGACGTATTTAGAGCCGTTGTTACCGATGTATACAGCTAAAAAAAAGCTTGATACCTTTTATCAAGAAAAATATCCTACTTTCCCGAAAGGTATAGTACAACAAATGGCTGCTCAAGACGCTCTACGCTATTTTGATAAACATTTCGCAAAGCAGGTAAAAACGTTTCAGAAACAAAATAGCATCAAGAATTATTATAGTAGCACATCTGGAACTACGTATATGGGAACAGTCATAAAGGTAGAAGTAGAATCTAATGCTTTTCTATTTGTTGAAGGAGTTGTTCCGAAGGACTTAGAAAACCTTTCGCAAGAGCAAATCTTGAAAAAGTATCCAAAAGCTACTTGGTATCCGATTATAGATGATTTTTCGGTACATCAAGGAGATTATGTCAGCTTAGAATCAAATAGTAGCCAGTCGATTGATGAAAATGGAATTGTCACACACTACGGCGTATTAAACCATGTGGAAATTAGTGAACCAACAGTCACAATCACTCTTAAGCTCAACCACCAAAATGAACAGGAAGTCATCCAATTCTTTCGACAAACAACGTGGCAGCCTGATAAAGGTATGGAAAGCCCCCCAGATTATTCATTTATGCTAGAGGGAGTTCGTGTAGATGTCTGGGTTAGTTACGGTCACTCACTTTATGTGTATAAAGAGGGCTACGGGATTGTACATCTTAGTCAAAAAAGATCCGAAGAGTTAAAGGCGCTATTAGGTATTAAAGAATCTTTATAACTTGTATGCATAAAGCATATTAACATCGCTTGGAGATAAAGTGTTACTGATGAGACACTAGTACTTTCATTCCATTTACGACAATTAGCAAGTCTCTTTAAAGAAGAGGCTTGTTTTTTATTTGCCAGGAACTTATAGTTTTTGTACTGCTATAAATATTTTCCATATAAAAAGAGTCGTTTTTACAGGTATATACAATCTTTTTAGGAGAAATGGATTACTTCAAATCATTTTGGGGTTAAAATTACTCATAAATTTGAAAATAAATGAGTCTGAGGAATTGTAATATTATGCTCATAAAGATAGTATTAAAGAAGTAGGGGTTAATATAAGGAGGGGCGGTATGAACACACAGGAGTTTGAAGAATTATGGATTACGCTAAATGAATTGTATAATGCGAATCGCTTTATAGAATATATAGAATTAAGTAGTGCCGCAATTGAAAGTGCTATTGCGCTTGGTATGTATAAAAAAGCAATCCTGTTATTACGCTATAGCTGTGCAAGTTATTTTCAAACAGGTGATTTACAAGTTTCTATTAGTGTGCTTGAACAATATCGCGAATTAACCTTTCAATACGGCGATGATATCGATTTAATCCATCATTATATTTTAGCCGCCATTTATTGGGGGACATTTGGCCATATAAAAAAATCTAAAGAGTTTATGATCAAGGGATTAGAGATTGCTGAGCGTATTCAACATACAGATAGTATAGGGAAAATTTATAATAATTTAAGCGACCTAGAAAACTCTTTAGGAAATTATCAAAAAGCGAAAGATTTTGCATTAAAGAGCTTATACTATGCTAATTATTTTGAGATAAAGCATGAAAATCCTTATACAGGGATTATTTATTCAAAAATAAACTTAGCTGTTGCGCAAATTTGCTTGGAGGAATTTGAAGATGCAGAAGAATTATTGAAAGAACTGCTAACAATGATTCAGAAACCACCTTATTCCAAGGTACAATTGGAGGTTATAAATGCCTATGCTTTGCTTTGTGAAAAACGGGGACGCATTGGCGAGGCCATTGATTTGTACCAAAAGTCGAAGCACTATGCCTTACAAAATAATGATTTAGCTATGCTTCAAACTATCTATAATTCTTTGGTGAAACTAATAGAAGAGCAAGGTAATAAAATTGTATTATGCTCGATACAAAAGGAATATATTAACATTTTACTTGAAATACAAAGGGAAAATTATACTCATTTGTTATTTGAGATGGAGTACAATGACCAGAAGAAACAATTAGAAAAAACCTCTTTTATTGATCCATTAACGAATATCTATAATCGACGCTATTTTGATGAGAATGCAGAGAAAATGGTAGAGAAAGCTTCAGTAGAAAAACAGCAATTAGCATTAATGATGATTGATTTAGATCATTTTAAAGAAATCAATGATACAAATGGTCATTTATTTGGTGATGATGCTTTATCGATTACTGCTACTAAATTAAAAGACTATTTTCAACCATATAAGTCAATAGTTGCGCGTTTTGGCGGGGATGAGTTTATTGTTCTTAGTCAATTACAGGAAGGTGAATCTGTACAAATGATGGCGGAAAATCTCTATCAAAAATTAAACTCTATGTCTTTAACAATCAATAATGAGACCGTTCATTTGGAATTTAGTATTGGCGTAAGTACAAACATTCATGGCCAGATTACAGCGGTTGAAGAGTTGATCCATAATGCGGACACAGCACTGTATACGTCCAAGCGCAACGGGCGTAACCAAATCACGGTCTTTAATCAATATAGTGATGCGGGAAATAGTAAATAAACGAGTCAGATGATGGTACTAGCGGATTTTATTGTAAGCGTTCTATTTAGCGAAATAATCAATCATAAAGGATCTGCTTCACTTCAACGAATAGTCGTTGGAGTTTTGCAGATTTTTTTTATAAAATTTTTTTGAAAAAATGAATCGGAAATGAAATGGCATCCGTCAGTAGTTTAGAAAGAAGGTGGGACAACAAATGGATATCGAAAAAATTATTGCAGAGCACGGTGACTATTTACTAAAGGTTGCTTATTTATATGTGAAAAATGAAGCAACAGCTGAAGACATTGTGCAGGATGTGTTTATCGCCTTTTATCAAAAGCAGGAGCAATTTCGTCAAGAATCATCTTTACGTACATATTTAGTGAAAATGACGGTCAATCGAAGCCATGATTATTTGCGTAGCTGGAAAAGTAAACGACTGACACTCTTTGAAAAAATAACAGGTCGTCCGACAGCAGTCACGCCTGAAAAAGAATTTCTTGCGAAGTCTACAAAACGAGAGCTAGTGGAAGCTTTGTTTACATTATCTGTGGCATATAGGGAAGTACTGATTCTCTATTATTTTGAGGATATGACAACAGTGGAAATTGCACAGCTCGTATGTTGTCCAGAAGCAACAATACGTACAAGATTACAGCGTGCGAGAAAGCAACTTGCAACAGCAATCGGTGATTATGATTGGGAGGTGTTACGCCATGAATCAATTTAAAGAAGATGTGCTAAATGAACTTCGGGATGTAAAGCTTACAGATGAAAAAAAACAGGCGATTGCCCAAAAAGCACGTAGTAAAAATAAACAAAGAAAAAGTAGTCCGTGGCAATATCGTGTGGTACTAGCAACGTTTACGATTTTTGTCATTGGTTTTAGTTATTTATTATCACACAATAAAAATTCGGGAAGTCATCAAGCAGCTAGCATACAGCAAGAAGCGAATACATGGAGTGTATGGACATTTTTACAAAACGATTTCGTAAAAGGTATATTGCTTTTTAGTTTTTTTGTAGGTATTACTTTTATTATTAAACGTGTGCTAATCAAGAAAGGATATGGCCTACCGGTGTGCATTGAGTGTGGGGAAACTTGGTCAGAGAAGCAAGCTCGAAAAATGTATCGGAAAAATGGTCAACTCGAATGCCCTTATTGTGAGGAAAAACAATATCGCACAAAAAAATCTATGCAAATGGGTGGCATTATAGCATTTCCGGTTCCTTTTATGTCTTTTATGCATTATATTTTTAATAATTTTACGATTGGGATTATTTTCTTTATAGTTGCAATTCTTATTTATTATCGACAATTAGCGCCATATGTCTATAATTTGCAAAAAGATGATCCTACCAACGATCCGCTTTGGTAATTTATGAAGAGAAATTGCTAGTTCACTATAGCAATTTCTTTTTTTATCGCAATTTGTCGAAATAGATTGACAACAGTTTTTATTTGCTTTATCTTTGTGTTAACTTATTTACAATAGGAGTTAACGTACAAAGGGAGGCAATTTAGTTTGAAAAAGAGTAGTACATATAATTATGTGTTAGCGGCATTTGGTGCAGCGATTATTGCTGTTCTTGCACAAGTAACGATCCCGCTACCACTTATTCCAATAACAGGACAAACATTAGCGGTAGGCTTAGTCGTAACGATTTTAGGGACAAGAGTTGGTACGTTATCAGTACTGCTTTATATTTTACTAGGTGCAGCAAGTCTTCCAGTATTTAGTGGTATGTCAGGGGGATTGGGTATTTTAGTTGGTCCTACGGGTGGCTATATTGTTGGATTCCTTGTGACGGCAATTATTATGGGCTTATACTTAAATAAATTTGGCATTACATTTTTCCACGCAATTGTTGCGAACATCATTGGAATGATTGTGACTTTGGCGTTTGGAACGACCTGGTTAAAGATTGTCGGAGATTTAACTTGGACAGCAGCATTTATGGGCGGTGCGGCACCATTTATCGTTGTAGGTATTGTGAAAGCTGTTCTGGCAGCATGGTTTGGGGTAATTGTTCGCCGTCGCTTAGAGCGAGCTCACCTAATTGAAGTGTTTGCATAGGAGGAATTGTTTTGGCAACGTTATGGACAGGTGGGAAAATTTACACGATGGCGAAAATTGGCGAAACAGTTGAAGCAGTCCTTGTAAAAGAAGGGAAAATTGTGGCGACAGGCTCAGTAGATAGCTTGTCGCCACAAGCTAGTTCTATTCGACATTTACATGGGAATGTGATGTATCCGGGTTTTGTTGATAGTCATTTACATATCATTGGCTACGGGGAGAAATTAAAACATATTGATGTATCGAATGTCAGAAGTAAGGACGAGCTACTGGCAATTATTCGTGAGCGGATGCTAGAAGTTCCCGCTAATGAATGGGTCATTGCGATAGGGCTTAATGAGACACAATTTGAAGACCCTATTTTTCCAACATTGGTGGAGCTTGATGCTCTAGGTGAAGCACATTTAATTATTAAGCGCAGCTGTCATCATTTAATTTTAGCTAATTCCAAGGCACTAGCATTTGCGGGAATAACAAAGGACACACCATCTCCAGAAGGTGGAGACATTGATAAGGTGGATGGAAAGCTGACAGGAGTCTTAAAAGACGCAGCATTGTACATGATTGTCAACCATATGCCTCATATTACGCCTGAGTATATTGAGGATGCTCTCGAGAAGGCGGTAATATCATTGCAATCATATGGCTTAGTGGGCGGTCATTCTGAGGATTTAAGCTATTATGGGCCACCGCTTCAACCAATACATGCATTTCGAAAGATTGTTGAGGCAAAGCAATCGTTTAAAGTTCATTTATTACAACACCACGCCGTATTTGAAGAAGTTGCCAAGATGGAAGAAGCATCTTCTCCGTATTTAGAGTTTGGTGCCATGAAAATTTTTGTGGATGGTGCCTTTGGAGGACGTACTGCTGCTCTTCGTGAACCATACTGTGATGAGCCAGACAATTGCGGTATTCTCGTACATTCAACAGAACAATTAGAGGAATATGTTCAACTTGCACGTCAACATGAACAAATAGTTGCAGTGCATGCCATAGGAGATTTAGCCGTTGAAACAATTTTAAAAGTATTTGCCGCCCATCCGCCTCGCGAAGGTCAATTAGATCGTGTCATTCATTGTAGCTTGGTCGATGAAGGTATTTTAGAAAAGCTTGCTGCGTTGCCTGTCGCAGTGGATATGCAACCGCAATTTGTACAGGGAGAGTATGAGGCAGAACTAGCCAGGTTAGGGGAGGAACGAGCAAAAGGCTTACACCCGTTAAAATCGCTACTAGATCGTGGATTAGTTGTTGCAGGTGGTAGTGATGCACCGATTGAAGTGCCAAATCCCTTACATGGTATATATGCTGCAGTAACAAGGCGGAATTTTGGGGAATCTCATAACGGCTACGGTCCAGCGGAGAAAGTTTCACTTTTTGAGGCAGTGCGACTCTATACTGTAGGAGCTGCACAAATAATAGCGCAAGACCATGTTCGAGGTAAGATTGAAAAAGGCTATACAGCAGACTTTACTATTCTAGAAGAGGATCTTTTTACGGTAGATGTTGAAAACATTCCACAAGTAAAAGTCGCCTATACGGTTGTTGATGGCCGTATTGTTTATGAAAAAAGCGCTCAATCGTAACGGAAATCAACCTCACATTTTTCGAAAGAGCTATACTTTATTAATTCATTGACATAATATTTTTATAAGAACATGAAAACGCTGTAAAGAATAAACTTTACAGCGTTTTTTCATTTTTTAGGAGCTAGGGTTTTTCTGATAAATTTTTCACTTGTTGCTCAAGTATTGCCACTCGTGTTGTTAAATCATCAACTTTTTGCTGAAGTGATTCTTGGGGAGGCAAAGGAGCAGTCGATTTCATTTTTTTTATCGTATTAATCATCACGAAAAATATCGCTAGGAAAATGACAAAAAGTACGGTTGTACTAATAATATCACCAAGATTAAACATTGTTTGTCTCATATAATTATTAGCCCCCTTAATTTGTTTCAATTGTATTATTTACCGAGTTACATACAAAAAAGTTTCAAGAAATTATTTAAAGACACCATAAATACAGAAATCTTATCATTTTTCCTCGCATATTATATGGAACAAATTGTATTTCAAGAGCTTAAGGTAATTTGAAATAAGATTTACATATCATATATGAAAGAGCTTATAAAAATCGTAAAGATGCTTAAGATAGGGGATACGATAGGTATGACTGGGGTGAGTAAATGCACAAATCGGGACAAGTAATGCGACAAGCCGTCTACAATATTTATATGTATCGTATGGATTATATACAGGTTTTCGCACTGACTAAGTTATGTCAGTTTTTATTAATTGCTCCTATGACGACTATCGTATTTAAGCTAATGCTGCGAGTAACGGGCTACACACATATTACTCAGCAAAATATTCAAAGCTTTATGGCACATCCCTTTGTCATTTTAATGATTATTCTTTTGATCATGCTCATGTTGCTATTTATTTATTATGAAATGGGCTTTCTTTTTTTAATGGCCTTTCATCAACAAAGGGGAATTCGCTACCGATTTCTACACATATGGCAGCAGCTCAACCGTAAAGTACTATCTTTTTTTAGTATTCAAGTCATTTTTTTAATTATTTATATTGCTCTGTTATTGCCATTAGCTTCATTTATATTTCCGCTAACGTTCATTCAAGCAATGGCCATTCCACATTTTTTAACAGATGAAATAATGAGTAGTCGTTCAGGACGTTTACTTTATTCTGCTGTTGCAATTGTTTTAGTGATAGTAGGGATACGGAGCATTTTGGCATTGCCGATTTTTACAATCCAGCCCAAAATATCAATAGTTCGTTCATTAATACAGAGCTGGCGCTTTTCAAAGCGAGGTTTGTTAGAACTGCTCGCATTATTAGCCATGCTTGTTACATTTCATCTACTTGTGATGCTTGGAATTACGTTAATAAGCACCTTGCCGTTGTATATTTTGGAGCGTTTGATACCGAGCACGGCACTTGTCACAGCAGGGATTACGCTTGCTTTTTTAGAAATAGTTTTCGTCGTGTTATTTAGTATGTTGCAAGCAATGTTTTCACAAGTAATGGTGGCTGTTACCTATAATAAAACTGCTTTTGGCAAGACAAGGTTTACATCGAAATTTAAGAAAAGGCGCTATAAGCCATTGTCTTTCATCGTTCTGGTTGTTTTCATCTTTTTAAGTGTGATGAATATTATTTCGTTAGAGAATAGTGTCTATGCACCAGGTACCAAAATTATTGCTCATCGTGGCTATACGACGGGTAATGTGGAAAATACGATCAGTGGCCTTGTCAGTGCAGCAAGTTCAGGTGCAGATTTAATCGAGATTGATATACAGCAAACAGTTGATGGACAATTCGTTGTATTTCATGATCAAACATTAAGAAGATTAACTGGTAAAAATGGTGTTATCGCCAATATGACGCTCGGAGAATTAAAGACATTAACGATTCATGCTAATGGCTTTAACGACAAAATTTCATCATTAGATGATTTTATTGAAGTAGCAAAAACGCTAAATGTTTCCTTACTAATTGAATTGAAAGTTCATGGTAAAGAAACGGAAGATATATTGCCCAAGTTAGTAGAAAAACTAAGGGCTTATAAGGTGCTCGATACGTATTATGTGCAATCATCAGATCCACAAAAGATGACACAGTTAAAAAAATTGGCGCCGAACTTACGTGTTGGGATTGTCTATGCTTTAAATATCGGGCCTATGGATGAAACAGTTGATTTTATTTCACTTGAGGAAGCATGGGTAACAGATCAGCTGATTTCAGAAATGAAGCAACAAAAAATTGATCTGTTTGTCTGGACATTGAATAAAGACCAGTCCTTACAAGATTTTATTCGGAAAAATGTTAACGGAGTCATTACTGATCTCCCAGATATAGCTTTAAAAATAAGGAAAAAACAAAATGAGCGAGAATATTTTTTACAGCGTATATTAAATCTACTGCAATTCATGTTTTAGTTTTATGTGATTAAATACGATGTCCGCACGAAGCAAGGAAATACCCGCGAAACGATCTAAACAGTTAGAGTGAAAGCCGTGATTCTTCATTGTAAAAGAATCACGGCTTTTATGGTGAATAAAAAAATGTTGGAAATGTTGTAACCTTTTTCTTTTATAACCGACTACTACTATGAATTCGTGAAATGAAGGAGATGCTTTTTTATGAAAATGACGAAAGTCGTACCATTTGCCATGTCAGCATTATTAATCGGGGGCGCTGTAGTAGCTCCAACTGCATCAGCAAACGAAGGAGAAGCGGTTGTGACGAACGCTACTGATAATAATGAGCAAAATCCACAGGTTCAACCTATTTTTATTAAAGTAGCTGGAACAATTGAGAACGTAGAAAAACGTGAGGATTCAACATATTACACTGTTAAAGAGGACGAAAATACAAATGTTTTTGTCGTAAATGACGACACGCTAGTTTTCGATAATACTGGTAAAGAAGTTAAACTACAAAAAGGTGATAAAGTAACAGCATACACATATGCAAATAAACCAATGCTTATGATTTATCCACCACAATATAACCCAGAGGTAATTGTTGTTGAAACAAAAGAAATGGGAACTGTAGAAGTAGACTTTTTCAATAAAGAATTAGTGAATACTGATAATACGTTAAAACTAAATGTTGGTAAAGAAACGGAATTACTTAGCCTATCTGGTAAAAAAGTAAAGGCTGAGGATTTGGCAGAACAACATTTACTAGTGTTCTATACAATTGCAACAATGAGTATCCCAGCACAAACACCACCTTCAAAAGTTGTCGTTTTAGATACGATTGCACAAGAGCCAGGTGAAGTGGATCCATCTAAAGCTGCTGTACAAGAGATTATAGAAAAAGACTTTTATGAGGTTGAAGGTACTAAAATGGTACCACTTCGTTTAATTGCTGAAGAGTTAGGCTTTAAAGTAGAATCCACAGGAAATGGCGCAATTATTTCTAAAGGCGCATTATCTTATACAATTACACGTGGTCAAAAAGAATATGGCTATAATAAAGCACTTCGTCATTTTGAAGTAGCACCAGCTTTATTAGAACCAACAAAAACATATGTACCAGTTGAATTTGTTGAAGAATTAATGAAATAAAATAATTGAATTTCTCCTTGTCACATGACGGAGGAAATAGTAAAAAATATTATGAGCGGCTTAAACCCTTTAAACTAATGGGCTTAAGCCGTTTAATCGTTTTTGGTAACGTTCGTTATTACAATGTCTCTTACCATGCATAATAATACTTGCAGTAGAAAAAATCGATAAAGGAGAAGACTCTTCTGATGCAGAAAATACATATAATATACTTTATTAGGAGGCAATTATATGTTTATCGTTAATGTTGAAGCTGCAATATACAAAAATGAAAAATGGTTGTTAATAAAACGTAGTGAAAAAGAAGAACATGCAGGGGGAGTATTGTCTCTTGTAGGTGGCAAGGTCGAAAAGGAAGGGTTCTCAACAAATATTTTAGAAAGAACACTAATAAGGGAAATTACTGAAGAAGTTGGAGTGAAGGTTTCAAACCTAAGATATGTTAATAGCTCCTCCTTTTTGACAGATGCAGGTATTAATGTAGTAGACATCGTATTTCTTTGTAATCATCAGTTCGGAGAAGCCTTTGCAAAGAGTCCTGATGAAGTTGACAGTATAGTGTGGATGACAACTGAACAAATACTTAGTAATTCTTCTATACCTATTTATTTAAAGGAGAATATAAAACTGGCTGATAAATTAGTACTTGAAACCCAGGGGTAGAGGAAAATATCACATCCTGTGATAACGATTTCGTATCAACATCGTATTTCCACAAGTGGCTCATCAGTCGCCCACCAGAACAAGTTCATCTAAAATGGAAATCTACCTCTTTTCTCATAATTCTCTTTAAATGGAAAATATATTTTTGTACAATAAGAGAATTAAATCAGATTCTTAAAGGAGGACTATATGAAGCAGGCATTAATTATCGTGGATATGCAGGAAGCATTCTTTTTGGATAGTGAAAACTACTTATTTGATTACGAAAAAGTATTAGAAAATATTAATATGTTAATAACTTGGGCACGACACAGCGAAGTTCCAATTATTTTTATCCAGCATACGGATTCAAATAAAGATGACGATTTTGCGTTTGGTAAGCCAGGTTGGGATCTATATCACGGGCTTCTACGACAACTGGAGGATAAAGTGATTCAAAAAACAACGTGGGATGCATTTTATCAAACGGAATTAGCACAATACTTACAAGAACAACAAATTGAGCAGCTTATTTTTGCTGGTGCTCAAACAGAATTTTGTCTTGATACGACCATCCGAAATGCCTATAGCCGTGGATACCATCATAATATTTTAGTTGAAGGTGCACATACCACACTAGATAGTAACGTATTAGATGCACAGCAAATTATAAAGCATCATGAGTCCGTTTGGCATAATCGATTCGTGAACATTCAGCCAAGTACTTTTTTTCAAACTAAGTAAAAGAGGTTTCAATAATGCGCATAAATAGCCAAGAATTTAATGTAAATGAACTTCATTATACAATTAGATCTGCCAATATAGAAGATGCAAAAGCATTATCAGATCTGAGGCTACAACTTGATGGGGAAACGGAAAACTTCGATAGAGAACAAGGGGAAGGCTTCATAGATACAACAGGATTTGAAAAAATCATTAAGGAAGACACAGAAAGTCCAAGGAATTTGTGTTTAGTAGCAGTGGTCGATAATCGAATCGTCGGATTTTCTAGATGTGAGGGGTCGCCATTAAAAAGATTTGCTCATAAAGTAGAATTCGGTGTTGGTGTATTAAAGGAGTTTTGGCGCTATGGAATAGGGAAGAATTTTTTAAAAGCATCAGTTGAGTGGGCTGACAATAATGACATTAAAAAAATGGCTTTGACTGTTGTAGAGACAAATGACAAAGCAATTTTACTCTATAAAAAGCTTGGCTTTGAAGTAGAAGGCGTCTTAAAAAATGATAAACTCCTTTCAGATGGCAACTATTATAATACGATTGTCATGGGAAGAATAAGGGATAATCAATTAAATAAACCAGCTAAGCAAATAGGTTTTATTGAAAAGTCAAGTTATAGGCTGAAATTATTTAAATAGTGTCTTATATGTATAGAAATTAAAAGGATAGAAGAGCTTAATTAAATTCGCTCTATCTATCTTTTTTTACCACAGATAACCCTATTTACTACAACAATTAAATCAATCTAATGTTGCAGTAATTTAAAGGAGCTTATATCAGTTATTAATTGTATATATGGATATTAATGTAATATATTAAAAACAATGCTATAATTCATATAAATATTTATTGATAATACAAAACTTGCGATAAATCTACGTCCCCCAGATTTGTCCGATATATGATAGGAGTCAAATTTTAATGAATAGTCCAATCTAATATTCCTCTATTAAGCCAAAATTCGAATGAAATATTGGGGGATATATAATGAAATTGAATAGAAACTTTTCTTTATTACTATTGGGTCAGTCACTCGCTAATATAGGCGATGTATTATATATAGTCAGTGTTATAAGTACAATTTTTGTATTAACAGGTTCTGCAATTGCAGCATCGTTTGTGCCATTTACAATTGCTTCTTCTATGTTTATATCCAGTCTGCTGACACCTCTTTTGGTTGATAAATTAAATCTTAAATGGTTACTTGCTGGGTCACAAATTGTAAAGACGATTTTACTCTTTATTCTAGGATTTATGTTAATTGGTTTAACAGCAGCTAATTTTTATTTTATCTTTTTAATAATAGGTTTAATTGCTTTTTTTGACGGATGTGCTGATCCAATACGACAGACATTGACGCCGTTCTATGTTAAACCTGAACATCTAATTCAAGCTAATGGAATTTCAGAAACTATTACGCAGGTCATACAAGCAGGTATGTGGTTCGTAGGAAGTTCATTGCTAATTATTATGAATTCTCAACAACTTATTTGGTTAGTTGGATGTTTATTTGTAATTGCAAGCATATTACTTTGCCTTTTAGAAAGTGTAATCTATGAAACAACCGAGTTAAAAGGGAAACTAGAAAAGATTAAAGAGGGTTGGAAAACTTTATCTAACACTCCGGTATTAAGAAGGATTGCTTGGATAGAATTTTTAGAAACAATTGCAGCAACGGTTTGGATAGCTGCTATTTTATATGTGTTTGTCAACGATGCTTTGAACGTTGATGAAAAATGGTGGGGATTTATCAATGGAGCTAACTTTTTAGGGCTGATTTTAGGAAGTGCTTATTGTATTAAATTTTCTTCATTTGTTGAAAAGAAAATAGGAACCTTTATTTTTTTCGGTTCATTCGCAAGTTTCTTATTCACAATATTATTTAGCCTAAACAGCATTCCAATCATTTCCTTGCTTTTATCTCTCTGTGTAGGGCTTTTTGGACAAATTAAAAAAATTCCTCAACAAACGGTTATACAAACTAGTGTACCAAAAGAACAGTTGTCAACTGTTTATACCTCGTTAGGTGCAATCGGAACTGGGATATTTGGCGTTGGCTCTCTTGTTATGGGAGTATTAGCAGATTTGTTAGGAATTAGAACTGTATTCGTTATTTCAGGGCTATTACTTGCGATAGTAAGTACAATTGCTCATAAAAATAAGCAATTGTTTGTTAGAAATATTATGGAACAAAAAAGTTAAAGATGAAGGATTTTATTAGCTATAATGTCCTTTGTTATTAATGACTGTGTGATAGTTTGTGAAGTAGGACCATCATTTTTGATGGTCTTTTTTATTGAGGCTGTTTTCGTAAACTTTGCTGCTTTTAAGCCAAAAAGTACTATAATGACGTAAAAGGAATTTAAACGGTCATTGTATAAAGGTTCGAATATGATAAATAGGGAATAACAACCAACTTTTAGGGAGGTGAACCCGAATTAATAAATATAGTGTTCTTTCACTTACTACTTTAGCAATCTTCGTTGTTATGTTTTTTACAATGTGGAATGGAGTGTCGTTAGGAGCATTAGGTAAACCATATGTTCTTTCAATGTTTTTGTTCCCATTATTAGGAGCTTTTTTAGGATTCAAAGCAAAAAAAGGTTTATTAAAATGGCTACTAATAATACTTAACATTATTGCAATCTGTATCATCGGGTATATTTTATTACTTGCTTACGGTATTGCCGAAAGCTAATTAAAACAAGATGGGTAGCATTTTTCGCTATCCTCTTTTTTATTCCATACTAAGTTGCCCTTAAAGAATTGACAGTATTATAGTTCGATTTTTGTCACGCTGAAATAAGCATTTGCTCCACTCGTATTTCAAATACTACGTTTTTCTCTAAATCAAGCCAACGGAACCAGTAAAGGACATAAGACCATTTGCAAACACGTAATGCATATTTAATTTAACGAAATTACATGGAGTTTGTGATACGTATATTGAGAATTATATGGCAAGTTGGAAGACGGTCTAAATGGTGGTCTCCCGTCGGATCGCTTTTGGTAGATGGGATTCTAATGACTTAACTGCAGCTCAATTAGTATTTTTTACGAAAATGCAGAATACTTAAAGTAGAAAATATTGTGTTTTTTTAGCTAAAAAAGCAACTTATCTATAAAAATGCCGTTATTTACAATAACTTAACTGAATTTTCAAATTATAATTAAGGGAACAAATTATAAGGGGTTGATAGAATGTCAATAAAGGTTAATTCAAATGTTGAACTATGCCACCCATTATCACCGTTATCTGAAGTAGAAATTGAAAAAGCTGTTCAAATAGTCAAGGAACAGCAACAGTTGTCTGAACATGTACGATTTATGTCAGTGATGTTACATGAACCTAAAAAATCAGAAGTACTAAATTACAAACCAGGTAATACTGTAGATCGCCAAGTATTTTTAGTGATTTTAGATGATAAAGAAATGAAAACATTTGAAGCAGTTGTAAATTTAACTTCAGAAAAAGTTGATTCCTACGAATATATTCCTGGTGTACAACCAAATGTAGCATTAGAGGAGTTTGAGCAATGTGAAGAATTAGTAAAGAGCCACCCTGATTTTGTAGCAGCATTACAGAAACGTGGTATTGACAACCCTGATTTAATTATGGTGGATCCTTGGTCAGCAGGGAATTTTGGTGTTCAGGAACATGAAGGTAAACGTTTACTTCGTGCAATTTGTTGGCAAAAACAATCGCTAGAAGATAATGGATATGCTTACCCTTTAACAGGTATTGTAACGTATGTAGACTTAAACAAAATGGAAGTTTACAAAGTAGAAGATCATGGGGTACGTCCAATTCCAACAACATCAGGTAATTACCATCCCGAAGTTGATGAATCAATTGTGTTTAGAAATGACTTGAAACCATTAGAAATCATTCAACCTGAAGGTCCAAGCTTTACAATTGAAGATAATTTGATCAAATGGCAAAAGTGGAGTTTCCGCTATGGATTTACACCACGTGAAGGCCTTGTAATATACACAGTTAATTACCATGACAAAGGCAAAGATCGACCAATTCTTTATCGTGCAGCATTATCAGAAATGGTTGTCCCTTATGGTGAACCAACATTTTCGCATAACACACAAAATGCCTTTGATGCTGGTGAATATGGAATGGGTCAATTAGCCAATTCGTTAGAACTAGGTTGCGACTGCTTAGGCGAAATTCAATACTTTGATGGTGTTGTAGCTGATGTTAAAGGAAATGCGCGTGCGATTAAAAATGCGATTTGCTTACACGAAGAAGATTACGGGATTGGTTGGAAACATACAGATTGGCGTACAGGGCATGTAGAAGTAAGGCGTTCACGTCGACTAGTGATTTCATTCTTCTGTACAGTAGGAAATTATGATTACGGCTTCTATTGGAGTTTCTACCAAGACGGTACGATTGAAGCTGAAGTCAAGCTAACAGGTATTTTAAGCACTGGAACATGTGAAGATGGCATCCAAACAAAATATGGATCTGAGATTTCTCCAGGCTTAAACGCATCACATCATCAACACTTCTTCAACTTCCGACTTGATACGATGTTAGACGGTGAAAATAACTCAGTAGTTGAAACAGAAACAGTTTCAGAAACATTGGGTGAACACAATCCGAATAGTAATGGTTTCTATCCTCTTTCACGTATCTTTAAAACGGAGGAGGAAGCGTTACGTAATTTAGATTTAAAAACGCAGCGTACTTGGAAAATTATTAATAAAAACTCACTTAACCGAGTGAATCAACCTGTTGGATATAAAATTTTGCCTGGCGAAAATTGTTTCCCATTTGCTCATGAAGAATCAAGTGTCATGAAACGTGCTGGTTTCCTTAAACATCATTTACACGTGACGCAATTTGATGAAAATGAAAAATATGCAACAGGTATGTATCCAAATCAACATGCTGGAGGAGATGGACTTCCAAAATACATTGAGAAAAACCGTTCAATTGATGATGAAGATATCGTCGTTTGGTACACAATGGGCCATCATCATATCCCACGCCCTGAAGATTGGCCTGTAATGCCAACTGCATACATCAGTTTCCAATTAAAACCGGTTGGATTCTTTGATCGAAACCCAGCAATAGACGTTCCTAGACCGGACAAGAAGTGTCACACAACTTCGTCTTGTCATATACAATAAAACTCTTAAAGGAGTGTTTATATGCTACCATTCCTAAGCATGTTGGTGATTGTTACTTTTACGGTAATCACTAATCGTTTACTAAAACAGCGTTTTGCTAATCATGGCATGGCCAAGTGCTGTATAATGCTGATTTCTATGACAATGAGTACTGCTATTGGGATGAATATGGCCACCTGGCTCCCCGATATGGTACTAGGTGCAATAGCATCTATTATTATTTCTATTGCTTTAGGCTATTTGCTGTCAATAGGTTTACCAATGCATCTATTCATGGAAAGTGTAGGATCTAGTTTTATGGGAGCAATGATGGGCGTGATGTTAACATTAATGACCACTCAATATTTAACGTTAAGCATTATCTTTTTTACAATGATGTTTATTGTAAGTGCTATCGTTTCTATCGGTTTATGGAATCGTGAGATGTTTCCTATCTTTATAAAAGCCATTCCAAAGTATATTTATATTGTGGCTGGTTTAATGATTTGTATATTAGTATTAAGTAGTTTTGAGATTCAACATGAGGTGCCTGTAAAAGAACAACAACAACATCATCATTAAAGGGGTCGATAATTATGATTAATGTTAAACCGAATATTGAAGAATTTGGCATTCAATTGAAAAAGAAATATGACAATTTTATTGGTGGTGAATGGGTAGCACCTGTAAATGGAGAGTATTTCGATAATAATACGCCTATCACGAAAGAAGTATATACACGTGTAGCTCGTTCAACAAAAGAAGATGTAGAGCTAGCATTAGATGCCGCTCATGAAGCCCAAAAAACTTGGGGGAAAACACCCGTAGCAGAACGGGCACGTATTTTACTAGCGATTGCTGATCGTATGGAAGAAAACCTTGAAAAAATTGCAAGGGTAGAAACTTGGGATAATGGGAAAGCGATTCGTGAAACTATGTATGCTGATATTCCATTGGCAATTGATAATTTCCGCTATTTTGCAAGTGCCATTCGCGCACAACAAGGGCAAGTGACACCTTTTGATGAGGATACAGTAGCTTATCATTACCAAGAACCAATTGGTGTAGTTGGCCAAATCATCCCATGGAACTTTCCTGTTTTAATGGCAGCTTGGAAATTGGCGCCAGCACTTGCTGCAGGAAATAGTGTTGTATTAAAATTAGCAGAACAAACGCCGGTATCATTCTTATTCGTAGTTGAACTTATTCAAGACCTATTACCAAAAGGTGTTTTAAACGTCATTAATGGTTTTGGTGTAGAGGCAGGGAAAGAGTTAGCTTCAAGCCCACGTATTGCCAAAGTGGCCTTTACGGGTTCTACAGCTGTCGGCAAACTGATTATGAAATATGCATCTGAGAATCTAATTCCTGTTACACTAGAGTTAGGTGGCAAATCTCCGAATATCTTCTTTGAGGATGTCATGGATGCTGATGACGGATATCTAGATAAGGCGATTGAGGGATTAGTTATGTTTGCTTTAAATCAAGGTGAAGTTTGTACTTGTCCATCTAGAGCCCTGATCCATGAGTCTATTTATGATCGTTTCATGGAAAAAGCCATTGAACGAGTAAAGCAAATTAAAGTTGGCGATCCATTTGAACTTGAAACAATGATGGGTGCACAGGCTTCAGAAGAACAACATAAAAAAATTCTTTCTTATTTTGAAATTGCCAAACAAGATGGCGCAGAATGTTTAATCGGTGGCGCCGAAAATCACCTTGATAATTTAGATGGTTATTTTATTAAACCAACTATTTTTAAAGGTAATAATAAAATGCGTATTTTCCAAGAAGAAATTTTCGGTCCTGTATTGGCAGTGACTACGTTTAAAACCTTCGAGGAAGCAATTGAAATTGCAAATGATACTATGTATGGATTAGGGGCAGCTGTATGGTCACGTAATACAAACGTTACCTATAAAGCAAGTCGAGAGATCCAAGCAGGACGTGTTTTTATAAATACGTATCATCAATACCCTGCTGGTGCAGCATTTGGCGGCTACAAAAAGTCAGGCTTCGGTCGAGAAAATCATTTAAAAGCTTTAGAATCGTATCAATCGACTAAATGTGTTTTAGCTAGTTACAATGAACAGGCGCAAGGATTCTTTTAATTTTACTTAAGAGTGAAGTGAGGGGGCGGCTTATTGAGTAGCTATTATCCAATCCAACCTGAATTGGTCCAAAAAACGTATTCTTATAGAGAACTGACTCCAAACAGCGAGTTAAACCAGGATATACTATTTTATTATGAATTTGAACCAATAGGCATTAATAGTGATATTCATGTCATTCCTGATGCTTGCCAAGATTTAATGTTTTACATGGGAAAAGATCAAAAGGTTGTCTTAGGGAATACCCCGACTACACGTGAAATTTATTCATTTACCCCAAAAGGTAAATATTTTGGGGTTCGTCTAAATCCAAAACAAACCGTTATTCAATACAATTGCGCATTAAAACAAATTATTCAACAACCATTTGTTAATGTTGAATTAGGCTGCACACTAGACTCGAAATTTATAAATGCTGTTTTTGAAGCAGGAGATTTCGAACAAAGAGTGCAGATTTGTAATGAGTATTTTGGCTCTCGAAAAAAGGAAAAAAGCTTGGGTGATGAAATATTCGCTACTTGTTTTGATTCTATTATTGAAAATTATGGGCTGTTCTTACCAGATGTAATTCAACATAAAACAGGTTATTCTGAGCGATATATCCGAGAACTTTTCTACAAAAAAACTGGTTTTGGACCGAAAAAATTAAGCAAATTCATACGTATTCAACTCTTACTTCAACATATTTCTTTTGAAGAGACACCTGTAAACATTGACCAATATGGTTACTATGATCCTTCCCATTATTACAAAGAATTTAAAAGCTTACTTGTAATCACACCTGCTGAATATATAAAAGAAATTTTAGGTTGGAAAAATATAAAACGAAAGTTGCTATCATATTAGCTCCTCAAAGCTTTCACTCTTAGGGTGACAACCTTCAAACTTATGTAAATAAATAGACCGAACATATTTTATATAAAATATGTTCGGTCTATTTTTTATGATTTTGTTCGTAACGATTGTTGTTTTATCATGTCTTATTTAACTAACGGGGCATTTTAGCATAAGTAGGATTCTTTTGTTATTTTGAGAATGGTGCTTGTAGTAGAATCCGATTCTCAATCAGGTTTTTCAAGCTGATAAGGGACTTGGATGGTCCGAACTTTATAATAGAATCTTGAAATTGACCAATATCCTCTATGGAAGCAGTCTGAATCTTGATCATGTAATTGTATTCACCACTAATTCGAAACATATCGGTTACAACGGGATTTCGTTCGCAAAAATCCACCAGTGCTTGACATTGCTCTGTTTTTATAAGAAAGAATGCCGTGTTCCCTCGGCCTAGCGCCTGATGGCTATAGGTTGCCGTATAACCCGAGATGATGTCTTTCTCCTCAAGCCTTTTTATTCGTTCCCTTACCGAGGGCTGGGACATGGACACATCTTTACTTATTTGTGAAATGGACATACGTGCATTCTGCTGAAGAAGACTCATTATATGGTAATCAGTTTCATCCATCCAATGTTCCATAGATAATACCTCCTAATGCATTTTCGAAAATGAATGAAATTAATTGATTTTCGTTATTTTTGGAAAGTGAAATGCGATAATATCCTTTTTTATTGTATGTATTTCCTTACAACACTATTCTATACTAAATTCATCAGAAAGGGGAAATGATATTTGAATATCAAAGGTCTTGCTCATATTGCAATTCAGGCAAAAGATTATCCGGCAACAATCCGGTTTTACATTGAAGCAATGGGATTTAAGCGTGGACATCATTGGAGCCTTCCTTCGTTTCAAATCAAGGAAGCTTCGATGTTGATCTCTCCCGACGGCCGAACATGTCTCGAGGTTTTTGATGACGATGCTGTCATTCCAGCACAAGGGAAGAAAGCGAGGTCGGAAGAGGAAGTTGCTTACGGAGCTATGCTTCACCTAGCGTTTTATGTGGAAGATGTCGACAAAGCGTTTCAAACGGCACTTGCCCATGGGGCAAAACCTTATGTGGAAGCAGACAATCTAACTCTCGGAGAGCCTCCACTTATTATCAGAAACGCTCTAATCCACAGTCCTAATGGAGAAGTTATCGAATTTATTCAGGATGTGGATTTTGATATAGAGTCCCATAGTTCAGTGCAGTAGTTCAATAAATTAGTGGCAATCTAAGACTTTTTCCTATCCTAGACTGCCACTGTGTTCTTCTTAAACTCTGGCGCTTTACTTCATTAAGGAGTAGAGCCTTTTTCTATTTAAACTAACGGTGCAAGTTAGTATTTAAGAACGTTTTTGACTTGTGTTTAACAAGGCAATGATTGTGATTATTAATATAATATATACACGTTTATATTAATCATGGAGAACCGTACCATAAGTAAATGAGGTTTTATTACTCTAAATTTAAATAATTCATACTGATTAATGCAGGAACTTCTTTTGATCTTAGGATGAACAACAAAGATACTTATAAGTGATAATACCAAATTTTAATTTGCTGTATTGAATGTCAGAGAGATACATTATAATTGTTACATTAACATGCTTGCTACATACATATAAGATTTGAGTAGCAAGAGTACTTACTATATACTTATTATATAAAGTAATACTCTTTTAGAAGGACTGAATAATGCATAATGGACAATCAAGAAACATTTATGGAAGATTGGCTGTCAATAGATACAACTATGAATAAAATAAAAAAAGAGACTGAAAGTATTTTACAAGCCAATTATAAGATATCAATAAAGGAATTCTATGTACTATATTATATCTCAAAATCCCCTGATAAGAAGCTAAGGCTACAACAACTACAAGAAAAAATTGGATTGAGTCAAAGTGCACTTTCAAGATTAGTAGCTGGTATGGAGTCTAGTAGCTGTGGGGCATTGGAAAAAAGTGTTTGCACGGATGATCGAAGAGGTACGTACACAAAACTAACTGAATTAGGCGAAACAACGCTAAAGAAGGCTCTTCAAGATTTTCGTGGGGTAGTTGAAAATTATTTATCACTAGATGACCTAGAGACTAGCCTAAATAGATTAAAAGATGAATTTTAATGGGGAAAAAGTCGATTTTTATAAATCGACTTTTTTATTTGACACCTATCATAATTAGCGTTAAATTATATGCATGCGTAATGCATATAATTTAACGTGTTACGCAAGCAAGTATTTGTTTGAATGAAGGTGTTTCCCTATTTAAGATATAGAAAGAACAAAATTGTATACAAGGAAGTATTTTGATATTTATTAGAAAGTTGGAAAAAAGATGACGGTTTTGAATAATACATTGACTTTTCGCAGAGGATTAACCCTTAAAAATAGAGTAATAATGTCTCCGATGACCACGAAAATGAGTTTTTTTGACGGTGTCGTAACACAAGATGAATTGAAATATTATTCGTTAAGAAGTGGAGAGGTAGGTGCAGTTATTACTGCAGCTGCAAATGTCCAAGATGGTGGGAAAGGATGGGAAGGTGAGCTAAGCGTTGCATCTGACAAATTCATTCCAAGTCTGAGTCGACTAGCTTCAACCATTAAAAGAAACGGAACAAAAGCTATTTTACAACTATTCCATGCTGGAAGAATGACTGATTCAAAAGTATTACGTGGGGTACAACCTGTTTCTGCAAGTGCAATTGCTGCGGAACGCCCGAACGCAGAAACTCCAAGAGAGTTAACAGAAGATGAAATCTACCTTTTGATAGAAGATTTTAAAAAAGCTACAGAACGTGCTATTAAAGCGGGATTTGATGGGGTAGAACTTCACGGAGCAAACACATACTTAATCCAACAATTTTTCTCTCCTCATTCAAATCGTCGTGAAGACCAATGGGGTGGAAGCTTAGAGAAACGATTTAATTTTATTAACCAATTAGTCGACGGTGTTATTTCAGTTGTTGATGATTCAAATGTCCAAAATTTTATTGTGGGTTATCGTTTTTCTCCAGAGGAATATGAAGAGCCTGGAATTAAAATGGCGGATACCATCTATCTAGTTGATAAATTAGCTGATAAAGAATTAGATTATCTTCATATTTCATTGGGTGACTACAAACGGGTATCTGTATCTGAAGGTTATAAAGAAAAATCAATAATGCAATATGTTCATGAAAAAATTAATGGTCGCTTACCTCTAATTGGTGTTGGTGATGTACGTACGAAAGAAGATGCTGAAAATACATTGGCAAATGCTGAATTAGTGGCAATAGGACGTTCTCTTATTATCGATCCGCACTGGACAAGTAAAGTGTTGGAAGGTAAAGAAGACACCATCAGAAGAGTTTTAGCTGATCAAGATAGAGAAGAACTTATGATTGGAAATGGTATTATAGAGTTCCTAGATTTCATGATGCCTGAACGATTACGCTAAATAAGCACACTAAAAAGTTCTTTCAAATAGTGAGAGTGCTCTTCAACTAAAAGGAAATTTGAAGGGCTTTCTACCCTGTCTGAACTGCAACCAGTCAAGTAGACAGTAGAAATAATAAAAAATGTATTAAGCTAAGCGGCTTGAGCCCTGAATTCTAAGAGGGCACTGAAAAACTTCATCTGGTTCCACTTAGCGAGGTATTCGACGATTCAATCGTCGAATACCTCGCCTTTTTAATTTATAATTGAGAGACTAAATGCAGGTGGTGTTCCCAATGATTTCAAACCAAGAGACTTTCAACTTAAGTCCATATATGGCCATTTACGATATTGTCGTGCCAAAAGATAATATGCTTCGTCAAATTAACGAACTAGTGGATTTCTCATTCATTATAGAAGAATTGAAAACAAAATATTGTTTAGACAATGGAAGAAATGCGATTCCACCGATTCGAATGTTTAAGTACTTATTGTTAAAAGCCATTTTTAATGTATCTGATGTAGACCTTGTCGAACGTTCAAAATATGACATGTCTTTCAAGTATTTTTTAGGTATGGCGCCAGAAGATGACGTGATTGATTCAAGCTCACTCACAAAATTCCGCAAACTTCGTCTTCAAGACGTAAGTTT
>NZ_JBHVUJ010000005.1:0-90043 GCF_042884205.1 Lysinibacillus sp. NPDC058147
CCTCAAAGACGATGAGGTAGATAGGTTCGAGGTGGAAGTGTGGTGACACATGGAGCTGACGAATACTAATCGATCGAGGACTTAACCAAAAAAGTTTGAAACATTCAATGAACCGTTTATCCAGTTTTGAAAGAACAAAAACTATTAAAAAGATACTTGAACTTCATTGTGAAATATGTTATAATAAATATTGTCTTTCAAAATAGTCTAGTGATGATGGCAAAGAGGTCACACCCGTTCCCATACCGAACACGGAAGTTAAGCTCTTTAGCGCCAATGGTAGTTGGGGGCTTCCCCCTGTGAGAGTAGGACGTCGCTAGGCTATATGATAAAATTATTCCGAAGTAGCTCAGTTGGTAGTAGCACCTGACTGTTAATCAGGTTGTCGCAGGTTCGAGTCCTGCCTTCGGAGCCATTCTTGGAGAGTTGTCCGAGTGGCCGAAGGAGCACGATTGGAAATCGTGTAGGCGGTTAACACTGTCTCAAGGGTTCAAATCCCTTACTCTCCGCCAGCACTTTAAGGATTTTTCATTCCAAACGAAGGCCCCTTGGTCAAGTGGTTAAGACACCGCCCTTTCACGGCGGTAACACGGGTTCGAATCCCGTAGGGGTCACCATTTAATACCCAGATGGAGGATTAGCTCAGCTGGGAGAGCATCTGCCTTACAAGCAGAGGGTCGGCGGTTCGAGCCCGTCATCCTCCACCATTATTTAAATAAATTACCTTATTATCGCGGGGTGGAGCAGTGGTAGCTCGTCGGGCTCATAACCCGAAGGTCGTTGGTTCAAATCCGGCCCCCGCAACCAAAATGGTCCCGTGGTGTAGCGGTTAACATGCCTGCCTGTCACGCAGGAGATCGCCGGTTCGATCCCGGTCGGGACCGCCATTTTTTAAAAAATATGGGTCAGTAGCTCAGTTGGTAGAGCATTAGATTGAAGCTCTAAGTGTCGGCGGTTCGATTCCGTCCTGACCCACCATATTTTTTTGCCGGTGTAGCTCAGTTGGTAGAGCAACTGACTTGTAATCAGTAGGTCGTGGGTTCGACTCCTATCGCCGGCACCATGGCTTTTCCGGAGGGGTAGCGAAGTGGCTAAACGCGGCGGACTGTAAATCCGCTCCTTAGGGTTCGGCGGTTCGAATCCGTCCCCCTCCACCAGTTTTTATTTAATAGGGGCATAGTTCAACGGTAGAATAGAGGTCTCCAAAACCTTTGGTGTGGGTTCGATTCCTACTGCCCCTGCCAATTAATTTTATGGCGATTGTGGCGAAGTGGTTAACGCACCGGATTGTGGTTCCGGCATTCGTGGGTTCGATTCCCATCAGTCGCCCCATTTTCAATAAAATTAATAAATACAATATAACAATGGCGATTGTGGCGAAGTGGTTAACGCACCGGATTGTGGTTCCGGCATTCGAGGGTTCGATTCCCTTCAGTCGCCCCATTGTTGGGGTATAGCCAAGCGGTAAGGCAACGGATTTTGATTCCGTCATGCCTAGGTTCGAATCCTAGTACCCCAGCCATTTTTTGCGGAAGTAGTTCAGTGGTAGAACACCACCTTGCCAAGGTGGGGGTCGCGAGTTCGAACCTCGTCTTCCGCTCCAAATATTATGGCGGCATAGCCAAGTGGTAAGGCACAGGTCTGCAACACCTTTATCACCGGTTCAAATCCGGTTGCCGCCTCCATAATTTATTACTTAATCGGTTTATCCGATTTTTTTTATCTCCATTATGCCGGTGTGGCGGAATTGGCAGACGCGCACGACTCAAAATCGTGTTCCTTTGGAGTGTCGGTTCGACCCCGACCACCGGTATCATTAGAAGTTTCTTAGTCAAGATAAGAAATACTTGAAAGCCCATAAACCTTGTATATCAAGGTTTATGGGCTTTTTTCGTTTTAAAGAAAACGATAAGAATTGAATTCATTTTACACAAGAAGAAACCTTGATAATACTGCTTTCTTTAGCAGTAAGTCATATAAATTTTATACAAATTGTTCTCAAATCCCTTATGAGTATCGATTATTAATTGTATTAAATATAAAAAACGCATATGCATAAAAGTGATATATTATTATGCACACGTTACGCAGGAATTATGTGCAGATATTTTTTGCCTCTGGATCTAATTCCAATTTAGCTTGAGCATGTTAGGACGATGTGATTAAGAATAAAGCGAATGTGGAAGATAGTAATTCCACATTCGCTTCTTTTGTTTAAGTAATGATAAAGGTTCTTTAAAACTATCTTAGAATTACTTCTTTTCTGTGGTAAAGTAAAATATGGAAAGTATAGGAGGAATTATTCCAATCCATAATGTAGTATTCCATCCTCCAATTGCATAGGCCCATCCTCCGATTGCTGACCCAATCGCACCACCAAAAAAGAAAATTGCCATGAATAGTCCATTTAGACGACTACGAACTTCGGGACTCAACGAGAAAAGCGCACGTTGGCTGAGCACAAGATTTGCGGATACTCCAGCATCTAACAATAAGGATGAAACTACGAGAACAGCAATTCCAATAGGTGAACTAGTATGGATAATAAGCGGCAATAAAAGAGAAATGACAACAATAAAAAGTGCTATCCCTGTTGCAGGTCTAGTCATGCCACGATCAGCAATTCGTCCTGCAATAGGCGCGGCTACTGCACCAGCGACTCCAACAAGCGCGAATAACGCAACGTCTTTCTGAGAAAAATGAAAGGCAGGGCTAGTTAACAGTTGTGGAACTGTTGTCCAAAATAAACTAAAAGATGCAAACACACCTGCATGATATGCAGCTCGACGGCGTAAAATTGGGGTTGTTCGTAACAAATGCCACATAGAACCGAGTAGAGCTATATAGTGTGTGTCGGTTGAAGGTTTTCTTCTAGGTAACACCTTCGAAAGTACAATAGCCAAAACCATTATAGTTATTGCAGACAAAATGAATATGGCATGCCAGTCAAGAAACTCAGCAACTAAGCTCGACAAAGGACGTGAGAGCATGATTCCAAGTAACAAACCGCTCATGACATTGCCGACAACACGGCCACGTGAAGAATCGGATGCAAGATATGATGCAAAAGGTACGAGTACTTGCGTAGCTACCGAACCTAAACCTATGACAAACAAAGCGACTAAGAACAGCAAAATTTGTTTCGTCATTGCTGTGATTGCAAGGGCAACTGCCGTCATAAGTAAAGATGAGACAATTAGCTTCCGATTTTCAAGAATATCTCCTAAAGGCACGATAAATAGCAAACCGACAACGTAACCAATTTGCGTTAACGTAACGATTAAGCCAGAACTGTTTGCTGACAATCCAATTGATGAGCTAATTATCCCAACTAAGGGCTGCGCGTAATATAAATTAGCTACAATGATACCGCATGCGGCAGCCAAAAGAATAGTTAACCAAGAAGGAATATTTTTTTCGATTGTTTGTTTCTTTATATCAGTCATTTTGTACAACTCCTTGTATGTGAAATATAATGCTTTACTGTTAAAAATACGTTGTGTAGTTTCCCTCCTTAAGTTAGTTAATTATTTTTATTTTAAAATACTGAACGTTTAGTATATAAAATCATTAACCACATAATATACTGAACGTATAGTTTTGTAAATAGGCAATTTCAACTTTCTGTTTTTTTATTTAATTGATATACTGAACATACAGTTTATTAATTTCGGAAGAAAGGTGGTATTTATGATGAATGGAAAAAGAGGCAGACCACGTAATTTAGAAGCACAAAATTCAATCCTTTCCGCATCTTATGATTTATTGTTGGAAAATGGGTTTCAGGCTGTCACAGTTGATAAAATCGCAGAATATGCCCAAGTTAGCAAAGCAACTATTTATAAATGGTGGCCAAACAAGGCTGCAGTAGTGATGGATGGTTTCCTTTATGCTGCCTCTGAAAGATTGCCTGTGCCTGATACTGGTTCGGCGTACAATGATATTCTAATTCACGCTACAAATTTAACCAAGTTTTTGACAAGCCGGGAGGGAACCATAATTACGCAGTTATTGGGTGAAGGACAGTTTGATTCAGGATTGGCAGATGCCTATCGTACTCGATATTTCCATCCCCGCCGACTTGAAGCAAGGAGTCTTTTGGAAAAAGGAATTCAACGTGGTGAATTGAAAAAAAGTATCGACATTGATATATGTATTGATTTAATTTACGGTCCAATCTTCTATCGATTACTGGTGACAGGCGAAACGTTAGATGAATCATATGTACAACAATTAATATTAAACGCTTTTGATGGAATTCGTTCTTCCTAGTTGTAAAAATAGGTTTAACCGAATCATCTTATTTAGCATTCTAGAAAGATTTTTTAAAAATGATGTAACTTTGCTGAATACTATTCTTAGCAGGCTTATAAATCGCATTCAGCGGGCAATTTTTTTAATTTTGTCCGCTGAATATAATTGTGTAATTAAATATGTGTTCGTTTCTTGAGAATCCCATTTTCTAATTCATTATGAATAAATATTATTTATTCTACAGGAGCCATATTGTTGTAGATTACGTCGGCAGTGACTTTTCCAGTACTAACATCTTGAGATGTGTAACCAGAAATGAAGTTTCCTACTTTAAATTCTTTTTGCAACAGTTCTTCTGATGGTTTCGCTGCAGTTGGGCCATTGATCCCTAGCTGGGTTTTGTTTGTTACCGTTACCCATAAATTGCCGATCTTAAAGCTTTTACCGTTTGTACTAACCTCAGTAATCGTTCCCTCGATATTCACAGCTGCTTTGGCTGTGATTTGCGGTCTGTTCGTATCTACTGAAGTACTTTGCGTGTCGGTCTTCGAGTGCTGTATCATCGTGTATGAACCTGTCAATACTGTACAGACTGTGGCTATCAGGCCCAAGTTTTTTAAGGATAATTTCATGCTACTTTTATTCATTTTAGTTTCCTCCTTAATTGGTGTTGATTGAATAAGTTTTTTATAAGTTTCTTCTTTGAATCTATCGTTCATCTTCACCTTATCTATCGCCGATTTATAGCTAGATTTCCTCATTCTCAAGCCCTCCAATCTTTTCTTTTAAAAGAAGGCGTCCACGCGCAAGCCAAGTACCCACTGTTGCTGGCTTTGCCTGCAGGATCTCTGCAATTTCTTGGATCGTATATCCCTCATAATAGTGCAGATGGATGGGAATTCGATATTTTTTATCCAGAGCTAATACTGCCTGTAATAACTCATTCTCTTCCTTAGGGAGGTAGCTTAAGTTCTCAGGAATTGGATTTCTGCTGCGGAACCAACCGGTTTTCAACATGTTTTTGCTTTTGTTAATGGTTGTGCGTATGAGCCAAGCTTTTTCATGTTCAGTGTTGTTGAATACAGGGGAATTCTGCAAATAAGTTAAAAATACCTCTTGTGTAACCTCTTCAGCATCCGCTACATTTTTTAGATATGCGAACGCCACTTTTATCAGACTCTGGGAATATAACTCCAGTATCCGTTGCAAAGCATCATGAACTTCTAGAGAATGATGCACCCCACCATCTCCTTTCACTTTAAATACAACTGAGGGCGCCTTTATTTTTCATTGAGAATAGAATTTCTTTAAAATATTATTTTAAGCTGAGTTCACAAGTTGTCTAAAAAGGAACAAGCAAAATTCTCAAGTTCTATAATGTAACATGTTATGGAGTTAAAGATTGCACAATAGAAGCAACACAGGACGAAAAGTTGTTTGTGGATGCAATTAAAATTAAGAAATAAAAGGACCAAATATTATTGGTTTTAATTATAGATGGTTTTGCCGATTGGGAAGCAAGTTATGTGACTACAGAAGGGTATATATTTGCGATAAGTTATTGGATAAATATACGATCCACTCAAATAGTCAATTATTTGAGTGGATCTACTTGTTTTTTATTTATTTGCAGTAGTCTCTATATACGAAACAATAGATTAATTAAAACCCTTTACTTAACCAAGTTGTGGCAAGATCAATTGCTCCACGTGCAGCTTCAGTTTTGGCTAAGGCGTTGAGCATCACGAAATTGTGAATGATACCTTGGAAACGTACTGCAGTGACCGGAATACCTGCTTCACGAAGTTTATTGGCATATGCTTCTCCCTCGTCACGAAGTACATCAGTTTCAGTAAAAAATGATTCAGATGTTAGGAAGCCTAAATGTAGTAAAGCCTTATGGAAATGTAAAAGGCGGTATCAAGTATGTAGATTGGAAAGTCTGGAATATGATTAGATAGAAACATAAAATCGTGGTGAGTTTCCTAGTAAAACAAATCTACTTAGCGGATTAATTAAATTCTGTAATAGAACTTAGACTGAAAAAGATAAGGGGTAACCCGCAAAGTCAGGGCTGAACTTGTAAATGTTTTGTATATATCTCTCGTTTATATTTAAATATCTAGAAATCTGTCGAAAAAAGACCAGATTACTAATGAAAAAAAAAGCATTTGTAAATAAAGAGGGAGATGAGTAAAACCATTACAAAAAATCTATAAAGTTTTTAAAAAGATTGGAGGAACAAACATGCAAACAAAAAAACAACAAAAATGGTGGAAACGCTCTCTCAACACTTTTCTTGCCACAGTACTAATCGCAAGTAGTATCTCATTTGTTGGTGTTCCACAAGAGGCAAAAGCAGCAATAAATGATACGCCAATATCATCCCCAGCAGGTGTAGATGGTGCAGCTTTATGGCTTCGACCAGATAAAGGAATTAGTACTGAAAGTGGAGAGCTTGTATCTGAATGGAAGGATCAAAGTAGCCTAGCAAATGATGCTACACAGAGTACAGCAACTTTCCAACCAACATATAGAAATGATGCACAATATAATGTGAATTTTAATCCGACGTTGGAGTTTAATAATAAGTATCTCAATTTGGATGTAGCAAAGCTTCCTACAGGAAAAGAGCCTCGAACAATTGTGGCAGTAGCAGCAACAAATACTCCAACAGGTAATCATTACATTATTTCATGGGGAAATCCAGCATCTGGTCAAATGATGGGGATGTTACAGTATAGTACAGCAATGGGAGCATTGTCTGGATATGGTACTCAATTTGCAACTGGTGCTAATTTCTGGCAACCGAAAGTACCAAATGAGCTTTTTGGTACATTTGACGGCATTAATGGTGCTTTATACAGTAAAATGCAACTCATAGGTCAAGGTACCAGACCGTGGAATACAGCTAATACACAGGCAAGAGTAGGTTCTATTGTTTACGGAAGTTCTAGTCCTTCAGAACCATGGACGGGAATGATTGCGGACATAATTGTATTTGACCGAGTTCTTGATAATACAGAGCGCCAACAGTTAAGCTCGTACCTTTCTATTAAATATGGATATACCCTTACTAATGTAAGTTATTTGAACTCGTCAGCAGGTACTCTTTGGGATGCAACGACAAACGCAACATATCATCATAGTGTAGCTGGTATTGCGCGTGATGATAATGGTGGTTTATTGCAAAAACAAAGTAACAGTACAAACTCTGGTCATCAAGTGATTATTGGTTTAAGTGAAATTAGTGAGAAAAACTCTAGCAATACAGCACAATTTTCAACGGATATGCAATATTTAATGTGGGGAGATAATAATCAACCATTTACTTATACTCAACCACTTGGTGATAGAGCACATACTGAACGTATTTGGAAAGTCCAAAATGTAGGGGATGTTGGACAAGTGGAATTTGCCATTCCTAAAGATGCGTTACCAGAAAAAGGAGCATTGCTTGTTGGAAATGAAGATTTTAGTAGTGCTAAAGAGTATTCATTAACATTGAGAACAATTAACGGAAAAGAATACTACACAACAAAGTTAACGTTCACTGATGGGCAATACTTTACTCTAGTGACAACAAAGCCTGAATTAGAAACGGCAACACTGACACAAACAGTCACAGATAACAATGAAGTTACACTAGTTTTTGATCAGAGTGTGACATTAACGGATTTAAGTGGATTTACAATTACAAAAGATGGAATCGAAATCCCTATAGGAAATGTCTCATATAAAATAGATGGAAATACAATTGTTTTAACATTACCTACAAATGAAAATGTTACGGATGAATCAATTATTAAGGTAAAATATGAAAAAGATACGGGTAACTTAATAGGTAATACAAATAATCTTCCAGTTGGGGATTTTGACATAAAGGCAGTAAATTCGTTTGCAGCCTCTTTAACAATTGATACACCAACATCGACAATTGTGGAAACACCACAACCAGAGATTAAAGGTATGGTAGAAGTAGGTTCAGATGTTGAGGTTGTGATAAAAGATAAACAGGGGAATGTAATAACCAATGCGGGTGGCACGGCTAGTGTTGATGGCAGTGGTAACTGGACATTTATCCCATCTGTGAACTTAGCACCTGGTAATTACACAATTGAAGTGAAAGCTACAAAAGATCGAAAGACATCCACAAAGACAAAACCTTTAACAATTGTTGATAAAACAGCCCTTCAAGCAGAAGTAGCGAAAGCAGATGCATTAAAAGCAACAGACTATACAGCCGAGACATGGTCAGTTTATGAAGCAGCATTAGCGTCAGCTCAAGCAGTATTAGGCAATGACAATGCGACACAAGAACAAGTGGAAGAAGCACGAGCGGTATTAGCAGCAGCACGAGCAGCGTTACAAGAAAAACCAGGTGTTGTTAATAAAGTATCACTTGAAAAAGAAGTAGCGAAAGCAGATGCATTAAAAGCGACAGACTATACAGCAGACACATGGGCAGCTTACCAAAAAGAATTAGCAAAAGCTCAAGCAGTATTAGGCAATGACAATGCGACACAAGCAGAAGTAGATGCAGCAGAAGCAGCATTAGCAGCAGCACGTGAAGCGTTACAAGAAAAGCCAGGTGTTGTTAATAAAGCGGCACTTCAAGCAGAAGTAGAAAAAGCAGCAGGTTTAAATGAATCAGACTATATAGCAGACACATGGGCAGCTTACCAAAAAGAATTAGCAAAAGCTCAAGCAGTATTAGGCAATGACAATGCGACACAAGCAGAAGTAGATGCAGCAAAAGCAGCATTGGCAGCAGCACGTGAAGCGTTAAAAGAAAAGCCAGGTGTTGTTAATAAAGCGCCACTTCAAGCAGAAGTAGAAAGAGCGGCAAATTTAGACAAATCAGACTACACAGCAGACACATGGGCAGCTTATGAAAAGGAATTAGCAAAAGCCCAAGTAGTATTAGGCAATGACAATGCGACACAAGCAGAAGTAAATGCAGCAGAAGCAGCATTAGCAGCAGCACGTGAAGCGTTACAAAAAAAATCAGGTGTTGTTAATAAAGCAGCACTTCAAGCTAAAGTGGATGAAGCAAAAGGTTTAGTCGCATCAAAGTTCACGCCAGAAACATGGGCAAACTATCAAAATCAATTAGCAGCAGCCCAAAAAGTATTAAACAATGCAGATGCAACACAAGCAGAAGTAGATAAAGCATTAGCTGATTTAACAGTAGCCAAAAATTCTTTAAGACCTGTTCTAACAACACCAGGTCTAGGCTCATTAGTACCATCACAAGGTGCATTAAGCCCAAGCTTCTCATCAGAAATGACAAATTATACAATGAACGTTGATTATGCAACATCACAATTATCGTTCTTGGCAACACCAATTAACCCAGGTGCTTCGGTTACGACAACTGTTAATGGGCAGCCAGGCACTATTGGACAAATTCCACTACAAGTAGGGGAAAATATAATTGTTATCACAGTGACAGATTCAAATGGTAATGTGAGACACTATACAATTAAAGTATATCGTGAAGCATACACAGGCGGTGGCGGAGGTACATGGACACCAACACCACCAACGACTGAAACTGGTACAATAACAACAAAAATCCAAGTGGCATTAGAAATTGATGGCGACAACCCACTGGAAAAAACAACGGTGGAAATTGAACGCACAAAACATACTAATGGTGAAATCACAGATTTCGTGGCATTAACAGAAGCGAATGCGAAGGAAGTTGTAGAAAAAGCAAAACAAATTAGCAATAACATCGCACGTATCGTCATTCCAGATGTGAAAGATGAAGTGGATAAAGTAACGGTGGAAATTCCAAAGCAATCTCTAAAATTACTACGTGAAAACGGATTATCGTTTGAAATTGCCACAGAGAATGGACTGATTGCAATTCCACTTAGCTCGATGAACGGCGTGGATGACAACTTCTACTTCCGCTTAGTGCCTGTCAAGAAGGAAAGCGAGCGCAAGGCGATTGAAGAACGCGCTAGAGTGGAAAAAGTGGTGCGTGAGACACTACAAAGCAAAAATGTACGTGTAGTAGCTCGTCCAATGACGATTGAAACGAATATGCCAAGTCGTCCTGTCCAAGTGACATTGCCTTTAAAAGGTGTTAAAGTGCCAAAAGCGACAGCGGAGCGTCAAGCCTTCCTAGACCAACTAGCAGTGTTTATTGAACATTCGGATGGTGAGAAAAAGGTCGTATTCCCTGAAGTGGTGACAATGGCGAAAGGAGAACTTGGCTTACGCTTCACAGTCGACAAGTTCAGCACATTTACAGTTATTCAATTCGAGAAACCATCAGTAGGTAAGCATGAGGCTTATATTAAAGGCTTCCCGAATGGTACGTTTGGTCCTGAGAAAAACGTGACTCGTGCACAAGTAGCGACGATGATTGCACGTATCTTAGGCTACACAGATGACCAAACAATAGATTATGCACCATTCAAGGATATTCCAAGTAATCATTATGCAGCAGGAGCTATTGCCTTTGTGAAAGAGCGAGGCATTATGAACGGGGATATGGCTGGTAATTTCCGTGCAAGCGAGAATATTACACGTGCACAAATGGCAACAGTGGTTGCGAACTATAAGCACCTACAGATAGAAGAAGGTGTAGAGATCACTTTCAACGATACAAAAGGTCATTGGGCACAATGGATTATTGAAGCAAACCGTACTGCCGGCATTATTAACGGTCGTCAAGATGGAAGCTTTGCACCGAACGAGCACCTAACACGTGCGCAAGCAGTTGTCATGATGAATCGCATGTTTGAACGTGGCCCATTAAATGGTGTGACAACACCTAGCTTCCCAGATGTGAAAGATACGCATTGGGCATTCAAAGAAATCGAAGAAGCCGCAAATTCTCACTCTTATATTATTAATGAAGATGAGAAAGAAGAGCTTTCAAAATAATATAATTTAAATGCAAACACCTCATGTATGTATGGGGTGTTTGCTTATGTTCAGAAGTTGTTGAGAGGTTGTGATAAACATTTATCTCAATGGTCAGAATGCTTCGACAGGTACTGTGCGGAAGCGAAAGTCACTAAATGAGACATCGAATTTTCATGTTGTAACAGATACATATAAATCTCGACAAGCTGCTAAAAATGTACATTGATGAAGTATCGCTTTGGCTGGAGTGCATCCATTGAACAGATTTTATTTTGCAGTAAATGGAGAATCAATATGGGGATATTTACTAGCATAGCGGAAGCAAAAAAGAGAGAAGAAAATTAAAGTAGCTAAACTTTCAACAGTTACATATGTAATAGCTGAATGATTAAAGTATGTTCAGAATGTAGTAAGCTATTTTATGTAATCTTGTCAAAGTCCAAAATCTTGAACAAACAAAAAAAGACTAGGCTTCCTTGTATGCCTAGTCTTTTTGATATATAAAGCGGATTGGATTACGAAAGCGATAGATAAAGTCATCGAACTGACGGATAGAACGATAAAATACCTCATTAAATTTTGGGAATGGAGAATGAGATGGTTGTGCCTTGACCAATGACACTGTCTACATTTAATTCCACGCCAAATAATTGCTTCAGGCGCTGTTCCGTATTTACGAGGCCTACGCTTGTTTTCTTGTGAGATGTCTTTGGCTCAAATCCAACACCATTATCTGAAATGCCTATTGTAAAATGACCTTCTTCCTCTTGAATAGAAATGGTCACAGTACCACCCTCACGTCGTGGTAAAATGCCATGCTGAATAGCATTTTCGACAAGGGTTTGTATGGAAAGCGGAGGAACAAAAAACTCCATTTCATTTGGTGTATCCCAAACTATTTGTACCCTGTCGCCAAAGCGTATTTGTTCAATGGCAAGATAGGCACGAACAAGCTTTAATTCATAGTCGATTGGCACGACTAAATCAACGTTTTGGAAATCGAAACTTGTTTGTAGATAGTCACTAAAGGCAAGTAGTAATTCTTCCATTTTCTCCTCATCTACACCATGTAAAGAAATAATAGAGTTCAAAGTATTGAAGAAAAAGTGCGGCTGAATTTGTGCCTGAAGCCATGCTGCCTCAATGCGCAGACGTTCCTCGCTAGATTGCTTTACTTGAATAAGAGCTTTAACACGTGATTTAAGCTCCATATATTCCATTGGTTTTTTTACATAATCATTGGCGCCACTTAAAAAGGCTAGTTGAATATCTTCACTTTGCTGTCGAGCTGTTAAGAACAATATTGGTAGCTCTGCGATAGAGAATTTTTCGCGAATGTGCTTGGCTAAGTCGTAGCCAGACATATGTGGCATCATAATATCTGAAATAACTAAATCATAGCTATTGTTTTGAAGCATATCGAGAGCCTCCGCCCCACTTAAAGCCGTTTCGATTTCAAAGGAATCCGTTGAAAATGCATTGGCAAGTACTTGTAAGTTTACAGCGTCATCGTCAACAATGAGAATTCTTGCATGGCTAGATACTAAAGAGCTCTTTTCTATAGTAGCAGCAATATTGTATTCTCTCGAAAAATCATTTAATGAATATTTGATAGATGCAGGATCCTTCTCAACATTTAATTCCTTGTCTTCCATATTCTGCGACTTCGCTATTGGTAATGAGAAAGTAAAGGTTGAGCCTTTACCGATAGTAGATGATACCGACATTGTTCCACCATGTAAAGAAACAAGTTCATGGCAAATGCTTAAACCTAATCCAAGGCCACCACCTATGGATGTCATTGTCGAATCCACTTGTTCATATGGCTCAAATACTCTTTCTTGCATATTTTTATCAATGCCGATCCCTGTATCGGTAACGGAGATATATAATTGTTTCCTAACTACTTCGGCATCAATCGTAATGGTACCTTGCTCAGTAAACTTAATGGCATTATGAATTAGGTTCATAAAAATTTGGATGAGTCTTGTTTCATCCGCTAAAACAAGTGGTGAATTAATTGGTATTCGCACGACAACTTCTACGGGCTTTTCTTTTAGCATAAAGCGAAACATAGTACTGACCCCACTAGCCAGGTTATAGGCATTCAAAGGTTTTAGATGAAGTCGAAGCGTTTTTTCTTTTAATTTTACTAAATCCAATAAATCATCTAACATGTGGGTCATGTGATTTCCTATTGTTACCATTAATTTTAAGTCATTTTGTGCTTCTTTATCCTCCTGCTTAGCCAACATCGTTTGGGCAATACTCATCATGCCATGCAAAGGATTGCGTAGCTCATGAGAAGTATTTGCTAGAAAATCATCCTTTGTATTTATTTCTTTTTTTAATTTCACAGAAAGCTTTTTTGTTTGTAAAGTCGTTTGAAAATAGCTTGTAAACCAAAATGCGGATAATGCAGTTACACTAATTAACATATCAAAAGGATAATGACTATAGGGTAATATTGTATTCTGTCTTGAATTGAAAAATAATGAATTGGTTGCCACTGCTGTTCCGGTTAATAATAAAAATATCACGCCTTTTTTACCTTTTAAAGCTAAAATCAATGTGAAAATAGTTACAATAATAGGAGAGAAGATAAAAAGTATTATTAATATCATTTTAGTTTTAAAAATATATTCAATGGGAGCTACTACAATAAAAAATATATAGAAAGCATATACCAATGGGACAATTGTTAATATTTTAGGTTTAGCGTATTCCTTCATCAATTCACGTATTAATAAAACAAAAAACAGTGCACTATGTATGTAAGATAAAAAGTATAGCTTGTTCGCCCAAATCCAATTTATTGGTAAAAAACTAAATAATATTTTATTGCTAGAAGTGAGTATCGTGAAACAAGTTGAAATAATAATCATAGCAAAATAAAATAAAGTTTTATTTCGAACGCCTATACCCCAAAGCAAAATTGCGAATAGTAGATAAAATAGGAAGACTAAGAGAACAGCCATTTGAGTATCAATGGAAAAAGAAGTCGATTGTTCCATTGAGTGCAAATCACCAAGAATAATTTCTCGTTGAAACCCACCTGGTACATAAGGATTTGTTTGAACACCTTGTATAATAATTTCACTTTCGTTCGTATTAAGCGTAAAATAATAGGTTATAGGTCTGCCAATAGGAGCAGTTTGAGTAAGATTCGTCGTAAGATTTCCAAGTCCTCCAATGAATTGACCGTTTATATAAAGCTCATAGGGTGCTAAACCTTCAGGAATCGTAATGCCGTACATTTGGGGGGAAGTGTGTTCTTTTAAAATTTTTAAACGATAAGAACCATAACGAACTTTTTCGTTATTTTTAAAATATTGATCCCAAGATTCTGGCTGATTCGTATAAACCTTATTTTGTTTAACAGATTGGACATTTTCAGAAGTGAGGAGGACGTTAGGGTAGAATTCCCATTCATTCTGTAGCTTAACTTTGAAATTATGGCTTGTATCAATACTTCTTAAATCAACGGTTCCTTGTATAACATCGACACCTTTTGAAATGTTAGTGAAATTCATCCAGGTAAAGTGTAAAAAAGTTAGAAAACAAAAGAATAACCCGGAAATTAGGAAAACGGTAAGTTTTTTAGAAAATATTTTCTTTTTTATGATAAATAATAGATTTCTATAAATAGGTTTATTTCTCCTTTAAAAGTAATGGGTTTTGGTTTTTCTATTAATTCTTAAAAAAAAATAAAAGATGTTGAGATGATGAATGAAAGTTGAATATTGATTTTGCCTACAGCATTTGAAAAGCTCCTATGTATAGTTCTAAACCAGAGAAAATCAGAAGTCGCCGCTCTTTGTTCCAATTAATAAAAAGATACCCAACGCTATTGTAGCCTATAAAAGAAAGGACTCTATCGCAGAGTCCTTTCTATATCTATCCTAAACTAAAACATTTCTCCGCCGAAATTTCACTTATTTTTCTCCAATTTTTATACCAGTCTTCAACTTCCTCACTCGGGTCCACCGCTAATTGTTCCTGTAACATTTTCTTTAATAACCAATATTGTTCTTCGACTGCAGCAGCATTGTTGAGTAAATCATAGAGCTTCATTAAGGTGAAATAGCTATTCTCCTCATCAGGAGAAAATGATTGTACTTTTTCTTGTACCATCACGGCAGCAAGGTAATTTTCATTTTTAATATAAAATTCACTTAATTGCTGAGCATGATGTAGCCACAAACGTCTTAATCTCTCTCTTTCGCTTTCTGACCATATATAATTGCTATCGCCTAAATAATCGCCTGTATAATACTGGAATGCATGCTCGTGCTTCTTTAACGTTTCATGGTCAAGTGGAGGTAAAGATTTTAATTGAGCTAGCCATTGTTCTACATCAATAACAACATTTTCTGTCATTAATTGATAGCCTGAATTCAACAATAGACTTGAGATTTTCACACCGTCTAGTCCATAATTTTTTACAGTTTGTCGGATGGTATAAATAGCTGTATAAAGCTGCTTGGAGGCCTTATCCATATCCGACTCTGGCCAAAACATCTCTAATATGGTGTCTCGATAAATCATTTCATTATGATGGCTAAGCATATAAGCAAACAATTCTTTCGCTTTCGACGTACGCCACTTCATTAATTGTGTATTACCATCAGGCGTAACTATCTTTAGACCACCTAATAGCTTAATCGTTTTCTGTTTTTTTGATATTGGCTGATTTTTTTCGATAACCCGTTGAAGTCGTTCCAATGTTTTATTTAAACGTAGCTTTTGCACAGGCTTTAAAAGATAATCTATAGCATGCAAATTGAAAGCATCTATAGCGTATTGGTCAAAGCCTGTGGTAAAAACAATTTCTACGTTTGGCAATAGTTCTTGAATTTTTTCACCTAGCGCAAGCCCATCCAAATCTGGCATTACTATGTCTAAAAATACAACATCGGGTAGTAAAGTTTCTATTTTGTCAATGACTTCTAGAGAATCTGTATATTCTCCAACTATATCAATTTCGGGGATACCGCATTTTTCAAGTAAGGTTTTTAGTCTCGTTAATGGTAAATGTTCATCATCAACTATCACGATTCTCATAACAGCCCCTCCTTAAAAACTAGTATTAATATCGTTCTTAGATAGAAAAACATTACTTTTGAAGGGATATTGAAAATCAGTCGAAACTATTCGACATGATATAAAAAGTAAATTCTCTTCAAAAATTTTAAAATTTTTCTGATTGCTAGCCAGCTTACATTACTTCGCTTTACCTGGATAAGATTTTAATAATGTCCATGAAGAAGGAATAGCTGCGCAACAAGGTACTATCGATTTAAGAGATATCGAAACAAGCAAAGATCTATCTAATAACATGCTATTTTATTTTTTGCGTGATTTGCTCAAGAAATATAAAGCTTAAAATATTCATTGGATGCATATTTACTTTTTATTGATCTAGCCCCTATGGATATTAAATTTAGCACTAAAATTATTTTCATAATACTCATTATGTATCTCCTATTATAACTATTTTTATACTAATTTATAGTAGTAAAGGGGAAAGAGGGTAAATTATTCGAAAACATGTTTTAACAGCATGATTGAATAATTTTATTTTAATATTGCTCCTTAATAACTTTAATAAAAATAAAATCCGCGGAAGTTACTAGACAATATGTAACCTTTTTCGGTTTTCGATTATTGGTTTACAGTTTTTTGCAATATATATTGTGTCTTGAATATTCAAAACAGAATACTTTCTTTGAAACTTATTATTTTTTAAAAGTATGAAATTACGGATTCATATTATAACGTTCTGTTATATGACCATCGAGGTATTCTACGATGGTCGAAAAACCGAAAGAAGTCAGAAGTTTTAAAAGGAACACTTACAGCTTATGATTAGATTCTTATTGATGAATTATTGAGTGATGGGATTAAACAAGAAAAATTCGGTAAAACATATGCTACTAACTACAAAGAATCGCTAAAAGCCTTCAGGATTTTTTAGATGAGGATGAAAACACAAATAATTGATAAGGTTTTGGAATTTTTTATTAACTTTATATAGCACAAAAACATATAAAACATATATAACGCTAATCAAGAATTTCAAACATAAAGTAAAAGGTCAGGTGTCGGGGTGTTATAATCATAGTTAGAAGGTCAATGTTATTTAATGATGATAGCATTCCTGCTCCCGCGATCAGAGTTAAAATTAATGCCGTGTAAAACATGAGAAAATACTCTTTATTAACAGTATTTTACCGTGTGTTTTCCTTGCTATTAATTTCAAAAAAGGTAAAATAGGAACATAAATTGACAGGTCGTATGACACGATTTAAGAAATGTTGGATAAATAGCATAATACCAATGGTTCAAGTGTTCAGACGTTCAAGTACGACTCAAAATCGTGTTCCTTTAGAGTGTCGGTTCGACCCCGACCATCGGTATCATGTCACTGCTTGCCAATGCAGTGTAATCAACGTTTCTTACACTTTGTATGAAGCGTTTTTTTATTTTCTTCAATAGGATTTTTATAATCATATCGCGTACATATTCTGTCATTAAACGAGGGATGATCAATCATTAACATACCAAAAGGCAATTAAGGAGATTGATCTCAAACATAAAGATATTAAATTAGTGAATAAATATATCTAGGGAGTTTAAAGATGGAGCTGTTTAACCAATTGACAAGAAATCCAAAATATTGGATTCGTTTTGAATTAGGACTTGTCGAATTAGAAGGCGAGGAATATTCTAAAGAAATTTATCATCGTGTATTATCTATTTTTAACTTTCTTTTTAATAAGACTGATACCATTATGCTAATTGCTTCAATTAATACATCTATTGAATACAGAGGAAATGATCTAGTTAATATACACCGTTTTCTCAAAAACAAAAAATTAATATATGGATTAAATTGTAAAACAGTACCTTATGAGTATGATGAAGAAGATACTGAAATGAAAACAATTCAATACAGTTTAAAGCTTAAAAAGGAAGATATTCGTTTAGGTTATCTTTTTCAAGCGATAAGTAATACTAATTTCGATAGAAAGCCAAGAATAGAAGGAAATCTTTATTTACTGAATTTGTCAAAGAGTACATTATTACATATGTATGATGACCGTGGATGTGATGTTTATAGCTTAGATAAAGAAAGTTTATTGCCCTTATACCATAAATATAGAAATTGGATTTTAGACTATAATCGTATTCAAATTGACCATATTTTTAAAGAAGGATTATTTAATTACTCTGAAACATCAACAGAAATGGAAAATAGACTTCAAACCAATAAATCGAGAGTACAGGAAACAAGAATTAATTTATATGAAGTTAATACATGTGACATTACGCATCAAATTGAAATACCAAAAGATTCGACAGAAGAATGTGTGAAAGAGATAGAACAAACAGGATTTATTATTGAAGTTGATAATAAATATAATGATTATAATGTTCTTAAAGTCATGAAAACTGAAGCCCTGGCACTTATTGATTATCAGACAGAACTTATGTCTTTATATTCAAAGAAGTATAACGGAAAGTATAAAGGATGGTCAGTGAAAAGAGCTTTTTAATTAAAGACTTCAACAATTATGTTGCAGTCTTTTTTGTTTGTCTTTACATAACAAAGTGAAAGAGTATAAGGTCATCAGTAATAGTTGTATCTCTACTTACAAAGAAATCTACGTCAAAGCCCATATGTTATTCTTTAGTCATAATATCAACCCTTGATGATAAATATGTATTAGATTATTTTAAGGCTTTTGCTAAAATATGATTAAAAACTAGGGAGTGAAATCATGAAGGGAGACGATGATAAAAAGGATGAGAAAGAAAAAGATTATTATGCAGAAGCTTCAAGATATACACTTGCTATTTTACTTGCAGCTTTATTGATTTGGGCATTATATGACTTGTTTAAAAATGATAAAAGCGATGGTATTCAATGGGTATTGATACCATGTATATGTTCAGTTCTTGAAGTAACTAGGCGTTATTTAATAAGAAAAGATAATAAAAAAAACAGATAGAAATCAATTTAAATTTACTGAATATTAAAATTAAAGATTTAGTAAATAGTTAGATTCGATAAGCAAAGATTTTTTGTTTAATGTACACAAACAGTAGAGAAAAAGGACAGTATGAAAAAGAAGTAAGGTACAATAATAAAAGATAAAAGTCCAACTATCATTACAATAAGCGCTATTGTCTATATTTGGAGAAAGTTTTTGAAGAATAATCTTAAATTTAAAAGCTTCGTAAGCTTGCTTAATTCTTTCATTGCGTGGAATTTACATTCGTTTTGGTTTTTGTAGTAATGGTTAAATTTTAGTAGGAAAAGACATAAAGCCTGTTAAGTAGCATTTTCGATGAATAGAGAGGGTATGATTATGAACAGACATTTTTTTATTGCCGTGCCACTTCCTTCAGATATTAAAGCAGCTCTTAACGTGAGATGTGAAGAAATGAAGGCAGATTTTTATTTTAAACGATGGGTACACCAGGAAGATTATCACATCACATTGGCTTTTTTAGGGCATACGGATGAAGAGCAATTACAGGCTGTAATGGATGAAACGAGGAAAAATCTTATAAATGTTTCTCCATTCGAATTAAACATTCAAGGGTTCAATACTTTTGGAAGAAAAGAATATCCAAGAATTTTATGGGTTGATCTGCTCGAATCTCAGCAATTAAATTTTGTGAGAGAAATAGTATACCGTGATTGTATAAAGGTTGGATTTGAATTAGATAAGAAGCCCTTTAAACCGCATATAACTGTTGCGAGAAAATGGGATGAAGGATACGGGGAGTTTCCGTTCGAAGCATTGCTAGAAGAAAATTTTCAGCTTCCAAAATTTCTAGTAGAAGAAGTGATTTTGTACGAATCTAAATTAGAGGAAACGCCAAAATATCATAAAAAAGCTGTCATTCGTTTAGATGGCCAATAATATTTCAATCGGCTCGTAAACCTAAAAAAGAAAAGGGGTTTATGAGTTATTTTTTTGTTTTAAACTCCTTATTTTTAATGATTAGTTCATCTTCCGTTCATTTAAGGATTTTATGCTTAGGATGTAAAAAGGAATGGAGGAGTTCACTATGAATCTTGCCTGGAAGGAAATTAAGAAAAATAAAGTCAGATTTTTAATATTGGGTTCGATTGTTTTTCTTGTTAGTTTATTAACTTTTATTATTTCTGGTTTGGCGAATGGGTTATCACAAGATAATGCCGCTTTAATCAAAGACTTACCGCAAGGACAATTTTATATGAATGAAGATGCGGATCAAACTTATAATCTTTCAAAAATAGATAGCAGTACTCAAAATAAAATATTGAGCAATGAAAAGGATGCTGTAGCTTTTTCACTACAAATGGGCTTTTTAAATGATGAGGATAATAAGCAGCAAAGTGTTGCGTTTGTTACATCGACCGATTCAGAGTTATTTGAAAATGTAAAACACGAGGAGGTCATTTTAGACAGCTCATTGAAAGACAAAGGAATTAAAATAGGAGATACATTAACGAATAATCAATTTAATGGCAAATTTGTAGTAAAGGGATTTGTAGAGCAAAAAAAATATAGTCATGCGCCTGTCGCTTATATTAATGAAGAAGATTATAAAGAAATTTACCGTGTTGATGAAATGCAGCTGATTTTTGTACCAAATGGTGATTCTTCAAAACAATTTGCTGGATTACAATCATTTTCAAATAAAGAATTTCTTAATACAATTCCAAGTTATAATGCAGAACAAATGTCTTTAAATATGATTGTGTGGTTTTTAGTAGTCATTAGTGGGATGCTGTTTGCTATCTTCTTCTATATGATGAACGTCCAGAAAATTGGTTTATACGGAATTTTAAAGGCCATTGGTGTGAAAACGAGCAAATTATTCAAAATGATATGGACACAGATGGCTATCATTACAGTTATTTCACTTATTTTGTCGGTAGCCTTTAGCCAAGCATTTAATCTAATAGCACCAAAAGGAATGCCTTTCACTTTAACAATTATGACAACTACCCAATTATCAATCGTATTCCTAATCATTGGATTTATTGGTGCTACAATTTCAGGCATCCAAATTAAAAAAATTCAACCATTACAAGCGATACAGCAAGGAGAGGCTTAATATGACTTTATTTAAAATTGATGAAGTTAGAAAAACGTTTAGGAATGGCGAGGTAGAGGAAGAAATACTTAAAGGGATAGATCTTTCGCTAAATGAAGGGGAAATAACAGCATTGGTCGGTGCATCTGGATCTGGTAAGAGTACACTTTTGACAATAGCTGCTGGACTTCAGCCTGCATCAGAGGGGCATGTTATATTTGAAGGAAAAAATATGTCCAACATGAACTCTGAAGAGGTTCGAAAAGTACGAGCAAGTGAATTTGGGTTTGTCTTTCAGTTTGCACACCTTGTACCTTTTCTTACAGTTGAGGAGCAACTGCTGCTAATGCTAGATGTTTCCGAATCAAAATTAAAGAAGCAGGAACAAAAAAATGAAGTTGATCGAATACTAAAATTAGTAGGGATGGACCATCGAAAAATGGCTTATCCTTCTTCATTGTCAGGTGGAGAGAAGCAACGTATTGCTATTGCTCGAGCAATCATTCATAAACCGAAAGTTCTATTCGCAGATGAGCCAACAGCAAGCTTAGATTCACAAAGATCAAAAGAGGTTATGTTACTAATAAGAGACTTGACTAAAACGTTAAACATTACTACTTTAATGGTGACACACGATGAAGAAATGCTTGCTTACACGGATCGAATTATTAAAATGAGCGACGGTGTTATTTTGCCAGATGTCATTTAGATTGAACAGCTAAAAACCACAACCACATTTATTGATGGTTGTGGTTTTTTGATGAAACAAGCTCTTCGCCATATTGTGGGACTGATTTGCGTTCCATCTGAGCGCAATTTATAGATATTTTTAATCAGCCTAGTGTTAAGTTACCAAATCACTAAACTAATGAAGCATATTATAGAAGGAAAGAAGGAGGTGACTTGAAATGGCGTTTGTTATTGCCTTATTGATTGTATTAGTTGCTTTAATAGCGGCATTCCAATTAACCGAAGGGAAATCGGAGAAAGGGAAATATATCATTTGGGGTATCTTTACAATGATAGCGTTTGCACCATTCTTATCTTTTGTGATTGGCGTAGTGTATGGAACGATGTTTAGTAATGGCTGGGTAGCATCGATTATGTTGTTTTTATCTCCTTTAATTTTTGTTATCGGGGTTATTATATTAATCTTAGGGATTTATAAGAAAGATGAAAAAGAGCATAAATAACTAGTTACTTGTCTCTGAAAAGGGGTTATTCCGTTAAGTGTTTTAGTTATCTTAATTATAAAGGTAAAAAGCCGCGAGACTCCTACGAATTGTATTTGCGATGAAGTTTAAATGAAAATGTAGAGAAGGAGATATATGCCTTCGTATCCAACATCCTATTTTTTGCCCTGATGCGGCTCGTGCCTTGCCGGCGGAAAAGCATAGCGGTTTTTTACCATTTAGAATGTTTATGTTAATCGAGCTTTACGGCTTACTTTACAGACCATTCTCATTAATGCCCTGTGTAATGAAGGGAAGATCATAAAGACAATATCCATTGTTTTACGCATTGGCATAGGACAAATAATTGGCTTATTTTTGTGTACGCCTTCTATAGTGATTTTGGCTAGTCGCTGTGGAGACATCATTTTTTGCTTTTTCAATTGTTTGGACATCACTGATTTATCGATATTAATAGCTGTTGCTTTATCAAAAATAGGTGTATCAACAAAAGTAGGACATAGCGTACTTACCTTGATGCCAAATTCCTCAGCTTCATAGTGTAGTGATGTCGTTAAGCCCACAACAGCATGCTTCGTAGTTGAATATGCCGCAGATATAGGAGATGGCCCCAACCCTGCTGCTGATGATGTATTGATGATATGACCAAAACCTTGTTTCTTCATGATTGGATAGCCAACTTGAGTACCATATACAACGCCCCATAAATTAATATCCACAATGTCTTTCCATTCGTCCACCGTCATATCATAAATTTCACCGTACATAGCAATACCAGCATTATTGAATAAATAATCTAATCTTTGAAATTCCTCATAAACATTTGTAATGACACGTTCAACACTTTTGTAATCGGTTACATTTAATTCGATAAATTGAGCATTTGAAGCATCTTTATTTAGTTCTGTCTCTAGAAGACGTCCATCACGTTCGTTAATATCTGCAATAATGACAAATACATTTCGATCTACTAACTCTTTGCAGATAGCTTTCCCTATACCGGATACACCGCCAGTAACAATCGCAACCTTCCTCATATTCATCACCTCTCGTATGGCTTCCTAATGTACGGTAGCTTCTTGCAATTGAAGCTGTTCAATGATTGCTGTGTATTCTTTCATGACAAGTTCTGCTCCTTTACTATTTAAATGAACACCATCTAACGTTAAATGTAGCCCTCTCTTTTTGGATAATCGGTCAATGCGCAAAGGGTTTTTATAAAACAGTACATCTTTCATTACCCGCATAACATTGGTGTTCATATAATCCGAACTATTAACTTCCTCTAAGTGATGCGCAAAAACTTCTTGAATATTTAAAAAGCTTACATTTGCATACTTAGAAGAAATGGACTGAATAATAGAGGAGAGCTCTTTTAACTCCTTATTAGGAGTATTTTTTATCGCCTCACCTATTAAAGCTGGTGTTACTAAAACGACATGTTTAGAGGATGCTAAAATCATTTCTAAACAATTTACATAGTAATCTTTAAATTCTTGATGATCTTTTGTAACTGGCTGTGCCTGTACTTTCATAAGTTTAGAATACACATCATTGACACCAATCCAAAGAAAGCTAAGGTCATAAGAAGTAGCTAGCTTCGATTTCTCTAAACGAGTGTGTAAGCTTTTTACTGTTTCACCTGGTTTACCGAGATTATCAAATTCGATATGTGGATGTTTTGTTGTTAGTAGTTTAAAAAATGAAACACCTGGTCGACCTTCTGTTAAGCTGTCTCCTATACATGCAACTTTCATTTATATCCCACCTTTTTTAATCTCCTTTAAAAAAATAGTTATTGCCTGATTAAAGAGTGGCTCTAGCGCTTTAAGCTCCTGATTATTTGTTAGCTGACATAACCCCCCTAGCCATGTGCCTAGTAGAACTGTCCACTCATCAATATTGCCATTAAAAAATTCCCCTTTATCAACCCCTTCTTGAAGAATCGCACGATAAGCACCCATCGGTACAATCGCTAAATTGTATAGTTGTTGCACTGATTCAGGGCTCGATTTTGGATTGGAAGCTAGCTCTTGCCCTGATCTTAATAAAGGTGTTTGGTAATGATAGAGAACGTGCATGGCCATGCCATATAATTTTTCTGTTGCCGTGGAGTAGGTACATTCTTTTTGTAGCCATTTGTTGTTCCAATCTTGCATTGTTTGCTGTGCTAAAAGAACAAAAAGCTTTTCTTTGTTTTCAAAATGATAATAAATATGTCCTTTGCTGTAGCCTGAAGCGGTTGAAATATCTCCAACTGATGTTTGATTATAGCCTTTTTGAGAAAACAAACTAACCGCATGTTCCATAATTTCAACTTTTGCTTTCTCGCTATCATAACGTCTTTTATTCAATGATTTACTCCTTCTTAACATTTGAACGGTCGTTCTAATTCATTATACAATATTTTACCAATTAAGGAATAGTTAAATACCTAAGTCATTATGTTTTCACAATTCCTTACTACCATCTAAGGATGGTGATGAAGTTAATGGAGGAAATATCCATCAAAATGCTGAACTATACATTATGATTTAAAAATCAGGAGGGGATTTAGATGGGCAGAGTAATAGGGTTTGAATTGAATAGTCAAGAACCTGAAAAAGCAGCTGAGTTTTATGCCAATGTTTTTGGTTGGGAGGTAGCTGCACCTAATTGGGAATATTGGGTTGTAACAACCGGGGATGATAAAAAATCAGGGATTAACGGCGGTATTGGAAAGGGACCACATGACTATCCTTTTGGAACACGAATTCAAATTGAAGTTGATTCTATCGATGAAGCTATTTCTACAGCTAAGCAGAATGGTGCCATCATTGTTCGCGACAAAATGGAATTCGATGAGTTTTATCTTGCCTATATGGTAGATCCAACAGGGCTTGGCTTCGGCTTAATTCAAAACAAATAATCTATTTAATAAGTCTCTGCAAACGATTGTGGAGGCTTTTTTGTGATTAAGTCGTATAGTACAAGAAAAGCAAGTCTCCTTTTAGATGAGGAGGCTTGCTTTCTGTAGCATCTAATCTAATGAAATATGAAAAAAACGATGAAGTGCTTGTCGCCATTCTTTTTCGTTATGAGTTGTATAGGTTGTTAGGGATTGTCCCTCGTATATTCGGAATTCATTGTTAAGCATTGTATGTCGCCCGCCAGGAGTACGAATCATAGCGATTTTATTTTCTTGTTTAGAAAGTCGTGGTGCAAACTTTGCATCATTAGCATCATCAAAAAAACTATAAAGTAAACGCCAATTACTCTTTGTTAGTTCGTACAGCATCCAGCCGTTCGTTTCATCTCGTTCAATTTTATAAAGTTCTTTACCTTCACGATGTTGATGCCCAGCTATAAGTGGAACTGGCTTACAAGGAGCTAGTGCGCCTACGCCAACATCTGAAATATATGATTGACCATCGAAATTGACAAGCAATAGCTGATGCATAGGTACATCCTCAATAGGCGTATCTGCTTCATTGTTGCGCCAAAACTGAGCATAGCGATTGGTTACAGAAAAGCCAAGTTCGCGAAGTAGCCAGCTAAATAAAATATTTAGCTCAAAGCAATTGCCTCCGCGAAGTTGAAAAATTATTTTTTGAAAAAGGTCAGGAATAGCGAAGGAGATGCCATGTTTTAAGGCAACATCTATGTTCTCATAAGGAATGGTATGTAGATGTTTTGTTTGGAGCTGACCAAGTAGCTTAATAGACGGCTCTAAAGATCCTTGAAATTGAATTAGCTTTAAATATTGCTGTATTTGTGAATTCATAAAATCGCCTCACTTCCTTACTAAATAACATAACCGAAATGGTTTGAGAATACACGTGAATAATAGAAAGAAAATAATAGAAAAGAAGGTAAATAACTTGTAAAATGAAAATATTAACTACTATAACGAGAGATATTTCCTATTATTTTAGTTAATAATAATGATTGTAAGGTAGGTATACGAATGACAAGCGAAATGAAATGGTTAGAAGTAAATTCATACGATGAAATGAGCGAAGTAGCAGCGGATATTTTCACTAAACAATTACAAGTAAACCCAGCGAGTATTTTAGGATTAGCAACTGGTGGTTCTCCTGTAGGGATGTACAAGGAATTAGTGAAACGCCAACAAGCTGGAAATATATCTTTTAACGACGTGATTACTTTTAATTTAGACGAATATGTAGGTCTCGATCAATCAAGTCCAGCAAGTTATTGGACATTTATGCATGAGAACTTATTCGATCATGTAGATATTAAGGAAGAAAATATACATTTACCAAATGGTAAGGCAGAAAATTTAGATGCTGAGTGTGTAGCTTATGATGCTCGAATCAAGGAAGCGGGTGGAATTGATCTACAGCTACTAGGCATAGGCGTTAACGGACATATTGGCTTTAACGAGCCGGGCACACCTTTTGGCTCACTAACTAATATTGTAGAGTTAACTGAATCTACACGCACAGAAAATGCAATTTATTTTGATGACTCTAAGGATGTACCAACACATGCTATTACAATGGGCATTCAATCTATTATGCATGCCAAGGAAATCGTGTTAATTGCATTTGGGGAAAAAAAGCTAGAAGCTATTGAAAAATTAAAAAGTGGTATCGTCACTGAAGATTTCCCAGCAAGCCAATTATTAAATCATCCAAATGTAACAGTCATTTACGGCGGAACAAAATAGGAATTAAGCGTAGACTTCGTATTATTTAAAGTCTGCGCTTTTTTATTTTGGCGTTCAGAACGACGGAAAGAGTCGCTCAAGTGACGGATGGAAGAGCCAAGTGACGGAAGGAAGAGCCAAAGCGACGGATAGAATCATCAAAGCGACGGAAAGAAGAGCCAAGGTGACGGAAAGAACAGTCAAAGTCATGGATAGAACAGCCAAAATCGTGGATAGAAACGTCAAAATGGTGGATAGAAGAGCCAAAGCGACGGAAAGAAGGGCCAAGGTGACGGAAAGAAATCAGAGCGACGGAAAGAAGAGCCAAAGCGGTGGATAGAAGAGCCAAAGCGACGGAAAGAAGAGCCAAAGCGACGGATAGAATCATCAAAGCGACGGAAAGAAGAGCCAAGGTGACGGAAAGAACAGTCAAAGTCATGGATAGAACAGTCAAAGTCGTGGATAGAAACGTCAAAATGGTGGATAGAACAGCCGAAGCGACGGAAAGAAGAGCCGAAGTGACGGATAGAATCATCAAAGCGACGGAAGGAAGGGCCAAGATGAAGGAAGAGATCAGAGCGACGGAAAGAAGAGCCAAAGTGACGGATAGAATCAGCAAAGCGATGGAAGGAAGGGCCAAGGTGACGGAAAGAAATCAGAGCGATGGGAAAGAACAGTCGAAGTGGTGGATAGAACAGCCAAAATCGTGGATAGAAACGTCAAAATGGTGGATAGAAGAGCCAAAGCGACGGAAAGAAGGGCCAAGGTGACGGAAAGAAATCAGAGCGACGGAAAGAAGAGCCAAAGCGGTGGATAGAAGAGCCAAAGCGACGGAAAGAATCATCAAAGCGACGGAAAGAATCATCAAAGCGACGGATAGAAACGTCAAAGTGACGGATAGAACAACCAAAGTCGTGGATAGAGCCGGCAAGGCGACGAATAGAAATCAGAGTGACGAGACATTCATCCGGAAATTTTATATTTTATCAACACTAACTTCGCTATTAATCAATGCTACAATATGGTCTATAGGCTAGAAAAAGAAAAACTATAGGAGGGGTTAGGGTGAAAAGCACCGTACCACATTTACAAAAAGGCGATACAGTTGGCCTTGTGGCTTTATCAAGTAAAGTTAAGCCCGAAAAGCTAGGAGATGCTATAGCCTTTCTTGACGATTTAGGTCTTAACTATATAATTGGGGATACTATTCAGGCAAAGCACGATTATTTAGCAGGTAGTGATGAGGAGCGTCTGAATGACTTTCATGAGATGGTGAGAAATCCAGAGGTGAAGGCAATTTTTTGTGTTAAGGGGGGCTATGGCTCTGCACGAATTGCGGAAAAGATTGACTACGGACTACTTGAGGAAAATCCAAAAATTTTCTGGGGCTTCTCTGATCTTACATATTTACATTGCGCGATTAACGAATTTGCTAATTTAGTGACGTTTCATGGACCGCTCCTTATGTCTGTAGATAGAATAGATGATTTATCAAAGAAAATGTTTTTACAGTTATTTTCACCGATGGAATTACAGTATACGGAGGATATTGCCCCGTTAACAACGATTGTATCAGGTGTTGCTCGCGGTCAGATTATTGGTGGGAATCTACGTCGCCTTGTTAACACATTAGGTACTAAATTTGAAGTGCGCACGGAAGGTCGCATTTTATTAATTGAGGAGCTTGGAGAAACTATTCCAAAAATCGATGAGAATCTACAGCAATTAAAGCAGGCGAGAAAGCTTGAGCAGTTAGCCGGTGTCGTTATCGGTTCCTTTACGCAAACAGAAGCGGATGAAGCGGAACTATTCACTTTAATGAAGGATTATTTTACGGATTTAGGCGTTCCGGTTGTAGCAGGCTTTAAAATTGGCCATGATTCAACGAATATTGCTATTCCATTAGGAGTAGATGCTATTTTAGATGCACAGGAAAAGATACTGAAGATTTTGCCTGGTGTTCATTAAAAAGAAGAATTCTATGTTTAATTGATTAAAAACGGGGGGAGAAGAAGATGGATATTGAGCGAAAATTATATCAGTCGGCGGTAGAATTGATCGAAAAAAGATACCCTTCTGGTTGGGGTGGTGCGGCAGCAATGTATACTGAAGATGGTCAGATTTTAACGAGCGTAGCACCAGAGGTTATTAATGCCTCTACAGAATTGTGCATGGAAACTGGTGCAATACTTGAAGCGCATAAACTTAATACGAAGGTTACTCATAGTATTTGTATTGCCAGAGAAAACGAAAATTCAGTATTTACTGTGCTAACTCCTTGTGGTGTATGTCAAGAAAGGCTTTTTTACTGGGGTGAAAACGTAAAAGCGGCTATCACTAATCCGAATGGTGAATTGATATTTAAAACACTGAAAGAAATACAACCATATCATTGGTATAAAGCATACGAAAAATAATTAAAAAGTAAAAAAAAGACATTACATATTTGTTGTGAAAATATGTAATGTCTTTTTGATTTAATAAGGCTCAGCGTCATGACCTTTATCTACAGCCTTTTTAGGTGCTTCATCACCAGCAATATTGCCAAGTGGCTTTGATGAAGATGAATCATTTCGAGCTTTTTGTAATCCTGCTTTTAACAAACGACCATATTCTTCATCTGCTTCCTCTGCTAATGCAATCATCGCTTCTTGAATGGCTATATGACAGACTGCTAAATCACGAATTAAGTTTTCAAGCAGCTCATCTCGCTCCCACTGCTCAAAATTACGATATGTTTCTCCAGCTTGCTTAGTATTACTTTGACGATCAATGGATTCCCGAACGAGATTACCTTCCACGAGTGGTGTATATTCATTTGCCGATTGAGTAGCTTCCTTTAAACCATTTAACATCGAAGGCTCATAGTTAATATGAGGATTTTGTCCAGGAGCTAAATCACGCTTATACAGCATTTGACCACCATTTTGATTGGTTGCTACTCGTTTTTTAGGAGCATTGATAGGAAGTTGTAAGTAGTTTGCACCTACACGATGACGCTGTGTATCAGAATAAGAGAAGGTACGACCTTGTAGCATCTTATCGTCCGAGAAATCCAATCCGTCTACAAGTACACCTGTACCGAAAGCAGCCTGTTCAACCTCAGCAAAATAATCTTCTGGATTTTTATTTAACACCATCTTACCAACTGGATACCACGGAAATTGATCATTCGGCCAAAGCTTCGTATCATCTAACGGATCAAAATCAAGCTCTGGATGTGGACCATCCTCCATAATTTGGACGTTAAGCTCCCATTCAGGATAATCATCATTTTTAATTGCATCATACAAATCTTGTGTGGCATGATTGAAATTTTTCTTTTGGATTTCTTCTGCTTCTTTTTGTGTTAAGTTTTTAATGCCTTGTAAAGGTTCCCAATGATATTTTACAAGGACCGCTTTGCCTTCACTATTGACCCATTTATACGTATTAACGCCAGAGCCTTGCATCATTCGATAATTAGCAGGAATACCCCAAGGTGAATAAATAAATGTCACCATATGGAATGACTCTGGTGAGCTTGCACAGAAATCAAAAAAGCGTTCAACGTCCTGAATATTTGTAATCGGATCAGGCTTAAAAGCGTGAATCATATCAGGGAATTTCATAGCATCGCGGATAAAGAAAATTTTTAAATTATTGCCGACTAAATCCCAGTTACCATCTTCAGTATAGAATTTTACAGCAAAGCCTCGAGGATCACGTAAAGTCTCTGGTGAATGCCCCCCATGAATAACTGTTGAGAAGCGCACAAAAACAGGTGTCTGCTTCCCCTTATCCTGAAATACTTTTGCCCTTGTATACTTAGAAATAGGATCATCCCCAACAACACCGTATGTCTCAAAATAGCCATGTGCCCCTGCACCTCGAGCATGAACAACACGCTCAGGAACTCTTTCGCGGTCAAAGTGACTTATTTTTTCTATAAAATCATAGTTTTCAAGGGTTGCAGGTCCTCGATTACTGACAGTTCGTATATTTTGATTGTTAGTAATAGGGTGCCCCTGTCGATTTGTTAAAGTCATGTCATGCTCGTCTGTCGAATCATGTTGTTTTGTCATTGTATAACCCCTTTCTTTTGATATAGCCATTCTGTCCATATCAGGGGGCAAATAGACATGAAAAAATCTCGTGCACACGAGATGAGTGAGTTAACGAAGGTGAAATTATCAAAACATGATTAAGAACTTGAAAATGTTGATTTTGCCTCTGTTGATATTCATTGCGAATGAAAAAAGCCCTCCCACACACAAGGTGTAAGAGAGCTAGTGGATGGCGTTTTCGAATGATTTATTAAGTTTACAGGTATGGCCATTGCTTATAGTTGGTTATTAGTCATTGGTCATACAGTAACAGGTAACTTGTCATTGGTTTTGTTTAAGTTAGCTCCAAAAAGCTAGTTTTGAAAACAGCACATCCAATTCGATATGAAGTCTCATCGACTTCATAACCTATTGTATACATTTCCTTATGATATGAAAAGCTCTGATTCATCGGATGTACTGTAAGAAATAAATTACAAACTCAAATAACGAGCAAAAACTCAAGTTTGTTACAAATTTCTGAAAAACTATCAGTGACATGTTGTAGAAAAATGCCAAAATCATTTCATATTTGAATTCATTTATTCCTGTACACACTTTTCCTATTTTTTTATAGTTTTATCCCTAATATACAAGGCTTGAATAATTTTTAATAGATGTTTCCTTCGGTGCAATCGAGCGTATGTTTTAGTTATTTTAATGTATAACAAAAAGTTTTAATTTTACCAAAATGTCGAAAAATGGCGAATAATAACTATGGTAATATACATCCGTTTTTGTAAGAATTGTAATAAGAGGATGTTAAATAGAAATTTAAGTATTTATTTTACTATAATTCTATTTCATTGAATCTAGTAACGTTATTTTTTATTGATGCATTTGGAGGGAATATAGGTAATGAAGAAAGCTTTATTATTACTTCTAGCAGTTATGTTAGTTGGATGTTCTGGAGAGGGAACAGAGAAGAAAAAAGATGATGTTGTAAAGGAAGAGAAAGTTGTTACAGTAAAATTTGAAGAAGTTGATTCTGAATCAAAAGCTACGGTAGAAAAATTTGCAAAAGATTACAATGCTGGCGTAGATGTATTTAAACAGGTTCAACCGGTAGAATTAGTGAAGATTCCAGAACCAGTAACTAATGAACTTAATGATTTCTCACAAATCTTATTGGATACTGATTTTAAAGAATATAAGGGCCATTACAAACTAGTTGCTAAATATAATAAGGATAAAAAATTAATTGGATATAATGTTTCTGTAGAAGGACTTCCAGAAAAAGAAGTAAATGAAGAGGGAGATGAATGGCAAGAAGGAATAACTTCCGCTGTATTAGTTGCTCAAGTTCTAGGATTAGATTTAGATAAATTTAGTGATTCCTTAGGTGAAGCTGAGGAGAAGAAAGGCACTCATTCATATACGGATTCGAAATATAAGGTAACTAATCTATTTGCTGATCTAGAGTCAGGAAAATTTGAATTTAATTTTGATTTAACTAAGTAGAGCAAAAAGCATCTCTAATGAACTGCACCTCAATTGTGTAAAACAATTGCAATGCAGTTCAAGGGAGCTATAATTCTATTCCATTGAATCTAATAACATATATTTTTTATTGATATGCATTCGGAGGGAAAAAGGTAATGAAGAAAGCTTTATTATTACTTCTAGCAGTTATGCTAGTTGGATGTTCCGGAGAGGGAACAGAGAAGAAAAAAGAGGCAGATGTAAAAAAAGAAGATGTTGTAGAGAAAGAACCAGCTGAGGAAAAGAAAGTCGTTCCAGTAAAATTTGAAGAGGTTGATCCTGAATCTAAGGCTGCGGTAGAAAAGCTTGTTAAAAAATACAATGTCAAAGTTGATGTATTTAAACAGGATCCAGAAGATCCAATCGAAATAGACAAGATTTCAGAACCAATTACTAGTGAACTGAATAAAGAAGAGAATAATACATTCTCACAAATCTTATTGGAAACTGATTTTAAACAATATAAGGGTCATTATAAAGTAGAAGCTAAATATAACAATGATAAAAAAATAATTGGATACGGTGTTTCTATGGAAGGAGTGCCAGAAAACGAAGTAAATGAAGATGGAGATGAATGGGGAGAAGGACTTTCCTCCGCTATATCAATGGCTGCTATATTAGGAGTGAATGTGGATAAACTTATTGATGAATTAGATAAAGCTGGAAATGAGAATAAAGGTACTCATACTTATACTGATTCTAATACTAATCATAATGTAACTTTTCTTATTGCTGACATGGATTTAGGAAAAATTGGGATTAATTTTGATTTAACAAAGTAGAAAAAAGCATCCAAAAATAAGCTGCACTCCAATTGTTAAACTCAATTGGAAGTGCAGTTCAAAAAGGATGCTTTTTTTATTGCAGTATTTTATGATCTGATTAGAAATAACGAGAATCATCGAAGTTAATTTCAACACTATAATTCTTTGCATTGATAAGATTCGATAATTTATGTGCATCTTTTTCTAGTGTAATAGCACGTTCACGATACTCATCTGGCTCATACATAGCAATTTCATAAAGCATTGTAGTTTCACCATAGCCCGTTCGTACACTTTCTTTTTCATGCATACTAAACTCCTTGCAAAGCTCGGCATCTGCGCGGAGTTGTGTAGCGAGTTCAATCGCTTCAACTAATGCTAGTTTTTCCCCTTTAAAGTCTACTGTGTTTTTTATATTTGCTTCGTATACTAAACGATCTAATGTACGAACATCGAGACGTACTTGAGCCAATTCAGCTTCAATTACTGTCATTGCCCGATTACTTGTTTTAGGTGCTTGTCCCTTTTCAACAGTTACAAAAGCGCTACGTTCTAATTCGCCAATAAGCTCCTGTACTTTTTTTGCTAAAATACTTTTTAGCTTAACGGCTTCTGCAAGATTAATCATGAAAACACGTCCTTTTACAATGTAGTAGATGGTGCTGCGTTTGTTAAGAGGGCCATTTTATATTCGCCGCCATGAATTTGGTTAAACATCTTACCGGCAGATTCTAGAAGCTTATTCGCATTTTCTTCTGACAAAGATGGGCGAAGATAGAAAATATGTAGAGCTTCAGTCGTTTCCTCTGTAACAGACGTACGTTTAGAATCGACAAATGGTGACCCAAATGCTCCTTCAGTATCACAACTATAAAGGATATTTTTTAATGCATTAAAACGACCATTTAAGCCTTCATAGCCAGTGTCCTCATTGCCAAGTGCAATTTCTATATTTCCTTGTAGTTCAGCTACATCATATAAGCCTACTGGAATTTCATATTGGAGGGAGAAGAAATTATTTAAATCAACACCAGAGTGAAGTGGTGTTAAATAATTTTGCTTACTAATTCGGCGCATTAAGCTTTCTGCTGAGTGACGATAGCGGTTCGGATCTGCACCAAGCTTTTTCCATAGTTGTCGCCATTCTGCGATACCCTCCCGTTGCGTTACAGGATTATCTTGCATTTCTAAAAATAGATTTTCCTGATACAATTGCATGCGACCTTTAATCATTTGAGGAGATTCTGCAACGACAATTTTGGTATAATGAATAATGCCGATTTTAAGCTCGGGATGTTGTGTCAATAGAGATTGATTAATTGAAATGTCCATAAAACATCACCTACTTTATCTATTTCTATTATTGTACCATGTAAGGAGTTGGAAATAAAATGAACATACATGACCTACAACGTGAATTTGTGGCGTATGCAATGTCCATTGGTGTAGATAAAATTGGCTTTACAACAGCAGCTCCTTTTACTGAAATGAAAAATAGACTGCGCCGCCAGCAAGAACTTGGCTATCAGTCTGGCTTTGAAGAAAGTGATATAGAAAAACGTACCGAACCCCTACAATTGTTAGAAGGAGCAGAGAGTATTGTGGCGATAGCTGTAGCATATCCGTCACGTATGCAAAATGCACCTGTTGGCAAGAAGGGAGCAAGACGCGGAATTTTTTGCCGTGCTTCCTGGGGGATCGATTATCATACAGCATTACGTGAGCGATTGAAATTATTATCAGCCTGGCTTGAAGAACGCGTAGAAGGTGTTCGTATTGAATCAATGGTTGATACGGGGGCACTTGTCGATAGGGCAGTTGCGGAACGTGCAGGGATAGGTTGGAGCGGAAAAAACTGCTCGATCATTTCGCCTGAGTTCGGTTCCTATGTATATTTAGGAGAGCTCATCACGAATATCCCTTTTGCTCCTGATAAGCCTATGGAGGATGAATGCGGGGATTGCCGCTTATGTTTAGATGTTTGTCCAACAGGCGCGTTAATCGAGGGAGGGCAGCTAGACTCTCAACGTTGTATAGCCTTTTTAACACAAACTAAGGGAATGCTACCTGATGAGTTTCGTACCCATATTGGTAATCGTTTGTATGGCTGCGATACATGCCAGACCGTATGCCCAAAGAATAAAGGAAAGATTAACTGGATGCATGAGGAATTTAAACCTGATCCAGAGCTTGCCAAGCCATTACTTGTACCACTTTTAACAATTTCAAATCGTGACTTTAAAGAAAAGTTTGGACATGTTTCTGGTTCATGGCGAGGGAAAAAGCCAATTCAACGCAATGCTATTTTGGCACTTGCACACTTCAAAGAAGAAGCTGCGGTCCCAGACTTAGTAGCACTTCTTGAAAAGGATGAACGACCTGTAATTCGAGGGACTGCAGCATGGGCTTTAGGCAAGATAGGCGGGGAGCAGGCTCAATCCGCATTACTTAAGGCAAACGCACAAGAACAAGACGAGGAAGTACTCGTTGAAATTAATAAAGGTTTACAATTTTTTAGTTAAGGAAGTGTACCGTATGCCATTGCATATAGTTTTATATCAACCAGAAATTCCAGCAAATACAGGAAATATTGCACGCACATGTGCTGGAACAAATACGTCACTACATTTAATTCGTCCTCTTGGTTTTTCCACAGACGATAAAATGCTAAAACGTGCCGGCTTAGATTATTGGCATAGTGTCAATGTCGTGTATCACGATTCGCTAGAGGATTTTTTAGAGGCATCCAAAAATGGTGACGTTTATTTAATTGAGACCTATAGTGAAGAACCATTTACGACACATGATTTTAGTGATAAAGATCGTGATATTTACTTTATGTTTGGAAAAGAAACGACTGGCTTGCCAAAGGATTTTGCGTATGAGCGTAAAGATATGTGCTTACGTATTCCACAGAGTGAGCATGTTCGTTCACTTAATCTATCGAATACAGCAGCCATTGTTATTTATGAGGCATTGCGTCAACAAGGATATCCAGGGTTACATTAAAAAATGCAGTTCTCCATTGAGGAGAACTGCATTTTTTATTAGACGTGAAGGGATTCGAAAAGTGATGGTTAGAACCCCGCAAGCGACGGAAAGAATCTCACAAGCGCCGGATAAAACCCGTCAAGCGACGGATGCAATCCTCACCCCGACGGAAAACCTGTCAAATCACTCTTAAAATTTTAATAAAACAGTGATACCTGATGGATCTTCTGTTTGGAAACCTCCATCAATATCAGTAACAGGTGCACCAATTGCACGAAGATTTTCTTTCATTGTTGCTGCTTGCTCTTCATTATCTAGACGTAATGAAAATGTTTGTAAGCCAACCTGATTTTCACCAAGCTTTGGTGCGTTTTCAGAGTGCCAAGTGTTTAAACCGATATGATGATGATAGCGGCCAGTTGAGATGAATAAAGCTTGTGCTCCATAGCGAGTGACAATATCAAATCCTAATCCTTTTGTATAAAATTCCTCTGCGGCAGCTAAATTAGAAACAGATAAATGAATATGCCCCATAACCGTATCGGCTGGAAGGCCATTCCATCTACCGTCACCTTCCTCCAAGATAGAACGGATTTTAAGAGGTTCAGTCACCATATGCACTTGATCGAAATGCCAAGTCCATTCATTTTCAGGGCGATCCGCATAAACCTCAATGCCATTATTATCAGGATCATTTAAATAAAGTGCTTCACTTACATCATGGTCAGATGCTCCAAAGTACACGCCATTGTTATGAAAATGAGTAATAATATTCGCTAAATCACGACGAGTTGGCAGTAAAATTGCAAAGTGATAAAGTCCAGTTGTTAAGCTCGTTTTTTCTTCAACTGTTTCGGGTTGGACGATTGTCAGTAAAGCTGTTTTGCCATCAGCAGTTAGAGTTGCTCTATGAGACTCCTGATGTAAAACTTTAAAGCCAATTACCTCCTGATAATAAGTTAATGAACGTTGTAAATCGCTCACTTTAATTTCAACATTTGTAACATATGTGTTAGGTTTCTCATGAAAATGCATAGTAAATTACCTCCAAAATTTAAGTTATCATTAATTATCAAGTTACTTTATGTAAGTAAGTTTATTTTATAAAGTATAGAATGTCAAGTAATTATATTGTTCCAAATAAATAAGAGAAGTAACAAAGTGGCTCATCGGACCATTAGGAAAACACTCAGTCATAACGGAAATCAACCACTCGCTTTGCCAAAGAGCAAACTTTATCTAAAATGACTTTGCTGTAATAGTTTTAAACAAAAAAACCACTAAGCATATATTCATGCTTAGTGATTTTTTTGAGATATTATTTGTCTGCTCTGTAGTCGCCTTCATAACCAGCAGTAAAAATTGCAGCTAAGAACGCAACAGTTACACCAATAATTAATAGTAAACTCATGGAAGTACCCTCCTCATGTTTATAAAGACATCTCTTTTTAGTATAGCCTATCTACTATAAAAATGAAACGACGTAGCGGAATAAAATATGTCAGAAATGGTTCGGAAATAACTATTTAGGGAAAACTATAAGAGAGGTGATAATAGTGGAAAAAAAGGTTCCAAACATCGAAAATGGTACAATGGCTAGAAATTTTAAAGATTTACAGGATTTAGGGAAGCAGATGGAGCATTTACGTGATGGTCAAGAGCTTATAGAAGACGATCGAATTCCAGACCCTATCCAAGTGGATGATTATGAAGAGAAAGCAGAAGAACAATAAGTAATTCCCCCGGAAACTTTCCTGATGTTTCTTAAAACCAATTTTTTGTATAATGGTACTAGGAAAAGAAAGGGGTTGTTATTCTTGAATTTACAATCAACAAAAACATTAACAAACGGTGTGGAAATGCCTCGCTTTGGCTTAGGTGTTTATAAAATGACAGAGCGTGATGAGACTTTGCAGGCTATTGATAAAGCTCTTAAATATGGCTACCGAGCTATTGATACGGCATCGCTTTATGGAAATGAGGCTGAGGTGGGTGAAGCTATTCGTCATTCAGGTGTTAAACGTGAGGATATTTTTGTGACGACAAAGGTTTGGAATAATGACCAAGGTTATGATGAAACATTACGAGCTTTTGAAGTATCTTTGAAAAAGTTAAATATGGATTATTTAGATTTATATTTAACGCATTGGGCAGTTCCAGAAACATTTGAAGAAACGTATAGAGCAATTGAACGTTTATATGATGAAAAATTAATTCGTGCAACAGGGGTTTCAAATCACCATGAGCATCAACTACAAAAACTATTAGCTAAAGCAAATATAGCACCGATGGTCAATCAAGTAGAGGTGCACCCATATTTACAGCAAGACGCATTACGAGCATTTTGTAGTGAGCATGGAATTGCTGTTACGGCATGGTCTCCATTAGGTCGTGGTGGAGTACTTGATAATCCAACAATTATGGAAATTAGTCGCGAAATAGGGAAGACAGCTGCACAGGTAGTGCTGCGCTGGCATTTGCAAAATAATACACTTGTTATTCCAAAATCTGTGACACCTAATCGAATTGAGGAAAACGCACAGATTTTTGATTTTGAATTAACACTAGCTCAAATGGATAAAATTGCGGCGTTAAATCGTAATGAACGATTTGGGCAGGACCCTGATAACTTTAAATTTAATTTTTAGTGCAATAGAAAATCCCGCTCTCTAATGTGAGAAGCGGGATTTTGTAAATATATTATTTAGATTCTTTTACAAAAGGAATGTAGTTAGAAAGCATTTTTGCCATATGTGCACGTGTTGCATTGTTACTAGGCATAAATTTGCCGTTTACGCCGCTAACAATCTTTAAGTCTTTCATAAGTGCAATAGCATTTTGAGTTTCAGCGTTATATTGAGAAATATCACTGAAATCTGCTTTTAAACCAGTTTTTGCATCGTGTTGTAGGTTGTATGCACGAGCAAACATTAATGCAAGTTGAGCACGAGTTACTTTTGTATTAGGATTGAATTTACCATTCACACCTTGTACAATTCCTGCTTCAGCAAGTGCTGTAATTTCCTTTTGTGTTGCAGGATTTACATTCGCAAGATCAGAGAATGTTGTTTGACCTTTTGCTTCAAGCTTTAAGGCACGCGCGATAAAAGATGCAGCTTGTGCACGAGTTAAGTTTGTGTTCGGTGAATATGTTGTTGCAGTAGTACCATTTGTTAAATCACGGTAATAAAGATCACGAACATAGCCAGCTGTTTCTGAACCTTTTGCGATATCTTTAAATGGAATTGTTGCAATAATACGTCCTTCTACTTTTGGATCAACTTTTTTCAGCGTATCTAAGTGTTCGATAAACATTTCATAGTCAATTGTACCAGGCTCACTTACACGGCCGTCCGCATATACTTTTGCCAGTGTATCGTAGCCGTCGCCACCTTTAGCAGTAAATGTATTTGTTGCCCCTTTATAATAGGTTGCTTTATCAATCTCTTTACCATTTAATTTAATAGATTTTACACGTTTACCAGCTGGTGCTTTTCCATCAAATTCTACTTGTAAACCAGAGAAGTGTAGGAAGCCACCAGATTCTTTCGGAAACTCTTTCACACTATGTTCAACAATATCATACATTTCAGCACCAGTTAATTTTACGATACCAAGTGCATTACCAAATGGCATAACTGTCATAACCTCACCAACAGTGATATCTCCTGCATCAATACCAGCGCGGATACCACCACCATTTTGGAATGCAAATTGTACTTCTGGATCAATTTTTTTAGCACCAGCAAGCATACCATCAGTAATTAAGTTACCAAGGTTTGTTTCTCCAGCACGTACGCCCCAAAGACCACGACCACCATTTAGTGGTGACACAGCTGTATTGCCTGTTGATTGATTTAATATTTTAGAAATTTGCTCTTTATATGGAGCTAAAAGTGCTGTAGCCTCAGGATCTGCTTCTACAGGCTTTTCTTTATCATTTAAAGCATGTAATTGACCGAAGTAATCAACAACTGCTCCGTTATCGTCGAATGTTAAATCTAATTCACCTAAATTTTCGCTATATTGACCTGTTTGAACGATAATTGTAGGGTTCTTATATGTTGTTTCAGCTTTCACAGGCTTGTCTAATTTTGTATGTGTATGACCACCTACGATTACGTCAATGCCTTCTACAGATTTCGCTAGTAATTGGTCATTATCCCAATCTGCTGAGTCATCGAATCCTATATGAGTAACTGCGATAATTTTGTTAACACCTTGCTTCTCGAATTCTGCTACTGCTTTTTTCGCAGAGTCGATATAGTTAGCGAATTGAACGTTAGCAACGCTTGAGATTGTAGGTGTTTCTTCTGTTGTTAAGCTGAAAATACCTACTTGTTCTCCATCGATTTCTTTAATGATACCGTCATAAATTTTACCGTTTTCAAAATCTTTTGTGACTGTTTTGAATTGTAAGCCATCGAATAAAGAATCTTTCGAAAAATCTAGATTTGATCCTAGTAATGGGAACTCTGCGCCCTTAACGAATTTAGCAAGTGCAGCATGTCCTTCTGGACTAGATCCTAAATCGAACTCATGGTTACCAAAAGTCATTGCATCGTAACCCATTAAGTTCATTAATTTCATATCAGCTTCTCCAGCAAATTCGTTAAAGTATAAAGTACCAGAGAAAACATCACCAGCATCTAAAAGAAGTGAATTTGCATTTGCAGCTCGAAGTTCTTTTACTTTTGTTGCACGCTTTGGAGCATCTTCAACGTGTGCATGCGTGTCATTTGAGTGTAGAATTGTTAATTTGAAATCATCTTTCTTAGCTGTTGGTGTTGCTTCCGCTGCATGTGCGGCAAAACCGGGTGTAGCTAGTAAACTCGCAACTAGAGTTGTTGCTGCAATACTTTTAACCCATTTCATCAATGAATTCCTCCTCATAATATGTCAGATGACTGACAATTTACTCTATTCTATCATGAAAAAAAACCACCGTCATTACCAATAATGGAAATGCATATTAAAATTACTGTAAAAAATATATTAAAGAAATGTTAAATAATATATTTATACTTTTTTAGAATTATAAGGATAATCACAAAAAATGGGTATGACATTTATTGAAACGTATACTACGTATATAAATTGATCTTCGTTCCGACTGGGCGACTCCTTGGGGATTAGCGATAGAGGAACGAAGGCTAAAACCATCACGTCTTTGATAACGCCTTCGTGACCAGCATCGTGCTGGCCCAAGACCCTGCAGCGTAGCGGATGTTTTCTGTGCGAAAGCGAAGCGGCAGCGATAAAAGCGCCCAGTCGGAACGGAAATCAACCCCACGTTATGGTGATGAGCCAATTATAAGTAAAGGAATAATACTTTTCTCGAAAATACAATGTCTTCAATGCAAATTTGAGCATACAAAAACTGCACCTAGAATTGTTAGCTGATATACAACAATTCTAGGTGCAGTACGATAATTACTACTGATCCTTTACAACGATTTGCTTATTTAAAAATGGATGCTCGAATTCCAATTGAATAGCATGGAGCTCATAATCCCCGCTTGCCGTTTCTCTTGCACCATACATTGTATCTCCAATAATCGGATGACCGATATGTGCTAGATGTACGCGAATTTGATGTGTTCTTCCTGTTTCAAGAATTAGATGGACAACACAAGAGCTTTTATAGCGCGCTACAACTTCGTAATGAGTAACCGCATGCTGTCCAGTTTTTGAAACGACACGTCTTGTTGCATGATGTCGGTCTTTTCCAATTCCTTCAGAAATCGTGCCGGATGAAGAGCGTAAATTCCCTTGTACCTCTGCCGCGTATGTTCGAATAATAGATTTTTCCTCAATCATACGGTCAAAGATTGACTTTGCTAATGGATGCTTTGCTACAAGTAACAAACCTTGTGTCCCTTTATCTAAACGATGTACATGCTCAGCATAAGTACCACCTTGCTCTTTAATATGAGCCATAACATGATTCATACAAGTGTGGGTATCACGTTCATCATTTGGATGTGTCGACATACCTTTTGGTTTAGAAACGATCAAACAATGGTCATCCTCATAGACGACATCAATTGCACAAACTGGTGTCGGTTGATAATTGGATGCCGGAATAGGAAATGTAAATTTTATTATTGTTCCTACCTGTAGTTGATCATTCCACTGAATAGGCTCACCGTCCATTGTTGTGATAGCCTTCGCCATTCGTAATTCATGGACTAGTTTTTTACCGAGTCTCCATTGATTACGTAATAGATCCTCGACTGTCAAATTATTCGTATTTATTTCATAGTGAAACATAGATCTTCCTCCGTAGAAAAGACCGTATTCCAAATGTAGAACACGGTCTCATAATTATTTTGCTGTTTTAGCAGCCTTCATTACATAAAAGCTTGCCCCTGCAATTAAAATAAATGCAGTTAGCGCTAAAAATGGGATTGTGATAAATCCTAACCAGTTAATATATTGACCAGTACATGAAACAAGACCACAAGATGGTGCAGTATCAGCTAAAAAACTTAGCTTTTGAATACCGTAATGGTAAAGTGATATACTGCCTCCCATAATGGCAAAAACAGCAGTTGTTACAGCAATACGTGCGTTTTTTTGAATAAAGGCAATAGTAGTCATAATGACAATTGGATACATGAAAATTCGTTGGAACCAACACATTTTACAAGGTTCATAATGACGGATTTCAGAAAAATATAAGGAACCCAGTGTTGCAACGACAGAGACAATCCAAATAAATAATAAGCCATTTTCTACTTTTTTAGACATATAAATTCTCTCCTTAGTATAACCATGTACTTGTTCGATTATAGTTGTTCTAGTTTTATATGTAAATTAGCTTACCTAAAATAAGGTATATTTTTATCACTTAAGCCTCGACATAAGTGCGTATGGAAAGAAGTTAAAAAATTTCAGTCTAAAGTATGAATGGCTGAGGCAGACGTTCCAGACTTTGAAATGTTATCATTAAAATTAGTAATGCCAAAGAAGAGGTGTTTTTGTGAGGGAGAACGATCATTCCAATATTGGTATTTTAAAAGAGATTGCAGAGTTATTAAACGAAGAAACTGAAATTGTGTCGATGTTAAAAGGAGCACTTGTGAAATTTTTAAATGGCACAAATTTTGAAACAGGCTGGATATTTTTTATCGATGAAAAAGGGCGCTCAGAGCTTGTTGTCCATGTCAATTTACCAGAGGCACTGGAGTATAAAAATTGCCATTACTTAGAAAAGGGAGGCTGTTGGTGTGTTTCCCGCTATCGTAATGAGGAATTAAAAAAAGCCTCAAATATTATTGAATGTCAACGTATTGAAAGTGCCATTGCAGCAAATGTTGGCGATCACGAAGGCATTACACATCATGCAACAGTGCCGCTTCAATCTGGACAAGAGCGTTTTGGTGTCTTAAATGTTGCATCGAAGGATACCGTGCGTTTTTCAGAGGAAGAGCTAGCATTACTTGAATCAGTTGCATTTCAGATGGGATCAGCTATTAAGCGTATTTTACTGACAAAACAGGAGCAGGAAATGGCACTTGTGAAGGAGCGCAATCGTCTAGCCCGAGATTTACATGATTCCGTGAATCAACTACTTTTTTCGGTAACATTAACGGCGAGAGCTGGTATTGAAATGACAAACGATAGTGATGTGAAGGAAACATTTAAGGAAATTCAACACTTAACACAGGATGCCTTAACAGAAATGCGTGCTCTTATTTGGCAGCTCCGTCCAAAAGGATTAGAAAATGGTTTACTTGAAGCGATAAAAGTGTATGCAGAAATGCTTGGCTTAAAGCTTCATGTAACGGTCTCAGGTGTACTGCAATTCCCATCACGTATCGAAGAAACATTATTTCGGGTAGCCCAAGAAGCACTTAATAATGTTCGGCGTCATGCAGGTGTTTTGGAGGCTGCACTTTATATTACGGTTACTTCTACAGATATTTTACTTGTTATTCGTGATGAGGGACGAGGCTTCGTCATCGATCATAACACGAAGCTACTTTCGATAGGCTTGCAATCCATAAAGGATCGTGCAAAATCAGTTGGTGGCAAAGCTGACTGGGTTAGTGAAATTGGCAAAGGAACAGAGCTGTTAATCCGCTTGCCATATTAGGGGGGAAGAGTATGATACGTGTTTTAATCGCAGATGATCATCATGTAGTACGTCGGGGATTATTATTTTTCTTAAAAACACAGAAAGATATTGAAGTTGTAGGAGAAGCGAAAAATGGACTTGAGGCAGTAGCTTTAGCGGAAAGTATACAGCCAGATATTATACTCATGGACTTAGTAATGCCTGAGATGGATGGGATTCAGGCAACAAAGCGCATTAAAGCTAAATTTCCGCAAATAGAAATTCTAATGCTGACAAGCTTTTCAGACCGTGATCATGTGGTGCCAGCTATGGAGGCAGGAGCTGCAGGCTATCAGTTGAAAGATATTGAACCTGATGAGTTGGTATTGTCCATTCGCCGTATTATGCGAGGCGAAAATACATTACATCCAGAAGCAACAACGACTTTAGAAATGGACCGACAAGAATCTAAAAATGCACCTCATGTTTTAAACCCACTAACACCTCGTGAACAGGATGTGCTTGCAGAGCTTACAAAAGGGAAAAGTAATCGAGAAATTGCGTCCTCTTTATTCGTTACAGAAAAAACAGTGAAAACTCATATTTCTAATATTTTCACGAAGCTACAAGTGCAGGATCGTACGCAGGCGGCTCTTTACGCTGTGAAGCACGGACTAACAGAGGCTAGTGGTATATAAAATGTGAAAAAATAAGTAAAACGGCGAGTTCCTACAAGTGTAGTAGCCCGTCGTTTTTTAATGAATGAATCCTTTATTTATTTTTGAACAAAAAATTGTTGGAAATATCAATTAATGTAGAGCTTGGCGAAATTGATAGATCATCTTTTAGCTTCTGTTCATAAGCGAGGAATACTTTGTATGCCTGTTCATGAAACCCCTCATTTATTAAAACGTGTAAATAGTGTTCAAGTTTTTGTTCATTATAGGGATCAAACTCCAATAGTCTGTTTAAAAAATTTAATGCTTTATCAATATCTGTTAGTAATGTTGCTTGAAAACCTTTATCTAATAAATCTATGTATGATTTCGTCAGCTTATCTTTATAGGCAGTAGCCCACTCATAATCATCATAAATGAGTAATCCATTTTTATAAATTGAGAGACATTGATTGATCAATGAAATTGGTGGGAAATCTAACTTCGTGAAATCCTCATAATAACTATGAAAGTCATATAAATCACAAAGAATATTGGGTTTCTCGAAGATATAGTATTTGTTTGAAAAGATAATACAGTTTGCATAACCTATATTACTTAAGGTTTTTCTTAAATAAGAAAGAGCGGTATGAAGATTCGATTTTGCTCGTACATAGTCTAAATCAGGCCATAGAATTTCAATTAAATAATCCCGATGAATAGGAATGTTTGGATGTAATATGAAATATACAAATAACTCCTTTGTTTTCTCGGTTTTGAAGGCAACCAAGCTGTTGTTGCTATATGCGGCAAATTGATTAAAGCATTGTACGTGTAACATAGTTTTCGAAGCTTTTTTAATCATTTGCTGAATGGAATATTCATGCTCGATACGAGAAATAGTTTTTTCTAAGCGAGCATGACTAATTGGTTTAAGCACGTAGTCAAGACCACCAATTTCATATGCTTGTAAAGCAAAGTCTTTATATGAAGTTATAAAAATAACGCTAACATGTGGACGATCAGTTTTGATAATATCAGCTAATTCAAGCCCAGTTAGTTCATTCAGCCTTGTCTCTAAAAAAATGACGTCAAATTCTAGTATTGGAAGCTCATTTAAAAATACTTCCACACTTGTAAAAGTTTGGATGACCTGTATTTGCTGAAATGCTTGTAGTTTATTTTGAAAATAGTGTAAAGCTAAAGGTTCATTGTCTATTAAAACGGCTCGAATCACATCAAAATCTCCTTTTTACAATTAAATTGAAAACCATTAAACTCTTTTGTTGTCTTTGAAAATGCTTTTCGAAGCACTAAAAAGTAAATTCCACATAAAATTAAAAGTCTGACACAAAATTTATCTCTTTGTATTCCGTTTCCATAAGGTAGTGTCGGGTCTTCTCATAAGCTATCTCTTCATATAGGATTTATCTGTTTAGCTTTTTCCTGATGATGGGTCGTGTTCCATGCTAAACCTTTTTACATAGAAATTTGGACTTCCACAAATATTTACTATAAAGTTTTCTACGTAATAGTTTTTAGCGTCCTTATAAAGAGGATAGAAATTTTATATGTTGTGTTAAGAGAATTGAAATAATTAAGCGTTTATTGTTAAAAACAACGGAGTAATAGTATAGATTATAAGTAACTATGTTGTTTTTTCTTATATAGTGAAAATAGTATAATGAATGTAATAATTTGTTAGGCGCTATTATAGTACATTTGACTTAAATAAAACTCAAAAAGTACTTAAAAAATACTTAAAATAGATTAGGAATTAGTAAGTGGAATGATGTAATTAGCAGAGGGGAAAATAAGGTTTAAAGTAAAGGAGTACAAATATGAAGTTAGAGCGTCTATTAACGATGACAATGATTTTAATAAATCGTAAAAAGGTGACAGCCCAAGAGCTTGCCGATTTATTTAATGTGTCAGTTCGTACTATTTATCGAGATATTGAAACATTGAGCTGTGCTGGGGTTCCTGTTATTAGCCAGCAGGGAGTTAATGGTGGGATTAGTTTAATTGAGGGTTATCGTGTGGATAAGCAAGTGTTAACGAAGGAAGAGCTTACCTCACTTTCTATTGCCATTAAAAGTGCACTAACAACGTACGAGGATTCACATGCCGAAGCAGTACTTGAAAAACTAACAGGTGTTGCGGATGAGAAAGTAAAACAATCTATCGATCAACTATTTATTGACCTTAGTCCTTGGGGGCCAAATGTTATTTTTAAGGAACAAATTACTCTATTAAAAAAATCAATTGAACACGAGCATTGTATAAGCTTTACGTATTCTACTACCCATGGTCGTATAACAAGACGATTACTAGAGCCACACACTTTAGTACAAAAGGGAAAAGTTTGGTATGTATATGGCTATTGCACATTGAGAGAAGATTTTCGCTTATTTAAAATTTCAAGAATGAAGGATATTAAAGAAGAGATGACGACATTCCAGCGCAAAGAAGTCAACTTGACTGAACTCCCGTGGGATAAAACGTGGCATCACCCTCAAAATATAGTAAACCTTACATTATCCTTCGATTCTGCAATAACGACATTAGTAGAAGAATCATTTGGCGCTGAGCATGTAGATAATGAGAGTTCAATTATTAAAATTTCTTTGCCTGAGGATGAATGGCTATATGGCTTTCTTCTTAGCTTTGGCCATCGCCTAAAAGTCTTAGAACCACCTCATATAAGTGAGATTGTGCGAAAACGAGCGCAGGAAATTGTTGAGTTGTATAAAGAACTTTAATTGATGACATACAGATGTCAGGTTTCCTTTGTTATAGTCATAACAAATAGAACGAAGGGTGGATTTAATGATGCAAAGTTATTGTCAAAGCTGTGGAATGCCATTAATGGATGAGGCATTACTTGGTACAGAAAAAGAAGGGCACAAAAGTCAGGATTATTGCAAATATTGTTATGAATTAGGAGAGTTCAAGCAGCCAAATCTAACAGTTCAAGAAATGATTGAAATTTGTGTACCGCATTTAAAGGAAGATGGTATGGCGGAAGAGGAAGCACGCCAAATGATGACGTCTTTTTTACCAAGCTTAAAGAGATGGAGAAAGCATGACATTAAAGAACCGATTGTGATGAACAAAGAATTATTTCGAATCATAGGAATTTCAGCACGAACAAGTAATGCGAATGAAATTACCTCTCAAGCAAAAATCCCGCAATTATGGTCTGATTTTTATCAGCAAGATGTAACGGGACAAATAGCTAATGCAATTAATCAAGTAACGTATGGTCTGTATTCTGATTACGAAACGGATGTTAATGGAGAGTATTTAATTACACTTGGGGTGGAAGTAGTAGCCGCCGACGAAATTCCTGAAAGTATGGTCGTAAAAACAATACCAGCTGCAAAATATTTAGTTTTTACTTCTGACAAAGGTCCTTTTGAAGAAGTTGTTGTAAAAGCTTGGCAGGATGTTTGGTCCTGGTTCGCAAGCTCAGATGTAGAGCGAACATACACAGGTGACTTTGAAATGTACGATGAAAGATGTGCCAACCCGCAGGAAGCTCAAGTCGATATTTATATTGCAATCAAATAATTCAACAAATTAAGCCCCTTATCTATGATTGATAAGGGGCTTGTTTCCCTCTAGTAAAACTTTCGGGCATTATAAAAACGACTCCCTTCTCGTGTAAGGGAGTCGTTTTTGCGTGTATATTCATTTTTTCATTAGAAGCTCTTGCAATAATAGGTTATGAGCAAAATACTATTTTTATCGCCCGGATCGTACAAGTTCGATGTTTATCTTACGAAGGCAAATACGATAAGGCAATTTATCTTCTTTCATTGCTTGTCCAATATCCGCTGAAATAGTGCATGTATAAAGCCGAATTCGGACGCAATGTAATTATGCCGAGGCATAATTGATTATTAGTCATTTACTTCACCGTTCTCATTTGATAAATCACTTTCAGGTATTTTCAGAACTTCTAAGTATAAAATATGGTGACCATCTAATTCTTTTGCGATAAATTCATAACCTTGTTCTTCAATACTGTCTCCTTCGACCGCATCAAAGCGCTCCGTCATGAACCAACCACCGATTGTATCTATATCATCATCTTCTATGTCAGTACCTAGCATATCATTAACGCTTTCAACTAGCATCTTCGCATCTAAAATAAAATGATCTTCTGCAATTTCCTGAACCTCTGGAATTTCATCTTCATCGAATTCATCTTGAATTTCGCCGACAATTTCCTCAATAATATCCTCAATCGTAACTAAACCAGATGTTCCGCCATATTCATCCATTAAAATGGCCATATGAATGCGTTCACGCTGTATTTTTAATAATAAATCGTTAATTTGCGTTGTTTCCATTACGCGAATAATCGGCTGCATATAGTCAATCACTAGCTTATCGCCATTTGCTGGGTCTTTAATGTAAGCAGTTAATAAGTGCTTCATATTGACTAAGCCGATAATATGGTCTTTGTCACCATCGATAATTGGGTAACGGGTATATTGCTCAACGCCCATTAAATCGAAAACTTCTCTAATCGTTAGTTCTTTTTCAATACCGACGATTTCAGTACGTGGGACCATGACTTCTTTTGCAAGACGATCAGAGAATTCAAAAATACTGTTCACATATTCATATTCAGAAGTATTAATTTCTCCACCTTTTAAACTATCCGACAAAATCATACGTAACTCTTCTTCAGTATGGGCTACTTCTGATTCTGACATCATTTTTAAGCCGAAAAGACCAGTTAAGCCACGTGCAGATCCATTCAACAGCTTAATGATTGGATACGTAATGTTGTGGAATAAAATTAATGGGCCTGACAAGTTTAATGTTACAAATTCTGCTTTTTGGATGGCTAATGTTTTTGGCGCCAATTCTCCTATAACAACATGCATAAAAGTAACAATTGAGAATGCAAGTATAAATGAAAGGACAGTAGTAATACTCTCACTCAAATTTAGAAACTCAAACACTGGATTCAAGATAATCTTAAATGTAGGCTCACCAAGCCAACCTAGACCTAAGGCAGTGATCGTAATACCTAACTGACATGCAGATAAGTATTCATCTAAATCTGAAATAACACGTTTTGCATTTTTTGCTTTTTTATTTCCTTCCGCAAGCAATTGATCAATGCGTGTAGATCTTACTTTAACGATTGCAAATTCGGTTGCAACGAAAAATCCTGTCATTATTATTAGTAGGGCGAATGCCGCCAACCTTATGGTTATTTCCAATATGTCTCCGTCCAAATAATCCCTTTGTCCCCGCCCGAATGAGGGAGGTAAACAAAGTGTACACCTCCTATGATTTAAAAAAATTGTTGAATGATTTAATCATAAAATATTTACATGCAAAACACAAATATTGACAACAATTTTTTTAACTTCTTTCATCAGGTGTTTGGACATTCGATGAAATAAAGGAACTCAGTCTAAGAACGCCACGTCTTGTTGCAATTTATCTGTGCGACAGCGGTAATTATGCTAAGGCATAATTGATTTGATTTTCCTACTATAAATTGAAGAAATTAATTAATTTCAAACACCAAAAGATTGAAAATAAAAATTTGTTATGCTAACTTTAAATGTAGCAAAGAAGATAGTTTGTTTGAAGAAAGAAGCATTTACATTCTCATATAAAACGACACGTCAAAAATCTCAAGAGAGCTTTACGTGCAGATTTTTTTAAATGAATTATTTTAATAGCACAAAAAAGGAGCTGTCTCATTTATATGAGGCGGCTCCTTTTGCATTAATTAATCATTTATTATTGTTGAAAACGTAATTTCAAGCAAGCTTTTTCCACATCGTGTAGCGTTTCTTTTACTGGTATTTCACCTGAGTAAAGTGAAATCGTAACAGGTGCTTTCTCTGTAATACCTTGCTGTGTAAAAATATAATTTTTGCCGTTATACGTTAAATATATATTTTTCGCAGTTCTTTTTCCGAAAGCACTAGTAGATGAATCGAAAAAACCTTTTAATTGACTGCAGTATTCATTGTAGAAATCACTTTTAAAGCCAGAAAGAGTTTCGAATTTTTTACTATCAATAGCTTCAGCTTCATTCGCTAACTCGAAGATTTTAGCCGAAAATTCGGAAAAAACTTCTTTTACTTTTGCACGAATTAATGCTTTTGAATTATAACTGTTTAAGTCATCAGATAGAGTGACTTTACTCATTGAAATAGCCTCCTGCATAAAAAACCTTTAGTACTTAATAACATAAATGTATAAGAAAAATAAGGGAATTTCAATATACTTAAACACTTTTAAGATAATAGCAGTGCGAAAGTTAGTGAAAAATAGGTGTTTTTATGCAGTGGGTAACAGGAAAATACTACCTGTGTCTTACTTTAGCGATTTTCTGTGCGAAAGTGATGCGGTAGCAATGATTAAGCCAAGAAGGAATTAATCAGTCGTAAACATGGTACAACATAAGCTCATGAATCATTTTTTTAACTTCCTCTTCGTTTGGAGGGATAGATCCCTTCCATTGTATTACGCCATCTTTTAAGTACTCCGCTGTATAACGTTCACGCTGATAAAAGAACGAAATAGACCAACCTGGAAGCTGTGAATTTTCAAATAAAGGCTTAAAGCTAAAATGCTGAATCATAACCAAACCCCATTTCTTATATATGTAATTAATATTATTCAAGGATAGTGGTAATTTTGCAACTCCAAATGTCAATCCTATAGTAATGAGCTGAAAAAGGATTTTTTGTTGATATTGCATAAGTATATACATTCTTACTCGACTCTCGCAGGAAAGTGAGTAGCCCGTAGCGGAAATCAGTATTTTAAAATTAATAAAGATGGATAAAAATAGTTAATATAATAGAGGGTATTTCTTTCGTAGAAAATCATTGCTCTGCTATAATTAGTGCATCAGGCGACAAATTACGCCAATAGTGAATACAATTGAAATGAGAGGATACTAATGGATAATTTTATAGTGACATTAATATTTATGGCAGTTATCGGTGCTGCAATCGGTGGTGTAACGAATCATCTAGCTATTAAAATGCTTTTTCGACCACATAATGCTATATATATTAAAAATTGGCGAGTGCCTTTTACACCAGGTCTTATTCCGAAACGACGTGACGAATTAGCAAAGCAACTTGGACTAACTGTTGTGAATTATTTATTAACACCTGAAACTTTTAGAAAGAAATTTTTCTCAAAGGATATTCAGGACAAGGTAGAACAGTTTGTACAAGCAAAGGTAGAAGAAACGGTTTTTACAAATGATAAAACAATTCAGGATTGGCTATCATTAGCTGGATTTTCCAATATGCCAGTAACAATTGAACAGAAGGTAGAAGCAATTGTTGAGGGACAATTTGAATCAGTTAAGAATACACTATCAACGAAATCAATTCGTACACTATTATCAGTAGATATTCAAAATACAATTGATGCAAAGATACCAGTAGCGGTTGATCATATTTTAGAAAAGGGTGAGGATTATTTTTTATCACCTGAGGGCGAACTGACAATTAAGGCGATGATTGATGACTTCTTATCGTCAAAAGGATCACTTGGTGGAATGATTAATATGTTTTTAGGTGATTCTTCGTCGCTCGTGGCAAAGGTTCAACGTGAACTTGTGAAACTTTTACAGGCACCAGGAACATCAACATTATTAACGAAAATTTTTACTCAAGAATTGGAAAAATTAAAAGATCGTCCAGCAATGGATTTCTTACAAGATATTCGTTTTGAATCAATATTATCGAAATTACAAACTTACGTAAAAGAACAATTAGCAGTTGAAGAGCGCTTGAATTATCCTATTTCGCATTACTGGCCAGAAGGTAATTCATGGATGAAGGAAACAGTAATCCCTCAAGCAATTGAAAAAGCTTTTGTAAAAGCTGAAGACAAACTAGAAGATGTTTTGAAACGCTTAAATTTACAAGAAGTAGTACGTGAGCAGGTTGATTCTTTCCCTGTAGAGAAATTAGAGGAGCTTGTACTCGGTATTTCAAAACGTGAGTTTAAAATGATTACAGTACTTGGTGCAGTACTTGGTGGATTGATTGGGATTGTCCAAGGCTTAATTGTTTACTTTATTTAAAAAGGAGAATTATGTTTATGATTAATATTTACAATGAAATTAATGCGTTAGAGGCAACTTTACGTAAAACACCTGAATTTGAAGCGTTGAAAGTAGCGGTGACAGCTGTTAAGGAAGATGAAGAGGCATCAAATATATTCAAAAATTTCCGTAAGGTTCAAATTGACTTACAGAAAAAGCAATTAAATGGCGAAGATATATTGGAAGATGAGCTTGTATACGCACAAAAAGCGGCACAGCTTGCACAACAAAATCTAAAAATTTCTGCAATGCTTGAGGCAGAAATGGAGCTGAGTAAGATTATTGAAGAAGTAAACCGTATTTTAATAAAACCTATTCAAGCATTGTATGAAGAATTTTAACAGCTAAGAAGTGCATCGAAGCGGCGGAAAAACATGATTTAGCGGAGAAGTTCAACATCCAAGCAACAGAACAACATGTTTAGCGTCGCAAACAAGAGTCCTGAAAAAGCAGATGCTATCATCGAGCTGATCAAACCAGCTTTCTTAGGCATAAAAATACTAATAGTTGCACATATAACAAGTAAGAAGAAAACGTGTTTCCGCAAGCCGGAGCACGTTTTCAATTTATGGCTCAATATCTATTGGAGGTTATATATTATGCATGTAATCATTGAATGGACCTATAAAGCGAAAAAGGGTGCGGAAACTGTTTTACGTTCAGAAGAAATGCCAGCAGCTCAAGCATTACTACTTGCAGAGGACATGGAGCGAACAGGGAGAGTAAAATCACTGCATTGTATCGATCGACAAGATACAAATTGGTCTTTAAAGGAACTGAAGGCATATTTAAAGGAAATTGACACTGAGCCACACAATATTACAGTCTATTTCGATGGTGGCTTTGATCTTGCAACAAAACAATCGGGGCTAGGCTGTGCGATTTATTATGAGCAAAATGGCAAACCATATCGATTAAGACAAAATTCTTTTTCGGCAGAGCTAAAATCTAACAATGAGGCAGAATACGCAGCACTTTATTTGGGGTTAGTTGAGCTTGAATTATTGAACGTTCATCATTTGCCAGTTTGTTTCACTGGTGATTCCCAAGTCGTTATCAATCAATTGAGTGGGGAATGGCCAGCACTTGAAAAGAATCTATCTAGCTGGGCAGATAAAATTGATGCAAAGCTAGAGGAGCTCAGTATCCAGCCAGAGTACAAGCTTATATCACGAAAAGAAAATTCTGAGGCCGATCGTCTTGCCACTCAAGCATTAAACGGTATCGATATTACAGGATTAAGGGAAATGATTAAGGAGTAGGTATTAGACACTTCAAAAGAAAAGAGGCTAGGACAGAACTAGTCAAAACTTTAAAAAGTGCGAGAAATCAATGTTAGAAAATTGATCTCTCGCACTTTTCTTATGTTAAATTTCATGACCAAGGATCTTATCGCTACGCTTTCGCAAAAAACATTTGTCGCTGTCGCTACGTTGCACTACGCTTTCGCACAAAAAACATTTATTACCTGGACACCAAAGAAAGGTCTCCTTCCGGTACGAAAATCACCCTTACGCCCTGGTGTTGGTCTGATTATTAACTTATCGAAAAAAATTATTCCATTCGTAATTGCTAATCACAAGAAATATTTACTGGTAAATGGCTTTTATCACAAATTTTCCTGTTTTTAATGAAACTTTTACCATTCCTAAACTACTACTACTACGAACCTAATAATTAAGGAGAGATTTTATGAACATGAAAAAATTTGCGCCTGCAGCAATGACAGCATTTTTAGTTGGAAGTTTAGCAATACCAGTCGCTTCGGCAAATGAAAAACAGACAGAGGCAGAACAGCAAGTACCACAAATTCAAATTGACCCTGTTCACATTTTCAATACTACTTATGGAACCATTGAAAAAGTTAATTCTAGTGAAAACATTACATATTTCACTGTAAAAGATGGCGATCAAACAAACATTTTAGAGATAGCAAAGGATACACTCGTTTTCGATAATACAGGTAAAAAAGTGGAACTTAAAGAAGGGGATAAAGTAGTAGCTTATACATTTGCAAACAAGCCACAAAAATTAATTTATCCACCACAATTCAATCCTGATGTTGTCATTGTTGAAACGAAGGAAGCTGGATTTGTTGAAGTTGATTACTTCTTTGAAAGCCTAACAAATACTTATGATATGTTAAAATTAAGCATTGGTGAAAACACGGAGCTTCTAAATAAGAAGGGAGAGAAAGTTGCAGCTAAAGATTTAGCAGAGAAGAACTTAGTTGTTTTCTATACAGCTTCAACAAAAAGTATCCCAGCTCAAACAACACCTTCGAAAGTAATTGTTCTTGATGACGAGTCTGAAAATACAACTGAAAATACTGTAGAAGCCGAAATAGCACAAATAATCGCGACAGATTACTATGAAGTCGATGGAACAAAAATGGTTCCATTGCGTTTGATTGCCGAAAAGCGGGGCTATAAAGTAGAGTCGACAGGTAAAGGTGCAATTATATCTAAAGGTAATTTATCTTACACAATTACTCGCGGAGAAAAAATGTTTGGTTATAACAAAGCATTACGTCCATTAAATGGAGCACCTGCTTTGTTAGAAGCAAATAAAACATATGTACCAGTTGAATTTGTAGAGGAATACTTAAAATAATTTAAAAAATCCCTGTAAAGGTAGATTTGCCTTTATAGGGGTTTTTGCGCTTTTTGGAAGGATTCTAAATAAATTTATTTCCAGATATAATCATTTAAGGAAACTTGAGAGGGCGATCATCGTCTTATTCAAGAAGAGAATGACTTTACTTCAGGAATTCAAATAGAAGAGAGGATTTAATGTGGAAAGAAAAACAAGGAGCTCTAAAAAAGCGAAACCTAAGAATAAAGTAATGAAAATAACCTTACTAGTAATCATAATTTTATTGTTAAGTGTAACTAGTTATGGAACTTATGCGTTTGTTAAATTTAAAAATGCCTATGATAGTTCAAAGATCGACTTAAATAGAGAAGGAAATAAATCAGATCTTAGGGAAGAGGATGTTTCATTTTCAAAAGATCCTATCTCAATTCTATTATTAGGTATTGAAAATTATTCTAGTAAGACGAAGGATGGTCGAGCAGACACGCAAATGGTCATTACGTTGGATCCGGATACATCTGAAATTAACCTAATTACAGTACCTCGAGATGCAAGAGTTAAAATAGAAAATGCAGGGGAATATACAGGTATACATAAAATCAATGCCGCTTATAATTACGGGTCAATTACAGGCTATGGGGCAATTAAACTTCAATTAGAGACAGTTGAAAAATTCCTTAATATACCGATAGATAACTTTATTGCAGTGAATTTTGATGGCTTTAGAGATATTGTCGATGCTTTAGGCGGAGTAACAATAGACGTAAAAGAAGATTTCTGGGAAGATAATTTTTACGATAAAAAAAGAATTGAATTTCATAAAGGTGAGGCACATTTAAACGGGGAAGAGGCACTTGCATTTGTAAGAATGAGAAAAAGAGCTGTTAATGCTTCATACTCTCGCGAAGAAAGACAAAGACAATTTTTGACTGCAACAATTAATCAAGCAAAATCGACGAATACAATATTTAAAATTGGTCAAATTGCAGATATTTTAGGGAAAAACGTAGAAACAGATTTAAACTCTAATGAAATCTACGCTCTCCAAAAGCAATATTTAAATTCCAAAAACATATCTACTAAAACATTAGAAATAAAAGGAGAAGATCAGTATATCGGCACAGTTTCTTATTTTATGCCTGATATGGAAAACTTGGAGAAAATAAGTATGGAATTAAGAAAAACTCTTAAAGTAAAAGAAGAAAAATTCAAAACAAATGCAGTTATTGAAAGATAAAAAATAAGAGTCCATTTTGAAAATTTTTCAAAATGGATTTTTCTTGTAAATGACAGAATGTTCTGTTATTAATTGCGGCTTTGCTTATCGTTATGAAAATTTGTTAAACTATTGGTGCTGTAATTTTTGAGAGAAAAGAGCGAAGAAAATGAAATTTATTCACATAGATCAAAAATATCCTGAGGATTGGATTCGCGTATTAAATCATATTGCGAATTTATTTTTTGAGGATTCCAAGCTAAAAGTGGAGTCTGAAGGAACAGATATGGCAGTATCATTCGAATATAACGTTGGGGATGATTTTTCGATTTCTACAAAAGCTGCACTTGAGGTTGACGGTAAGCGTTATACGAATGACTATCGTATTCAATACGAATCTGAGGTTGAAGGACGTGAGCTAAATATTCGTATGAAGCGTGCTTTGTCTCACGTATTTTTAGATGTGTTAGAGCAACATACGGGAATGCATCAGCAATGGGGAATTTTAACGGGAGTGCGCCCAACTAAGCTTTACCATAAATTCCGAAAGGAAGGTAAGAGCGAGGAAGAAATTGCTGATATTCTTATCCGTGATTTCCGCTTGTCTGAGGAAAAGGTAGCTTTACTAAATGAAATAGTTGATCGTCAGTTAGTGACGATTCCTGATATAGATAAAATTGGTGAAGAAATAAGTATTTATATCGGTATTCCTTTTTGTCCGACTAAATGTGCTTACTGCACGTTCCCAGCGTATGCGATTGGCAGCAATCGAAAGCAAGGACGTGTTGCTACATTTTTAGATGGGCTGCATATAGAATTACGTGAAATGGGGAAATGGCTGAAGGAAAATAATATGAAAATCACGTCCATTTATTGGGGTGGTGGTACACCGACATCTATCGAGGCACATGAAATGGATGCATTGTATCAGACGATGCATGATTCCTTCCCACATCCTGAAACAATCCGTGAAGTAACTGTCGAAGCGGGCAGACCTGATACGATTACACCTGAAAAACTAGAAGTATTAAAAAAATGGGGCATTGACCGAATAAGTGTTAATCCACAATCGTATACAGATGAAACACTTAAAGCAATTGGTCGTCATCATACGGTACAGGAAACAATTGATAAGTTTTGGTTAGCGCGTGAATCAGGCATGAATAATATTAACATGGATTTAATTATTGGTTTACCGAATGAAGGAATTGAGGAGTTCCAGAATTCATTAGATGAATCTGCAAAAATGCAGCCAGAATCTTTAACGGTACACACATTATCATTTAAGCGTGCATCGGAAATGACACGTAATAAAGATAAGTACAAGGTAGCAGACCGTGATACTGTTGCACAAATGATGCATATGGCACAAGTATGGACGAAGGAAAATAATTATGCACCATACTATTTATATCGTCAAAAAAATATTTTAGGCAATTTAGAAAATGTCGGCTACAGTAAAGCTGGTGAAGAAAGCATCTATAATATTGTCATAATGGAAGAAGTGCAGACTATTTTAGGGATTGGCTGTGGAGCCTCTTCTAAATTTGTTCATCCTGAAACAGGGAAGATTACACAGTTCCATAATCCAAAGGATCCAGCTGCCTACATCATGACGTTTGAAGAGGCGATCGGTAAAAAAATCGAGTTTTTAGATGAATTATATAAGTCATAAAAAAGATGGCAATCTGACGTGATGTTCAGATTGTCTCTTTTATTCCGATAAATCTCGATAATGTTCCGATAAAGTTGGAAAACATTCCGATAAAATTAAAAATCATTCCGATAAATCTCTAGTATGTTGTTAGTCTGAATTATAATGATTGAAAGCACCTAACTTAAATGATTGGGGGTATAAAATATGAAAGTCGTTATTAGTCCAGACTCCTATAAGGGGACTTTGTCGGCCATCGAGGTGGCTAGTGCAATGCAAGCAGGTATATTGGATGTTGATCCATCGATTGAAACAGTCATTTTACCAGTTGCAGACGGTGGAGAAGGTACACTAGAATCACTTGTTGCCTCAACAGATGGTCAGTATATTTCACAACATGTGTTGGACCCATTGGGCAGAGAAATCAAAGTGAAGTATGGTGTTCTCGGTGATAAAGAAACATGCGTTATTGAAATGGCTCAAGCATCTGGCATTATGCTGTTACAGGAGAAGGAAAAAAATCCTGAGCTTGCATCGACATATGGGACGGGTCAGCTAATCAAGGCTGCTCTTGATGAAGGGTTTAGGGAATTTATTATCGGAATTGGCGGTAGTGCTACAAATGATGCTGGTATTGGCATGTTAAAGGCACTTGGACTGCAATTAAAAAAAGAAGACGGCACTTTAATTGCTGAAGGGGTTTCGGCACTTTTAGATTTAGCTTTAATTGATGTTAGTCAGATAGATCCCCGATTGGCTGAAGCGAAATTTATTATTGCCTGTGATGTAGATAATCCATTGATTGGAGAGCGAGGGGCAACAGCTATTTTTGGACCTCAAAAAGGTGTAAAAGAACATCAAATTGCTTATTTTGATAGCTGCTTAAAGCAATTTGCAGACCTTGTTGAAAAGCAATTCGACATCCGACTACACGACTACAAAGGGGCAGGTGCTGCAGGTGGAATGGGAGGCGCATTAATAGCTTTTTTAAACGGTAGTTTTCATGCAGGTATTGAGATTGTGATGAATGCAGTACAGTTAAAAAAACATTTAGAAGGTGCCGGATTTGTTATTACTGGTGAAGGGAAATCGGATCGTCAAACATTACATGGGAAAGCACCATTGGGGGTAGCTAAGGCTGCAACATCTGCGAATGTACAGGCTATCTTATTGTCAGGGGCAATAGAAGAAAATGATAAACCTGAATTACTCAAATACTTTACGGTTGTTGAATCATTAGTAGATGAAAATATTAGTGTTCAACAGGCAATGCAAGAACCCTATTATTTTATTCGCATGAAAACAAAGAGGATCTTTGAGTCTTACGTACAAATGGCGAAAGGATTAATACCGGAACAATGACAGGTGACGAAAGAGAGCAGCCCATGGTTAGCTCTCTTTTTTGTATAATAGAAAAATAGAAAGGAAGTTAGTAAATGAAAAAATTAATAGTAGTGCTCCTTTGTATTTTTTTATTAGCAGGCTGTACGGAAACATTAAATACGGAGAAAGTATCTGTCACTGCAGGACATGAAATGCGCGTACATTTTATTGATGTAGGACAAGGAGATTCAATTTTTATTGAATCGCCAAATGGCAAGACAATACTTGTTGATGGAGGCGTTAAAGGAGCTGGTCAAGAGGTTGTTTCGTATTTGAAAGAGCTTGGTGTGAATAAGATCGATATAGTGGTCGCAACCCATCCTGATGCAGACCATATTGGTGGTTTAATTCCTGTGATAAATTCGATAGATATTGGGCAATTTTATGATTCAGGGAAGGTACATACATCTCAAACCTTTGAAGAAATGCTGACACTTATTGATACGAAGAATATTCCTTATAATGTTCCGAAAACAGGCGATAGTATAGCGTTTGATGATGATATTAATGTGAAGGTGTTAAACGCCAATGAAAATGCAACAGATAATAATGATGCTTCCATTGTTTTAAAAATTGCTTATGGCAATGTATCATTTTTATTAACAGCTGACGCGGGAATAGCGTTAGAAAAAGAGATGATGCAGAGCGATGTGAAAGCAACAATCTTAAAGGCAGGTCATCATGGCTCTAACACGAGTAGCTCTGCGGAGTTTATTCAGGCAGTACATCCTGAGGTGACGATTTTAAGCTATGGAGAGGGCAATAAGTATGGTCATCCTCATGCTGAAGTAGTTGATCGTTTACAAGCAATTGGCAGTAAAATTTACGCAACTGCAGAAGCAGGGACTGTTATCGTATCAACAGATGGGGTAAACTATGACGTGAATTCGAAAGAAATGTCAGGAGCAAGTGTCTCATCATCCAAAACAACTAGTACAAGTGTCTCAGCTCCAAAAACAACTAGTGCAAGTGTTGAGATTGTTAGTAAGGATTTAATAGAAGAAATTGTAGGCATTAAAAATAATGGTAATGAAGCAGTGTCTTTAAAAGATTGGCAGCTTATATCAGTTGAAGGGGATCAAGTTTTTAACTTTCCAAATGTGACATTGCAGCCAGGGAAAACGATTTATGTCACAAGTGGCTCAAATGCACGAGAAGGTCAAAATTATTTAAAATGGACAAAGAAACAAATTTGGTTGAATGATGGGGATGCTGCACAATTACGTAATGCGAAAGGGGAACTTATTAGTGAGCTCGACTAAATACACCTTAGACCGTATTGAAGATGGATATGCAGTTTTTTTGAAGTACCCAGAGGAAGAGGAACAGCTAATCATTTTACAATCTGCCATGAATAAACCAGTACAGGTTGGCGATCGTGTGCTAATTGAAGAAATTGACGGCATCTATCAAATTGAAATTTTAAAAGAAGAAACTGAGCAGAAAAAAGCCGAAATACAAAGCTTAATGGACAGATTGCGTAAGAAAAATCAATAGTCACAAAAATGAATAAGTGCTGGGGATAGGCTCATCACTAGAAGATGGTGGTGAGCCTATATTTTACTGTCCAACTTGAGCACGAAAATGCCTAAAACGCTATGCTAAATATTTTGAATATATGCTAAAATAATTATACTAATAGGAAGCTAGGAGCTGACACAATGTCAATTAACACAATTATTTTTGATTTAGATGATACGCTATTATGGGATAAAAAGTCCGTCAAAACAGCATTTGAGAAAACGTGTGAATATGCAGCAACTATACATAAAGTAAATCCGGTTGAGCTAGAGGAAGCTGTACGTAAAGAAGCACGTGCACTTTACGAAGGCTATGAAACATATGATTATACGGTGTTAATTGGCATTAACTCATTCGAAGGACTTTGGGGCACATTCGATGATCCAACAGATTCTTTCCAAAAAATGAAAAATATCGTACCAGGTTATCGTACAGAAGCATGGACAAAAGGCTTAGCAGCTCTTGGCATTGATGATGCACAGCTAGGAGCGGAGCTAGGGGAACGCTTTGTTGCAGAGCGTAAAGTGGCTCAATTCTTATATGAAGATACTTTTAATGTATTAGATAAACTAAAAGGAAAATATCAACTCGTATTACTGACAAATGGAGCACCAAGTCTACAAAATTTAAAGCTGGAAATTACACCAGAAATCGCGCCATATTTTGACCATATTATTATCTCTGGGGACTTTGGTAAAGGGAAACCAGATGCCTCTATTTTCGAGTATGTTATGGAGAAAGCAAGTATTACAGCAGACGATGCGGTAATGGTTGGAGACAACTTAAATACTGATATTTTAGGATCATCTCGTGTAGGTATGCGCAACGTTTGGATTAATCGTGAAAACAATGTACCAAATGGCGTTGTCACTCCAACATATGAGGTTGATTCTTTAACTGCATTATTAGAACTTGTAAATAAGCTATAAGTAAAAATGTACTGATTCATTAGAGGATCAGTACTTTTTTTGGACAAAAATTAATATGTTCCAGAGGGGCTTTCAGCGCAAGCTCATCCCACAGAAGCTGCCGCTCTCCGGCGTGAGGGCGGTCACCATAGCTTAGAATTCTTCACGGAAGCGAAAAATATTTGTATAGCGTTGAAGTGAGGGCTTGCATTGGGCAAATTCGGAGATGGTATCTCAGAAATGTTTCTGGGATACTTTTTTGTGAAAAAAGCTGTCCAATAACTTATTGAACAGCTAGTAGTGTATATAATTTGCAAGATATAGCGATGAAAAAGCTAATGCAATACATAGTTGAACAACGGCACTTGCTACTAGGTAGCCTCGGGGCTCACCTGCTTTTTTACGATAATAAATTTGCATAATAGAGTAGAGCGTAAATAAGCTATATATAATTGTAGCGTGTATGGAATGCATCAATAAATAAATTGCGAATAACATACCTGCAAACAAAACTAACATGATAGCGTTGGCGATAGCATGTTCAACTGTAGCAGCAAAAAAACGTCGTTCAATATGAGGCATTCTTTTTTTTGCAAGCCATAGTATGAAATGCATAAGCAATAAGAAGATATTTGCAATAAGAATCTTAATGGAAAGTTTATTATCATAGTAGTACTCTAGTGAATCAAATGCATGGTCAGGTTGAATTGCTTGTTCTGTTACGACATTAAAGAAAGTATCATTATTAAGCACCTTCCATTTCTCTTGAGTTCCATCAGAATAGACAATCAACACATCTTGAGGCGTAAAGTAACCATTAGCTTCCCACTGTTGAGCTGTTACTGCTACTGAAGGTGCATGTTCCATTTGTTCTTGTAGCTGACTTAAAAGTTGCTTATTTGTATAGCATTGCTGAGGTAAATAAAGGCATGAATCTTTTGCGATAAACATTTCTTTATTTTCATTGTTGTGTACATAAACTTTAGCAATTGTTTTGTTTGTATCTGTTGTCAGTGGAGAGTTAGTCGGCCCTTGGATAAAGGACAACATTAAAATAGAAAGAACTATGATAAATAACAAAGACACTGCAGGCATTTTCCAAGCTTTTTTAATTGGTCGTTTTTCTATTGTAGTAGGTGTAGTAATATTGTGCAGTATTTTTTCCTGCTGCTGCTTAGTTAATTTGAGGTCGCGTAAATGTTGCCAAGATTCCTCATTGTTCTTCATCAATTTCACCTCCAAGCTCCTTTTTTAATGCGACAAGTGCACGTTTTAATGTGTTTTTTACTTTTCCTTCATTCCAGCCGAGAACATCACAGGTTTCCTGAATGGATAAACCCTCGATTTTACGTAAAATAATGACATCTCGATAAGTGAGTTTAAGTCTACTAATTGCAAGATAAAGCGTCTTTGCATCTTCTTGTTGGATGAGCCATTGGTGTGGTGATGTTGGTTCAAGCTCTTCATGTTTGTTTAAAAACGGTACAAATTGAATAAGTCTTTTCCGGCGGTAATGATCGTAGGCTAGATTACGTGCGGTACTCCTAAGCCAAGCGAGCTCGGCACCTTCTTTGATTGTCTGCTGATATTTTAAATAGCGGGCAAATGTCTCCTGTGTGAAATCCTCCGCAAATTTCTCATCATTGAGTAAGTAGTATAAGTATTTAAAAATAGTTTGATTATGTAAGTAAAACAGCTCTTCAATCGTCAAAATGTGCACCTCCTTTACCTTAAAGACGAGTGACTTTCTGAAAAGTATCATTTTACCAAAAAAAAGCTTCTCATTAAAAAGTAGGTATGACATTGTTGAAACGTATACTATGTATATTAGTTAATTGGAGCGAGGCTATAAAAGCGCCCAGTCGGAACGGTAATCAACCCTACGTTAAGATGATAATCATCAAAAATAAAAAAAGCAGAGAGTATTTGTACTCCCTGCTTATACATCAATATATTATAGGTTAATCGCTTTTACTTCATCAATATTTTCAAGCTTTGCAACGAATGTTAAATCTTCTTCTGTTACAGTATTGTCGATTGTTAACATCATGACAGCTGTACCGCCAACTTGTGCACGACCAACTTGCATTGTTGCGATGTTTACATCTTTTTCAGCTAGCTTTGTTGCTACACGGCCGATCGCACCTGGTTTGTCAGTATTTTTAATGTAAAGAAGGTGACCTTGTGGAATAACGTCAACAACATAGTCTTCTACTTTAACAATACGTGCACCTAAACCATTTAATAATGTACCAGCAACTGTGTGTGTTTCGTTCACTGTTTTAATTTCAATCGTAATTAAGCTAGTGAAGCCTTTAGCAGTTGTTGTTTTATGTTCATTAATTTTCATGCCGATTCGTTCAGATAAGTAGCGAGCATTTACGTCATTCACATGATTACCGTGGTTTTTAGCTAATAAGCCTTTTAACGCGTTTGACGTTAATGGACGAACATCATAATTTGCTACTTCACCAGCATAAGATAAGTTGATTTCTTTTACAGGCTCAGTTGTAAGTTGAGATAAGAATGAACCTAGTTTTTCAGCTAATTCAAAGAATGGCTCGACTTGCGCAAGCAACTCTTTTGGAATAGATGGCATGTTTACTGGGTTAGTTACAGTACCTGTTTTATAGAATTTAATGATGTCGTTTGAAACGTCTACAGCTACAGACTCTTGTGCTTCGATTGTAGATGCACCTAAGTGAGGTGTTGCGATTACTTGTGGTAAAGTAAGTAGTTTGTGATCTGTTGCTGGCTCAGATACGAATACGTCAAGAGCGGCACCCGCTATTTTACCTTCTACGATTGCATCATATAAATCATCCTCATTGATAATACCGCCACGTGCACAGTTAATGATACGCACGCCATCTTTCATCATAGCGAATTTTTCTTTGTTAATAAGGTTGCGTGTTTCAGGAAGAAGTGGTGTGTGTACTGTAATGAAATCTGCAGTTGCACAAATTTCTTCAACTGTTGATTTTGTTACGCCTAACTCTTTAGCGCGTTCATCTGTTAGGAATGGATCGTATGCCATAACGTTCATGCGTTGACCTTTTGCACGATAAGCAACTTCAACACCGATACGACCGAAGCCTACAACACCTAGCGTTTTATTTTTAAGCTCAACCCCAACATAAGATTTACGATCCCATTTACCATTTTTAAGTGTATTGAATGCTTGTGGGATGTGACGAGCAAGTGAAGTCATCATTGCAATAGTATGCTCAGCAGCAGAGTTAGTGTTACCGTCTGGTGCATTTACAACGATAATACCATGTTCAGTTGCAGCAGTTAGGTCAATGTTGTCTACACCTACTCCAGCACGTCCGATAAGTTTTAAGTTTTTAGCCGCTTCAATTACTTCACGTGTAACTGTTGTTTGAGAACGTACTAGTAAAACATCTACATCCGCAATTTTTGCGATTAATTCTTCTGGTGCAAGACCAGTATCGACAATGATATTTAAGTCTAAATCTTGTTCTTGTCGTAGTGGGAAAATACCATCTTCACTTAGTGGGTCAGCGATAAATACGTTAATTGTTTTTGTTGCAGTAGTCATTTGTAATTAGCTCCTTTTAATAAAAATTTTAGTGTTCTTTATATACGAAACAGTCTGAATTTTGTAAAACTAAATATCTTACAGCATGCAAACAATCTCCTTTCTAGAATAAAAAACAATAAAAAAGCCTTTCGCGCCTTACAAACACAAAGATTGTGTTGTAAGGGGCGAAAGGCTGTATAGACATTGGTTCGCGGTACCACCCTTAATCACTGCTTGAAAGATTTCTAGCAGTCTTAGCAATATGCGTAACGTGCATGTGACGGATAAGCTTACTTTGGAGATGTTCGGCTTATCTATTCAGGAGTGGAACTATTATCGTAGAAATCACTGATTTACACCAACCATCAGCTCTCTTTGGATTTTCTTGCGACTAGCATGTCTCCGTCGTTATATTTTCGTGTGATTAAATTTGTTAACATCATAATCCTTATTGTTCACCTTTGTCAACAATATTTCTGAAAAAGATTAAAAATAGTGACTTTAAAAGTCTGGAAAATACCAAAATACGAATATTGATGTATTTTGTTTTATTCATCGTCCGTCTTTTCGCGGAGGACAATGAAAGCACTACCGATATATGTTAAGTCAGATTACATGGGCGTTTAAGAAATATTTGAGACCGAAAATTATATGGGAATAAACTGGTATTAAATGGATTGAACGGTTGGGAACTTTCGTTGTTTAGAGGAGGAAAGCGAACATTATTTATTGTCACATTTTTGTCAAAATTTCAATGTGTAGGAGGTAAACGATCAATTAGAGAAGAATGTAAGTAATTAAGATTGATTTTTAGGGGGCGTAAAATGATGTATGATGTAGCAATTGTCGGTGCAGGACTAGCAGGATTAGTAGCTGCTTGTGAGTTAGTGGATGCAAAGAAAAAAATTGTTTTAGTAGATCAAGAACCTGAAAATTCAATGGGGGGACAGGCATTTTGGTCCTTTGGCGGTATATTTTTAGTGAATTCACCTGAGCAAAGAAGGCTTGGTATTAAGGATAGTAAAGAGCTCGCCTGGCAGGATTGGCAAGGGACGGCTGGCTTTGATCGCTTGGAGGATGAAGATTCCTGGGCGTATAAATGGGCAAGGGCTTATGTAGACTTTGCAGCTGGTGAAAAATATAGTTGGTTAAAATCTATGGGCATTAAGTTTTTTCCTGTCGTCGGTTGGGCAGAACGTGGAGGATCATTAGCAGGCGGCCACGGAAATTCGGTACCTAGATTTCATGTCGTTTGGGGAACAGGGCCAGGCATTGTAAAACCGTTTGTTGAAAAAGTGAAAAAGGCCATAAAGGATGGATATATAGATTTTAAACCTAGACATCGTGTAGATGAGTTTATTCTACAAGGTGGAAAGATCACAGGGATTAGTGGAACAGTTTTGGCTCAAAGCTATGCAATTCGCGGTGAAAAAAGCTCTAGGTTAGGCATTGGCGAATTTTCTTATGAAGCTGGAGCGGTTATCGTGGCTAGCGGTGGAATAGGTGCAAATTTTGATTTAATCAGAAAAAATTGGCCAGCTAGACTCGGTACACCACCCAAAAATATGGTTAGTGGTGTGCCTGCTTATGTAGATGGCAGAATGTTAGAAATTACCGAGCATGCAGGGGGGCGTATCGTTAATCGAGACCGCATGTGGCATTATACAGAAGGCTTGAAAAACTGGGATCCTATTTGGCCAAATCACGGCATTCGAATTTTACCTGGCCCTTCATCATTATGGTTTGATGCAGAAGGCAATAGATTTGGAGCACCAAATTTTCCGGGCTTTGATACGTTAAGCACATTAGAGGCAATTCAAAAAACAGGTTATGATTACTCGTGGTTTATTTTAACTGAAAAAATTATTGAAAAAGAATTTGCATTATCAGGCTCTGAACAAAATCCTGATTTAACAAATAAAAGTATTAGTGATGTTTTGAAACGTGTTTTGCCAGGAGCTCCAGGTCCCATCCAGGCATTTAAAAATCATGGTGAGGATTTTGTGATTTCTAATGATTTAAAGGAGTTAGTTGAAGGGATGAACAAGTTGGCTGGCAATAGCCTTCTTGATTTTATTAAAATAAAAGAGCAAATTATAGCAAGGGATCGTGAAATGGACAATAAATTTACAAAGGACTTACAGGTAAATGCTATTCATGGGGCAAGAAACTATGTTGGTGATAAATTTGTGCGCGTTGCGAAGCCCCATAAAATATTAGATCCACAAAATTGGCCACTTATTGCAGTACGTTTAAATATTTTAACGCGTAAAACATTAGGAGGCTTACAGACAAATTTGAATGGTGCTGTGTTAGGAATGGATGGTCAGCCTGTACCCGGTTTATTTGCAGCTGGGGAAGTTAGTGGTTTTGGCGGTGGCGGTGTACATGGCTACCGTGCTTTAGAAGGGACATTTGTTGGTGGGTGTTTATTTAGTGGGAGACAGGTAGGGCGTTACTTGGCAAAAGGATAATGAAGACAAATTTAAGTGAGATATAGAAAGCCCTGGTGAGGGGGAGATTGCTCGGGTAAGCCGAGGAAGTGATCGGGTGCCGTAGGAAATGCTTTGGAACCAAAAATATCTGCTCAGGTAAACGCGCAATTACTCACCCTTTACAGACAAGTAAGAGTAACCAAAAAATATGAAAGAGCATCACCACAAATGGATGATGCTCTTTTTTCTTATAAAGAAGAATTTTGAACTTCAGCGATTTTAACGATTTGTTTCTCAATCTGCTCTTTTGTCCAACCATTCTCTTCAACAAAGAAGTTGCGTTCTGCGCGGCGGCATTCGTCTGAACAGCTACGCATATAGAAGGACTCATGCTTTTCCTCACAAAGCATTAATTTATGGCATTCAGGATTTGCGCAGTTTGTATAACGTTCTGTCGGTTCACCAGTGAAGAAATCCTTGCCGACAATCACATGCTCGACCTGATTAATCGGTACACTACGACGTCGATCAAAGACAAACATTTGTCCATCCCATAGTTGACCTTTAACCTTAGGGTCTTTAGCATACGTGGCAATTCCACCGTGTAACTGACCAACACTTTCTCCATAGCCTTCACGTTTTAACCAGCCAGAGAATTTTTCACAGCGAATACCACCTGTGCAGTAAGTTAAGATTTTCTTGCCATCAAAATCTTCTTTATGAGCCTCCATCCAATCAGGTAGGTCACGGAAGTTTTCAATATCTGGACGCACGGCACCACGGAAATGTCCAAGGTCATATTCATAATCATTACGTGCATCAATAATTACCGTATTATCCTCCTGCATACGTTTCATAAATTCCTTTGGTGATAAATAATCTCCTGTTATTTCTAAAGGATTAATATCATCGTTCAAACCAAGGTGTACAATCTCTCTACGAGGACGCACATGCATTTTTTTAAAGGCATGCCCTTCAACTTCATCTATTTTCCACATTATATCGCTAAAACGGGGGTCTGCCTTCATATGATTCATGTAAGCATCAGTTTGCTCGACTGTACCTGAAACCGTTCCATTAATCCCCTCGTATCCAACTAAAATACGACCAAGAAGTCCGATTTCTTTACAAACTGCTAAATGTTCCTCTGCGAATGCTACAGGGTCTTCAATAGCTATATATTTATAATAAAGTAATACACGATAGTCTTTCTGTGTCACAATCATTAACCACCTTTAAATCAATATTCGTCATTAAATATAGCATATCAAGTGCTATTTTGCGTAGGATAGAAGGAGTTTTCTAAAAAAGCACGAATAGTACATAGTGAATGACTATTCATATTTGGGGGTGTATTGGGATGGAATTTTCAACAATTACATTAGAAAAATTAGAACGCCGTGCAACATTAACTTTAAATCGACCACATGCCATGAACGCCATGGACGATGTGATGATGCGTGAACTAGCAGAATGCTTTGAAGCACTACAGCAAGAACAAGAAATACAAATTCTCGTTATTCGTGGGGAAGGAAAAGTCTTTTCTGCAGGTGGCGATATTAAAGCGATGCTAGATCCAAATAAGCCACTTGATATTAATGTGGCCATGGTTTATTTAACACGTATCGTCAAGGCATATTATCAGCTACCGATGATCGTCATTGCAGCAGTTCATGGAGCGTCAGCTGGATTAGGATTTAGTCTAGCGCTAGGTGCAGACATTGTTGTGGCATGTGAAAATAGTAAGCTCGCTATGAATTTCATAGGCATAGGGCTCATTCCTGATGGTGGTGGTCATTTCTTTATGAAGGAACGTGTGGGCACTGTCAAAGCTAAACAAATGATTTGGGAAGGTAAAGTATTAACTGCATCAGAAGCACATGATGAAGGGTTAATTGATTACGTTGCACCAGATGGAACTGTTTTTGCAATTACTGACCAACTAGTTGGAAAAATGCTTGCTTCTCCAATTGCATCGATGATTACGACTAAAAAAATTCTACATGCTCAAAATTTACCGCAATTAGAGAGTGTTTTATCAATGGAAGCAGAGGGGCAAGCAGCGATGCGTAAAACGGCCGATCATTTAGAGGGAATCCATGCGTTTGTAGAGAAAAGAGCACCTGCCTTTGTAGGAAAATGAATTAACTTCTTTTCAATAATTGTTAAAAGTAAAAGGCGCGTAGTAAAATTTACTACGTGCCTTTTACTAGCCATTTTTAGACATGGAATAAAATTAATTTACCTGAAGAGTTAACAAGACGATGAGTTTTGTTGGCAACACCTTTTTCTTCTATTTGTTGTAAACCGTTGATTTTTGCAGCCTCATCGTTTTCGAATGTCCATGTTTCATCAAACAAAGTTTCCCCAGTTTTTTCAAAAGCTGTAAAGCGATAATTCTCCATACAAACCCCACCCTTTACTTAAATATATTTCTATTATACATAGAAGATTTATAAACTTCACGGTAAAACTAGCGAATATTTTGATAAATCATAAAAGTTGTGGAAAGTTTAAGGCAATACTAATAATGAATATTCTTTGATTACATTTCTCATCTAGCGTGAAGTATGATAAAATAGAACAAATATTCGGTTTCGACGTGATTCAAGAATGTCTCATTATAAAAATGAGACAAATAGCGGTTAGTAATTATTGAAGTATCAATTTCGATGTGCTGAATTATTTACTGCATTGCGAGTGAAAAAAGAAGTAAATTATTTATTATTACTTGAGGTGATTGGATGTCAGCAATTCGTTTTTTCCACATGGCGGATTTACATTTAGATAGTCCATTTAAGGGCTTATTTGGTTTGCCTGAACAAAATTTTAAAAAGATTCGTACAAGTACTTTTGAAGCTTTTGACAAAATTATTCAGAAGGCTATTCAGGAGAAACCTGATTTTTTATTGATAGTCGGTGATATATATGATGGCGAAAATCGTAGCTTACAGGCACAAAGACGATTTCAAGAGGCTATGGAAAAACTCTTTCAGCATAATATCCCTGTCATTTTAAGCTATGGTAATCATGATCATTTAAATGGTGCTTGGACCCGCTTTTCCTTACCGAGCAATGTTTATGAGTTACCAGCTGAAACTAGTGTTGTTCAATTAAAAATACGTGGTCAGCAAATCAATATTTATGGTTTCAGCTATAGTGACCGTCATATAACGAAATCAATGATTGAAAGTTATCCTGTTGCACAGGACCAGCATGTTATTCATATTGGTATGCTTCATGGTAGTGAGGCTAGCGATACCTCACATGCTGTTTATGCTCCTTTCACAAAAGATCAACTTCTTGAAAAAAACTATCATTACTGGGCTTTAGGGCATATCCATAAACGACAACTTTTACATCAAAATCCACCGATTGTTTATCCAGGCAATATTCAAAGCCGACATCGGAAAGAGCAGGGAATAAAGGGCTTCTATGACGTAACCTTGTCACAAACTTCTACTGACCTGAAATTTGTGCCGACATCTACTGTTGTTTATAACGCGGTAGAGGTGGATTGTACGAATGTGTTTCATGCAAATGAACTACTAAAAAAATGTGAAGAAGTACTAATGCTTAATCGTCAAGAGTATGGCGCATCTGTTGTTGAACTCCATTTGAAAAATATAGATGAACAATCACAATCTTTATTTGAACATGCTACAGTTGATGCATGGCTAGAAACTATTCGAGAAGCCGAGGATGGGATTGAACCAATGTGTTGGGTACAAAAGCTCGTGTTACATCAATCGACAACATCATATGAGCATACTGCTGCGACTGAATCGGTGATGAATTTAATGGAGCAATGGGACATTTCTGAATGGAAGGATATTTTAAAGGAATTGTACCAACATGCTGGTGGTGCAAGATTGATCGAACCTTTAACAGAACAGGACATTAAAAATTTAATGCATAACGCGCAAGAATTAATAGTAGAAGAAATTCAAAGGGCGTGAATAACGTGCTAACGATACAAAAAATCCAAATTTATGGCTTTGGCAAGCATGAAAATATCACTATTACATTACATGAAGGTGTTACCATTTTTTATGGTATGAATGAAGCGGGTAAAACGACCATTCAACAATTTATTTTACAAATGCTTTTCGGATTTCCTACGAGGCAGCAGACACAACGTAAATATGAGCCGAAAGTATCGACTAAGTTCGGTGGTCAGCTTACGATTTGGCATCCAACGTATGGGCAATGCACGATAGAACGTATTAAAGGGAAGGCAGCTGGAGATGTCATAGTTTATCTAGAAGACGGAACAATTGGGCATGAGGAGCTTTTAGCAAAACTATTATATGGTTATTCAAAAGCCTCCTTTGAGTCAATTTTCTCCTTTTCATTACATGAGCTACAGGGCATTGAGAAAATGTCAGAGGAAGAGCTAACACATCTGCTGCTTGCCTCTGGGACAACAGGGATTCAACAACTATCGACTGTAGAAAAGAAATTGGACAAAGATGCTAGTGAGCTTTTTAAAAAAGCAGGCAAAGTGCCACTCATTAATCAAAAATTGGAGCATTTAAAAAGGCTAGAACGCACAATTAAACAAGAGCAAGGTAATATTCAGACCTTTGAGGATAAATTATTACAATTACAACAGCTTGATCAAAAGTTAGATGAGTTATATAGTCAGCAAAAAACACAGCAGCAAAATTGGCAGCAGCTCACAATACTTCAGCAGGCTATGCCACTTATAAAACAGCAAAGGGCTTTCGAACAGACGCAAAAAAGCTACGAACATGTGCAGTTTCCACCAGAAGGGATTCGACGTTATGAGCAATTAAAGGATCGGCTTATGCATGAAACACTGCAAATGGAGCAGTTGAAGGAGCAGTATCAAGCACTCCAACATAAGCTACAATTAACAATGGACGAGCAAACTATTACTGAAATGTCGCGTCTTGTGAATAAGGAAGCAACATGGAATCAGTTAGTTGTAAAGGAACAGAACTTAATGGATGAGCTGTATTTAATCGAGCAAGAAATAGAAACGCAGTTTCGTTTATTAGGTGTTCAGGAAAAAACAGCGCAAGATATTTTGCTTGAAGAAACAGTATCATTACAGCAAGAGGAACAATTCCAACAACAATTAAGCCAATTAGAGGAAGCAGAGGAAGAGCTGAAATTTCATTTGCGTTCGTTGGAGCAACTACATGTAGAACTAGATACAATCGCTCAATTGAAACAACAGCTTCAACAGGAGTCATTATCTACAGAAGAAGAACATATTTTAGCAGAGTGGCCTCAGCGTAAGCGAAAGCTCGAACAATTGCGTTATGGACGGTCACAACGTTTAAAACAACAACAACCAAGTGTCTTTATATTTATGGTGTTAGCCATAAGTGTACTTTCGTTTATCTATGGTGTTATGGAAAAAAATATAGCTGTAATCGTTGTAGGAGCGGTTATGTCACTGATCATAATTTTATATTTAAAATTTGCTAGACAAGCCCCTGAAGCGCCGAGTAAACAGCAAAGTCAGCAATTACGTGAGTTAGAGCAAGAGGAAAATATTGCTCAAGCCATCCTACTAAAAAAACAAAAACTAGAAGATCGCTGGTTACATGTAAATGAGCAACAGCAAGAAAAAGAACGTCAATATGTGAAACTTGAACATAAAATTCAGCGTGCTGAGCAGGTGAATGAAGAGGTCACTCAGTCGCTTCAGCATTTTTTAGGACACTATCGACTAGAGGGGAATATACCGAAAACATTATTACCAGAGCTGTTTATGCGCATTCGAGGTGCTCAAGAATTGGCAGCCAAAAAGAAGAGTACATTTACTCTTCTACAAACGGTACAAGCGGAGAAAATCGACCTCCTAGAACAAGCACAGCGAATCTTAAAGACAGAGTATAGTGAACAAGAAATCTTTATGCATTTACGTAATACATTTCTTACTTTACAGCAGGAGCAACAGGTATCCCAACAAGCAAAAGAGCAGTTGACTAACCTTCAGACCAAAATTCAAGGCGTGCAATCATATATAGACAGCTATGAGTCTGAAATTACTCAATTATTTAATGCCGCGAATGTTCAATCAGAGAAGGTTTATTATGAAACTCATGAACAATTTGAGCTACAACAAAAAGTAAAAACAGAACTTCAAGCTATTCAAAGTCAGCTAGCCTCGCTGAATGTAGACAACGAACAGTCATTAATAAATGAGGAACAGCTTAATGAAAAACTACTTACTTTAGAAGAAGAACGGGGCGCGATACAGGTTGCGATAGATCAATGCTTAGAACAACGCGCAACACTACAAATCCAAAAGGAGAATCTTCTAAATGACGAGAAATATGGTCAGTTGCTTCAACAGTTTGAAGAAGAAAAATCAGTGTTGCAACAGCTCATAGGGCAATGGGCTACAAAAAAGGCAGTTGCTACTGCGATTCATGAAACATTGTTCCGCCTAAGAGAAGAAAAACTACCATATGTTTTGACAGAGGTTAATGCAATATTTAATTTGTTAACTGGTGGACGTTACGATAAGCTTTTAATTAATGATGAAGGCTATTTTATTACACAGGATGCTTCTGGAATACGTTATCAAATGGCGGAATTATCACAGGCGACAAAGGAGCAAGCTTATATTTCGTTGCGCATGGCACTAGCAAAAACGCTTACAACTTCTGCCCCATTTCCATTTATTATGGACGATCCTTTTGTCCATTTTGATCGAAACCGTACAGACAAAATGGTACAATTAATGAAAGAAGTAGGATATGAACGTCAAATTTTATATTTTACTTGCCATGACGGGATGCTCAAACATTGGCAGAAAGATCAAATTGTCGATGTAGGAGCACTAGCAAATGAAAGGGGAGTGGCGTCAACATGAAGGGTATTACGACGCTCCAGGTAGGAGAATCAGTTGATCAATTTTTATTAATTAAACAGGCGACAAAAGGGGTTACCACAGTTGGAAAGCCATTTATGTCACTGTTATTACAAGATAAAAGTGGAGATATTGAGGCAAAGCTATGGGATACAAATGATGATCATGAAAAAATGTATCACGCTGAGGCAATTGTCCGTGTAGGTGGAGAAATTCATGACTACCGTGGCAAAAACCAACTGCGTATAAAATCAATCCGTGTAGCAAAACCAGAGGAGGGAATTGCTATTAATGATTTAGTTCCTTCCTCAGCAACTCCAAAAGAAGAATTATATGAAGAATTGACGCAATTTTTCTTTGATATTAAAAATCCAAATATATCACGAATTACACGTGCAGCTATTAAGAAACATCAGGATGCTATATTAGTATATCCAGCTGCAACGAAAAATCATCATGATTATGCGTCTGGTCTACTGGATCATATGGTGTCCATGTTGAAACTAGGAAAAGCAATTGCTGATTTATATCCTACATTAAATCGAGATCTGTTATATGCAGGGATTATTTTGCATGATATCGGCAAGGTTGTTGAGCTATCAGGGCCTGTTGCAACAATGTATACCGTTGAAGGGAATTTACTTGGGCATATTACTATTATGGTCAATGAAATTGCCAAAATTGCTAGTGAACTAGAAATCGAGGGCGAGGAAGTCATGCTATTGCAACATATGGTCCTATCTCATCACGGTAAAGAAGAATGGGGCAGCCCGAAAAAACCGATGATTCAAGAAGCGGAAATCTTGCATTATATTGATAATATTGATGCAAAGATGAATATGCTAACACGAGCATTAGGCAAAACTGCTCCAGGTGAATTTACTGAGCGACTATTCCCACTTGATAATCGATCGTTTTATAAGCCGACTATTCAGTAAAAGGTGTAGGCTTTATTTCTTAAATCAAAAGATGAAATAGCATTTTAAAAAGAAAGAGGAATCATTTTGATTGAACTTAATTCAAAATGATTCCTCTTCATTTACCTTAAATACATGTTTTCAATATACTTTAATCAATTTTATTTCAAAGCGATAGTATAAAAAAAGGGCTACGCCTGTATAAGCGTAACCCTTTTTCATATAGTAAAAATAACAACTATTTAGATTATTTCTTTTCAGTATCTTTAGATTCGTTGTCTTTACTTTCTTTATTAGCTTTTTCTTCAGCTTTTTTAGCTTCTTCTTCTTGAGCTTTAGCTTGCTCTTCACTTGTTGTTGTAAGAGCCTTGATAGCAGGTTCTAATTCTTTATCAGATGTTTTTATATCAGCATCTTTAGCCATTTTTGCAATGATATCTTTAAGAACTTGTTGATCTTGACCTGTGTTTGCTAAATTAGATAGCATTTGTGAACGGATGTTTGCTTCTTCGTCCTTGAATGAGCCAACACCTTTTACATCACGCTTGTCCGTAACTTCAATAACGTGGTAACCGTAGCTTGTTTTCACTGGTTCACTTAAAGTTTTTACAGGAAGTGCATAAGCAGCATCATTAAATTCGGGTACCATTGCACCAACTGAGAACCAACCAAGTTCTCCACCTTTTTCAGCAGAGCTAGTATCAGTCGAGTATTCTTTTGCTACATCTGCAAATTTAGCGCCGCCTTTAATTTTGGCAATTACTTCTTTAGCTGTTTTCTCATCGGCTACTAAAATATGACGAGCGTTTAACTCAGTTTTCATTTGCTCATAATGTTTTTTTACATCTGCTTCTTTAAAAGCTTTATCTTTTAAAGCTTTTTCAGAAAGTAGCTGAACACGTAAAGCATCTTTATAGCCTTGCTCTGTTAAGCCGTTCTCAGCAAGTGCTTGGGCAAAGTTATCACCGAATTGTGAAGCAGTTGCGTCATATGCTTCTTTGATTTCTTTATCTGATACTTTATATTTGTCTGCTAATACTTTTTCAGTCAGCATTTGTTCAAGTATCTTAGAACCTGCTAAAGATTTTGAAGTTTTGTTAAAGTCAGCAACTGTAATGTCGCCCACTTTTGAAGTTGCAATCGTTTTGTTGTCCCCTCCGCTACAAGCACCAAGCGCTAGTACCGAAGCAGCTAATGTTAAAGATAAAACTGTCTTTTTCATAGTGGATATTCTCTCCTTACAATGGTTTCGTCCATTTTTTACTATAACATAAACGTTTTAAAAACAAAATGGTTCCCCCCTTGAGTATAGCCTATATTTCAAATTTTCAAGCGCATAGGATATATAAAAGAAAGGGGGTGAAGTTATGAGCAGCGGAGGATATGGTGGCGGTGGCTACGGCTCAGGCTTTGCTTTATTAGTTGTGTTGTTTATTTTATTAATTATCGTTGGTGCAGCGTTCCTATACTAATTAATAAAAATGACGAAAAGCTAAGGGTTTAACGTCCTTAGCTTTTTTTACAATGTGGGCATCCGCACAAGCGCAGGCGGATGCTCTTTTTCTTTTTAACTTCTTTCAGCAGAAATCTTCCACCTTTATTGGTAGTGAGATGAATGCGGATTTAAGTTACTTTTCAAAAGGTGTCCAAACATCCGCTGAAATAGAGGAACACAGTCTAAGAACGCCACGTCCTGTGGCAATGACTGAGTGACCAACTTCGTGTTGGCCTAAAGCCTCCGGCGGATGTCACGGAATCGGAAAGGAGTTCTTAGGGGATATTAGCCTAAAACCATCGCATCCATGCGATAACGGCTAATTGACCTGCATCGTGCAGGCCTAAGCACAAAGCCGATTCCGGATGCAATTATGCCGAGGCATAATTGATCTACTATACTGCATATAAAACTTCAATATAAAATGAGACAAGTAATATTGTAATAAGTATATTTATAGTTCGGAATACTTTTGGTTGCTTTTCTTCGGGAATTTCACGTCGCATGCACAGCGCATAAGTCATGCGGTTTATTTGAAATAAATAGAATACCGAGAATAGAACTACAATCATTAATAGCAAGTCTATTCCTCCCCTCTTTCAGTATTAATAGCATAACAAAAAACGTCAATAAAACACAAGTACAAGCAATTTAGTGAACAGTAGGCGGCACTAAAATTTCATAGCCTTTAGGTGTCTCCTCAATCTGGGAGTCTTTAGGTGAATTCAATAAATATTTAACATATAGAATATCAATTACACATAGACTGCAATGGTAAGCTAAAAGTAATGTGCCATAATGGGTATACGCAGGGAATAGCAGTGTACCTACTAAAATGCTTGTATTTAAAACAATAAATGGTGTGAGTAAAGCTAAAATATAACGATTTTTCGATAAAGGTTCTCGGATACGCATATGTAGAACCGGAATAACATAAAATTGAGAACGTACACGCAATTTTAAATGTTGACGTAAATCATACAATGCTAGAAAGTGTAAGCATTTATGGATTGGATAGATTGCAAATATAGCAATAACAAATAGCCAAAATAATTGATCAGTATAGTGCTCGTCATTAAATAAATTAAATGTCACATAGGAAAGTGAAAAGACTGTAAAAAACACAAATATGGACATAATCATAATACGTGTTGTACCGTAATGATGTTCAAGATTTAATATTTTCCAACAATGCATGATTATCAACTCCGTAATATGAATGGTCCTATTTAATGTAAATTGATTTATGTTAGAATGCAAGAAAAAGGAGGTATCTCAGAAAAATTTCTGAAGTACCTCTTTTAGCATGATTTTATAAACTACTACTGCCATTAAAGCCTAATAGTTACACCTTCATCCTTTTACAGTTGAACGTTCTTCAATCGTGTCAAAGGAATCACGGAAGTGCTGGAAGGAACGCTCAAAAATGTCGATGAAGTCCTCTCCATAAATATTGCGAATAACAGCCATAACATCTAAAAATTCTGGGAAGCGACCGTATAGGTCTTTTAAAGCTAGTGAGCCTTCTAGCACAGAATGATACGTATTATGATAATTGCTATTCATTTCAACAATAAGTTCTGTACCTGTTTCGGTTAACTCAACGTACGTATTACGCTTATCGTCATCTCGCTTTGAAAACTTAAGGAATCCACGCTCTTCTAATTTCTTTGAAAAATTAAATGCTGTGGAAACGTGCATAACCCCAAACTTTGCCACATCAGAAATAGAAGCCCCTTTTAAATGATACGAAATCCATAAAATATGATGTTCATTAATATTTAAATCGTAGGGTTTAATCCATTGCTGCCAATCTTTTTCAACTGCTTTCCATAAGGCTTTTGATAATTGCGCAATTCTTTGACTATAAAGCATCGCTTCTTTTTGAGTGTATAAGTCCTCTGACAAAGCCATCACCTACTGCTTTCTTTAACATTTTAAAAATATTATAGCAATAAAGGAAAAAAGTTTAAAGTTAGAAAAATTAAAAAATTGAAAAGTGGTTAAAAAATAATATTATTAATATTAAAAATAATAAAGATATAGATTTCACATTAGTATATAAGGACTTTAGTCGCTGATTTTTTCTAGCGGTTTTTTCTTTTTTTCTGTAAATTGTGCAACGTTTTTCTCGATTTCGCTTATTGAATTCTGTAATGCTTCTATTTCTTGTTGTAAGTTGTTTTTTGATGGCTCGATTTCTTCAGTGAATGTAGTAATAGTTTGTTTTAAATCATTTATTATTAGTGGTATATTATTTTTTATTTCATTTGAAAGTGAATTAACGGATTGTTTAACTGTACCTACTTGCTGCTTTACATCTAATAGTTTGTCCTTTGTGCTTTCAGCATTTGATCGCAAATTAGCACGTAATTGTTGTCCTGATTGAGGAGTTGAAAAAAGTACAGCGATTGTACCGCCTACGATCCCAGCTGTCAGTCCAATTAAAAATGGTTTTGCTTTCATATCGAATACCTCATTTCTGTAATTATCATGTATTACCTACTATTAAACCATGAAATGCACAAATACAAAAAGAAAAAGGAAACTAAACGAGTGATATTGAATCACGGTTTAGTTTCCTTTGTAGATGAAGGTACATTGTCTAGACTTATGCACCGTTTATTAAAGTGAGATAGCTGTTTGGAATTTAGAACGCTTCACTAATTTTGCAACTATCGGATAAATAATTACAAAAGCAATAACATTAAATGCTACAGCAGGTAATACAACGCCTACAAACAGAACAGCGAATGTTGCACCAACATTTGCATTGAATACAAAAAGTGCCACTGCTAAAAAGACAGTTCCAGATAAAATTGTTCCTAAACCAACTAAGCTAGCAGATACTATAAAATTGCTTGCCAATTTTTTTAGCACAATTAATATAGCTAAAAAGACAAAGCCTGTAACTGCTTTATCGATAATATTTGGAACAAGTCCGGCTGGAAACGTTGTAAACAATCCTGATAGTACACCGGTTGCTAAAGAAAGTAAGAACGTTTCTTTAACAGTTGGGAACAATAAAATGCCAATAAACATCATTGTTAGCATGAAATCAGGTTTCATGCCGTTTACCATACCTGGTGTGACCACATAAAGGGTAGCACCAACACCGACTAAAAGGGCCATTAATACTAAATTCTTTGTATTCATTTCTAATCTCTCCTCGACTATGCTAATCTTTTTGTCTCCTAACGTGTCCTCATGACCGTAAGCGAAACTTATTTGTGATTTTACGCTAAAAATTTTAAAATTGCAATACACTATTCTGATAATTCAAGTGTACAATGTGTTAAAGGTTAGCTTTAATGCTTTCCGCAACTTCAGTTAATTGCTCTTGTGAATATTTTTGTGTTTGCCAAATTAAGCCCAAACCTTCTTTTTCATCAAAACGCGGAATAAAATGTAAGTGGTAGTGGAAAACAGTTTGTCCAGCTGCAGCACCATTATTATTAATGGTATTCATTCCAATTGGATTAAAAGCAGCCTTAATAGCATTTGCAATTTTCGGTGCTACTGCATATAAATTACGAGCCACTTCTTCAGGCATTTCGAATAGGTCTTTGCAGTGATGTTTTGGAATTAATAATGTGTGACCTTTTGCTACGGGCGAAATGTCAGTAAAAGCATAGACATGCTCGTCTTCATAAATTTTTGTACTTGGGATAGATCCATCAATGATTTTGCAAAATAGGCAATCGCTCATTCGAAAATTCCTCCTTATTTTATATGTAAGTACATTCTATCATACTCATAACTGTATCATTTGCTAATTTTTGATAAAATATAAACGAGAAGAGGAGTGAGGGCATGACGGTATTAGAGGTACAACATGTGACGGGTGGTTATACAAGAAAGCCTGTTATTAAAGATTTATCATTTACGATTGAGAAAGGGGAGCTTGTTGGCTTAATCGGCTTAAATGGAGCTGGTAAAAGTACAACGATTAAGCATATCATCGGAACAATGCTTCCAAAAGAAGGAGACATTCGTTTAAATGGTGTGACGTTAAAGGAAAATACGGACAAGTATCGTACAGCATTTTCTTATATTCCAGAAACACCTGTATTATACGATGAGCTAACATTACGTGAACATTTAGAATTAACCGCGATGGCATACGGCCTAGATGAAGCAACACTTGCAGCTCGTTCACAAATATTATTAAAAGAATTTCGAATGGAAAAGCGACTTAATTGGTTCCCTTCGCATTTCTCAAAGGGGATGCGTCAAAAGGTTATGATTATGTGTGCCTTTTTAGTCAACCCAAGCCTTTACATTATTGATGAACCTTTTGTGGGGCTCGATCCACTTGGAATTCAATCATTGCTTGATCAAATGGATGAAAAGAAAAAAGAGGGCGCTTCTATATTAATGTCTACGCACATTTTATCGACTGCTGAAAAGCATTGTGACCGCATCATTTTATTGCATGAAGGACGTGTGCGAGCACAAGGAACAATGGAGGATTTACGCAACGCATTTACGATGCCGCATGCGACATTGGACGATTTATATATTGCAATGACAAAGGAGCGCGACCATGAAGAACTTGCGTGATGTATGGTCCTCTCGCTTCATGCACTATATAGGTGAAGTACAAAAATATATGCGATTTATTTTTACAGGACATCTAGCGATTGTACTAGTATTTCTTATCGGAGCAGGGGGCTATCAATATAGTGAATGGCTGAAAATTGTACAGCCCGATTTTCCAGCGGAAGTATTAATCGCAGTGTTTGTAGGGATTTTACTTGCATTTAGTCGTCCAACTTCACTTTTGAGAGAGCCAGACCAAGTGTATTTATTACCATTAGAATCAAAAATGTCACAGTATTTTAAAAAGGCGTTAGCGTGGACGTTTTGGTCGCAAGTTTGGACTGTGGCAATTGTTTATATCGTTAGCATCCCTTTACTAAAGGCTGTTACTGAATTAACAACATTTGAAATTTGGTCAGTGTTTTTACTTATTATTATATTGAAGTATTTGAGTGTTCAGGGTGAATTTAGCTATCGTTATAGTGAACGTGGTCAAATGATCTGGGTAGACAAGCTAATTCGAGCTGTTATCTTTAGTGTTGCTGTGTACATGGGGCTTCAAATGCAGCTTATCTTAGCGATTGTTGCTGCTGCAATTGGGTGTGTGTATATTATAATATTTAGAAAAAAATGTGCAGGTGAGCCTGTCCCTTACGAGCATTTTGTGAAGCTGGAACAAAATCGCATGATGAGTTTCTATCGTTTTGCTAATTATTTCACAGACGTTCCACATTTACGTGGTAGCATCCGTCGTCGCGGTTGGCTCGACTGGCTTTACAAATTTGTGCCATACAAAAAAGACAAAGCTCAAAAGTACTTGGTGTTCCGTACATTCGTCCGAACAGATGATCATTTTTATTTATGGCTCCGATTAACAGTGATTTCAGCGGTTATTGCAGCCTTTGTAGATATCCCAGTCGTTACATGGATTGTTGCAGGTGCATTAAGTTTTGCGACAACCATTCAATTAAAGCAGGCTTTATTATCAAGTGGTGAATTCCGCATGGATATGCTGTATCCTTTACCTGATGAAGCACGCAAGGTAGCAGTCAATCAAATTGTACGTCTTGCGATGATCACTCAAGCTATTATAGTTGGTCTATGTGGTATAACACAGCCAATGTTTTATGTAACCTTTATTATCATACTGATTGTAAGTGAATTGACGGCTAAGGTCTCAAAATCTTGATAATGAAATCAAAAGCTCATTTCTCCGATAAAAGATTTGGAGAAATGAGCTTTGTTTTTTATTCCACAAATTGATAGTCTAATGCTGCGGTTAATAATACCTTTGCAGCAATGAGCATGCCTTTTTCATCTATATCGAATTTCGGATGATGATGTGGTGCATATTCAGCTGGTTTGGCTCCAGTAAAGAAGAAAGTACCTGGTTTTTCCTCTAAGTAGTAAGAGAAATCTTCAGCCCCCATACTTGCTTTAATTTCAGTAACATCGCAAATATCCTGTGCGATGTCACGCACAAATAGTGTTTCTTTCTCATGATTTACAACTGCGGGGTAGCCACGACGATAATCCAGTTCAATTGTACAATCATGCGCAATTTCTGTACCTTGGATAACCCGTTTAAACTCACGCTCCATCGTTTCACGAACATATTTATCAAATGTTCGAATTGTACCATTTAAATAGGCTGTATCGGCAATGATATTGTCAGCATTAGATGCTACGAATGAACCAACTGATAAAACAGCCGATTCGATTGGGTCAACTCGACGTGCGACAAGTTGTTGTAAATTCATAACAAGCTGAGAGCCAATAACGATTGCATCCTTTGTTTGATCCGGATGAGCGCCATGACCGCCTTGACCTTGAATTTTCATTTCAAAACTATCAACAGCAGCCATAGTTGGACCGACGCGGTAGCCAATCATTCCTGTTGGATGGTTAGAAGATAGATGTGTACCAAAAATAGCATCAACGCCATTCAAAGCTCCAGCCTGTACCATACCAATTGCTCCGCCTGGATCAGCCTCTTCAGCATGCTGATGAATTAGTACATATTCCCCTGCTAATTCATCGCGCATTTCCCACAATAGCTTACCGACAATTAACAAAGTAGCTGTATGACCATCATGCCCGCAAGCATGCATAACGCCAGATACAGTTGATTTGTAAGGTACATCTTTTTCATCTTGTATAGGCAGTGCATCAAAGTCTGCTCGTAAGGCAATCGTTTTGCCAGGCTTGCTTCCTTTAATGCGCGCAATTAAACCGTAGCCACTGACATTCGCTTCAAGCGGTACGCCCAGATTTTTGTAAAATTGAATAATATAGTTAGCGGTTTCTTGCTCCTGGAAGCTCAGCTCCGGATGCATATGTAGATGACGGCGAATCGCCACCATTTCATCAAAATGAGCATCAATCTTTTCAAGTAGACGTTGGTTCACAGTAAAACCTCCTTAAACAGATTATCCTAGATTTTTATTAATAACATAATAGTTTCATTAATTGGATAAAACAGCAGGTTAGCGCTTCTTATAAAAGAATATTCTTGGCAAGAGTAATAAATTCCGCACGTCCCGGAGAATGGCCTCCGGAAGGGCGGGGGATATCAGCGGGAGGGCAGTGAATACCCGCGGAAGAGCAGTAAATAACTGCCTACCCTAACTAATCTTCGTTTTCTTCCTTTGGAGAAGCGCTATACGTTGTAACATAGGAAGCAGCTGAGAAAATGTTTTGCTGATTCACACCTGTCGGTTCTTTACGTTCAGCATGTGCGGATGCAAAGGCCTTTGAGCTTTTCCATGCTTCAAACGAATGAGGACCGTTCCATTGTGTCATGACGATGTATGTTTCACTATTTATTGGACGAAGTAGTCGGAATGCTACGAAGCCTGGTTCATCTTCAATAGCGCGTGCTCGATTTAAAAAGCGATGTTCAAAAACTGGTCGACCTTCATCTGTAACGGGAATATTGTTGAATACAAAGAAGCCACGTTCTTCTAGATCATTTACTGAATCGAGCACTTCGAATTTACGCGGTGTGGCAAAGACAGATTTTCTTTCGGTCTCATGTATAAGCACAGAGTTTCCTTCTCCGTGTATTAAAATCATTCCCTCATTTGAATATTTTTTCTGTAACTGTTCTAAAAAATCACCTGTACCAGAAGTTAAATAAATATACATAAAATTGACCTCCTTATGAATTTTCATAATATAGCGTGATTATCTCCATTTAAATGAAAGTCTATAGCTTTGTCAAAAAAGAAAGCCCTTAGAAAGAACAATTTTATGACATTTCTCTATGAAAACTATACAATAACAGAGGAAGCGTTTACTATTGAAAACGGATATCAATAATAACGGAATAAACAAGAGAATTTTGACGATATGAATTTTATTGAGGGGAAGGAATTATTCATGACAACTTTTAATGATACTCTTCTACGTGCTGCACGAGGAGAAAGAACGGAACATACACCAGTTTGGTATATGCGACAAGCAGGACGCTCTCAGCCGGAATATCGTGCGATTAAAGAAAAGTATTCTTTAGAGGAAATAACACTTCAACCTGAGTTATGTGCATATGTAACACGATTGCCAGTAGAAAATTACAATGTTGATGCGGCAATTTTATACAAAGATATAGTAACACCTCTCCCTGGTATTGGGGTAGATGTGAAAATCAAAGCAGGCGTAGGTCCTGTAATTTCAAATCCTATTCGCTCAATCGCTGATATAGAAAAACTAGGCGAATTCAATGCGAAAGAACATACACCATACGTTTTAGAAACAATAAAAATGTTAGCAGAGGAACAACTAAATGTACCTCTAATCGGCTTTGCAGGTGCACCATTTACTCTTGCAAGCTATATGATTGAAGGTGGTCCTTCAAGAAACTATAATAAAACAAAGTCATTTATGGTATCGGAGCCTCAAGCTTGGTTTGCATTAATGGACAAATTAGCTGACATGATTATTTCTGATATTTCTGCTCAAGTAGAAGCGGGAGCAAAAGCTATTCAAATATTCGACTCTTGGGTCGGTGCTTTAAATGTTGAAGACTATCGTGTTTTCATTAAACCAATTATGACACGTATTTTTGCTGAGCTGAAAAAAGAAAATGTGCCACTTATTCAGTTTGGTGTCGGTGCAAGTCATTTAGCGAAAGAATGGAATGATTTACCGGTTGATGTTGTTGGCTTAGATTGGCGTTTACCAATTAAAGAGGCGCGTGCAAACGGTATTACTAAACCAGTACAAGGCAATTTAGATCCATCACTATTACTTGCTGATTGGTCAATTATTGAAAAACGCACGAAAGATATTATCGATCAAGGCCTAGAAATGCCAGGGCATATTTTTAACCTAGGTCATGGTGTATTCCCAGAAGTAGACCCAGAAGTGTTAAAACGTTTAACAGCTCTTATTCATGAGTATAGTGCTCAACAAATCCAAGCACGTTCTTAATATAGAAGTGAACAAGATATAAATTCTCATATTCTTTTCTACGATGATATCTCGATTTCATCGTAGAAAGGGTGCTGTCCAACCTAATGAATTGGACAGCTTCTTTTTGTCACATACTGTACGAATAAAGATATATTTAACTATTATTTAGAGGTGAAAAGGTAATGAAAGAAGTTAAAGGCTTATTAGTTATGGCATACGGAACACCCTATAAAGAAGAAGACATCGAACCTTACTATACGCATATTCGCCACGGTCGCAAACCATCAGAAGAACATTTAGAAGATTTACGTAGCCGTTATGAAGCAATCGGTGGTTTATCACCACTTGCTGCTGCTACGAAAGCGCAGGCTGAAGCTTTATGTGCACGTTTAAATGAAGTACAAGATAAAGTGGAATACAAATTATTTATCGGATTAAAGCATATCCACCCATTCATTGAAGATGCCGTAGAAGGAATGGTAGCAGAAGGTATTAAAGAAGCGGTTTCTATCGTATTAGCTCCTCACTTCTCAACGTTCTCAATTAAGTCGTATAATGGTCGTGCAGCAGAAACAGCTGGAGATCGATTAACAATTACTTCTGTTGAATCATGGTATGATGAACCAAAATTCATTGAGTATTGGAAAATGAAAGTGAATGAAACGTTTAATGCAATGTCTGATGAAGAACGTGAAAAAGCATGTTTAATCGTGTCTGCACATTCACTTCCAGAGAAAATTAAAGAGCTAGGCGATCCATATGAGGATCAATTGATTGAGACAGCTCGACTAATTAAAGAAGCGACAGGTGTAAACAATGTAGAAGTTGGCTGGCAGTCAGCAGGTCAAACACCTGAGCCGTGGATCGGTCCAGATGTTCAGGACTTAACGCGTGAACTTTACGAGCAAAAAGGCTTCCGTTCATTCGTTTATACACCAGTTGGCTTTGTAACAGAACATTTAGAAGTTTTATATGATAACGATTATGAGTGTAAAGTTGTTTGTGATGAGCTTGGCGCGAAATATTATCGTCCAGCAATGCCAAATACACACCCGTTATTTATTGATGCAATGGTTGATGCCATTCATAAAAAATTAAGCTAAGCGAAAAGAAAGTGATGATGTTGGTGACTCAGAAAAGACGAAAGGTAGTTGTTGTAGGCGGAGGTATTACCGGCCTCACAGCTGCGTTCTATTTGCAAAAAGAAGCAAGCGCAAAAGAATTGCCGTTAGATATCGTACTTGTCGAGTCGTCATTACGTCTTGGCGGAAAAATACAAACACTGAGAAAAGATGGCTTAATTATCGAGCGCGGGCCAGAATCTTTTTTTGATCGTGAGAACTATGTATATGCTTTGGCAAAGGATTTAGGCATTGAACAAGAAATGATTACAAGCAATACAGGACCGACTTACGTTGCCGTTGGTAGTCAATTGTATCCAATCCCGAGCAATCTTTTGTCAGGGGCAACACCACATGTCTCGTCATTTATTACATCAGGTTTGTTTTCACTTAGCGGGAAAGTTCGTGCGGCGGGGGATTTTTTCATCCCTCGCTCTGCACAGAATGATGACCAACCATTAGGGCAATTTTTTAGAAGAAGATTCGGTGCTGAAATCGTAGAAAACCTAGTCGAGCCATTACTTGCAGGAACATTTGCTGGTGATATAGAGCAGTTAAGCATGCGCTCAACATTCCCGGAACTCTACGGATTAGAACAAAAATATCGTAGCCTACTGATTGGGATGAAAAAGTCTGGTACGAATTTTTTAAGTGACAAACTTAATACAAAAGATAAGGGGATTTTTCAAACATTTAATAATGGTCTTGAGACACTTATCGAAAAACTTGAAGAATCACTACTTCCTGGGACAGTTATGAAGGGTGTTAAAGTTGAGGAAATTGAGCATGGTAAGGATGGGACTGTCCAAGTTGTGTTAAACAATTTTACACAATTAAAAGCAGATGCTGTTATTATTGCTACACCATTTAATGTGGCCAGAAAAATGTTCAGTAAACACCAGCTATTAAATGAATTGAGTACGATGAAGGCAGCAACTATTGCTACTGTGACAATGGCATTTAAAAAAGATCAGTTAGGTGATCTAGATGCGTTATCATTTTTCGTCTCCCGAAATAGTGATTTTTCAATAACTTCTTGTACGTGGATTAACCGCAAGTGGCCTGGCACAACACCAGATGATTACGTGCTGTTACGCAGCTATATTGGCCGAGTGGGTGACGAGGCAATTGTAGCGTTATCTGATACAGAAATTGAAAAGACCGTATTACAGGATTTAATGAAAACAATTGGTGTAGATGGAGAACCGTTAATGACTGTCGTTTCCCGCTGGAAAAATGCCATGCCACAGTATACGGTAGGACATGAGGCGAAGGTAGAGCGTGTAAAACAAGAATTACATGAACATTTTCCGACTGTAAAGCTCGCGGGGAGTTCCTTCGAAGGAATATCAATACCTGAATGCGTTGAGCAAGGTAAAAATATTGCTGACGAAACATTAAAGGAAATGTTTGGGGATCATTAAGGAATAAATGGTTATCAGTAAGTAGTACAAACTTGAAGATCAATGTTTGTACTACTTTTTTATTTTGAAATTTGATAGGGCATAGTACGTCTAAATTAAAAAACTGGGAAAGTAAGCTTCTACTTTCCCAGTAAAGATCTCAATACTATGAAATTCGGTGACATGACCATACAATACCGCCAGAGTTAGCTCCTCCAAGAGTAAGCCCTATCGTTAAACCGTTAGCATTGTAGAATAAATCAATGGTATCACCTGCATTTAAATCGACTTCTCCAGCCAATGTTACTGTCCCATTACCAAGGACAGCGCGTAAAGTTAACACCACAGGTATTGCTACGTTTAATACAGGGAATAACCCACTTATTAAATTTGTTGTAGCGTTTTGGCGAATAGCAAATGATGGATTGATGCCAGCCCCTAAACTTACGGAAATTGCTGCAGTAGTTGAGTAGTTGATTGTAGCTTCAAAAGCGTATCTTCCAGTTGTTGGAACAGTGAAAATTCCGGTCACTGGATTGAATGCCGGTGTTGTGAAATATGGAGCTGCAACACTCCAGTTAGTAATTGTAGTAGAAGCGCTTACTGATAAACCATTAGCAAATGCTGAGAAACCTTCTGTAAATGCAGGTCCGGTAATCCCAGTAATTCCGGTAAAGCCAGTCGCGCCTGTAATGCCAGTAGCACCTGTAACGCCAGTAGCCCCTGTTGCTCCCGTAGCCCCTGTTGTTCCAGTAGCCCCTGTTGTTCCAGTAGCCCCTGTTGTTCCAGTAGCCCCTGTTGTTCCAGTA
>NZ_JBHVUJ010000005.1:90138-90970 GCF_042884205.1 Lysinibacillus sp. NPDC058147
GTAGCCCCTGTTGTTCCAGTAGCCCCTGTTGTTCCAGTAGCCCCTGTTGTTCCAGTAGCCCCTGTTGTTCCAGTAGCCCCTGTTGTTCCAGTAGCCCCTGTTGTTCCAGTAGCCCCTGTTGTTCCAGTAGCCCCTGTTGTTCCAGTAGCGCCAGTAGGTCCCGTAGCGCCAGTAGAACCGGTAACTCCGGTAGCACCAGTCACACCAGTAGCACCAGTAGCACCAGTAACTCCGGTAGAACCAGTAACACCAGTCACACCAGTCACACCAGTAGCTCCAGTAGAACCAGTAACACCAGTAGCACCAGTAGAACCAGTAACTCCGGTAGCCCCGGTAGAACCAGTAACACCAGTAGCTCCAGTAGAACCAGTAACTCCGGTAGCCCCGGTAGAACCAGTAACACCAGTAGCTCCAGTGTCACCAGTAACGCCAGTAACACCAGTAACACCAGTCACACCAGTCACACCAGTAGAACCGGTAACTCCGATAGCCCCAGTAGCCCCAGTAGAACCGGTAACTCCGGTAGCCCCAGTAGAACCAGTCAAACCAATAGCCCCAGTAGAGCCAGTAACACCAGTCACACCAGTCACACCAGTAGCTCCAGTGTCACCAGTAACGCCAGTAACACCAGTCACACCAGTAGAACCGGTAACTCCGATAGCCCCAGTAGAGCCAGTAGCCCCAGTGTCACCAGTAACGCCAGTAGAACCGGTAACTCCGGTAGCCCCAGTAACACCAGTAACACCAGTAACACCAGTAACACCAGTAACACCAGTAACACCAGTAACACCAGTAACACCAGTAACACCAGTAACACCAGTAACACCAGTAA
>NZ_JBHVUJ010000005.1:91065-286131 GCF_042884205.1 Lysinibacillus sp. NPDC058147
AGTAGCTCCAGTAGCCCCAGTAGAGCCAGTCAAACCAGTAGAACCGGTAACCCCAGTAGCCCCAGTAGAGCCAGTAACACCAGTAGAACCAGTAGCCCCAGTAGAACCAGTAGAACCGGTAACCCCAGTAGCTCCAGTGTCACCAGTAACGCCAGTAGAACCAGTAGCCCCAGTAGAACCAGTAGAACCGGTAACCCCAGTAGCTCCAGTGTCACCAGTAACACCAGTAGAACCAGTAGCCCCAGTAGAACCAGTAGAACCGGTAACCCCAGTAGCTCCAGTGTCACCAGTAACGCCAGTAGAACCGGTAGCCCCAGTAGCTCCAGTGTCACCAGTAACGCCAGTAGCCCCAGTAGCCCCAGTAGTGCCTGTTGCTCCGGTAGTGCCTGTTGCTCCAGTAGTGCCTGTTGCTCCAGTAGTGCCTGTTGCTCCAGTAGTGCCTGTTGCTCCTGTAGTACCTGTTGCTCCAGTAGCCCCGGTGTCACCAGTGGAGCCGGTAACTCCGGTAGCCCCAGTCACACCAGTAGAGCCGGTAGCTCCGGTGTCACCAGTAGCCCCGGTAGAACCAGTAGAACCAGTAGAACCAGTAGCCCCGGTAGAACCAGTAGAACCAGTAGCCCCGATAGAACCAGTAGAACCAGTAGAACCAGTAGAACCAGTAGAACCAGAAGCTCCCGTAGCGCCAATAGAACCGGTAACTCCGGTAGCCCCAGTAGCCCCAGTAGCCCCAGTAGCCCCAGTAGCCCCAGTAGCCCCAGTAGCCCCAGTAGCCCCAGTAGCCCCAGTAGCCCCAGTAGCCCCGGTAGAACCAGTAACACCAGTAGAACCGGAAGCCCCAGTAGAGCCAGTAGAGCCAGTAACCCCAGTAGCTCCAGTAGCCCCGGTAACAGTAGCCCCGGTAACGCCAGTAGCCCCGGTAACGCCAGTAGCCCCAGTAACCCCAGTAGCCCCAGTAGCCCCAGTAGCCCCAGTAGCCCCAGTAGCCCCTGTAGAGCCGGTAGAGCCAGTAGCCCCAGTTACACCAGTGGATCCACGTGCGCCAGTAGAGCCAGTAGCCCCAGTTACACCAGTGGGTCCACGTGCGCCAGTAGCCCCAGTAGAGCCAGTAGCCCCAGTAGAGCCGGTAGAGCCAGTAGCTCCACGTGCGCCAGTAGCCCCAGTGACGCCAGTAGCCCCAGTGACGCCAGTAGCTCCGCGTGCGCCAGTAGCCCCAGTGACGCCAGTAGCTCCGCGTGCGCCAGTAGCCCCAGTGACGCCAGTAGCTCCGCGTGCGCCAGTAGCCCCAGTGACGCCAGTAGCCCCAGTAGCTCCAGTAGCTCCGCGTGCCCCGGTAGCCCCGGTAGAGCCAGTAGGTCCAGTCGCGCCAGTACTTCCTGTAGGACCAGTTTTTCCAGTAGGTTTAACGGGAAAAATAGGGCAGCTTTGAGCGGCGCAAGGACTACAACAACATGGGAATGTATTACATTTACTGCAAACTCTTTCTTTAAATCTTCCAAAATGCATTGTTTCACCTCCTCTCTCAAATATCGTATTCATAGAGGGGGAAGGTGAAATAGACAGTTAACTCCTTGGTTATTCTAAAAATATCAATAGCGATAAAAGTATTTTTATTCAATTTATAATTAAAACCTATTACTAGAATTTAAAAATTACACTAATGTACGAACTAACCCATTAATATAGAGAGAATTTAAGACTTTTCATTATCCTTATTTAAAATACGATCAAAATATTTTTTATTGTGTAGTATTTTTTCGTCATTTGGTAAAAAGGATCTGGCTAATTCATTATGTGCGTTGGCAGTTTCATAGTGTTGTATCTGATCAAAGAGGACACAAAGTTGTAAGTGGGGCAACCATGTCGTAAAGGTTTTATTTTGAAAAGGGGCGTTAGGATTTTGCTTGATGTTAAGCGCTTGTTCATACCAAAATATTGCTTCATAATTTTTGGTTTGTTCCATAAAATGAAAACCAAGTCTACAACACGCTTCTGGACGTGGAATATCGTATTCAAAGCTTCTTAGAATGGAACTTAGATTATTTTCTGGATCATTTAAATGAGAATAACAGTCTGCTAATTTGAAACAGGCTCTAATATTATCTTCTACCCAGCCTAATTTTGAAGTTAAAAACGTTTCATAATAAAATATTGCATCCTCAAATTGTCCGTGATCTAGTAATTCATTTGCATAATAAAATGTATCTCGTGGAGAGAGCGGTTCTCCTGAGTCTACTAATTGCTTATAGATGGTAATATTCCGCGTATGATCATGACTAAGTGGTAAATGACTGACAGCGATATTACTATCCAATAGCTTTCCGCCTACTTCTAAATATTCGTGTACGGCACCTATCCATTGGAATTGTTTATCTCTTTTTACTAAGCGATATCTTCTTAATAGCGAACTTACATTTCCTTCATTATCAAAGCTTAAATTATAATTCATCGAAACGGCATCTATATCAACGGTTAAGGATTCTTTTAGTGCTTTGAATTTTTCCTGATCCTCCTCTAATAATACGTCGTCTGCATCTAGCCATAAAATGTACTCCTTCGTTGCTTGTTGGAATGAAAAATTTCTTGCCGCTGCGAAATGATGAATCCACTCAAAATCAAAAATACGATCTGTAAACTGTTTCACAATTTTCTTTGTCTTGTCGGTAGAGCCTGTATCTATGATATTAATCTCATCGACTAAGTCTTTTACTGATGCTAGACATCTCCCGATGACATCTTCTTCATTTTTTACAATCATACATAAGCTGATTGACACCATAAAGTTGATTCCCCCTTACCATAATCTATGTAGTATATGTACTACTATAATTTTTGGTTGGACAAATGCTCGTAGATGTAGCATTACATCATAATAATCGTGAAATTTGCTAGTATTGTTTGTCATAAATTTACCTCTCAAGTTTCACGCGAATTTCACAATTGTGAAGTATAGTTAAGAAACAGAGGTGATGATGTTGAAAAAATGGGCATTTTTCATTTTTTCTTTAGTGCAGCTTATATGGTTAGCGGGGTGTACGGAGAAATCGTTTGAGCCTATCGAACGCGATCAAAATTTTATTGCGTCCTTAAATATACAAGAGCCTTCGCTAGATTTTATAGACGAACAGGGTAAAATGATCGCAACATGGTTATTTGATAAAGCATACTCAGGGGCAGTACTGCTTGGAAATGATCGTGTGTTATTGTATGGTCATCAATTAGAAGAAATTGACGTCTATACAATATCAACCGGGAAGAAGCTCTATTCCAAAAAAGTAAAGCTTGGTACAACGAATGTGTTTTATGCTGAAAATAGAAAACAGTTTTTTATTACGAATAGCAAAACAAATACCGTGACAAGCTTTGATGAGAAGGGCAACGAATTGGCAACACAGAAGCTTGGTAATTATCCTATGTCAATGGCAGCCTATAAAGATAAGCTATATGTGATTAATTATAAAGATACGAAATTATCGGTGTTAAATATTGAGAATTTAAAGGTTGAGCAAGAGTGGCCGATTCAAAAATCATCACATGGAATAGCAATTCTAGAAGAGAAAAATGAACTATGGATTGGTGGTCATGGAGAAGGAAGTAAACCGAATAGCTCTGTAAAAAAATATGATCTTATGACGGGAGTCAAACGTGGGGAAATAGAAATGCCTTTAATGCCTGTCGGATTAACCAAAACAAAGGATGTTGTCCTCGTCGTTAGTCATGGACGGAATAAATTGTATGTTGCCGACTTTGATGGAAATGTAAAATGGCAGCAAGAGGTAGGAGCTAATCCATTTGTTATAAATCAGTTTAAAGATTATATTGTTGTCGCTGGCTATGATGACCATACTTTGTATTTCATAAAAGAAGGTCAGGTGAAAAAAACAGTTGATGTGGGGAAAGGTGCATTTCAATTGTTAGTGAGGGAGGAAAAAATGTGACAACTGTATTAATTGTTGATGATGAGCAAGATATGCGAAATTTAATAGAAATGATGCTCCATAATTCAAAAATAGAGACCTTAACAGCAGCGAGTGGTACAGAGGCCTACGATATTATTGTACGTGAAAAAATTGATTTAGTTCTACTTGATGTGATGATGCCACATGAAGATGGCTTTGCAGTTTGTCAAAGTATACGTGCGATGTCAAATATACCAGTTATTTTCTTGACAGCACGTGATGCAAATGAAGATAAAGTGAAAGGCCTAACTATTGGCGGAGATGATTATATTGTAAAACCCTTTACAAATGATGAACTAGTTGCACGAATCCATGCTGTGCTAAGAAGAAGTGGTACTAATATTGAAGATTTGCAGCAAAAATATGTGGTGTTGGGACCTATTAAAATAGATGAGATTGCACGAAAGGTATCTGTAGAAGGAAAAAGTGTTCCGCTAACTTTAAAGGAATTCGAACTATTACATTTATTTATGAAAAATCCTGGGAATGCTTATACAAGGGAGCAATTACTAGAACGTATTTGGGATATTGATTATGTAGGGGGAACAAGAACTGTTGACACTCATATCAAAACCTTACGTTTAAAGCTTGGAAAGGAAGCAGCGGGGCATATTCAAACCGTCTGGGGAGTGGGCTATCGCTTTGATCCTGGCGAATGAAAAAGATTTCAACACGCATTTGGCTATTAATCTTTGCATTTTTAATCATTACCGTTGTCTTTATGTATGTCATAACTAATTATTTATATGAACGGTTATATGTAGAAGACACGGAAGAGACGATGGTAGAAGTAGGGACAAAGCTACAAACGATGTATACAGGTGGTAAGGTAACGGATGAATTTATTGCTGATATTGAACATTATGCTAATTACTCAAATTTGAATATTTTTGCAGTAAGAAATCCGCGGGAACTAAGTGCCTGTGTGCCGTTCGATATTGATTTCGAAACATTAATTGGTCCAGAAGAGCGACAGCAATTACTTGAAGGTGAATATGTACAAAAAATTGGGTATGAACCCCGATTTGATAGACAACTAATTTCGGTAGTACTTCCACTAGTAGATCAAAATAGGCTTGAAGGAATTATTTATATTTACTTCCCTCTAGCTAAAATTAGTGAGTTAGCGAATAATGAAGTCATTTTCTTATTTGTCAGTGCCTTTATATTTTTAATTGTCATCAGCTATTTAATTTATAAAGGAATTCGTCATATTATGCGACCATTAAGTAATTTACAAAGAGCTGTTGAGCAAATGTCATACGGAAATTATGGAACACGCGTGCCAGTTCATTCAAAAGATGAAATTGGGAAATTATCGAGCACCTTTAATCAAATGGCAGAGGCGATACAACAAGAGGATGAAGCTCAGAAAACGTTTTTAGCTACAGTTTCACATGAGCTACGGACACCCATTAGTTATGTAAAAGGGTATAGTGAAGCAATGCAGAATGGCATTATTCCAGAAAGTCAAAAAGAGGAAACAATCCAGCTGATTGTACGTGAGGCAAATCGAATGGAACGTTTAACAAATGAATTACTTCAACTTGCACGTATGGAAAATGAACAAGCAGAAATTACTTTATATCCAATCCCTCTTGCCGAAACATTACGTGAGGTTCAAAAAATATTAACTCATCAAGCAGAGAAGAAGAGCATTGTACTCTATTTAGATGCTGATGATGCATTAATCATTAAAGCAGATGAAGTAAAGCTGAAACAAATTTTTATTAATATAATTGAAAATGCCATTAATTACTCGTATGAGCAGTCAAAGGTTGAAATTACTGCTTTTGAAGACAATGGTAGTGCACAAATTATCATTAAGGATTATGGTATAGGTATCCCACAAGAGGATTTATCGCATGTAACGGAGCGCTTTTATCGTGTTAACAAAGCGCGTAGCCGAGCAGATGGTGGCAGTGGACTAGGCTTGTCGATTGTAGAACAATTGCTGAAGCAGTTACATGGCAAGATAGAGATTGAAAGTGAAGTTGAAAAAGGCACAGTTGTAAAAATCACATTGCCGTTAATGGAGGAATAAAAAACATGAAAAAATGGTTATTGGCATTAGTCGCAGTACCGGCATTATTAGTAGGTTGCGGAGAAAAGAAAGAGACAGCAGCTTTACCAGAGCCTGAGGTAGCTCAAATACCAGAAGTTGAAATTTTAACACCGAAAGAAGTAGCAATCAATGAAACGATTGATCTTGCTGCGCAGGTTGAACAAGGTGGCAAAAAAGTTGATGATGCAGTTGTACAATTTGAGGTATGGGAATCTGGTAAACGTGATCAAGGGCAAATGGTTGACGGTAAATTAGAGAAAGATGGCGTTTATAAAGCGACGACTACATTTGACCACGATGGGGTATATTATATGTATGCTCATACAACAACTGCTAATGGTGTTCATAGTATGCCGAAGCAACAAATTACTGCTGGCAGCCCTGATATGACGAAAGTTTTACCAGAGGATGAAAAAGCAAATAACAATAGTATGGATCACAACATGATGAATCATGGTAATGATACTTCTGAGCATAATGATCATGAAAAAAAGTGAAAAAAATCACAATTAATACTTGCATTATTTTTAAAATAGGAATATGATAATGACCAGATGACCGAAATGGTTTTCTGGTCATTATCATTTTCGTGTACAATTGCATGTACATAACTTAACAGGAAAGGATGTTACTAATGGATCGTAGGCAGGAAATTCTTGAAGCAGCTGCAAAATCCTTTACATTGTTTGGTTACAAGGCTACAACAATGGAGCAAGTGGCTAAAATCGCCAATGTCGGTAAAGGGACGATTTACACATTCTTTGCAAATAAAGAAATTTTATTTCAAGAGATAGCTATGTCACTTGTACGAGAGATGCAAGCAGAAGCAGATGCAGTGTTGGATGCATCCGCTAGCTTTATGGACAATGCGCATAATGCTTTAATGAAAATGCTACAGTTCCGTGAAAAACATCTTTTATTTGCGAAGTTATTAGAGGAAGAAAAGGAGCTACGAACGCCAGCAGTTAAACAAGTTTTAATTCGCATTGAGACTGAAATTTTATCCTACGTTACGGAATTAATTCAAAGACGTATCGATAAAGGAGAAATTAGAAGAGATTGTGATGCAGAATTAGTAAGCTTTCTATTGTTAAAGGCGTATCTAGCATTTGTCGTTGATTGGCATGAGCTACATGGCGACATTATTCCTGAAGAAAAGATATTAAATCTTTTCAAGGAAACAATCTTCCGTGGGCTAATTCTAACTTGATTCGGCTGAGCTAAAAGGTGAATCAATGACAGTCTAGTGAGGATTTAGATTTTTTTTGAATAAAAATGACCGACTGACGTTTTCGGTCAAATATTATAGGAGTGAAGAAAACTTATGATTAAAGCTGAGTGGCTGAAAATCTTTAAAACAAGAAAAATGCTTGTTTCAATAATCGCTGTATTATTTATCCCAGTCATGTACGCAGGCATGTTTTTATGGGCGTTCTGGGATCCGTATGCAGGCCTACCGAATTTACCAGTAGCAGTTGTCAACCAAGATAAGGGCGCTGAAATGGAAGGCGTTAAATTAGATTTGGGGAATGAATTGGTCGATAATCTTGTCGACAGTGAGCAATTTAAATTCATTGAAGTATCCAAAGAAGAAGCTGAAAAAGGGCTAAATGGCCGAGATTATTATATGACTCTAGAAATTCCAACAAATTTCTCTGAGCATGCGACTACATTATTAGATGACAAACCTTCTAAATTAGTCATGAATTATATTCCGAATGAAGGATTAAACTTCCTTAGTGCACAAATCGGTGAAACAGCAATGGAAAAAATACGTGCGGAAGTGAATAAACAAGTTTCAACTACTTATGCTGAAAAATTATTTGATTCTATTACAACACTTGGAGATGGCTTTACAGAGGCTGCAGATGGCTCAAGTAAGCTAGATGAAGGTGCTAAAACTTTAGCGAATGGTACAAAAGATTTAAAAGGTTATTTAGAGAAATTAGCATCAAGTTCAGTTGAATTGTCGAATGGTGCAGATAAAATTGCTAAAGGTATTGGAGAGGCTTCAAAAGGTGCAAATGAATTATCTACTGGTATAGGAAGCGTACAAAACGCTACTGGACAGTTACAACAAGGTGCACAGAAAGCAGCATCTGGAGCAACAAGTCTTACGCAAGGTGTGTCACAATATACACAGGGTGTAGCGCAAGTTCAAGCAGGTTTAGCTAAAATGAGCAATGGTCAACAACCAATTACTGCAGGAGCAGCTAAAATTGCTGATAGTGCAGGTCAATTAAATGGTGCAGCAGGCCAATTAACAGCGGGTTCTGCAAAAGTAGCAGAAGGCATCACAGCTTTATCTAATCAATTACAAGGCATGATGGCTTCATTGCCTGAAGAGCAAGCGGCAGTATTAAAACAAACATTAGCAGAGCTACAAGCAGGAAGTGCAAGCGTGCATAATGGCTTAGGTGCTTTAACTGCGGGTACAAAAGATTTACAAGCTGGTGCTAACGGATTAAGTTCTGGTGTATCGCAAATGGCAGCAGGTCAATCACAAGTATTAGCAGGTGCAAATGCATTAACATCAAAAAGTGGTGAATTAATCCAAGGGGCAAAAGATCTTCAAGCTGGTAATGCAACACTAGCCCAAAAATTAGGTGAATTAAATGCCGGTGCTAATAAACTTGGAATAGGTTCTAAAAAATTAGCTTCAGGTTTAGATCAACTAGTAACTGGTTCATCAACATTGAATCAAGGTACATCAACACTTGCATCTAAATCAGGTGAAATAGCAGAGGGTTCTGGAAAAATTGCTGATGGTTCAACTGAACTGGCAGATGGTACAACAACTTTATCTGGCAAACTAGGTGAAGCAAGTGAAAAAGCAAAAGAAGTTCATGCAAGCAAGGACACTTATGATATGGTAGGTAGCCCAGTAGAGGTTGATAAAGAATCTGTTAACCATGTACCTAACTATGGAACAGGTTTCTCACCATACTTTATTTCTCTTGGTTTATTCGTGGGTGCATTATTAATCTCTATCGTTTTCCCACTAGTGGAACCAGCGATTCGTCCAAAAAATGGAGCGACTTGGTTTACAAGTAAAGTCTCAGTTTTAGCAATAGTGGGCTTAATTCAAACTATATTAACAGTGGTTATTGTAAAATGGGGCTTAGGCCTTGAAGTATACAGTTTAGGATACTTCTTCTTAACAGCATTATTAACAAGCTATGTATTCTTAGCTTTAATCCAAATGTTAGTATCTATTTTCGGTGACCCAGGGCGCTTTATGGCGATTGTTGTATTAATTTTACAACTTACAACAAGTGCGGGTACATTCCCACTTGAGTTAATCCCAACACCATTACAAGTATTTAATAAACTATTACCAATGACATATACAGTTTCAGCATTTAAAGCAAGTATCTCAACTGGTGATACATCATTCTTAATGCAAAACTACGGAGTTCTATTAGGCTTCCTAGTAGTATTCTTAGTTATTACTTTCGGTTATTTCATGCTACTACACACAAAACGTTACTCAAAAGTAGCTGAAGAAAACTAAAAATAGGATTTTTACACCCACCAATATTGGTGGGTGTTTTTTGTGGTTAAACGATTGCTTTAAATGGGGAAGGGAAGAGCTGCCAAAAACTGATCAGGTAGAGAATAAAACTGATCGGGTAGCCCCGAAAACTGATCAGGTAGCGAGAGAAACTGATCGGGTAGCCCCGAAAACTGATCAGGTAGCGAGAGAAACTGATCGGGTAGCCCCGAAAACTGATCAGGTAGCGAGAGAAACTGATCGGGTAGCCCAGAAAACTGATCAGGTAGTGAGGGAAACTGCTCGGGTAACCCCGAAAACTGATCAGGTAGTGAGAGAAACTGATCGGGTAACCCCGAAAACTGATCAGGTAGCGAGAGAAACTGATCGGGTAGCCCCGAAAACTGATCGGGTAGCCCCGAAAACTGATCAGGTAGCGAGAGAAACTGCTCGGGTAACCCTGAAAACTGATCAGGTAGCGAGAGAAACTGCTCGGGTAACCCCGAAAACTGATCAGGTAGTGAGAGAAACTGCTCGGGTAGCCCCGAAAACTGATCAGGTAGTGAGAGAAACTGCTCGGGTAGCCCCGAAAACTGATCAGGTAGTGAGAGAAACTGCTCGGGTAACCCCGAAAACTGATCAGGTAGTGAGAGAAACTGATCGGGTAACCCCGAAAACTGATCAGGTAGCGAGAGAAACTGCTCGGGTAGCCCCGAAACTGATCAGGTAGTGAGAGAAACTGCTCGGGTAACCCCGAAAACTGATCAGGTAGTGAGAGAAACTGATCGGGTACTCCTGAAAACTGATCAGGTAGCGAGAGAAACTGATCGGGTAACCCCGAAAACTGATCAGGTAGCGAGAGAAACTGCTCAGCTCCAACAAAAAATCGCCACTTACAAAAAAGCATACAAAAAACAGCAGCCGATATGAGCGTATCAGCTGCTGTTTTGTAAGTGTAAGAGATTTAATTAATGGTTCATCAAAATATGATGAGGGGTGTCATTATTAGTACGTGTGGGGCACGTAAATGACAATTACAGAATAGGCAAATGCTTATAGGTGGTTACATTTTTCACAAGTGTTGCTGTAGCATTCACTTTGTTCTTCAATTTTTTCACCGCATTCTGTGCATTGCTTTGCAGGTAGATTCTTGAAAAATTCAACTACATTTTCTAACATTGTGGACTCCTCCTTTAAGTTCATCTGTACTATTACTGTTTTGATATTTCCTAGTGTATTATAACAGAGGCATTTCGTCAACACAAAATGCCTAATTTACGTTAAAATAAATATGGATATATTGTGAAGGAGGAAACGTAATTTATGATATTCGTTGATAATAAAGGGATTCATGATCCACGCATTAACCTTGCCATTGAGGAGTATTTATTAAAAACGATGGATGTTGAGAAGGAGCCGGTGCTACTTTTTTACATTAATCAACCTTCAATCATTATTGGTAAAAATCAAAATACTATCGAAGAGATTAATACAGATTACGTGGAGGATAATGGCATTATCGTTGTACGTCGTCTTTCTGGTGGAGGCGCAGTGTATCATGATTTAGGGAATCTTAACTACAGTTTTATCACTAAAGATGATGGCGATAGCTTTATGAATTATAAAAAATTCACTCAGCCTGTTGTAGATGCACTTGCAAAAATGGGCGTTCATGCTGAGCTTTCAGGCCGCAATGACATTTTAGCGGAAGGTCGTAAAGTTTCTGGGAACGCACAGTTTTCTACAAAGGGACGTATGTTTAGCCATGGTACTTTAATGTTTGATACAGAAATTGATGCTGTTGTATCCGCATTAAAGGTGAAGAAAGATAAAATTGAATCAAAAGGCATTAAATCGATTCGTTCACGTGTAGCTAATATTTCTGAGTTTTTGAAGGATAAGATGACAGTCGAAGAATTCCGACTAGAGATTTTAAAATCCATTTTCGGTGGAGAAGAAAATATTCGCTATTATGAGTTAACGGAGGAAGACTGGGCAAACATTCACAAACTATCTTCTGAGCGTTATCAAACATGGGAATGGAACTATGGCAAATCACCACGCTTTAATATTCAAAAAACACATCGTTTCCCAACAGGAGGCATTGATATTCGCTTAGAGGTGAAACACGGAATTATTGAAGAAGCGCATATTTTTGGTGATTTCTTCGGTGTGGGCGACATGGCAGATGTTGAACAACGATTAGTTGGGACAAACTATGATCGAACTGCAATTGCTGAGGCGTTAACGGATATTGATATTCCAACATACTTTGGTGGAATTGCAACAGAAGAGTTTTTACAACTAATTTATTAGGAAAAGCTTGTGTAGAAATTGGCAAATGTCCTTATTAAGGCAGAGGCAATTTTACATAAAAATCTCTAGTTAACGATTCGTGTTAACTTTTACTACAAAAGGTTCGCTGACAGTTATGTCGACGGACCTTTTTTTGATACAATATAAGATAGAAAGGAGTGTTGGTATGGAGAAGCATCGAATATTTATTGTCGAAGATGATGTAAAGATTGCATCATTGCTCGCAGAAACGCTTAGAAAATATCAATACGAAGTTGAAACGATCAAAGAATTTGATCATCTCGTTGAAGAATTTACAGCATTTAATCCACATATGGTGTTGCTTGATATAAATTTACCTTCGTACGATGGCTACTATTGGTGTCGCCAACTACGTCAACATACAACTTGTCCAATTATTTTCATTTCCGCTCGTTCTGGGGAAATGGATCAAATTTTTGCACTAGAAAATGGGGGCGACGATTTCATAACGAAGCCATTTAATTACGAGATTGTACTGGCTAAAATCCGTAGTCACTTGCGTCGCACATATGGCGAATATTCAGCAAGACAAGAGGAACGGACAATTAAACAAGGACAGCTTGTTCTTCATTTAGAAAGAATGGAACTTCATAAAAATAATTTAGAGATTCCACTTCAGAAAAAAGAATGTATCATTTTAGAACTGTTAATGGGAAGTGCTCCTAAAGTTGTGACACGTGAGCAATTGTTAGAAGAGCTTTGGGATGATCAGGCATTTGTCGATGAGAATACGTTGAATGTCAATATGACACGAGTTCGGAAAAAACTAGCTGATTATCATATTACGTCTTCTATAGAAACGGTACGCGGAGCAGGCTATCGCTTTATTTTAAGTGCAGGTGAGTTATAGTGGGCTGGAAATTATTTTTGCGTGATTACGCATCGTTCATTATATTCCAGTTCTTACTAGTGGGCTTCATCATGGTCTTATATTGGCTGGACGGCTTTCGAAATGTTGATACCGCTATTTATTCCTTCTGTATTAGTTTAGTGTTGTTAGCCTCGTTTTTACTTATCCGTTATTTAATGCGCCAACGCTATTTGTTAAAAATATCGCAGCTTCCTAAAACAATGGAGGATGTGTTGCAAAAAAATGCTAAAACACCTGAGGCGATGCAGGCTGAGAAATATATGCATGAACTATATCGACTTTATAAGCATGAGCTTCAATCGTTATATGCAGGCCAAAAACGACATGACCAGTTTATTAATCAATGGGTGCATCAGATGAAAACACCAATTTCTGTTATTGAGCTCTTATTACAGGATGAGCGTCCCCTTGATAAAAAGAATGTGCAGGAGGAAATTGACCGCTTACGAAGAGGCTTGGATATGGTGTTAGTGAATGCTCGATTAGAAAATTTTGAAGAGGATATGCAAGTAGAGCAGGTTGCTTTAAAAACGATTGTGACTGCAACTGTTAATGAAAATAAACGTTTATTTATTACGAAACGTGTTTTCCCAGAAATTCATATTGAGGATGACATTATCGTAGCAAGTGATTCTAAGTGGCTTCGCTTTATTCTCGGGCAATTCGTAACGAATGCGGTTAAGTATACTTTTGAAGCAAATAAAAAAATATCGATTTCTGCCATTACAAAGGATGACTGCGTACAATTAGCCATTTGTGATGAAGGAATTGGTATTCCAGCATCGGATCTTTCCCGTGTCACTAAAGCCTTTTTTACTGGTGAGAATGGGCGTAAAACTGGGGAATCCACAGGGATGGGCTTATATTTAGCGAAAGAAATCTGTGAAAAACTCGGTCACGATTTAAACATTACATCAGAGGTTGGAAAAGGAACTGATGTTACAGTGACATTTACGAATTAGGGGGATCGGAAATGACAGAAGTACGTTTAGATGAATGGGTTTTAAATGTAGAAACAGAAAAAACAGAAGCCTTATACGAATCGCATAACGATATTTGCGATTGTTTATCCTGCAAAAATTTTCGTAAGGCTAGTCTTTTGCTGAATGAAGAAGTGATGCATTTTTCGAATAAGCTTGGGCTAGACTTACATAAACCAACTTTACTCAACGCCTTCCCTGTAGAAGGTGAACAGGTGATGTACAGTGGGCATTATACGATTTGTGGAGAAATCATTGAAGGTGAAATGGATGCCTGGGATGTAATTGTTGGTTCGCATTGCTTTAGTCTAGTGGAGGAGGATGGTAATCAGTCAGCTGAAACATTAATAGAGCCGCATTTTCAAATTGGCTTTGAGGTAGTATTGCAGTGGCTTTTGCCAGAATCCATGGAATTAATCAAGAAATAAGGTGAACAAGGTATGCCTATTTTACAAATAAAAGACGTGATGAAAGTATATGAAGGCAAAGTAACTCATCGTGCGCTCAATCAATTAAGCTTTGACGTTGAGGAAGGTGAGTTTTTAGCAGTCATGGGTCCATCAGGTAGTGGAAAAACAACATTATTGAATATCATTTCTACGATTGATGAACCAACGAGTGGAGAAATCATTTTAGATGGCATGAATCCACATATGTTGAAAGCAACTGAGCTAGCCTACTTTAGAAGAAGACAGCTTGGTTTTATTTTTCAGGATTTTAATCTTTTGCATATGCTGACAGTGGAAGAGAATATCGTGCTGCCACTTACATTAGACCAACAGCCATTAGAAGTAATGGAGGAGCGTCTTGCAAGTATTGTGGAAAAGCTCGATTTAACCTCATTCTTGCATAAACGACCAAATGAAATATCAGGTGGACAAGCACAAAGAACAGCCATTGGTCGGGCACTTATTCATAATCCAAGTCTCATTTTAGCAGATGAGCCGACAGGAAATTTGGATTCGAATTCTTCGCGTGATGTACTTGAACTTTTAACAAAAATCAATCAGGAAAAACGAACAACGATTGTAATGGTAACACATGATCCAATTGCAGCTAGCTACTGTGATCGCGTGTTATTTATTAAAGATGGGGAATTTTTCAATGAAATATATAAAGATGACCGCCGTCAAATGTTTTTCCAACGAATATTAAATGTTTTGAGCTTACTAGGAGGAGGACAAGTAGGTGACCTTTCGACAATTCGCTTACCGTAATGTCGTACGGAACAGCCGTATATACGGTGCCTTTTTCATGGCAAGCTTTTTTTCTGTGGCTGTGTTTTTTATCTATTCAATGCTCATGTTTCATCCGGATATTGAACAAGGGATTTTAGGAGAGGCTTCGTTAATTGGGATGGTTGGTGCGGAAATTGTACTCGTCCTTTTTACATTATTCTTTTTATATTATTCGATGAGTGCTTTTTTAGAGGCAAGATCACATGAGTTTGCAATTTTATTACATTTAGGGATGGAAAAACGCCAGATGAATAAGCTTGTCTTTTTGGAGACAATGATTATTGGATCGGGCTCTATTTTTGTTGGGATTATATTTGGTTTCTCATTTTCGAAATTCTTTTTCATGATTGTTCGAGAAATTTTACATTTAGATAGTTTACCCTTATATGTTTCATGGCAGCCATTTCTACTAACGATTGGTGTCTTCACAAGTGCTTTTGTGGTCATTTCCTTTATTAGTGTGTATTTTACACGTGAAAGGAAATTGCGCGATCTTCTTAAGGGAAATGACTATTTAAATAGTGTTTCAACCTATTCTAAAGTTCGTGCAGTATTTGGGATTACTCTCATTTTATCAGCGTACGTACTAGCATTTATCGTATCGAAAACATCTTGGATTAGTTTAACATTATTAATCCCGTTTTTCGCGACATTTGGAACATATTACTTTTTCAGCGATTCTTTACCTTGTTTTTTAGATAAAGCCAGGGGCCAACGTAAATTTCATTGGCAACGCTATCGCCTTCTTTCGTTAGCTGAGCAAACTCATATTATGATGGACAATGTGAAAATGTTTTTTGTAGTAACGATGGTGTCAACAATGGCCTTTTTATCGGTCGGCGTTTTAGCAACAATGTCATCATATACAATACAATATGATCGTTTAAATCCATTAGGGCTTGTCTATAAGGGAGATGTCGATAATCCTTATGAACGAAATCATATCGCCTCTTTACGAATTCAACTAGAGGAGAAGGGTTTGTCCTATCATTTATCGCGCTTTGTTGTCATCAAACAAACATCTTCATATACCCACAATGAAGTTGAAGTTTTCAGGGAATCGGATATGAATGTATTGCTTTCTTCCTATAGTTACCCATTACTTGATTTGGCTTCAGGAGAGGCAGTGTTTATACCATACTCGGAAGATTCTCTTAAAAAACTAAAAGATAAAGTTGTGCATACAGTATTAGAGGAAAACTCAATCCCGATAACAATTGATAGCGTATATCCTAAAATAGTATTCCCAGGGTCTATCGTTAGTGTGAATTCTATAGTAATTAGCGATGAAGATTTTAGTAAGCTTAGAAAGCCGATTGCCGATAAAGACGTTATTCAGCCAACCTATCATTTATTTACCTTCTATATTCCTCAGTGGATAGAGACGAAAGATATTGGTAATGACATAGAAGAGTTAAAAGCATCTCAATATTTTTATAAGAAGAATAGATTTAGCCCATTTTTCTTTGTAAATGCAGGGTTAGATTATTCTTATGTATTAGCTACTTACTCATTATTCACATTAGTAGGGGTCTTAGTAGCAACTGTATTTTTATTAGCAGCAGGTAGCTTCGTTTACTTTAAACTGCATACTTCTCTTGAAAGAGAGAAGCGTAAATTCGATGTCTTAAAGCGAATGGGCTTAACAGATACAGAGCTCAAAAAGCTTGTGAATCGTCATTTATTCCCGCAGTTTTTCTTGCCATGGGGTGTTGCAATGATGCATAGCGCCTTTGCTTTTCTTATGGTTCAAGGTATCTTGAAGGATATTGCTAATATTTCCATTGTCAAAGAAGTTGTCTTTGCTTTTGGCTTTTTTGTTTTAATACAAGTAGTCTATTTTTATTTGATTCGTTGGCGATACATCTCGCACATTCGTTCGTAATCAAGATGTACGATAGAGAAAAAAATGAATTATTTGACGTAATTTACGACATGAAATAAAAAGTCTCGTTGTCTTTTAGATATATTTCTTATATAATATTACTGAATAATGATTCATTTTATCTTCGTTAAGTAGTAGACTCCCACCTCTGAGGTGGTGAGATGGATTTGGGTGTAATTCCTTTTTATGGGATGTCCATACATCTACTGAATGAAGATAAAGCCTCCGGCGGATGTCACGGATTTTAAAAGGAATGAATTATGCATGTACAATTCAAAATCCGGACCTCAATTACGCCAAGGCGAAATTGATACGATAAGGGGATGGTGTAATTGAATTTAGTTTCAAGTGTTCGTCAACAAGCATTAGAGCAACCGGATAAAATTGCGTATCATTTTATGGGGAAAGATACGACTTACGGTGAGTTTGAACACACGGTTGGTCGCTTTGCAAAGGGGTTACAAGATTTAGGGGTAGAAAAAGGGGACCATGTGGCGTTTTTACTCGGCAATACACCACATTATTTAATTGCGTTATATGCAACAATGCGTTTAGGGGCAACGGCAATTCCGATTAATCCAATCTATACACCGGATGAAATTTCGTATATTTTGCATAATGGTGATGTAAAAGCTGTTATTGCACTTGATGCACTTCTACCATTAGTAGAAATGGGTGTACATGCTTTTCCAAAAGTAAAAACATTTGTTGTTTGTGAAACAACAGCAGATGTTGCTGAAAAAGTAACGACTCTATCCGAAGAGGCAAAGGCAAAAATACATTTATTTTCACAAGTAATTGCTAGTGCATCAGACTCTTTCCAACCAGAAGAAGTCGATGAAGATGATAATGCAATTATTTTATATACTTCAGGAACGACAGGTACTCCAAAGGGTGCAATGTTGACTCATAAAAATATCTATTCAAATGCACGAGATGTTGCGCATTATTTAGGCTATCAAGCAGATGATCGTATTATTGCTACATTACCAGTTTTCCATGTATTTGCGTTAACTGTCGTGGTCAATGCCCCATTATTGAGTGGAGCAACGGTTTTACTTGAAGCACGTTTTAGTCCAACTGAAATCTTTAAATTAACGAAGGAACAAAAGGCAACAGTCTTCGCTGGTGTGCCAACTATGTATAACTTCTTGTATCAATTACCTGAAAGCAACCCTGAAGATTTCTCAACAATACGTTTAGCGATTTCAGGTGGCGCGTCTTTACCGGTAGCATTATTACATAATTTCGAGAAGAAATTTAATGTGCGTGTTTCAGAGGGCTTTGGCTTATCGGAAGCTTCACCAGTAACGTGCTTCAACCCATTGGATCGTGAGCGTAAGGCAGGTTCTATTGGGACATCCATTTCCAATGTTGAGAATAAGGTGGTGGATGTTAATGGTCAAGAAGTACCCGTTGGCGAAGTAGGGGAGCTAATTGTACGAGGACCTAACGTTATGAAGGGCTATTATAAATTACCTGAAGAAACAGCGATGGCTATACGTGATGGCTGGTTATACACAGGAGATCTAGCTAGAGTTGACGAAGAAGGGTACTTCTACATCGTTGATCGTAAAAAAGATATGATTATTGTAGGCGGATTTAATGTCTATCCAAGAGAGGTCGAAGAAGTACTCTTTGCTCATAATAATATCGTTGAAGCGGCAGTTGTAGGTTTCCCAGACCCTAACTTAGGCGAGGCAGTTCATGCATATGTTGTCTTAAAAGATGCAGAAGCAACTTCAACAGAAGACCTTCTCGCATACTGTGCAAAGCATATGGTGAAATACAAGGTTCCTAAAGTAATTGAGATTATCGATGAATTACCGAAAAATACGACAGGAAAAATTTTGCGTCGTACATTAAAAGAAAAAGTATAAGAAACAGCAGCTACTATTGAAAAATAGTAGCTTTTTTTATTCCGTATAATAGATTCGCCCTTCAAGAATTAAGAGAAAGAATAAATATAAGTGGGAGATCAACTGCCCGTACAAGTTCAAATGATTAGGGGCAACAATTTTTGTGCGAAAGCGCAGCGTCAGCACCAGGGTGTTAGTCACACAAACGTTTTCATCTTAGGTAAATATTACAACAATGTAAAAAAGCGTGGCAACTTATTTAAATAAGTTGAGTGTGTATGTCTGTAAGTGATAAAATCAAACTTGTGAAATCTACATACTTTTTAAAGGCTTGTCATATAGTGAGGGAGAAGTGACACTACAGATAGTAAACAAGAATGGAACCCTTTGGTGTCTAGCTACGTCAAAGCCTTTAGAAAATTTAATCGAAAGAGAGCATACGGAAAAATGATAGAACTCATCAAGGAGTTAATTAGTTTTATTATGCATATTGACGTGCATTTAGAGGAGATCATTCATAAATTTGGTAATTTGAGTTATTTCGTTCTATTTGCAATTGTTTTTGTTGAAACAGGTGTTGTAATTTTCCCATTCTTGCCAGGTGATTCGTTGCTTTTTGCAAGTGGTACATTAGCAGCAGCAATGGGCGCATTTAATATGTGGATATTAATTCCCGTGTTTTTAGCGGCTGCAATTTTAGGGGATACGATGAACTATCATATCGGTCATAAAGTGGGGACATCCATTCCACCAAAGAGCTTCCTTGGAAGAGTCGTAAAAAAAGAGCGTATGGAAGCAGCAGAAAAGTTCTTTAATAAACACGGTGGAAAAACAATTGTCATCGCACGTTTTATGCCTTTCATCCGTACATTCATACCATTTGTTGCAGGGGCTAGTAAAATGAAGTATGGCTACTTCATTATGTATAATGTTGTAGGGGCAGTGTTATGGGTACTCAGCTGTACATTACTAGGTTATTTCTTTGGTAATATTCCTATAATTAAAAATAACTTCTCAACGGTTCTTATATTAATTATCTTGATTTCAGTTGTACCAGCTGTTATTGGTGCTCTTAAATCAAAAACAAGTAGAAAATAAAAAAGGACAGTCTAAATGTGATAAAAAATCACTGAGGACTGTCCTTGTTTTTTTACTCCAACCTTGCGCTTAGAGAGTCAATCAGCCTCTACACTAATCAACTTAATACGCTTTATGAAGGTCATTCCTGATTAATGGTAGTAATCTATTCTTTACTACTCTATATATTGAACAAGACCTTGGGAATCTTCCAGAACCGTACTTCGTGGTATATCGATAACTATGACATTTGAATAAGAATAGTCCGTTTCATATTGTTCACGTTCTATCTCACGATTCATATCTAAAATACCTAATGTTGCATTTATACGAAAATAATTTACTTGTTTTGGTAAAGATCCAATAAATAGCTGGTTTTGTTCCACGTATACGTTAGGTAATGGTACTTCGTCTGAAAGATCAATACCTTCTAAAATGAAAGGAAATTGATAATAGGTAACAAGTGCTTTCCCTGATTCAATAGTGTCATTATAACGTTGTCGAATTTTCAAACTTGAATAATTGTCATCATTTATAACAACAGGTAATTTATTTCCTTCAACGTTAATTTCCCATGTTTTCTTTTTGTAGTCCTCAATTAAATAGGCAGAATTGTATTCTTGATCATATTTCTTGATTTGATCAAACTTTTTCTCAACTTGTTTAATTTCAGAAGGAGAGAGTACTGGTATTGTTGATTCTGAAAAAAAGCTAATATATAGGAAGGCAGTAAGCCCAAGTGCGATGTAACTAGTAATGCCAATCATAATACGCTTAGATGTCCAAATTTTTTTAGTTTTTTTACCTAATTTATTTAGTAGTAGAAAAATAACCGCTACGAGCAGTAGTGGAATAAAAAATAAGAAAAATGTCGCAATCATTTGCGAGACACCTCCGATTTATTAGCAATCCAAATAGTGAGGATAAAGCACAGTAGAGCCACAAGCAAATAAATAACACTAATCATAAGATTGGATAACATTAGTAGCGGACTAAGGTTAATAGACGCTAGTAACATATAAATTAAGCAAAACAGTATAAAAGTAAATACAAATATTTTTACCATTCCTGGCCCCTTGAAGCAGGTGCCTAACAGTAAGCCGATTGCGCCTAATAAACAGATACTACTGAAACATAATAGTAATGTTGAGGGTGAAATAAATAGATTTTCAATAACAAAAGATTTCTTTTCCACTAAAGAATTTCCTATTACTACTTGTAAATAATAAGTCGAAATCATAATGATGACTGCAATAAAACTATAAATAATCATGACTAATATATTTGCAATAGCGCTAGATGTACGACTGGAAATAACGGATAAATCATCAATACGATATGCTTTTGTTGTAAAGAGTATCGCTATAATAAATGCCCATATAGCTGTAACTATAAGAAACATATCGAGTGAGTAAATAGAAAACCGAACATCTAAATTTTCTCGCCCATGACCAGAAGACGCATTTCCGGAGCCATATGTTAAAACTGCAAAAATGATTTGTACAATAACTAAGGAGCTAAGGGCAGAAATATATAATTTTGCTTTCCACTTCACCTGTTTTTTTACAATCGTTTTCAGTGAAATATTAGTCAAAGATTGCATCAATATCACTTCCTTTTTTACTTGTTAAATACTTGCACACTTCACTTGCGGTAAGGGAGGATACCGTAATGCCTTTTGTTCGGAGAATTTCTTCTGAGATAAACAGTTTGCTAGTATCTACTATTACCGTGGTCATTCCTGTCACAATTTTTTGAGCGTAAACTTCCGTTTCAGAGAGCAGATCTGCAAGTGCATCACTTGGTCCGCGAAGTGATATGAGCTGTTCCTTAAATTCATCCAATGGTGCGTGAGCAATGACAGAGCCCTCATCTATCAATAATATTTCTTCTAAAATAGATTCCATCTCTTGTAAATGGTGACTAGTAATTAAAAATGTTCGTGGAAAGGCCAGGTATTCTTTTAAAATCGCCCTGTAAAAATCTGTACGAATAACTTCGTCCATACCATTCATCGGTTCGTCTAAAATAGTTAGTGCACAGCGACTTACTAATCCGTAAACAAGGTTAAAGGTTGCTAATTGCCCCTTAGATAGTTGCTGATGCTTTGCTGTGAGATCTATCCCTGCATAATCGAGCATGCGATAAGCTAATTCATTTTGCCAATTAGGGTAAAAATCGGCGCCCATCTTGAGAATATCTTCGAGCGACAAGTAATCAGAGAAGCTTAATCGATCATCGATAAAAATCATATTTGCAGCAGTTTGAATATTATTAAAGGGATTTTCATTAAACACTTTGCATGACCCAGTTGTAGGCTTAATATAGCCTGCAAAAATATTAAGTAATGTCGACTTACCAGCACCATTGCGACCAATAATACCGATAATTTTCTCTGCATCAATAGCGCAGGTTACGCGCTGTAGTGCATGACGACGTCCAAAGCTTTTAGATAACTCCTCACATTGAATAATATTCATTCCAATCCCTCCTGTGTTTTTCGAATGAGCACCAACAATTCTTCATCAGATACAAGTAAACGCTTTGCCTCTAATACAATCTCCTGTGCCATTTTCGTTAGTATTTCGTTTCGACGTTTTATTAAAATTCGTTCCTTTGCATCCGTAGCGACAAACATACCTAACCCCCGTTTTTTATATAAAAGTTGCTCTTCAAGTAAAATAGTCAGCCCTTTACCAGCAGTAGCAGGGTTTATATTGAATAATTCAGCTAGCTGATATTGAGAATAGACCTTCTCGTCGGCCTGTAATCGATCGGCAATAATTTCGTGCTGTAACCATTCAGCAATTTGAATATAAATCGGTGCTGCACCATCTAGATGAACGTGCATCGAAAAACCCCCTTTCATTTCTATGTAACATAGTGCATTAGTGTTGTAATGTACTATAGATTGGAAATTGGTAAATGTCAATATAAAAAGAGAATTTCTTACAAACCTACTTACCCGCAGAAGCAGAGCGAACACCCGCGAAGCAAAGCAATACCCGCGGAGGCAGAGAAAATACCCGCGGAAGCAGAGGAAATACCCGCGGAAGCAGAGGAAATACCCGCGGAAGCAGAGGAAATACTCACGGAAGCAGAGGAAATACTCACGGAAGCAAGGCAAATAAGGAAGGATTGAGTGAATTTGAAAATGATAGGTCGGAAAATGGAATAAATAATTTAGATAAGTAATTAGGAATTTAAGGTAACAATTTTGGAGGCTCAGTAATGAGGATATGTCGATTGGTATGAAGACAAGTCGACTTTTTGGGGATACCGTCATAGTGGATCATCGGACTTCTTTAGCTGGAACGAAAATTCACCATGCTATGTGATGATTTGTTTTATTGTATATGATGTTAATTCATGTTAGACGACTTTTAGACAGTTACTTGAATGATAAGCAGATAATACTGAAAAATGCTATAATAATATTACTAATAAATGGAGAAATGGGGGGAGACAAAATGGAAGTATTTATCGGCAGACAGCCTATTTTTAACCTTCATGAACAAGTCGTTGCGTATGAATTATTATATCGTAGTAAAAATGTGAATGCTTTTCCGATGGTCGACTCAGATGCTGCAACTATCGATGTACTAGTAAACTCATTTCTTTCAATTGGCATCGAAGAGGTAACAAAAGGTAAACCTAGTTTTGTTAATTTTACAGAAAACTTGCTTATGAGTCACTTAAATGAATACTTAAATCCATCGCAAGTTGTTATTGAGATTTTAGAAGATGTCCCTATTACATCTCAGTTAGTAGAGAGAGTCATTGAGCTGAAATCATATGGGTTTAAAATTGCATTAGATGATTTTATTTTGGATGATAAGGTACAAGTTTATGATGAGTTATTTCCTTATATCGATTATATAAAAGTTGATTTTTTATTGTCACCATTACTTGAGCGAATGGAAATTGAAAACAAAGTGAAAGAAAATTTCCCTCACATAAAATTACTAGCTGAGAAGGTCGAGACACGAAATCAATTTGAAGTAGCAAAGCACTCTGGCTATGAATTATTTCAAGGCTATTTTTTTGAACAACCTCAAATCATTGCAACAACCGATATACCTGCTAATACTATTCAATATTTATATATTATTACGCTATTAAAAGAAGAGGAACCGAATATACAGTTATTAGCTGATAATATTGAGCGTGATATTTCATTAACGTATAAATTATTGCAAATGATTAATAATTCAGAGATGCGTTCTAAATCCAAGGTTCGTTCGATCAAACAAGCGATTATATTACTCGGTGTTCCAAATTTACGAAAGTGGATTTATTTATTAGCGATGCGAGAAATAGATATGAATGCTGATAATGATCTTTTTAAAGAAGTTATGCGTACATCATTATTTAGAGCAAAAGTATGTGAGAAATTAGCCAAACTATCCTATAAGAAAAACTTCTCTGAATATTTTTTAGTTGGGATGTTTTCATTGATAGACACTTTGTTGCAAAGGCCTCTGACTGTAATTTTACAGCAGCTACCTTTTTCAGAAGACATAACAGAAACGATTTTAGGTAATCAAACTGAAATGACACCTTATCTGGATTTCAGTATTGCATTAGCTAAGTTAGATTGGTCTACTTTAGAAGAATTAGCTCCACAGCTCAATATGAATTTCACAAATATTGATCTTTTATATAATGAAGCAATGGAGTGGGCAGAAAAATCTTTATAAAAACAAGGGCCAATAGGAATCGCCCAGTCCTCACTCCAATCAACTAATCTACACGACAATAAATGTCATCTGCAAATTCCAGTAATGAACTAGAGAATAAGAAATAAGCTATCTAAAAATTTGCTCTTTAAGGTAGCTTATTTTTTTGTGTTTTCAAATTAATTGTCATAAGTGTAATTCATAATGCAAATTATAAAAATACATATTCCCTTCATCAAGACGAAGTTCTCAATGCGAAGACTATTTGCTATAATCATCTCGTCTTTAAAAAATTCTGATAGTTGAAGTGGGCGTGGGGGAAATGAATCAAATTCATGATGTACGGGAAAGCGTTATGGAGTATGTGTACGTTATAGTAGGAGCTGCAATAATTGCTATTGGCTTCAATGTATTTTTACTACCAAATCAAGTAGCTTCTGGTGGGGTAAGCGGGATCAGTACAATTTTACACGGTTTATTTGGTTGGAATCCTGGTTTTGTACAATATGCATTCAATATTCCATTATTTATAGCGGGTGTATTATTTCTTGGGAAAAAATTTGGAATCAAATCGTTTATTGGAACGATAACATTACCGTTTATTGTATTACTAACGAACAGTTGGGGGCCTTGGACAGATAATCCTTTACTCGGTGCGCTTTTTGGGGGAATTGTTGTCGGTTTAGGAATAGGACTTGTCTTTAAGGGGAATGCTTCTACTGGTGGCACTGATTTACTGGCGCAAATTATTACAAAGTATACCGGAATATCGCTTGGTACAAGTGTACTTTTAATTGATGGGATTATCGCAATTAGTGCAGCAATTGTTTTTGACTTGGAAAAAGGTTTATATGCCCTGATTGGTCTGTATGTCACTACAAAAACGATTGATATTATTCAGCTAGGCTTTAGTCAGTCTAAAATGGTTTACATTATTACGATGAAACAAGATGAAGTGCGTGATGCCATTTATGCCGAGATCAATCGAGGAGTGACAAAGTTGCCCGCAATAGGTGGCTATACAGGGGAAGCACGGCCAGTACTGATGGTTGTTGTTTATCAAACCGAATTCACAAAGCTGAAACAACTCATTAAAAACGTTGACCCATCAGCGTTTGTGATCGTTTCTGATGCATATGAGGTGTTAGGAGAAGGTTTCAAACGTGCATAATTTTGGTATAATGTCGGGGAAAGATACTTATTTACTTTAGGAGGGGCCCTAATGAAAAAGGCAATGTTAACATTAGCGATTGGTTCAGCAATCTTCTTAGCTGCTTGTGGCGGAGGTAAAACATCAACAACTGAAGGTACTAAAACAACTGCTCCAGATGGCGAGACAATTGCTATGAAATCTTGTATTACTTGCCATGGTGGTGAGCTACAAGGCCAAGGAAGTGCACCAAAAATTAGCGATGTAGGCGCTCGTTTATCAGAAAAAGAAATTTTAAATGTTATTGAAAATGGTAAGGGTGCAATGCCTCCTGGTATTGTTAAAGGTGCAGATGCAGAAGCAGTTGCCAAATGGTTAGCTACTCAAAAATAAAACGAAATGAAACTAGCGGGCTGGAGAACCGCTAGTTTTTTATATTTTATAGAATTTTTAGTCAGTGCAGACAGAGTGTAAATACATTTCTTTTATACATAGACATGCTAAAATAAGGTGAAACTGCAATCATTATGCTGATTGCTAGTTAACGCAGGACAAAACATATTCAATTCCTTTGAATGGAGGCTACTTAACATTGGTCGTAGTATTAACAAGAGACGTTATGGAGAAATTTAAGTTAGAACTATTAGCTGGTGAGGAAGGAATAGGAAGAACGATTGTTACTAGTGATATTTCAAGACCAGGGCTCGAGATGGCGGGGTATTTTACGCATTATCCAGCAAATCGAGTACAATTGCTTGGAAAAACAGAACTTTCTTTTTTTGAAATGCTACCTGCAAATGTGAAACTGGAGCGCATGCGTCTACTGTGTTCGCAGGATACACCAGCTATTATTATTTCTCGTGATTTAGAGGTACCTAAGGAACTTATTCAAGCGTCCAATGAAAAACATGTACCTGTATTTAAAACACATATGACAACAACGAAATTTTCGAGTAGGTTAACAAACTATTTAGAAGGTCGCTTAGCACCAATGACTGCTGCTCATGGAGTTTTAGTTGATGTATATGGCATCGGTGTTCTAATTATCGGAAAAAGTGGTGTAGGGAAAAGTGAAACAGCACTTGAGCTTGTTAAGAAGGGGCACCGGTTAGTAGCTGATGATTGTGTGGAGATCCGTCAGGAATCAGAGAATTTTTTAATTGGAAGCCCACCTCCTCTTTTAGAACATTTACTCGAAATTCGAGGTATTGGTATTATCGATATTATGACACTCTTTGGAGCAAGTGCGGTACGACCGTACAAACGTATAACATTAGTGATCGAATTAGAAATATGGGATCCAGAAAAAGTATATGATCGTCTAGGTTTAGAGGAAGAAAAAATGAAAATCATTGATACGGAATTAACAAAGTTAACGATTCCTGTAAGACCTGGACGTAACGTGTCTGTTATTATTGAAGTAGCAGCAATGAATTATCGTTTGAAAAAGATGGGTGTTAATGCAGCAGAGGAGTTTTCTAGACGATTAGATGAGGTAATCTCATCGACAGATGAATTGGACGACTAATCGTTCTGATTAGAATTCATTGCAAATGCAATGAATTGATTAAGAGAGGAGCATAAGATGGACTTAGTATTATTACAAATTAATCCGATCGCTTTCCATTTAGGGCCTATCCCTGTTCGTTGGTATGGGTTACTAATCGTATCGGGTATTATTTTAGCTTATATTGTTGGACAAAGAGAGGCTGTTAAGAGAGGATTACCAGAGGACTTTCTTGCGGATTTATTACTATGGGCTGTTCCTATATCCATAATTTGTGCACGTATTTACTATGTTACGATGCGTTGGGATTATTATAGTGAAAATCCTGGGAAGATTATTGAGATTTGGAATGGTGGTATCGCTATTCACGGTGCTCTTATTGGTGCATTTTTGACAGCTTACATATTCACTCGTAGAAGAAATATTAGCTTTTTACAAGTAGCGGATATTGCGGCACCGAGTATTTTAATTGGACAAATAATTGGCCGATGGGGCAATTTTATGAACCAGGAAGCTTATGGTGGTCCTGTATCACGTACATTTTTAGAACATCTAATGCTGCCGGACTGGATTATTAATCAAATGTATGTAGAAGAATTAGGGACATACGTACATCCTACTTTTTTATATGAATCCGTTTGGAACTTTATTGGGCTAATTATTTTATTAGTTTTACGCAAAGTAAATTTAAATCGTGGTGAAATATTCTTCAGCTATTTAATTTGGTATTCAATCGGTCGCTTCTTTATAGAAGGCATGCGAACTGATAGCCTTTATTTAGTAGGGAATTTACGCTCAGCTCAGGTTGTTTCGATCATAGGTATCGTAGTAGGGCTTGGTGCAATTATTTACCGACGTATAAAAGTAAAACCTGCAGTAAAGTATTTAGATAATAAATAAGGGGTGCAAAGCATGACTGTAAAGGCATTACTATTTGATTTTGATGGTACATTACTCAATACAAATGATTTAATCATTCAAACATTTATGCACGTTTTAAACGAGCGATTTCCCGGGCAATATTCGCCAAAAGATTGCCTGAAATTCCTCGGACCGTCCTTAAAACAGACATTTACTGACATTGCTCCTGGTGAAGAGGATGCAATGGTTGCAAAATATCGTGAATATAATGAATTACATCACGATGAGCTTGTCACTCAATATCCTGATGTTGTATCAACTTTAGAGCAATTAAAGGCTATGGGTATCAAATTAGCGATCGTGTCTACAAAGCGTAATGGGATGATTGACCGTGGTCTATCTGTACTAGGTGCAAGTCATTTATTTGATATCCGTATTGGCACGGATGATGTGAAAAATGTAAAGCCTGACCCAGAACCAGTTTTGCTTGCTCTTGAACGCCTTGGTGTAAACAAGGAAGAAGCGATTATGATTGGCGACAATTCTCACGATATTGAGGCAGGGCACAACGCTGGGGTTAGAGCGGCTGGTGTAGCATGGGCTTTTAAAGGTGAGGAATACTTACAGCAATTCAAGCCGGAATATATGTTGCATCATATGACGGATTTATTTGAAATTGTGAAAGCGGGGTAAGTAAATGGCACGTAAAACAGAACGCTACCGTGTCGAAGGAGCAAACTCGCTTTGGAATATTTATGATACGGTGTCCTTTTGGAAGGTGATGAAGTGTTTCATTGTCATTCAAATTGGACGCTTCACACCATTTTTACGTGTGAAAAACTGGTTGTATCGAACTTTATTAAAAATGGAAATTGGTGAACAAACTTCCTTAGCTTTAATGGTCATGCCAGATACAATGTTTCCGGAACGTATTCATATCGGTGACAATACCGTTATAGGCTTCAATACGACTATTTTAGCGCATGAATATTTAATAGAGGAATATCGTCTGGGAGATGTTCGTATTGGTAACGAAGTGATGGTTGGTGCCAATTCAACGATACTACCAGGCGTAACGATAGGTGACGGTGCGATTGTGTCAGCTGCAACCCTTGTCCATAAAGATGTGCCAGCTGGCTGTCTAGCTGGCGGTAATCCTATGCAAATTATTTATACCGCTGAACAAATGGCGGAGCGCAAACGCAATGAAGTAGTGGAATGGTGCACACCGAAAAAATAATAAAATCTACACTGTGCAAGCTTTAATATGCACAGTGTTTTTTTATTGGAAAACTATTGTAACAATGAAATGACTCTCCGACAAAATGAGGATTAACACGCATACGATTTAACAAAATGTCACCCAACTTCTGAATTTTATCGGAACACTTTCATGAATTATTGCCCAACTTTTGAAATTTATCGACTAACTTTCACGTTTTATCACCCAACTTCTGAATTTTATCGACATCTACCTTTTGTCTAAAGGTAAGGAGGGCTCTACTGAATAAAGTTTCAATTTATTTATTTTCGAGTATAATTAACAGAATAATCAGTGTTTAAATTATTTGATAATTTAAACAAAGTTGCATTGACTGAATGGGATAAATAAGTTAGAATTCTTTCATAATCTAATTCTCTAATACTCTAGTGAGTTAAAGTGAAACGTTAGGAAGTGTCAAAATGTCGTCGATTAAAATGTTTGAGAAACCACTAGGAATGCGCGATACATTTCCGCAAATTTTTGAAAAGGTAGAGGCTGTAAGAAATACAGGGCGAGATTTTTTATGCAAAAGAGGCTATGAATTTATAAAAACGCCCGCAGTAGAGTATTTTGATACAGTCGGTAAAGCATCAGCGATAGCCAACGCACAATTATTTAAATTAGTAGATGGCCAGGGCAACACGTTAGTACTACGACCTGATATGACAACACCGATTGCACGTGTAGCAACATCAAAATTATTAAAAGAGATGATTCCCTTACGCCTTGCTTATTTTGCTAGTGTCTTTCGCGCACAGGAAGCGGAAGGTGGACGTCCAGCAGAATTTGATCAGATGGGGATTGAGTTAATTGGAGACAATTCTGTTTTTGCGGATGCTGAGGTTATTGTTACAGCAATGGAGTTATTAAAGCAATTTGGATTAACGGAATTTAAAGTGACGATCGGTCATGCAGGTATATTAAATTGTATTTTACAAGATTATACAGAAAGCGTTGAACAACAAAATATACTTCGGACGCTACTTGTACAACGCAATTACGTAGGGTTTGAAGAAGCGGTAGAATCATTTGATTTACCTAAAACAAAATCCGATGCATTATTGCAATTTATTGAAGAAGCAATACATTTAAAAGAAATTCAAGATATTGAAAAATATGTGCGGAAAAATGACGCATTAGAATATATGCAACAGCTCGCTAAGCTACTTGAAATGGCAAACTTAGCGGATTATGTAGCCTTTGATTTTACACTTTCTAGTCACATGAGCTATTACACAGGCATGTTATTTGAAGTATTTGCAACCGGCAGTGGTTTTCCATTAGGCAATGGGGGACGCTATGACGGATTGCTGGAGGTATTTGGCTCAAAAGTAGGCGCTACAGGTTTTAGTATTCGCGTTGATCGCCTATTAGAAACGATTGATGCGCAATCTGATGAACGACGAGAAGCTACAGTTGTGCTATTTGAGGAAAAGCAATTTGAAGCGGCTCTTGCAAAGGTACAGACGCTACGAGTAGCCGGTAAACAGGTTACCTTACAGTTAAGAAGCGGCCTTGTCGATGAAGCAGCATTTTTAGCACATTTTACAGAAGTAGTTGTGGTGGGACAGGAGGACGTTGACGGTGAATGAATTAACGATTGCTATGCCGAAGGGACGCATTTTTGACGAGGCATATCAGATGCTTTTAGAAGCTGGCTTTAATTTACCAGAAGAAGTTGAAATGTCCCGTAAATTAATGCTTGAAATTCCAGAAGAGAAAATTCGTTTTATATTAGCAAAACCAATGGATGTTCCTGTTTATGTTGAGCACGGTGTAGCGGATATTGGTATTGCAGGTAAAGATGTTTTGTTAGAACAGCAACGAGAAGTGCATGAATTACTGGATTTAAAAATAAGTACTTGTTATATCGCATCAGCAGGCTTACCTAATACAACGATGAATGAAATTGCACCGAGAATAGCGACAAAATATCCTAATATTGCAATGAAATATTACAAGGGTATTGGAGAGCAGGTTGAAATTATTGAGCTAAATGGATCGATTGAACTGGCGCCCATGATTGACTTAGCAGATCGAATTGTTGATATTGTTTCAACAGGCCGGACGCTGAAAGAAAATGGCTTAGTGGAGTATGAATTTATTACAGACGTATCATCACGATTAATTGCCAATCCGGTAAGCTATCGTATGAAGAGCGATCGTATTATCGATCTTGTGAAACGTTTGAAAAAATGCGTTAAATAAAAATGTCTACTGTCTGGAAGAGGCACATTCCATGATTTAAAGGAGATTAATCCTATGAAAATAACAAAGCTAGAAAAAGGTATTTCTTTAAAGAGACCACTTGAAGGTGGAAATGAAGAACAGTTAAAGGTTGTGCGTCAAGTATTAGCAGACGTTCGAGCACAAGGTGACGCAGCTATACGTGTTTATACAGAAAAATGGGATGGTTTTGCCCCTGATCATTTACGCGTAACGAAGGAAGAAATCGAAGAGGGTGCGAAATCGATTGATCAACAGCTTTATGTGGATTTAACAGAAGCAGCTCAAAATATTCGCTTTTATCACGAACAGCAAAAGCGTTCTGGTTATCGCTTAGAGCTTAAAGATGGCTCGTGGCTTGGGCAACGAATTACTGCGATCGATGCAGTAGGTCTTTATGTTCCTGGTGGTACAGCAGCATATCCATCTTCGGTCTTGATGAACGTTATTCCTGCACAAGTAGCTGGTGTCAAACGCATAGTTATTACATCTCCGGCAGGTCGCGATGGAAAATTACCTCCAGGTGTACTTGCTGCAGCTCGTATATTAGGAGTAGAAGAAATATATAAAATCGGCGGAGCTCAGGCGATTGCGGCTCTTGCATATGGCACAGAGACAATTTCTCCGGTTGATAAAATAACGGGTCCAGGAAATATTTTTGTAGCATTAGCAAAACGCGAGGTTTTTGGTGAGGTAGCTATTGATATGATTGCAGGTCCAAGTGAAATTGCAGTGTTAGCAGACGAAACAGCATTTGCTGATGAAATCGCGGCTGATCTCCTATCACAAGCTGAGCACGATAAATTAGCATGTGCCATTTTAGTAACGACTTCTGAGCAATTGGCTAAAAAAGTAGCTGATGAAGTGGAGAAGCAATTAACGACTTTACCGCGTGAAGAGGTAGCACGTGCATCTATAGAAAACTTTGGTGCTATTTATGTGGCTGAAACGATGGCAGATGCCATAGACGCCATTAATTCGCTAGCGCCTGAGCATTTAGAAATTGTCACAAAAAATGCTGAGGCTGTGGCAGAACAAGTACGACATGCAGGGGGGATTTTCATCGGTCGTTATAGCTCTGAACCAGTTGGTGATTACTTTGCAGGGACAAATCATGTGCTACCGACGAATAGCACTGCTCGCTTTGCAAGTGGTTTAAACGTTGATGATTTTGTGAAAAAATCGAGCATCGTCTTTTATAGTGAAAAAACTTGGGCAGAAAATGCACCGAAAATTGCACGTCTAGCACGTATGGAAGGCTTAGAGGGCCACGCACGTGCAGTCGAATCGCGCGGATGGGAAAAGGAGTAGCACAATGACTGAAAAGAAACGATATGCAAAAGTTGAACGTACAACAAATGAAACTCAAATTTCGGTAGCTATCGATTTAGATGGTGAAGGAAAGGCGGATATTAAAACGGGTGTTGGCTTTATGGATCACATGCTTGACCTATTTATCAAACATGGGCTTTTTAATGGGACGATACAAGCGAATGGTGATACATATATAGACGATCATCATACAACAGAAGACCTCGGTATTGTATTAGGACAAGCTATTCGTGAAGCGCTCGGTGATAAAAAAGGAATAAAGCGTTACGGCACAGCATTTGTGCCGATGGATGATGCACTTGCACAGGTCGTAGTGGATTGCTCGAATCGTCCGCACTTAGAATATCGTGTGCCACAGTTGAAGGAAAAGGTCGGTAGCTTCGATACTGAATTAGTACATGAATTTTTATGGAAGTTTGCACTTGAGGCTCGGATGAATGTTCATGTCATCGTACCTTATGGACATAATACTCATCATATTATTGAAGCTATTTTTAAAGCGTTAGCACGTGCTATTGACGCAGCAGTGGAAATTGATCCACGTGTTAAAGGTGTACCATCGACTAAGGGGCTGTTAACGTGAAAATAGGTGTTATTGATTATGGAATGGGGAATTTATTTAGTGTTGAACAGGCATTAAAACGACTTGGCTGTGAGGTTGCTGTTACGGCTAACGAGACAGTGCTAGATGCCACAGATGCACTGTTACTTCCGGGAGTTGGAGCATTTCCAGATGCCATCAAACGTTTAGCTGAAACGAATTTAGATCAATATTTACACAAGGTGAAAGCAGAAAATCGCCCACTTCTCGGAATTTGCTTAGGCATGCAATTATTATTTGAGCAAAGTGAAGAGGTAGCCCCAACGAAAGGTCTAGGCTTTTTTAAAGGAAGCATTAAACGATTTACTGGTGGCAACGCTGGGCAGGAGTATCGAGTGCCGCATATGGGATGGAATGAGCTAGTAATGACAAAGCGTCCTTCTTGGTTAAATGCTGAAGTAACGGCAAAACATGTTTATTTTGTGCACTCATTTTATGCAACTGATATCGATGCAACGGAGCTTGTCGCTTATGCTGATTATCATAATATTAAGGTTCCCGGCATTGTGGCAAATGGGTCTATTACAGGGATGCAGTTCCATCCCGAAAAGTCAGGTGAGCTAGGCGTGCATTTATTAGAGCAATGGTTGAAGGGAGTGGCATCATGTTAACAAAGCGCATCATTCCATGTCTTGATGTAAAAGAGGGACGTGTTGTAAAGGGTGTACAGTTTGTGTCATTACGTGATGCGGGTGACCCAGTAGAACTTGCCAAGTTTTATGATGAACAAGGAGCAGATGAGCTTGTATTTCTAGACATCTCGGCATCACATGAAGGACGTGAAACAATGGTGGATGTCGTACGGCAAACTGCTGCTTCATTAGCAATTCCATTCACAGTAGGTGGTGGAATTCGTACATTAGAAGATATGAAACGTATTTTACGTGCAGGTGCCGATAAAGTATCAGTGAATACGTCTGCTTTAGAGCGCCCAGAGCTTATTAAAGAGGGTTCTGATTTTTTTGGCGCACAATGTATTGTTGTAGCTATTGATGCCCGCTATAGCGAAGAAGATGCAACATGGATGGTTTATACGCATGGGGGCCGAAACAAAACAGCATGGCGAGCAACTGAGTGGGCGAAGGAAGCAGTTCGCTTAGGAGCAGGTGAAATTTTATTAACGAGTATGAATCAGGACGGTGAGAAATCCGGTTTTGATTTAGCATTAACAAAAGCTGTGAGAGAGGCTGTGACAGTTCCGGTTATTGCAAGCGGCGGTGCAGGAAATGCCGAACATTTTTACGAGGTATTAGCTGAAGATATCGATGCAGATGCAGCACTTGCCGCATCAATCTTCCATTACAAAGAAACGAGCGTAGCACAAGTAAAAGAGTACTTACGTGAAAAAGGAGTGGCAGTAAGATGATTGACAGCATTAAATTTGATGATAAAGGTCTTGTCACTACAGTTGTACAAGATGCTAATACAAAAGAAGTACTAACTGTAGCGTATATGAATAAAGAATCTCTAGAGAAAACACTTGAATCGGGAGAAACATGGTTTTTCTCACGTTCACGTCAAGAGCTCTGGCACAAAGGGGCAACAAGTGGTCATACACAAAAAGTTGTATCTATCAAGGCTGACTGTGACGGTGACGCATTAGTAGTGGAAGTAATTCCTGCTGGGCCAGCTTGTCATAATGGAACAACATCTTGCTTTACGGAGACCGTTCAGCAAAATGCCAAGGTCGGATCTGTTGAGATTATTTCTAAACTAGTAAAGGTCATTGAAAAGCGCGAGCAAGAAATGCCAGAAGGGGCTTATACTACATATTTGTTCGATAAAGGAATCGATAAAATTTGTAAAAAAGTTGGAGAAGAAGCAACTGAGGTTGTCATAGGTGCAAAAAATCGCGATGCAGAAGAAGTAAAATGGGAAGCTGCCGATTTAATGTATCATCTACTAGTTTTACTACAAGAACAAAAAGTAAGTATTTATGATGTATTACATGTGTTAGAAAAACGTCACGAGGAGAAATAACGGCATATTGCTTATTGTATGGTATAATATAAGTTACTGTGTAAAGGAACGTTTAATACGTTCCTTATTTCTTGTTTCGGAGGAAATATTTTGGAAAAGAAACGTCAAAAAGAGAATCAAACGAATATAGTGTCGTTCATTCCAACAGGCGACTATTATTATAAAAAATCAATACAAGCAATGAATAGCGGACAAATGAATAAAGCCTATAAATATTTACAGCGAGCAGTTGATTTAAGCCCTGATGATCCAATGATTTTATTACAATTAGCGATAATAGAGTTAGAGGGTCAACGTTTCGAGGAAGCGTATGATCTTCTTCGTCGTGCTTATCAGATAGATAAAGACAATCCAGAAATTATTTTTTACATGGCAGAAGTATCAGGATGTATCGGTATCATACATGATGCTAAACGCTTTGCAGAGCAATATTTACAAATAGAGCCAGAGGGTGCCTACGCAGATGAAGCTGCTGAAATATTAGAGTTTGTTGATTTTGAGCAGGATGATTTTGAGGAACTTGAAGGTTCTGCTGAAGATTTATATCGGCAAGAACAGGCGAGACGTTGTATGGAAAAGGGAGATTTCCCTGAAGCTATTAAAATGCTAGAAGACTTAATTGAAGATAAACCAGATTTTTGGTCAGCATATAACAACTTAGCTCTTGCCTATTTTTATGTTGGTGAAGCAGAACAGGCGAAGGCTCTTCTAAACACTGTATTGCGTGAAAATAAGGGGAATCTTCATGCACTATGTAACTTAACGGTTATCGCATACTATGAAAAAAATGAAGAAGATTTAAAGGATCTTTTAGAAATACTTGTGAAAATTCAGCCATACTTATGGGAACATCGCTATAAGCTGGGTGCAACATTAGCGCTTGTTGGACAATATGATGTAGCATTTAAATGGTTGCGTAGCATGCAAAAAAGAGGCTATGTAGGCGATGCTGGCTTTTACTTTTGGTTGTCACATGCAGCTTATTTTTCAGGACATGAAGAAATTTCAAAGAGTACATGGGAGCAGCTACTTGAGCTAGATCCCGATAAAGAAGGCTTCGAACCTTGGCGTCAAGAAGAAAACACGTATTCACTGGATGCATTAGAACATGACCGTGATTATATTGTAGATAAGCTAGAGAGCGATTACACAAGTGAACGCATATATGGCTTATTTTTACTAAGCTGTACAGCACATAAGCAGGAAATTATTGCGCACCCAAAATGGATAGACGTTGAACAATTCAATGCGTATGAAAAGCTATTCCTAGCTTATGCACTAGGACATCAATTTGATATGAAAAACAAAGTAGAGGCTAGTTTTATACGAGCAGTAAGTGTGCCAGAAATATTACTAGAACAGTATGGCAAGCTTACAACATTAATTGCACCAATGTTCCAAATGTGGTTTGTGCTTTGTGAGCAAGCATTGATGAACAATTATCGTTTTACAAATCCAGCGGCTATTGCAGGAGCAAATGATTATTTATTCCGTTCTTCCCGAATGCTCAAGGTTACAAAAAAAGAGATAGCTCAGCAATACGGAGTATCAGTGTCTACCTTATCAAAGTATATTGAAGAAATTTTGAAGTTTTTACCAGAAACTCATAATTAGACCGTGAGCAACATAGTTGATTAACTTTTTACTTTCACATACGATGAACATACTAACATTATTATAAAAAAGTAAAAAATCTGTTTAGGGGGAAGTATTTATGTCAGAAGAAAAAATTTATGATGTAGTAATAATTGGTGCAGGTCCGGCGGGAATGACTGCAGCTGTTTATACATCACGTGCCAACCTTTCAACTTTAATGATTGAACGTGGTATCCCTGGCGGACAAATGGCAAATACAGAAGAAGTAGAAAACTATCCAGGATTTGATACAATTTTAGGGCCTGAGCTTTCTACAAAAATGTTCGATCACGCTAAGAAATTTGGTGCAGAATATGCATATGGTGATGTCACTGAAATTATTGATGGTGAAGAATATAAAACAATAAAATCAGGTACTAAAGAATATAAAACACGAGCAATTATTCTATCTACAGGTGCGGAGTATAAAAAAATGGGCGTGCCTGGCGAAAAAGAACTTGGTGGCCGTGGTGTCAGCTATTGTGCAGTATGTGATGGTGCATTCTTCAAGCAAAAAAATCTTGTAGTCGTAGGTGGCGGAGATTCTGCTGTTGAAGAAGGCGTTTATTTAACTCGCTTTGCTGATAAAGTAACAATTGTGCACCGTCGTGATAAATTACGTGCACAAAAAATTCTTCAAGATCGTGCCTTTGCTAACGAAAAAATTGATTTCATTTGGAATTCAACAGTCAAAGAAATTAATGAGGCTAACGGTAAAGTTGGAAGTGTAACATTACAATCAACTGTAGATGGTACAGAATCTGATTTTGCTACTGATGGCGTATTTGTCTACATTGGTATGCTACCGTTAACAAAACCATTTGAGTCTCTAGGTATTTTAAATGACGCTGGTTATATTTTGACAAATGATAATATGGAAACAACAGTGCCAGGAATCTTCGCAGCTGGAGATGTACGTGAAAAATCACTTCGTCAAATCGTTACAGCAACAGGTGACGGAAGTATTGCAGCACAAGCAGTACAGCACTATGTGGAAGAATTATTAGAAAAAATTAATGCTTAAAGTGGAGCAATCCTAAAATTTGCTTTTGATTGGCTCATCACCAAAAGTTGTGGATGACATTTGTTAAAACGTATACTACTATGTTAACAAGTTGATTGGAGTGGAGGCTGGGCGACTCCTTGGGGATTAGCAATAGAGGAACGAAGGCTAAAACCATCACATCCTGTGATAACGCCTTCGTGACCAACATCGTGCTGTTGCTGTCGCTACGTTGCACTACGCTTTCGCACAGACAAAAACACTTTGCTGCCGCTACGTTTAGCACTACGCTTTCGCGCAAAAAACATCTGTTGGCCCAGGCGGCTCATCGGACGCCCCCAGGAAGCTCTGCTTTGCGCGAAAGCGAAGCGTCAGCGGCAATTGTTTTATCTGTGCGAAAGCGAAGCGTCAGCGGCAATTGTTTTATCTGCGCGAAAGTGAAGCGTCAGCGGCAATTGTTTTATCTGCGCGAAAGCGAAGCGTCAGCGGCAATTGTTTTATCTGCGCGAAAGCGAAGCGTCAGCGGCAAAGCTCCCAGCCGGAACGGAAATCGACCCCACATTATGGTGATGATTTTCTTTGATTAGTTTTTAAGGAAAAAAATACAATTTTAATACGGTCTTAATATAGTTGTAACTTGAATGACATATAAAAGGTGTAATATATAAAGTGTAATTAGCAATCCCCCTTTTATTTTGTTGAGTAGGTTGTTTCCGCCAAATAAGGTGGAGCAGCCTATTTTTGTTGTAAACGGAAATTTTTATGACGGAGTTTCATATGTTTGAGTAGAGGCTAATAACAGTATCGATGAAGTTAAAATTGCAAATGCTCCTAAAGTTTAGAATTGAGGACAAACCTTGTTCGGTCTTGCTATAATAAAAGGTAGAATGCAAAAGAGATTAGAGGTGTGCCTATGCAAAGAATTGCAAATTTAATAGCCGTAAAAGACGGTCAAGTGTTATTACTTCAGAAGCCGAGACGTGGCTGGTACGTAGCCCCTGGCGGTAAAATGGAGAGCGGTGAGTCAATTTATGAGGCTGCTGTACGTGAGTTTCAAGAAGAAACAAATGTCACACCAATAAATGCTCATCTAAAGGGTGTTTATACGATGGTTATTAAAGAAAATAATGAGGTAGTTGACGAATGGATGCTATATACATTTGTTGCAAAGGATATTGAAGGAGTACCATTTGAAGAAACTAGAGAAGGCAAACTTGCATGGCACCCAGTAGAGGATTTGAAACATTTGCCAATGGCTGAAGGTGATCGAACAAACTTACAATTTGCTATCTCACAATCAGGCATTCAGTATGGTACATTCGAATACACAACTGATTTTGAATTACTTCATGAGAAAATACAAATATCATTCGAACAATAAAGGAGCTGCATGACAGTGGTGGTTGAAGGCCCAAAAGGTACACATGAATTGGTTATTATTACAGGAATGTCTGGAGCTGGGAAAACAGTAGCTATTCAGAGCTTTGAGGATTTAGGGTATTACTGTATTGATAATTTACCACCAGCGTTACTCACAACATTTTTAACCCTACTAAGGGATTCGGGTAAAAATATTACACGTATAGCGGCTGTCATGGATATGCGTGGTGGCGACTTTTTTGATTCTCTTATTGGCGCCCTCGATCATATACTTAAAGAAGGCGATATCGTTGCACGAATTTTATTTTTAGATGCAGATGATGCAACTTTAGTTAGACGTTATAAAGAAACAAGACGTGCACATCCATTAGCTGTAAATGGTTTGCCATTAGATGGCATTAAACAAGAACGTAAGCTTTTATCAGAAGTAAAGGGTCGCGCTAAATTTGTCTATAATACATCTAATATGAAGCCTAAAGGGCTACGTGAAAAAATAGCTAAAGAATTTGCCAGTGATGCTGATAATATTTTCTCAGTGAATATTATGTCTTTTGGATTTAAGCATGGTATGCCGATTGATGCCGACTTAGTATTTGATGTCCGTTTTTTAAAAAACCCATATTATGTAGAAGAGTTACGCCATAAAACGGGTTTACAAACTGAGGTATCTTCTTATGTTCTGGCACTTGATGATACGCAAACACTCATTCAAAAACTAACAGATTTGTTTGAATTTATGATTCCGCTCTATAGACAAGAGGGCAAATCACAACTTGTCATTGCTTTTGGATGTACTGGCGGACAGCATCGTTCGGTAACGTTAGCAGAATATTTCGGGGCATATTTAGCTGGAAAGGAAAACACTGTTATTACGCATCGTGACATCAATCGTAGAAAGGATTGAGTGAATGGGAAAGAAGCGAACAAAGCTTGTTGTAATTGGGGGTGGTACAGGGCTTTCTACATTATTACGAGGGCTTAAGCACCACCCATTTGATATTACTGCAATTGTGACAGTAGCAGATGATGGTGGTTCTTCAGGGCGCTTACGAGATGACTATGATATTCCACCACCTGGTGATGTGCGCAACGTGATTGCGGCGTTATCAGATGTCGAACCGCTTGTAGAGCAAATGTTTCAATATCGATTTTCAGCATCGGAAGATTTACGTGGTCATTCATTGGGTAATTTAATGCTGACTGCTTTAACAGATATTACTGGGGACTTTAACCATGCTATAAGTGAAATGGGCAAGGTATTAAAGGTTCATGGTCGTGTTATACCAGCAGCAAATAAAAAGATAAATTTACATGCAGAGCTTGAGGATGGCTCAATCATTGAAGGTGAATCTAAAATTCCTATGGCTAAAGAACGAATTAGCCGAGTTTTTTTAGTGCCTGGAAATGTGAAACCGTTACCAGAAGCTATTCGAGCAATCAATCGTGCTGACTATATATTAATTGGTCCGGGAAGTTTATATACAAGCATTATTCCAAATCTTCTTGTAAAAGAAATTGGGCAAGCTGTTGTTAAGGCTAGAGGAAGAAAAATTTACGTTTGTAATTTAATGACTCAAAAAGGTGAAACCATTTCCTATACAGCAGGTGATCATGTTAAAGCTATATACAAGCATGTAGGTGACTCTTTCATCGATTCAATATTGGTGAATGATGTAAAACTCCCTCATCCTGTAAAAGAGCTTTATAAAGAAGAGTGTGCCGAGCCTGTAACATTTGACGTTGCAAAGCTAGAAAGTATGGGATTAGAAGTTATTAAACGGGATATTGCCACGATCCGCCCAGATGGGACGGTTCGTCACAATGCGGCAAACGTTGCAAAATGGCTTGTAGATTACGCGAATATCTATGAACAAGAAGTTAATGAATTATAAAGTATTTATTGTATATGATAAGATGAACATATACATAGAACAAAAGGTTGAAAGGAGGGCGTGATATGTCTTTTGCTTCTGAAACGAAAAAGGAATTAACTCAAATAGAAGCGGACAATCATTGTATGAAAGCAGAAGTATCTGCCCTAATTCGTATGAATGGTTCATTATCCTTTGCTAATAAACAGCTAAGCTTAGACGTACAAACTGAAAACGCTGCAATCGCAAGAAGACTTTATACGATTATGAAAAAACTGTATCCGTATAATGTCGAGTTACTTGTTAGAAAAAAGATGCGTTTGAAAAAAAATAACGTATACATTTGCCGTGTAAGAGAAGGTGCGCGTGAGCTACTAATTGATTTAGAAATCATCTCAGACGACTTTCAATTTAATCATACTATTTCTCGGGAGCTCATTAAAAAGAGTGGTCAAAAAAGAGCGTATTTACGAGGCGCATTTTTAGCGGGTGGCTCTGTCAACAATCCAGAAACATCAGCCTACCATTTAGAAATTTATTCATTATATAAAGAGCACGGCGAGGCTTTAATGGATTTGATGAATGAATTTGAGCTAAATGCAAAAACAATTGAACGAAAAAAAGGCTTTGTTACTTATTTAAAAGAAGCAGAAAAAATTTCTGATTTCCTTAATATTGTTGGAGCTCATCGAGCAATGATGAAGTTCGAAGACGTTCGCATATTGAGAGACATGAGAAATAGTGTTAATCGCATAGTTAACTGTGAAACAGCGAACTTAAATAAAACAATAGGTGCAGCATTACGTCAGGTAGAGAATATCCGATTTATTGAAAATTCAATAGGACTAGATCAATTGCCAGAAAAACTTCGTGAAATTGCCCGATTACGAGTAGAATATCAAGATGTAACGCTAAAAGAACTTGGCGAAATGGTATCAAGTGGGACAGTTAGTAAATCAGGTGTCAATCATCGATTACGGAAAATCGATGAGATTGCCGATGCATTAAGAAACGGAGAAAAAATTGGTGGTTGAATTTTCATACTTTTCAGGTATGAATGTCATGCGTAATCGCATATTGTTCTTTTGCTAGTAAGTAAGGTAAGATAAAAATAATAAGATGAACGGTAGTAAAGGGGAGTTTTAAGAATGACCGAGAGAAGAGTCCATGTAAAATTAAAATTAGGACTACAAGCTAGACAAGCAGCATTATTTGTCCAAGAAGCAAATCGTTTTAGTGCCGATATCTTTCTTGAGAAAGATGAGAAAAAAGTAAATGCTAAATCCATTATGGGCGTTATGAGCTTAGCCATTGCAAAAGGAACAGAGGTCGTACTTAGTGGCGATGGCAACGATGCTGAGCAAGCGGTTACAGCATTAGCAACACTAATCGAAAAAGAAGATTAAAAACCTATGATGCAAAGACTGTCCAAACTGTAAAACTTACATGTTGGGCAGTTTTTTTGCGCTTTTGCACAGAATATATAGGTCCTGGAAGAAGGGCGGAGGGAGCGACGGAAAGAAAAAGCCAAGGTCGTGGATAGAAAAGCCAAAATGATGGATATAAAAGCGAAACATGGATAGAGGAGCCAAAAACGTGGATTAAAACGCCAAAATGATGGATAGAGTAACCGAAATCGTGGATAGAACCATCAAAATGATGGATAGAAGAGCTAAAACGACGGAAAGAAGAGTCAGAGCGACGGAAGGAAGAGTCGCAGCGGCGGAAAAAAGAGCCAGAGCGACGGAAAGAATAGTCGAAGTGACGGAAAGAAAAGCCTGCGACGGAAGGAAGAGTCGGAGCGACGGAAGGAAGAGTCGAAGCGGCGGAAGAAAGAGTCGAAGCGACGGAAAGAAAAGTCTGCGACGGAAGGAAGAGTCGCAGCGGCGGAAAAAAGAGCCAGAGCGACGGAAAGAATAGTCGAAGTGACGGAAAGAAAAGCCAAGGTTGTGGATAGAAACGCCAAAATGATGGATAGAGGAGCCAAAAACGTGGATAGCCCCACCCAAAACGTGGATAGAACCATTCAAAGTAAAGAATAGCCCCATCAAACCATACATAAATTTGATGTCGAACAAAAAAAGACATCTCAGAAATAAATCTGGGATGCCTTTAATTTATTATTTACGATCCATAATTTGGTCGATTAAGCCGTATTCTTTTGCACGCTCAGCAGTCATGAAGTTATCGCGGTCTGTATCTCTTGCAATGACTTCAAGTGGTTGACCAGTGCGTTCTGATAAAATACCATTTAATTTTTCACGTAAGAATAAAATACGTTTTGCAGCGATTTCGATTTCAGTTGCCTGACCTTGTGCACCGCCAAGAGGTTGGTGAATCATTACTTCAGCATTCGGTAATGCGAAACGTTTACCAGGTTCACCAGCAGCAAGTAGGAAAGCACCCATAGATGCTGCCATTCCAATACAAATTGTTTGTACTTGTGGTTTGATAATTTGCATTGTGTCATAAATTGCCATACCAGCAGTGATAGATCCACCTGGTGAGTTAATGTAAAGAAAGATATCTTTGTCTGGATCTTCTGCTTGTAGGAATAGAAGTTGAGCAACAATTGAGTTAGCAACGTTGTCGTCAATTGCGCTTCCTAATAGGATAATACGGTCTTTTAGTAGTCGTGAATAGATGTCATATGCACGTTCACCACGACTTGTTTGTTCAATAACTGTAGGAATTAAATTCATGTTAAATCCTCCTTAAAAAACTAAATTCGATTACTTTTGCTGAAAACTTCCTTTGTATTTCAGCTGTAACCTTATCATACACATTATAGTCAGGGAAGGTCAAATATTAACCCTGTTAAAGTGAAATAAATTAAATCCATTTTGCCCTGACGTAATTGTAGCTGCCGCGTCGCTTTCGCCCAGAAAACGTTTGATGCTGCCACGTCACTTTCGCTCAGAAAACGTTTGATGCTGCCACGTCACTTTCGCCCAGAAAACATTTGGTGCTGCCGCGTCGCTTTCGCCCAGAAAACGTTTGATGCTGCCGCGTCACTTTCGCCCAGAAAACGTTTGGTGCTGCCGCTTCGCTTTCGCCCAGAAAACGTTTGATGCTGCCACGTCGCTTTCGCCCAGAAAACATTTTGCCGCAGACGTTCTTATTCACGCAAAAAAAGAATGACGCTGAAACTTCACTCTTGCGCGTCTAGTTTTTGCGGAATGTCCGCACAATTCAAATCCGTGACATTGCTGGAGTATTATCATATTTCTGTAGGTATTTTGACGCTTGCTGAGTGCAGAAAAAAAAAGTTAAATTGTTTTGCATTCTATAGTTGAATTATGGGCAATACGTTTGTATAATTGATAAGGTCACATAAGTTAAAGTACAGTACACTATTTTGTCAGGTATGCTTCAAATGAGGGTTATCTACATCATGCTTTTCGTAAAGCCTAGGGTGAGTACTTTTTTTTTGTGTTCAATTGCCCTCGTGGTGTAATGGATAACACGTAAGATTCCGGTTCTTGCACTGGGGGTTCGATTCCCTCCGAGGGCGCCATTTTACTGATTATTTGATATACTTTTTAAACTCAATTCTCCTAATAAGTAGTTTAGCAGCCTGCTTAGTGGGGAAAAGAGAGGGTAAATAATGGGAATCTTGCCTAGTAGGAATTATTCCCACATTTGTTCCTTTCAAACCTTCAAAAAAGCAACAACTCCAAATTATTTTTTAGTGAACATACCGTACGTGAAGACTAGTTATACTAGTCGGAAAAAAGAATCCTATCTGAGGGGATTCTTTTTTTTTTTGCAAAAAAACCCTTTAGCATCGATTGTGAATGTATAAATATTCATAATTGGTGCTATTTTCTTTTTAAAATACCGTTTTATTCTAGATAAACCAAATGGGATAAATTTTTATGAAAAAACAATTACTTTTATGCAAAATGTTATTGTCTAAAGAGAATAATGTCACTATAATTGACCTAATAGTCTAATATTTCCGAATAAATAAAAATATTAATTATTTTCGGGAAATAATTGAATTAGGGGGAGTAGCTATGAAAAGAAGTTTATCTATGTTACTGGTAGTCGTAGCAGCATTTGTGCTAGTTCTAGCGGGTTGTGGCGCAAAAGACAAGACATCGTCCGGTAGCGCGCCATCTGAAGATGGAAATGGTAAGAAAGTTTATAAGGTAGGAACAGAAGCGACATTTGCACCGTTCGAATCGCTTGACGATAAAGGAAATATTGTAGGATTGGATTTTGATATTTTGCAGGCGATTGCAGATGAAATGGACTTTAAAGTGGAGTGGCAAAATATTGGCTGGGAGCCTGTCTTCCAAACTGTTAAAAATGGGGAAACAGATATCGGTGCAGCAGGGATCTCTATTAATGATAAGCGTAAGGAAACGTTTGACTTTACAGAGCCGTATTATGAATCTCAATTATTAATCGTTGTAAAAGAAAATTCCAAGATTAAATCATTAGCTGATTTAAAGGATAAAAAGATTTCAGTACAAATTAATGCTACTGGTCATGAAGCTGCGAAAAAGCTACAAGGTGATTCAAGTCCAAATATTATGGCGTTTGAAAATCAGCCGGTTGCTATCAAAGAAATGCTGAATGGTAACGTGGATGCTACGATTGGTGATAATGCGGTAGTTTATGAATATATTAAAGCTCATCCAACAGAGAAGCTTAAAGTAATCGAAGATGATGCATTTGAAAAAGAATACTATGGATTTATGGTTCAGAAAGGAAATACAGAACTTTTAAACAAATTAAATGAAGGTCTGAAAAAAATAAAAGAGAACGGTAAATATAAAGAAATTACAGGTAAAGAACTTAAGTAATAAGCGACTACATGATGGGGCTGTCCTAAAATAAATAAAGAAATTTCATATATTAATATAAGGTGAAAATCCGCGTAGACTCTCCTACGTGAAAAAAGAGGACGAGACCCATCAGGGTGATAAAACTGATTTTGCGACAGGAGCACACTGATGCGGATTTTTACTATTTACAAATATGCTAGTTTTCTTAATTTTTAGGCAGCTCCCATTTAATTTTTAAAGGGGAAGTGGGGTTTTCGGATGGACATCTTTGACTTACGCTGGGACATAGTCTGGAACTACCGAGATATGTTTATACGGGGTATTGGTGTGACGCTAATTTTAACACTTAGTGGTTATTTTGGCGGAATTCTTTTAGGACTATTTTTAGGACTTGGAAAATTATCAACGAGAAAATGGGTTTATTGGCCATGTAAACTATATGTAGATTTATTCCGTGGCACTCCAATGCTCGTACAAATATTATTGATTCATTTAGCGGTGATACCGTCCATTTTTGGACATTCATTAGGTTACTTGGTGTCCGGGATTACGGCACTTATTTTAAACTGTGCGGCATATAATGCAGAAATTTTCCGTGCGGGTATTCAAAGTATAGCTAAAGGGCAAATGGAGGCAGCGCGTTCTCTTGGCTTAACACATAACCAAGCGATGCGAAAAGTTATTTTGCCACAAGCTTTTAGACGTATGATTCCGCCGTTAGGGAATGAATTTATTGCTTTATTAAAAGACTCATCTTTAGTAACTGTTATTGCGGCACCGGATATTTTATATGCAAGTAAGATCGTGGCCGGAGCTAGCTACCGTTTTTGGGAACCATATATAGTTGCAGCGTTACTCTATTTAATTTTAACGTATGGAGTAACGAAGATTGTTGCGTTTATTGAAAAACGACTTAGTAATAGCTATGTCCCTCGTAAGGCAGAAGGGCGGGAAGCACGATGATTAAAATTGAGAATTTACACAAATATTTTGGCAAACTAGAAGTGCTGAAGGGCATTGATTATGAAATACAGGAAAAGCAAGTTGTCTGTGTTATTGGGCCATCAGGCTCAGGCAAAAGTACATTTTTACGTTGCATCAATATGCTAGAAGAAGTAACAGATGGTGCAATTTATATTGAGAATGTGAAGATTAACGAGTCTAAAACAAATATTAATGCTATTCGAGCAGAAGTAGGCATGGTATTTCAACAATTTAATTTATTCCCGCATATGACAGTCATAGATAATGTCACGATGGCTCCGATGCAAATTCGAAAAATGAGCAAGACAGAAGCAGAAGCACTTGGTCATGAGCTGTTGAAAAAAGTCGGTCTCGATAGTAAGGCTTATAACTATCCAGAGCAGCTTTCTGGTGGTCAGCAACAACGCGTTGCCATTGCACGTGCTTTAGCGATGAAACCAAAAGCTATTTTATTTGATGAGCCTACTTCGGCATTAGACCCAGAAATGGTAAAAGAAGTTTTAGATGTAATGAAAAACTTAGCGGCTGAAGGTATGACCATGATAGTAGTAACACATGAAATGGGCTTTGCCCGTGAAGTTGGAGATCGTGTGGTCTTTATGGATGGTGGATATATTGTCGAAGAGGGAACCCCTCAGGATATCTTTGGTAATCCGCAAAATGAACGAACAAAAGCATTTTTAGGAAAAGTTTTATAGGTCATTAAATAAGAGCAGCCCTTTGTGATATTGAACCACATATGGGACTGCTCTTGTTTTTTATCATTAATGAAGGGGATTTGTTGTAGTGCTGTATGCATTAAGCATTGTTTGCATATCCTGCTGAGAAAATTGAGGTACTTGATAATAGCCATGCATATTTTGGTAAATAGATAATTCGTATGCCATTTCAATGCAGTTGGGAATACTATCTGCAACAACACGTCGGACAACAGGGTTTGTAGTTTCTGTTGCAGCTGCAGTCATACCTTTTGCCAGACCTTTTTGAGCGCCAAGTAAGAAGCCAGAAATACATTCATCGCTGAGCTCGCTTGCATTTTGCATCGGCTTTTTAGGTTGGCCAGGATTTATCCCGTACTTAAAATTATTTCCTGTCTCCATTTGATAGCGACCTGTAGGAACAGATGGATCATGACCTGTGTTATAAGATTCCACAATAGTGTTATACATACCTAATGTGAAATTATATTGGCGATCCAAAATGCTAAGCAACTCTTGATCCTTAACCTGTGGACGTAAAACAATGGATTGATCCATACAAGCAATGATGGCACCGATTGTTTCATGCAAGTCCATTTGCTCATGTCCACCATGATTTGGGCTTTGTTGTTGGTTGAATTGGTTTGATGATTCGTTATGAAACGATTGAGTCAAAAAAAGCGCCTCCTAAATATCATAGTTTGTTACAGTATTAAGTATGGCACGTTAGAAAAATTTCATACGGTATTAATGCACTTGCATATATGTAGAATAGAGATATTTTTTTACTGCACATTAGTGGTAAGAAAAAGAAAGGATTATCACTATAAAGAAAGCGTAGGAGGTTAAAAAATTGAAAAAAATATTTGGACCTATAGGAATTATCGTTATTATTTTAGTTGTATTGGCCTTACTATTTATTCCAAAATACAATAGCCTTGTAACTGCTGAGGAAAGCGTTGTTTCGAAATGGGCTCAGGTTGAAAATCAGCTACAACGTCGCTACGATTTGATTCCGAACTTGGTAGAATCAGTAAAAGGATATGCCAACCATGAGAAAGAAGTGATCGCTAGCATTACAGAGGCACGAGCGCAAATGGGAAGTGCACACAGTCCAAAGGAACAAGCAGTTGCCAATGATGCATTGAACGGAGCACTTAGTCGATTGCTAGTAGTCGTAGAAAATTATCCGAATTTAAAGGCAGATGCAAATTTCCGTCAACTAATGGATGAATTAGCTGGAACAGAAAATCGCTTAGCTGTTGCTCGAGAAGACTACAACAATGAAGTGCAGGCTTTTAATAAAACAGTCAAACGTTTCCCGGGCAATTTAATTGCAGGGATGTTTGGTTTTGAGCAGAAAGAATACTTTAAAGCAGCTGCGGGTACTGAAAAGGCACCATCTATAGATTTTGGCAGTTCAGGTAAACAATAATGAAACGGTTGATAACCCAACTTACTATTGTTGGTATCATGTTTATTTTATCTATAAGAATGGCAGATGCCGCAATGCCGACACCGATGAAAAATACGTATATTCATGATTTTGCTAATGTTTTATCTTCATCTATGAAAGAAGAGCTTAATAATTATTCGGAGCAGCTAGACAAAGGTACAGGAGCCGAAATTATGGTCGTAACCGTAGATAATATTAACGGAGAAGAACCAAAAATGTATGCAACCAAAATGATTCGTTCATGGGGCATTGGCGATGCAAAAAAAAATAATGGTGTTTTAATTTTGGCAACGTTCGGGCAAGGCGATGGCAATAATGATGTCGTCATTGCTGTAGGTCAAGGTCTCGAAGGAGCATTACCTGATGGCAAATTGGGGCGCATTTTAGATTCAGCATTTTATCCAAATGCAAGTGCTGGAGATATTGATAAGGCATTTAAAGCTACGTACACTGAAGTATTTCAAACTGTAGCGAAGGAGTACAATTGGAATGGAGAGATGCCTAAAAATACAGCTGACAATGAAAAAATGCCAACGTGGATGATTGTTTTAATCGCTATTATAGTACTTATTGTTTATACATTTATTTCTAATGGTAGAGGAGGCGGTCCTCGTTCTGGTAGACGTGGCGGACGTGGTGGTTTTCCGGGTGGTTTCGGTGGCGGCTCTAGGGGCGGCGGCTTTGGAGGATTCGGAGGCGGCTCATCTGCTGGTGGAGGTGCGAGTCGGAAATTTTAACTTCTTTCAGAATCCAGATGCAATTGTAGATGATATTTAAAAAGTGAACTCATTGCAGTTCATTTTTTTATTGGATTAAAAGGTAATTTTATTTAATTATTATCAATTATTGACAATAAGGATAAAATTGTTATAATTCAATTGTATCGACTAACGATATAACGCGTACTGATATAAGGAGGAATTAATTTGAAAAGAAGGTTTTTATCAGCTTCATTAGCGGTTATTTTAACGACATCTGCTGTCATTCCTGTATCTATGCAGGAAGTGCGTGCTGCTAATGAAACTAGCAGTCAAGTAGAAGTAAAAGAGGAACGACTATCTGCTAAGGAGTTTCTAGATTTAACTGTAACAGCTCTAACATATCAACATGGATCAGATACAATGCGTCAGCAAATCATTGATCAATGGGTAAAAGGCGAAGAATTAAAAGATTTAAGTGTGAATATTAAACGTGATGAAGCGTCACGTATTTTAGTAAGAGCTTTAAATAAAGAGGAAAAAGAAACAACACTTGCTGAGTATCAAGAAAAAGCAAATAAGCTTGGTTTATTTAACGGTCTTTCAGCTAGTGAAGCAATTTCTAAACAAGATGCAGTCAAAATTTTAAACAATGCTAAAAATGTGAAAAATGGTCTAACCGATAATCAAGGTGTGAAAGAGATTTCCGTAGAAGATTTCATGAAAAGCCCAGGAAGCTTCGGCTATGAACTTTCACCAGATGGCAATTACATTACTTATGCCGCAGCATGGGAAAATCGCTCAAACGTTTTCGTAAAAAAAATGAATGACGACAGCGAGCCAGTACGTGTATCCAATTCAACGGATCGTGATATCGGGGGATTCTTCTGGAAAGATGATAATTTACTATATTTAAAGGATAAAGGTGGCGATGAAAACTTCCACATTTATTCAACAACATTTAATGGTAATGAGGAAAAGGATTTAACACCTTATCCAAATGTAACAGTAGGATTATTAAGTAGCTTAAAAGGCGTTAAAGACGAAATCCTTATTATGATGAATAAAGAAGATGCAAAAGTCTTTGATGTCTACAAGCTTAACCTAAAGACTGGTAAAACTACACATGTTGCGAAAAACCCAGGTAACATTACGAGCTGGATAGCAGATCGTGATGGAAATGTACGTATGGCAGTTGCTTCAGATGGAGTAGTAGGCACTGTCCTATATCGAGATTCAGAGAAAGATGAATTCAAGCCATTCATTGAAATGGAAGAAGGGGATGAAGTAACGCCACTTGGTTTTACTAAAGACAATAAACATATTTTAGCAAAATCTAATAAAGGAAGAGACAAAGTAGAAGTAGTTAAATATGATTTAGAAGGTAAAGAAGAAGTAATTATGTCCAATTCAGAAGTAGATGTTTCGAGTGTATTATATAGTGCTGAGAAAGATAAAGTATTGTACGGTGCATATGTATCAGACAAGACTCATTATCAATTCTTTGACGAGGACTTTGAAAAACTATTCCGTAAAATTCAGAACAAATTAGGTGTCGATGAAAGTGAATTAGGCATTAATGATTACAATAAAGAAATGACAAAATTCATTGTCAGCGTTTCTAGTGACACTGTTTATGGAAAATACTATTACTACGATTCAACAACAGATGAAATGACAGAAATGGCAACATTAAGCCCTTGGTTAAAACAAGAAGAGCTTGCAGAAATGCACCCAATTTCATATAAAAGTCAAGACGGACTAACAATTAACGGTTATTTAACTTTACCGAAAAATAAAGAGGCAAAAAATCTGCCACTTATCGTCAATCCACACGGTGGTCCATGGTTCCGCGATGCATGGGGCTTTAACCCAGAAGTACAGTTACTAGCAAACCGCGGTTATGCAGTACTACAAGTGAATTTCCGTACTTCAACTGGCTATGGAAAAGAGTTTTTAGAGGCTGGTTATAAACAATGGGGTCTAAAAATACAAGATGATATTACAGATGGTGTACAATGGGCAATCGACCAAGGTATAGCTGACTCTAAACGCATCGGAATTTACGGTGCATCATTTGGAGGGTATGCAACTTTAGCAGGAATTACGTATACCCCAGATTTATATGCTGCAGCAGTGGACTATGTAGGTGTATCCAACATCTTTACATTTTTAAATTCAATCCCTCCGTATTGGGACACATTACGTAACCAACTCTATAAGCGTGTAGGCGATCCAGAGAAGGATAAAGAGCTATTAACAGCCGTTTCACCTGTCTTCCATGTGGATAAAATTAAAACACCATTATTTGTAGCTCAAGGTGCAAATGATCCACGTGTAAATAAGGCTGAATCTGATCAAATCGTTGAAGCATTACGTGCTAGAGGCGTTGATGTGGAATACATGGTGAAGGATAATGAAGGCCACGGTTTCCATAATGAAGAAAACAAAATCGAATTCTACAATGCAATGCTCAAATTCTTAGATAGCCATCTCAAAAAATAATAAGAAAGAAGACTGTGCAGGAAGTATCTTGCACAGTTTTTTCTAGTTGTACAGTCAAGACATATTTGGATGAAGAGTTATTATAAGAGCTGAAAACTATTTCGATATATATCATTTTTATTATCAATAATTGTGATACACTGAGTCAGTTTATCTACTCCGGCATGAATTTGATGCTCATTCACTTGAGAAACGCTTAATCGAATCATGTTTTCCTTTTTATATTCTGGTAGGAACATTCTAGCCGCATCATCCACAAGGACATTTTGTTCCTTTAACAAATTTACAATCTGCTTTGCGGTCACTTTCCCAGGCAGGAAGATAGTAAGATAAAATCCAGAAGAGGGTTTTGTATAATACGTGTTATTTGGCAATAATAACTCACAAGCTTCCTGAAGATATATCATTTTTCTATAATATAGCTCTTTTATTTTCTTAATATGGCTATTAAACATTCCGTTTTTTAAATAAATTTCTAATGCTCCTTGCGAAAGAACAGAACTATTAAAATCGGCAGTAAATTTATAGCGTAAAAAATTGTTACTCATTATTTTTGGAAGAACTAAAGACGCAACTCTTAGACCAGGCAGAAAAACTTTAGAAAAACTTTTAATATAAATGACTCTGCCAGAAGGATTGTAAGCGAATAATGGATCTGATTTAGTATTTGGATCCAAATCCCCTAAAAAGTCATCCTCAACTATATAGACATCGTATTTTTCCGCTAATTCTACAATCCTTTTTTTCTCTTTATTTGTATAGCTATGTCCAAGTGGATTTTGAAACCTCGGAACAATATAGAAAAACTTGATATCGTTATTGCGAAATATATATTCTAGACGATCGAAATCAATTCCATCCATAGATAAATCAATCCCGAACGTAGTCACTTGCTGTAAATTGGCAGATTCTATAAAGCCAAAATAAGTAGGCTGTTCAATTAAAATATTGTTTTTTCCATTTGGAAATGGCATAGAAACTAATAAATTAAGAGCCTGCTGAGAGCCAGACACAATAAATAATCTTTCGGGTTCGGTAAATACTTGTAAGCTTTGCAAATACTTCACCATTTGAAGTCGTAAAGAGTATAGACATTGTTGATCGGTGTAAGTGAATAATTCTTCTTTATAAGTATCAATGGCCTGATTAATACAGTGCTGAAAATCAATGTAGGGTATGATGTCTTTATCAGGACCAGCAGACAAAAAGTCAATAATATCATTTTTACTGTCTGGATTTTGAAATTCATTGACAACATAATAGCCGCTTTTGGGAACAGAAAAAATTAAGTGCTCTTTTTCTAGCTCTTCATATGCTTTAACAACTGTGTTTTTACTGCAGGAGAATTTTTCAGAAAGTTGTCGTACTGAAGGAAGTTTACTACCTGCTATAAGTAAACCCTGTGCTAGTTGATCTTTAATTTCATCAATAACCTCATTATATTTTGTATACAATGCAAAGCCTCCTTTATTCTGTACCAGGACAGATGACGGAAAATTCCGTTTATTTTTAAGGTAGTTCCTCTTAATATTTATTATACCAGCACAAATGGTACAGATTTGTATAAAAATATAAGGGGTTGGTAAAGGTGCAGGACAATAAGAAGGAAAAAATGGGGTTATTATTAGGCTTAGTGGGCGTCATCTGTTTCAGCTTAACATTACCTGCAACAAGTGTAGCAGTAGAATATTTTGGAACTACAATTGTTGGCTTAGGAAGAGCGGTAGTAGCTTCAATTTTAGTTGCTCTAGTATTGATTGTGAAAAAAGAAAAACTACCTACTGCTCGTCAATTCAAGAGTTTAATTATTGTCTCTTTAGGCGCAGTTTTAGGATTCCCCTTGCTCACCTCTTGGGCTATGACAAGTTTGCCAGTTTCTCATGGAGCTGTAGAGTTAGCCCTTTTACCTTTAGCTACAGCGGGGTTTGCAATGATAAGGGGAGGCGAATTTCCGTCCATTAAATTTTGGATATCAAGTATAGTTGGCGCATTGGCAGTAATGATTTACGCTATGTATCTAGGACTGGGCCAATTACATGTTGCAGATTTAGCATTATTGGTAGCAGTCATTATACTCGGACTTAGCTATGCTGAAGGAGGGGTACTAGCACGAGAATTAGGAAGCTGGCAAGTAATTGCTTGGGCAATTATAATTGCTACTCCTTTTCTTATTATTCCAGTGTTACTAAACGTATCAGCTGAGATGTTGCACGCTCCTTTAAAAGCTTGGATTAGCTTTTTGTACCTTGCTATTGTGAGTCAATTTTTAGCATATGTAGCCTGGTATGGTGGGATGGCTATGGGAGGCATTTCAAGAGTAAGCCAAATTCAATATTTACAGCCATTTTTAATGATTATTTTTGCAGCTTTATTTCTCAATGAATCCATTACATTATTTACTATAGTAATTGCCTTCATTGTTGTAGCTTCCGTAATTATTGGCAAGAATACTAATGTTGTTAAAAAAGATTCTGAAACAATTAAACAATAAACAAAAGGTGTTATTACAGTATCTTGCTTATTAATAACTGTTTCGTTTTATAATAGCTTTTAAGGGAGGTGCTGTAATTGAACGTGAAATTTTTTAGTCGAGATAATTGTGGACTATGTGTAGAGGGACTGCATACATTAAAGCTTGTACAGGAAGATATCGATTTCGATATAGAGATTATTAATATTGAAGAAGATGAGAGCATACATGAAAAGTATATGTTAATGATTCCGGTAGTGGAAAAGGATGGGCAAGTGATACAATACGGCAATTTGGATTACGCAACACTTATGGAGTATTTGTGTAGCGAATAACAAAGGGGGATTTGCTTATGTACATACCAGCGGCTTTTAAAATGAAGGATGTTTCCGAGATGATAGAAGTTATTCAGGAAAACGGTTTTGCAACACTCTTTTCGACTCATGAAGGAATGCCTTTTGCTACACATCTTCCTTTATTGTTGAATGACACAAAAGATTGTTTAATGGGGCATTTTGCAAAGGGTAATCCTCAATGGAAAGATATTGAAAATCAACAGGTTTTAGCGATATTTCATGGGCCACATTGCTATATATCCCCATCATGGTATGAAACAAATCAAGCTGTCCCAACATGGAATTATGTAGCAGTACATGTTTATGGAGAAATCGAGCTTATTGAACACGATGAAGAATTAATAAAATCCTTTAACAACATGATTAAAAAATATGAACATCATAACAGCACATATAGCCTAACCGAAGTAGAAGAGCAGCTTGTAAGCAATCTAAACAAAGGAGTTCAGGGCTTTAGAATAAAAATCTTAAGTATGGAAGGAAAGAAGAAATTAAGCCAGAATCATTCTAATAATAGACAGCAATTAGTGATTCAAAAATTAGAAGAAATCGAACATACAAATGAGCAACAAATCGCTCGATTAATGAAGAAAAACATTAAGTGAATTTTACCTTTCCTAAAAATTTCGCATCTCTTCACTACATGTGGCAGTGAAGAAGGAGCGGAATTTTTTTGTTACTTTACCCAAATCTTTAGCGGTAATAACCACAATTCACAAATTGTTCAATGAAAGCGTTTAAAGTTTGAACAGTTTGTGAAGACCTTCACATTTGGCTTTATTTTTAAAAAAATAGGAGTAGAATAGGAATCAGTAAGAGGTTGTTATAAAACAGTTTATCAATAGTATCACATTTTTAGTGGTTGTTATATTACAAAAACGTATAGTTGAAGGGAGATTTTACAATGTGGGTTATTACAGTATTTGAGAAAAAGGACGTTCGTATTTTTGAATACACAAATAAAAATGAAGCTACAAAAGCTTTATGCGGATTTAAGAAAAACGCAATTTTATCTTACACAAAATAAGCTAACAAAAAACTCGTAGCCATGTCTAATTGGCTACGAGTTTTTCATTAATACTAGAAACTAAACACGATATTTATATTTATCAGACTCATCAGCATAACGTGTGGTTGATTTCCATTCCGACTGGGCGCTTTTATCGCTGCCGTTACTTTCGCACAGAAAACATTTGTTGTTGCTGTCGCTACGCTTTCGCACAGAGCAAAGCTTCCTGGGGGCGTCCGATGAGCCGCTTCACTCGCGTTCCTCTATTACTGGTCCCCAAGGAGTCGCCCAGCCTCCACTCCAATCACCTAATCCATTCTTTTTGCAATTGTCTTTTGCAAAAAAATCTAATTTAAACTTTAGCGTATTCTTAATTAGGCTACTATACATAAAATAAATAGTCCTTTATGTGTCTACATACAACGAACGCTAATTCCAGAGTGTTTTTATTAAAAAAATTCCCTTTAGCTTTGTTTACAATATTTCCTCAAAAAATTGTACCCTTAAATTTCTCTGGTTTTTTTACATAGCTTTCAATAATAAATCCACATTCTGTGCAAATGATGAATTCAACAGCTGAACCTATACTCATCTTATTTTCAGGATGGATTACACCATATCCATTTTGCTTACCTTTCCCCAATTCCTTCCCTCCGCATTTTGGACATTCTAATGCTTTCGAAATAGAATTCTTCAATTTGAAATCCTCCCTTATATATGTAAGCCAACTATTTTTTTGATATATCCTATTATCTATTAATACGAATAGGATGTAAATTGATTCCATTTTATTAAACATTTTCATAGTTGGATAATAGAGAGCTTCATTTCACTTCTAATAATTCTTCTCTTACTAAACGGCTTTATTGTAAATTAAACAATTTTTTTGTCACTTTACATTATTTATAAAGCGTATTATAATGAAATTGTAAGTGGGACATAATTTTATATAGTGGGACCGAAAGTAACCCACCGCTATTGAAAAGGGAGTAGATAAATATGTTATCTGTACCTGAGGCACAGCAAAGGCTACTTCCAGAAATGTATCCGCTTCTTCAATCGAGATATCGTATTTTGCAAACAGTTCAGCTTATGCAACCAATTGGGCGTCGTACACTTGCAGATTCACTTAAAATGACTGAACGAGAAATTCGTAAAGAAACAGATATTTTACGCGAGCAAGGGTTATTAGATTCTCAAAAGTCGGGTATGGTATGTACAGACGAAGGTGAAGTAGTTATTGATAAGCTACGAGCACTAGTCTATGAATGGTCTGGTCTTACACAGCTAGCTAAATCATTGAAAAACCATTTCGGCTTCCAGCATGTAATTGTTGTGCCAGGTGATTACAATGAAGACGATACGATATTAACATTGCTTGGAAAAGAGGCAGCACAGCAATTTATGTCAACAAGCTTTGATGGTCAAATAGTAGCTGTTACTGGTGGGAAGTCGGTTGCATCACTCGCGCAATTTTTACATCCAACTGATCCACGCAACATCACATTTGTTGCTGCTCGTGGAGGTATTGGACATGAAATGCAAATGCAAGCCAATACACTTGTCTCAACATTTGCCATGCAGATGGATGCAAAGTATCGCACCTTGTTTTTACCGGAGCATTTAAGTGAGCAGGCCTATCAAGCAATGCTGACAGAGCCAATGGTAACTGAAATGATGAAATATTATGATCATGCAGACTGTGTCATTCATGGTATTGGTTCGGCAGAGGAAATGGCTGTTCGTCGTAATTCATCGCCTGAAGATTTACGGATACTCGAAGAAAAGGGTGCAGTTAGTGAAGCATTTGGCTATTATTTCAATGCAGAAGGCGAAATTGTACATCGAATTCGAACAATCGGTATTCAGTTAGAGCAAGTTCAAAGAAGTAAGCAGATCATTGCAGTTGCTGCTGGAAAACAAAAAGTGAAGGCAATGCTATCGTACTTTAAGGTAGCGCCTAAGCAAACTATTTTTATAACGGATGAGGTAGCCGCAAAAGCTATCGCTGAAAGTTTAACTTCTTAATAAATTAACTACGGAACTCGTATTTCAGCGGGTGCTACAACACTCTCTGAATGAGAATAAAGCCAATTGTGGATATTATAAATGTCCGAGGCAAAATTAATTATTTAAACAATATTGGAGGAATTGACAATGGCATTAAAATTAGCGATTAACGGATTTGGACGTATTGGACGATTAGTATTTCGTGAAGCTATGAAGCACGATGAAATCGAAGTGGTTGCAGTAAATGACCTAACAGATGCAGGTCAGCTTGCACACTTATTAACTTATGATTCAGTACACGGTATCTACGATGCTGATGTTTATGCAGAAGGCGATTCTTTCGTAGTAAATGGAAAAAAAATTAACGTGTATGCAGAAAAAGATCCTGCTAATTTACCTTGGGGTGAACTAGGTGTTGATGTAGTACTTGAATGTACAGGTAGATTCCGCTCGATGGAAGAAGTGGGAAAACATGTTCAAGCAGGTGCAAAGAAAGCTATCCTTTCGGCTCCAGCGAAGGGCGAAATGCCAACGTTTGTAATGGGTGTTAACCATGAGGATTACAACCCTGCAACAGATGATGTTATTTCAAACGCTTCTTGTACAACGAACTGTCTAGCGCCAGTTGCAAAAATACTTGATGAAAAATTCGGTATTGAGCGCGGTATGATGACGACAATTCACTCTTATACAAACGATCAACGTATCCTTGACTTCCCGCACTCTGATCCACGTCGTGCACGTGCTGGTGCAGTGTCAATGATTCCAACAACAACAGGAGCTGCAGTAGCAGTTTCAAAAGTATTACCTCAACTAAAAGGTAAATTAGATGGCTTCTCTATGCGTGTACCAACACCAAACGTTTCATGTGTTGACTTAGTAGTTGAGCTAAAATCAGAAGTAACAAAAGAATCCATTAATGCTGCATTAAAAGAAGCTTCTGAAAACGAGCTTAAAGGCATTTTAGGATACAACGAATTACCTTTAGTTTCAATTGACTACAATGGTAACCATAACTCTTCAACTGTAGATGGTCTTTCTACAATGGTATTAGAAAATAGTATGGTAAAAGTTCTAGCATGGTATGATAACGAAATTGGTTACTCTACTCGTTTAATGGACTTAGCTTTATATATCGCAGAAAAAGGATTAAACACTAAATAAGTGTCATAATTCGAAAACTAAAGTAAAAAGTGTGACATAATACTGCTTTTTGCGCACAAAAAGTATAGCCTTTATAATATCTTAAAGATATAATATACAAGGGTAATGGGAGTAAGGGAAATTTACCCTTACTCCTTTTTTATACGAAATATAAGATGAACACGTGTTAAATACATGCAATAGGCGTATTCCTTATGATGGTTATGCAATTGCAAGACATAGTACGTGACTTTTGCTACTATAAAAGCAAGTAAAGGGTACTTCACCATAACGTGGGTTGATTTCGTTCCGATTGGGTTTTCTAGGAGCAGCATATGAGCCATAAAATCTCTAACTTCCAGTGATGAAAGTTGGGATGACATTACGAAAAAAGTAAATAACGCTATGTGATGATGGATCAACTATTTTTATCTAATACAGTTAAGTGAATGATGTGAGGAGCCAAGATGGGTGAATCCAGAAAAATTCACGAATAAAACTTTGAAGGGGGTTTCTTCATGTTAAATAAGAAGACGATGAAAGATATTGATGTAAAAGGTAAGCGGGTATTTGTACGTGTTGATTTTAATGTACCGATGGCAGATGGTGCGATTACTGACGAAACACGTATTCGAGCAGCAATTCCTACAATTGAATATTTAGTGGAACAAGGTGCCAAAGTAATTTTAGCTTCTCACTTAGGACGTCCAAAGGGTGAAGTAAAAGAGGATATGCGCCTAACTGCAGTAGGTGTACGTTTAGCTGAATTAATGGGTAAACCTGTTACAAAATTAGATGAGTCGATTGGTCAAGAAGTAGAAGAAGCTGTTGCAAATATGCAAAATGGCGACATTATTCTTCTTGAAAATGTTCGCTTCCACGCTGGTGAAGAGAAGAATGATCCAGCATTAGCAGAGCAATTTGCAAAATTAGCGGACGTTTATGTCAATGATGCATTCGGTGCAGCTCACCGTGCACACGCGTCAACTGAAGGAATTGCAAAGTATGTACCAGCAGTATCTGGTTTCCTTATGCAAAAGGAGTTAGATGTGCTAGGTAAAGCTCTATCTAACCCAGAGCACCCATTTACAGCTATTATCGGTGGTGCCAAAGTTAAAGACAAAATTGGTGTTATTGAAAGCTTATTAGAAAAAGTAGACCATCTAATTATCGGTGGCGGTTTATCCTTCACATTCATTAAAGCGCAAGGCTATGATATCGGTAAATCTTTATTAGAGGAAGATAAAATCGACTTAGCAAAATCCTTTATTGAAAAAGCAAAGGCAAAAGGCGTGCAATTACATATGCCAATCGATGCCGTTGTCGCAAACGAATTTTCAAAAGATGCTGAAACACAAATTGTAGATGTAGACGCTATTCCAGCGGATTGGATGGGCTTAGATATTGGTCCGAAAACAGCTGCTAAATATGCAGAAGTTATTAAAAATTCTAAATTAATCATTTGGAATGGACCAATGGGTGTCTTTGAAATGGATAAGTTTGCGAATGGTACAAAAACTGTAGCTGACGCTATGGCAGCAACAGCTGGTTATACAGTAATCGGCGGCGGTGATTCTGCAGCAGCAGTAGAAAAATTTGAAGTTGCCGATAAAATGGACCACATTTCTACAGGTGGCGGTGCATCGCTTGAATTAATGGAAGGCAGAGAGCTTCCTGGAATTGTGGCATTAAACGATAAATAAATCAAAACATAAACGTTTACTAATGAAAACATAGGAGGCAATAACGATGCGTAAACCAATTATTGCAGGTAACTGGAAAATGTATAAATCATTTGAAGAGGCTATTCAGTTTGTTGATGCGGTACAGGACAAACTTCCTTCAAGTGATAAAGTAGACGCTGTTGTTTGTGCACCAGCACTTTACCTACCTACGCTTGTGCAAGTTGCTAGTGAATCTGAATTAGCAATTGGTGCACAAACGATGCATTATGAAAACGAAGGTGCATTCACTGGAGAAATTAGTCCAGCTCAGCTAGCAAGCGTGGAAGTAGACTATGTTATTTTAGGACATTCTGAACGACGTGAATATTATAACGAAACAGATGAAGCCATCAATAAAAAGGTTGCTGCAGCACTTGCGCATAATATCGTACCAATTATTTGCTGTGGAGAAACGCTTGAGGAACGTGAAGCGGGGACAACTGAGCAAAAGGTTGCGCATCAAATTACAGCAGCACTTGCTGGTTTTGGAGCACAAGAAGTGGAACATATGGTGATCGCCTATGAACCTATTTGGGCAATTGGTACAGGTAAAACAGCTACAGCAGAAGATGCTAACCAAGTATGCGGAGCAATTCGTGCAGTAGTGAAGGAATTATATAACGATGAAACGGCCAATGCTGTACGTATTCAATACGGCGGTAGCGTAAAACCTGAAAACATTCAGGAATTATTATCAAAAGAGCATATCGATGGCGCTTTAGTTGGTGGAGCAAGCTTACAACCAGAATCATATTTAAAATTATTGGAGGCGGCAGCTAATGCCTAAAAAGCCAGTAGCATTAATCATTCTAGATGGCTTTGCATTTCGCGATGAAACGTTCGGAAATGCAGTAGCCCAAGCAAACAAACCTAACTTCGATCGTTTTTGGAATGAGTTCCCGCATTCAACTTTAACTGCTGCAGGTGAAGCGGTAGGGTTACCTGAAGGTCAAATGGGGAACTCTGAAGTTGGACACCTAAATATAGGTGCTGGACGTATTGTCTACCAAAGCTTAACACGCTTAAACAAATCTATTCGTGAAGGAGATTTCTTTACGAATAAAGCATTATTAGATGCAATAGCACATGCTAAAGCTCATCAATCTAAGCTTCATATTATGGGTTTACTTTCAGACGGTGGCGTACATAGCCATTATGAGCATATGTTTGCACTATTAAAGCTTGCCAAACAACAAGGCTTAGACAAAGTCTTTGTACATGGTTTCTTAGATGGTCGTGATGTTGGGCCATCAACAGCTTTAGGCTATATTGAAGAAACTGAAAAACAAATGAAGGACATTGGCGTAGGTCAATTCGCTTCAATTCATGGCCGTTACTATGCAATGGATCGTGATAAACGCTGGGATCGTGTAGCCCTTACTTACAATGTACTGGTTGATGGTGTTGGTCAAACAGCTGACAGCGCAGCAAGTGGCGTAGCTGAATCATATGAGCGTGATGTAACAGATGAGTTTGTTATTCCATTTAGCGTTCAAGAGCAAGGAGAAGCAGTGGCAACAATTGAGGATAATGACGCTGTTATTTTCTTCAACTTCCGCCCTGACCGTGCTATTCAACTATCTAAAGTGTTTACAAATAGTGAATTTGATGGTTTTGCTTTATCAGCTAACCATCCAAAGAATTTAAAATTTGTATCATTCACACATTACAGTGATGAAGTGCATGCTCAAGTTGCGTATGAAAACGACAACTTAAAAAATACGATTGGTGAAGTGTTAGCTTCTAATGGCAAAACACAGCTTCGTATTGCAGAAACAGAAAAGTATCCGCATGTTACATTCTTTATGAGTGGTGGGCGTGAGGAGAAATTTGAAGGGGAAGAGCGTATTTTAATTGCATCTCCAAAAGTTGCAACATACGATCTAAAACCTGAAATGAGTGCTTATGAAGTAACAGAAGCATTGCTTGCAGAGATTGCGGCCGATAAATTTGATGGCATTATTCTTAATTTCGCTAACCCTGATATGGTTGGGCATAGCGGAATGTTAGAGCCAACAATCAAGGCCATTGAAACAGTCGATGAATGTCTTGGTAAAGTAGTAGATGCACTCCTTGCAAAAGGTGGCGCAGCTATTATTACAGCTGACCATGGTAACTCTGATGAAGTTCTTACTTTAGAAGGGGCTCCAATGACAGCTCATACAACAAACCCTGTTCCAGTAATTGTGACAAAACCAAATTTAATGTTAAGAAATGGTGGCATTTTAGCCGATTTGGCGCCAACCATGTTAGAATTATTAGAGGTGTCACAACCTTCTGAAATGACAGGTCAATCATTAATTGAAAAAGAGGAGAATTAATTATGCCATTTATTACACAAATTTATGCGCGCGAAGTTTTAGACTCACGTGGGAATCCAACGGTAGAAGTTGAAGTATTTACAGAATCAGGTGCTTTTGGACGCTCAATCGTACCATCAGGTGCATCAACAGGTGAATATGAGGCAGTAGAATTACGCGACGGTGACAAATCTCGTTACCTAGGCAAAGGTGTATTAAAAGCAGTTGAAAATGTAAACACAATTATTGCTCAAGAATTAGAAGGTAACTACTCAGTTCTTGATCAAGTAGTAATCGACAAAGCTTTAATCGAGCTAGATGGCACAGAAAACAAAGGTAAACTAGGTGCCAACGCCATTCTAGGTGTATCAATGGCAGTTGCACATGCTGCGGCAGATTACTTAGATGTACCTCTTTATCAATATCTTGGTGGATTTAACTCAAAACAACTACCAGTACCAATGATGAACATCATAAACGGTGGCGCTCACGCTGACAACAACGTAGACATTCAAGAATTCATGGTAATGCCTGTAGGAGCAGAATCATTCCGTCATGCATTACGTATGGGTGCTGAAATCTTCCACAGCTTAAAAGCAGTACTTAAAGCTAAAGGCTATAATACAGCTGTAGGTGACGAAGGTGGTTTCGCACCAAACCTTGGTTCTAACGAAGAAGCCATTACTGTAATTTTAGAAGCAATCGAAAAAGCTGGCTATAAACCAGGTGAAGAAGTAAAACTTGCAATGGACGTTGCTTCTTCTGAATTATTCAATAAAGAAGATGGCAAATATCACTTAGACGGTGAAGGTGTTGTCAAAACTTCTGAAGAAATGGTTGAATGGTACGAAGAGCTAACAAACAAATACCCAATCATCTCAATTGAAGATGGCTTAGACGAAAACGATTGGGCTGGACACAAATTATTAACAGATCGTATTGGCACTCGCGTACAATTAGTAGGCGACGATCTATTCGTAACAAATACGAAAAAATTAGCAGCTGGTATTGAGCAAGGTGTTGGTAATGCAATCCTTATCAAAGTAAACCAAATCGGTACGTTAACAGAAACATTTGAAGCGATCGAAATGGCAAAACGCGCTGGTTACACTGCAGTTATCTCTCACCGTTCTGGTGAATCAGAAGATGCAACAATTGCTGATATCGCAGTTGCTACAAACGCTGGTCAAATCAAAACAGGTGCTCCATCTCGTACAGACCGCGTAGCTAAATACAACCAACTTCTTCGCATCGAGGACCAACTTGGTTCAACAGCTGAGTATCTTGGTTTAAAATCATTCTATAACTTAAAATAAGCTATTACTAAGTAGCTTTACTAACATCGCCTCAAAGGTATGCAAATACTTTTGAGGCGATTTTTTTGTTGTTTATCGGCGGGGGTTATTGGCAAAGTGATCGGGTGGTGCAGGAAACTGATCAGGTAGTGCAGGAAAAGGGAGGAAAAAGTGATCGGGTAGCGCAGGAAACTGCTCAGGTAGGAGGACAAAGTGATCGGGTAACGCAGGAAACTGATCAGGTAGGAGGGAAAAGTGATCGGGTAGCGCAGGAAACTGCTCAGGTAGGAGAGAAAAGTGATCGGGTATCCCGAGAAACTGCTCGGGTAGGAGGGAAAAGTGATCGGGTAGCGCAGGAAACTGCTCAGGTAGGAGAGAAAAGTGATCGGGTATCCCGAGAAACTGCTCGGGTAGGAGAGAAAAGTGATCAGGTAACGCAGGAAACTGCTCGGGATTGTTATCGGCAAATTCCCCGATAAAGAAGGTTATAAGATCTACCTAATAGCAATGAATAATACGCTGGCCAACTATGGATTTATAGGTACTTATTACTAGTTGAGTCAGACGTAAAAGAATGATAGAATCTTGAATGGAAATGTAGTAAATTATTACTACATGTAAGAAAGGTGATTGATAAAAATGCAACAACAAACTTCTGAAAAAAACTATATAGTAATGATTTTACTATGTTTCTTTTTAGGTGGCCTAGGAATACATCGTTTCTACGTAGGTAAAATTGGTACTGGTATTTTAATGATTATAACTTTAGGTGGACTAGGTATCTGGGCATTGATCGATTTTATTATGATTATTATCGGCAATTTCAAAGATAAAGAAGGAAAAGAAATAAAACCTTCTTAATTATAATGGAAAAGGCGTCAGTTAACTGCAGTTAGCTGGCGCCTTTTTGAATGGAAAAATGTTGTTTACTATGAACTTGAAATTAAGTTTTAAATAGAATTATTCCCATTTAACATAGAAACAGTTACTTGTTATGAATTTTTAATTTTAATAAATATACAAGATGGTCATCATTTATCATTTTTTTCACGTCATTCTCGTCCTCCAAGCTATATGTTCGTAAAGAGTTTCCTTTTGATTCTCTGTATACACCCAATACATAAGTTTCATTTAATTTTAATTTTACTGTTTCATCTTCAAATGCAGAGTACCATCCACTTATACTACTTTCACTAGATTGAATTTTGTCGATTTTTTGAGGGATGGATTTAACACTTGGTCCATAAAGAAAAGCAAAGGATTCATCATCTGTATTTATTATCCCAAACCCTATATTGCCTTCCTCTACTTTGTTTGGACTTTGCCCATATGATAGTGTCAGTAATGAATTAGACTCCAATTGCCCATCTTTGTAACTCTCAACCCACAGATCAACCCAATTTTTATCGGCATGATTTAATTTGAAACTATAGTCAAACAGTATACCTAAATTTAAATCTTTGAAAGTACTCGCATATTTAGAATCGGTGTTAATTGAAATAGTCGCTAATTCTGTTTCCTTTTGACTAGTACAACCTGAAAGAAATAATAAAAATAATGTCGATAGGATACTAAAAATAAAATATTTATTTCTCAATAAACCTCACCTTTCAATCAATTTACTGACTTTACCAAAAAAGGCAACTCCCTTTATAGATTATTATTCGACAAATCTTGTAAAAAGTCCTTGCCATGCTTTATAAGGAAAAAATGTACTTAACAAGTGCAGTATTTAGTCCGTTATTATATATTTAATTCAAAACATAAATTACCTATAGGGGAAAAGATTAGGAAATACAATATTGAAAGGAAAGTGGTATGACTATGAAAATTTTTGAGACAGAACGACTTATCCTTCGTTTACAAACAACAGATGATGCAGATTTTATCCTTGAGCTAGTAAATGATCCTTCATGGTTGCAGTTCATTGGTGATCGCGGTGTGAGAACAGTAGAGGATGCATGTGAATATATAGTAAACGCACTTCGTATGTATGAGCAATTTGGATTTTGTTTTTATTTAGTTGAAAGAAAAGAAGATCAAATCCCCCTTGGACTTTGTGGTTTAAATAAAAGAGTGTCGTTAGAAGATGTGGATATTGGCTACGCTTTTCTTCCTAGGTATTGGGGAAAGGGATACGCCTATGAAGCGGCCTCAGCGACATTGGCATATGGCATAGATAAACTAGGACTAAATCGTATTGTGGCTATCACAACTCAAGATAATCACGCTTCAGCCAAGCTACTCGAAAAGATAGGCTTGGAGTTCGAAAGATTAGTCCAGTTTTCCAATGATGCTGAAGAACTTAGACTTTTTTCATTTGATAATCAATAAAAATTAATATGAAAGCAAAGGTGAGCATGTGAATATTAGAGAAGCGAATAAATTAGATTATCCGGAATTAAGAAAAATCTATCTTGAATCCCGTCGTGAAAATTTCCATTGGGCGGTCTTAGAAGAAATGACTTTAGACGATTTTGATAAAGATACTATAGAAGAACATATAATAGTAGCGGAAGAGGATCATCAAATACTTGGATTTGCTTCATTATACTTGCCAGATAACTTCATTCATAATTTATTTATTCATCCTAATTTCTTAGGGAAAGGTGTAGGGGGTCACTTACTAAATGCTTCCGTTAACAAAATGAATAAACCGTTAAGATTAAAATGTGTATCTGAAAATCATAAAGCGTTGAAATTTTATGAGAAGAATGGTTGGAAGAAGGTAATTGAAGAAGGGGAGAAGGAAAAATATTGGGTTATGAAATATGAATAAAGGATTAACAAGGTATTAAATAAACTTCACATAAGAGGGGTTCCGAGTTCATTTGTAATGAAGAAGGGGGGCAGGAGCATGAATTTTAATATGAAGGAAGCTATTGAAATTCTGGAGCGTACACCGCAAACATTGGAGTGTTTATTGATCGGATTATCAGATGAGTGGCTACAATGCAATGAAGGGGAAGGAACATGGAATGCTCATGAAGTGATAGACCATCTGATTGAGGGAGAGAAGAATAATTGGATGCCACGATTAGAATTTATCCTTAAAGAAGGTGAAGGAAAGGCATTTCCCCCATTTGATCGATATGCTCATTTACACAAAGAGAATGAAGGTTCTATTCAACAAGCATTATTGGAATTTAAGGAGATTAGAGCTATAAATATAAACAAGCTACAGGCTCTTCTTAATCCTGATTTGCAACTAGAATTGCAAGGGTATCATCCTGATTTTGGTGTAGTAAAAGTAAGGGAATTACTTTCTACGTGGGTTGTTCATGATTTAACGCATATCTCTCAAATTGTTAGAGTAATGGCAAAGCGATATACAACAGATGTTGGACCGTGGAGTGAATACTTAGGAATATTAAAAAAGAACTAAGGTAACGGTGCACTCTCGCACAAAAATACATCTTATTAAAAAAGAGACAGTCTTAAGTGAGTAACACTTTAGACTGTCTCTACGTTCATTAAACGAGAACAATGCACTTTATTTCTGTGCCCAATATTTGTCTAGCTCTTGATCTAGATAGACCCAGCCCTTCCATGCAATATGAATCGTATCCATAATGAAATAAGGATCATAGTCATGACCTGAGAAATCAACAAATGGAACACCATTATCAGTCAATATCTGGTTCATTTTTGCGTAATATTTTTCACGACGATCAGCAGGATATTCAGTGTAGTCATACCAATGACCGTTTACTGGGATAGAAACGAATAGAGGCTTTGCACCAGCATCTTTTAAAATATCAATGACAAGCTGTAAATCCTCATATTCAGGTGAAGTCGTATAATCTTCGTTTTTGCGCATTCCTTCAAACTTTTTAATATTAGCATTTACAAGACGTTTATAAAATCTGTTTTCAATCATTAAATCATTGGAAACACGTTTTTCGCCATATTTTTCGGCATTTTGTAGTTGTTGCTCAAAGGTTTGGTCAACAACTAGTTTGTCATTGTTTTTTAACTTACTTCCTTCTCGAGGGAAGAGCGAGTAATACAAATCTTTTTTCTCTAAAAGTGCCTTTTGGACATGGCCGGCCATCACTGCAAGTCGCCCGATGATTGGTTTTTCCTTACCACCAGATAATTTATATTCATAAATTGTTTTTAGCAGCTCATCACGATTGACAGTATCAAATTCAAGCAGGCGTTTCATTCCTCGATTTCGAAGATCTTCATCAATGTCCTTATTATATGCTAAATCATATGCATGCAACATCGAATAGTTAGGAGAAAAATGTAATTCATTCATTCCCTTTTTCGTAAACCATTGTGGGGAAACGATGAAGACAATTTTCTTATCCTTTAAATTCTTTTCCTGTGCAGCAAAATTTAAAAAGTGTGTAATAGACTGCATTCCACCACGCCCGACCATAAATGTCGTATACGGAGCATTTGTAGCTCGAGCATAATTATAAGGGTGGAAAGGGTCAAAACGATTTAATTCTGAGGAGCCGTATAAAGGCAGAGTGTTAGGCTCCTGTAACATCCGCTCCTGGAAATACATCCCTTGGAACACTAATGGAGACATACTTGTCTTTGCCTGCTCTACATCTTCATCTGAAATCCAAGCTTTTATCCAGGAATTAGGGAAGAATATCAAGGCGGCAAAAAGAACAAAAGCAATTAATATTGATAGAAAGCCTTTCTTAATCATTGTCTTTCAGCTAATTCCGCTGCAATACGATTTGGCGTGTTCCATTCCTCACGGTTGAAATCAGTAATTGGCACTGAAATATTAAAACGGTTTTCAATTTCCACTAATAAATTAATTGTACCGAATGAATCAAGAAGTCCTTCTTCAAATAAATCGATATCTTGGTTTTCTAAAATGATATCGTCCTCACATAACTCTACTAGCATTTCTAAAACTTGTTGTTTATCCATATTATAAATCTCCTTTATTGTTTAGGCTGCGGTATTCATAAAAACATGAACAGAGCCATTAATTAAAATAATGTTCCTGAAAAAATATAGAAACCAAAGCAGATGGCGTTAAACGTAATAAATACGCCGATTGCATGAGTCCATTTATTTTTCGGCCAAATCTTACGCTTCTTATTCCAACGTTCAAATTTATCGAAGCAGATAATTAACAGGGCATGGTAGAGACCGTAGACAACAAAGTGCAATTCTAATCCGTGCCAAATACCCATTAAAAAGAACAGTAAAAAGAAGCCAAGATAAGAAACTGTATATTTGTTTTTAATCCATTTTTTCTTAGTCATCCAAAGTACGAAGCGCATATAAACATAATCCCTGAACCAGAATGAAAGGCTCATATGCCAACGGTTCCAGAAGTCTTTAATATTGCGACTCGCAAATGGACGGTTAAAGTTAATTGGCGTTTGAACACCCATAATGCGACTGACACCAACTGCAAAAGCACTATAACCTGCGAAATCAAAAAATAGATAAAAACTATACATATACATATACGCTATTTGCCCTTGAAAAGGTGTCAAATAGTTATAAGTTTGATTTGGTAAATAAATAAGTGTGTAGTTGTATATTAAATAAGCCAAAATAAATTTATATAAAAAGCCTACAAATATATAATTGATCCCACTTAACAGGAGCTTTTGATAGTCTTGACCAGATGGCACTGTGTGCATATCTTTATAAAAGCGTCTCCAACGATCAATAGGTCCCGAAGTTATTGTTGGGAAGAACAGTAAGAAATAAGCAAGCTCAACTACTGAAATTTTATCCTTAATTAAGCCATCACGTGTTTCTAAAATCATTTGTACCGACTTAAAGGTAATATAGGATACCCCTAAAAATCCGAATAAATTATTAAGGCCAAGCATAGGCAGAACCTTCACAAGTACAAGTGGCAAAATGGACAGCAGTACAGCAATTACGAATACGGACGTGCTATTCTTCTGTGAGCGATATTTTTGGTAACCGACAATTAATAGTAACTGAAATACTGTAAATAGTATAAGAGAAGTTGAGCCATTAAGGGAGTTACCAAAGATAAGAGCTAACACGATAATCGAAATAAAGATATTATAGCGTTTAGCTGATTTCCCACGTAGTCCTAAAATAATGGTTGGCAATAATAAAATACCAATGATGATGAAGAAAAATATATTTCCATAAGCCGTCATACTGTTTCCATAACCGCCAATCCTTTACGATCAACTTTACCGTTAGTATTTAAAGGTAAAGTGTCAATGTATTTGAACGTTTTCGGAATCATATAAGATGGTAAATACTCCGCTAATAATGTTTTGAGCTGCTTCGTCATTTTGAAGGCAGAGTCTGTCAATGGTTCTCGTAGAACAACAAATGCACTTAGTGAAACAATTTCATCATCTTTTGAAATAGGTATAACAACACAGCTAGCAACAGCTGGAAGATTGCCAATTTGCTTTTCAATTTCCTCGATTTCTAAACGATAACCGTGTAGTTTCACCTGAAAATCTTTTCGTCCAGAAAAGAACAGATAGCCATCTTTTTCATAACCAACGTCCCCAGTTTTATAAATACGTTGATCCCCTATTGTAGGAAACGCTTTAAGTGTTAAATCAGGTGCCCCAAGATAACCTGCACTTACAGTCGGTCCAGAAATAATAATCTCGCCATCTTCTTGCAAGGATAGATTAGGCTCAGATAGAGGAGCGATTGGTAATTGGTCAAATTGTTCCAAAAGTTCCTTTGTTACTTCTACATAGGATACAGCAACGGTTGTTTCAGTAGGACCGTATAAGTTAAAAATAGAAGCTTGTGGGAAGCGCTGCATTAACTCTTTAGATACGGATACTGGTAAAACCTCTCCGCAGAATAAAAATGTATCTAAAGAAGGCATTAACGCCTGATCCCATTCTTTGTTCATTAAACATATCTTCGCAAATGAAGGTGTAGACGTCCAAACGCGAATATCAGATGAAGCTAATGACTCAAATAACGCTTTTGGATTAGCGATTTGCTCTTGCGTAATAGCGTAAAGTGTTTGCCCACTAACGAGTGCAGGATATAAATCCATCACAGATAAATCAAAGGAATAAGGCGCTTGATTTAGAAACACACCAGACTCCTGTAAAGGGAAATGTTCATGCATCCAAGCAACAAAATGTGCTAAATTATCAGCTGTAATTTGAACACCTTTTGGCTTTCCAGTAGAACCGGATGTGTAAATAATATAATGAATTTCTTGATCCTTAACCCAAGTTGAAGGCTCTGTCGAAATGCTTGTAGCTTGAGCCACTAAATCACTTACTTCTACTACAGGGACTGCTTGATTCAAGCTTAATGCTTCAGTTTTAAGTAACAAGCAGGCCTCAGAAGCTTCTATAATAATCTGTAATCTTTCAGACGGTGTAGAAGAGTCAACCGGTACATATGGATGACCTGCCTTTACAGCACCTAAAAAGGCAACGATTTGTAAAGGTGACATATGCCCGTAAACAACGATAGGTTGTTGTCTTTTTAAATCAAGAGCCATTAAATATTGTGCTACACAATCAGAAAGTTGCCAAAGCTCACCATACGTTAAGGACTCACTATTGGTTTGATATGCAGTTCGGTGTGGATGCTGCTGTGCCACTTTTTGAATAGCCTCTAAAATACTTAACATAGTTTATATCTCCTTTTTTTAAAATTCCGTATATATAAATGGTCCTGCGTTCATATCATGGAAGCCATGAATAAGAAACAAGAGCACCAAAATGATGAAATAAAATAACGTAAAGCCTATAAAACGTAAATGCTCATTATTTTTAATGGATTGCATTTGTCCACCTCCAATTAAAAATGAAAAAAGATTATAACTTTGTAAATATACTAAATAAATAGACATTTTTTCAAGTTTTTTCTAAAAAATTAATCTTTCATTAATTAAATTTTTAACACTGTTTTGACGGATTGTAGATAAAAATGTTGCTAAATTTCTAGATATTCATAAAATCATAAGATTAATTTAAGGTAAAATTAAGGTTTCGAAAAAGTGCCTAAAATACAGGGAAGAAAGTGATTTTTAAATACTCTTTGGTCCACCTCAACTTGAAATTTACTAAACTTATAATCATTTTTTATTATCGCTGTTTTTGCGCTTCATGTGTACTTAAAAAATCCTTAAATATAGTAATAGGACATTTGACAACGATTTATGCAACTAACCATTTGTTTGGTTAGTTGCATAATAAATGAAAGTAAAAACAAAGTAAAATCAAAGAAAATTCGAATAAAATATGAAATGCAAAGGAGGATAAACAATATGGAAGCTTAGTAAGGACTGTTGCAGAAACGTATTTTAGCAAAAAGAAAAGCGCCACCATCAAGTTAATTATCCTTATGATAGCGCAATTATTCTTATCCCAGTACAGAATCAAAAGTAGGTGGGAGATTAACTCCTGTAAAAGCCCGATTGGTGAAGACTAATAATCAGTGGTCGCTGATTATAGGTTCACTTAAGAGCATTTAACACTTTTTTAGAAACGTAAAAATCAGTGCCATTGTAGACATTGATGGTGTCAAACGTATGCGTTTTCGCTGTCTTGGCTTGTTCGTATATTAAAATGTTCTTATTAACTGGGAGTGTAATGGTTACATCATTTTTTCGTGCAATAAATTTAGGGTTTTCTTTATCAGTTAAGTCAATTTTGGATGTGTAGCCTTTTTCAGTGAAAGCCTTCGTTGCAGGTATATATAAATCATCCGTAAGCTTCTTTAAATCGAAGTCCATAAACTTTGCCATTGCATGTGCTAAATCCGTGTTTTCTACAAGTCCTGTAATTTTAGATGGTCCGAATGAGTATAAGAATACATCATCACCAGTATGCCCACCGGTTGTAAAGCCAATGTTGGCGCGATTTGCAAGCATTTTTACCATTTCATCTCCCGTATCTTCAGCTAATTGTAATGTTGTTAGCTCGTCCACAGATAGATCATCTAATCCGTAAAGTGCAGCGACTTCTACAATATTTGATTTATCTTCTTTTAATTGGCTTAGCGCACCTTCAATAGTCATTTTAGCTTTCTTAAGAGGAGCGATATAGGAAGAGACAGGTGTGTGGGGATAAGTTCTTGAAGTGTTGGTATTCCCCATTGAAATACCACTGTTGGCATGGTCTGTAACAGCAATGACCATAGTATTACCATCTTCTTTTGCAAAATCAACAGCTTCCTTGACTGCAGCATCAAACGCTAAAATATCGCTAATCATACCAATTGTGTCATTGGCGTGCGCAGCCCAGTCCACTTTACTACCTTCTATAAATAGAAAGAAGCCGTGTTCATTCTTTTTAAGGGTATCAATAGCTTTACCTGTCATCTCAGCAAGAGTTGGCTCGGATGCTCTTGTTTTGGCACGATCTATATCGTAAGCAAGGGCACCTGGAGCAAAGCTACCCCAAATTTTTGACGCTTTACTTTTTAAAAGCTCATCACGCGTTTTAACGATGTCGTAATTTTCTTCCTTAAGGACATCCACTAAATTCTCGCCATCTTTACGAGCATTTTTAGTTGTGCCTGGTGCCAAAGACTCTAAGCCACCGCCTAACACAACATCAATGTTTTGATAAACTTGCTGCTCTGCGATGTCATCATATTGGCTTCTATGTTTCACATGAGCAGAAAAGCCAGCTGGTGTAGCATGTTGAATTTCCGAAGTAGAAATCAATCCAGTTGCCTTGCCTTGCTGTTTAGCTCCTTCTAAAACATTGGCTACAGGCCTATAAGCGTCCTCTTTGGCAATTTGCTCTAGCCCTGGTGAATTAATAACGGATGGTAGCACACCCACAAATTTATTATTTGACTTATGACCAGTTGCTAACGCAGTAGCGGCAGGAGCTGAATCAGTAATGGCTGAATCGGCAGAGTATGTACGCACTGCCCCTGATAAAATTTCATCCATCGCTAAGCTTTTACCTTTGTACCAACGAGAAAGTGTAACGGCATTATTACTACTACCATCCATAACGAGCATAATCACATTTGTTGGCTTCCTTACTTGAGAGGCTTGTACTTGCGGCCCTGCGATACTAATTGACGATAAAGCAATGGCACTAGCTAACAACAATGAACTCCATTTTTTTGATTTCATGATTTTTCTCCTTTTGGTGTATTCACAAGTAAGCTTAAAGGAAGGTTAAAGTAAGGATGAATTAAGAGGGGATATTGTTAATTCTTAAAGCGTGAGGTTGATTTGACTAGGCGTTTCCCAGGGGCTAATCCCCTAGGAATCGCCTAACCAATTTTTATCATGTGTGTGTAGAAAATAGAATCTGACTTACTATCTAGTGAAGAAGGCGTAGGTTATAAATTTTGTGAATGCTTTTCACCGTCAATGGTTTCGTATAATAAAGCCCCTTTATCATCAATGAACAGGTTTAGAACCTCTTCCTCTAATAACACTTCTTCTGAGCCGTCGTTTAAAAATATTTTCGTTAAAAAGCCGGCATTATCATAATCACTGCAATAAATCGCATCGTCAGAAGCCGCCAAGTAGTAGCAGGATGTTTCTGTAATTTGTTTGTTTTGTTTTGTTACTAAATCATAGGCGTATACCATACCATCAGCTATGCTATTATAATAAATAACGTTTCCAACAGTATCTGTGTACCACATATCATGCATAAAATCGTATGCATTACTTGTAGCAGCAAAATAGTTTTCATTTGCCCATACATGATCTTCACTTAGTTTCTCGTCATTTACTAAAAAATATGCGTAGGCAATAGCATAAGGTTCATCAGGATTGACATCATTCCAAGTCGTATCAACATGGTACCAATCACCATTAACATTTACTAAATTCCATGCGTGAAGCTGATTATCGCTATAGCCGTATACATATTTAGCATCAAGGCCAGCCGCCAAAAATAAACGATAGGCTAATAGTGCATAAGCTTGACAAACGCCAGTTTTTTTACTGATTAATTCATAAACGGACTGTCCTTCTAACGCATCTTCATCAGAATAAGTGGCTAGTTGTACGACAAAGTCATTAACGGCTTTAGCACGATGAAAATCATCCATGTCTTTTGTAATAAACTTATTTGCAAATTCCTGAACATAAGCATCAACTTTCTTTTCCTTCTTGGCATCCGTTATATATGTAAAATCAAACTCTACCTCGTAGCCATTATCTACTTCCCGTACTTCTCCGTTAAAATCATCGATATATCCTGCTGTATAAGGATTAACGAAAGAAATTATGTTATAAATATCATTTAATTGTTTTTCAAATGTATCCCAATCTAATTTGCCTCTATACATTACTGTAAAGTGAGGGTCAAATTCTGCTACATGCTTTTCGACTTTTCTTGAAAATTGTAGCAAAGCGGGATCTTCCTTGAATAATGTCGTTGAAAAAAGATCTTCCGCAGAAAACTCAACTGATTGTGCTTTACTAGTAGGCTCCTTGTGATCCATAGAGGTCTCTTCTCTAGATTCAGGTTCCTCTGGTAATGCTACTTCGATGGCTTTGATAACAGCCGAGCAAGCGGTAAGCATGCTTAAAATAATAAGCAAAAAAATCAGCAATATACTCTTTTTCATAATTCCTCCCATTATAATTATATTATTGGCGCATCACTAAAACGTGAAGTTGATTTCAGCGCTTTCCTGCCCATCCACACTCCAGGAATGGTCTATGTGGCGACTATGTTTTTAACTATTATAGGATAATGTGGATGCAAGGTGGTATGTTGATTTTTCGGTAAAACTAACCGGTAGAGGGATATTGAGGGCATTTATTAATCTCAGTTTGTCAAGAGAACCTTTTTTTGTTATAATGTGATATGTTGTGATGTTCGAAGTTCGGGAGGTGCAGTGAATGCATACAGTAGTATTAGTTTCATTAGTTATCGTATCAATAGCGTTAATCGTTGTAGTATTACTTCAATCTAGTAAAAGTGCAGGCTTGTCAGGTGCCATCTCGGGTGGAGCTGAACAACTATTTGGAAAGCAAAAAGCACGCGGTATGGATCTAATCCTTCACCGTGTAACAATTGTGTTAGCAATAATATTCTTTATTTTAGCACTCGCTATTACAAAAATCTAATAGTTGAAGATATATCGCCTAACCTTATTGGTTGGGCGTTTTCTTTTATGGTTACATAGTTGGTTCAGCAAAGCGAAGCGGGGAAATACCCGCGAATTTGCAAAATGGCGGATGGAAAAGCTAGTGATGGATAGGATCCTCAAAATCGTGGATAGAAGAGCCAAAATGATGGATAGGATCCCCGAAATCGTGGATAGAAGAGCCTAAATGCCGGATAGAATCCTCAAAATGCTAAAAAAGCCCATAAAATTAATCAATAAAACCTCTAACAATCGCCAAAGCTTTTGAGGAAGCTTCGGTATGGCTATAATGGTTATAGTATGTATTTGGATGAAGGAGAGCTCGCAATGAAAAAATCGTTATCACAGCCTTTTTTCTTTCAGGCAGGACCTAGAGCAGTTTTATTATTGCATGGATTTACGGGAAGCTCGGCGGATGTGCGAATGCTTGGTAGATATTTAGAGAAAAAAGGGTATACTACATTAGCACCTCATTATAAAGGTCACGGTGTGGAACCAGAGGAACTTATTACAACAGGTCCTGCTGATTGGTGGCAGGATGTCGTAGCCGCGTACAAACAGTTACAGGATGCGGGTTATGAAGAAATTGCGGTTGCTGGCTTGTCATTGGGTGGTGTAATGGCTTTAAATGTTGCGCTGAATAACCCGATTAAAGGTATAGTGACAATGTGTTCCCCAATGACGATGCGTACAACAGATGTTATGTTTCAAGGTGTACTAAAATATGCAAGGGACTATAAAAAGTTCCAAGGTAAAGACGAGGAGCAAATTGAAGCTGAAGTTGCGTTAATTGCCGAAAAGGGCATGCCATCTTTACAAGAGTTGCGAGAATTTATTGCTCGGACACGTCAGGAAATTGACATGATTTATGCACCAATTTTTGTCGTACAGGCGACAAATGATGAGGTAATTGAGACAGAATCTGCCAACATTATATATAATCAAACTGAGTCACTTGAAAAACAGATCAAGTGGTATGAAAACTCAAAACATGTTATTACGTTAGATCAAGAAAAAGATCAGTTACATGAAGATATTTATCGCTTTTTAGAAAGCCTAAATTGGGCACAATAAAACATATAAGGATTTTCTCATGAAGGAGGGAAATTATGAAAGACCAAAAAGATACACTACAAAGTCGTTTACTCGATTTTTTCGGTGAAGAAGAATATAAACCATTAACCGTTGGTGAAATCGAAGACGTATTTGGCTTTGAAGATGCTGACGAATTTAAAGAATTAGTGAAAACGTTAGTGCGTATGGAGGGGCAAGGCTTAGTTGTACGTTCTCGCTCTAATCGTTATGGCCTGCCAGAGCGCATGAATTTACTTCGAGGTAAATTTATCGGACACGCGAAAGGCTTTGGCTTTGTGACACCTGATATTGAGGGGATGGATGATGTTTTCATTCCACCGCATGAAATAAATGGTGCGATTAACGGCGATATCGTTTTAATACGTGTTTTAAAGGAATCATTCGGTGATCGCCGTGAAGGAACTGTAACAAAGGTAGTAGAACGTGGACAGACGAGCTTTGTTGGAACGTTCCAAGCAAATCGAGGCTTTGGCTTTGTTGTTTTAGATGACAAAAAACTACCGATGGACATTTTCATTGCTAAGGGAGATACGTTAGGGGCTGTCGACGGACACAAGGTTGTCGTTGAGGTAGCTACTTGGCCAGAAGATTTAAAATCAGCAACAGGTTATATCACTAAAATTTTAGGGCACAAAAATGATCCAGGTGTGGATATCTTATCTATTTTATATAAACATGACATTCCACCTGAATTCCCTGAAGAAGTGGTTGCTGCTGCACAACGAGTACCAGATGAAATTACAGAGGCAGATTTAGAGGGCCGCCGTGATTTACGCCACGAAACGATTGTGACAATCGATGGAGCTGACGCGAAGGACTTGGATGATGCTGTAACCGTAACGAAAAATGTAGACGGTACTTATAAACTTGGCGTACATATTGCAGATGTTAGTTATTATGTAACACAAGGCTCTGTAATAGATGTTGAAGCTTATGATCGTGCAACGAGTGTATATTTAACAGACCGCGTTATTCCAATGATTCCACACCGATTATCGAATGGAATCTGTTCATTAAATCCACAAGTTGACCGTCTAGTACTGTCTTGTGAAATGATTATTGATGCAAATGGTAATGTGATTTCACATGAAATTTTCCAAAGTGTCATTAAAACAACTGAGCGTATGACATATAGAGACGTTTACAAAATTTTAGAGGAGCAAGACGCAGAGCTAATTGCCCGCTATGAGCCACTAGTACCAATGTTTAAACATATGGCTGAGCTGTCTAACATTTTACGTACTAAACGTGAAATGCGTGGTGCTATTGACTTTGACTTTAAAGAATCTAAAGTGATCGTAGACGAAGATGGCTGGCCAGTAGATATTGAATTACGTGAACGTACAGTCGCTGAGAAATTAATTGAAGATTTCATGCTAGCTGCCAATGAAACAGTAGCAGAGCACTTCCATTGGATGAATGTACCGTTCCTTTACCGTATTCACGAAGATCCAAAGCCAGAAAAGCTACAACGCTTCTTTGAATTTGTCACGAATTTCGGTATTTTAATCAAAGGTACAGGAAACACAGTACATCCAAAGGCACTACAAGATGTATTAAAAGCCATTGAAGGTATGCCAGAGGAGCCTGTTATTTCAACGATGCTTCTACGCTCAATGCAGCAGGCAAAATATTACCCTGAAAGCCTAGGTCACTTTGGTTTATCAACTGATTTCTATACACACTTTACGTCACCAATTCGACGTTATCCTGACTTAATTGTCCATCGTTTAATTCGTACGTATTTAATTAATAAAGATACTTCAAAAGAAACAGTTGCACAGTGGAGTATGGCGATGGATGAAATTGCTGACCATACGTCAGAACGTGAACGCCGTGCTGTCGATGCAGAACGTGATACAGACTCACTGAAAAAGGCACAGTATATGTCCGATAAAATTGGTGAAGAATTCGAAGGGATCGTTTCATCCATTACAAACTTCGGGATTTTCGTGGAGCTACCAAACACGATTGAAGGACTTGTCCATATTAGCAATATGACAGATGACTACTACCGCTTCGATGATCGTCAAATGATTATGATAGGTGAACGTACAAATCGCCAATTCCGTATTGGTGATGAAGTTACAGTACGTGTAGCAAATGTTATTATTGAGGAGTCATCAATTGACTTTGAAATCGTCGGAATGGTAACTTCTTATGGACGAACTCGAAAAGCAGCACCTACTGTTATTCACGCACGCAAAAATTATAGCGACAACAAAGATGGTCGTAATGGCCGCAAAGGTGGTCGCAACGGGGAAGAGCGAGGCGGACGCAACAGTCGCAGTGGCCGCAACGAAGAAGAACGAGGCGGACGTGGCAGTCGCAGTGGCCGCAACGAAGAAGAACGAGGCGGACGTGGCAGTCGCAGTGGCCGCAATGAAGAAGGACGAGGCGGACAAGGAGAGCGACGTGAAAACGACCGTGATCCACGAGGACGCCGCAAAGATGGCTCAAGCCCAGGCCCTAAAAAAGGCGTGAAGCAAAAGCAAAAGTTCTACGAGGGCGTCGCTAAGAAAAACAAAAAGAAAAAACCAAAACGTAAATAACGCAAAAGTATTTGTGGAGGCACCAATTAACGCTTTAAAGCAATTTGAAGCGGGTGCTTTCACTTTATCAATAAAAGCAGGTTAACCCTGCTCAACCTTTAAGTAGAGGGTGAATAATATGGCAAAAGGTACTGGCAAAGTATTAGCACAAAACAAAAAAGCCGGGCACGACTACTTCATTGAAGACACAATCGAAGCGGGCATGGTGCTTACAGGCACAGAAATTAAATCCATCCGTGCGGGAAGGGTCCAACTAAAAGAATCCTATGTACAAATTCGTAGCGGTGAAGCATGGATCAACAATATGCACGTCAGCTCATTCGAACAAGGCAACCGCTTCAACCACGACCCACTGCGCGCCCGCAAGCTACTGCTTCATAAAAAGCAAATCGGCGAGCTAGTCGGTGCCGTAAAACGTGACGGCTACACAATCGTCCCATTAAAAATGTACATTAAAGACGGCTACGCCAAACTCTTAATCGGAGTCGGCAAAGGGAAAAAAGATTACGACAAACGTAACGACATGCGCAAAAAAGAAGCAAAACGCGACATGGAACGCGCCTTCAAAGCAAAAAATCAAGATTAATAGATTGTTAGAAAGCTCACTATTTTTGGATGGTGAGCTTTTTGTATTTCTATTAGAAAGCTATTATGAAATAAGAAAATCATTGTGAGCTAGCCAATTTTTTCTATCATTGCGGGACACTTGAACTATAGCTAATTTTGTTTTATAATATGTATTACTGAATGCCAGATTACATGGTAGCGTACTTTTAGCTCCCACCGTACTAGAAGAAATTCTAGCTCCTTTACTTGAACGAGGCTACATGCTTCGATTCATATTCAAGGGGACGTTACGGATTCGACAGGGATGGTTCAAGCTTTGGTCGCGCGTCGGAGGTCTCGGCTCCGTCATCAACGGAAGTTATATAATAACTGGCAAACAACAAAACTTAGCTTTCGCAGCGTAAGCTCTTAAGCGCTCTGCCTCTCTATCGCCCATGTAGAGAACGTAGGGCCCAACTTTAGTGGGATACGGTCGGTGGTGCAACCTGAGTCACCGGCAAGAGATTTCCAGGTTAGCGTACAGGACGCCTGTTTGTCGGCATAATGTTACGTGAATCGTAAATAGGCAAACTACACGCGTAGAAGCTGAAGTATTGGAGTTTCTGGACGCGGGTTCGACTCCCGCCGTCTCCATTTTTTAGAAATCAAATGATTTCATTGAGTGTCAAAATCCTTGATATATAAGGGTTTTGACACTTTTTTAGTTTCAATGGATTTCATTGATTTTCATTTAAAAATAGTCAATTTACAGTCAAAAAATAGTCAGTGATTTAACCTTCTAAATAATCCACGAATTTTTGTATGGCGCCTTCCTTGGCCTTTTTCGTGACGTGTGTATAAATATCTAAAGTAGTCTTTACATCAGAATGGCCCAAACGGTCTTGAACTGCTTTAATGCTTGCACCAGCTTCAAATAAAAGAGAACAGTGCGTATGGCGTAATCCATGTGGTGAGACCCGCTTCAACGTATATTTATTTTGTACACTATACATCCACTTTTGCACTTGTACTGGCTGGATATATTCATTTTTTGTATTGCTGAACATCAATTGATTATTCTTCAGCGTATTTATACCTAGTTGAATATATTGCTGTTTTTGGAGCTTATTCCATTCTTTTAAGATCAATAAAGTTGTTTCATCCAGTTTAATTGTGCGTGGCTTACCGGTCTTGGTCGTTTTTAAATAAAGCTTTGTTTGTTTACCACGGCCAATTGCTTTATTAATTGTGAGTTCACTTTCTACAAAGTTCACATCGTTCCACGTTAATGCTAGTGCCTCACTTTTTCTCATCCCTGTATAGGCAATTAAACGTAGTAGGGCAAATGCCTTGAAGTTAAGATGCTCTTTTGCCTTTTCTAGAAAGGTAATTAGCTCATTTTTTATATAAAAGTTTTCGCTACCTTCTTCTACACTTTCAGTAAATGCTTTTTTTACTTTGGTTTCAACATGGGTAAATGGGTTCGTTTGAATAAAGCCATGTACAATAGCAAAGTCTAAAACTTTTTTCGCGTAAGATTTAATTGTACGAGCTTTTTGAACCTTTGCCGCCCACTCGTTGTAGTGTTTTTGGCAAATAGCAATGGTGATTTTTTCAATACGATAATGTCCCATGGCAGGTAAGATATGATTTTTAAAGTAGCCAACTGTTTTAACAAACGTACTTTCTTCTACAGTTTTTTCATATTGAATTATCCAAATATCATATACTTCCTGGTAGGTTTCAGCGCTCTTTTGTTTGTATGAACCTTCAGATACTTGAAGTTTAATACGTGCTAAAGCGAGCTCAGCTTCTTTTTTTGTTTTAAATCCACGTCTTGTAGTGTTTTTTGCTTTCCCAGTTAGTTCATCTGTACCTAGAAAGACGCGAAACATATATAGCGTTTTACCAGCTTTATTTTGGTAACTTTTTATGGGTGAAGAATTGTTTTTAGCCATAGTGATCCTCCTAATATCGTTGCGGGGGCAAGATATAAAAGAGAGGATTGATCCTCACAGTTATAATATATAATTTAACTGGGGAAAAATCCTCTTGTAGAACTTGATTAAGAGCTGTATTCTTCTAAAAAGCGATCGATTTCTTTTTTTGCTACTCGTTTTATGCCCTCAATTTCGCATACTTTTAAGCCAAGTAAACGAAATTTTTTGAATGTATTGTATGAGACGCCAGCGTAAATAGCTGCTTCTTTTAACGAGAACCATTCCTTTGGAAAGGTGAATTCATATCCTTGATTCAATTAGTCCACTCCTAGCGTTTAATTTATAGTATTTTAGGTACTATTTAGTTAAAAGCTGATTGAATTTATCATAAGTTTTTCTACCATTGGTATTGTATTTCTTCTTAAGTTTTTCAAGTAAATAATTTTTTTGTCTAGTATCTTCAACAGAAATATATTTTTTTTCTAAGTCATTATAATTTTGCATTTCAAAATAATCTTGAGTCATAAATTGAACGAAAGTAATTCTCCTCTGAAGTTGTCCAAATGAATCAACCGTTTTTTTATGTCTGAAAATTTCATCATAAAATTGTTTTGGGCTATATGGGGAAGTGATGATGAATATATCAATCATTAGGGATTTATCAAAAAAACGGCTTGGAGCTTTGGGGTTTTCTCCAAAAGGATCAAGCATTTTCAATAAATCATCATAATTAAAAGTAGTTGGTCTCAACTCATCTAAAATCACAAGATGTTCGCCATCATAATGTTGAAAGCTATCTCTGGATGAACCAGTAATGAAATATTTTACATTTTGTTCATCTGCATATTTTTTAGCTAGAGCTGTTTTTCCAGTTCCAGAGCCACCATATATCCATATAACCGTAATCGGTTCATTTTTACTTTTCTGCTCTTCTAACCAAACTTTAGATTTTTGTTCTTGTACCTGCTGATAGACATCATTGATCTGCTTTTTTGCCTTAGCAAATTGTGAGCCTGTCAAATTTAAGATAACTTCATCTTTTGATAGTTCGTCAGCTCCTAATTGATCAAGCAAACTTTTAATAATTTCACTATCTTTCATTTTATTTTTCTGTTCGATTTTTTTGGTTATATCACTCATCAATGTAGGATAATCAAAATTAGCTTTTACTTCCTCAAGCTGATATTGATATTTACCTTTTGCTTCTTTTGTTTGATGAACAAGGTAAGAGTAAGCATTGTTAACATTTCCTCTCCACTGTTGAAAGGATGATATTTGTGGTTCGTTTAGAAGCTTTGCAAGTCTTTCTAAACTCCTTTGGTTTTCAAACTGTAATACTACATGAACGTGTTTCTCAACCGAGTTCCCTTCTTCATTCATATCTTTATCATGTATAATTGCAGCAATTTTTAAAGGTTCCAAACGTTCCACCAAAGTTTTTACGATACTATTTAGTGTCTTCCGTTTAATAGACGATGGCAAATGTGAAAGTTGTTGCTGATACATTACATTAATTGCTTTGGGCTACCCATTTGACTACCTCCCTTAAATGTTATTTTGTCAGATTAAATAACACTTCTTGATAAATTTTAGCTATTATTAAATTTGAATAAAAAGACTGTGAATTGCCGACATCATTGGTTTTGCTAAAATTTTTAGCTATCTACTAAGCGGTGGTATAACAAGCCCTACCACCGCGTTAAATATAGATTTCTTTATATATTTGGCTATTAAATTTGATAATTTATCTTTTGTGGTGCTTTTTTGGCTTTTCGTTCCGAGCCAAAGCACCACGAATTTATTTTCGTTTTGTACCAATGAGCCATAAACTTAATTTATTACGTTCAAAAGTTGAAATAATGTACTCAGGGTACATACTTGAAATATGCTCTTTTATTTGTTCCTCATATTCTTTAAGAATTTTTTGAGATTGTGCTTCTCTGGGAACTTTGATAAACAGATTTAATTCTTTATAAGTTAAGTCAAGCACACATTTATTTACTGAACGATTGAACCTTGAAATTGATAGGTTCTCCGATTGGGATTGTCTATCTGTATCACTCATTGGAATTTTTTGATGTTGCTTCAAGAATCGTCTGAATTGAAGAGTTCCGACAAAAGATTTTCCTAAATTGATTAGGGAATCATTGAAGATTCTCTTTATAATTTCTTGAAAAATCAAAACGACTATTAGAGCTGGAAGCAGGATGTTAACCATCTCTACTGTTCTAGAAGCAAGTCCAATTCCGTGAAGAATCTGACTTACAAATGGGATACTTTTATCTATCTTTAACCACATTCCATATAGGATTTTTAGTAGTATTGAAAACACAATACTTAGGGAAAGTAGTAATGCTAAAAACTGAATTAAATTGTAGATTCTCATAAAATAAGTTTTCTTCATTACAAAATCCCTCTTTCCGTATAAAACGTTGGTGTAAGAAGTGGCAAAACTTGATATGGATGTTCACTATCAATAATTTGAATCAGTCCTGTTCCTTTGCCGATTGGAATTACAATTCCCTCTGGGTTCAAATCAGGGAACAAGAATTGAATGGTTTTGCTGCTAATATTGCCAATCTGAACTAGCACGTTTGCTTGTTCTCGTACACTCACAGGGACAGCATTAAAATCAAAGCGTTGAGAAACAAGAACTAAATGACACCGTGTTGCCCGTCCTAGTAGTGCAATAGAACTTAATAACGACATGAACGAATCCTTGATTTGCTTATTCACACCCTCTGACAAGGCAAGAACTTCATCAATAACAACGGTTAAATGTTCAAATTCATGTGTTGGATTTTCATATAAAGTTGTTTGTCTTTCATAAATGATACTCAAGACTGAACTTAAAGCATCGTTTACTTGACTGACAAAATCACTTTTAGAGCGATTGCTTACAGGGTGTATCACAGAGATATTATGTGTTCTTGCCCATCTTGACGGACTATCAAATTTAGGATCAACAATAATTAACTTAGACATGGAATTCAAAACTTCCAATAGATAGGTTAAAAAGTAAGATTTCCCGCTACCTGAGTTTCCTGCTATGACTATTCCAGTTACCTTGTTATAATCAACACTTAAATTTTTCATAATTTTGATTTGATTAGCTTTATTTTTTAGTATATATTCCGTCAGGTTTGATATAATTAAACGCTCACTAATTCCCTTGAACCAAGGAAAGAATAAGGCTCTTTGGACATGAATATCTTCTGTTTTTATTGGTACAAAATAAGCTGAATTTTGTTTTAAGAGAGTATATCTGGGATAAAGACTGGCATTTGCTATAATAAAAATCTTTAGATATAGTTCATCATCAATTAAATAACCCGCAGGAGTGCGGGGGACGAATAAAAATCCACCCTCTTGAACCTCAACAAAAAATGAATTTGTGTAAGTCGATTCTCCATTCATTGAGAGAGCCATATTAAGAGCTTGATTCAGATATTTTTCAATTTCTGTTTTATTCATTATTTCACGACTTTCAAACTATCAGCTTTAAAATAAACATTGGAACGAATCTCAATCCCTTGTAGGTTTTCAAATTCCACAATAGAAAGAAATGGGGGAAGTTCAGGCTTTTTATCAAATTTAACAGTGAATGGGTTGAGTCCTTCTTGCACAAACCAAAGTTTATAACCTTTGATGGTGTCGGTGCGTTGTTTATCAACATACTCAAATTGTGTTTCAATAAATGTAGTTGCACATTTTGTTGGTACATTTGTAACGATGAATTTGCGAGCAGTAGCTTCTGAATATTGATTGGATTGTGTAAATACTGTTTTCATGATAAAAACCTCCTGTATGATAGAATTAGGAATCAGCAACTTCCTAACTTGCGAACTAAACGATTTGCAACTCGTCTAGTTAAACAGCTATCAAAGTCTTGCCGAACTTTGATAAACTTAGTTTATGACATTTCTTTTCATACTAGGTTGTCATTGAGGATGTAGTTTTACATGAATTTACAAACAAATCTACCAACAAATTTTAGGCACAAAAAAAGAACAGAAATGTTTCTGCTCTTTACATATGCTATTTAGCGAATTTATCCAATTCCTCATCAGTTAAAAGTTTTAATAGATTATTTTGAATATCAATAAATTTTTCAATGGATTCATGAACCTCTTCATTCATTTTTTCTTGTAATCGTTGAATAATTTGACTATTATTTGTGAAATAACCTGGAATGTTTTGGTTCTTGAAATGTTTGTTTTCATGCCATTGTTCCATAGCTTCCCATATCTCTTCTTTAGAATTGAAGCCTGAAGCTTCAAATATTGGGCTCTCTTCAAACATTGGTATATCTTCGAGTGTTCGTCCAACACCTCTTGTATTGATAGCTCGATTTAAGAGTTCATCAATTTCAACTTCTTTAGTGAAATTAACTGCGGGGACTTCTCTTAAAATTATTCCATGCTTTAAAAATTTAGCATTAAGTTCTGAATTAGGTAATTCTGACTTTTGTATTATTTCAAAAGCTTTTTCTATTAGCTTCATTTTTTCTTCTGTTTCCTGATTAGATAGCTTCCTTGATTCAAATCCATCAAAATTATTAACATATATTTTAAAATGTTTATCTCTTGTTGTTTGTAATGGAATGGTATCCTGAAATGATTTAGATAAATCTTCGTCTAAAAATTCATCTATTAAATTTTTAACCATAAAACCAATTTTGAAAACACCATTTTTTTTCAATTTCTCTACTACATCGGGAACAATTATCTTTTTGAACTGCTGAATGAGCCATTGATTAACTTTTGAATTTATACTTGAATATTTAAAATCTTCAAAAAGGCCATCTGATATCTCAGCTCTAAATGAGCGAATAAATTTTTCTCTACATATTAACCATAATTTATCACTCATATCGTAGAGGTCAATTACAATGTTTTCATTAATTGGCTTAGTTCTAAAATCACGTTCAATATTGATAAATTTCCCATTTAAAAGCATTTGACGATCGAATTCTTTGCTTACGACATCCATAAAAATTTCATTGCTTTTAAGAAAGTTATATCGCATTAAGTCAAATTCAGCGAAAGCCTCAGCCATTGATAATGAAGACTTTTGAAGCTCTATATCAAAATTATCTATATTGTTATATAAATATGAATCAGTAGCTAGGTTTTTGAGACGAATTAATCTAAAAGATTGTTCAAAAATCAATAATAATGTCTGTTCAAATTCTTTTGTATTTCCAAAAATTATTTCTTCCGAAGATTTACCAAAAGCGTTAGTATAGTCAAAAAGAACTGTTTCAGTAATAAAGTTACCACTTTTAGGAATTGCTGCTTTTTCTATTCGACTAACAGAAGATTTATCAGATACTTTTTCCATTGAAAAATTATACTCTTCTCGCAACTTCTTACATCGCTCTGCAATTAAAGGTGCTAAACTTTTTTCTAAATCAATCATAAAATTCCTACTTTCTATTCTTTTAAAAATCATTCCATAAATAATACAGTGACTTGTATTGCGTTTCCTGTAACGATCACTTTCAATACCCTAGGCTTGGTATCGTTTGATAGGAGCTTTTATCCAGTATTGGCATTGTATTTTCTAAATCTTTTTTATTAACCAAGTGATGAATCATATAGTTATGTGTTTGAGAAAAGATAGCAGGATAGATGTCAGCAGGTCTTTGACTAAATAAAGTAAGATAAAATCCGGAATTCCATCCTTCTTTTATTATAACTTCTTCAAACACTGATAATTTATAATATTGCCTATCATTCCCATTATTTTTGAATTCACCATTTAAAAAATTATGATCTTCGTCAATAATTAAATGTTTACTTCTTTATATTTATTGTTCATCAATAATATTCCCACCCAAAAGTAATCGTTATCAATATTATACTATAATTTGTAAATTATTATTTTCTAGACTAGAAAAAGATAAATTATACATATTAAAAAGCATCATCACCATTATGGCAAAGAAGCTTTACTATCATAAATTTGAATTAACATTGGCCCAGGTATAAAGCAAGTGATAATTATCCGGAAAGAATACGTTTAATACAAAAAATAATAGAGAATTTACTAAGAAAAGCGCTCTTACAAGTTGATAGGGAAATCTTCAAAAACTTTTTGAATCAAGATTATATAAAAATATTATTAAAAAGAAACGGTTTTAAAAATGAACTCTAATTGAATTTTCAACGTTTAATAAAATCTCTATATTAAAAAGTTTAGTATTTAATAATTCAGAAGAAGGTATGTCAATAAACAGTGTAGTTTATGGTATGGATGAAAATTCTAGTTTTTTATATTCTGAAACAGAGGAAGAAAAAACTAAATTAAAACTTATTCTAGATAAACTTCCCTGTAAATCCCGGGTATTTAAAGACGGTTAGTAATTATTAAAGTTACTCAACAAGAAGAAAGGTAGTGATTATTTATCCACTACCTTTCTTTTATTTACTTTACCCTATCCAACGTTACCGTGAACCGTATCATAAGTAAGTGCGGTTTAAAAGCAAATCCTAAGAAAAATTAGGATTTGCTTTTTTTGATTTACATTCATTAAATTAATTTAAATTAATTTCTTAGTAAGTATACAAATGCATTGGATATTTCTGTTATTATTGAGATATGAAATCAAAGTAAATAAAGGTGGCATATTCATGACAATTGTTAATATAAAAATGGATTTTTTTAAACATGATGCTCAAGCAGGAGGTTTTTTCCCAAATACTCACGCCAATCCTGGTTTTAGTATAGATAAATTTCTGGGGGAATCTGGACAAAATTATTTAATTGAAGGCATAAGAGGAACTGGAAAAACACATATTTTAAAAATGATTAATCAAAAATGTATAGACGATTTTCAGCAGAAAAAAATATTACCTGTCTATGTTTCTTTAGCTAGTGTTCATGAATGGGTTGAAAACGATGTGAAATTATTTAGAATCCATTTGTATGCTAACATTGTTACACAGATAATTAAAACGATGGAACAAAATAAAGACAAAATTAAATTAGCTGGTAATAACAATTTTCAAAAGTCTGTAAAAAAGATAGCTCAAATGTTTGGATTAAATAGTAGTGAAAATGTTGATGTCTTAATTGAGCGTATAAAAGAATTAAGTGAACAGTTATTATCAGATTTAAGTTACAATCCAGAGACTATCAAAACTGTATTTGGTACTCAATCTAATATGGGGACTACTGCAACAGCGAAGGTATCTATACCTTCTGTAGGTTCTTTAGGAGTTACTTCAAATGCATCATATGGTGAATCAGAACAACAAGAATTCCTCTATGTAGGCAATAGCTTGTCTCATAGTAATGCAGCAAGTTTTTTAGTTAACTTCATATTAGAGATGAAAAACATTTTAAATCACAGTTATACATTTTTATTAATTGATGAGTGTTCAGAAGTAAGCAAAGAGGCTCAAATAGAGGTATTTAGATTATTAAAGTTGATTAGAGGAGCTTTAACTGATGAAGTTAATGAAAATGCAGCTTATTTTTGTGCTTCAGTTTATCCCCCTCCAATAACTCATTATCCTTCTAATATTAATGGGGATTCGTTTAACTTTGATGTGGGTCATGATGCTATTATGGAATATGTTTCAATGGATGAACTATCAGATGATTATATAGATTTTTATAAGACACTTACTAATAATAGAATACGTGAGATGTTATCTGAACAAGGGTATGTGAATTATTTAGATATTATGGAAAATGAAAAATGTTTAATTTTAGCTGCTTATTTTTCAAATGGTAATGTAAGAAGATATATAGAAATTTTAAAGCACGCTTATGATAATTTAATCCAAAGAATTGGTCATAAGCAATCGGCAACAAATGTAGAAAAAATAAATTCCAAAGATGTAGAGGAAGCATTAAGCTCAATTGTACCAAATCAAGTATTAGCTTCTAATAAACTTACTACAAATGATTTCCGTATTTTAGACAATATTGTTACAAAAATGAATAAAAGAAATAAGAAGAATGAGACTGAAAATAAATCTAAGGAAGTTAAGAATAAACTTCCAGCTAATGTTTATTTTACAGTTTCTAGGTCTGAAGCATTACAATTGGGTAATTTATTTATGCAAGGTGCTATCCATGACAAAGGTAAAACAAGGGTAAAAAAATATTATAAAAAGGATGGATTAAGAGGTCCTTTGTTAATGCTAGACCTATCGGTTGCCTTTCATGAAGGAGCAATTGATAGAAATAGAACATCTGACATTTTCGCTAAAGACTTGTCTAAAAATGCTAAAAGTGGTTATTTATGGTGTCAAGATATTTCTCTTGAATAGCCTTATCAGTTATTATATGTATTTTAATAGCGAAATTAATGTTTCATTGTATTCAACTACAAAAAATGAAACATTAATTTTGTTTTTTTTTGAAATGAAAAGGAATTCACATAACAAAAAACGTTAATTCCGACAATATATTATAGGACTACTATATCTATAGACAGATAAAGCAACCGTAATAATGTTGCTAATGATGCGGAGTCCAAGGTATGAGGAGGAATATAATATAAATGGCAGTGAAAAATGGTTTGTTTTTAGCAAATGAAAAAAAGGTAGTAAGTGGACATACTAATTACAGAGCAAAATCGTATTATCGTTTGAATAAAATACAATTTAAAATCGAAAAAAATGAAGAATCTAAATTTACACAACTCAAGCAAATCGTCGAATTTTCAAATGAATTCGAAAGGATTGAAACTCAGATTTAAGGAAAAAATTTATGTTTGACGATATGGCTTAATTAATAACGGTGGTGGCAAATCAAAATGAAACAGATTAGTTGTTTAGAAGATTTTAAGGAAATGGAAGTTAAATATATCAACATTTGGTTGAATACTTAAAACAGGAGTTTTATGATTTATATAGATACATGAGTAATGGAGAAAAGATAAGTGAATTTACTTTATCAGCTAGAAATGCTATGAACTATTATTTTTGAGGTTAAAAACAGTTAAAGAAATCGAAGATTATAAGGAGAATGGTTATGCCCCATACACTGAATAAAGATAATAATAAAATTGCTGTATTCTGTGAGGAAGTTTTAGAACTAGAAAGTGCAAAACTCCCTGATGAATATTCATTAATGTTCTTAATAAAGACGACTTCGCTACACCCTTATTGGATGTAACCTGGATGGAGGAGAAATACCATGAATAAAATGATAAATCTGCTATCTCCTTTAAAAGTGGAAAGAGCAAAATCCCTTTTAAAGCGAGCAACACGTTATCAAGCAGAGTTGTCCCAAACACCACTTGAACATGAAGTAATAGATAGAGCTACTCCTATTGTGTGGTTTGGGAACGCTTCACCTAATAATTGGGTAACCATTGCAACAAACCCCTCTTCAAAGGAATTTCTTGATACGGATGGTACTTTGTTATTAGGTGAAAAATCACGCTTTTATGTGAGGGGAAAAGGGGTTTCTTTAGAAGAATATGAAAAAAACGATAAACAGTTAGAATCAACAATAGAAATGTATAACTCTTATTTTGAAAGAGATACAGCATATCGAAGTTGGTTTGGTAAGATAAACGGGGCTAAATTGGAAGGCTTTCTAAATGGCATGGGAGGTTCTTTATATTCAACTCATAACATGAAAGAAGTTGTACATACGGATTTTTTCCCTATTCCTACTAGAAGTCAGATGAGTAGGATAAGCTCAAAAAATAATCTTCTTGAATCACAATTTGCAAAAGATTTCATTCGAGATACATTAGATTTTCTAAGCCCCTCATTGATTATTGTGTTAGGAAAAGAGCACTGTTCCAGACTTGCATCAGGAAAAGAGTTTATTTTTAATAGTCCCAAGTCAATAAAGGATTTTCCAGATGCACAGTATCAAATTGGCTTTTATCATCAATTGGAAGTGCCGGTAGTTGGGCTACACTTCAAACCATCTGAGCAATTTATTGGATTGGGAGGAAGCAAGGCCGATTTAAATGGAAAAAATCATGGCGAATATGCTAAAAAAGAAGCATTAAATGAAATGGGAAGCGAAATAATGACTGAATTAAAGGTACTTTTTCATAATCACCTTTTCTAAAGGAAAGTTAGAAAATAAAATTTGGAGGAAGGTTAATTGTCAAAAGTAAATGTAGACCCCCTATCAATATTAATTAATGATACAAGAATCCAAAGGCCGAAGTTCTTAACGGAACTATATCACTGGGAGCGTGAAGAAGTAAATGATAGCCGATGGAATACTAGTTTTGGTGTTTATGTTTTTCTTTGATAAAGCAGGTGACGTAGCTTATGTTGGAAAGACATCGCCTTTCGGTGATAAAACTAGATATTCGGGGTTCCCAGCAAGAAAGGTAGTAGATATAAGTAGGATAAAGAGTCATTTTAATGGTAGCGGTGGAACAAAAATGTGGAAATACTACTATAAAGTTAAATTGTATGGATTTACTGATTTTACTTCCAGGGATATATATGAATCATGGTGGATAGATAACTTACTTACAACCTTACGGAAATCAGCAGGGGCGTTACTACCCTTTTGTGCAACCAAATACTAATCTTAATAAAAATAACTGGTCAGATGAACAAAAAGACTCGTTCATAGAAGAAGTTCCTCCTGAAGATATAGTTTTATGGAGATATTGGGTGACTGTAACAAGTGTGGATATAACAGTAAAGGATTGGATTACCACTCATAAACTTAGTTTTTTAATTAGTCTTGCCAATCAAGGTATGACTAGTGTACTCGATATATATAGACAAATACGAAGAAGAGCAAGGGCATAAACATAGAAACAAAAAACCTCATATAGATAGGTTACGGTGAACGGTACCATAAGTAAGTGCGTTTTTATGAAATATAGAAGCAGCACCATTCCAGATGGATTGGAAGGTGCTGTTTTATTAGATGAAAATTTGTTGCATAAAGGCTTGTTTTTGAACTTGCAAATTAAATAGTTTTTCTTCTGCAAAATTGATTTTTTTATCAAATTTCTCAAGAAAAGATGAAATAGTCTTTTGTTCCTCAAAACAAGGTATCTCGAAACATATTTCATAAAACATATCAAGATTTAAATTTCTGCGAACAATACTAGCACCTTGTTCAGAGGAAATTTTATAGTTATAAAACATTTCCGGGGTTACAAGAGCATAAGCTATATATGATTTATCGAATTGTTCATTAATATCGAAGATTTTATATGAAGGCGATACAATACCGATATCATACTTTGAATTGTAATTTATATTTCCTAGCCATAAGTTTTGAGGGCTTAAAACTACTTGATATTTTTTTAATATTTTATATCCAGTGTTATTTTCACTTGCAACTTGGCGATTAAAGTATTCACTTTGTAACATCAATCCTTTATTTGTAGAGGATATAACAGGAAACTCATTATTTTCTTTAGTTTTTTGAACAAATTCTGTTAATACTTCTTTTAAAGTATATTTTTCCCATTTTTCAAATTCTTTTCCATTTGTATCTTTGAATCTTAATTCTTTACTGAAAACCTTCTGCATATAGCCTTTTTTCTGCATGTTTAATGTTTCTATATTTTGTTGTTGAATTTGAATTCTTCTAGAAAGAATACTAATGAAGTTTTTTAAATTTTTTTGTACATTTAAAGGCGGAAGTTGTACTTCAAGACTTTCGAAGTCTGTTCGAGAAATATTCTTCATACTTGCACTTGTCCCAGTAGCATGATCACTAATTTTTTTTGAGTACTTTGGTGTGGATAAAAGGTATGCAAAGTATTCAGTATCTACAATATTTTCATTAACTTTAATTAGCCATAATTTATCTGACAAAAATAAATTAGGATAATCTTTATCTACATATCCAACCATACCAACTAATTCTTGTGTATTACTTCTATTTAAAATTATTGAATTATTAATAGGATTTAATTTTGCACGATGAAAGTCTTCTTCTAGAATTTTTTTATTTTCAGAAGGTATAAATACACCGTTCTTAACACAACCCGTTTTCAATACGCCATTTTCATTATTTTTACATTTTAAATTTGTACTATTTACACTAACTCCTGATTGTATATCTTCAATAATTTCAGAAATAATATATTTTTTTGTATTAACTTTGGTCATAAAGTTAAACCTCCAACGCTTTAAAATACTTCTCTAACTCTTCATTTACTTTTATAATTTCTTTATCAATTTCACTCAACCGTTTTGCAACAGCTTGTAAGTCAATTTCTTCTTCTTCTTCAAAAGTATCAATATAACGAGGGATATTAAGGTTGTAATCATTTTCTTTAATTTCACTTAAAGTAGCGGCATATGAATATTTCTCGATTGTTTTACGAGATAGGAATGTCTCAATAATTTTTTTTACATTGTCGTCTGATAAATGATTTTGATTTTTTCCTTTTTCAAATTCATTTGATGCATCTATAAAAAACACGTTATCGTCGTATTTACGGCATTTCTTGAATACAAGGATACATGTTGGAATACTTGTACCATAGAAAATATTACCTGGTAATCCAATCACTGCATCTAAATAGTTCTTCTCTTCAATTAGATACTTACGAATAGCTAATTCAGCTGCGCCACGGAATAGTACACCGTGTGGAAGAACTACTGCAAACGTACCATTATCATCTAACTGATGAATAAAGTGTTGAATGAAGGCAAAGTCTGCTTTTGATTTTGGTGCGAGTTTTGCATAAGCACTAAAACGTTCATCATCTTTGAATTTATCAGCCGCGCTCCAGTTCGCTGAGTACGGTGGGTTAGCAACAATCGCTTCAAAACGTTGATCCATATGCTGTGGCTCTTCTAATGTATCGCCATTACGAATGTCGAAGCGTTGGTAAGGGATATCATGTAATAACATGTTCATTCGAGCTAAGTTATATGTTGTTGATACCTTTTCTTGCCCATAATATTTGTGTACCTTTGCTTCTTGTCCTACACGAAGTAGTAATGAACCAGAACCACATGTACCATCATACACATCACGAATTTCAGTTTTCCCAGCAGTTACAATCTTCGCTAAGATTTTTGATACTTGTTGAGGTGTATAGAACTCTCCAGCTTTTTTCCCTGCATTTGCTGCGAATTGAGAAATCATATATTCATAGGCATCGCCTAATACATCGATTTCCGCATTGTCTTGTTCAAATGGGATTTCCGCAATGTTTACAATAACTTTGCTAATTAAGTTTGAACGGTCTTTTACAGTACGACCTAAACGTGATGATGTTAGATCCATATCATCAAATAGGTTTTGGAAGTCGTCTTGACTTTCAGTACCTATTGTAGATGATTCGATTGCTTTTACACCGTTTTGTAGCATCTCTACATCAAAGCTACCACCATTTGAGCCTTTTTCGATCTCATCAAGGAAGTGAGAGAATAGGAAATGTGGCTCTACTACATAGCCTAATTCATCAATTAAGTACTCTGCTAAATCTTCACGGTATTCTTCATCTGCCCATGCATCTGCAAATGAGATATCATCATCTTTTAGTAAGACCTTTGCTCGTGATTCTACTTTTTCAGATAAGTAGCGATAGAAAATTAATCCTAGAATATAATCTTTAAATTCACTTGCGTCCATTTGTCCGCGTAAGTCGTTTGCCATTGCCCATAATCGTTTATGCAATTCAGTTTGTTGCTGACGTTGTATTTCACTTGTTGTCATTGGTATTGCCTCCTTATGTAGTACGATTCACTTTATATAGATTTAGCGTGAATCGTTACAATTCCTCTTCATACTTGTTTTATTATGCCCCATATTTATCTGTAAAGTCACGAATGAAGCTAGTAATAGCTTTAATGGCTTTGTTCTTCTCTAGGAAGGATCCAGCTAATGAGTCCATGATGACGTTTTTTTCAATCATATTTGAATACTCATATGAAGCGACTTGTTCGCGTAGAATTTGATCCTGTAGATTTACCTCTTTCGCAAATGCTGCTAACTCTTGTTCACTCATTTGTTCTTCGTACTTATTGTAAGCATCAATTATAGATTCTTCGGCTGATAATGAAGGTGCTACTTTTTCTAAGAACCCTTTAATGAGCTCTACTTTCAAACGTAGCTTTGGATCAGAAGCATGCTCCAGCTCCTGTATGATGAACTTAATTTCTTTTGTTCGTTCCTTTTCATTTTTTGTATTTAAGCTTGCAATTAAATTTAAGATATAGCTGACATTAATCTTATCTGTATGCATCAACTCTAATTCGAAATCGATATCATGTAAGATGGATACCTTAGTTGGTTCACTACGTTTATACTCATCATATACCTTGAGGTATTTGCTTTTAAAATCTTCATAGGATTGCTGTGAAATCGTTAGTTCTGATTCGTCAAACTCAAAGTCAGAGAAGGATTGTAAGCGTTGCAGAAATTTCGTTACTTGTTTGAATGCCATAATGAATTCACGTTTTTCTTCTTCTCTTTCTAATTTATCTACTTCCTCTGGAGTGATAGCAATTTCACGTAATTTTGCTACAGCATCTTTAAATGCATGTAAGTATTCATTAGAGCTACCCATTAGTACAACATCGACATTATCTGTACGTGAAAATAATTTAATAGCATCATCCGTATTTTGTTTAAGGTTACGGTAGTTGATGACGTTTCCGTATGGCTTTGTTGATTTTTCTACACGGTTTGTACGGCTATACGCTTGGATTAAATCATGGTAAACCATATTTTTATCTGTATATAGTGTATTCAATGGCTTACTATCAAAGCCTGTAAGGAACATCTTCACGACTAGTAGAATATCAATTTGTGCTTGCTTTACCTTTTTCGATACGTCAGAGAAGTAACGATCCCACGTTTCCGTAGAATAGTCGGTATCATACATCTTGTTGTAATCCACTATCATTCTGTCTAATGCTTCGCGTGAATGCTCCGTAGTTCCATCGCTTTCCTCATTTTGTCCGTAAGAGAAAATCCCAGCAATCTTTAAGTCATGCTTCTTCGCTTTGAAAATATCGTAGTAGCGAATGAGTGTTGGAATAGAATCAACAGTAAACATGGCACAATAGCCTTTGCTTTTAGAACGGCGTACGTGGTTTTCAAGAATGTGGTCTGCTACAAGATTTAGACGATCTTTATGATGCCACACTTCATCCGTATCTATGGCTTGTACTTGTGTATTATCTGATTCATCAATACGTGCATTGAATGTTTTGATATATTCCACAGAGAAACCTAATACATTGCCATCACGAATTGCATCTTTAATTAAGTAGTGATGCAAGCATTTTTCAAATAAATCAGCTGTTGTACGTCCATCTTGGCTTTTATTTTCTTTAAAGCGTGGCGTACCAGTAAAGCCGAAATACTGTGCGTTTTGGAAGTGATGATCGATTTCTTTTCGCATATCACCAAATTGACTACGATGACATTCATCGATAATGAACACAACTTTCTCTTTCTTGTAAGGCTCCATGACAGCCGCATACTTAGGATTCTTCACCGCATTGTTCATCTTTTGAATTGTTGTCACGATGAAACGTTTCATCGGATTTTTAATTTGTTCAATGAGTATTTCTGTTTTATCTGTACGGTCAACTGCATCCTTTTGGAATTTGTTGAACTCCGCAATTGTTTGGCTATCAAGGTCTTGACGGTCAACAAGGAAGAATACCTTTTTGATTCTTTCTCCATCTGCTAAAATCTGCCCAGCTTTAAAAGAAGTTAAGGTTTTCCCCGAACCTGTTGTATGCCAAATAAAGCCATTATTATTCGTTTCTGTTGCACGATTTACTAGTGCTTCAACTGCATACACTTGGTAAGGACGCATCACCATTAATGCTTTTGATTCATCGTTAATGACCATATAACGGCTAATCATTTTCGCTAAATGGCAGGGCTTTAGGAATGTACTCGTAAATTCTTTTAAGTTGGTAATCAGCTCATTGTTTTCATCCGACCAGAAAAACGTAAAGCCAAATTGAATATCATGATCAGAGTTTGAGAAGTATTTCGTATCAACACCATTACTTACGATAAAGATTTGTAGGAAACGATAAATCCCGTTGAAGGTATGTCTACGATAACGTTGGATTTGGTTAAAGGCTTCTTTGAAATCTAGGCCACGTCGCTTTAATTCGATTTGTGTTAGTGGTAACCCATTAATCAAAATTGTGACATCATAACGATTTGTATAAGTTCCTTTTATAGTTGTTTGAGTTGTAACCTGGAAAAGATTTTTACACCAATCTTTTGTATTCATTAATTCTACATACAGTTGAGTTCCATCTTCACGTTCAATTAATAATTTGTCACGGAGGATCTTTGCAGAATCATAAATACTTTTTCCTTCTATTAAAGTAAGAATACGTTTGAACTCGATATCAGTAATAAGTTGGTCTTTTAATTTATGTTGATTGAATTTATTTAATTGGTTTTTGAAATTGAGTAACAGCGAATCATAATCTGGAATATCAATTGAATGATAACCAATGTTTGTTAGCTGTTGGACTAAATTTTTTTCTAGTTGTGCTTCGGATTGGTAGCTCATATAAAATACTCCTTAATCTGAAATAAAATAATATGAAGTTTATTATTCTTTAATCTTTTCATTATATTATAATTATAACTGCTAGAATAAAGTTTAGGTAATCAATTAATACATACAAATAATCTTTATAAGAAAAGGGGCAATCAATGAATTCTTTAGAGACTAAAATAGAAGATGTTTTGAAAAAATTTTTTGAAAAAAATGATATTGATTTGGATTATGTGAAATTTGATTCAAAACTTACAGCATTAGAAAAAAATAGTAAAGCATGGATTGAGCAATTTGACAAAACTGATATGGAAGTATATTTAAACTTACTTGGTAAATTTAAATACATGACCAGACTTTCCGTAATAAATGAATTAAGAAATCTTTTTGAAGTATATAAAAAAATAGAGCCAAATTATGTTGATACAATATTTGTACCAGTTTCATCTTTTGGAGGAATATATAATGGCGCAATAAATATTGTAGAATGTTTTGAAGAAGTTTTGGAGGAAAACGATGAAATAACAAAAAAATCTATACCTATTGATCCAGTAGCATATTACAATACCTTTGATTTGAGTTCTGTAAAAAATGTAGTATTTTTAGATGACATAATAGGTAGTGGAGACACTTTTATAAATTTTTTATATAGAATTAGTATGGATATTCCAAGTTTGATTGGTGACAGGAAGATATATTTACTTTCGTTATTTAACTTAGAAAAAGGCATTAATAATATTGAGGGAATGCAAGATTTAGATTGGGATATCACTTTAATTAATACTATTCTTGAAAAGAGTATTTTTGAAGATCCATCTATTAATGAAGATCAAAATAAAAAAAAATTATATAAATCTGTAGTACGTAAATATGAGCGACGGTTGGCAAAAGAAAAGAGCGAAGAGGTTTATATAATGGGGTATAAGAGATCAGAAATATTATTAGGGTTATTTTATAATACACCAAATAATACATTATCCACTTTTTGGAAAAAGATGGAGATTGGAAACCTATATTTCCGAGAAAGGAAGATAGGCATATCTACAAAATTAAAAATGATGATTTATTAAAGGATATAATAAAATACAAGGAGCAAAGAATAAAACGGACGGAGTTCATAAAAATGCAAATAGAAAAAAATAGAGGAGGAAGATAATTTGATGGATATAGAAGAGCTTGATTTTAGACATTTATTAATATTAGTTTTTTTAAATGAAAGAAAATATGTGTACAATACATATGACATAGTAAATTTATTAGATCTTGACTATGATATTCTAAGAGGATTTTTTGATGATTTGTTAGATATAGAGTTAATTGAAAAAGATTATAGAACAAAAAAGTATATATTGTCAAATAAAGGTTTGACGGAATTAAAAAAAAGAAATTTGCTAAACTTTAATTTGGAATTTTTAATTGAAAATGATTTTATTGAAAATGAAAAAGATGAAAAGTATATAGAATATACCGGAAATATTCTTTATTTACCTAAAGAGTTTGAAATATAGGAAAAAATTAGATAAAATAGATATATGGGTTCTCTAGAGAGGGATGCTGTAGTCGGCATCTTTTAGTAAAAGCTACTATATGAATGACAAATTAATGAAGATCACTTTAATTTGTCATTCAGATGTTATGGTTGTTATTAAAGAAAAAAATGGGTAGAGAACCCATTTATCAAAATAACTAAGAGGTATTTGAAATGTCTTTTTTAATTCAAATAGTAGAAAATCTACAAAATAGAAATTATGATGATTACTTGATTCAAAGGGTAAAGGAATATACATCAAAATTAGTAGAGGCTGATGTACCTGTAATTTATGATTTAAAACATTTGTCATTATATTTACATACTTCAGAAAAACAACTAAATGCAATTATAGATAATCCAGAACTTAGTTATACTAAAAGAATAATTAGATCCAAGAGAAGGAAAAAAAGAGAAATATATATTCCTAATGATCAGTTAAAGTATATTCAGAAATGGATTTTAGAAAATATATTATATAAAATTTCAGCTTCAAAATATTCAAAAGGTTTTACCCCAAATAAATCTACATACGATAATGCATTGCCTCATATTAATAAAGCGTACGTTTTAAATATTGACTTTAAAGATTTCTTTATAAATATAAATTCAGAACAGATATTTTATATATTTAGTAAAATAGGATATAGTAATAAAGTTTCCGAGTATTTAACCAAATTATGTTCATATAATGGTATCCTTCCGCAAGGAGCCCCTAGTAGTCCATATATATCTAATCTAGTTTGTTTAGAGTTAGATAATAAAATTGGGGATTTTATCTCAAATAAAGAAATAAATTATACACGATATGCAGATGATCTATCTTTCTCGTCTAATTCCGATTTGAATTTATATATAGAACAAATTGAGTCTATTATACTTGATGAAAATTTTAAAATAAATAAGAACAAATTTAGATTACAAAAGTGGTACGAGAGACAAATGGTTACTGGTTTAGTGGTAAATACTAAGGTTAATGTGCCTAGGAAATATTATAGACAAATAAAACAAGAAATATTTTATTGTAAAAGATATGGTGTAGCTTCACATATGGAAAAAAGAGGGTTTAGTTATTCAAATTATAAATATCATTTATATGGTAAAGCACTTTATATAAAAATGATTAATCCTGAAAAGGGGAAAAAATTAATAGAAGAACTAGACGAAATTCCATGGCAATATTAATACTGTAGTAAAATTATGTAGTCAAATACATAGCCAATAAAATGATTTGCCCCCGCAACCCTTGATTTAACAGTATCCATAAACGGCAGGTTCGACTCCCGCCGTCTCCATACATAGAGAGGCTGTAAAAGCAGTTATAACCCTTACCCTTTTCTTCTCTATAGAAAATAATATATTTGAACTAGTTATAGACCTTCTAATATACCAATTAGGAGGTTTTTTAATTTTAGAATAAAGATAACGCTGCTAAATATGTTCAAAAATTTTCTAATAAATTCTATATTGATTCTAAAAAATTATTTATAGAGCCTGACTATACAGAGTTAATCATTTTTACCTATTAATGAACTTTTTGACAATATAGTAATCATAAATTATAGTGAAAATACAATTTTCATATAATATTAATCAACTATACGGAAAGTTTAATGGACTATTAAGGGTGAATATATGAGTAATTTTATTGTAATGCAAAATGCTACACATGATGAAGAAATTATCGGAGGATATATGTGGTCTCCACAAAAAAATAAAAATGGAAATAGCAATCATGCGTATGAACGAATGGCTACAATTAAGGCTGGTAATAAAATTTATAGTTGTTATGATCAAGCAATTCGGGCGGTAGGCATAGCAACATCAGATTGTTATATTGCAGAACAACCGCATGAGCTACAGGAGAAAAATTTATGGTCAGATGAAGGATATAAGGTTGATGTAGATTACAAAATATTAGAACAGCCAATTATGATAAGAGATATTTGGGGAGATATGGAATCTGATCGACCGCAAAAATATTCAGCCTTTCAAGAAAATGGGCGAGGGAATCAGGCATATTTATTTCCTTGTCCCGAAGCTTGGGCTAGTTTGTTCGACAGCTTTCTTAACGAAAGTAACCTAGAAGCAGAGGCAGAACTAATAGAAGATGGTGAAATTAAAGAGGAAACGTTCGCGAATTCTAGTTACGAGCAGGGAGAGACTAGAGTTAGTAATAAGGTAGCGAGAAGTGCAAGCAAACGTAGCCGAGTAGTAAGTCAACAACAGCTACAAAAAGACCTGGAAAAGCGTAAAAAAATCGGTGATATTGCAGAGAAAAAAGCATTTGAGTATGTTAAAAAGAAAGTAATAGAAGTATTCGGTGAAGAATACGGAGAACAAGTTGAGCATGTAGCGCAAACACAGGGTGATGGATTAGGATACGATATTACAGCATTTGATTATTTAAACCCACAGTCTCCTCCAAAACCAATTAAAATCGAAGTGAAGGGCACAACATCAACAAGTACAAGCGCGGTCTATTCAATTTCTTACCCTGAATTGGAAAAATTTATTCAGTACAAGGATGAAATGTGGCTAGTACGTGTATATGGTGTAGGCAAGAATCGAGAGATGAAAATGGAAATAGATAATGACTTTAGTAGTTATAACTCAGTCAGTGATTTGTTAGCACGTAAGTATGCATATATTCCATCAACAATTGATGTATATGGCACACGAGTGGAAGACAATGAATGACGATTTAAAATATTTTATTCTCTCCATAATAAGAAAGGTCCGATAGGATAATAATTTATATTAATATTGAAATGCAGCAATCTTCGAATGAAGCTCGCTGCATTTTCTTGTTATTAACCTTCCTCAAAATCTAAATCCATCCGCTTTATTGTAAAAGTTTGAACGTTCGACACACCAACATTGTATAAAAACATTAGCTCAGTAAGTTTCATCCCATCAATTAAAATTAATGATTTATCAATACTCTCGGAATATTCCATTGCTTCTTTTGTAAAACGAGATGTAGTGATTAAAAATTACTTTGTTTGCTTTAAAGCCTACCAAGCTTCCTACAAATGCTTGGATATCAGGTCTTGAAACTGGATTTGCCCAACGTTTTCCCTATAAGTAGATTTTATCTAATCCTAGAACGCCTTCTTTCACAATGCCATCGATTCCACTATCGCCAGATTTTTCTACAGCTTTCCCTTTCTAGATTTGACCAAATCAAAGCTAATACAAGATCATATTTTGATTGGATGATTGTTTCTTTCCAATATGAGCAGCTGCCATAATATCACAAAAAAAGGAGCATAGCTAAAATATAGGCCATGCTCCCTTTTTAAGGCTAGATTTAAATTTACTCTATTGTCGATTATTTTACTCCACTTAATTCGACTAAAATTTTGGATTGGTTTTTGTCGTTTGTTAACGCTTCAAAACCTTTTTCAACGATTTCATCTAACTTTATTTGACTTGTGATTATTCCTTGTGGATTTAGTTGACCAGTGCTCATTGCATCAATTGTTCTTTGGAACATTGTTGGTGTATAAACAATTGAAGATAAGATATTCACTCCAGTGTTTGTAAGATGAATTGGATTCCACTCGATTGGTCTCGCAAAAATAGAAACAATCATCATATTACCACGTGCTTTTGTTACATCAATAGCTTGTTTAAAAGTAGGCGCAACTCCAGCAACTTCAAAGGACACATCCACTCCATCTGATACAATAGCTCGAACTGCTTGAACAGGATCTTCTTTACCAGAGTTAATAATATGGGTTGCACCTAATTCTTTCGCTTTTTCTAATCGATCATCAGATAAATCCAATACGATGACTTTACTTGCACCAGATGCTTTAGCAGCGATTACTGTTAATAATCCAATTGGTCCAGCGCCGAAAATTGCAACTGAATCTCCTAAAGTAACTCCAGCATCTTTAACAGCTTGTACAGCTACAGCCATCGGTTCTACTAAAGCACCATCTTGTAATGTTAGGTTGTCTGCTAAACGATGTACATTTGATTCAGGTACGTTAGCATATGTTGCAAACCCACCGTTTCCATGTAATCCGATGAAATTAAATCCATCATAGCGATCTATATCTTCATGTTTCTTTCTATATGTTAATGTAGGATTGATTACCACACGGTCTCCTACTTTATAGTTTGTAACCATAGAACCAACTTCTTCGATTACACCAGCAAATTCATGCCCCATTGTCAGCGGTGCAATTTCTTTAGTTAAATCCGCTTTTTGATCAACTGGTATGAATACTGGTCCTTCTTGATATTCATGTAAATCACTTCCGCAAATACCGGCCCATGCTACTTTTACTTTCACTTCATCTTCTCTTAAAGCTCGTAATTCAACGTCTTCAACTCTAATATCTTTTACACCATGCCAAACTGCTGCTTTCATATACCTTGCCCCCAAACAATTTAATTAAAATGATGCCATAAAATAACATCTTTAATAGCCGTTCGTGCATTTTCAAAATTCGAGGCTTCTATACACTTGATAAACGTATGAATGGACATATGATAGGATTCAACTAGATTCATTTTCCATTTAGTTTGTGCTGCGACATTTGTAACAAATATGGTTTCTTTAAAGAAACGTAACATCGCAATATTTCCTGTAATAACAAAAAACAATTCTAACAAGTGGGCAAACGATACGACATACTCGTAAATATTTTCAACGGACTTTCTTTGTTTCATGGTTTCAAAACGAAGTAATAGCTCATTTTGAAAATCGGCATTCCACTTTTGTTCACACTTTGTAAGTGCAATATCCAACAAGTGATAAAGCGTCTCTAAATAATCCTTCAATTCCTGATCCGAAATAATTTTAACACTTACACCTTTATGCTGTATTTTTTCAACTACACCATCTTTTTGTAAAAGATATAGAGCCTCTCGGACAGGTGCATGACTTACTTGTAGCTCTTTTGCGATTTCCGATTCTATCAAACGCTGACCTTGTACATAATGACCTGAAAATATGCGAAATAATAATTGCTCTGCTATTTGTTCTGCAATTGTTTTTTTTGAAATTGAATTTTCACTAAATCCCATCAAACCACTCCAATAAATTTATATCTCTTTATTTTAATAGCTGGGTGTATAGAGTGGCTAGTAAAAATGTTATATATTATAGATTATCGATAATCTATACGTTATTTTAATATGAAATTTCTTTGCTTTCAATTATTTTGCTTTAGTTTACCGGTACCAACAATTTAACAGTACATTATTCAATTTTGATAGGGCACCATCTTTAACAATGAAGGGGCACTGGAGATCGCATAGATTAAAGAAGCAGAAGGAAATGACACAGCAGAACAAATGGTACAATCAACAGTCAATGACTTTACTCAAATGATAACTGAATTAAAACAGGGAATGGAAATTGCGAAATCCGTAAAGGATGAAATTACTGGAGATATGCTTTTGGCTATATATTCAACTCTTGAAAACATATATGGATGTTAAATTCTTTCTTAGGAAAATAATATGTAAAACACTTTTTTGTACCCAGCATGTGTATGAACGATAGGATGTAAGTTCCGAACGCCGAATACAGAAGTAGAGATTAGTCGAGTGCAAGGGTGTGCACTTACCCAGGGACGTCTAAATATCAGGAGGACCAATCTCTTCACGTATGGCTTAGCCTGAATTAGAAAAATTCATTCAGTATAAGGATGAAATTTGGCTAGTACGTGTTTATAATGAGACAAATTTAAAAAGCTCTATAGGTATGGCGAGATGACCATATACTATTGAGCTTTTTGTAATCAATTATTCTTTTCTAAGATGTATCTTATTTTCTTTTTATTTATAGATAGAAAGATTGATTCTTTACTAAACAGTTATAATCCAAAAAATACTAACAGTAAAGGCTAATACCACGCCAGCATAAATCGAACCTAAAGCATATTTTTTTAAAATAAAATTATGAATACTTATCGTCAAAAAACAAAAAGCGAGTATAACTTGTTTCCAAATAGGTTTATTGAAACTTTCTTTATGCCAAATAAAATCATAAAGAAGACTGATTACCATAATAGTAAGTATTACTACAACTATTTTCTTTAGTAAATTAGATTTCTCCAAAACCTATAGATACCCCCTTAATAAGGCTTTGAACCAAAGTACCAATCTCCATTAGCCATTGACTGAATAAATTGTTCAATCAAAACTGGTATTTTTTCAAAATAAAGAAACTAATGCTAAAAGTAAAAATGCCATAGTAAATGTTATTGTATATTCCTTATAATCATTAGGTATAAATTGACTGGTGATAAACGCTATTACTGCCATTACTATATAAGTTAAAATGCTTTTTAATTTTGTATTTTTTATTGTAATTAAATACATTAATGATTCAGCAAATAAAATGATAAGTAAAGAAATAAGTAAAAGAATAAATATACGTATTAATACATAACCCAAAGTTTTACCCTTCTTTTCTTCTTGGTAGTCATAGACAAAATAAAATTCACCTCTAACTATTTCTTTTACGAGGTCGAAAGAGAAAAAAGAAAGAACCTTTGAGTGAGTTTCCTCGTTCTCGTGTTCTTTCTTTTTCTATCACCGAAACCTGTTGTAACTTATTAGTGATTAAGCTTAGACTTCTTATTTTTTAAGAATTTTACTATCAAAACGATAATAATTGTCCAAAAAGCAAAAAAACCTATTGTAAAAAAAACATCAAGGTAATTCACCATCGCTATTACCTCCTCTAAATGTGGATTATCTAAAATGGTATTTCGTAAGTAACATCCCTTTTATATGCAATTCCTTGACCGCCTATGGTTGCACCATAAGCTTTTGTTCCATAAACATAAGCTGTGCCGCCTGTTTTAGATTTATTTAAGACATAATCAGTACTGTTTTCGGTATATGCTATTGGAAATGCAAAACCAGTCTGAGAACTCCACACAACAACCTTAGTAACTATCCCACTAGAATTACGTGTTACTTTTGCATATGAAGTAATTGTAGATACGCCTGTAAATTCCCATGTTGAATAAGTTTTTGTGCCTGCTTGCGATGCTCTAAACAAAATTGGACTTGATTGTTCTATAACCAATTCTTGTTTTTCTTCATTTTTTAAAAATTCTTCAAATTCCTCTATTGAAGAGAAATTTAATGTAGCATCATTTTCTTGCTGCTCATTTATAAATGTAACATCTGTAAGATTATATTGCTGTGCTAACGTTTCTAAATCTTCATAAGTAATATCTATATCTTTAGCAGATGCTTTTTCGGCTGAAAAAGCAAATAAAAATAAAATGGTAAATAAAGTTAAAAAAGAATATAAATATTTTTTCATATTAAATATAACACTCCTTGTAAAGTTATATTTTAGAATGCATGATATTTATTCCTTATTTACTTTTACCCGGGTATGTTAATAGCATATCAGTAGCTATTAATATTTCAAAATCAACTTTTGTTGATAATTAAACGAAAATTGATAAAACTCAGAAAGATATACTCTGTTTTGTAGTTTGATATCACAGATGATACTTATATGAGAGAAAAGAAGTCTAGTAAAAACTAGATTTCGGCATTTAAATAGAGTTATTAAATTACTTTAAAGTCATATAGAGAGCCCTATGCACCAGTCTATAAAAGTTTCAAAATCATCTTTTGTCAATAATTAAACAAAAATTGATAAAAGTAACTATCTTTTGCTTTTTAACACGGCAAGTATTGAGGTGTGTAACACATTGGTGAGGACTAGATTTTGAAGTACTGCAGAACGTATAGGTTGTTAGTAAAGCGAAGAGAGTGTGGTTCACTTTGAGAACAAAGTAGAAATAGTTAATGAAGAGATGGAGATAGTGAAAACCATACCACACAAAATCCCACGGAAGTTGAGTTTTCCGTGGGGTTTTTTTGTTAAGGTTATTACCAAAATGACGATATGACTCCCTATCCTTGATAAACACTTTCACATGTATCAGGTGCGGGTTCATAGAAGCAATGGTTTTTAAATTGACCAGTAAAAGGTTGACCGTACCATGTTGGAGGACATGGTGCGTATGGATTGAAGTACCAAAGTGCGTATTTCGCTGGATGATCTCGCCAATAATCCAGAGTCAATTTTGCTAATCTTCTTTCATTAGGTCGCGCTCTTTGATAAAACATATTCCCTTTTTGAACAGCTTCAAAAGAATAATTTCCTCCCTGTACCTGATAAATGACATCATTAATCGTTCTTAAATCTTTAAAGTCTGGACATTCTGCTATAACACGATTCACAATGACATTGCCAACATATAGCATTCCTTGGTTTCCTTCACCTACTGCTTCCGCTCTCATCATCCTTGCCACTAAGTCAACATCAGAATTTATATATTTTACTCTTGGCATTTTTTCACCTCCACCATATAGTATGAAAAAAAGCCTTCATTATTGAAAATCAAAATTATTTGTTCGGAAAATTTTGAAAAGTCATTTCGGAATACTTTTGTGAAAGTGAGTTAACAATTCCCTTTAATTTATTTTGAAAACGCCAAGTACAAGCAGTTATGTTTTATAACACATGATTTTTTTAATGCTTTTTAACGAATGTATAAATATTTAAAATAACTCCTATTACGAACACAATGATTGCATTTAATGCAAGGATCAACGCCATAAATCCTCCTGCAAAAGCAATTCCTTCTCTTGTGTTATCTGGTTCAAAGGATTTTGCATAACTGATCCCTAAATATACAAAGCTACCGACTATTACTGGAATTAAAAACGCCATGCCAATTGCAGAAGCCCATAAAGGAAACTTCTTGTTTTTGTATAAATATGATGCTAAATAATCACAAACTACAATAGATAGTAATAGAACGATCCAAATAATAGCATCTCCATCCATTCCTAACCACCCCTTTGATTATAGGTTAATTTAATTTGTAACTTTTATCAATTTAAGGGAATTTCATCTTCTGTTTTTACTCGTGGCATTTTTCGCCTTAAAGATATAGTATGGAAAAATGCTACATTATTGCGACGCCAATCAAAAAAACACGCCATCTATGCTGTAAGTAAAACAACAAGATGGCGTGTTGATTATCAATTATGCCTCGGCATAATTGCGTCCGGAATCGGCTTTGTGCTTAGGCCTGCAGGATGCAGGTCAGTTAGCCGTTATCGCATGGATGCGATGATTTTAGGCTAACATCCTATATTAACTCCTTTCCGATTCCGTGACATCCGCCGGAGGCTTTAACTTCTTCAGAAAGAAGTTAGAAATTCTTTTTGAAGTAAGGCGTTTTTTTCATCACGATACATACTGGAATCGCGATAATTAAACCGACAACGTTTTGAATGACGTCTCCTGGAATGGATGCCATAGGGGCAACCCAGCTTTTGAACATAATTGCTTGCCCGATATAGTAGACCGCAATCATCACAGGCATTGAAACAACTGCTGCAAAAATGTTTAATCCAATGTTATCGCCTTTATGTCCTTTAGACCAAGCGATTTTTCCGACGATGGCGCCTTGTAATGCGCGAGAGATAATTGTAGTTGGCGCCCAAATTAACCAGCCACCTACGATATCGAATAAGCCCATTCCGATTGCTCCAGCAAGTGCGCCTTTTTTAGGACCGAATAAAATCGACGTGATCAAAAGCATGGATGTCCCTAAATGAATAAGCCCACCTTGCCCGAATGGTAGTTTAATATTGATGAACATTGTCGCGACGAAAACAAGTGCTGCAAGAATGGATGTAATGACTAAATCAAATGTTTTCGTGCGTGGTTTTGTATAGGATTGACCTTGTATATTTTGCATTTGCATAATCCTCACTATGATGAATTTTTCGATAATTTGACTTTAGCAAAGGACTGACTATCGTAAAAGTGCCAATTTGATAAAAATATTAAAGGTCAGTTTGGTTTTTCTATTAGTGAGTGCATTTTCGCATCTATTTAATTATGATACGATGAAGAGAATACAAGCAGGATTAGTTAGGTGGAGAGTGTGATGAAAAAAGTTGCTGTAATTCAGGATATGTCATCATTTGGGAAGTGCTCGTTAACGGCTGCGATGCCTGTGCTGTCAGTGATGGGTGTTCAGGCGGTGCCATTACCAACTGCAATATTAACGGCGCAAACAGGATATTCGAGTTTTTATTGTGAGGATTTGACGTCAAAGATGGATTACTTTGTGGATGAGTGGAGCAAGCTCGGTGCGACCTTTGATGGCATTCACACAGGCTTTGTGACAGGGAAGGAGCAAATCGATAACATCTTTCGTTTTTTAAACGTGTTTCATTCGAGTGAAACGACGCTGCTTGTGGATCCGGTAATGGGCGATTTGGGCGAGGTGTATAAAATGTATACAGGCGAGTTGCTTGATCGTATGAAAGCGCTAGCGAAGTGTGCAGACATTATTACGCCTAATGTTACGGAATGTTGCTTGCTTACGGGATTGTCATACGAGAAGTTACAAAGCTATCAAGATGATTCAGATTATCTTCAAGCATTAGAGGAAGCGGGACATCAGCTACAACAGGCAACCGGTGCGAACGTCATTATTACCGGTTTGAATCCGCCGCCAGCAGATGCGAACAAGCGCTATGTAGGCAATATGTATGTCGATGCAGATCGTTCATTTTCTAGTATCCGAGAATACAACGGCGAGAGCTATTCAGGGACAGGTGATTTGTTTGCATCTGTCATTATGGGTGGCATGATGCGCGGGCAGGATTTAGTTGAGTCAATGAAGCTTGCAGAGTCGTTTTTAGCTGCTTCAATTGAAGCTACGTCAAAGGAGCAAATTCCGCGCGAAGCAGGCGTGAATTTTGAAAAGTTTTTACGAATGCTACTTTAAAATTCTTCGAGTTTTATAATATTTTCTGGGTTCAACCCTTGATTGAAGGGCGTCGGCTGTATAGCATGCCTTCTACTACTAGGGTTTGATTTCTTGGAAAAAGGTAATAATGAAAATCATGAATTGGGGAGGTGTATAATGGATTCAATTAGATATTACGTAGTGCAAGTAGATGACCGCTATTACCAGGGGGAAGTAGACCTTCATACATTCACAGATGATGAAGAACAGGCCTTTGCGTTTACGGATATTGTGGCAGCAAACGAATTGGCTAATGAGATCAAAGGAATCGTCCTGACAAGAGAAGTCAGCTATAAGGAGCTAGAAGATCTTTCAGCACAATATCTGGTTGAGTACGAAGCTTTGCCAAAAGAAGAGCGTGACACGATAGAGTCATTTTGTAGAGAGCTTAGTATAGGAATGTATGAATAAATGCCGAATCGAATCTTTTCGGTTCTTTTTTATGTAGTTTTTGACTTAGCTCTAAAACATGGCACTTTTTTAATTTATTCAATGAAATAGTGAATAGCCTGTAGCCACGATAAATGGTTGCGGGCATTTTTTGTAATATAAAGTGTGATTTGTGCATGTAGAATTAAAATGTGGTGATAAAATTGAAACTACTAGATGAACTTTAGGCTGCATTTTTAAATGGGAATGATAATAACATATCGTATATGTTAAACCGTCGAACGGGTGAAGTTCTTTGGAATATAGGAGGTTTTAAAAAGATGAATCAGACAACAAGTTGGCGACCTAGAGGTTTTCTTCAGTGGCTGCTCACAATCCTCTCTGTAATAGTAGGGTGTTTTATCATTATAGTGGCATACTATATTTTAAATCCAATTAATATGGATAAAATAATGAGTCTGCTTGCATGGGGGGCTTCTATATTTCCAATTATTCTAGTAGTTACAACATTAATAATAATAGTTTTATTAGCTCTTTCTTTTTGGAAGAAAACCTTCATTGCTCTTATAGTTCTAATTCCTATTTTGTTGTTATTAATTTTTTTAATTGTACAGCCAATTAGTAATATAAAAAGCTATGCTAAAAGCGAGAATGTATCGGTTTCTCTTAGCCCACATTTTTTCTATAAACAAGATATCTCAACAAAGCCTAGTGTAGATGTGGTGTATGGGAAAACTACGGACGGTATTGAATTAAAACTAGATGTGTGGCCAGCAAAGAAAAAATCAGAGGATGTTCTAACACCTGTCATTGTTCAAGTGCATGGGGGTGGTTGGGTAAGTGGAGATAAAGGCCAAGTTCAAGACTGGAATCAGTGGATGAATGATCAAGGGTACACCGTTTTTGATGTCCAATACCGAATGCCTCCTGAAGCAGGTTGGAATGATGAAGTAGGGGATGTTAAATCGGCGTTAGGTTGGATTTTGCAAAATGCAGATACGTATAAGATTGATCCGAACAGAATCATTTTAATGGGAGAGTCTGCTGGGGGAAATCTAGCTATGCTGGCTGCATATAGTATGGGAGATAAGCGTTTACCACCATCAACTGATGTTCCGGATGTACCGATCAAGGCGGTAATTAACATGTATGGGCCGTCAGATATGACTAAGTTTTATAAGGACAATCCAAGTAAGAATTATGTCCAAGATGTTATGGATAAGTACATTGGAGGTTCACCATCTGAATACCGTGAGCGTTATGAGATGCTTTCCCCTATAAGCCATATCCAAAAAAATACGCCACCAACAATTACGTTTTTAGGAACGAGCGACCGTATTGTTCCTGTAGAGCAGGCGATCGTACTGGATGAGAAACTGACTAAGAGTGGTGTAGCGCATGAACTTTATCTTCTTCCAAAGGTCGATCATGGCTTTGATGCAAATCCAGGTAGTTTGAGCACGCAATTTGCCAAGGAGAAAGTAAAGGCATTTCTTCAAAAATATAATAAATAATCATAATGTAATAGGAAAACCTTTGAAGACATTAACCCTTCAAAGGATTTTCTATTTAGCAAGTACATGTAGAATTATTATCCGTCCCAAAGTAAATATGAAAATGCTTACTGCAATTTGGATTGAAAAGAGTATTACAATGCTTACAGTTTGTACTATTCAAATATTCATTAATAGTTAATTCCTTTTTACATACGCCACAAAATATTGCCTTTTCATCAAAGTTTTCTTTCTTCCAAGGCTGAATTTTATGATTTGCATTTTCCTCATGACATTTATAGCAAGGATAATACTCTCCACAACATTTAAATTTAATTGAAATAGTATCTTGCTTATTAGAATAGTGCTTACATCTTCCTTGATCATCAATAACATTTCCTAGAATCTTCATATTTCAAACCTCTTTTCAACTTAAATGGTTTCATTTCATGCTTAGATTAAAACTTCGCTAGATGTAATCAATTTATTATATTGCTCCGCCATCATTCTAAAATGATGTTTTTCGTGGATGGCAAGTAGCTGGATAGATTGAATAAGGTTAGGATAGTGTGCAATAGGGTCTGGGAAGACAATATGCCCGGCGATATCCTCCTCGATATTTTTTACTAATTCTTGCATTACGCTCGTTTCGTTCACTAGTAATTGCTCAATTTCGTCACTGCTTAGCGTAAAACATATTTTTGAGGGGGGCACTAATATTCCTGGTGCTCGCATGCCTCGTCCTTTTTTATTTTTATATTCCTCATAAATATCATGTATTTCAATGGCGAATGGCTTATTTTTTCGCATTTTCGCGTAAGGTGTTAGTAGTAAGGAAAACTTTGTTGCTGTTTTAAGCATTTTTAGGATTAGATAAAGGTGATAGAAATGTTCACCGATAGACCATTTTCCTTCTTTTTCACGATGCCACAGTTGTTCCTGCGAGAGTGACTGAATACAAGGTAGGTAGTGAGATCGCTGCTCCCTTAATGTATGAAAATGATGGGCCATACTGTTAGATTTCATATTTTTCATTCTCCTTTATGCTGTTATTCCTATTTTAGGGAATTATCTTTTGGAAGTACATAAAACACTATTAGTAATTGTCGATAAAAATGAAAAGTATCGTAGGAGGGATAAAAATGAACAGTAGATTTTTAACAACTGCAGATGCTGAAGCTTATCGGAATTTAAGATTAGAGGGGCTACAAAATAATCCAGAGGCTTTTGGTTCTAGCTTTGAGGAGGAAAAAGATTATTCGATTGAGTTGTTTACCAGCAGATTTGAATCACAGGGTTCTTATACGATAGGGATATTTGATTATGAAGAATTAGTAGGCGTAGCAACGTTAGTGAAGGAAAGTAAGCTTAAGTTAAAGCATAAAGCGAGTATCTTCGCTGTTTATGTTTCTCCGAAAAAGCGTGGACTTGGCATTGGCAAGCGTTTAATGGTTGATGCAATTAACAAGGCAAAAGCGTTAAAGGGAGTTGAGCAGCTTACTTTAACGGTTGTGTCAACGAATACTTCAGCAAAGAAACTGTATACTTCTTTAGGGTTTGAGCTGTTTGGAACGGAGAAGAGGGCATTAAAAATAGGTCAGGAATATTTTGATGAGGATTATATGGTTTTGTTTCTGAAATAATTGACTAATAAAAACTCCAATAGCTTTTCAGCTTTTGGAGTTTGTTGTTTTTTTATGACGAGCCCTTATGAAATACGTTACCCGTTTTATTTTTCAGTAGCTTTATGCTCAATACTATATTGATGATTGATAATGGGAATGTTAGCCAAAATCCTAAATTACCTAAGCGTTCAATTTGTAATGGTGATTGATTGTAAAAATAATTATAGGTGATACCTAAAACAAGTAAAATTGCCAGCACAATATTGGTCGTTGCAATTTTATTGTTGCTAATCATAATTGCCTCCAATCGATCCTTTTATTGATGTATAGTATGCTTAAAATAAAAATCTGATAAAGAATTTAAGCTTCCCGAATTTGATTACATTACCCGTTTATCATTAGAATATTCAGTGAATTTGTTAGATAAATCTTTAATTTCTAGGACCTATTCTTCCACCTTTTGTTAACCAACTCCAACATATCTCGAAAAACTTCGCCTTTTCTTGTAATAAATAAGGAAAACCAATAAACAACCAATACAAAAAAGCAAGAACCAACACACCAGCTATTATACTGTTCGCCTGTGTAGCAATAAAAATACTGAGGAACATAATAAGAAAATATAGTACAGCAATTCTCTTGTAGGCTATCATAAATCTCCCCTCCTATTAATTACAATCATACAGAATTGATAAAGTTTTGCAATAATTTACATCTTGGTAACATTGAAATTTAACTTTTTTCAGCGGGTGTAAAATGATTGGATTTCTCTCGCTTTACAACATGTGGATTACAGGTTTTTTTTGTATTTCTGATATTTTATAACTTCAGATAACTCCTTGATGGTAGTTTCTAATTTATCGATTTTCCTTTCAAATCGAATGAACAGATAGACTGTTATGGCAATTGGGAACCCAAAATTTCCTATTAAGCTTATCCACATTGGCACATTTTCCGGTGTCATGATGTAAATCACACTCCTTCTTACTCCAAAATATATAAGGTGCTCCTCAGATCCGAATCGGAGATCAAATTGCCTTGGCTATATACTGTAATATGTAAAGAGAATCCTTCTTTAATAAAAACAACCTCACAGTTAAAAATAATTTTGTGATGGTTTCATTGCTAAAAATGCAAGAAAAACTGCTGTTTTATTCATCCATTTAATACCAATAAAGCTAAGTTAAATCACCTTTTTGCATATAAAGGTGATTTTTTATTTCTAAATAAGAACATTTGTTCTTATTTTTGGTTTATAATATAGATACAACATTCACTTTATATAGAAAGAGGGCGGATATAGGAGGGGTTATTAAATGGAGAAAGATAATCAAAAAATAGAGGAATTCTTCTATAGAAATAATGAGCAGGTTAACAATCCAATTATAAAAAGCTTTTTGTCGGATTCCCAAAATCTTTATTTGGTGCAAAAAGCAATTTTATATCCAACTGATATTAATAAGAAACGCGTTGATGAATCTTTTCAATCTCACTATAAAAATGTTAGGAAGACCAAATATGTCAGTAATTTAATTTATTTTTTTAGCTTAGATTTTGATAAAAAAAGAAGACGGCTGCAAAATCGCTCTTTATTAATATTAGATAAGGGCTTATCAGAAAAGGATGGCAAGACTGCAAAAGAGCTCATAGTAGATGCAAGCAATGAAATAGAGCTTGATAATATAGTTGGGGAAGGGTTGTTGGACAATATTGAGGATGAACAGCTTTTAAAGTCCCTACAAAAACTAACGGAGAAACAGCTTCAAATTTTAGAGATGATTTATGTAAAAGAGCTTTCTATAAAAGAAATCGCTCAAACATTACAAACAACACCCCAAAATATATCAAACCTTCACAGGAAGGCTTTAAATAAACTCAATAATACACTCAGAAAAAAGGAGGAATGACTAATGGCAAATTTCGAAAATCAACATAACGAAGAGACGCTAACAATTATAGAGAATTTCATACCTAAAATTAAACATTGTTTACACAATACAGACTATCAAGAAAGGGAAGACTTGGAACAAGAAATTAAACTAAAAATTATAGAAAAGCTTGAAACGGTAAAGTTTCAGGATGCACCTAGCTTTTGGGACTTTTTCTCGTGAAGGTGGCCCGAGCTGGAAACCTAATTAAGTTCTTGGCGAACCTGATCAGTCGAGATAATAGCTGATCACTTTGAGGTACTACCTGATCACATTCAAGGCCAACCCGATCAGATTGGGGGACTACCTGATCACATTCAAGGCCAACCCGATCAGATTGGGGGACTACCTGATCACATTCAAGGCCAACCCGATCAGATTGATGCCCTACCTGATCACATTCAAGGCCAACCCGAGCAGATTGATGCGCCACCTGATCACATTCAAGGCCAACCCGAGCAGATTGATGCCCTACCTGATCACATTCAAGGCCAACCCGATCAGATTGATGCCCTACCTGATCACATTCAAGGCCAACGCGATCAGATTGGGGCCCTACCTGATTATTTTTAAGGTCAACCCGAGCAGATTAAGTAGCTACCCGATCACTTCAAATTGCAACCAATGTCGACACCTCAAAAAAAACGATGTACATAGCAAAGATACTATGTACATCGTTTTATTGATTGATTAACCTTTTAGGAAATCAGGTTTTGCAAAGTTTGGATTTGGATATTTATAAAAACCTTCACCTGTTGCGCGGCCAAGTTTGCCTTTTTCGATATACTCTGTTTTTAAGAGGTTAGCTAGTTTATTCATGTTTTCATCACCAGTAGCAGCGGCTTTTGCTTCTACAATGTTGAAAGCAGTATTAATACCGACAATGTCAAGGATAGCGAATGGACCTAGTGGTGCGCCTGTTCCGATCATCCATGTTTTATCGATTGTTTCTGGGTCTGCCACTTCTTTTACTAATAGTGATTCAGCAGCATCTAAAAATGGAACTAGTAATGTGTTTAAAATATAGCCTGGTTGTTCTTTATATAATGGAAGTGGAACCATGCCGATTGCACGTGCAAATTCTACCACTTCATCGAACACTTTCATATCAGTGCCTGGGTGTTTCATAATTTCGGCTGTGTTGTTTTTCCAAATCGTATTTGCAAAGTGAAGCGCTAAAAACTTCTCTGGACGACCAGTTGCTTCTGCAAATTGGCTTGGTAATAACGTTGATGAGTTTGTTGCAAAGATTGTTTTTGTAGGGGCAACTTTGCCAAGGTTTGTATAAAATTCTGTTTTAATTTTAACAACTTCAGGAATTGCCTCAATCACAAGATCAGCATTTGCAACCGCATCTGATAAATCACTTTTAAATGATAGACGTGCATATGCAGCATCAACTTCTTCTTGAGTCGCTCCTAAATCTTGTTGATATAACGGTTTTAATTTTGTGATACGGTCTTGTGCATTTGTTAATGCCTCATCATTAATATCGTATACCGTTACATTAAAACCTTTAAAAGCTGATTGATAAGCAATTTGACTACCTAGAACACCACTACCTGCAACCGTAATATTTTGATAATTCATCCCAAATTCCTCCTTTGAAATTGTTACATTAATATAATTGTATGGATATGTACTGTATCCCTTATTACAACTCCATACTACTGCTTTCGATATTGAAAAATCAAATAAAAGCCTCAATTGTTATAATGATATAAAGAATTCAATGCTGAATTGATTTTCTTCAAAAGCATAACTAGTTCAAGTATGGCCGTATAACATAAAAAAACGTCACCCGAGAGAGTGACATTTAATTTTCAATGGCTGCTAATGCTTTATCCATTTGGCGTTCATTATATTTTATTGCATTACTATTAGTGGATTCGAGTCCCTTAAAAGTATAATTAGAATTTTGATAAAACCCAAAGACAAAATCGTTGATAGGCGTTTCTTCTTCTCCGTAGTATCTATTCACTACATATGCCTTGAAAATATTTCCTAACATATATTCATCATCTTTTACGTCTGCTAATTACTTTTTATTTTTATATTCGGCTATAATGTAATCCTCGAATTCTTTGATTTCAGCCTTTGTAGCGGGATACTTCTTAGCGTATGCTTCAATTGTATCAAACTTTTTAGAAGGGGGGCTGTTAAGAGAAGCAACCTCTTTTACTTTATCCTGCCAAGTTACGTCTTCTGCTGACTCAACTTTAGCTACTGGTTTTTCTTCATGTGAAATATCCACTTCTGCTTTATTTGATTTATCTTCAGGTGAAATATCCCAATAGCCTATCATACAAAAAATCATAATGATAATGGGAATCGAGGTTAATTTTAACATTTTTAGTGCTTTGATTCGATCCATCTTTATGAAATTGAACACTGCAAGAAGAAGAAAAATAACTGCCATAACGATACTGACTAGAGTTATAAGGACGAATATATTTACAAGTGTATTTACCAAGTACTGAAACTCCTTTCTTTAGTAGAAATCTTCCATATATCGAATATTTTAATATATAGAACTACAATCGGCATTGAATTTTTTCCCGCACACAGAAGATCCCTTGATTATTTCAACTTAAAGAGTATGAATTGGTGTTGGCTACTATATACTTTATACCTACTAAAGTATGAACAGATTTACTAATTTTTCTACATAAATAAAACTACACATAAAGCATATTTATGATATGACATTTATTCTAAGCGAAGAATAATGGTACATTTCGTTGAATTTATTGAAAAAAACATTTAATGCATTGTAGAAATTATGTAATATACCTCCTGGATTTCTATGGATATTTAGTAATTTTTTACGTTGTGAAAAATAGGACTTTTTTATAATTTTGAATTATTCCCATATTTTTATAGATTTACTAACAGTTGTTTTAGTACACTGAATTTATGAATTGAAAGGGGAAAGAATATGAAGAAGACAGTTTTAGCTAGCGCACTTAGTATTGCATGTTTTACAGGAGGTTTTGGGTTACAAGCAAATGCACAAGAAAACGTAGATGTTGCTAGCTTTATCCATCCAAAACAGGTAGTTGCAGCGACAAAACAAGCGCAATCAATGACTTACCAAGATCTTTATAAAACACTAGTAATCTCTAAATTAGCATACGATGATAAAGAAATGACTTTAGTAACGACGAAAAATAATATTACATTAAAGCTATCGTTACAAGCTCTATTGAAAACTACTGAAATGAGTGCACAAGAACAAAAAGAATTTAAAGAGCTTTTCGGTGACTCCATCCAAATGAGATTTACTCCATCTGGAAATGCATTTAAGGCGGAAGTTTATGCTGAAGGAAAATGGCAAGCTTTAGCTGATGAGGATTTGAATGCTTTTGTAGGATCAATTCAAGAAAATGATTTTGAGTTAAAACCAGGTGGTTACTTCACGGATACTATTGGGCATTGGGCAGAGGGCTATATCCAATTATTGTTCCAAACAAACATTATTAATGGTACATCTGCTACAACATTTAATCCAAATGGACAAGTAACACGCGGACAATTAGCTACCATGGTTTTCCATGCTTCAGGATTAGATGTGAAGGAAGATTATGAAGGTCCTGCTACATATAAAGATTTGGCGAACTTCCCGGGTGCAAAGGAAGTAGCGATTTTAGAGGAGTATGGCTTAATCGATATTTTTGATGGAGTTAATTTTGAGCCATATAAACCTGTTACACGTGAGGAAATGGCATTTGTAACAGCAAGATACTTAGAAGGAATGGACTTTGATGTAAGTAAGGTTAGCAAAAATAACCCATTTACAGACAAAAACCAAATGCGTAAGGAAACTGTTGAATCAATCGGGTTATTAAAGCAATTAGGTGTGATTGATGGAGCTAACGGTCAATTTAATCCAAAAGGCAATCTTACTCGAGCACAGTTCTCTAAAATCTTAACACTAACATTAATGTTAGTTGGTGAAGATAAGTAAATCAATTATGCCTCGGCATAATAGCGTCTGGAATCGGCTTTGTGCTGTTTGGACATCCGCTAAAACAAGTTAAAAAGAAGCAATCCACAAATATTGGGTGGATTGCTTTTTTATTCGACCAGCATATGAAATACGTGACTTAATAAATAACCTAATAAAATATATGCTATAAAGGATTTTCGAGATACTGAACGAATATGATGCAAAATAAATTCTGAAATACTTGCGGTTGCGATTAAGCCAATCGATATGCCCATTAGTACTCCTTGTGCCTTATTAGATAACTCCCAATATTGGCCGATCTGTATAAAAATACTAAAGAAAATCGAAAAAGCTATAAAATAAGCAAAGAGTCTCCATAGCCTTTCTCCTTGCGATAATAATGCTGTTGAAAGAGCAAAGCCTTCTGGTAGATGATGTAGAATAATGGAAGCTGTTATTGCAATACTTAATGCGGCATTCCCTAGTAGCTGTCCGACAGTAAGACTCATCGGAATAGTGTGGATAATTATAGCGATAGCGAGTAATGATACAGAGGGATTTTGTGTATGGGAAGCGTGAAATAAACTATTAAGTATTTGAAACATTAAATAGCCCATTAAAATTCCAAGTAAAAGGCCAAATGATTTGTATATTTGAAAAGAAGAAGGAATGACATCTACTACAAGTAAGCCAACTAAAAATCCACCACATAATAATGATAATCCATGGGTTGTATGCTGAAATAGCTTAGAGAATACCCAAGCTAGGGCTCCTCCTATACTAGCACTTAAGAAAAGAAAACCACCAAGTATCATTGCACTCAACTGCAAAATTCCTCCACCCTATATATTCTTTAAGCTGTTTTAAAAATATATGCAAAGTAGAAACGAATATGATAATCGTAAGTTTTAGAAATCGAAACGGAATAGACATCAACCTCAAATTACGGAGGTGTTAAATTGACTGAATATTGGTTAAATTTTATACTCTTTAATAGTAATACCAGATTCATTGATTTAGTAACTACTAATGAAGGTGAGGAATGTAAGTATGAAATGGGATGCGAGTTATGATGTTGTAGTCGTAGGTTCAGGGGCAGCGGGGTTAACAGCAGGTCTGACAGCAAAGCTACAGGGTATGAAATCATTAGTCATTGAAAAGACAGAGCGTTATGGTGGGGCATCTGCCTTGTCTGGCGGAGCACTATGGATTCCAAATAATCATGTGATTAAGGGTGAGGGTGTTCCTGATACACATAAATTAGCGCGTTTATACTTAGATTCAACCATTGGTGATCGTGTACCAGAGGCTTTAAAGGAAGCTTATATTAAACGAGGACCAGAAATGTTAAAGTTTTTAAATAATCATACTAGGCATATGCGTTTCCAGTATGCTAAAGGATATTCAGATTATTATCCTGAAAAACCAGGTGGCTTTCCTCAAGGACGGTCAATTGAGCCACTTATTTTTGATTTAAAGAAAATGGGGACATTAGTAGATACGATGCGTCGTTCAATATTGTCTACTAAAGGCTTTACGATGAATAGCTTTGAATTTCATAAGGTAAATATGATTAGGCGCACAACAAAGGGGAAAACAACTGCGTTAAAATTAGGCGTACGATTAGTGAAGTCAAAAGTTACAGGAAGTTTGCCTGTTGCATTAGGGGAAGCACTAATAGCTCGTTTACGGATGTCACTTGCAGAAGCGAACGGAGAGCTGTGGGTCTCAACTGCATTTAAAGATTTTATCGTTGAAAATAATCGGGTGACTGGTATCATAGTTGAACGAGATAGACAGGAGATGCGTATCGAGGCAAAGCGTGGGGTAGTTCTTTCTTCAGGTGGTTTTTCGCATAATCAAGCATATCGTGAAAAATATTTGCCTGCACCAACAGACGCAAAATGGACTTCTACACCAGAAGGACAAACGGGAGATATTATCGAGCCAAGTGTGAAAATAGGGGCGACACTAGATTTAATGGATAAAGTATGGGGAGCACCCTCTGTTATTGATCCACAAGGGCAACCTTTCTTCCTTGTTGCAGACCGCGGAGTTCCTAATATGATGGTTGTGGATAGTGCTGGGAAACGTTATTTAAATGAAGCGGCACCTTATCATGAATTTGTAGACAATATGCATATTCACCATCAAAAAACAAACAACGCTATACCTTCTTGGATATTGATCGATGCAACGGCAAAAAGTCGTTACATTTTCACAGGACTATTTCCAGGTCAAGCTTTTCCAAAAAGTTGGTTTGATAACGGCATAGTGAAAAGCGCACAAACACTTGAAGAGCTTGCAGAGCAAATGAATGTTCCCCCAGAAAACTTAGTGGAAACTGTAGGGCGCTTCAATGCCTTTGCTCGTAATGGTCGTGATGAAGATTTCCACCGAGGAGATAGTGCCTATGATAATTATTATGGAGATCCTACATTGAAGAATCCGAACCTAGCAGAGCTTAAAAATGCACCATTTTATGCACTTTGTTTATATCCGGGAGATATCGGAACTAAGGGGGGCCTAGTGGTGGATGAGCATGCTCGCGTTGTAAAGGCAGACGGTACGCCAATAGAAGGGTTGTATGCGTCAGGGAATTGTTCAGCCTCTATAATGGGTGAAACCTATCCAGGACCAGGTGCAACATTAGGACCTGGTATGACATTAAGCTATATTGCTACAACGCATATGGCAAATGTAGTTAATAAGGAAGAATCGACCATGCTAAATGTCTAAAGAGTATTTCGAATGGTTTTGAGATAAAGTTGAAGGTCAATAAACGAATAATGACAAACCCGTAACATAGATATCTTCAATAACAAGGGAAAAATATTGAACATCTAATTAGCATCCTAACTTTTGTTTATTTAAAAATCCCCAGCGTCAAAGCAATGACGCTGGGGATTCATTATGATTAAAAGTGTATTCCTGGTTTATCGCTTAGCTTGCAGCCTGTACCATATTTCGCTTTTAAGGCACCTTTAAAGTTAGTTTGTTCAAATTCTGGGAATGCCTGTTTCCAAAGCTCAAATACATTGTGACTTGAAGCAGTACCTTCTTTTGTTAGACGAACAATATGGAAACCATATTCATCGTTGCATCGAGCTAATGGACGATTTTCACGCACTGTAATGATTCGACCGCTCGCTGTAACATCATATAAGCCTTCATAACCTGAAATGGCACGTCTTTCTTCATCGATGTCAGCTGTTTTTTCCGCTTTTTCTTTCTTTGCTTTTTTGACTTCATCTTTTTCTACAGGCTTAGCAGCTTCTTTCGTTTCATTTTTCTCTACAGACTCAGCTACTTCTTTGACTTCATCTTTCTCTACAGATTTAGCCTCTTGATTATTTAGAGTCTCCACAATGACAAAATCTTTATTAGAAGCTTTGTCACTCATTGTCGACATCACGTTCATAATAGAGCCGACATAGCGCACTGGTTTATCTTTGCCCTCTTCAAATACGAAAATATTATAATCGGTTTTATTCATTTTTTTAATAATAATATTTCCTGTTTTAATAGTAAAACCGATAAATTTGTTCTTTTTAAGTGCTTGTATTGCTTGTTGCTTTGTTAAAATCATTTTTAAAATCTCCTAAAGAATTGTTTTTTCTATTCTACCATAAAATCAGTTTTCCTGTTTTTCTTAAATTTTGGATGTTTCATTATTGCCCTGATAATACTATAGCCATGGGAAGAAAGGTGTTGCTTAACTATATAAGCAATCAATCTCTTAAATTTTAAAATGGTAAAATTAAAGTATTATTTAATTTTGTAAGTACTAATTGCTTTTTATGGTAAATGCCTCATCGTCATAACGTTGGGGTTAATTCCGTAGAGTTGGACGGGTAGCCCGAAAACTAATCGGGTAGCTCCGAAAACTGATCGGGTAGCTCCGAAAACTGATCGGGTAGCTCCGAAAACTGATCGGGTAGCTCCGAAAACTGATCGGGTAGCCCCGAAAACTGATCGGGTAGCCCCGAAAACTGATCGGTTAGCTCCGAAAACTGATCGGGTAGCTCCGAAAACTGATCGGGTAGCTCCGAAAACTGATCGGGTAGCTCCGAAAACTGATCGGTTAGCCCCGAAAACTGATCGGGTAGTCCCGAAAACTGATCAGGTAGCCCCGAAAATTGATCGGGTAGCCCCGAAAACTGATCGGGTAGAGCGCAGAACTGCTCAGGTCGCCAGGTAACCGTTCTAACTCATAACTACAAAATAAAAAGGAGGATTTAATTATGGTTCAACATTTATTTAATATGAATTTACAATGGTCGGAGGGGAGAAATGGGACGGGGAGTATTGTTGCAGACAATCTAAATACGAAAATTTCTATTCCTAAAGAAATGAATGGCCCAGGGATTGGGACAAATCCTGATGAAATGCTGCTCGGAGCGGCAGCAACCTGTTATTTGATTACATTGGCTACGTTACTTGAAAATTCGAAGATTGCTGTGTTGGATTTGTCTATGCAAGCTGAAGGTTTTGTTGATGTCACGAATGGGGTCTTTACTTATGAGAGAATCGTACATAAGCCAAGGATTGTTGTACAAAATTTAACTGATCGAGAACAAAAAAGAATTGGTCGACTAGCTGAGAAAGCAGAACAAACGTGTATGATTAGTAAGGCGTTAAAAGGAAATGTTCAAATTACATGCGATGTGCAAATTGTACAAGGTTAAAAAGGAACATCTCCATTAATGGCTGAATATAATAATGTTAGGAGTTATTCAAAAATAATTTTGAAATAACTCCTTTTTTATATTTTTTATAGTGGAATACTGCTTAAAAGAGTTCTATAAATGTCCCAAATGAATATATAGAGTTAAGTGCTAAAAAAATGCAAAGGATGATGTGTTGCACGAGCAGTCAGCTCAGACTATTAAACTTTATAGTCAGTACGGGAAAAGAATTTTTGATATTGCGGGGGCACTCCTATTACTTTTCATTACCATTCCTCTTATGTTAGTAGTATTCCTCGTTTTACTTATTAGCACCGGCCGTCCTGTTTTTTTTAAACAAATCCGTACTGGACAGGATCATCAGCGCTTTGTTATTTGGAAGCTACGGACAATGACCATACAGGCAGTTCCGGTGAATATGCCTACTATGTGTGCAGATGGAATTCCGGATGATTATTTTTTTAAAACTGAACAGGATGTACGAATCACGAAGGTTGGGGCCGTTCTTCGAAAGTTAAGTATTGATGAAATTCCACAGCTCATTAATGTCTTAAAGGGAGATATGAGTATTGTTGGACCACGACCAGAAGTGCCAACCATCACAAATGCTTATAACACTTTACAGGCACGACGTTTGGAAGTAAAGCCAGGTTTAACAGGGCTTGCTCAAATTAACGGCCGATCTAATATTTCTCACGGACAAAAAATTTCATATGACCTAGAATACGTTGATAATCATTCCTTTTGGATGGATTTTAAAATTATTATCAAAACACTTTACGTAGTGTTAGCGAGAACAGGTGCTTATTAAAAATTAAGGAGTGTTAGGTACTGAAGATCGTTCAGCTTATTACACGTATGGATAAGATTGGCGGAGCGCAAAAGCATGTGGAGGCACTTGCTATAAAGTTAAAGCAAGATGCACATGAGGTAACTATTGTAACTGGTCCTTATGATCCATCACTGTGGAGCTTTCAAGAAGAAAAAATCGATGTGATCAGTATCCCAGTCATGCAGCGAGCGATTCACCTAAAAAAGGATTTACAAACCTTTTGGCGATTAAGAGCTACATTAAAAAAAATACAACCAGATATTATTGCAGCACATTCATCAAAGGCAGGTGCAATCGGTCGTGTAGTAGGAAAACTATTACGTATTCCGACTGTTTTTACTGCCCATAGCTGGAGTTTTACAGAAGGCGTACCTCATAACAAAAAGAGAATGTATAGTCGAATGGAAAAATCGGTTCAGCCGTTAACAGCTAAGATTATTACGGTATCTGAATATGATCGCAAGCTAGCATTAACAAAAAAAATTGCTCCTGCTCATAAAATGATGACAATTCATAATGGCATCGACCAAATAGAAAAGCAAATAGCACCTACTAAAGAGAATGAGGAGCATCCATTAATTGTGATGGTTGCTCGTTTTGAAGTGCCGAAAAGACAGGATTTATTGCTGGAGACTTTAGCGGAGCTTTCTGATTTACCTTGGCGCCTGCAATTGATAGGTGATGGCTCACTTCGTCCTAGTTTAGAAAAATTTGTTGCCGATAAAGGCTTAACGGATCGTGTCTCATTTTTGGGCAATCAATTAGATGTCACATCTTTACTTGAGGAAAGTCATTTATTTGTCTTGTTATCAGATTGGGAGGGCTTACCGATTTCCATTATTGAAGCAATGCGAGCGGGGCTTCCAATTATCGCTACGAATGTAGGTGGCGTCAATGAGTTAGTGTCTGATAATGAGAATGGATTTCTAATTAATCGAGATGATAAAGAACGACTAAAGAAAAGGCTTAAACAATTGTTAATGGATGAGAGCTTACGTCAAAAAATGGGGGACACAAGTGAACGGCGCTTTTTAAGGAATTTTACGTTTCTACCAATGTATCAGAAAACTCTATTTGTCTATGAACAGGCTGTAATAAAGTCGGCTAAGAAAGGTGATTAATTTGCAATTAATTCGCATTCGAACTGATGATGAGCTTATGTGGTACAAGGATATTTGGGATGGAATTTTAGCTGAGGAGGTCAATGATAATCCATTTATAGAATTTGCTTGGTTTTATAACTGGTGGCAAATTGTTGGGCGAAGAGAGCGTGTTGAGCTCTATGCTGTTGAAGAAAATGGTACTATCATTGCCTTTTTTCCCTTCTTAGTTCGACTTCGATGGGGAGTACGAATTTACGCCTTTGCGGGAGAAAATATTGCAAATTATTCAGGGGTTGTAGCAAAAAAAGAATGGCTGTTGCCCGCTACAACCTTTGTGTTTGATCAGCTTATTGAAAAGTATAAACATCTACTATTTTCGTTTCATGGATTATTGGAAAGCAAAGACTCTACAAAGGTCATTGAGCAATATTTTGTTGAAAGGCAGTTACGGCCTAGTATTTTTCGTGTAGTGACACCGTATCTTGCCTTTCACGATGTAGATTTCCCTAACTATTTCAAACAACGTAGAAAAATACATGGTGTAGATAGAAGAGAACGGAAGCTGCGTAATTTAGGCTCATTAACGAGGAAAATACCTTCGCAGGACGAGCTGTGGCAAATGTTTAGATTATTTGATCGACGATGGGCAAAAAAGATAGACACAAGTGATTTTACGAAAGGTAAGAAAAAGGATTTTTTCGAACGGTTAACGCTCCTTAAAGGGGAGGCATTACAAGTAGAGGTAGATGCACTTGTTTTTGAAGACCAATGGATTGCCTTCACCTACGGAATTTGCTGCCGTGGACGGTATGTAACTTACGCACTGGCACATGAGCCGACATTTAATATATTTGGGCCAGGTAGATTAATAAATCAGGAAACAATCAAGCGAACTTATTCTGAAAACTATAACTTGTTCGATATGAGTATTGGCTATGAGCCGTATAAGTTTGATTGGCGCTCTAATATTGATTTTACAAGGCGTATGCTCGTAAGCAGTGGGACGAAGCGTGCAAAGCTATTGGCAAGTCGTTTTACACTGAAGGAACGAATAAAGGAATTTTTAAAAGGCAATCATCGTGTTGTTGAATGGAAACGCAATACACTAGGTCAATTTCGTTACTTAGTAAAGTATGGAAAAGTAAAAGATTGGCTAGAATATGGACAACTATTCGTAGAAAAATTTATTCGTTTTAAGCAAGTGGATTTGTATGAATTATCCCCGTCATATAGTGTTACACCGCATCGACCTGTTGGAGATTTGTTTGAGGAGTTGTCGATACAGGAGGCGATGCAACTCGATGAGGAAGAGGTTATTTCTTTATTTTATAAGGGATACACCATTTATAAAGATTCTTTTGCAGAAACGAATAAGCCTGCGTTTGCGTTACATGCAATGAACTGGCGTGTAGATGAATTGCAAATTGTTGAAGCATTGCCAAAGCAGACATATTTTTTAACCTATGATGCTTATAAAAATATCGATATTATTACAGCCTTTTTCCAAAAAATGAAACCTGCACAAACACTTTGGGTTACTGCAAGCTTTTGGCAATGGCGAAAGCGTAAACGATTATTGCAGCTAGGCTATAAACGTATTTCTCGAATGAAACATTTTAAATGTGCTCGATATGAGCGAAATCATGTAGAAAAATACACAGAGAGTGGGGGCGATGTTCATTCTGTCCATTAAAAGTAAGCGATGGAATATCGCAATGCAGCATTTTTATTTTGTAGAGAAGCCAGCAAATGTTAGAAAATCAATGAAGGTTGTTGGATATACAAATTCACTTGTACCGAGCCGTAAGCTTGTTAAAAGTGAAACGGTTCATATTCACCTTACAGATAGTGAATCATCATTGTATCTTGCTCTTTCAGAGAGTAATCGAAAAATACTTCGTCGTGCACAAAAAGAGTCCTATCAAGTTTTTATTTATAAAGAACCATCAGATGAAAATTTACGAGCCTTTCAACAGTTTTATAATAACTTTGCAAAAAGGAAAAAACTCGAGCTAATTAGTAAGTCACAAATGGAAGCTATAACGCTCTTAAAAAATAAAGGAGCGCTATGGTTGTCTGAGATTCGCAGTATTTGTGGACAAACACTATGTTATAGACTCGATATTGTTTACGCTCAAAAAGCGATGTCCTATTATGTAGCGACTTGTCATTCACAAACAATGCCAGAACATTTAAAAAGACCAATACGTTATGCAAATCGATTCTTACTGTGGCACAATTTATTGCATTTAAAAGAGCAAGGCTTTGTTTTATATGATATGGGGAAGCTGACAGATGACCAAAATGTTCGTGCGTTTAAACTAGGCTTCGGTGGCCAAGCCGTCGACGTATACTCTGGCTACATTTCCCAATCAAAAATACGTGCACTGTTACTGGGCGTGCAAAAATGGAGGAAGTAGTAATTGAGGTAAATCGTGGAGGTCTTGTTATATCATTGGATTTTGAGCTAAATTGGGGTGTCCACGATGTATTTAAGTACGGACAATACAATAAAAATTTATATGGCGTACGTGAAGCATTGCCTAAAATACTAGAGTTGTTTGAACAATATGGCATTCATGCGACTTGGGCAACGGTGGGTCTATTGTTTGCAGATACAAAAGCAGAAATGGCTCACTATTTAAGAGGTATCCCAATAAAATATAAAAATATGCGCTACGCAGCGCATACACAACTTGCAGAAGTAGGAGAAAATGAGCAGGAGGATCTCTTACATTTCGGTAAATCTTTAATTGAGAAAATTAAATGTACGCCACATCAAGAAATAGGAAGTCATACGTTTTCACATTTTTACTGTTTAGAAAATGGACAAACGGAAGAAAATTTTCGTGCAGATTTACATGCTACTGCCATGATTTGTGAAGAAAATATCGCACCGATGAAATCGATTGTATTTCCGCGTAATCAAGTGAACGAAGCATATTTCTCAGCATGTCAGGAAGTAGGGTTTGTATGTTATCGAGGAAATGAAAAACATCCGTTATACGATCCTCAAAAATTCACGAAAAAAAGTCGACTATTAGGTGCAAAAAAATGGCTGGATACCTATGTTAATGTAACAGGAAATCATCTTGTAACGATTGAAGAAATGCAAATGGATTCCTTTATTAACATTCGTTCAAGTGCATTTTTAAGACCTTATTGTAGTCCATTACGATTTTTTGAAGGCTTAAAGATTAAACGTATTAAAGAGGGCATGCATGCAGCTGCAAGATCTAAAGCTTTTTATCATTTATGGTGGCACCCTCATAATTTTGGCAAGAACATTGAAAAAAATTTAGCTATGCTTGAGGAACTTTTACAGTATTATCAGGCATTACGTAATCAATATGACTTTCAAAGCTATACGATGCACGAGGTCGCAGAGCTTTGTCAAAGTATATCCCGCAAAAGCCCGATTAGTGAAGACTAATAATCAGTGGGGTGAAGAAGCCCCAAAAAGTAGCAAACTAGAAGATTACCTAGTTCGCTACTTTTTTATTGGGGTAAATGGAGAATGGTTTGCTTGTAATAAAGCTTAATCAAAATAGATTCTTCCCTTATATATTGAGGTTTCGAGTTCGATTCCGGATAAAATTATGCCGAGGCATAATGATCTCAATGAAGATAAAAGAGTCGTTATTTTCCGCTACGTTTAGAACGCATACCTTTTAATAAAGTGACATTATCTGAATTGAGAAATTGCTCATACACTTCACTATTAACATCATATATTGCAAGTTTTCCTTCATCATTGTAGTGTATGCCCCACCCATATTTCTTTACTAATGGAGAAGCTCTAAAACATGCTTTAGGTTTTTGGAGAAAATGTTCTCTTAATTCATCTAATGGATCTGATTTAATTTGGTTTTTAATCAAATAAGTTTGAAATTGTACATCTTCCTGAGTATATTTGTAAGGGTTATTACTGATTAAGTCATATTCGATCGAAGCTATAGTAGGTTTGTTATTTCTTGGGAGAGGTGTAATAGCCGAATTAACTTCCGAATCCTCTGAAATTTTAATAAAAGTATTTTTATAACTCATTAAATCAATCCTTCCTGTAACCATTTACTTTCGTTAGCTTAATAAAAATTCGATGGATATATCTCGCATTCATCAAGATTCTTCATTGATTCTGCTGCTTCCAACAAAATATCAACCATAGAATACGTTTGCCCTCTTGTATAGTAAACTTCCTTAAACATCCATAAATTTCATTAACTGTTAATTTATTTCTACATCCGACTTCTGTTATCCTATTATTTCCATGTAAAAAACTAATATAGATGAGGTGAAAACGGTGCAACTTTGTTGTAAACGTATAACTTTCTGGTCCATCTTTCTTTCAAATCCACATATGGAGAATTTTTCGGAAATTAAGAGGGAAAATACCGAGCTTTGACGAAATTGTATGTACTAATGGTACTATTATTGTGGAAGATAAATTCACTAGGTATATTTCAGTGAACAATAAATTACATAGGGCAATTGACTTCGATTTGGCTCATCACCAAAAGTCGGGGATGACAAAACGTTTGTCATGTGAATAGTTGATAGTTATAAAAAAATGAATTGAAGGTGGTCGGTTAAATGTTTATTCAACCAGAATGGCAGTATAAGCAAGAAAATGGTTCGGCTATGCATCAATGGATTAAGCAAAAAGAAAATCCGCTTCCAAGTGATGTAGATATTATTTTGTACGGTGCTTTATTATCGTATGCTAGTAAACCCTCCGAAAAAGCACTGTATCCAACAGCATTTCGAAAGGCTTGGCCAAGCTTTCAATCTTATAATTTAGATGAGCAAGTAGATTTGCGCTCGTTGGCAGTCGTTGATGTAGGCGATGTGGCTATTCACGAGGCGGATAGAATGCTTTCGGAGTCAGCTGTAGAAGCTGCGGCAGAAAGCTTAAGCACCGCATATTCTAAAAGCTTTACCTGTCTTATAGGTGGAGATCACGCGATTACATCTTGCTCTCTAAGAGGTATAAAGAATGCTTTTCCAAAGGATCGAATAGGGATTATTCAAATTGATACGCATTTGGATGCCCGCAATCAGGAGGAAATTGGTTTAGCCATGGATTCTCCGATACAGAAGCTCATTGCAGCAGGCGTTGTAGAGGGGAAACATGTTTATAATGTCGGATTACACGGCTTTTTTAATTCACCAGAAATGATTCACTACGCGAAAGAACAAGGAATTCATATGATTACGTTAAAGCAAATGCGCCGTGATGGCATTCAATTAACGATTCGCGAAATGCTCCGTCAGCTTATGTATGAGGTGGATCGTATTTATGTTTCTGTAGATTTGGATGCACTCGACATCGCATTTGCCCCAGATGTACCTGCAGCAACACCTGGTGGATTAACGGCCTATGAATTATTTGATATTCTAAAGCTCATTGGAGAAAATGAAGGGGTCCGCCATATTGACTTTGTCTTCGCAGATCCAAAGGAGGGGGACCTACGTCCAGAAACAGTAAAGATGGGCGTGACAGCATTTTTGCAATGGTTAACAGGTATTCGACTGGATTACCGCAATCGTATCTCAAAGAAAAGCAATGCCATAAGTAGATAATAATAAAATGAGACGTGGAATGATGGCTTGTATATATTTACAATGAAGTTTGATGATAGTTTGCTATAATAGAACAATGCTTAATATATTATGAATTAATACATCATTGTATTGTTATAGAGAGGATTATTTATCATGACAACAAAACCAAAACTTTTAATTGTGGATGGCATGGCGCTATTATTCCGTTCATTTTTTGCGTCTGCTGCTATGGGGCATTATATTCGTCTTGCGGATGGAACACCTTCGAATGGAGCACAAGGATTTGTGCGCCATGTATTAACGGCACAATCTATTATGAAGCCGACCCATCTTGCTGTTTGCTGGGATATGGGTGCACATACATTCCGTAACGAATTATTTGATGGCTATAAGGCTAATCGTCCATCACCACCAGAGGAAATGCTACCACAATTTGATATGGCAAAAAATTTATCGCAACAAATTGGCTGGCAAAATTTCGGGGTTAAAGGGATGGAAGCAGATGATTTAATTGGCTCAATGATTACAAAATTTCAGGATGAGGCTGACATTACGGTAATTAGCGGAGACAAAGATTTACTGCAGCTTTTAAGACCATCCGCGGAAATTGCTTTTACGAAAAAAGGCTACACAGAGTATGACGTTTATACACATACACGCTTTCAAGAGGAATATGGCATCGAACCGATTCAATTTGCACAGGTCAAAGCTTTTATGGGGGATACGAGTGACGGTTACCCAGGTGTTAAGGGGATTGGACCAAAGCAGGCACTTACGTTAATTCAAACATATGGTTCTATCGAAAATGTTCTTACATCATTAGATGAATTAAAGCCTGGTCAACGCACAAAAATTAAAGAGAATCTTGATATGCTAAAATTGTCACATGAGCTTGCAACAATTCAAACGAACGTACCAATCGAGGCAGAATTAGCGAGCTTAGTATTACCTAATTACGAGCCTCAAACGTTCAAAGAAATAGAAGAACGAGGCTACACATTAATCGCCAAACAGGTACGTTCATTGTATTCGCTTATTTAAAAACAACATCATGATAAACACCGCAGAGTATAGAAATATGCTCTGCTTTTTTATGGTTCATCACCAAATGTCGAGGTAGGTGTTTGTTAAAACATGCCATGTACATAGGTTGTTTGGAGTGGAGGCTGGACGCCCCCAGGAAAGCGCCCAGCCGGAACGGAAATCAACCACACTTTATGGTGATGAGATTTTTTTATACAAAAATTTGTAACCTTTTCCTAACCTCAAACGAATAAGCAAATAAATAAAAGGAGGGGAAAGATTGATTGATTCAAATAACATGGAATCAAGAATAGTTGAAATCTACAATTTGTATTACTTAGACGTTTATAGATTTCTTGTTTGTTTTACGGGAAATCAAAATGATGCTGAGGATTTGACCCAAGAAGTAAGAACTCCATGATAATTCAGTATTATTAGAAGTTGGAGGTATAGATAATACGTTGGAAGAAACGTATAGAACAATGGATGTATTTGCAGAAGTTCTAAAAGTTATTATTGAGAAGAGTAAATAAGCCTTGAATTATTGATGAAAAAAGAGCGTGTCTAACATTGCAGGCACGCTCTCACTTATTTCGGTGTAATTTTCACGAAGCTCAATACTTTTTCATTATCTTTAAAAGGAGCCGTTCGAATTTTACTTTCACGATTAGGGCCGCCATTATCATGGAACATTAACCACAGCTCATCATTTCGTATTTCATAGCCAACAAGAGGTACCCAATGATAGGCGAAGGCAGATTTTTTATCGCACCAATTTAAGCTGAAATAGCGGTCAAAGCGTACGGCGACAGGGCGACCAGCATCGATTTCCTGCATAGCCTCCTTTAACGTACAATCACGAATATCCCATGTCGGATGGAGCCGGCGAAGGTTGCGAATTAGCCGCCATTTAAATAATCCGATCTTTGTGCCACCGAGAAGTTTGTAAAGCTCGTTTACTGAAGGAGCTTGATCTTCTAAATAGTGTAAGACTACATGTATAGTTGTAGGACCACAAGCTGAATTACGGTATTTTGGTGCAATGGATGCATCATATTGTGATTTTCCAAGTAGCGACAATGGCTGTCTCATCATAATCTCCTTTTTAAAAAGAGCTGCATTTCAAAAAGAAATGCAGCTCGCTTTTTATTATTGTTGAGTAGATAAGAATTCTGTAACTTGTTGCTGACGCTTCGCTTTCGCACATAAAGCATCTGTTGCTGACGCTTCGCTTTCGCACATAAAACATCTGTTGCTGACGCTTCGCTTTCGCACATAAAACATCTGTTGCTGACGCTTCGCTTTCGCCACAGATTAGTAGCTCTTCTACATTGACTTTGCTATTTTAGCCTAGTTAATTATTGTTGAGCAGATAAGAACTCTATAACTTGCTGAGGTGATTTAGCATTAGCACTATGTAAGTGTGCTAATTTTTCACCGTTTTGGAAAATTAGTAGGCTTGGAATACCCATTACATCATATTTGTCCGCAATTTCTGGAAGCTCATCGCGGTTAAGTTCATACCAGTCATATTGGTTGTACTCTTCGATAATTGGATCGATGAACATATTCATACGTGTGCAATCTGGGCACCATCCAGCGTAAAATTTCACTAGAACTTTTTGATCACCAGAGATCAGTTCATTAAATTGTTCAGCAGTTGTAATTGTTTTCATTAGTATTTCACTCTCCTTGCTTTCCATTCTACACATTTTTCTCGCAACCTGAAAGTTTTCTGTTTGGAATAATCGATATCTACTTATTGTCTTGTTTTCGCTCGTAAAAAACAAAAAAAGTTATATATTGCAAAAATAATTGGAGAAAAATGATTGCTAAATTAAACAAAATAATCTACACTAAAAACAGAAAAAGTAGTTTTATCTTCATTCAGCGGAAAATATTTACCTCAAAGACTACAATGGTAGCTGGACGGAGATAAGCCTCAGTCGTATGTCACGGATTACGCCTAAAAATAATCTGGACGAAAATACACTAAGGCAAACTTGATATTTTTTTGGCCAAAAAATGAATGGCTATTCATTCAATGGGAGAATAAGGGGGAATTGCTTGTGACTTACAACATTAAAAAAGCGGCTGTTCTAGGTTCTGGGGTGATGGGCTCTGGAATTGCAGCACATTTAGCAAACATCGGTATTCCAACATTATTATTAGACATTGCACCGAAAGAACTCACAAAAGAGGAAGAAGCGAAAGGTCTTTCCATAGAGCATCCTGCTGTAAGAAATCGTATCGTTAACGGATCTCTTCAAAAGTTATTAAAGCAAAAGCCAGCACCACTTACTTCTAAGAAAAATCTATCACTACTAACGGTTGGTAACTTTGAGGACGATTTAGAGAAATTAAAAGATGTAGATTGGATTATAGAAGTTGTCGTTGAAAATTTAGCGATTAAACAAAACCTATATGAAAAAGTTGATGCTGTACGTAAGCCTGGAACAATTATTAGCTCAAACACATCTGGCATAAGTATTGACGCAATGGCAGAAGGGCGTTCAGAAGATTTTAAAAAGCATTTCCTTGGAACACACTTTTTCAACCCACCGCGCTATTTAAAATTACTTGAAGTCATTCCGGCAAACACAACAGCGCCAGAGGTTGTAAGTTTTATGAAAACATTTGGCGAAGATGTGTTGGGCAAAGGTGTCGTACTTGCTAAGGATACACCGAACTTCATTGCCAACCGCATCGGAACGTACGGCTTACTAATTACTTTACAAGAAATGATGAAGGGTAGCTATTCAGTTGGTGAGGTAGATTCTGTCACAGGTCCACTAATTGGTCGTCCAAAATCTGCAACATTCCGAACGTTGGATGTTGTTGGTTTAGATACATTTATCCATGTAGCGAAAAATGTTTATGATCAAACAACTGGTGAAGAGCAACAAGTATTTGCAGTACCAGAATTCTTACAGAAAATGGTTGCAAACGGCTGGCTAGGAGCAAAATCAGGTCAAGGTTTCTTCTTAAAGCAAGGTAAAGAGATCCTTGAAATTGATCCAAATACATTGGAATATAGCCCAGTGAAAAAATTAAAAACGCCTTCTATCGAAATGGCAAAACAAACTCGTGGATTAGCAAATAAAGTGAAAGTACTAACATATGCTAAGGATCGTACAGGAGAGTTATTATGGGGTATCTTCGCTCCAACGCTAATTTACTCTGCACAGCTACATGGTGAAATTGCTGATGATATTGTTGCGATTGACAATGCTATGAAATGGGGCTTCGGCTGGCAGCAAGGTCCATTTGAAATATGGGATGCAATTGGCGTGAAAGAGTCCGTAGCTAAAATGGAGGCTGAGGGTCGTGAAGTGCCGGCATTTGTCAAAGATATGTTAGCAAGTGGCTTTGACGCTTTCTATTCGGAAATTGACGGTGACCTAGCGTATTATAATGGCTCTGAATACGTAAAAGTCCCAGTTAATGAAAAAGAAATTAACTTAAAACGCTATAAGAAAAAGCACGGTGTTATCAAATCAAATACAGGTGCTAGCTTAATAGATTTAGGTGACGGAATTGCATTACTTGAATTCCATTCCCAATCAAATGCAATTGGCTTAGACATTATTCAAATGATTAATTTTGCAGTCGATGAAGTAGAAGCTAATTATAAAGGCTTAGTCATCGGTAACCAAGGGAAAAACTTCTGTGTTGGTGCGAATCTAGGAATGATTTTAGTAGAAGCACAGGATGATAATATTTTTGAGCTAGATTTCGTTATAAAATCGTTCCAAGATGCGATGCAAAAGATTAAATATTCTCGTAAGCCTGTAGTGGCAGCACCTTTTGCTATGACACTTGGCGGAGGCGCAGAGGTTTGTTTACCGGCTGCACATATTCAAGCAACAATGGAAACGTATATGGGCTTAGTAGAAGTCGGCGTAGGATTAATTCCTGGCGGTGGCGGTAATAAGGCACTTTACCAAAAGTTCATCAAAGGGTTACCAAATGGCGTTGAAGTAGACTATCAACATATCGCTAATAAAGTATTTGAAACAGTTGCGATGGCAAAAGTTTCGACATCTGGTGAAGAAGCGCGTGAAAATAACTTCTTAAACTTCGCTGACGGGATTTCTGTTAACTCAGATCACCAACTATATGATGCAAAACAAGCTGCATTAGCGCTTTATGAGGCAGGCTATCAACCACCTGTACCTACGAAAGTTCCTGTAGTCGGTGCATCAGGCTACGGTACGCTACTAATCGGTGCGCAAGGAATGTTTGAATCAGGCTATATTAGTGAACACGATTTAAAAATCGCTAAAAAATTAGCATATGTCATTGCTGGTGGTAAAGTTCCATATGGCACATTAGTAGATGAACAGTACCTATTAAACCTTGAGCGTGAGGCGTTCCTAAGCTTAGTTGCAGATCCATTGTCTCAACAAAGAATGCAACACATGCTTTTAAAGGGAAAACCACTGCGTAACTAATTTCAAGACTGTGAACATACTTGCACATGAAACAAAGGGGGATTAATACGATGCGTGAAGCCGTTATTGTAGCAGGAGCACGAACTCCGATTGGAAAAGCAAAAAAGGGTTCTTTAGCAACAGTTAGACCAGATGATTTTGGAGCGGTTGTTGTCAAAGAAACATTAAAAAGAGCGGGCTATGAAGGTCCGATTGATGATTTAATTTTAGGATGTGCAATGCCTGAAGCTGAGCAAGGCATGAACGTAGCACGTAATATTGGAGCACTTGCTGGATTACCAGATACTACGCCAGCGCTGACAATTAATAGATTCTGTTCATCAGGTTTACAAGCAATTGCATTTGCAGCAGAGCGTATAATGCTAGGACATTCTAAGGCGATTCTTGCTGGTGGAGTTGAGTCGATGAGTATGGTGCCAATGGTAGGAAATACACCTCGCTTAAATCCAGCTTTAGCAGAAACTGCTCCACAATATTATATGGGGATGGGGCACACAGCTGAGGAGGTAGCACGTCAATACAATGTAAGTAGAGAAGATCAGGATGCATTTGCTGTTCGTTCACATGAGCTTGCAGAAAAAGCGATTAAAGAAGGTAAATTCAATGATGAAATCGTACCAATCGAAGTGGAGCAGCATTATGTAGACGATAACAACAAACCACAGGTGAAAAAATTCACGTTTAGCATGGATGAAGGTGTACGTCCAGGTACATCTGTAGAAGGTTTAGCGAAGCTTCGTCCAGCCTTCCATGTTAAGGGCAGTGTTACAGCTGGTAATGCTTCTCAAACTTCGGACGGTGCAGCAGCAGTACTTGTAATGGATCGTGAGGAAGCAGAAAAGCAAGGGCTTACACCAATGGCGAAATTTTTAGGCTTTGCAGTTGGTGGTGTACCTCCGGAAGTGATGGGTATTGGACCAATCGTGGCTGTACCTAAAGCACTTGAAATTGCAGGGCTAGCAATTGATGACATTGATTTATGGGAAATTAACGAAGCATTTGCGTCACAATCCTTACAAGTTGTACGTCATTTAGGCATCGACCAGAACAAAGTAAATGTCAATGGTGGAGCAATTGCCTTAGGTCACCCACTTGGTGCAACTGGAGCTATTTTAACATTAAAGCTTATCCATGAATTGAAGCGACAAGGTAAGAAATATGGTGTTGTGACAATGTGTATTGGCGGCGGAATGGGTGCTGCAGGAGTATTTGAAATTCTATAAATTTTGCTAGATCAGCTTGGGGTGCAGCGTTTCCGGTTGCCTCCGAACACAGTGCTTCAAGCTTGTCTATATATTGGGGATAAATACTATTAAAAATAGATATATAGGGAGGAATTTAGAATGACAGAAAAAACAACGGATTTCATTAAAGGCGGCGGATTTATTATTGAAGATGTGGAATTAGATCGTGTATTTACACCAGAAGATTTCACAGATGAGCATAAAATGATTGCTAAAACAACTGAAGAGTATGTAGCAAATGAAGTGTTACCAGTCGTAGAAAATTTAGAACACCATGAATTTGAGCATTCGGTTCGTCTACTAAAAAGTGCAGGTGAGCTTGGCTTACTAAGCGCAGATGTACCTGAAGAATATGAGGGTCTAGGATTAGACAAAGTTTCTTCTGCATTAATCGCAGAAAAAATGTCAGTTGCTGGTGGCTTCTCTATTACGCATGGTGCACACGTAGGTATTGGTTCTTTACCAATCGTACTTTTCGGAAATGAAGAGCAAAAACAAAAGTATTTACCAAAGCTTGCGTCAGGTGAATTAATTGCTGCTTACGCATTAACTGAGCCAGGTTCAGGTTCTGATGCATTAGGTGCAAAAACGACGGCAAAATTAAATGATGCAGGGACACATTATATTTTAAATGGTGAAAAGCAATGGATTACAAATGCAGGCTTTGCAGATGTATTTGTTGTCTATGCAAAAATCGATGGCGATAAATTCACGGCATTTATCGTAGAACGTGCCTTCAATGGCGTTTCAGTTGGCGCAGAAGAGAAAAAAATGGGGATCAAATCTTCATCAACACGTACATTAATCCTTGAAGATGCAGAAGTACCTGTAGAAAACCTTTTAGGTGAAGTAGGACGCGGACACGTTATTGCCTTTAATATTTTAAATATCGGTCGTTATAAATTAGGGGTTGGAACAATTGGTGGCTCGAAGCGTGCATTAGAGCTTGCCATTCAATATACAAACCAACGTCAGCAATTTAAAACGAAGCTGTCTGATTTCAATCTAACAAAAGAAAAATTATCAACAATGGCTTCACAATTATATGCTTCTGAGTCATTAAATTATCGTACAGTAGGTTTATTTGAAGATCGTTTAAGTCAGCTAAGCCCAGAAGAGCAAAAGCAAGGGAAAGTAATAGCTGGTGCAATTGCTGAGTATGCTATTGAATGTTCTATTGCTAAAGTATTTGGTTCTGAGACTTTAGATTACATTGCAGATGAAGCGGTTCAATTACACGGTGGTTACGGCTTTATGGCTGAATACGAAGTAGAGCGTATTTATCGTGATTCTCGTATTAATCGTATTTTCGAAGGTACAAATGAAATTAACCGCATGATTGTACCAGGTACATTCATGAAGAAAGCAATAAAAGGTGAATTACCATTACTACAAGTCGCTCAAAACTTACAACAAGAGCTTCTTATGCTAATGCCTGAAGATGTAGGCACAGAACCGCTAGCACAGGAAAAATATCTTGTGAAAAATGCGAAGAAAATTGCTGTATTAGCATCAGGTTTAGCAGCACAACGCTACGGTGCGAAGCTTGATCAAGAGCAAGAAGTATTGGTGAATATTGCAAATATCGCAAACCAACTATTCGCTATGGAATCAGCTGTATTACGTACAGAAAAAGCGATTGCTCGTGACGGTGCTGAAAAAGCTCATCAAAAATTACTGTACACTCAAATCTTCTGCCAAGAAGCATTTGCAGAAATTGAAAAAGAAGCAAAAGATACGATTCTTGCCTCAGCAGACGGTGATGCTGCACGCATGACATTGTCTGCACTACGTAAGTTAACTCGCAACAACTCATACAACTTAATCGCGAAGAAACGCGAAGCTTCTGTTAAATTAATTGAAGCAGAAAAATATGTAGTTTAATATAGCAGACTAACCTAGCTATCCTCATAGATGAGATAGCTAGGTTTTTTTGTTGGGAATAAAAGTAAAATTCTTCGGCGAAACGGGGGGATTTCCGTTCCGGCTGGGCGCTTTTATCGCTGACGCTTCGCTTTCGCGCAGAAAACATTTGTTGCTGACGCTTCGCTTTCGCACAGATAAAACATTTGTTGCTGTCGCTACGCTTTCGCACAGAGTAGAGCTTCCTGGGTGCGTCCGATGAGCCGCTTCACTCGCGTTGCTCGCTCCAGGGTCTCGGGCCAGCACGATGCTGGTCACGAAGGCGTTATCACAGGACGTAATGGTTTTATCCTTCGTTCCTCTATTGCGGATCCCCAAGGAGACGCCCAGCCTCCACTCCAATCAACTTATCCACATGACATACGTTTAACAAAATGTCATCCAACTTTTGAGCTTTATCGATTAACTTTTACGTTTTATCATCAACTTCTGAATTTTTTCGACATCTACCTGCCAAAGAGCCAAATAAGGATTCATACATAAAACTGTGTGTGATCCTCTGACTGTCGTTTTATAGCAAAAGGGTTTCGTCTGTGCGAAAGCGGACCGATTCAAAATGCCAATCGCTGATAACATCAAGAAAACCGCTGATAAAAAGCCGAGAATCGCTGATAACATCAAGAAAATCGCTGATAAAAAGCCGAGAATCGCTGATAACATCAAGAAAACCGCTGATAAAATGTCGCGAATCGCTGATAACATCATGAAAATCGCTGATAAATTTTCGAGAACCGCTGATAGCATCATGAGTTGCCCTGCCGAAACGGAAAACAACCCCTCGCTATGCCAGAGAGAGTTTCATTTTGGTTCGTAACGGTTATGATGGTATACTACAGAAAATGAGGTAGACACTGATAATATTGTGTCCTCAAAATGATAGTAGAGGAGCCTATAAATGACGATTCAATTTATTCATTATCCGAAATGTACTACTTGTAAAAAAGCTCAAAAATGGCTAAATGACAATGGGGTTTCATACGAAGAGGTACACATTGTCGAACAACCGCCTACAAAGGACGAATTATCAAAACTATGGCAAGCTAGTGGACAACCGTTAAAGAAATTTTTTAATACTTCTGGTATGAAATATCGCGAGCTTGGCTTAAAGGATAAACTTGCTGAAATGACTGAAGAGGAGCAACTTGAACTGCTTGCTTCAGATGGTATGTTGATTAAACGTCCGATTGTAACCGATGGAAAAAAAGTTACTTTAGGGTTTAAAGAATCAGATTTTGAGCAAGCTTGGAAATAACGCTTTTAACTTCTTTCAGTAGAAGTCTCTCACCTCTATAGTTGGTGAGATGAATACGGTTATAAATTACTTTCCAAACATCCGTTGAAATAGAAGAACTCAGTCTAAGAGCGCCACGTCCTGTGGCAACGGCTGAGTGACCAACATCATGTTGGCCTAAAGCCTCCGGCGGATGTCATAGAATCGGAAAAGAGTTCTTAGGGGGGATTAGCCTAAAACCATCGCATCCATGCGATAACGGCTAATTGACCTGCATCGTGCAGGCCTAAGCACAAAGCATTCCGGACACAATTATGCTGTGGCATAATTGATTCTTGCTTGTTTTTATGGAAGAAGTATGGCACACTGAAAATGAATATATTACATATTTATGGAGGGGTTTTTTGCATGAGCACACCTAAAGACTTACGTTACTCTGAAGAGCACGAATGGGTAAAAGTAGAAGATGGTAAAGTACGTATCGGTATTTCTCATTTCGCACAATCTGAACTTGGAGATATCGTTTTCGTTGAGCTTCCACAAGTTGGCGACGAAATCAAAACTGATGATCCATTCGGTAGCGTAGAATCTGTAAAAACAGTTTCTGAATTATACGCACCAATCTCAGGTACAGTAGTTGAAGTAAATGCAGATTTAGAAGATAGCCCAGAATTCGTTAATGAATCACCATATGAAAAAGCATGGATGATCGTTGTAGAGCCAGCTGATGCATCAGAGATTGAAAAGCTAATGACAGCTGAGCAATACGAAGAAATGATTGCAGAATAAGACAAGCCTGAATTAGAAAAACGTCGGAAACTACCGACGTTTTTTATTATCTTCATTCATCCTGTCATTACAGTAAGTGTGGTGAAAGCAAGTATATTCCTTTATCAATAGGTGTCTAACTGTATCAACAACAAGGTTTATTGATATAATGAGTTATAAGGGATATGTCTAAATGGGGGTGGCGTGATGGTCGAGGGAAAATGCTTAATTGTCGAAGGCCGATCGGATAAGCTTCAAATTGAACCTATTTTAAATGAAGATGTTAAAATACTTTGTACGAATGGTACAATCGGTGTGCATCAATTAGAAGAGTTGCTTGATCCATACGAGGGATGTGAGCTTTTTACGTTTTTTGATGCAGATACATCGGGTGATAAACTACGAGCATTAATGGACAGACATTATCCAGAGGCAGAGCATTTACGTACGATGCCAACATATAAGGAAGTTGAGACAACTCCGAGAAAGGTGTTAGCAGCGATATTACTTCGTGCACACTTCTCAATCCATAATGAATATATTTTGTAAGGTTGCGTGAAAAATGATGGAAGAATGGTCAAAAGAGCAGTGGGACGCAGTTGTCCAATCAGGTGAAAAGGCTGCCTTTTATTTATATACGCCAATGTGTGGAACGTGTGCAGTTGCATCGAAAATGATGACGATTGTTGAGCAATTGCTGCCACAGCTACAGGTCGGTAAAGCGAATATTAATTTTATAGAGCAAATAGCTTATGCTCATAAAATCGAAAGTGTACCATGTTTACTCGTATGTGAAGACGGAGAAGTGACAGAAAAGGTTTATGCCTTTCAATCCGTACCATATTTATACGAATTGTTAAAAAATTAATTGACTGAATATTAATAGCGTGGTAAAGTAACAAATATATTAAAAAAACAATAAATATATCGAACTCTTATAAAGAGCGGCGGAGGGAAGTGCCCTATGAAGCCCGGCAACCATCACAAAGTGAAAAGGTGCCAAATCACCCAAAGATTTATCTTTGACAGATGAGAGAACGGTTTAGCGTATAAGATACGTGACCCCTTCTACTTGTCTATAAGTGAAGGGGTTTTTTTAACTTCTTTCAACACCCGCTGAAATAGAAGAACTCAGTCTAAGAACGCCACATCCTGTGGCAACGACTGAGTGACCAACGTCATGTTGGCCTAAAGCCTCCGGCAGATGTCACGGAATCGGAAAGGAGTGCTTAGGGGATATTAGCCTAAAACCATCGCATCCATGCGATAACGGCTAATTGACCTGCATTGGTGCTGTGTTGCTGACGCTTCGCTTTCGCACAGACAAATAGACGTTACTGTCCGCTGCGTTAGCACTACGCATTCGCGCAGAAAACATCTGCAGGCCTAAGCACAAAGCCGATTCCGGACGCAATTATGCCGAGGCATAATTGATATAAGAAAAGGAGAATTCGCTATGATCAATCTTCAAAATATTACGAAGAAATACAAAACCGCGAATGGCGAATTAATAGCTGTCAAAGACGTCAACCTTTCTATTAATAAAGGTGAAATTTTCGGCATTATCGGCTATAGTGGCGCTGGTAAAAGTACAATGATTCGCTTGTTAAACGGCTTGGAAAAGCCTACATCCGGTACGGTGACGGTTAACAATCAAGAATTTTCATCCATAAAGGGGCAAAAGCTCAGAGATGCTAGACAAAAGGTCAGTATGATTTTCCAACATTTCAACTTACTTTGGTCTAGAACTGTTGAAGAAAACATCGCTTTCCCACTAGAAATTGCAGGTGTTCCAAAAGCAAAACGTGAAGCACGTGTGAAAGAATTAATAACTTTAGTTGGCCTAGAAGGGCGCGCTAAAGCATATCCATCACAATTATCAGGTGGACAAAAGCAACGTGTAGGTATCGCTCGTGCACTTGCTAATAATCCAGAGGTATTGTTATGTGATGAGGCAACATCCGCACTCGATCCGGAGACAACAGATGCTATCCTTGATCTCCTTGTCGATATTAACGAACGATTAGGTTTAACGATTGTGTTAATCACACATGAAATGCACGTTATTCGCAAAATTTGTCATCGTGTAGCGGTTATGGAAGCTGGAGAAATTGTAGAACGTGGTGAAGTATTACAAGTATTCCAAGCTCCACAAGCTGCCATTACGAAAAAATTCGTTTCTCAAATTACAGATACGAAGGAAACACAGGATACTGTGGCACAAATTAAAGCAAATTACCCTAATGGACAACTTGTTAAGCTAATTTTTGTAGGTGAAAAAACGGAGCAGCCTGTCATTTCACATCTTGTGAAACAGTTTGATGTAGAAGTAAGTATTGTACATGGGAATATTTCGCAAACGAAAAATGGCGCGTACGGTACACTTATTGTGCAAATTGAGGGCTCAGAGTCCAATGTTGCTGCTGCACTTAGCTACTTAAATACAGTCGAAGTACAAACGGAGGTGATTGCAAATGCTAACTAGTCTTTTTCCGAATGTCGACTGGGAAAAATTGTGGGACGCTACGTATGAAACATTGTACATGACAACAGTTTCTACGGTTATCACATTTATACTTGGATTAGTAATTGGAATCTTATTATTTTTATCAAGTCCCAACCAATTATGGGCCAATAAACTTGTGAACTTTTTAACGGGCTCAATCGTTAACATTTTCCGTTCGATTCCATTTATCGTTTTGATTATCTTATTAATTCCATTTACGAAGTTTTTACTCGGCACAATTCGTGGCGCAGATGCGGCTTTACCAGCACTAATAATTGGAGCTGCACCATTCTATGCACGAATGGTATTAATCGCCTTACGTGAAATCGATAAAGGTGTTATTGAAGCAGCTCGTTCGATGGGTGCCAAAACATCAACGATTATTTGGAAAGTATTAATTCCAGAATCGTTACCAGCGCTTATTTCGGGTATTACTGTAACGGCTGTAGCACTTGTTGGTTATACTGCGATGGCAGGTATTATCGGTGCAGGTGGTCTAGGAAACTTAGCATTCTTAGATGGTTTCCAACGTAATCGCACAGATGTAACTTTAATGGCGACTATATTAATCTTAATAGTTGTATTTATTATCCAATGGATTGGCGACATGATTACGATCAAAACAGATAAACGTTAAAAAGAACATCTCGCTACATCTAAGAGGTTATTTCGGTTTTATACCGCTAACATATTTAAATAAGAAAAAGGGAGAGTAATAAAATGAAGAAGTTATTAGCAGGATTATTTTTATCAGTATTAGTACTAGCTTTAGCCGCTTGTGGTGCTGGTAAAAAAGAAGATACAAGCTCAGGATCATCATCTAGTGATAGTAAAGAAAAAGCAACGTTAACAGTAGGTGCTTCAAATACACCTCATGCGGTTATTCTGGAAAAAGCAAAACCAATTTTAGCTAAAGAAGGTATCGATCTTAAAATTGAAACATATCAAGACTATGTATTACCAAACAAAGATTTAGAATCTGGCGAACTTGATGCAAACTATTTCCAACATCTACCTTTCTTAGAACTTAGCATGAAAGAAAATGGCTATGACTTTGTAAATGCTGGTGCTATTCACATTGAACCAATCGGGATTTACTCTAAAAAATATAAATCTCTTGAGGATCTACCAGAGGGTGCAACAATTTTACTTTCTAGCTCAGTTTCAGACCACGGTCGTATGTTATCACTATTAGAAGCTAAAGGCTTAATTAAATTAAAAGATGGTGTTGATAAAACAGCAGCAGAAATAAAAGATATCGCAGAAAACCCTAAAAACTTCAAATTCGATGCAAATACAGCGCCTGAAATGCTTGTACAAATGTACGAAAATAATGAAGGTGATGCGGTTCTGATCAACTCGAACTTTGCAATCGATAACGGCTTAAATCCATTGAAAGATGCAATTTCTCTTGAAGATAAAGAATCTCCATATGTAAACATTATCGCTGTACGTGCTGGTGATGAAACAAAACCAGAAATTAAAAAATTAGTAGAAGTATTAAAATCTAAAGAAATCCAAGACTTCATTATTGAAGAATGGAAAGGTTCGGTTGTACCAGTTAAATAATTATAATTTATCAAAAAGGGAATGTAAGTATGAAAGCTTACATTCCCTTTTTTTCTTCCTCTAAAACGTCTTTTTTCAGAAAAATACATTTTTTTATCAGAAAAGTTATTATTCTGTAGTTTACAGCAAAAATATAATAATATTTTAAAGTGGTCGATTTACCATAAATTTTGTATAGAAATTGTTAAGCCATCTTTATTACTATAGTTGTTGTGTTTATAAATCAAGAGAATGTTAGAAAAATAATGAAGGAGAATGAAATACTTCTTACATCAACTGGAGTGAACAATAATGAATAAATTAATCATTGCAGAAGACATCATGCAGGAGCATGATGTGAAGGGTTATTTTGAAATTTTGCGTGAGAGCGTTATTCGCTCGCGTTTAACAATGACGGCAGTCTTTTTTAAGTTAGCTAATTCCTCACAAGAAACTGATATAGAACGTAATCAAGTGAATCATCAAATTTCAGCTTTTCTAAAATCAAAAATACGAAAAACGGATTTACTTTTCCAATTAGCAGATGGCGTACATTGGGGAATATTTTTTCTACAAAGTAGTGAAGTAGAGGTAAAGGCGTTTTTAAAACGGATTTTTGCAATTCTAAAGCAAGAAAGGGAATATCAGCAAATTACATTAAAAGCATCTATTACTGAAATAAGAAATAATAGCGTTGACTTTGAAACGCTGTTAAAAAAGAATAAGCAAAAATTAGCAGATGGCGAACAGCCGACTTGGTCAATAGAACAGGTTACAGATTATAGTGTACAACCTATGGAGCAAGTAAAAGTAAGCATTATTGAACAAAACCCAATCTTTAGAAAAGTGCTAGAAACAACGATCAATCACTTGGACATTCCTCATTTTACTTTAGACGTTGCTACCTATGAAGATGGCTATAGTTTTTTACAGTCCGATAGCTATAAAACAGGCCATATGCATTTAGTTATCATGAATGATATTTTACCACGTAAAAATGGCTTAGAAATTTTGCACATTTTGCGAGAAATGCCGAATGAGAAAAAGTTCATCATTTATATGATGTCAGAAAGAAACTCAGAAGGGGCAACACTTAATGCTTATGAAGGTGGAGTCGATGAATTTATCGTAAAACCATTTAATTTACGTTTGTTAGAAGCAAAAATAAGGAGAACGTTTGCGAGGTTTTGGTTATGATCGAGCTATCGATTTCTTTTCTTTTAACGACCGTCGTTGTTTTATTAGTAATTTTATTTTTATTTACGATATATCTACTTTTTCAGCATCAGCGGGAGGTTCGCTTTGCTGAAATGCGTGATACTTATTTACAAAACTATTCACAGCATTGGTACAACTATTTAATCAATGATGAAATTTTCTCTATGGTGCTTGTACCTCGCGAAAGAGCTCAAGTAGCTGCTATAGAAATAATCTTTTCATCTTATTTGAAAAATATAATGAATGACAAAGTAGAACATAAAATCAAAGAGTTTTCTAATCTCTATTTAAAAAAATTTTATGAAAAGGATTTAGCAAGTAAACGTTGGAGCATTAGGATGAATGCTTTATATCGTATTGCTGATTTACAAATAGATGAGTTAGTAGATACTTGTCAACAATTCGAAAAAACCAAAATTTCGGAGGAAGAATATTTTCAGTTGTTAAAAATATACTCTCTCTTCCAACCGGAAATGTTTATCGAAAAAATTAAAGAATCGAGCGTTAACTATTCTGAAAGCGAATATAGAAGATTATTTGTACTGTTAGAGGATGACGTATTTATTCGATTATTTGAAGACTTTGATAGCTGGACGGAAAATATTCAATTTGCTGCAATTGATACTGCAGCAGTAAAAAGAAATATGCAATATATTGATAAATTAAAACAGCTATTAACACATGAGGTATCGGAAATAACAATAAGAGCATTAAAGGGTCTTTACGAAATTGGTGTAATTGATGAAATCGATCCTTATGTTCCATTTGTGACATCGGATATGTGGGAAGTAAGATTAATGATTGCAAAAATCTTTAAGCATGTGCCACTAGACTATACCTATGTTTTTTTAGAACAGCTTCTTGAAGATGAAAATTGGTGGGTACGCTCACAGGCAGCAAAAACAATTGCGGAAAACAGAGAAGGAATTGAAAAATTACAGCAATTTATGGAGTCTTCAAACGACCAATATGCAATTGAAATGGCACAGGAAACAGTAGTCAGAAGGCAGGGGATCAAATGAAATTAATTTTAGATTATTGTATGTGGTTCTTTGGCGGCATTATTATGTTTTATATGTTATTCGTTATTGTTTCATATTGCGCAATGTTTGTAATTGCCATGCTAGATTTGCGAAAACGTTATAAATTAGATCCCTCAGAGTATGATGATGCACATATAGATGCCTTCTACTCAAAACCAGTATCCTTACTAGTCCCTGCTTACAACGAAGAGGTTGGAGTTGTAGATACAGTCTATTCATTGCTGAATTTACGATATCCACAAACAGAAATTATCATTATTAACGATGGTTCTACTGACACTACACTGCAAACTGTCATCGAGCATTTCCGAATGAAGCCCGTTGATAAAATTGTTCGTACAAATATCCCGACAAAAGAAGTTAAACAAATTTATGAATCAGAAATCTATAAGAATTGTATTTTAGTGGATAAAGAAAATGGTGGTAAGGCGGATGCATTAAATGTAGGTATTAATGTTTCGCAATATCCTTATTTTTGCTCTATTGATGGTGATTCAATTTTAGATGAAAAATCATTGCTTCGTGTGATGAAACCAATTATTTTATCTGATGGTGAAGTGATTGCGGCAGGAGGAAATATTCGCATTGCCAATGGAGCAAAAATGCAGCTTGGTTCCGTTACTGAAACGCACTTACCTAATAATTACTTAGTAATTATGCAAATAATTGAATATTTGCGAGCTTTCTTAATGGGACGAATCGCTTTAAGTAAATTCAATCTTGTGCTTATTATTTCCGGAGCATTTAGTGTCTTTTCGAAGGAATGGGCTGTGGAAGCGGGCGGTTATTCAACGAATATTATTGGGGAAGACATGGAGCTTGTCGTGAATATTCACCGTTTGATAAGAAAGAAAAAAGAAAAGAAACGTATTGAATTTGTACCAGATCCTGTGTGCTGGACGGAAGCGCCTCAAACATTAGGGGTATTGCGAAATCAACGTAGACGTTGGCATCAAGGATTATTTGAAAGCCTTTGGAAGCATAAAACGATGACGTTTAATCCAAAATATGGATCGATAGGGTTTATTGCATTTCCTTATTTTTGGCTTGTAGAATGTCTAGGTCCTATTGTTGAGTTAGGTGGCTATATTTATATCGTTGTAGCATTTTTCTTAGGGAAAATCTATTATGAAGCAGCCGTAATACTGTTGCTGCTCTTCGTTATTTATGGAGTTATTTTCTCAGTAGCATCTATATTATTCGAGGCATGGGCCATGAATACTTATCCGAGAAAAAGAGAGTTATTACGAATGATACTTTTAGCATTTACTGAAATTTTTTGGTATCGACCACTCACTCTTTTATGGCGCTGTGAAGGATTACTTCGGTTTGTGCTAAGAAAAAGCGATTGGGGCAATATGAAGCGTGTCGGCATCGCTGAAAAGGAGAAAAGTGTATGAAGCGAATATATATAGGGGTCATAGCTATTCTAATTCTCATTATTACACCTATAGCATGGTGGTATTTGAGCGATGAAAAACCACTGAACGTCGCGATCCTAGATAAAACGGTTCCGAATGAAACATATCGAGAGCATTTAGGTGTGAACTGGTTTTTAAACCATTATAAATATACAATTGATCATCAACCATATGATGTACAAAAAAATTACTATGGAACGATTCCGAATGATACAACAAAAAGAGTAACGGAAAAAAAGTTTCCGACTGACTACAGTAATTATGATGTTATTTACTTGGCAGATACGTATGGTGTTTATAAGGATGATTTAAATGAAAAAAAGCGTCTAGGTAAACGCTCTGAAAAAATTGTTGGTGGCTTGGAAATGGATGAATGGCAGTCTATAGTAGGTCGTTTAGCAAGTAATAAGAAAAGTATGCTGATAGCTGAATACAATACATTTGCGTCACCAACATCAGAGGCAGTTAGAAAAGAGCTACAGGATTATTTAGGGATTTCATGGTCTGGATGGATTGGGCGTTATTTTGATGAGCTTGATTATCATAAAAACTCAGAAATTCCACAATGGGTCATTGATGAACATGGTGATAAATGGCCATATAAGGGCGGTGGCTTTCTACTATTTAATGAAATTACAGAAAAGCTTATTGTGCTAGAACTGGACAAGCATGTAAAAACAGAAGGTATTCAGGTGCAATTTACTGAAGAAGGGAAAAAATTCTTTAATACTTCAGCTAGTGCTGAATATGGCTATTGGTTTGATATTATCACACCTAAATATGCAGAGGACGCCCTTGCTAATTATAAATGGGACTTAACAAAAGATGGGGAAAAACTATTAAAGGACAACGATATTCCTCAGCAATTTGCGGCTATCGTTTCACAGGATAAACGTTATACTACAAGCTATTACTTTGCTGGAGATTTCAACGATATTTCACGTGTTCCGAACCTTTATAAAATAAAAGGATTACCGACCATCTATAAATACGCTGAGAAGTATTCAGATAGTTCATTTTACTGGTCGATTTATATACCAGTCATGAATAAAATTTTTGAAACGTTTGAGCAAAAAAAGGCTCATGAAAACGTTAATCATGAAAAACAAAATTATAATGCACGTATAAAAGGTGAATCATTTGAAGTCTTACGTGATGGAAAGTGGGAGCCACTAGTATTTAAGGGCGTTAATATTGGTATGGGTAAACCGGGAGCATTCCCTGGTGAAGCCGCTATTTCGGAAGAAGAGTACTATCGATGGTTCCGTCAAATTGCTGAGATGAATGCCAATACGATTCGTGTCTATACATTACACCCACCAGGTTTTTATCGGGCACTTGCCAAATACAATGAGGAAAACCCAGATAAACCATTGTATGTATTGCATGGTGTATGGATTAATGAGGAAGGCTTGTCTGATTCGCTTGATGCCTACGATGAAACTACCTTAAAGGATTTCCAAAGTGAAATGAAACGCATGGTAGATGTTATTCACGGTAATACTTATGTGAAACCAGTAGCAGGACATGCTTCAGGATTATATGATGTTGACGTTTCAAAATATGTTATCGGCTGGGTGCTTGGAATTGAATGGTATCCGCAAATGGTTGTCGGTACGAACGAAAAACACGCTCATATAGGCGAATACAATGGGAAGTATTTTGAAACGAAAAATGCTGCACCATTCGAGCATTGGTTAGCGGAGCAAATGGATCTTATTACTACTTATGAGAAGGATAATTATAATTGGATCCGTCCAATGAGCTTCACAAACTGGGTAACGACCGATTTACTAGACCATCCATCTGAACCTTCTAAGGATGAAGATTTAGTAGGGGTCAATCCAAATGTCATCTATACGAAGGGTGAAATGCAGGCTCCAGGACAATTTGCTTCTTATCATGTGTATCCATATTACCCTGACTTCTTTAACTTCGACCAAAAATATTTAAATTATAAAGATTTCCGGGGCAATAAAAATAGTTATGCTGGTTATTTAAAAGATTTACATCAGGCTCATCGTATGCCTGTTCTTATTGCAGAATTTGGAATTCCTGCGGCACGTGGTATGACACATGAAAATGTTTATGGCTGGAATCAGGGGCATATGTCAGAACAGCAGCAGGGTGAAACACTTCAACATTTATATGAAGATATTATGCATGAAGGCTTGCTGGGAGGTCTTATCTTTACATGGCAGGACGAGTGGTTTAAACGAACGTGGAATACGATGGATTATGATGACCCGAATCGTCGACCGTTTTGGTCCAATGCACAAACAAATGAACAGCAGTTTGGCGTACTAAGCTTTGATAGATTTAAAGTAAAAGTAGACGGCGATACAAAAGAGTGGAAAGGTACACAACTGTATAATACCTCACCTTCAGATGCCACAGATTTTGCAGTCGATTATGATGAAAGATATTTGTATTTCAAAATAAAAAGTGATGTACTAGACAAAGCCTCACCACGTATTTTACTTGATGTAGTACCAAATCAAGGGAATACTTCGGCGACATCAATAAAAGATATGACGTTCTCAAATGGCGTTGATTTTATAGTGGAATTAAATAAAAGTGGCGACTCACGAGTGGTCATAGATCAATACTATGATTTCTATGATTATTTTTACGGTCATAATTTAAATATGATTCCGCCTCGTATGGCAACTATCACCAAAAATAGTGGTAAGTTTGCACCGATTTATTATGTATTAAATAAACAGCTATACTTACCAGAACAAAAAATTACGACCGATTTTAGTTCTTATGAAACAGGAAAGCTGCTTCAGGGCAATGCCAATCCAAAAGCCAAAGATTACAATTCGTTAGTAGACTATACGTGGACGGATGATAATGTTATCGAGCTACGAATTCCTTGGCTACTAATCCAAGCAAAAGATCCAAGCCAGCGTGAGTTTATGGGGGATCTATATAAGGATGGGAAGGAAGCTTCGACTAAAGTCGATAATATTTATATTGGTGCTGTCTTTGTAGATAAGGATGGCAAGGTTGTGAAATCTTTACCAGAGAAAAAGGATCAGGTCTTACCTGCTCTCTCAGCTTACTCTTGGGAAAAATGGCAAACTCCAAAGTATGAAGAGCGTTTAAAACAATCATATTATATTTTACAAAAATTATTTAAAGATTAATCAGTTATGCCTCAGCATAATTGCGTCCGGAATCGGCTTTGTGCTTAGGCCTGCAGATGTTTTCTGCGCGAAAGCGTAGTGCTAACGCAGCGGACAGTAACGTCTCTTTGTCTGTGCGAAAGCGAAGCGTCAGCAACACAGCACCGATGCAGGTCAATTAGCCGTTATCGCATGGATGCGATGGTTTTAGGCTAATATCCCCTAAGAACTCCTTTCCGATTCCGTGACATCCGCCGGAGGCTTTAACTTCTTTCAGCTGGTGTTTGGACAACCGTTGTAAAGTAGCTTAAATCCGCATTCATCGCATCACCTATAGAGGTGAAGACTTTTGCTGAGAGAATTTAAATGGAAGCTTAGGATAGGCGAGTTTTTGCCTATTCTAAGTTTTTTATTTTTATTAGAAAATAAAGAAATGTTTTGCAATTTCGCCTATTTAACGAACTGTATATTCTCTCAACCGTTTATGTTAAATTACTAATATTACATTCGTGAAAGACAGTTGTATTTTTAAGGAGGACAATATAATGAAGTTTAAATTTGGTCTATTGGCAAAAATTATTGTCGCGATTTTGTTAGCGGTAATACTCGGAAACTTTATGCCAGAGCCATTTGTACGTATATTTGCAACATTCAATGGTGTATTCGGTAATTTTTTAAAATTTGTTGTACCACTTATTATTATTGCATTTATTGCTCCGGGCATTGCTCAGCTTGGGAAAGGCTCCGGAAAATTATTAGGTTTAGCAACATTTTTTGCTTATTTCTCAACAATCATTGCAGGTATACTCGCATTTTTTGTAGCGCGCAATGTGCTACCTAATTTCATTTCAAATGGTGATATGGAAAACATGAAAAACCCTGAGGAGTTTTTAGCACAGGCATTCTTTAAAATTGAAATGCCTCCAATAATGGATGTCATGGCAGCATTAATTTTCGCATTTATCGTAGGGATTGGTATGACTGCCATTCAAAGTGATGTTATGAAACGCGGTTTTGAAGAGTTTAACGTTATCATAGAAAAATTAATTTCATTTGTTATTATTCCACTTTTACCATTCCATATTTTCGGTATCTTCTTGAATATGACATTTGGTGGTCAAGTAGCAAAAATCTTATCTGTTTTTGCAATTGTTTTCGCATTGATAATCGTGATGCATTGGGTAATATTGCTAATACAGTATACAACTGCGGGAATATTAAATAAGAAAAATCCACTCAAATTGCTTCGAACTATGCTACCTGCATATTTTACAGCTTTGGGTACACAATCCTCAGCGGCAGCTATTCCCGTTACATTGCGACAAGCGCAAAAAACAGGAGCTTCAGAAAAAGTTACGAATTTTACTATCCCACTGTTTGCCACAATTCATTTATCGGGTAGTACGATCACAATTGTGACATGCTCTTTAGGCGTTTTGATGATGAACGGTATGGATATAGGCTTTGCACAATATATAGGCTTTATTTTTATGCTAGGTATTACGATGGTTGCTGCACCAGGTGTCCCTGGAGGAGGAGTTATGGCAGCAATTGGTTTACTACAAACAATGCTCGGCTTCGATGAAACAATGGTTGCACTAATGATAGCACTGTACTTAGCACAAGATAGCTTTGGTACTGCTACAAATGTAACTGGGGATGGAGCATTATCTATGATTGTCGATCGTTTTAACAAAGAAGCGAATTAGAGCGACGGATAAAACAGAGGCCAAGTGGTGGATATAACCGCTGAAGTCGTGGATTGAACAGCCAAAGCGACGGAAAGAAGAGCCAAAGTAACGATTGGAAATCAAAGCGATGGAAAGAATCATCAAAGCGACGGAAAGAAAAGCTAAAGTGACAGAAAGAATCATCAAAGCGACGGAAAGAACAGCCGAAGTGACGGAAAGAACAGCCAATCTGACGGATAGAATTACCTAAGCAAAAAAAATCGCCTACTACGGCGATTTTTTTTTTTACTTTGGATGTTAATTACTAAGATGTTGGAGTTCTCTTAAAAATTAATGAAAGAGTGCTACTTTTCAAGTTGTGATAATAAAGCGTTTCTCATGGATTTAATAGTTAATTAAATAGTTTTAAAAAGAATAGTTTATTTTTTTTGTTACAAATAATTACAGTTTATGATTGCTGAAATTTAATAAAATTCTATGTTTTTGCAGAGGATTATTTAAAAAATATAGTACTAAAGAATTGATTAAAAAATTTAGTTAGAAAAAAATACGATAAGATAGTTATTTTTTCTTTTTGTATGGAATTTGTTTAGAAAATGTTTAGTTTAATTTAGTACTATATGCATGTAAGAAGTGAATATTTCAAATTTTGGTATTAATTTACTGGGGGTGGCTGTGGAAATGAGGAGAAATCATATACAAAAAATGAAGCGTAAAAAAATTAGCAATTGTAGAAGTAGTCTTTGAATTTAAAATAACTTAGACAGGGAGTAATTGCTTATGGGAACAAAAATTGAGTCACCTATATTAGCTTTATCAAAAAAAATCAAAACAAGAAGTGCCACAATTGGAGTTGTTGGACTTGGTTATGTAGGGCTTCCACTAGCCTTGGAAATCGTCAATAAAGGTTTTGGAGTAATTGGGTTCGATAAAGATAATGGGAAAATTTCTAAATTAAAAAGTGGTGATAGCTATATTGCTAATATGTCTAATGCAATCATCAAGAAAGCGGTTAACGAAGAGAAATTTGAGCCAACAAGTGATTTTTCTAAACTTATACATGCAGATATCATTATTATTTGTGTACCGACGCCTACGACTTCAGATGGAACACCTAATATCTCGTATATTATTGATGCAGCTAATGCAATCGAACAGAACATGTCCTCGAATACTTTAATTATTCTTGAAAGTACAACTTACCCTGGAACAACAGAAGAAGTAGTTCAACCAATCCTAGAAAAAGGTAACTTTGTTATTGGACAAGATATATTTTTAGCATATTCTCCTGAACGTGTAGACCCTGGAAATTTAAATTTTTCTGTTTCGAATACGCCTAAAGTAGTTGGCGGAATATCAGCAAGTTGTTTAGAAGTGTCCAAGCTTTTTTATGAAACAGTGATCAATACAAATGTGTTTTCTGTAACAGGTCCAAAGATTGCTGAAATGGAAAAGTTACTAGAAAATACGTTTCGACAAATTAATATTGCCCTTGTCAATGAATTAAGTCAGGTTTGCCATAAAATGAATATCGATGTATGGGAAGTTATTGAAGCTGCCTCGACAAAGCCTTATGGTTTTATGCCATTTACACCTGGTCCTGGAGTAGGGGGTCATTGTATACCAGTAGACCCTAAATATTTATTATGGGCTGGTCAGCAGCATGGTGTTTCAGCAACATTAATTGAGACGGCAGATAAAATTAATGATTCTATGCCAAGCTTTGTAGTTGAAAGATTAGAAAATTATTTAAATGCACATGGAAAAGAGATAGATGAGGCAGAAATTGTAGTGATTGGAGTTTCCTATAAGCCAAATATTAATGACTTTCGGGAATCACCAGCATTACATGTCATTGATAAATTAAAGAAAAAGCAGTGTGGTCTAAAAGTTATTGATCCATTTATTAGAACATTTACAGTTGGTAATGACATGTTTAACACAGTTTTACTTACAAAAGAATTAATTCAAAAAGCGGATGGTGTAGTCATTTTAACGAATCATACAGCTATTGATTATAGATTGATTGATCAACACGCTGCTTTAATTTTTGACACACGTAATACCCATTATTTGTTTAAAAATGAAAAATATCACAAATTATAGAGGGGGATTCTGTGAACACGGGGCGACTAAAATTATGTAGTCTATTATTCATTTTATTTTTAGCTGGATGTCAATCGTCTACTCAAAATAATCAGGTGAAACCAGTTGATTCGACAATTGAGGTAAAGGAACATGATGGGACAATGAGTGATTCATATAGTCACGTAAGTATACTTAGCCCAAAGGTCGCTTTAACCTTTAATGGACTTGCAGAAAAAGAAACAATGCAGAAATTACTAAAGGTTTTAGATCAATTTAACATGAAGGCAACATTTTTTGTAGAAGGTACGCGGGTGGCACAAGATCCTGAGTTAGTGAAGGACATTTTAGCTAAAGGTCATGAAGTGGAAAATGGTACTTTGACATTTCCTGAAATGACTGAATTGAATTATGAAGAAACCTATAAAGAAATTTATTTAACGAATCAAGTTTTTGAAGAGCATCTAGGTTATACACCAAAATACGTTCGCAGTCGTTCAGGTGATTCAACTGACAATATGCGTTTAGCAACTAAAGCCCTCAATATGAAGGGAGTTGTAGAATCTTCCATTAATCCGAAAGATCGAAATATGCAAAGTGCTGAGGAAATAGTGGATTATATTCATCGCTTTATCAACAGTGGATCTGTTATTCATTTAAACACTTACATTAATCCTGCAATTATTGATGTTGTACCACTATTGTCTCAATTAGGGGAAGAAAAAGGATATATATTCTCTACAGTAACGGACATTTTAGATGAACAATATTTAGTGAAATCATTAGAAGAAATTGAAGGCTATGATGCTATTAAAATGAATTCAGATTACGAAAATGTTAAACCAAATATGTACTATCGTAAAAATACTTCTAAAAAAGAAATTTCTTTAACTTTTGATGATTGGGCAAGTGAGAAGAGAATTAAAGAAATTTTGGATGTTCTTGATAAATATAATGTTCAATCTACATTTTTTTTAATTGGCAAAGGTGTGGAAAAGAATCCGCAATTAGCACGATTAATTGTTGAAAGAGGTCATGAGGTTGCAAGCCATTCCTATTATCACCTTGATGTTACGACAATGACACCGGAGGAACTCCAAAATGATGTCGTTATGGCACATCAGGCTCTAACATATGCCATACAGGAAGAGCCTTTGCTGTATTTTAGGCCAAATAAAGGTGTTATTAATGAAGAGTCAGCGAAAATTATTGCTGCTACAGGTGTCGAATCAATTGCTATGTATGATATAGCATCATTTGATTGGAATTTAGAATATACCCCTCGAGATATTTATAATCGTGTGATGACTAGAGTAGCTCCAGGAAAGGTAATTGTTATGCATATTTTAGATGGTACAAAAACAGTTGAAGCATTGCCATTAATCATTGAAAAACTACAAAAAGATGGGTATAGTTTTGCGAAAATGTCGACTTGGATTGAAGAAGATTCAAATAAGAAAGTGAATTGATAATCATGAATAAGAAAAAAGAGATTTTAACAATACCACGCTCTGATCGACGCATTTTATCTAATATTCCTGACCCGGAAAATGTACGAAGTCTCGTTAATCGTCGAGGTGCTTCGTATCAAAAAGATGAAATTGATCCTACAGATGTCAATGAAATATATCGTTTACAGCTGTTAAGTTTACGCTATGAAACCAATTTTGAAGTACAAATTACAAAAGCTAAGAAAAAGGTTAGTGACAAACATTACGCTGAGGATATTTCGGTAACAGGTATCCTTGTCTATTCAAATAATCCTAATAATTTACTAATAGATGAAATTATAACGATGAAATTCACCATACCAGGTGGTGCGATGCCGGAGGGTTATGAATCTAGAGTAAAGGTAAAAGCGAAAGTTGTTCGTCATTTTATAAAAGAAATGGATGGAGAAACTCGATATTATTATGCATGTGAATTTTTACAGCCTTTAAACGCCTATATGACAAAAAAACGCTGGGGATTATCAATCTTTATGGCAAGTTTATTCCTATTGGTAGTTTCTCTTATCGTTATGTTAATGCGTGCTGAAAGTGTCATTTATTTTAGATTTAACAAATTCTTATATCTATATAGTATTATTGCTGCAACATTTCTTTTAAGTAGATATTTATTTGGTATTTTTTATAGGAATGTACCGATAAACCCAAAGTTTGAACCAGGCGTATCTATTATTATTCCAGTGTTTAACGAAGAACAATGGATTCATAGAACAATTTTAAGCTGTATTAATCAGTATTATCCCGTAGACAAATTAGAGGTTATTGTAGTGGATGATTGTTCAACAGATAGAACTGAGGAAAAAGCAAAAGAAATGATTGAACTTATTCATAGTGAGGGTGAGCGATTTAAAACAGAGGATCGCTTAAGCTTCTATAAACTACCTCAAAATGGAGGGAAACGTGAGGCTTTAGTGGCAGGGGTGCATCTTGCTAAACATGATTTAGTTGTTTTCGTAGATTCTGATAGTTTTTTAGAACCTCATGCCATTCGAAATTTAGTACAGCCTTTCCAAGATCCTAAAATGGGCGGTGTAGCTGGAAGAACAGAGGTTGAAAATAAGTTTACAAATGCTCTGACAAAATTGCAAACGGTTCGATATTATATAGCCTTTCGAATCATGAAAGCTGCTGAGTCTTGGTTTGATACAGTAACTTGTTTATCTGGTCCTTTAGCATGTTATCGAAAAGAGCTTATTTTGAAGAACGAGACAGCATGGTTAAACCAAAAATTTCTTGGACAGCCTGCGACATTCGGAGATGACCGTAGTATGACAAACTATATTTTGAAAACACATCGAACGGGATATCAGGACAATGCTGTATGTTCTACAATTGTACCATCAGACACGAAAGTCTTTTTATCTCAACAAATGAGATGGAAACGATCATGGCTACGCGAATCGTTACGAGCATTTTTATTTATGTGGAAGAAGGAACCTTTTATGTTTCTTTTCTTTATCATCGGTTTAATCGTACCAATAGCAGCCCCTATTGTTGTTGTTTACAATTTAGTTTATGTGCCAATTATGCATGGCATTTTTCCAACTACATTTTTAATGGGATTGTTATTGATGGCAATGCTAATGAGCTTGGCCCATCTTTTCTTTAGAAAAAGTAAATTGTGGGCATTTGGTTTTATCTTTGTACTTTTCTATGAATTTATTTTGCTGTGGCAAATGCCTGTTGCATGGGTTACATTTTGGAAATCAACGTGGGGTACGAGAGAGACACCTCAAGATATCATCGCCAAAGAAAAGAAATTAGAAAAACAAAAATTACGAAAATCCCGAATTTCGATTCTAAAAATTAGAAAAATGGGTGAGAAGGAATGAGTGGAAAAAATGTTGCAATAAATTCAGCTAAAAAGAATCGAAGGAAAATAATACGATCCATTGTCCAAATGATTATCGTTATATTTTTAGCTGTTTTATTAATCCGTATAGTATTTTTAACTGATAAAAGGGAAGAGGAAACGGTTCCTTTAGTGAATAAAGATGGTTTCATCGCTTTATCATATTTTGGTGTGAGCAGAGGTGATTCTCCTAAATATGTATCTAAAGAGAGTTTGAGAAAACAACTAGAACTGCTTGAAAGTCAAGGCTATAAAACAATTACTCAGCAGGATATTTTAGATTTTTATCAGAAAAACAAAACATTACCAGAAAAGGCGTTGTATTTATCATTTGAAGATGGACGTACAGATTCTAGTATATTTGCTCAAAACATCATGGAGGATCTAAATTATAAAGCTACCATGTTTACGTACGCCAATAAAATGGATACACGGGACAACAAATTTTTAAAGCCGAAAGACTTATTACTCATGAAGAAAAGTGGCTTTTGGGAGTTGGGCTCTAATGGGTACCGCTTAACATATATTAATATGTATAACGATAAAGGACAGTCGTTAGGTGTAATAGATGAAAACAATGCGCCGAATAAAACGACTATCGAATATTATAATCATTATTTAATGGACTTCATTCGCAATCAATATATGATTCCAAGTGAAACGCGACAAGAAATGGAAAAACGTGTCCAAAAAGATTACAAGCTAATGCATGATATTTATAAGGAGGAATTAGGAGAAGTTCCTAGGGCCTATGCTATTATGCACGCCAACTCACTTTATAATAATATGGATTCATTAGTTGAAAGTGCGAATAATAAAGAAATTAAGGATATATTTAAAATGCATTTCAATTTAGAGCTAGGGGCATATAATGATGCGGATGCTGATCTGTACAACTTAAGCAGATTACAAGTATCCCCCTATTGGTCTACCAATCATGTGATGATGAAAATCAGCCAAGCTAGTAAGCAAAAAGTAGAATATGAAGTGGGAGATCATCAACAGGCTAAAGAATGGTCAGTGATGAATGGTGCAGCAGAATTTCAAAATAATGAGATTACTATAACATCAGCACCTTCTAGTGAAGGCCGGATATTATTGAAAGAAACTCTCCCAGAGCAATATAATATTAATTTTGCCTTTAAAGGGAATGTCGTTGGACAACAATCTATTTATTTAAACTATGATGAAAAAAATAATAGCTATATTCGGGTGGCATTAATAGATAATGAGATTGTTGTTTCTGAAAAATCACCAGAATCCAGCGTAGTTGAGAAGGGGCATTTTCCGTTAAATGAAATAAAGTGGAATAAAGAAGAGTATGCCTTTAATAAGGCTACCGTATACGATTATCAGGATACGCAAGAAGGCTCTAGAATAGACGAAGAAGAGTATCCACGAAACTTAACAAAAACAAGAGTATTTAACATTTCTGTCAATAAAGATAAAATAAAGATAGATGTTGATAAGGTATTATCCAAGACAATTCAAGTAAATCCTGACATTCAAGGATCTCAAATTGGATTTGGTGCGTTGTTCAGCAAAAAAGAAACATCGCATGAACAGTATGCAGATGATATTTATGATACATTCATCGAAGATATTTTGATAACAGATGTTAATGATCATACGCTTTTTACTAACCAATACACGAATTTCGATAAAGTAAAGTACAAAACAATGACTTTATTTAATAACGTTGTTGATTTCTTTATTGAAACCTTCTAAAACGGGGGGAACTAAATTCAAGTGAAAAAGATTTTTTTGTTTATCTGTCTAGCAATACTAATTATCACAGCTTGTAGTAATAGTATAGAAACACCTGTTAAGGCTAGAGAAGGGTTGAAGAATAAAGGTAAGCTTCAATTGTCTATTTGGTTACCTGAATGGCAAAATAAATCTGCCATCGAGGATGTGGAAAGTACACAACAGGGCTTACAAGACATTCGCGTTTTTGGTGCTTATTTTAATGAGAAGGACCAATTATTATTAAGTGACGAGACGACAGAAATGTTGCAACAAACACAGCAACAATTTAATGAAGCACATCATGTTATACTCACGTTAATTAATGATTATGTTACAGCTAACGCTCCATCAGTTCAAAAGGATAGTACGTTATTACATCGATTGTTACAAAATCCGTCATCAAGGCAGCAGCATATTGATAATATTATGAAGGTCGTTGAACAGTATAATGTAAATGGTATCGAAATTGATTATGAAAAGATTGCTAAAGAGGATCTCCCTAAGTACGTCCATTTTTTAGACGAACTTTATGAACAGCTATCGAAAAAGGATATTTCATTACATGTCCTACTAGAGCCTAGCTTCCCGTTTAATGTTAAATTGCCAAATGGGCCTAAATATACAGTGATGGCTTATAATGTGCACGGATATCATAGTGGTCCAGGTGCAAAGACAACCTTTTCATTTTTAAGTGACTTAATAAAAAAAATTAGGAAGTCTAATCAAAAATTTGCGATTGCTTTTGCAACTGGCGGATTCCAATGGGTAAATCAAGGTAAAACGGTTGCTTTAACGGAAGTAGAGGCAGAGGAATTATTAAACGAAACGAAAGCGGATAAATATCGCGATCAAGCAAGTGGTGCTGCATATTTCACATATTTAGATGAACAAAATGTTAAGCATGAAGTTTGGTACGCCGATCGGGAAACACTTGAAAAATGGACAGCGTACGTGCAAAAGAGACGCTACAATGACGTTGTTTTATGGCGTGCCGGAGGTCTAGGCTCAAAAACATTACAATGGATTAACGAACAATCAGAGAAGTGACAGGTAGGATTGCCGGAGCGACGGAAAGAAGAGCTGAAGCCACGGATGGAATCATCAAAAGCGACGGAAAGAATCAGCAAAGTGACGAATAGAACAGCCAATCTCACAGATAGAAACACCTTAAGCCAAAAAAATCGCCAGCTACGGCGATTTTTTTATTGGAATTGAGAAAGACGTGAAAAGAAATTTGTCACGAAGTCTAAAAATATTTTTTCTGATGGTGCAATCTCGCGGTTTACAGGTGAAATAATACCGACCGTTCTTGGAATCGTAGGTGCTTTAATAGGCACCTTTACGGTGAAACGAGCAGCCGAATCATATAGTGAGCTTTCTGGTAATAAGCTGACCCCTATGCCTGCTGCGACAAGACCCTTTAGTGCATCTAAGTCTTCACCCTCGGAGATGACATTTGGCGAGAAGCCGGCAGCTCGGCAGGCATCCATAGCTACTTTATGTAATATGTATCCATCTGGGAATAATACAAATAAATCGTTACGTAAATCGGCAAGCTGAATACTTTCCCTTTTGGCTAATGGATGTTTTGCTGGCAGTAATGCGGCGATATTTTCAGTAAATAATATTGTTGAATGGATCGATTCGTCCTTTGGTGGAAGAGGGCCTAAAAAAGCTAAATTTAACTCGCGATTTTTGACTGCATCAATTAAAAAACGATAAGAGCCTTGACGGAGTTGGAATTGTAAATCTGGATATTCACGCTTAAAGGCTGAAATAACAGTTGGCAATACATAGCTAGCCAAGCTCGTTGGGAAACCGATTTTTATCGTACCTTTAGCAGGATCTAAATATTCTTCAACTTGCTTTGCGGCAAAATCAATGGCTTTTAAAGCAGTGATTGTATGCTCGAGAAATATTTTTCCAATCGGTGTCAATTTAACATTTCGACCGACACGTTCAAAAAGTGGTGTGCCTAATTCATCTTCTAAATTAGCAATTTGTCGGCTTATTGCAGATTGAGCTACATGAAGATGTTCGGCAGCTTCTGAAATGTGTTCCCTCTCAGCAACTTCAACAAAATAACGTAATTGACGTAACTCCACTAGATATTCACCTCTATTAATCGAAAAATACGATTGATTATACCTCAATTATATACTATTTAAGATGAAAAATGATTGTCAATAAACAAATGATGGCTAGCAAGCTTTATTTGAAGGAGATGCTCTAACCCGCCAAAAGTTTGGAACGGAAATCACTTCACGTTATAATTTAATCTTAATCTTATCTACAATATTCTTTCCTTTATTTGATTCTATTCTAATAAAAAAGGTTATAGTATTGGTATTGTTATTTATACATTTCTGTCACAAAACCGCTACAATTCGCACTTTCTGCGGGGTTTTCACTATGTAGCTAGATGAAATCCATTCTCAATTAGTTTTATTTCATTGAAAATGAGGAAAGTTGATTCTCATTGTCAATAACGATTAGCAATAATCTGAAAATGCTTACAAACTCTTTGTTTTTAAGGATTGTCTCAGAGAAAAATGAAAGTAATTGAAATGGTTTGCATAGAGAACGATTTTCAGTTAAGATTAGAATGATGATAATTAAGGAATGGATCACCATTCACTGAACACACTATGGAGGTATTTTCATGTCAACTTTAGTTATTAAAGATCTTCACGTTGCAATCGACGGGAAAGAGATTTTAAAAGGCGTAAACCTTACAATTAATACAAATGAAATTCATGCAATCATGGGACCAAACGGAACTGGTAAATCAACACTAGCTTCTGCAATCATGGGTCACCCTAAATATGAAGTAACTTCTGGTACAGTAGAACTTGATGGCGAAAATGTACTAGAAATGGAAGTGGATGAGCGTGCTCAAGCAGGCTTATTCCTAGCTATGCAATATCCTTCTGAAATCGCTGGTGTAACAAATGCTGACTTCTTACGTTCAGCTATCAATGCACGCCGTGAAGAGGGCGATGAAATTTCTCTAATGAAATTTATCCGTGAATTAGATAAAAACATGGAATTCCTTGAAATGCACGAAGATATGGCACAACGTTATTTAAATGAAGGTTTCTCTGGCGGTGAGAAAAAACGTAACGAAATTCTTCAATTAATGATGATTAAACCAACTTTTGCAATTTTAGATGAAATTGACTCTGGTCTTGATATTGACGCGCTTAAAGTTGTTTCAAAAGGAATCAATGCAATGCGTGGAGAAGGTTTCGGCTGCTTAATGATCACTCACTACCAACGCCTACTTAACTACATTACACCAGACCATGTACACGTAATGATGCAAGGTCGCGTTGTTAAATCAGGTGGCGAAGAATTAGCACAACGTTTAGAAGCTGAAGGCTATGACTGGATTAAAAAAGAATTAGGTATCGAAGAAGAAACTGAAGAACAAGAAGCATAAGAGGGAGGACGAACTAGCATGACAGTGGAACTTAACTTGCCTGTAACAGTACAGGACGTGCGCTCGTTCTCAGAAGCAAATGGAGAACCGGCTTGGTTTACAGAACTTCGCGCGGCAGCACTAGACAAAGTAACTGGTTTAGATTTGCCAAAACCAGACAGAACAAATATTACAAAATGGGATTTTGTGAATTTCCCAACTCATACAGTTGATAGTGAAGGATTCGCTTCACTTGATGCATTACCAGAAGAAGCAAAAGGTTTAATTGATCTTGAGGCTCAAGAAAATCTTTATGTTCAACGCAATAACACACCAGCTTTCATCAAAACATCACAAGAACTAGCTGATAAAGGTGTTATTTTTACAGATATTTTAACAGCGGTTCGTGAACATGGTGACCTTGTTAAAAAGTACTTTATGACAGAAGCTGTAAAAGTTGATGAGCATAAATTAACGGCGCTTCATGCGGCACTTGTCAATGGTGGTGTGTTTGTATACGTACCTAAAAATGTAATTATCGAACAACCGCTTCAAGTAGTATTCTTAAACGATAACGCAGAAGCTTCATTATATAACCACGTGTTAGTTGTAGCTGAAGCAAATTCAGCTGTAACGTATGTTGAAACATATATTTCAACTGTTGAAGAAGCAAAAGGTCAAGCAAATATTATTGCAGAAGTAGTAGTTCAAGACAATGCACAAGTTACTTACGGTGCGGTTGATGTACTTGCGAAAGGATATACTACTTATGTAAATCGTCGTGCACGACTAGCTCGTGATGCGAAAGTAGATTGGGCTCTTGGTTTAATGAATGACTCAGATACTATCTCTGAAAACATTACACATTTAATCGGTGACGGTTCTCATGCTGATACTAAAACTGTAGTTGTTGGTCGCGGTGAACAAAAACTTAACTTTACTACTGAAGTTCGTCACTGGGGTAAGAACTCAAATGGTCATATCTTAAAGCATGGTGTAATGAAAGATGCAGCACAATCAATCTTTAACGGTATTGGCTACATCGAACACGGTGCGACAAAAGCGGATGCACAGCAAGAATCACGTGTATTAATGCTTTCTGAAAAAGCTCGTGGCGATGCAAACCCAATTCTATTAATCGATGAAGACGATGTAACAGCAGGACACGCAGCATCTGTTGGTCGAGTGGATCCACTACAACTTTACTACTTAATGAGTCGTGGTATCTCGAAAGCAGAAGCAGAGCGCCTTGTTATCCATGGATTCCTTGCGCCAGTTGTTACGCAATTACCAATCGAAGGCGTACAAAAGCAACTGACGGAGGTTATTGAAAGGAAAGTTCGCTAATGATGAATAAAGACATTAAAAGCTATTTCCCAATTTTAAATCAGGAAGTAAATGGTCATAAGCTTGTTTACCTTGATAGCGCAGCAACTTCTCAAAAACCTATTCAAGTAATAGAAGCAATGAAGCATTATTATGAATTCGATAATTCTAATGTACACCGTGGTGTGCATACATTAGGAAATCGTGCTACTGACAAGTATGAGGGTGCACGTGAAAAGGTTCGTAATTTTATTAATGCGACATCAACGCAAGAAATTATTTTTACTCGCGGTACTACAACTGCTTTAAATACAGTAGCATCAAGTTATGGTCGTGCTAATGTTGCTGAAGGTGATGAAATTGTCATTACTCACATGGAGCACCACTCTAATATTATTCCTTGGCAACAACTAGCGAAGGAAAAAAATGCAACGCTGAAATATATTGAACTTGAAGCGGATGGCACACTTAACTTAGAAAAGGTTCGTGCGACAATTACACCTAAAACAAAAATTGTGTCGGTGTCAATGGCGTCAAACGTCCTTGGAACGATTAATCCAATTAAAGAGATCGCTCAAATCGCGCATGCGAACGGTGCTGTAATGGTAGCAGATGGTGCACAAGCGGCACCACACATGAAAATCGATGTACAAGATTTGGATGTAGATTTCTTAGGGTTCTCAGGTCATAAAATGTGCGGACCAACTGGAATAGGTGTACTATATGGTAAAAAGGAACACCTTGAAAAGATGGAGCCAATTGAATTTGGTGGCGAAATGATTGACTTTGTTGGACTTTATGATTCAACGTGGAAAGAACTACCGTGGAAATTTGAAGGTGGAACTCCTATTATTGCAGGTGCAGTAGGTTTAGGAGCCGCTATTGATTTCTTAACTGAAATTGGGCTAGATAACATTGCGGAGCATGAGCATAAACTTGCAGGCTACGCGATGGATCAGCTTGAAACAATCGACGGACTTAAAATTTTCGGCCCACGTGACCCAATGAAGCGTTGTGGACTTGTAACGTTTAACTTAGACGATGTACATCCACATGATGTAGCAACGGTTCTTGATATGAATGGTATTGCTGTTCGTGCAGGACATCATTGCGCACAGCCACTAATGAAATGTCTTCAACAAGTAGCGACAGCGCGTGCAAGCTTCTATCTGTATAATACGGAGGAAGATATTGACCGCCTTGTTGCAGGGTTACGTTCTGCGAAGGAGTATTTTGGCGATGTCTTTTAATAATTTAGATCAACTATATCGTTCAGTCATTATGGATCATTATAAAAATCCTCGTAATAAAGGATCTATTGAAGAAGATGCTGTAACGATCGATATGAACAATCCGACTTGTGGAGACCGTATTCACTTAACGCTAAAAGTGACTGACGGTATTGTGGCGGATGCGAAGTTTGACGGTGAGGGCTGTTCGATTTCGATGTCTTCTGCGTCAATGATGACGCAGCTTATCAAAGGGAAAAAAATCGAGGAAGCGTTAGAGCTTGCTGAAATTTTCTCTAAAATGATGATGGGTGAAGACTATAGCGATAAATATGACCTTGAGGATGTTGAGGCACTACAAGGTGTTTCTCAATTCCCTGCACGTATTAAATGTGCGACATTAGCTTGGAAAGCGATGGAAAAAGGTGTAAAGCAATAAATAAATCCTAATTTTGAGTGAAAGCTACGATGTGTGCTTTCACTCAAAATAAGATTGCGAGCTTTAAACAAAATAACAATAATGCATGAACGGAGGAGAAACGATGGCTAAAAAAATGCCTGATATTGGCGATTACAAATACGGTTTCCATGACAAGGACGTATCAATTTTCCGTTCAAAACGTGGTTTAACTGAAGAAATCGTCCGTGAAATTTCAACTATGAAACAAGAGCCAAAGTGGATGCTTGAATACCGCTTAAAAGCACTTGAAACTTTCTATACAAAACCAATGCCGCAATGGGGTGGCGACCTAGGAGATTTAGATTTTGATGAAATTACGTATTACGTAAAACCATCAGAAGCTACACAAAAATCTTGGGATGAAGTACCTGATGAAATTAAAGCTACTTTTGATAAATTAGGTATTCCAGAAGCAGAGCAAAAATACCTTGCAGGTGTATCTGCACAGTACGAATCTGAGGTTGTATATCACAACATGAAACAAGATCTTGAAGACCTTGGTATTGTGTTCAAAGATACTGACTCAGCTTTACGTGAAAACGAAGATATTTTCAAACAATACTGGGGCAAAGTGATTCCTTACACTGACAACAAATTCGCTGCACTAAACTCAGCTGTTTGGTCAGGTGGATCATTTATCTATGTACCACCAGGTGTAAAAGTGGAAACGCCATTACAAGCTTACTTCCGTATTAACTCTGAAAACATGGGTCAATTCGAACGTACGTTAATTATTGTAGATGAAGGCGCTCACGTACACTACGTTGAAGGTTGTACAGCTCCTGTTTACACTACAAACTCTTTGCACTCAGCAGTAGTAGAAATTGTTGTACGTAAAGATGCATACTGCCGTTATACAACGATTCAAAACTGGGCAAACAACGTTTACAACCTAGTAACAAAACGTACAGTTGTTGAAGAAAACGGTACGATGGAATGGATCGACGGTAACATCGGTTCTAAGTTAACAATGAAATACCCAGCTTGTATCCTTAAAGGTGAAGGCGCTCGTGGTATGACATTATCTATCGCATTAGCAGGTAAAGGACAACACCAACACGCAGGTGCGAAAATGATTCATATGGCACCAAACACATCTTCAACAATCGTTTCTAAATCGATTGCTAAACAAGGTGGTAAGGTAACGTATATGGGTCAAGTTCGTTTCGGCCCTAAAGCAAGTGGTGCGCGTGCTAACATCGAATGTGATACGTTAATCATGGACAACCAATCTACTTCAGATACAATTCCATACAACGAAATCTTAAATGATAATGTTTCTTTAGAGCATGAAGCGAAAGTTTCAAAAGTATCAGAGGAACAATTATTCTACTTAATGTCTCGTGGTATTTCTGAAGAAGAAGCGACAGAAATGATCGTAATGGGCTTCATCGAGCCATTCACAAAAGAATTACCAATGGAATACGCAGTAGAAATGAACCGTCTTATCAAGTTTGAGATGGAAGGCAGTATCGGGTAATATACCTGAAACGCCTGATATATAAGGGTTATAGAGGTTTTGGAAGAACATTGAAAATCGGCCGTGCCGAAAACGTGCCGATTCAGATTTTATCTTTAGTGTTGGAGGCGAACTTTTTTAGTTCGTCTTCTTTTATTTTTTCAGTAATATCTAAATAGATATCAGAAGTATTCCTGATTCTAAAAGTAATACTGCATGAGTATGTCTAAAACAATGAGTTCCTTTATAATCCACGCCAGCTGCCTTGCAATACTTCCCGATACTTCCTAATACTTCCCTAACTGTGGATTGAGTTAAATAATTTCCGAGATAGTTCTGCAGGTACATTTACAGGAATGGCTGCAGCACAAGCGTGAGCAACTAAAATAAAAACAGCTAAGTTAGCCCAAGTAACAAATATAGTAACCGAATAAATGAAATAGACCAAGATAGCTTAATTGCCGTCTTGGTCTAGGTTCATTTATATTTTATTGATATGTAATTTTTCCATTTACAGTATACTCTGCTTTGTAGTTTGCAGCTGAGGTTCTGTTAACATAGAGTGTATATTTTTTTCCAGCTTTTACAGGTATACTAAAATTCACGCTGCCATTACCATTAAATTCTTTTACTAAGATATCAGCAAAATCGTTCTCAGATACTTTGTACATAGTCTTAAATGGGATTGATCCACTAAAGGTTTCACTTTGATACCCACTAACAGTTGCTGTACCATCTTCAGTGGGAGTAAATGAAACTAATCTAATAAAAGCAAACATTGAACTAGGGGTTGTCTGTTTATAAGTAGCAGATTCTAGTGCAGCCGCTGATTCTATAGCAGAAATAGATTCTAAATCAGAAATAGGTTCTTGTGCATTAGCTGATACACCGCCAGTAATTCCACCAAACAGCCCTAGAGAGATAACAGGTATAAGAAATAATTTTTTCTTCAAAATGAAAACCTCCTAAAATAGAAATATATTACAATATTATAATAACATAAATATTTTTGGATGGTCAACCAATTACTGGATTAATAGGTTGGATATGCCGATTAAACGCTAAAAACTCAAGTGGAAAAATTATTCATCACCCACCATAAACCAGGCGCTCATGAGAGTACCTGGTTTTTTATGTTTATTCATTGTTACTTGCTTTTACTTCCGAACAAACCACATTTTCATTAACTATTGGAGACGATACCTTTGATTTCATGTAATAAGATGCGTAGGTCAGTTACATAAAGCTGTTTTGTACCTTTTACAGATGCAAATACCGCTAGTAGTGTTTCGCCTTGTTCTGTTTAGTCTATCGTCAAACATTTGAATCTGTTTTACCATTGCTTTCTTCTTTCCAAAGCCTGCAAATTTTATTGTTTCTGCTATTGTATCCATGTCATACACTTCTTAAAAAATTTTGTCATTAGTATATATAAAAAAGCCACTCATTTGAGTGACTCTAAAATTAGTAACACGTTTTCTGTATTTATTTAAGAAATATTTGAATAACTGTTACCACCAATGTTGCAACTTCAATGACAACGCCTGCTATCATCCACATTGAATTTTTGATTTCTTTCTGTTTGTTTTCAAGCTCAGCTTTTAGTTTGTCTATTTTTTGAGATGTAACGAAATTTCTATCTCTCTCTTCTCGTGATGCTATTTGTGATACTGTCTGTGCCGGATTCGTGCCTCATTCCGACAGCGTAAAAATACATAAGATACTATAGGAAAGCCAATCAAATATTTTTAACAAACTAAAGAGTGATAATTTCAGTGAGAAGGAATTAGAGATATTGCAGAAGTGTTAGAAGCGAAATATGAAATAAGGGTTTTACGCTAAGATAAAACCCCTTGTTGCCCACAAATTTTTTATGCGGATGTTGTTTACATAGCTTACCAGCCTATTTTAAGCGAGATAAAAACTTGTGGAGAAGATCATAAATTGACAAATTTTAATTTGAATATTTTATGAACACTTTAATAAAATACATAGCTCTTTTGAATAAAAGTCACATTATTATAAGATATTTGTTATATTTAGAGCTATTAATATATATCTTTTGCGAAAAAACATAACAGTATAATGCGACTTTTATCACATTTATCCATAGTTTGCTTAATTTTTAATCCATAGCTATCATACCAGTAGTAATACATTTTCAAAGATAAGGAGACTATTTATATGAATACTAAATTCGCAAAATTAAGTAAAAGTAAAAAGGGAATAAGTGCTGCCATATTAGCAGCTGGAATCATGGGAATTGCAATGGCGCCAAATGCATCTGCTCATGGGTTTGTTGAAAAACCGGCTAGCCGTGCCGCTTTATGTAGCCAAAGTTATGGCGCGCTTAACTTGAGCTGTGGAAGGGTTATGTATGAGCCACAGAGCTTAGAGGCAAAAAAAGGATTTCCACAAGGTGGGCCAGTTGATGGTAAAATTGCATCTGCAGGAGGTCAGTTTGATGGCATCCTAGATCAACAATCTGTAAATCGCTGGTTTAAGAATACGATTACAGGGGGACCAAATACTTTTACATGGAAGTACACTGCATCACATTTAACAAGTAAATGGCACTATTATATTACGAAAAAGGGATGGGATCCTAATAAGCCATTAACTCGTGCTGATCTTGAACCAATTGGAACTGTTGAACATAATGGTACTGAAGCATCAACTAATCTAACTCATACAATTAACGTACCAACTGATCGTAGTGGTTACCACGTTATTTTAGCTGTTTGGGATGTAGCGAATACTGCAAATGCTTTCTATAATGTAATTGATGTTAATTTGGTGAATAATGTGGATATAGATAAGGAAGCTCCATCTCAACCAAATGGATTACAAGCAACGAAAGTCACTTCAAACAGTGCTGAGCTAAAATGGAATCCTTCTACGGACAATGTGGGTGTAAAAGAATATCAAGTTTTCCGTGATGGTAAAGTAGTTGGAACTGTACCGGGAACTACATTCATAGATAAAAATTTAAAAGCGAATACCAAATATACATATACAGTAAAGGCAGTGGATGCAGCTGGGAATGTTTCTAAAGAAAGTGAGTCTATAGCTGTAGAGACAATGATTGCAGTTCCAGATACAGAAGCACCAACGCAACCAACTGCACTTCACACGATGGGAGTAACATCCTCAAGTGTGGACTTAATGTGGAGTGCATCCGAGGATAATGTAGCAGTTGACCATTATGTTATCTATCGAGGGACATCAGTAGGACAAATGACTGTAGTTGGAACATCGAAAACTGCATCCTTTATGGACAAGAATCTTCAATCAAATACAATTTATAAGTATGCGGTCACTGCAGTTGATGCAGCTGGAAATGAATCTATTAAAAGTTCCATTTTTACTGTGACTACAAAAGAGCAAGGGACGTCTTATGAGCAATGGAGTCCAATTAAGGCATACACAAAAGGTGATAAAGTAGAGCATCAAGGTAAAATATATGAAGCTGTACAAAGCTATCAAGGATATGGAGATCCAAATTGGATATTCGCATTGTCTTTATGGAAAGAAATTAATTAAAAATCAAGCTCTATTTAAAGAAATTATGTAATATTTAGCGTTTAGATTGAAGGAGACGAACTTTTAAAATCGTCTCCTTCTTTTGATGTTCAAGGTAAGTACCTACTGTTGTTTTGATGATTCAAAGAGCCGTTAAAAAGTTGAGGTAAAACAGTTGGAAAATCAGCATTAGGAATATTATAAGCAATAAAGGTTTCGTACATAGATATATTGTCTTTTTCCCTCTGACTCCTCGCCACATATGCTATTTTATTGTTTTCTAAGTTTGATACGAAAAACTGCGATTCGTCATTAGATAACTGTGCCCAATTACGTTCGAAAAATGGAAATAAAGCATTTATATGCCCCAATGTATTATTAAATAAGTTAAAGTTTCCTAGAAAATGATCAAAAATAGACTGAGTTAAGTTTTCACCCAACATTTGAGGAGATGTAAATGTAGAAGGCTGTAATGGATCTTGATGACTGTAATTTTGAGTTTCCTTATTTATAGGTGTTATCTCGGGGCTTTTTGAAAAAAAAATAAAAACCACACAGCATGATTTTGCTCGTCCGCTGCCGCACGTCGAAATCTTTCTTTAATAAATGGATCATTTGCTTTATCTGTTATATCTAAATAAGAATCAACAGCTTCTTGTTCATCTTTAAAAGCAAATTCGATTCCGGCCCTAAAGTTGTCTGGGCATTCCTCAATTATTTGATAAGAAGGCTTTCTTCCTGTTAAATTCGTATATATTTTGCTAAATTCCTCGAGATGGCGTAGTTCATCCTTTTGAATCTCGAGTATTTTATTCTTTTCATCCTCAGTAGGTGCCATCTTAGCTAACTTTTCATAACAAGCAACGGCACTATACTCAGTATTAATTGCCTTCTGAATATCATTTACAAGTTGAGCATCATTTAGCATAGGATAAGTACTATTATGCTGTGGAGCATAATGATAATAGTATTGATTTGGATACATCATTGTCCTCCTTTTGTTTAACTGCTTTCAGCGAGTGTCCAAACATCTGTACCTGTCGCTACGCTTTCGGTACAAAAAACATTTGTTGCTGTCGCTGCGTTTGCACTACGCTTTCGCACAAAAAATATCTGCAGGCCTAAGCACAAAGCCGATTCCGGACGCAATTATGCCGAGGCATAATTGATCCATCAACTTATCTTATGCTTTATGTATAGGTAGTTGTGCAAAGTCATTTCTTGTGTTGCCTAGGTTGGATGTTAATTCACCAAGATTTTAGTATTTAAATAAAAAGGAGCATCGTTAACTAAGTGAACAAATAAAACAAATTTCGTTGAAAAATGTAATCCATTGCGATTGTAGAAACAAATTACTCGCTTGGGGTTTTAACTATTTATTTTTTAGTATTTATAAACTAAACGATTGGGAAGTTTCATGTTGTGCCTTCACTCCGATATTTGAAGTAGAATCATCTTTTTTCTCTGGTTTTTAATTTGGATAAATATTACAAATAATAACCTACAAATAGAGAAAATCCTTCATTTATGGTACAATATACTAAATATTTTAAGCGAGAAAGAAGTGAGGAATCTGAATTACGGAAAAACGATGCTTGAAATTTATTCTAGCGCGGAAGAACTTAAACAACTTCACAAAATAATTAATGATTACAACTTACCTATTAGAAGTGAAGATACTTTTGAAAAACAAGCAGTGGAGGTTAGCGAATATTTAAACGAACCTACTTTTATCGAAGCTCGGAATAAAAAACGGTCTTTAAACATTATGTCAGGTGTTATTGCATTACCAATCGTTGTCTTTATTGTTTATATGATTTTAGGAAAGTTAAAAATAATAGGACGCGAGGATATCTTTAAAAATATACTTGATTGGTTCTTAGCGTATCCATGGGCCTTTATTCTGTACGCTTTTATATTTGCTTCTATCGTAATTGCACATAAATTAATAGAAAAGAAAATGTATAATAAAATATATCCTAATTTAAAGTTGAAATTATTAGACCAATTAAATCAAAATATTGAAAAGTAAGTTTAACTGACTTTCTTTCCGCTCATTTCTAACCACAATTCCTGCCTGAGAAGCAATGAGGTAGGCATGTCAAACGCAGCAACGTACTAACCTAGAAATCTAAGATAAATAAACACCTTTCGTTGGAAAACGGTATTACACCTTATGAAACCAATGTGAAGGTGTTTTTTCTATGGGACAAGAGTTAGTAATGAAAATGGGCCAATAAATTGAATAGAGTGGTAGTAACGACTTTGAATATCTTTCAATAGGTCCTATGCTGTTAGGTAAATTTTACTTTAAAATATTGAAATACTTTTACTTCCCACTATAGGAATGTCCCCAAACTCCCTTGCTTCATTTCATTGTGTCTAAATCCTTTAATCTTAAGTAATAAGAAGAAAAGTTAATACAAAAGTGGATTTTTACTGAATTAAGATTAGCTGTTATATTCACAGTTATTACAAGTACACTCTATTCTGCAAAAACCGCTTGGGCATTTTAAGATGATTCAACTAATTAAAAAAGAATTATTTACCATTTGTTTAGCCCGGTAATACCTTCTATATTTTATATTTGAGTTTAAACTGTTGAGGCTTCTTTTTATTATAAAGAATCGTCACCCATTGTCCTTTTTCAAAAAAAGAACGATTTTTCGTATATGTCCATACTTTGCTTGTGACAGTGATTGATTTATTTTTTAATGACGTAAATTTTACTGTCAACTTTACTTTACGCTTTGATTCTCCTTTTGCATATGAAATCTCATGGCCAACTGTTCGGTGTGAAAAATCACTTTCGATAATCTGTGCGTTCGTTTCAATCCATTCAATTTTTTGATACTTCAGTGGTAATATCCATAGTGCGACAAAAAAGATTAGAAAGAAAATAATTACCCCGATAAAAATGTCCATGTACATTCGCATCCCCACTTTTTTCTTTTTTAAATAAAAGACTATAGGTAAACTCAAAATTTTCGAATTTTATTATTTCTGCAAAAAGTGTCAGATAAAGTGATGTTTTGGAAACTTTACTTTTATAATACTATACACTCTTTACTTTGTTCACAATTTAATATAACTTACGGAAATAATAATTGAAGCTGCAAAATCAACTTTAAGTGTTTGTAAACGTGTAGATCCTCTTATGGAAGGAGGACCAGCATACAGTCGAATTTAGTTTTTAGAAGGTATGTAGCTACAAAATAGCATGTGAAAAATATAGATCTAATTGTATTTTTCATAAAACAGTTGACTTATTTTTCTGTTGTAACTATAATGGTTACAGCTGGAGGTGATGAAGATTAAAATTAGCAGTCGTTTTACAATCGCTGTCCATATTTTATCAATCATCAAACAAAATCCATCGACCATTTGCACATCAGAATTTATGGCACAAAGCGTAAATACAAATCCAGTAGTGATTAGAAAAATACTGTCCTATCTTAAAAAGGCAGGTATCGTGCAAGTGCGCCGGGGGACAGGTGGAGCTTCTTTAGTCGAAGATCTAGATGCTATCACTTTGTTAGAGGTTTTTCGTTCAGTTGAAGTTGTAGAAGAAGATAAGTTATTTCATCTACATGAAAATCCAAATCCTGATTGTCCTATAGGTGCAAATATACAGGCTGTGTTAGAGCTAATTTTAGTGCAAGCACAAGAAGCGATGGAGCGAGTATTAGCTAACATTACTATGGAACAAGTGATTACATCTTTAATCCATGAAATTCAACAATCAAAATAAATGCATTCTTTTCTTTTCGCAGAATGCATATTTATTTGACTTTGTTGTAACTATAATGGTTACAACTAAAAGAAAAAGGAAGGTGTTATTAGGTGACTCTTAAAATAAAAGCATATTCAGATTTTATTTGTCCTTTCTGTTTTTTAGGAAAAGGACCATTAGATGAAATTGCAAAGGAAAAGGATATTGAAATAGAGTGGATGCCATTTGAATTAAGACCTAAACCATATCCAAAAATTGATCCTTGGAAAGAGCCTGCTAAATTAGGATCATGGGATTCCTATATTCTCCCTACGGCCAAAAAGCTAGGGATTGATATGCGATTACCACGAGTATCTCCACATCCTTATACGAATTTAGCTTTTGAGGGATATCAATTCGCTAAAGTACATGGAAAAGGAAATGAATTTCATCATAGAGTTTTCACAGCGTTTTTCCAAGAAGAACAAAATATTGAGGATGTAGACGTATTAACTCAATTAGCGAATGAGGTAGGTCTACCAAAAGAAGAATTCAAAGAAGCCTTGCTTTCAGGTAAATATCGCGAAGCTCATCAAAAAGCTTTAAAACATGCTTATGAAGAAGCGAATATTAGTGCTGTTCCTACATTAATTATTGGTGATGAGATGATCCAAGGATTGGCTAGTAAAGAAAGAATAGCGCAAGTCATCGATCAGCAATTAAAAAAATAGGTAGTTTTAGATTTAAACAGTAGTGTATAGCATGAAGCTACATGTAAAAGTCTATGTATATAAATTTGATTAAAATTTGGAGGAAATACAAATGTCAGTAACTACAACAAATTTAAAAGATGCAATTATTAATCGTCGCTCAATCCGTAAAGTGAAAAAGAACGCAGCGATTACAAAAGAAAAAATTGAAGAGTTATTAAAAATTAGTGTACAGGCGCCATCATCATTTAATATGCAAAGTGGACGTGTAGTAGTTTTAATGGATAATGAACACGAAAAGTTTTGGGATATTGTCAAAGAAACATTGCGTGCACGTGTTCCGGCAGAAAATTTTGCAGCGACTGAAGAGCGCTTACAAGGATTTAAAGATGGTGTAGGTACAATCTTATTCTTTGAAAACCAAGCAACGATCAAACAAATGCAAGAAAATGCGCCTTCATATAAAGAGCAATTCCCATTCTGGTCACATCAAGGAAATGCAATGCTTCAGTACGCAACATGGATGTCTTTAACTACTGAAGGAATCGGCGCATCTCTGCAACACTATAATCCTATTATTGACGAGGAAGTTAAAGAAACTTGGAATATTCCTGCAGAATGGAGCCTAGTAGCTCAAATGCCATTCGGTGAGCCAAATGAACAACCAGGAGAAAAAACTTCTTTACCTTTTGAAGATGTAGTGAAGTTTTATTAATTAAAATCTAACTACAATGAAACCCTATTAAGTGGACATGATTCACTTAATGGGGTTTCACCTTATTAGTTAAATGAAAACTCGTATCCTACATAGTTTAAAACATTAGTAAAGCCTATATTTTCTGCTACAGCGATAGATGGTTTGTTTGAGTCCATACAATCCCAATATGGAACCAAACCTTGCGCTAAGCAATCTATTACAAAATGGTGAGCTAACTTTTGAGCTAATTTATTTCCTCGGTAAGCTTCTAAAGTTTCAATATCTATACAGTGGACATTTTCAACAACAAAGCCTGAAAAACAAAGACTAACAATGTGATGATCGTAAACGACACAGTACCCAACTCCTTTATTCAAGAAACACTCAACTGAAGACCAAAACGATAATATTTTAGACTGTAAAAATGTGGGGTTTTTAATGGTGTTATCTTCAAACAGAGTATTATCGATTTTTAAAACAGTATAGCCTTCTTTAATATCTGGCTCATAATTTGCTTTATAGTTTTCTTTATGAAGCTTATATACTCTTTGCTTCCAACTACAAAGTTCACGATGATTAAATATTTTTTCAATTGTTTGATTCCACTTTTGATGATTACCAAGGCCTTCGAAGTAATGCAACCCTACTTTTTCTGCTTCTGGTACAATTACCTGATCAATAAAACCATTTATTTGATGATTAAATTGTTCATTATCTTCATCCCCTATAAATAAAAATCCATCGTTGTTGCCTAACCAAATAAGTGCTGTCCGTGATGTGTCGATATTATCCACAAATATTCGTCCAGGATTAACTCCCTCTACGACTGCGTTTGCTTCTAATTGACCTTGCTCATTCAGCAGCTCTTTACACCTGTGAAATTCATTTTGCTGTAGCTCAGTAATCATTTAGTTCACTATCCTTTCGCATTTTCACACATCATCAAAACGAGGAGTTGATTTCCGTTCCGACTGAGCGCTTTTATCGCTGACGCTTCGCTTTCGCGCAGAAAACATTTGTTGTAGCTGTCGCTACGCTTTCGCACAGAGCAAAGCTTCCTGGGGGCGTCCAGTCTCCACTCCAATCAACTTATTTACAGGACATGCGTTTTAATAAATACAACCTTAACTTTTGATGAAAATTCTTTACTTTATCATATAAGGAAATAATGGTAACATCTATCTTTGCCGACCTAAATTATGAGTGTGTTTTTTTACGATATGTTCATATTTCATTAGAAAGTGTGTGCTATGATAAATGTACATAGAGGAGGGAGTCACATGATTATAGTTGGATTAACTGGTTGGGGTGATCATCCTTCGCTTTATAGTGAAGTGACTGCCTCAAAGGACAAATTATTCGATTATACAGGTCATTTTTTAACGGTCGAAGTTGATACTTCTTTTTATGCAATACCTTCTAAAGAAAATGTACGGAAATGGTGTGAGGATACGCCTGGAAATTTTCGTTTTGTTGTGAAGGCCTATCAGGGAATGACTGGTCATTTACGTGGCGACATACCGTATGAATCGAAGAATGACATGTTTAATGCCTTTATCGAATGTGCCAATGAATTTAAACGTCATGGGAAGCTGGCGATGGTACTAGCACAATTTCCACCGTGGTTTGATTGTCAGGCAAAAAATGTACAATATCTTTTGTATATTAGACAACAGCTCAAGGGCTTTGACGTTGCGATTGAGTTTCGCAATCGAACATGGTATGCGGACAATGTCGTGCAGCAAACCATGGATTTTTTACGAGAACATCAATTCATTCATACAATTTGTGATGAACCACAGGCTGGCGTAGGTTCCGTACCATTTTATCCTACTGTTACTGCGACTAAGGCACTTGTACGTATTCATGGACGTAACATTCATGGGTGGCGCAATACTGGTAATGCCGAGAACTGGCGGAAGGTTCGCTTTTTATATGATTACAATCGTGAAGAATTGCAGCAGCTTGGACAGCATTTAAAACATCTCCAATCAGAAGTGCAGGATCTGTATGTATTATTTAATAATAATTCAGGACTTCATGCTGCGAAAAACGCAAAGGAGTTACAAGGGATTTTAGCGATTAAAGATGCAGGATTAGCACCCAAACAATTAAACATATTTGAAGGGGAACTATAATGGAATTTTTTGTTTTAGTCATTATTGCATTATTATCTGGATTAATTGGCTCATTAGTTGGGCTTGGTGGAGGAATTATTTTAGTCCCAGCAACATTATACGTTGGATTAAATTTAGGAATGATTCCAGATATCACTCCTCAAAAAGTAGTTGGTTTATCTGTTGTCATGATGATTTTTACTGGACTTGCTTCTACGTTAAGCTATATGAAATCTAAAACAGTTGATTATAAAAGCGGTTGGATATTTTTTATAGGAAGTATTCCGGGTACAATGCTGGGCGCATGGGTAAATAAGGGACTAGATTTACCATCTTTTAATTTGTATTTTGGTATTTTACTAATCATTTTGGCGACGATATTACTTGTACGTGATCGGTTGAAACCTGTAGAATGGTTTGTAAAAAACGGTATGAAACTGGAATTTAAAGATAAAGAAGGAAATACCTTTGTATATGGGTATCCCATTTGGTTTGCCATTACTTTAACATTTGCCATTGGCTTTGCCTCTGGATTATTTGGAATCGGTGGAGGCTCGATGATCGTGCCTGCCATGATTATTTTATTTTTATTCCCACCACACGTTGCAGTGGCAACATCGATGTTCATGGTATTTTTATCGTCGATTGTTAATTCAGCAAGTCATATTTATTTAGGGCATGTGCCATGGCTCTATACGATTCCTGTTATTCCAGGAGCTTATATTGGAGCAAAGTTGGGGGCAGCATTAAATAAAAGAATTAAATCAGATACTCTTGTAGTAGCACTTCGAGTTATTTTATTATTATTAGGAATTCGTTCTATTATTGAAGGTTTATTGTAATATTGATTTTAGATGTCTAAAGATCCAAAAAGTGAAGGGACTTTGATAACAAGTCTTCTACAGACATAGAAGCTATTTTGAAGAAGAGGTGGCTTAATTGCTGGAAAAAATTCATATTTTTCATACGAATGATTTGCACAGTCATTTTAAGTATTGGCCACGAATGCAAAGCTATGTGAAAGAAATGCGTTCTAAGCTAACAAGCATAGGAGAAACAAGCTATTTATTTGATGTCGGCGATCATTTAGATCGTTCAAATATATATACAGAAGCAACTGTAGGTAAGGGCAATGTAAAGTTATTGAATGAAGCTGGCTACGACGTAGTGACAATTGGTAATAATGAAGGGATAACATTGTCCCATGAGGAGCTGTACCATCTATATGATGAAGCAGCTTTTGACGTAGTAGTTGCCAATGTAAATGCTTCACATGGAACAAATCCAGCGTGGATGAAGCCGTATGTTGTGTTAACGACTGCTTATGGTACAAAGATTGCGGTTATTGCAGCAACTGCTATGTTTGAAATTTATTATAAGGAATTAAATTGGGATATAGATGTAGCGCGAAGCACACTTATTCGCTTAGCCTATCAGCTTCGTAAAGAAGTAGATATTATTGTTTGTTTGTCTCATTTAGGAATAACAGAGGATGAGCTTTTAGCTGAGGAATGCCCAGAAATAGATGTTATATTCGGTTCACATACACACCATGTTCTTCCGAACGGAAAGCTAATTAATGGCGTTTTATTAACTGGTGGAGGGAAATTTGGACAATATACTGGCCATCTTTTGTTAGAATATGATGAAAAATCTAGGAAAATTGTTGAAAAAAAGGATACTTTAATTCATAATAAAGATTTGCCTACGGTTAAAAATGAACATGAAATCGTGCAGTCTTTAGAAAAAGAAGGCAAACAATTACTTGATGTTCCAGTATTCACTACGGAAAAATCGTACAATAAGGAATGGTTCCATTATTCACAATTATCCGGTTTGTTCGCACGGGCCATTTTAGAGAAAAGTGGAGCGGATTGTGCGTTATTTAACGCGGGGATTTTTTTAGATGGTTTACCTAAGGGAACAGTGACTGCGCTAGATTTGCATAGAATTTTCCCACACCCTATAAATTTATGTACGATTGAATTATCAGTTGCTGAAATGAAAGAAATTTATCAGCAATCTAAAAATGAAGAATGGCCCTATATTGAGCTTAAGGGATTGGGGTTTAGAGGCGTTATCTTTGGGAAGATGCTAACTTATGGCTTTTCAATGAATGAAGATCGTCAATTACTTATTAATGGTAGGCTTGCAGATAACGATCGCATTTATAAATTAGTAACACTTGATTTGTTTACGTTCGGTTATTTTTATCCAAGCTTTAAATATGCTAAGAAAAAATATATTCTTCCAGAATTTTTACGAAACATTATGATAGATTATGGGCAAAGATTCTTTCAGCAATAGTAGATAAAACGCTTTTAGAACGGATTGGGGAAAAGGTCATGCGATTAATTTCAATCGATGTATTAAAAGAAGGAATGGTATTAGCAAGAACCATTTGGAATGAGGCGGGGCACCCTCTTTTAAAGAAAGATGTTGTTATTAATGAACGTATCATACAAAGACTTCAACAATTAAATACTCATTATTTATATATTGACGATGAAATTTCTAAGGGTATTGAGGTACAGGAAACAGTTCCAGCTGTTATTCGAAATAAAGCAATTTCAACCATTAAAGATTCTTTCCAATCAATCAATGGTTTAAATCCAGTAAATGCTTCTTATGTGCTTGACCAACAATCAAAAGCAATTGTCTCAATTGTGGATGAGTTACTGTCGGCAGTTAGTGGTAATGATGAAATTCTAACAATATTAACAGATGCGTATTTATTTGATGAATATTTATATCAACACTCCTTTCAAGTTACTCTTTATTCGATAGCGATTGCTAAAGAGCTTGGATACTCAGCTGAGGATTTACGTTTAATTGGGATTGGCGCTTTGTTACATGACATAGGGAAGATTATGGTACCCAAAGAGATCCTGACAAAGCCTGGGCGCCTAACGTGTGAGGAATTTGAAACGATGAAACAGCATACTCGATATGGTTTTGATTTGTTACGCAATTTACATTCTATATCATTGATTGTTGCACATTGTGCCTTCCAACATCATGAACGTATTGATGGGAGTGGTTATCCACGGGGCTTAGTTGATTTTGAAATCCATCCGTTTGCAAAAATTATCGGTGTAGCAGATGTCTTTGATGCGGTGACCACAAGTCGTGTATATCGTGAAAAAATGCTACCTTCTCAGGGCCTAGCAATCGTAGAAGCAGGCTCTGGAACTATATATGATGCACGTATTGTGAAAGCATTGAAAAGGTCTGTTGTACATTATCCTAACGGTGTTATTTTAAAATTATCGGATGGACGTCGAGGTATTGTATCAAGACAAAATACATTGAATGCAGCATTACCGTGGATTCGTATTTTTGAGGAACAAAATCAATTATTAGCAGCTACATATGAAATTAACTTAGTGGACTTCCCAACCGCAACAATTGAAAGCGTTGAAGCGGATTATGTTGTCCCATCGAAAATCGAATAAAAATCTCCTCCTGTTCATACGTTATGGAATAGGAGGAGATTTTTTGTTTTTCCCTCGAAAAAGGATGAAATTACGATCTTATAGTAATCATGGCACCTATAGAAAAAAGGGAAGTCGGTTGAATCGATTAACCCTAGTAGTTGTATTCGTTATTATCGGTGTTTTTTTATTTATTTATTATTTAAATGCGAAGCTTATGCCGACCTACTTAGATTATGCTGAAATACAAACGGCTAAGATTGCATCTTCCGTTGTGAGTAAAGCGATTGATTCTCGTACATCAAATGTTATGGATGTTAATGATATTCTTGTAGAAGTATCTCCTGAAGGCTCTGATTTAAAAGTTAATACAGAAACGATTAATCGAGTTCGAACAGAAACGGTCAATCAAGTAAAATTGTACTTAGAGCAGGCAGAGCAAGGAGAGTTGTCGCATTTGCCAAATCTCGATAATGTTGAATATGATTATAACAAGATTAATGAAGGGAATGGGGTAGTTTTTTATATGCCGTTGAGTCAGGCGGCTAATATCCCTTTAATTGGGAACTTAGGACCTAAAATTCCGATACGCTTTCATGTCATTGGCAATGTGCATAGTGAAGTTACTTCCTCAATAAAAGAATATGGTATAAATAGCGCATACATGGAGGTAGGGGTTCATATAGAAGTAAATGTGCAAATTATTGTCCCTTTTGCTAGTAAAACTACAACAGTTACTCAGGATATTCCGGTGGCGATAGGCTTTGTAAGGGGGAAAGTTCCAGATGTTTATTCAAATGGTAGTGAAGAGGTACCTTCAATTCAAGTACCTGTCTCTCCTAAGAAGTAGAAATGTTTGCCTTCTTTTAGCGAATGTCTTTTGTACAGAAAGCGACAGCAACAACAATAACAACACACGACTGAATGACTAACTTCGTGCTACTGACGCGCTGCGTTAGCACTACGCTTTCGCGCAAAAAACATCTGCTGCTGACGCTTTGCTTTCGCGCAAAAAACATTTGTTGGCCTAAAGCCTCCAGGCGCAATTTTGCCAAGGCAAAATTGATTATGATAGTTGTTGGAGTTCATTTATTATGTTACATTGACAACAGTAAAGATAGTAATATAAAAACTGCACATATTTGATAGGGGCGATTTCCGTATGACATCTTGTAAACCTACAAGCAAAGAAAAAGAAGAATACTTAAGAAAACCAGATTGGTTAAAAATTAAATTAAACACAAATGATGAATATAAAGGGCTAAAGAAGCTCATGCGTGAAAAAAATCTGCATACAGTATGTGAGGAAGCACGCTGTCCTAATATTCATGAATGCTGGGGTGAACGACGTACAGCAACAATGATGATTCTTGGATCTGTGTGTACACGTGCTTGCCGTTTCTGTGCTGTTAAAACAGGCTTACCAAATGAATTAGACTTAGCTGAGCCAGAACGCGTAGCAGATTCTGTAGAAATTATGAACTTGAAGCACGTTGTTATTACAATGGTAGCGCGTGATGACTTAAAGGATGGCGGTGCGCAAGTATTAGCTGAAACAGTGCGTGCGATTCGTCGTAAAAGTCCGTCTACATCGATTGAAGTTTTACCGTCCGATTTAGGTGGTCTGAAGGAGAACCTTCAAATTTTAATGGATGCGAAGCCAGATATTTTAAATCATAATATTGAAACAGTACGTCGCTTAACGCCAAGAGTACGTGCTCGTGCAAAATATGAGCGTTCATTAGAGTTTCTTCGTTTGGCAAAAGAAATGCAACCAGACATCCCTACAAAATCATCTTTAATGATAGGATTAGGTGAAACAGATGAAGAAATTTTAGAAGTTATGGACGATTTACGTGCAAATGACGTAGATATTATGACAATTGGTCAATACTTACAGCCAACGAAAAAGCATTTACCTGTTAAAAAGTATTATTCTCCAATAGAGTTTGGTAAACTGCGTAAAATCGCAATGGAAAAAGGATTTAAGCATTGTGAAGCAGGCCCACTTGTACGTAGTAGCTATCATGCTGATGAACAAGTTAACGAAGCAACGAAAGAACGTCAACTACAAGCAGAAAAATAGAAACAAATGTTGAAGCAGAAGGCGGTGTTACTTTGATCAATATTGAAGGATATGAATACGAGCTTATTGAAGATTACAAAGAAGCTTTTCAAGAGGAAGTATTCAAAGAACGATACTCAGATATTTTAGCCAGATATGATTATATTGTGGGAGACTGGGGCTATAATCAATTACGCTTAAAAGGCTTTTTTGATGATAAAAATCAGAAAGCCACTTTCGATACGAAGATTAGTACACTACAAGATTACTTATACGAGTATTGTAACTTTGGCTGTGCATATTTCGTATTACGCAAATTCGGTAAATCCATTCAACAGCCAGAAGCTGAAGTAAATGAAGATCATGAAGTGACAAAGCTTGTTGAGGATGAACAAATAGCAGAATAAACTTTTAAAACCTGATGCGAAATTTGCATCAGGTTTTTACTTTGCAGTAATAGGTTTTTTTATTTCGGTAATAATAAAAAGTGAATGCAAAAATTGCTTTATTTTTAACTTTTCACCATAAAGCGGGTATATGCAATATATAAGTTGATTGGAGTGGAGATTGGGCGACTCCTTGGGGATTAGCAATAGAGGAACAAAGGCTAAAACCATCACATCCTGTGATAACGCCTTCGTGACCAACATCGTGTTGGCCCAAGCGGCTCATCAGACGCCCCCAGGAAGCTTTGCTCTGTGCGAAAGCGAAGCGACAGCAACAACAAATGTTTTCTGCGCGAAAGCGAAGCGTCAGCGATAAAAGCGCCCAGTCGGAACGGAAATCAACCTCATGCTATGGTGAGGAGCCTGCATTTTTGGCTTTTATACCAACCTACTTATTTTATATTAAAGGTGTGTGTTGTTTAGATGAAAAAAGCTGTATTTTTGGATCGTGATGGGGTCATCAATGAAGTATTAACGGATCGTGTTAAATTTGTAAATAAACCAAAGGAGCTCTATTTCCTACCACATGTTCCGAAAGCTATAAAAAAATTGAATAAATACTTCGACTATATATTTGTAGTAACCAATCAAGGTGGCGTTGGATTGGGGTTTATGAAAGAAACGCAGCTACAAAAAATACATGAGCATATGGTAAAAGAATTGAAGAAGGAAGGGGCCACTATTCACGAAGTCGTATATTGTCCCCATAAACCAAAGTCGGGCTGTGCCTGCCGTAAACCTAATAGTAAGTTAATCGTTGATCTGGGTGAAAAATATAATATAGACTTGGCAAAATCCTACATGGTGGGAGATACGGATACAGATATCATAGCAGGCAAACGAGCCGGAACTAAGGGAGTGTTTTTAGGGGAGAAAGATCCGCTGGCAGATGCGGTTGTTCCAGATTTAATTAGTGCTGCTGACTGGATTATTAAAGATGCAACAGCATAAAACTAATAATGTTTAGGTAGATAGATAAAGCGTATAAATCATGTAAAAAAGGATAATTTATTTATTGGAGGTGATTAATTTGACTAAAGAAAATAAAAAATCATTAGATCGAGAAGAATATGGATTTGGTTTTGATATTAGTGTTGATGACTTAGGAGTAATTGGGCAAAATCAACAAGCCAAAAAACAAAACGACAATGAAAACAAAGACAAACCTCAAAATAAGGATAATCCTGCTAAAATAAATAATGAAAAGTAGGGGCACGATTCAATGCTCCTCGATTTAGTTTTAAGATATTTACAAAAAAATTCTGCCATCCTTCTGTTGCACAGTATGCAAAGTATATTCCTATGTCTGCAGAAAAGCGGAATTTTTTTGTATTAAATTCTTAATTGCTATGTACAAAAAAACACCCTATTTTGAGGGTGTTAATTTAACAATTCACGTAAATATTCTCGTAGCTCGACCGTCTCTTCCTCTGTACGATTGTACACGTGTTCAAGGTAGCCTGGCTCTTCTATATCATCTGGACCAATTATAGCAAAGCGTCCAAATTGGATATCCATAACAAGCACTTTTCCAAAGAAACGACCCGATTGCAAAATGGCTAAATCATAACGTAACTTGTCCCCGGCAAAACTAACAAAGCGTGTTTTTGTATCTTCTACATCATCATATAAAAAAAAACGTTCCATCTTTTAATCTCCTTCCAGTCCTATAGATATGGTACTATAGAAGAGAAATGACTATCAACTTTTAAAGATTTGAATGGGGGCTTTCCTTGTGTATTTTGTAGATCGTAATAAAATCACAAAAAATTTACAGTACTTAGATGGACTATTAGCTATTCTAGAGTCAGAAGATAGCTGGCTAGAAAATGATATTAAGAAATTAGCAATCGAGCGAATTGGTCACAATGTGATGGAGTCAATGATGGATGTAGGTAATTTAATGATTGACGGCTTCATTATGCGTGATCCAGGAAGCTATGAGGATATTATTGATATTTTAATCGATGAAAAAGTCGTATCTACTGAAATGGAAGCACCGTTAAAAGCAGTAGTTGGCTTACGTAAAATGCTTGTTCGTGAATTTACAGATGTAGATGTTCAAGAAGTTGTCAATGTGTTAACAACGACTTTGCCAACGTTAAAGCAATTTTCACCTGCTGTGAATAGTTATTTAACAAATGAACTCGGCCCTGTTTCAGCATTTTTACCAGAGGATCATCAATGAAAACCTACAAGGCATATTGCTTTGATCTAGATGGCACAGTGTACCGTGGAAAGGAAGGTATTCCTTCTGCGATTACTTATATTCATCGGTTACAACAAGCAGGGATCGAGCCGTTTTACGTTACAAATAATTCTTCTAAGACAAGAGAGCAGCTGCAGGAAGCTTTAAGCGCAATAGGTGTGAATGCACCATTAGAGCATATTTACTCTAGTGCATTAGTTACAGCGAAATATGTATCCTTGAATTTCCCTGGCAAAAAAGTAGCCATGTTAGGTTCTGATGGTATTCGTAAAGCGTTATTTAATGAAGGCATTGAACCTACCGAGGATGAGCCAGAAGTATTTGTTATGGGGATCGATCGAAATCTAGATTATATGGCACTTGCGAAGGCGACAGTTGCTGTGCAAAATGGTGCGACGTTTATAGCAACGAATCAAGATATAAAATTCCCAACGGAACATGGATTTTTACCAGGTAATGGGTCGTTTGCCCGATTAGTTGGTGAGGTTGCAGACATTGAGCCAATCTATATCGGTAAACCATCACCTGCAATGCTTGAAGTCATTGCGACAGAACATAGCTTTACGAAAGATGAAATGGTGATGATTGGCGATAATTATGACACAGACATTATGTGTGGAATTCGATTTGGCTGTGACACAATCCATGTAAATACAGGTGTTACACCAACAAAGGTTGTACTTGAGAAGGAGCAGCAACCTACCTATGTGGTGGAAGATTTAATGACCGAGGCATGATTGATTAGTTCAAATATATAGGTCAAACATAAAAAAAGGATGCTTATGTCGATTTTTTTGGCATAACATCCTTTTTATATGTTCAAATTTAGTATTAGTAAGTATTTCATCATTATATGAATGAGCTGTTACGCCTTCATTACCATAACGGATTTTCTTCGATAAATTGATAAATGGCTTTCGTCAACTCTTCAGGAGAATCAGCCTCAACTAGTTCACCATTGACGATTGCATAAAATGATTCTGAACATTTTGTACAGTAACTAAGGCAGCCATATTCCAAAACGTCGATGTTCGGATCACGCTCTAGTATTTCATAAGATTTTTGAGAGCCATTTGCCAAATTACTTATACAAAATTCAACCATTGGATTCATACATGTCACCTCACCAAAATAATGCTACTCGCTTTTAAAACATTCGTCAATGTTTTGAGTTGATCATGAGATAAAAGCAGATACTAAGTGGTAAAGTAAGACGCCTTAACTTTACAAAAGTGAAGAGAAGAAAATAATATTTAAGGAAAATTCGGACAATGACGACAATTAATCGTAGTACAAGTGATTCAATAATCGTTCAAAAAAAGCAAGTTATCATTCATTTTGTGAAATCTTTCACAAAATTGCATTCTGATATTGTGAAACTTCTCACAATCGGTTATACTCTTTTGTGGATACTTTGTGAACAATTAATATAAGAGATATAAAAGGAGACTATTATGGGAAAATTAGTACTTTTAGGTGGCGGCTACGGCAATATGCGTCTCATGCTTCGCTTATTACCAAACGTTCCATTAGACACAGAAATCGTGTTAGTAGACAGAGCCCCTTTCCATAGTTTAAAAACAGAATTTTACGCATTAGCAGCAGGGACTGCAACAGATAAAGAAATTCGTGTATGCTTCCCGGAGAATGAACGTTTATCGGCTATATATGGAGAAGTTGTTGAAATTGATCGTACGGATAAGGTAGTCATTTTAGAAGATGGACAACGTATTGAATATGATGATTTAGTAATTGGTCTTGGCTGTGAGGATAAGTATCATGGTGTACCAGGTGCAGAGGAGTACACATATAGCATTCAGACAATGGCGAAATCACGTTCAACATTCCAAGCGCTATGTGGTTTACCGGCAGGGTCTACAGTCGGAATTGTAGGAGCTGGCTTAAGTGGTATTGAGCTTGCAAGTGAGTTACGTGAAAGTCGTTCAGATTTAAAAATAAAGCTATTTGACCGTGGTCCGCGTATTCTGAAGGACTTCCCAGAAAAGCTAAGTAAATATGTAAAAGACTGGTTTGTAAAACATAACGTTGAAGTTATTGCCAATTCAAATATTACAAAAATTGAACAAGGTAAAATTTACAATCACGAAGAAGAAATTGTACTTGATACTGTAGTATGGACTGCTGGTGTACAGCCAGTCAAAATTGTTCGTGATTTGGAAGTTGAGAAAGATAAACAAGGTCGTCCGCTTGTAACACAATATTTCAATCTTCTTGATGACGAGCATGTATATGTTGTAGGCGACTGTGCTGCTTCAGAATTACCTCCAACTGCCCAGTTAGCAGAGGAACAAGCAGAACAAATCGTCAAAGTACTTCGCATGCGTTGGAAAGGTGAAAACTTACCTGAGAAAATGCCTGATATTAAATTAAAAGGTTTCATGGGAGCTCTTGGTAAAAAACAAGGCTTTGTCTATTTAGCAGATACAACAGTAACAGGACGTATCGCACGCTTGATGAAATCAGGATTATTATGGTACTACAAACGTCAAAATGATTAATTAATCTTATAAAAAGGGATTGCTTCAAAATTTGAAGCAATCCCTAAGTTTTTTTATCAAGTATACCTAGGCATAATTCTGTGACATCCGCTGAAATAAGTTAAACGGTTTCGTCAGGAACGAAACCTAGCTTTTCAAGTGCAGTAAATACAGGCTTTAATTGAACATAGCCTTCTCCCACTACTTCGTCATTTATAAGGACAAGTGGATAAAAAAATTCAACTTCTTGAATGCGTGAAGCATAATCTTGGTCGCGTTCATTCTCAATTGGACCTTCAATATCGACATAGCGAATATCATATCCTTGGTTTGGATATTTTCGATCGATTGCTGCTTGTAGCCACTCATATGTATCCTTTGAAGAAGGCGCATTGACACAGCTCGCGCAGATTACCGCTGTTCCGTAAATTTCAATCATTGGTTTCGTTTGTCCCATTCCATTCCACTCCTCGGATTCTATATTGGATTTTTTCTGTTGCTAACATTATAATCATTATAAGGAAAGGAGTCGAGACAAAATGGCAGAAGCAACAATTAACGACCAAGTTCAAGAGGTATTAGATAAATTACGCCCATTCTTACTACGTGACGGTGGAGACTGTGAATTAGTAGATGTAGAAGACGGCATTGTAAAATTACGTTTATTAGGTGCATGCGGCAGTTGCCCAAGTTCAACAATTACACTAAAAGCTGGTATCGAACGTGCATTATTAGAAGAAGTACCAGGTGTTATTGAAGTAGAACAAGTATTCTAACACGACTAAAAAAAGTTCTAGCTCAGGCTAGAACTTTTTTTCTTACTTAAACATGGCGAGCGTGTTCTTTTTCTTCTCGAATAATAGCCCATTGCTCTTTTGCCATATCAATGATCTTCGCTTCTCCACCAATACTTTGCTTTTCAATGACCTTAGAAAAGAAGCGTGTAGCATTTTCTAAGTCACCGATACGTCGTGATAGTTCAGCGATCATATACATAATTCGAATATCTGACATTTGTGTTGAACTGTAATCCTCAGTTGAGTAAGAATCCATATAGTAATCTCGGGCCATTGTCATAAAACGTTGCTCTTGGCCTTCGTTTTTTAGTGAGCGATATAGCCATGCAAGACGTAATGTAAGCCCAGCTATAGCGACAAATTTTTCTTTTTTAATCGTACCGCAAAGGAACGCTAATTTATAAGCTTGTATTGCTTGGAATACAGTACGTTCTCCCTTAAAATCATGGTGCACCCACTTCTCAGTAATTTGCGTGCGAATCTCATCCTGCGTACCAGGAGCAAAATACTTCGAAAAGTCTTCTGTAAATGAAAATCCACAATGCTCACAAACAAATACATTATAATAAAGGGCATTTACACCGTCTGCATAGATAGGATGAAAGTCTGTTTCTGTATGATCTACTTTAATGAATTTAGAGCGTACTTTTAATGTTGGAAATTCTTTTTTGCAATTAAAACATTGAATTTTTTTTTCGTAATAAGGTGAAATCTCCATATTTTATACCTCTTTCATCTACATATTATAACTATTATACCAATGTGAATTTTTAAAACATGGATAAAAAATACTAAAAATGTGAAAAATATTAGAATTTTCTTCTGAAAGTAAGGGTTGTCATATTAATGTATGGTTGATTTGCGTTCCGGCTGAACGCTTTTTTGTGGGCATCCCCGAAAAGTAATCGGGTGAGCCTTGGAAGTGATCGGGTAAGGCCCGGAAGTGATCGGGTAAGCCCTGGAAGTGATCGGGTAAGCCCCGGAAGTGATCAGGTACCCCTGAAAAGTGATCGGGTAAGGCCCGGAAGTGATCGGGTAAGCCCGGAAGTGATCGGGTAAGCCCGGAAGTGATCGGGTAAGCCCGGAAGTGATCGGGTAAGCCCTGGAAGTGATCAGGTACCCCTGAAAAGTGATCGGGTAAGCCCGGAAGTGATCGGGTAAGGCCCGGAAGTGATCGGGTAAGGCCCGGAAGTGATCGGGTAAGGCCCGGAAGTGATCAGGTACCCCTGAAAAGTGATCGGGTAAGCCCGGAAGTGATCGGGTAAGGCCCGGAAGTGATCGGGTAAGGCCCGGAAGTGATCGGGTACG
>NZ_JBHVUJ010000005.1:286226-341548 GCF_042884205.1 Lysinibacillus sp. NPDC058147
GTACCCCAGAAAAGTGATCGGGTAAGGCCCGGAAGTGATCAGGTACCCCAGAAAAGTGATCGGGTAAGGCCCGGAAGTGATCAGGTACCCCAGAAAAGTGATCGGGTAAGGCCCGGAAGTGATCAGGTACCCCTGAAAAGTGATCGTGTAAGCCCCAGAAGTGATCAGGTAAGGCCCGGAAGTGATCAGGTGCCCCAGAAAAGTGATCGGGTAAGGCCCGGAAGTGATCAGGTACCCCTGAAAAGTGATCGGATAAGCCCGGAAGTGATCGGGTATCCCAGAAAAGTAATCGGATAAGCCCAAGAAGTCACCTTGCCACCCAATCAACTACTGAGCATATGTTTTAACAAATGTCATCCTTAACTATTGCTAATTAACTAAAATTCTGTTGAAGCTGAATGTTTGTCATACAATAGTCAAAATTGATATGATAATAAGTAAGAAGGAAGGTGATTGGGATGACAAGTAAGCAAGTAATTGAAATTACTGAGGCGGCTGTCTTTCATATTAATGGAATGATGGAGCACAATGAAGAGCAAGGTTCGTTTTTACGTGTAGTTGTTAATGGAGGCGGATGCAGTGGCCTATCATACGGCATGCATTTTGATAAAGAGAAAAAAGAAGATGATTTTGAAGATGTACAGCATGGTTTAACAATTCTTGTTTCCCGTGAAGATGCGCCGATTTTAATGGGGACAAAAATTGACTATAAGCAATCACTAATGGGTGGTGGCTTCACGATCGACAATCCAAATGCGATCGCATCATGCGGCTGTGGCACGTCTTTCAAAACGGCGAAACGTGAAGGTACGCCTGAGATTTGTGATTAAAAAATAAACATAAAGCTCATTAGTAATGGGATCTAATAATAAGCTTCTTTGATTTATGATGTTGTCAAACATGATAAATGAAGGAGGCTTTTTTTATGACTTTTTATAAGAAAAAAACGTACAGAATAGGTCGGTTTTTTGATATTGAGAAGGCTTTAGTATTAATAGAGAATGGAGGTTTTAAACACGAATTATTACATTGCTTAAACAATGAAGCAGAATCTTTTTGTATATCTTTTTAATAAGAAATAAGCCACGATTATTTCTAATCGTGGCCTTACTACTGTACCGATAATTCGTAATTAGTGAAGCTGTGTTAATACATAATCATAAATTTCATCGGAAGATTTATTTAGAGCTATGGAAAACTCTGAAAAGATAGTATCCTGTAAAGATTGCAGTATTTTTTCTTCCTGGTTAGGGAATTTTTTTTCATTGGTCTTATATTCGAGCTTTTTTCGTAACAATGTGTTTAAAAGCTTTGCTTGTTTTTGGCGATTGCCGGATTTAATGATTTCTAAATGAAATCTCATTCGATGTGTATTTTGTTCAATCCATTCCACACCAGGTGATGTGAATGAATGTAAAATACTTAGGGCTTCTTCTTTTTTTATAATATCTCTAAGCTGCTTTTTGGAATTGTCAATAGGGGTACGAATGATTAATTGTGGTTCATTTAGTGGTTGTAAAACGTAATAAGATCTAGTAATGTCGTTAAAGGTTTGTTCACAAATATCTTCAATAGAACAAAGTCCATGTGATGAGTAAATGACTACATCGCCAATGTTATACATATATATCCCCTCCAACAAACTATATTGTCAACTAAGTTGACTAAATTTATTGTAAGCAATTAAATGATTTTTGTCAACTTAGTTGACGATTGCTGCTGTTTTTTGTATATTAGTAACGAAAAAAATGAAATGAAGGTGAACTAGTTGAAGGACGAATTGCAGAATCGAGATGTCATTGATTTGCTGAGCGAACGTCACGAACTACTTCGAAGACTTGCGGAAGAGAAGTGGAATAAGCATAACGATATTTATATTTCAAATTCGGAATGGTATATTCTGGGTATTGTTAATAAAAAGCAACTTACGATTTCAGATGTAGCTAAAAATGTTAAATTTTCAAGACAAGCAACCCATAAAATAATTAAGAGTTTGGAAGTTAAAGGGTTGGTAACGGTTATGAGTGTCGAACATAGTAAAAAACATAAAGCTATTCGTATGACTGAATTTGGTGAAGACTGCTTTGAAAAAAATCAATACTGTAAAGCAGAAATAGAAAAACAACTGGTCAATACAATTGGAGAAGATCAGGTCATCCGATTAAAAAATATATTAACGCTTAATTGGGATATGGAGCAGCTGGAAGCGTAAGTATTCGTTGCTTAGGAATGGAAATTTTCGGAACACAACTTATAACATGAAAAGGTAGATTACAGTCTTAAGCCACTTTCGTTCTATTCGAAAGTGGCTTTTTTTAACTTTTTTCAGCAAAAGACACCTGTAGCTGACGCTTCGCTTTTGCTACAGAAGATAATTGCTGAAAGAAGTTAAAGCCTCCGGCGGATGTCACGGAATCGGAAGGGAGTTCTTAGGGGATATTAGCCTAAAACCATCGCATCCATGCGATAACGGCTAATTAATCTGCATCGGTGCTGTGTTGCTGACGCTTCGCTTTCGCACAGACAAAGAGACGTTGCTGTCGCTGCGTTAGCACTACGCTTTCGCGCAGAAAACATCTGCAGGCCTAAGCACAAAGCCGATTCCGGACGCAATTATGCCGGGGCATAATTGATAATCGTTACTTTGCCTTCTCGCGTTCTATAAATATTGCGCCATTTTCATTTGCTAAATTGTAAATAGCGCTTTTTTCCTCTGGGCCAAATTGTCCGTTTTCTTCAATGACAAACTTTTCGTTATTTTTCGTTTGGAAATAAAAAGTGCCTACTGTACCTATTTCATACTCATAAATGACTTCCTTAATATCCTGCCATTCATATGTAGTTTTATGGAGATATTCTTTGAAAACAATTCGTGTATTCTGTATAGCGATATAACTTAAAAGAGAAAAATAGCCTAAAACCAGACCGCTCACAATTGTTATAATCGTAATCAGATAGGTATATTTATTTCTTTTGAAACCAAGTAAGATCAACGTTAAAATGATTAGTGTAATTGCTAGGAAAAGCATAGTGAAGTTGCTTATTGGATTGATCAGCACGATATTATCACTACTATAATAAAACGTTTGGGAAACAGTAAGGGGCAACATGAAAACAATTACGGGCGATAGTAAAAGTAACGCTATCGCAAAAATAAAAAGCTTTCCATTAGGTGATAATTCGTTTAACATAAAACTCTCTCCTCTAAATAGAGTGAATATTCTATATTTTAAATAGTGTAACATATTTACAAAATTGGCGTACATGTATACTTTATGTTTGAGAGTGAGGAGTAACCATAAAATTCTGAATTAATACTTCTATATATGGAAAATTGCCCGTTATAATAGTGATATAGAGGTGAAGATGATTATGAAAAAAGACAGAGGAAAAGTTTGGTTAGGTGTTGCAGGAGTTACAGTAAATGAGTTAGGACAATGGCTAGTTGTCAAAAAGGCATATAGCGGATTAAAGGGAAGATGGTCATTGCCAGCTGGTTTTGTCAATGCTGGTGAAACAGTAGATGAGGCTGTTGTTCGCGAATTAAAGGAAGAAACGGGTATTGATTGCTACGTATCAGGCTTAATTGGTTTTCGAACGGGTGTGATTCGTGGTGACATTAGTGATAATATGGCTATATTTTATTGTCGGATGAAAGATGAGCAGCAGAAGATTTGCATTCAGGAAAATGAAATATTGGAAGCGAAGTGGATGTATCCAAAGGAGCTCGCTCAGGATGAAATGACATCAGTGATGTTAAAGGAAATGGCATCTAATCAATTTGAAAAGCATCAATTAGAGGGGATTGAAGGCATTAATCCTGGAGATGTCTTCGGTTATTCTTCTTATAAATTGTTCTTTAAAAAATAGAGTGATAGAGGGGGAAACCTATGATGGAGCTATTTTTATTTATGCTAGAGCGAGTAGGGCTAATCATTGTGTTTGCCTTTTTAATGTCAAGATGGCGCCTCTTTCGGGGAGTGCTTTTTCAGGATCAAGGGGTTAAGGAAAAAGTTTGGCTCATTGTTATCTTTAGTGCTTTAAGTATAGTTAGTAGCTATACAGGGATAAAAATTGAAAGTGGGTCCATTAATCCTTTAAATCAAATGATACATAGCTCTATAAATGCAGAGGAGGCCATTGCGAATACGAGGCTAATTGGCGTAGCGATTGCTGGTATTTTTGGTGGGCCACTTGTTGGTGTTAGCGTGGGGGTTATTGCAGGGATTCATCGTATTACCCTTGGCGGTTTTACAGCGGTTGCCTGTGGTGTTTCTACAATACTAGCAGGATTCATCACTGGTAGTTTAAGTAAGCAATTAAAAATACGTCAAACCTTCTCCTATAAAAAAGCTGTTATCATCGGAATTTGTGCAGAGACTTTACAAATGATTGTTATTTTACTTGTGGCAAAACCATTTGAACAAGCTTTGCAATTAGTTTCTTTAATAGCGCTACCGATGATTTTTATGAACGCCTTTGGGATTTTAATATTTTTCATTATTATTAAAACTTTTATTGATGAGGAAGAGCGCACAAAAGCATTACAAACACACCATGCTTTTTCTATTGCCCAACAAACAATTGAACATTTTCGTAAAGGGTTAAACGAAGAATCTTGCCGAACGGTTGCAGAAATTATTAAAAGAGAGATCGAGGTTGATGCAGTCGCGATTACGGATACAAATGGAATCTTAGCACATGCAGGAGTGGGCGAGGACCATCATGTCATCCATCAAGAAATAATGACGGCTTTAACGAAACGGGTATTAGTAGAAGGACGAATTATTACAGCGACGTCCGCAAAAGAAATCAATTGTCCACATGAAGATTGTCCGTTAAGTGCTGCGATTGTTTTACCATTAAAAGTACAGCATAAAACGGTAGGTACATTAAAGCTATATTTTAACAATGTTTCTTCATTAACAGGGGCGAAAAAGGAGCTTGCTGAGGGCCTCAGTCGACTATTTTCCTCGCAGCTTGAATATGCTGAAATTGAGCAGCAAAGAAAGCTATTAAAGGATGCCGAAATTAAAGCGCTACAAGCACAGGTTCATCCTCATTTCTTTTTTAATAGTCTCAATACTATTTCAAGTTTGATTCGAACGGATGCTGATGAGGCTAGAGCATTATTGATAAAGCTTAGTACATTTTTTAGGAGTAATTTGCAGGGAGCTCGTCAAATGCTGATTCCGTTAAAAAATGAAATTGACCACGTGGAGGCTTATTTGTCGATTGAACAAACGAGGTTTCCGAACCGCTATGATGTCCAATTTAACTTGGATGAAACACTTTTTGACGTACAAATTCCCCCATTTACTTTACAGCCACTTGTTGAAAATGCCATTTATCATGCCTTTAAAAATCGTAAGGAAGGCAAAATTGACGTCAAGGTGCAACGAATCAATAATATGCTATTGCTGTCAACAGAGGATAATGGTTGTGGGATGAGAAAAGAGCAGGTAAAACAGCTTGGCAAAACGATCATGCAATCCGAGCAAGGAACAGGGACAGCGTTATGGAATATTTATCAACGTATTCATGAAATTTATGGAGCTGAGGCAGATTTTCACATTTCAAGTACGTTAGATGTTGGCACGAAAATTATGATCCAGCTGCCGTTAAAAGCTACAAGATGGGAGTAGAGAAATGTTAAATGTCTATATTGTAGATGATGAACCGTTAGCAAGGGCTGAATTGCGATATTTATTGGAGCAAACAAAGTTAGTTCAAATCATTGGTGAATCGGAGGATTTGGAGGACATACTGCAGGACCCACAGTTTGAGCAGATTGATTGTGTGTTTTTAGATATTCAGCTAGGTGTAAATAATGGCCTTGAATTAGCAAAACAGCTACAACAAAACATACTTAAACCTGAAATTATTTTTGCTACTGCTTATGATGAGTATGCACTCCAGGCATTCGAAGTGAACGCTTTTGATTATATTTTGAAACCGTTTGAGCAAGAGCGTGTACAAAGAGCAGTTGAGAGGCTAGTGGCCAAAAGAAGAGCAACACAGACTAAAACGATGGAAAAATTAAAGCATTTACAATTGGACAAGCTTGATAAATTAACAGTTTATGTGAATGATCGAATTTTACTTATAAAAATACAGGAAATTTTATATTGTACATCTGAAGATAGTAAGACGATTGTTGTTACTGAGAAAGGGAGATATTTTGCTTCAGAGTCGTTAGCTACTTTGGAGAAAAAGCTTACTTTAAAAGGTTTTGTGCGTGTTCATCGGGCATTTATCGTCAACTTAGAACATATTGAAGAACTGGAGCCTTGGAGCAGTACTAAATACAATTTGATTTTGCATAATAGACATTCGATACCTGTCAGCAGGCTTTATATGAAGGATGTGCGAAAGATCTTTCAGCTATCAAAATAACTGCATTTCAACAGTAGAAAACACCCTTTCAACTTAAAATTCTGACATTTCGGTGAATTTCTTGAATAATTGGTTAGTTCATTTGCTATGATGTGGAAAAAGTAAAAGGAGTGATGAGATGAATGCGATTACAATTGTAATAGGTTCTATTTGTGTGCTGATGATTAGCTATCGTTTGTATGGCATATTTTTCACAAAAAAAGTACTTAAAATAAAAGATGATACGCCCACCCCAGCACATGCTTTGGAGGATGGTAAAGATTATGTTCCGACGAATAAATGGGTAACATTTGGGCATCATTTTGCAGCGATTGCAGCGGCTGGACCGTTAGTCGGGCCTATTTTAGCTGCACAATTTGGATATTTGCCAGGGCTCCTTTGGTTGTTAATTGGAGCAGTAATCGGTGGTGCAGTACATGATGCGGTAGTGTTATTCGCTTCTATGCGCCATGGAGGAAAGTCGTTATCAGAGGTTATGAAGAAGGAGTTAGGACCTGTTGCGGGATTCTGTACAGGCCTTGCAATGCTTTTCATTATTACTATTACAATGGCCGGGCTATCGATGGTTGTCCTTGGTGCGTTAGAGCGAAATCCATGGGGAACTTTTGCGGTAGGGATTACGATTCCAATTGCAATGCTTGTTGGTATTGCTTATCGTAAAACAGGAAATTTAATTGTTACGTCGACAGTTGGCTTTATTTTGTTAATGGTTGGTGTATTTATTGGACCAATGATTCAAGGGACAGCATTTGGTGATTTTTTAACGTTTGACCGTAATACTTTAGCTATTATACTACCAATCTATGCATTTTTTGCGGCGGCATTACCTGTTTGGCTTTTATTAGCGCCGCGTGATTATTTAAGTAGTTTCATGAAAATTGGCGTGTTTATTGCGTTAATCATCGGGGTCTTTTTCGTGAACCCAATCATTCAATTCCCGCCAATTACAGAGTTTATTCATGGTGGTGGCCCAGTAATTGCTGGTCCTGTATGGCCATTCGTCTCTATTACAATTGCTTGCGGGGCTATTTCTGGCTTCCATGCGTTTGTAGGTTCTGGGACAACTCCGAAAATGATTGATCGCTGGGAAGATATTCGCATCGTTGGGTTTGGTGCTATGCTCGTAGAATCTTTAGTAGGGGTAATGGCTTTAATTGCAGCAACGGCCCTTCATCCTGCAGATTATTTTGCGATTAATTCAGCTCCAGCAGTCTTCGCTACATTAGGAATGGAGCCGGTTCATTTACATGCATTAGCAGAAAGAATTGGGATGGATTTAGAAGGACGCACAGGTGGAGCTGTAACGCTAGCAGTCGGGATGACTGATATTTTCACGGGGATTCCTTGGTTTGCCGAATTGTCTTCATATTTCTATCAATTCGTTATTATGTTCGAAGCGGTCTTTATTTTAACGGCTATTGATGCTGGGACACGTGTAGCGCGCTATTTAATCCAAGATTTTGGTGGCAATGTATACAAGCCTCTGAAGCGTACAAATTGGCTTCCAGGTACTATATTTGCAAGTGCACTGGCATGTTTTATGTGGGGCTATTTATTGTACTCAGGAGATATCAGTTCGATATGGGTATTATTTGGCGTATCGAACCAGTTAATGGCGACAATTGGTTTAGTATGTGGTGTAACAATGGTCTTAAAAGTTGCTGATAAGCGAATTTACGCCTTAACATGCTTTATCCCATTAGCCTATTTATATGTCACTGTAAATGTAGCGGGCTATTGGATGATTAAAAATGTTTATTGGAATACAGAGGCTGCTGGTTACAATGTGTTAAATGGTGTATTGTCGGTCATTATGTTAACTTTAGGCTTAATAATTGTGATAGCGGCCTTTAAAAAATGGGCAGAGCTTTGGAAGTCGCCAAAGTATTTATTATCACAAACAGCTTCATAGTGAAAAGCGAGAAACTATTGAAAATTAGTTGTATACTAGTTTTCAATAGTTTTTTATTGGCTAATCATCAAGAGGTGTGGATGACTTTTGATAAAACGTCTATTATGTAAATAAGTTGATTGGAGTGGAGGCTGGGCGACTCCTCGGGGATTAGCGTCACAGATGAGACCCTGCAGCGAAGCGAAGCGGCTCATCGGACGCCCCCAGGAAAGCGCCCAGTCGGAACGGAAATCAACCCCACGTTATGGTGAGGATTCCTAAATATGACGAACAAGCGAAATCAAGGATATGCTCATTGAAAGCGCTGTAGTAATCATGTAAACTAATGAGAGGAAAACGGAGGTTATACATACATGGATGGTCCAGTTTCATTAGTACAGTTAATCATTTCAATTGTGTTATTTTTTGTCATGTTCTTTGGTATCGGATTTTTATTGAATATGCTTCTGCGAATGACATGGTTAATGGCGATAGTGTATCCAATTGTTGTTATCTTTATTGTCGATGATGTAAGCTTTTTTGATTATATTTTCAAGCCAGGTTCCGCATTCCCAGCACTTTTAGATAAGTTACAAGCACTGCAATTTGTAGATATTTCGATCTTATCTGGTGGCTTTGCCGGTTCAATTGTTGCGGGAATTGTCATGATTTATTTGCGTAAAAGTGGATATCGAATGTTTTAACTTCTTTCAGCGGATGCTTGGCCATCCGCTGATTTTTTTATGCATGTTTCCGATAGATCTTGAAAAGTTTCCCATAAAATCACAAAAGATTCCGATAAACCGTGAAATGTTTCCGATAAATCACAAAAGTGTTCCGATAAACAAAAAAACACAGCCTCAACATGAGGCTGTGTCTATATTTCACAAAATAAATTGGTATGTGATGATGGCGATAAAAACGCCCGTTAATGCCCCGAAAAATACCTCGCTCCGTTTATGGCCTAGCAATGTTTTTAGCTCTTCCATTTTTTCTTGCCCATCCATTTGTGGCCATTTTTTCAAATCATAAAGCAATGTTTGAAAGTCCTTACGCAATTGATTTAATACGGCTGCATGTTGACCTGCCTGATAGCGTACGCCACTCGCGTCATACATGACGATAAATGAAAACATAGCGGCTACGGCAAATATGGGGGAATCTAATCCTGTTTCATAGGCAATAGAGGTTGTTAGTCCTGTTACGGAAGCGGAGTGTGAACTCGGCATACCCCCGGTGGAAGTAAATAATCCCCAGTTAATCTTTTTTGTCATTAAAAAATGAATAGGGATTTTTACAAATTGTGCAAAGAGAACTGCAAAAAGGGCAACGAGTAAAGGGGTATTTTGAAGTAAACTCATAATCATCACAACCTTCACTTATAATTGCTTTTATTATAACATTCATTATTTTCTAAAAGCCAAATATTACGCGTTTTCTGAAACTTAGGTATAATAAATATTGAATGGAGGAATATAGCATGCATATTGTAAAAGAAGCAAAAACATTTGAAACAGTTTCTACTGAAGTGTTAGTAGTAGGAGTCTCTAAACATCGTGAGCAAATGCAGGATTGGGCAAGCTTTTCATCATTTTACGGAGAATCTCTTGATGCGTGGATTGGTACAGGAGATGTATCTACTGAGCTAAAAAATATTACGAAATTGCCATTCTTGAAGGGTCACGCAAGTCTTAAGCGCATTTTATTTGTTGGTTTAGATGAGCGTAAAAACTTAACAGAAGGCGATGTTCGAGCGGCATTTGGATTGGTTGGCAAGGAACTAAGAGCATTAAGGGTTAAAGAATATTCAATTTGGCTTGAGTCTTTTACGACAGAGTCGATTACTGTAACAGATGTTGCATATTTAGCTGGTGAAGGATTAGGTCTTGGTTATTATTCAATTCCTCATTACAAAACAACATCAAATGTAATAGAAAAATATATTGACGCAGTTCATCTTGTAACAACTGCTGATGATTTAGACGAAGTGGTAGCAAGCTTTGAAGTTGGTGCTATTTATGCAAATGCAGTAAATGAAGCACGTAGCTTAATTAATTTACCACCAAACTTATTGACAGCGACAGACTTAGCTAATTACGCAGAATCCCTTGCAGTCGAGTACAATTTTGAAGTAGAAATTTTAGATAAAGCACAATTAGAGGAGCTCGGTATGGGCGGTATTTTATGTGTTAATCAGGGCTCCCATGAAGAACCTCGTTTAATCACATTAAAATATAAAGCGACTGAAGATTTTGATGATCCAATTGGTCTTGTCGGCAAAGGGGTTACGTATGATACAGGTGGCTATTCCTTAAAGCCGAGAGATGCAATGGTAGGCATGAAGGGCGATATGGGCGGTGCGGCAGCAGTCCTAGGTGCCATGAAAATCATCGGTGAATTACGTCCTAATAAAAATGTCGTAGCAGTTATTGGTTCTACCGATAATATGGTATCTGGCACTGCATTTAAGCCGGATGATGTCATTACGACATATAGCGGTAAGACGGTAGAAGTTTTAAATACTGATGCGGAAGGACGTTTAGTATTAGCAGACGCTACTACATATGCTAAACAACAAGGAGCTACTTCTCTGATCGATGTTGCAACGTTAACAGGTGGAGTGATTACAGCACTTGGTATGGATAAAACAGGTGCACTTTCTAATGACGATGACTTTTTTGCTGCTTTCATGGAAGCTGCACAAGAGACTGATGAATTTGTATGGCGCATGCCTTTAACAGAAAATGATAAAAAACGAATTCGTAAATCAGACGTCGCTGATTTAAATAACTCTCCTGGTCGTGATGGGCACATGATTTTTGGAGGAGGCTTCGTTGGTGAGTTTGTTGGTGATACACCATGGATTCACTTAGATATTGCGGGAACGTCAGATGCGATTGCTGTACATGATTTAGGTCCAAAAGGTGGTACAGGAGTAATGGTACGTACACTAGCAAATTTTGTGCAACGTTTGGGAGAAGAAAAATAGAATAGGCAATAGACATGTGATAAATGCATCCTCCTACATAAGATAGAATAAAAAAAGGGAGGAAGCTTATGACATTCTTCGGAGGTTTTCCAGGAGGCTTTATGCCAGTAGGTGGGCCGTTTTTCCGACCACCATTTTTCGGACCACCGTTTTTTGGACCGCCATTTTTCGGACCACCATTTTTCCGACCACCATTTTTCGGACCGCCGTTTTTCAGACCCCCGTTTTTCGGACCGGGTTTCAGACCAGGTCCACCATTTAGAGGTCCTCGTAGATTTTAATTCAAATAAGATAGATCTCAGAAAAACCAGATGTCAGCAAGTGACACCTGGTTTTTTCTTTAATTAAGTAAATAAAATAAATATCATATTCTAGGCATTAAATAAACTGTTGACAGAATATACTATATTATATATTATTCTTATTATATTACTAAGAATTAAATACGTAGCTGACTAGCAAACTAGAGGCTCAAATTATTCACAGACATTGCTCTGCCTATGAATGATTTGAGTCTTTTTTTCTATCTGACAAGAGGGAGTGAAATCAAATGGGAAAAGTTTTTATAGTGGGTGCTGGTCCTGGCGATGTGGATCTTATCACTGTAAAAGGATTGCGGTGTATCGAATGTGCAGATGTTATCTTGTATGACAGACTGATCAATAAGAATCTACTATCCTATGCCAAACAAGAGGCTAAGCTCATCTTTTGCGGTAAGCTACCTCAGCAGCATGCCATGATTCAAGAGCAAATTAATCATTCACTTGTCAGCTATGCGCAGCAAGGATTGATTGTGACGAGATTAAAGGGAGGCGACCCATTCGTGTTTGGAAGGGGGGCTGAGGAAGCAGAGGTGCTAGCTCAGCATAATATTCCATTTGAAATTGTGCCTGGCATTACTTCAGGGATAGCAGCTCCTGCCTATGCAGGGATTCCTGTTACACATCGTGATTTAAGCTCAAGTTTTGCAGTGGTCACTGGACATATGAGAGAGGGCAAAGATGATGCCATTCGATGGGAAAGCCTTGCAAAAGGGATTGATACAATTGCTATTTATATGGGGGTTGGTAACCTCCCCTATATCCGTCAGCAGCTACTTAAGTATGGCCGTGATCAAGAAACACCAATAGCTCTCATTCATTGGGGTACATTTTCTCAACAAAAAACGGTCACAGGTACTTTAGCTAATATTGAAGAACTAGTGCAGCGAGAAAATATTCAAAATCCAAGCGTAATTGTAGTAGGGAAAGTTGTGACTTTGAGAGAAACAATTAAATGGTTCGAGCAAAACATTCCACAGCCACAATTGGCAGAAATTTCTGTATAAGGATGTGGGGTCATGCAAGCCATTTTATATATCGCTCATGGAAGTAGAGTAAAAGCAGGAGTAGAGCAAGCCATATCCTTTCTAAAGAGTGTACAACAGGAGATTGAAATTCCGATTCAAGAAATAAGTTTTTTAGAACTCGCGACACCAACAATTGCTGAAGGTATAGCAAGCTGTATTAACCAAGGGGCTACAGCTATAGCCATCGTGCCTATTTTATTGCTAGCTGCTCAACATGCCAAGCACGATATTCCAAGAGAGATTGATCAAGCAAAAAAACAGCATCCACAAGTGCGATTTACATACGGTGAGCCACTTGGTGTACATGAACTATTAATTGATACACTACAGGCTAGAATTTTAGAAGCAAGGATATCTTTTAGCAATGCAAGTGTTTTACTTATAGGTCGTGGTAGTAGTGATCCAGAAGTAAAGAGGGATTTAGCCAAAATTGCGGCAAGATTACGTGATAAATATGCTTATGAAGCTGTAGACACATGTTTTTTATATGGAATGGGTCCTACGTTTGAAGAGTGGTTACAGCAAGAGAAGAATAGGACCAATCAAGTATTTATAGTGCCGTATTTGTTGTTTACTGGGATATTGCGCCAAAGCATAACAAAGCGATTACAAGATTGCGAGAATAAGAACGTTATATTATGTGAAAGTTTAGGCTATGACGACAATGTAAGGAAAGTTTTAGTGGAACGTATTTATCAATTATTAAGATTTACTAAGGAAGGTGTTTTGTAATGATAGATAAAAGAACTGAAAATGTAAATCTAGCATTAGATAATGTTCGCCAAATTTTAAATACTGTGAACCACGGATCAATTACATTGATTGTACAAAATTCCTATGTGGTCCAAATTGAAAAGAAGGAAAAAATCCGACTTCGATAAAAACGTTTTTGTCAGACAAATTAAGAGTAGAAAATGATACGAATACGTGAGGTGGCAAGATTGAAACTGCAAGTAGTAAATAGTCCATTTAATGAGGAGCAGGTAAAGCTGTTAAATGAGCTGCTTCCTAAACTAACAGGAGAACAGAGGGTGTGGTTAAACGGCTATTTAAGTGCACCACTAGCAACTATTGATGCTGTTGTCGAAGAAGCAACGCCGATAGTAAAAACAAACACCAAGACAGTGACGATTTTATATGGTTCACAAACAGGCAATAGCCAGGGGTTAGCTGAAAAATATGCCTCAGCCTTGAAGGATAACGATGTGGATGTAACCATTGCATCGTTAGCGACGTTTAAACCAAATAATTTAAAAAAGGTAACGAATCTTTTGCTCATCGTTAGCACGCATGGGGAAGGGGATCCGCCTGATCAAGCGATACAGTTTTACGATTTTTTGCATAGTAAGCGTGCTCCTAAGTTAGAGCATCTTCATTATTCTGTGCTAGCCTTAGGAGATAGTTCTTATGAATTTTTCTGTAAAACAGGAAAGGATTTTGATGAGCAACTTGCAAAATTAGGGGCAACTCTAATCGTCCCTCGCACAGATTGTGATGTAGATTATGATGACACAGCAGCACAATGGTTCTCTGCTGTTCAGCAGAAGTTGTTGCAACAGACCGATATAGCTGCTACATCGACTACAGAAAATCAGACAGCACAAGGAGACACTACATATTCTCGTAAAAATCCGTTCTATGCAGAAGTACTTGAAAACATTAATTTAAACGGCCGCGGATCAAATAAAGAAACACGCCATATTGAATTATCCATCGAAGGTGCAAGTTTCCATTTCGAACCAGGAGATAGTATCGGTATTCAACCAGATAATGATGAAAAGCTAGTAGATGCTTTAATCACAGCGTTACAGTTTGATCCACAAGCTAATGTAAACGTCTTCGAAGAAACGCTACCATTAAAGGATGCATTACAAAAGAAACTAGAAATTACTGTATTGTCAAAGCCGTTGTTAAAAAAAATTGGTGCCTATACGGTCCATCAGGAATTTACAAAGCTACTTGAAGACTCTAATTCCTGGAAGGACTATGCAAAAGGAAGAGATTTACTTGACGTTGTGCAAGATTATGCACCATTTATATGGGATGCGCAACAATTTGTAGATTTACTACGTAAAATTCCCGCACGTCTATATTCCATTGCTAGTAGTCAAAAGGCGAATAGTGAAGAAGTGCATTTAACAATTGGGAAAGTAAGCTATGAGACGAATGGACGACAACGTCTTGGTGTTTGCTCCGGAAGTGTGGCAGAACGTATTCAAATTGGAGATACACTACCGATATATGTTCATAAAAATCCAAACTTCAGATTACCAGAGCATGAGGACACACCGATTATTATGATTGGTGCAGGTACAGGTGTAGCCCCGTATCGTGCATTTTTGGAGGAACGTGAGGAATTAGGCGTCGAAGGAAAAGCGTGGCTAATTTTGGGTGATCAACATTTTGTCACAGACTTTCTTTATCAAACGGATTGGCAGCGTTGGCTTGCTGCAGGCACGCTCAGTCAAATGCATGTAGCCTTCTCACGTGATACAGATAGAAAAATATATGTTCAACATAAAATTGAGGAAAATGCTGTCGCCTTTTATGAATGGCTAGAGCAAGGAGCTGTCATTTACGTCTGTGGCGATGAAAAATCGATGGCTGCTGATGTTGATGCAACAATACTTCACGTTATTGAACAACAGGGACAAAAAACGCCAGAGGAAGCGAAGGCCTTTGTCCAAGAGTTAAAACAGCAGAAACGCTATCAACGTGACATCTATTAACTTCTTTCAGCAAATGCCTTATGTAGCGAAAGGGAAAGCGGCAGGTACAGAAGTCTCCTACCTCTATAGGTGAAGGGATGAATGCAGTTTTAAGTCACTTTTCAGCGGGTGTCCAAACATCGGCTGAAATAGAGGAACTCAGTCTAAGAACGCCACGTCCTGTGGCAACGACTGAGTGACCAACATCTTGTTGACTCAAAGCCTCCGGCGGATGTCACGGAATCGGAAAGGAGTTCGATGTTAGCCTAAAATCATCGCATCCATGCGATAACGGCTAACTGACCTGTATCACGCAGGCCTAAGCACAAAGCCGATTCCGGACGCATTGTTTATCTGCGCGAAAGCGAAGCGACAGCGGCAATTATGCCGAGGCATAATTGATTAAAGGAGCGATAACAAATGACAGGAAAAATTATTCTACCTCCACAACCAGGGAAGCCTAGTGATGTAGAACGTATTAAAACCGACAGTAATTATCTACGCGGAACATTAGAGCGGACGATGAACAATCCATTAAGCTCAGGTATTCCAGAAGATGATAATCGTCTAATGAAGTTCCATGGTAGTTATTTACAAGACGACCGCGATCTTCGTAATGAACGTCAGCGTCAAAAGCTTGAGCCTGCCTATCAATTTATGGTGCGTGTACGTACACCAGGCGGAGCAGCTACTCCAGCACAGTGGCTAGTAATGGATGAAATGGCAAGAAAATATGGTAACGGCTCCTTAAAATTAACGACACGTCAGGCATTCCAAGTACACGGCATTTTAAAATGGAACGTCAAAAAATATATGCAGGAAATTAATGAGGTGTTATTAGATTCACTTGCTGCCTGCGGAGATGTGAATCGTAATGTCATGTGTAATGTGAATCCCAACCAATCCGCATTACATGAGGAAATCTATAATTGGTCTGCCAAATTAAGTGAGCATTTATTACCTAGAACACGAGCTTACCATGAACTATGGCTAGATGGTGAAAAGGTAGTTGATACTCAGGATGAAGAAATTGAACCTATATACGGTGCGCAATATTTACCACGAAAATTTAAAATTGGTATTGCTGTTCCGCCAAGTAATGATGTGGACGTATTCTCACAAGATATAGGACTTATTGCAATTGTTGAGGAGGATAAGCTAATAGGCTTTAACGTAGCAGTTGGCGGAGGAATGGGCATGACACATGGCGATCATGAAACATACCCACAGCTTGCTCGTATAATTGGCTTTATCACACCTGATAAATTGCTGGAAACGGCGGAGAAAATTATTACGATTCAGCGTGATTATGGGAATCGTTCGGTTCGTAAAAATGCACGTTTTAAATATACAATTGATGCAAGAGGACTTGAATGGTTTAACGAAGAACTAACACGTCGTCTAGGTTGGGATATTCAAGAGGCTCGTCCATTTACCTTTAATCGTACAGGTGATGAGTTTGGCTGGATTAAAGGTGCAGAAGGCCAATGGCATTATACATTATTTATTCAAAATGGTCGTATTAAGGACTTTGAAAATTATGAGTTACTAACAGGACTACGTGAAATTGCGAAGGTGCATACGGGTGATTTCCGCTTAACACCAAACCAAAATTTAATGATTAGTAATGTAACGCCGCAAAAGAAGAAAAAAATCGCTGCTATTATTGAGCAATATAAGCTTACAGATGGAGCAAACTATTCTGCTTTGCGTCGTAATTCGATTGCTTGCGTATCGTTGCCAACATGTGGTTTAGCCATGGCTGAAGCGGAGCGTTACCTGCCTTCTCTTATTACAAAAATTGAAACAATTATTGATGAAGCAGACTTAAATGATACAGAAATCGTTATTCGCATGTCAGGCTGTCCAAATGGTTGCTCCCGTGCAGCAATGGGTGAGATTGGCTTTATCGGTAAAGGTCCAGGGAAATATAATATGTATTTAGGAGCAAGCTTTACTGGCAATCGTCTCAATAAAATCTATCGTGAAAATATAGGTGAAGAGGAGATATTAGCGGAGCTTCGTCCAATTCTACTCCACTATTCGAAGGAACGTTTAGATGGCGAACATTTCGGTGATTTTGTTATTCGTGCGGGTTATGTAACAGCTGTTCACGACGGACGAGATTTTCATCATAAATAAATAATAGCCCTGTAGCATATTTTCACTGCTACAGGGCTTGTGTTGTTGTGTCCTATTAAATAAAGTCCGGGTCTTCGGCAAAATGAGGGGTTGATTTCCGTTCCGACTGGGCGCTTTGTAGCTGTCGCTTTGCTTTCGCTACAGAAAACATTTGTTGCTGACGCTTCGCTTTCGCGCAGATAAAACAATGTTGTTGTGTGACTAGTAGCCTAGAACGAAAATCATCATCATTTAAAGCGGCAGAACAACATTTCGCAATATTTCCTTGATCATATTGTTTTTCAACCCTAAGAGCCGTGTAGCAGAAATTTGCTACACGGCTTTTTTAAATGGAAAAATCTTCGGGGATAAAGACTTTTAATTGCTTTGGTTTGACAAATACATGGTCACCAACCTTAAGCTGCAGATTAGTAAATTGTTCTTTAGTCAGTTCTGCCTCTAAAAATTCATCTATATCTTCACGACGTAGCTCGATCTGCACGATAGGTCCGAGCAAATGAATATGGCTTACTTTGACAGGGACGGTGCCACGTACGTTAGTTCTCTCAATATGAATATCATGGGGACGTACATAGCCTACTGCATGATCCTCTGTATGTTCCTGTACGTCAGGTACATCAATAGCTAATTCACCATGCATGAGCTTACCTTTATGTAACCGTCCTTTAAAGATATTCACGTTACCTAAAAAATCATAAACAAAAGGACTCTTTGGGTTTGTGTATACGTCGTCTGGGCTACCAATTTGCTCTATCTTGCCGTTATTCATCACGACAATTCGGTCTGCAACATCAAGTGCCTCTTCCTGATCGTGTGTGACAAAAATGCTTGTAATATGAAAATCATTGTGAAGCTTTCGTAGCCAACGACGCAATTCCTTGCGCACTTTAGCATCCAGTGCTCCAAAAGGTTCATCTAATAAAAGCACCTTGGGCTCCACGGCGAGGGCTCTAGCAAGTGCAACACGCTGACGTTGCCCACCTGAAAGCTGAGTTGGGTAACGGTCATAAAAATTTTCTAGTTTGACGAGTCGTAAAAGCTCCATCACTTTGTCCTTTATTTCTAATTTAGAAGGTCTTGTTTTACGGGGGCGTACTTTAAGACCGTAAGCGACATTATCAAAAACTGTCATATGGCGAAAAAGCGCATAATGCTGGAATACAAAGCCTACATTTCGCTCCTTTGGATGGCGGTCTTTCATCGATTGACCGTCAAATAAAATCTCGCCAACATCTGACGTTTCAAGCCCAGCAATAACGCGTAGTAAAGAAGTTTTGCCAGAACCAGATGGACCGAGAAGTGCAACCAGTTCCCCCGATTGAATATGAAGTGAAACATCTTCTAAAGCTTGAAAGGAACCAAATTTTTTAGATACATTATTTATTTGAATGCTCATGTTGACAATACCTCCTATGACTTTGATTTCCAAGCAACAATATCTTTAACGATAAGTGTAATAATGGCGATCACGCTCATCAGTGAAGCAACGGCAAAGGCTGCCGCAAAATGGTACTCATTGTATAAAATTTCAATATGAAGGGGCATCGTATTTGTCATTCCTCGAATATGCCCTGATACAACAGAAACGGCACCAAATTCCCCGATTGCCCGAGCATTACATAGTATAAGGCCGTACAGTAAACCCCATTTGATATTTGGCAATGTCACATGCCAAAATGTTTTAAAACCACTGGCACCAAGTGAAATGGACGCTTCCTCTTCCGAAATACCTTGTGTCTGCATAAGAGGAATGAGCTCCCGTGCAACAAAGGGCAACGTAACAAAGACAGTAGCAAGGACAATACCAGGTAGCGCAAAAACAATTTTAATGTCATGTTCAAATAGCCAATCCCCAAATAGTCCTTGTGAGCCAAATAACAAAATAAACACTAAACCGGCAATAACAGGAGATACTGCAAAAGGAAGATCGACGATTGTAAGTAATAGGTTTTTTCCTTTAAAGTTGAACTTTGTTAAAGCCCAAGCAGCCATAACCCCAAAGATCGCGTTTAATGGTACTGCAATCGCTACAACTGTTAAGGTTAACTTAATAGCTGCCAATGCATCAGGATGTGTGATAGCTGCAATGTATACGTCTACTCCTTTTTGAAAGGCGGTGAAAAAAATTGATACAAGTGGAAGCACAATAAACAACGCTAAAAAAGCTAATGCAATAAATGTTAGCGTATATCGGACAAAGCGTGGATCTTGTAAGGCAACAGACTTTGTCACTGCATTCTTTTTCTGAGGTGCAACTTGCTGTATAAATGTAGACTGTTCCATAAATACCTCCTAATGTATAAAGCGACGATTTGTGAGCCATTGTATGAAATTAATGCTAAATAATAAGATGAAGGACGTGACAAGCATTACTACTGCAATAGCGGTTGCACCAGCATAGTCATATTGTTCAAGCTTAGTCATAATAATTAATGGTGTAATTTCAGTCTTCATCGGCATATTACCGGCGATAAAAACAACAGAACCATATTCCCCCAGTGCACGTGCAAATGCTAATGAAAACCCTGTTAAAATTGCTGGAGCAAGTTCTGGCAATATCACTTTACTGAAAGTTTGTAAACGAGTTGCTCCAAGGCTTGCAGAGGCTTCCTCAATCTCAACACTAATATTTTGTAAAACAGGCTGCACAGTACGGACGACAAACGGTAGACCGATAAATGTTAGAGCAATAATGATACCTAGGGGTGTAAAGACAATTTTGAAACTAAAAAATTGACCAATCCAACCATTTGGTGCATAGAGTGATGTTAAGGCAATGCCTGCTACAGCGGTAGGTAAGGCAAATGGTAAATCGACAAGTCCATCAATGATTCGTTTAAACGGAAAGCGGTATCGTACAAGTACCCAAGCAATGATTGTGCCAAAAATAACATTTAGTAAACCAGCAACGAGTGCAGTACCGAAACTTACCTTATAGGAAGCAACAGAACGAGGGGCGGTCACAATATCAATAAACTCTGCCCAGCTTAAGGACATTGTATGAATAATAATCATCGATAGTGGCAATAAGACTAGTAAGCTAACATATAACATCGTAAAGCCAAGAGTGAGGTGAAAACCTGGAATAATGCGGCGTGTTTTTTTATTAACCGTTAAACTACTCATGACATGCCTCCTTATTGAGGTACATAAATTTCATCAAATGTACCACCATCTTTAAAATGCTTCGCTTGTGCTTCTGTCCAACCACCGAATTCATCGATTGAAACGAGTTCAAGTTTTGGGAATTGCTCTTGATATTTCGCTAGAATTTTTTCATTTCGTGGTCGATAGTAATTTTTTGCAGCAATTTCTTGACCACTGTCACTGTATAAATGCTTTAAATATGCCTCTGCAACTTCGCGTGTACCTTTTTTATCAACGATTTTGTCAACAATTGCCACGGGTGGCTCAGCTAAAATACTTAAAGAAGGTGTAATGATATCAAATTCATCACCAAATTCATGGAGCGATAAATAGGCTTCATTCTCCCATGCAATTAAGACGTCACCGATTTTACGTTCAACAAATGTTGTGGTAGCACCGCGCGCACCAGAATCCAGCACTTCTACATTGTTATATAGAGCCTTCATAAATTCTTTTATTTTTGCCTCATCGTTTTTATATAATTTCCCTGCATAAGCCCAAGCGGCTAAATAATTCCAACGTGCACCACCAGATGTTTTAGGATTTGGTGTGATGACAGATACATTGTCTTTAATTAAATCATTCCAGTCTTTAATACCATTTGGATTGCCTTTGCGTACTAAAAAGACAATAGTCGAAGTATAAGGTGTAGAGTTGTTTTCAAATTTTGTTTGCCAATCCTTATTTAATAGGCCGCGAGCTTGAGCAATTTCATCAATATCGTAAGCTAGTGCTAGTGTCACAACATCTGCCTCTAGACCATCAATTACAGCTCGACCTTGTTTACCAGAGCCACCATGTGATTGTTTTATAGTTACATCTTGCCCTGTTTCATCCTTCCACTTTTTTATAAAATCTTTGTTGAATTCCTCGTAAAGCTCACGTGTTGGATCATAAGATACATTTAATAGTTCTACAGGTTTTTTGGTATCCTGAGCACCTGTATCTATTTCAGTAGAATTGCTACCACAACCTGTTAACGTCAGTGTTAATGCAGATATAAGTGCTAACGATTGGAAAAGCTGTTTCCTTTTTTTCATAAAAATCACTCCTTTTTTTGTCTAGGGAATACAAAAAGCCACCTACCAGTACGATTTATAATCGTCATAAGTAGATGGCCTTCAGATCCTCTGATCAGCATTTTATATTGTTTAGCTCAAAGCTTAGTTATACATTAAACATATATTTCCTATTAGTCAACAAGGAATTAAAAAAATATTGCTTTTAATCATGTTGAAGAAAGTTGGATTTAATGAAATGAATTTTCGAAAACCTAGTTGACTACTAGGTGTACTTTAGTATATATTGGGTAATAAGAAAAATGATTGTAGAACGAGGTAGGCCATACTAGTGAACAATTAATCAATTATGCCTCGGCATAATTGCCGCTGTCGCTTCGCTTTCGCGCAGATAAACAATGCGTCCGGGATCGGTTTTGTGCTTAGACCTGCAGATGTTTTCTGCGCGAAAGCGTAGTGTTAACGCAGCGACAGCAACGTCTCTTTGTCTGTGCGAAAGCGAAGCGACAGCAACACAGCACCGATGCAGGTCAGTTAGCCGTTATCGCATGGATGCGATGATTTTAGGCTAACATCCTCTAGAACTCCTTTCCGATTCCGTGACATCCGCCGGAGGCTTTGGGCCAACAAGATGTTGGTCACTCAGTCGTTGCCACAGGACGTGGCGTTCTTAGACTGAGTTCCTCTATTACAGTTGGACACTCGCTGATAAGTGACTTAAAACTGCATTCATCTCACCACCTATAGAGGTGGGGAATTTCTGTAGCTGAAAGAAGTTAAATAATAAGCTGGCTAGTAAAACTAGAGGCGTTTTAACAAAGACATGTCTATATATGTCTTTCGTTAGAACGCCTCTTTTTCGTTATGAGGAGGATTATATGCTAACATATGCAACTTGGCATGAGCCAACATTAAATTTTCAGGTGGACGAAACTTATAAGGCTGCTCTAGAGGTTTTACAGTGGAGTTATGCTGAATATGGTGAGGATATCGTCTATGCATGTAGTTTTGGAATTGAGGGAATTGTCTTGATTGACCTTATTTCAAAGGTAAAGCCTAATGCTACGATTATCTTTTTAGATACAGATGTTCATTTTAAGGAAACATATGAAACAATTGATAAAGTAAAAGAAAAATATCCGCAGCTTAACATTATTATGCAAAAACCGGCACTTACACTCGAACAACAAGCAACTGAATTTGGTAATGAATTATGGAAGTCTAATCCGAATAAATGCTGCGAAATTCGCAAGATTGTGCCGTTACATGAAGCGTTAGCGGGAGCAAAGGCTTGGATTTCAGGCTTGCGTCGTGAACAATCACCAACCCGACAAAATATGAACTTTATCAATCTTGACGATAAATTTAAATCGATTAAAATTTGTCCACTCATTCATTGGACATGGAAGGATGTCTGGCGGTATGTTTCAAAGCATGATTTGCCGTACAATCCTTTGCATGATAAAGGCTATCCAAGCATTGGATGTGAGCATTGTACAAAACCAGCATTTACAATGGATGATTTACGTTCAGGCAGATGGCAGGGATCTGGTAAAACTGAGTGTGGATTACATGAGTAAAGGAGTTTTGCCATGCTTGAATATGTAGCAATAGCGATTAGTTTATTTTTTGCGATGAATATTGGTGCTAGTGGAGCAGCAGCCTCAATGGGAGTCGCTTACGGAGCAGGTGCCATCAAAAAAGCTTGGCAAGCACTGCTCATTTGCTCAGTGGGTGTTTTTGCAGGGGCAATTCTTGGAGGTGGGGAAGTAGTAAAAACAATTAGCTCCGGTATAATGCCAAAGGAGTACATTACAGTAAAGATTGTCATAATTATTTTGATTTCTGCGACAAGCTCACTATTTATCGCTAATCTCCTAGGCATCCCATTATCGACGAGTGAAGTGACAGTAGGAGCAGTTGTAGGTGTTGGGATTGCCTATAAAGTGCTATATATTAAATCATTACTTGTCATCGTATCTTTTTGGGTAATAGTGCCAATCATAGCGTTTGCTATTGCATTTGTCTTTGGGAAGTGGCTCTATAAATTACGAGGCAAGGGCTTGTTAAAAGATCGTCCAATTTTAACGATTCTCCTTGTGTTTGCAGGATTTTTCGAAGCATTTTCAGCAGGAATGAATAATGTAGCAAATGCAGTTGGACCTCTTGTTGGTGCAGGAATGATGAGTGTAACAACTGGAATATTGCTTGGTGGTGCATTTGTGGCACTTGGCGCGATGCTACTAGGAAAACGAGTGCTTGAGACAAACGGTAAAAAAATTATGCGCTTTGAGAAGGCAGAAGGGATATTAATATCGAGTACAGGTGCACTCCTAGTAGGTATAAGCTCTATCTTTGGGCTTCCCGTGCCATTAACACAAGTAACATCCTCTTCGATTATCGGAACGGGGATGGCCAAAGACGGGAAACAGATTTTCCATAAGCATATTGTGAAAAAAATAATCCGTATTTGGATTGTCTCGCCAATCCTTTCTTTAGCCATCTCCTATTTTTTAGTACAGCTATTTTTAGAGAAAGATTTCTATGCCATCGTATTAATTGGCAGTATTATTGTTGGGACACTGGGTGTCATTAGCTTAATGCGAACAATGCGTGAAGAAGAGCGTTCGATATACGATGAGGGTGAAGGAATTTAAATATTGGATTACTTTTGAGGGAATGAAGTGGAGCCGATCAAATCAGAGGTGACTCCGATCAAATTAGAGTTGAAGCCGATCATCTCTGTATGGAAGGAGATCAATCGCAGAAGCCTCAAATTGCTTATGATGAAAAATCAATAAAGTGCGTAAATAAGCTTAATTATAAAACTAAGTATTTCAATAAAATTAGGAGGAGATTTTGATGAGTTTACAACCACATGGTGGACTATTAGTGCAAGCCTTTAATCCAGAGAAGGATGTAACGCATATAAATAAAGTTATTGAGCTAGATGCCATTTCACTGAGTGATTTAGAGTTAATTGCTATCGGTGGTTACAGTCCAATTGAAGGTTTTTTAACGCAGGAAGATTATGAATCCGTTGTTGAACACACACGTTTAGCTTCAGGCGTGGTATGGAGTATTCCGATTACATTACCTGTAGCAAAGGATGTAGCGGCAACATTACAGCCGGGCGATGAGGTAAAACTAGTATACGGTGATGCTGTTTATGGTGTTATTGAAGTTGCCGATATTTATGAACCAAATAAACGGAAAGAGGCATTGTTAATATACGGCACGGAGGATTTACAGCATCCAGGTGTTAAAAAGTTGCATGAACGTCCAAGTATTTATGTGGGCGGAAAAATTACATTAGTAAAACGACTAGAGCAAAAGTTCCCTGCCTATTCATTCGATCCACTTGAAACACGCCAACTTTTCGCTGAAAAGGGTTGGAAAACAATTGTTGGCTTCCAAACACGAAATCCTGTGCATCGAGCACATGAATATATTCAAAAGGCTGCACTTGAAACAATTGATGGATTATTTTTAAATCCGCTAGTTGGGGAAACGAAGTCAGACGATGTTTCAGCGGCAATTCGCATGGAAAGTTACGAAGTTTTATTACAAAATTATTATCCTGAAAATCGCGTGCAATTAGGTGTGTTTCCAGCTGCAATGCGTTATGCAGGACCAAAGGAAGCTATTTTCCATGCACTTGTACGAAAAAATTATGGCTGTACACATTTTATAGTTGGGCGTGACCATGCAGGTGTTGGTGATTACTATGGCACATACGACGCACAAAAAATCTTTGAACAATTTACGGAAGATGAATTAGGAATTGTTCCATTAAAATTTGAGCATAGCTTCTATTGCAACATATGTGAGGGTATGGCAACGACGAAAACTTGTGCACATGATAGCTCAGCGCATGTTATTTTATCGGGTACTAAGGTTCGTGAAATGTTACGTAATGGCGAAGTGCCTCCAAGTACATTTAGTCGTAAAGAGGTTGTGGATGTGCTAATTAAAGGAATGCGTAAGGAGGTTTTAAAGTGAATTCAAACATCGTTTGGCACGAAGCGTCCATTACGAAAGAGGAGCGTCGTACACAATACAAGCATCAAAGCTTTATTTTATGGTTCACCGGTTTATCAGCATCAGGAAAATCTTCTGTGGCGAATGCCTTCGCACGTCGACTTTTTGAACGTGGCAATCAAGCATTTGTCTTAGATGGGGATAATATTCGCCATGGCTTAAATAAGGATTTAGGATTCGACGAAACAAGCCGTAAGGAAAATATACGACGTATTGGAGAGGTTTCTAAGCTTTTTGTGGAAAATGGACAAATTGTTCTAACGGCCTTTATTTCACCTTACCGAGAAGATCGTCAAGTTGTCCGTGAGCTTGTGGAAGCTGGGGAATTTATAGAGGTCTATGTGAAGTGTTCTGTTGAAACGTGTGAAAAGCGTGATCCAAAAGGTCTTTATAAAAAAGCACGTAATGCTGAAATTCCTAACTTTACTGGGATTAGTGCACCCTATGAAGAACCGGAAAACCCAGAAATTATTTTAGACACAGAACGTCATTCTATTGAAGAATGCGTAAAACAGCTCACAGACATTTTAACTTTAAAAGGATATATATACTAAATCTGTTTTCTTAAAGAATCTGCTTACTTATGATGAGCAGATTTTTTTAACTTCTTTCAGCGAATGTTTTTTGTACCGAAAGCGAAGCGACAGCAACAATTATGCCGAAGTATAATTAATGGGTATATTTACCTGTTTATTATAGATTTATTCCATATATTGTGAGATGATTAAATCATCAAACGTTATAGGAGATGAAAGAAATGAGCATACATATTCAACTATTAACTGAGGATGTTGTAAACCAGAAATTATTAAATGAAATATTGGAACTATGGAATGAAAATGCCATAGAAACGGCAGATTGTGAATTAGGGGAGGGTGAAAGGAAGGGAATTCAAGAACAGCTGGAACAATATATTCATTCAAAATATGGGGCCATTTATATAGCAACGAATGAAAATAATGAAATGATTGGTTTTGGATTGGCATCGATCAAAAAGGATTTTATTTACGATATGAACTATGGTCAAATAGACGAGGTTTATATAGTACCAGTATATAGAAGACAGAAGGTTGCTAAACGTCTAGTAGATGATTTAGTGAATTGGTTTAATGACGAACATGATACTACTGTAGTAAATGTCTATGTAGATTTAGAAAATGACTTAGCACTAAACTTTTGGGAAGGCATTGGTTTAGAGAAGGAATTTTTTATGCTATCAAATAATTAAAAAAAGGAGGCCAATGAAGTTTATTCATTGGCCAACTATTTTTGAAAAGTTATTTAATGCCTTGTTCTTTTTTCATCCGGTCAATTTCAGGTCCTAGCTCGTCGTGTACTGTGCCTTTCCAAGGTTTTACGCCAGCGATGTATGAGGAGCGAGCCATAATATGCCCTCCGACAGGCCCTGTGATAAACAGGAACAGTATACCGAGCAAAATGCGGGGATTAAAGTGATCTTCAATCAGCCAAAAGTGAAAGAATACGCCAATGAGTACGCACATGACACCGAGCGTTGCACTTTTTGAAGCAGCGTGTGCACGTGTGTACAAATCAGGCAAGCGGACAAGACCAATGGCTGTAACGACTATAAATAGCACCCCTACAGAAATGAAAAAGATAACTAAACTATTAGCGAGAATTGTCACGTTTAATGATATCTCCTTTCTCTATGAATTTAGAGAAAGCAACAGTACCGATAAACGATAAAATCGCTAACAATAATATAATCTCCAGGAAGAAGCTTGTTTCAACCAGTACTGAAAACAGTCCAATTAGCGAGATTACTGATACACCTAATGAATCCAATGCTACTACACGATCGGATGCAGAAGGTCCTTTAACCATTCGATAAATGACTGCAATCATTGATAAGCAAATCACTACAATCGAAGCAATAATAAACGTTGTCATGATTTACTCACCTCCAAAATCGCTTTCTCAAATGAATCGCGAATTGCTGTAATCGCTTCATCGACATCACTAATATCGATAGCATGTACATACAAAGTTTTTGCATCATCTGATACGTGCACTACTATTGTACCAGGTGTTAACGTAATAAGACTTGATAATAAAGTAATCTCCCATTCCTCTGTTAAAACAGTCGGATAGGCAAAGAATGCAGGCTGCATATCCAACTTAGGCTTTAAGACTACTTGAAGAACTTGTATATTCGCTAACACTAACTCCTTTAAAAAGAGTAACGTCAGTTTAATCATTGCCCATATACGGTAGACGTAAAGACGAGTAGTAAAAAACCTACGCATAATAATGAGCAATATAATACCGAGAATGAACCCAACGATAAAGCCTGTTGCTGTGTAATTTGAAGAAAGGAACATCCAAACGAAGGCAAGTACAACATTTAAAATAATTTGAAATGCCATATCTCTAATCCCCCTTCATTACAGCATCTATATAAATAGATGGATCACTTAATAGTTTTGCTGCATCGTCCATAAATGGAGTAATCCATTCAGAACCTACACCATAGGCTACAGTAATGAGCACTAAAAGCACAGTAGGCACAAATAGAGTATTGTAGACTTTTTTATCGACAGTACCCGTTGTTTCTTTTTCTTCACCCCAAAAGGCGTAAAGGAAAATACGAATAACAGACAATAAAACGAGAAGTGACGAAGCTAAAATAAAAATACTGCTCCATTTACTGCCTGCTTCAAAACCGCCCTGTACAATTAACAGCTTTCCGACGAAGCCACTAAGTGGAGGGATCCCTGCTAAACCAAATGCTGCAATTAAATAACACCAACCAAGAGCAGGATATTTATTCATAAGACCGCCCATTTTTCGTAAATCAGATGTACCCGTAATGTAAATCACTATGCCTATTAACATAAAGAGCGCCGCTTTTATAAGCATGTCATGGATTAAATAGAACATTGCACCTTTTAGGGAGATTTCATTCATTTGAGATACACCGAATAAAATAACACCTACAGCTATGACAATATTATAGATAATGATGAGCTTCACATCGTGATAGGCAAGTGCACCAATACAGCCTGCAATAATTGTTGCAACTGCTAATGCCATCAGTAAATCATGCGTATACGATAAATCATGAACAAAGAACAATGTATATGTTCGAGTAATCGCGTAAATGCCAACCTTTGTTAGGAGTGCACCAAATAACGTTAGTACTGGTATAGGTGCTGCTGCATAAGAAGTTGGAAGCCAGAAGAATAGTGGGAAAATAGCCGCTTTTAACCCAAATACCATTAAAAATAGTACAGCTATAACAGTAACGATACCTGGCTGATTAATTTCTGCAATCTTTACCGCAATATCTGCCATGTTTAATGTGCCTACTACAGAGTAAAGGAATGCAACTGTAATAACAAATAATGCAGATGAAATAACATTAATTAAAATATATTTAATGGAACCTTTAAGCTGTCCTTTTTCGCCCCCAAGAACAATGAGCAAATAAGAGGCCATTAACAAGACCTCGAAGAATACGAAAAGGTTAAAAATATCGCCTGTCGTAAATGCCCCGTTAACCCCAGTTAAAATAAACATAATTCCAGGATAGTAGAAGAAGCGTTCACGTTCCTTTGTGATGGAACCGAAGCCATACCAAACAACAAAAAGGGCGATCAGCAACGTTGTTGTGACAAGTAGTGCGGATACCATATCAGAAACCATTGTAATGCCGTATGGTACAGGCCAATCTCCGAATGTTACCTTTTGGATACCGTCATTTTTCACCTTTAAAAGTAGTGAAATCGCTGATGTAAGTGCGAGCGCTATACCAAGTAATGCGAATGAACGTTGGTATTTTAAGTTTTTTTGCCCAAATATTAAAATCATACCGAAGAAAAACGGAATGATAATCGGCAGTAGAAGGAAGTTATTCATCCTCATCACTTCCTCTCATTAAGCTTATATCATCTGTCTCGAGCTCCTGATAAGAACGGTAAGCAAGCACAAGGAAGAAAGCTGTTACCCCAAAGCTAATAACAATCGCTGTTAAAATAAGCGCCTGTGGTAATGGATCTGCAAAAGTTTTAGCCCCTTCCTTTAAAACAGGTGGTGCTTCTCCGCCTAGCCCGCCCATCGTTAAAATGAGTAGATGAGCGCCATGACTTAAAAGGCCTGTCCCGATAATAATACGCAATAAGCTTTTGGATAAGATTAAATAAATCGCTGCCATAAACAGAAAGCCTATGACAAACGCCATCATTATTTCCATTATTCATCCTCCCCAATCGTTTGAATAATGGTCATCGTAACGCCGACAACAACCAAATAGACACCGCTATCAAAAAGCATAGCCGTGTGTAATGACTGTTTGCCTAGAAGCGGTAAATCGAAATAATCAAAGAAATGTGTGAAAAACGGTTTACCTACAAACATTGGGAAAGCGGCTGTTGCAAGTGCTAGTAGTAAGCCAATTGCTGTTAGATACGTATAATTTATAGGTAAAACCTTACGAACCGTATTTAAATCAAAGGCAAGAACTAAGAGCACGATCGCACTCGATGTTAAAAGTCCACCAACAAAGCCGCCTCCAGGTGTGTAATGACCAGCGAGAAAAATATGAATGGAGAAGAAGAAAATAATGAAGAATACAATTTTTGTTGTAAATTGTATAATGACATCATTTGTTTTCATGTGTTTTCTCCTTTCTATTCATGCGTAGCTTTATCATTGCTAAAATGGCCATTCCGGCAATAGCTAGCACTGTAATTTCAAATAATGTATCAAAGCCACGGTAGTCTACTAAGATTACGTTGACAATGTTTCCACCGCCTGCTTTTGAATAAACAGTTTCCTCATAATACTTTGAAATAGTTGGAATCAATTTTTGCGAATGTGCAGACAGTGCTAAAAGCGTAACCATAACACCGACAGCAACTGAAACAATCGCGCGATTTAATTGGAATCTCATGCGCTCTTCTCGTTTACCGAGCTTAGGCAGATGATAAAACGCTAGTAAAAATAGCGCAACAGAAATCGTTTCAATAACAAGCTGTGTTAATGCTAAATCAGGAGCATTAAAAATAACGAAGAATAATGCTACCGTGTAGCCCACAGCACCAAGACCTATAATGGCTGTTAAACGTGATTTTGCCAAAATAGTAATGGCTGTTCCAATGACTAACACCACAACTAAAATGATTTCGTAAGGACGAATAGGTGCAGTGTCTTGGAAGGAGACTGTAAAGGCATTTTTCACAAATAAAGAACCGATTACAATCGCCACAATGCTACTAAACATATATAGCAGGTAGTGACGCATAGAGCCCGTCATATAAAGACGTGATAAACGATTTAACCCAACATCTAGTCCGAGCATAATCTTGTCGTATGCATTATTTAGTGTTAAAGCTCGTGGGAATTTTTGATAAATGCCCTGCCATTTCGGTAATGCTACAAACAATAGAACCCCAATAAGTACTATGCCAAATGTCATGACTAATTCGGGTGTAATTTCTCCATGCCAAGCAGCCACATGAATATCAATATCCTTTGGCGAATCGTATAAGAATGGCTGAATAGCTTGTACTGCTGGCTTTACGAAAGTATCCCCAACTAGGTTCGGAATAAAGAATATTGTTACGACTAATGCTGCTAAAATCATCGGTGAAATTAGCATACCAATCGGTGCCTCGTGTGGTTTATGAGGTAATTTTTCTGGTTTATATTTACCAGTAAATGTTCTGAAAACAAAATAGAAGCTATAGATAAATGTAAAAATACTAGCAATCCAAGCAACAATCGGGAAGAGTGCTCCCCATGTTTCAAAGCCAGAAAATTCAAAATTTCGTAGTGCAAGCATTGCAGTTAAAAACATTTCCTTACTTAAGAAGCCGTTAAAAGGCGGTAGACCAGCCATTGATAAGCTTCCAATTGCTGCTACTGTAAAGCTAAGCGGCATAATACTCATTAATCCGCCGAGCTTACGAATATCACGTGTTCCTGTTTCATGATCGACAATACCAGCAATCATGAATAGACTTCCTTTAAAGGTTGCATGGTTGATAAGGTGGAAGATTGCCGCAAAGGCAGCAAATTTAATAGTATCTGTTGCCTCGTTGCCATGAAATGCTAAAGCACTAGCGCCGAGCAATGACATAATAAGTCCAAGCTGACTCACTGTAGAGAAAGCAAGGATTCCTTTTAAATCTGTTTGCTTCACTGCGAAGAAAGAACCCCAAAATAGCGTCAAGATACCTACGCCTGTAACAAGCCATATCCAAAGTTCAGAAACGGCGAAAATCGGTGTAAAGCGAGCAACTAAATAAATACCTGCCTTTACCATTGTTGCGGAATGTAGGTATGCACTAACTGGTGTTGGCGCTTCCATTGCATCTGGTAACCAAATGTAGAATGGGAATTGGGCAGATTTCGTAAATGCTCCTAAAAGTATTAAAACAAGCGACCAGGTGAACAACGGATGCTGCACTAAATTAGGTGCTATGACAATAAGTTCACGGATTGAATACGTTCCTCCCATTAAATAAAGAAGAATGAATCCTCCTAACATCATTAAGCCGCCACCGACTGTAATCATCATTGATTTAAGTGCACCAAAGCGAGAGGCATCACGAGAATACCAATAGCCGATCAGTAAAAATGATGAAATTGATGTTAGCTCCCAAAAGAAGTACAAAGTAATTAAATGATCTGACTGTACTACTCCGAGCATTGCTGTCATAAATAGTAATAAGTAAACATAAAAATTATGTAATTTTTCTTTATGTTTGTCTAAGTAAAAAATAGAGTAAAGTACGACCAATGAGCCAATTCCAGTAATTAGCAACGAGAATAGCAAGCTAAGTCCATCTAAATAAGAAACGACGGAAATATCAAGCGATGGAATCCAAGGAAGCTCTTTAAGAAATACTTTACCATCTGCTACTTTTCCGATATAAGATGCGTAAATAATCGCGAGTGTAGCAGGTACTGCAAGAACAAACCAGCCAGTGTGAATATTTTTAATGCTTTTATATAAAAATGGCACAAATATTGCAGCAAGCATTGGAATGAAAATATAAAGTACTTGTAACAAAAAAATCCTCCTTTATGCAGATAAGTATGTTAATTATAGCGCACTTCATGTATGAATGCATATGCACTCATAGGATTTAGCTTGCGATAGTGGAAGAATTTTGGCTATATTATAAATAGGAAGTTATCAATAAATGATAGAGGAAAAAATTTTTATGAAGAACCCTTATATTTATGGTTATCTACCATTAATTACAATTTTATTGTTTAGTTTGACATTTGGGATGTATGCTGTAAGTGAATCGTTGCAAGTTTTTCATGCAATCGGTGTGTATTCTGGTATGCGGGAGTTTTTATCCGATTTCGAGCTCCGTATTTTTTTGCTAATTGTCTTTGCTGGGATCTTTTTTATGCTATTTTCAGCATTAAAATTAGTAGGGGAAACTATTCATGAGCTAGGAATGCTGTTTTTCTCCAAGGATAATGAAGGTGCGACAGTTAATCAAGCACGAGGCGGATTTATCATTTTATTGGTTGGTGCAATATGTTCAGCCTTTGCTATCCAATTTATTTACGTATTAGTAGGTATTTTTGTCTTAACCGTTTTTATCTACTTTATCTACCTTATCTATAAAATGAGTCATTTTATGTCGATGAGTGGAACGATTGGCTTACTAGTATTTGAACTTTTTATGTGGACGATACTATTATCGCTATTAATTTATGTTGTTTTAAAATTGTATAATGGCATCTTAGCAAGCTTACCGTTTGCTCATTAAACGCCGTGGCCTACATTCAGTATTTATTAAATTACATAGTATCTTAAACACAATGCAAGGAGCAGCCCTAGAGTGAAGAATTTCACTCAGGGCTGCTCCTTTTAACTTTATTCAAGTAGAACATTAAATAGCTTGTGATGAATCTTATAAGATTCTAATCTCTCCATAGATTGTGGCTTATCGTAGCCAAGCCATACTGCTGCAGTGTATTCATCATTTAATCCAGCGAGCCAGTAGTCACGATAGTTGTTAGTTGTTCCCGTTTTGGCACCGACATAGTTACTTCTACTATAAACGCCCTGTCCTGTACCTTTAGTAACAACATCTGCAAGCATCGAGCGCATATACTTAACCGTTTTCGGTGACCAAATTTGATCGCGTTCTGAATCCCAGCTGTAAAGTTCTGTTCCATCAGCTGTTGTCACTTTACGAATACTATGAGCGAGTACATATGAGCCGTCTATAAAACTTGTATAGGCGTCTGCTAACTCAAGTGCTGTAACACCATACGTTAATCCTCCCAAAGAGGCAGCATAAGTATGGTCTTTTGCCACGATGGAGCGGAAGTGAAAACGCTCTAAGTAACTAAAGGCAGTTTCAATTCCGACTGTATTAAAGAGACGGAGAGCCGATGTATTGTAGCTATATTGAAATGCTACTCGAATCGGTACATCACCGTATTTAAAGCCCCCATAGTTTTGTGGACAAAATGAACCGACACAATAACTACCACCATTAACTATAGAATCAGGTGTGTGTGCTGTCGTTTCAAAGAAAGGAGCATAAACTGCTAGTGGCTTAAAAGCAGAGCCTGGCTGACGTGTACCTTGAAAGGCACGATGATAACCAAACTTTTCATAGTTTTTCCCAGCATAAAGACTAACAACTTCACGGGATTTATTATCAATAACTGCTCCAGCTGCTTGTAATTTACCTGAGCCTAGAATTGCAGTCATTTTTTCCTCGTCATGTGCTTGTTTGTCTGGATTAAGCGCGGTATAAATCGTTAATCCATTTTGGTATAACGTATTGAGTCGATTGTCTAGCTGCACTTTGATTTTTTTCTTTTCTTCCTCACTTTGTGTGTTTGCCAGACGATCTGAATAGCCTTCTTTTTCTGCAACTAACGATTTAAGCTCTTGTAGGACGTAAGTGCTGTACATAGGGTAGCTTTGGGCTTTATTCTTTACATTTAATGTTATAGTTTCGGCTTTATATGTAATAGCTTCTTCTTTTGTTATAGCGCCACTCGCTGCGAGTGTATCTAATAACCGCTCCTGTCGCGCCTTTGTTTTCTCAAAGTTTTTTAAAGGATTATACAGTGAGGGGTTATTTGGAATGGCAGCAATAAATGCAATTTCAGCTATAGATAATTCTTCGAGTGGTTTTCGGAAATAATATGTAGCTGCTCCACCAATTCCATAAACTTGATTGCTAAAATAGGCTTCATTTAGATACATCGTTAAAATCTCGTCTTTATCAAACTCTTTCTCAAGCTCATAGGAGTAAAAAATCTCTGTTAATTTTCGTTCATATGTTTTTTCGTCGGATAAATAACGCATACGAACGAGCTGTTGTGTAATGGTGCTGGCACCTTGAGAAGCTGAATTTTTGCTTGAGTTAGCAACAACTGCACGGACAATGGCACTTAGGTCAAAGCCGATATGCTCATAAAAATGAGCGTCCTCACTAGAGATGAAAATTTCCTGGGCAATTTTTGGGATTTCCTGTAAGGTTAAAGGTTGCCGCCATTCGACATATTCCTCACTAAATGTATTGCCGTTTCGATCTATAAGCGTTACTGGAAGCTGTGGTTGTACTTCCGGTAAATTAATAGCGCTAGCAATTTGCTCCTCATGCGCTTGTGCCGCACTGATTTCTGTCCTAATGTTTGTAGTAATCCACCAAAGGACAGGTAAGGATAGTAAAATGATAAAAAAACCAAAAGCCTTTTTCATGTGTGCCTCCACTCTAAATATGAGTCACTCAACAGAATAACATAATATGGATAGTTTCCAAATACGCGTTCCGACCTATTTGTATTTATCAAATAATTTTGCCATGAAGTTGGAAGTGACGTTTGTTAAAATGTATGCCATTTATAGGTTGATTGGAGTGTAGGCTGGGCGACAAAATGAAAGGATTCATACGCAGTTTTGTGTATGAATCCTTTTTTGCTCTTTGAAGGCGGATGTCTATAAAAATAAAAAGTTGGATGGCATTTTGTAAAAACGTATGTCATGTGAATAAGTTGATTGGAGTGTAGTTAGCGTCACAGATGAGACCCTGGAGCGAGCAGGCTAAGGAACGAAGGCTAATAGCATCAACAAAGCTTATGCTCTGTTTTTTTGGCTGTTACTTATGAATAGAGGAATTATACATAACAATCCAAGGAGAATGAACAGGATTAAGGTGTTGATTGGATTATCTTTTACTTTTGTATCTTCTATGTGTTTTTTCTCAAATTCTTTTACCTCGTCTGTTGTATTTACTTTATCGTTTGGAACCAATTCATTTTTATTGACATCATAGTAATAGAATCCGTGTTTGTTAAAGGTGAAAAAGTCATCTCTAATCGTCTTATATGAACTTGAAATCATCGCTAAGTCCATTTTTTCCGTATCGATCATTGGTTTTACATATTTTTCACTTTCTGCTTTAAACAATTCTTTTTCTTTTGTTAATAAGTTAGCTGCTTCACTTTTTACTTTTTCTACATCTTGAGGCGTTGTTGCTTTTTTCAATCCCTCTTCAATAAAGGCTATTTGTTCTTTTTTCATTTTTTCTTCAAATTCTTTTGTTTTTTGCTCTAATAATGATTTATCTTCTTTTACTGTTTTAATTAATACAGTTTTTGTTTCTTGTACTAATATTTTGGCGGAGTCGTTTTTGTAATCAGAAACTTCTTTTTTATTTTTATCATTTACTGAATTCAGGTACTCTTCTGTATCGATTTTTGTGGCCATGCTAGCAGATGAAAAAACGATACTCAACATACATACCGACAGTCCGATTACACTTATTTTTTGTATGAATTTCATTTCAATCCCTCCGTTTCTTCTATCATTATCCATATAATCCATTTTTACGATTGATCAAGGGGATATATGAACAATCATAAAAAATATACTAAGGGGGTTAAAATGAAAGAATATTTCTTAACCGAAGAACCGTACTGTGATAACGCCTTCGTGACCAACGTTGCTTTGACAATTCACTTTCACGCAAATAACGCTTATTTGCCCAATTGGAACATCGGGTGCCCACAGGAAGCTTTGCTCTGTGCGAAAGCGAAGCGACAGCAACAAATGTTTTATCTGTGCGACAGCAACAAATGTTTTATCTGTGCGAAAGCGAAGCGACAGCAACAAATGTTTTATCTGCGCGAAAGCGAAGCGACAGCAACAAATGTTTTATCTGTGCGAAAGCGAAGCGACAGCAACAAATGTTTTATCTGCGCGAAAGCGAAGCGACAGCAACAAATGTTTTCTGTAGCGAAAGCAAAGCGACAGCAACAAAGCGTTCAGCCGGAACAGAAATCAACACCACGGTATGGTGATAAGCTTAAAAATTAAAAGTGCAAAAAATCGTCAATACTTTGGTGAAGAAAACCATTAAGAAGTATGTTAGACTAAAATGAGGTCAGAAATGATAGTACTATCATTTTCATTGAAACTGAAATTTTACATTTAAAGGAGAGACTTCAATGTTTCCACAATTAACAACAGAAGTACTAGAAGGCGAAGTACTTGTAGAAATGAAAACAACATTAGGTGCCATCAAAATTAAATTATTCCCAGAACATGCACCGAAAACTGTTGAAAACTTCTTAGGCCATGCAAAGTCAGGATACTATGACGGCATCATTTTCCACCGTGTAATCCAAGACTTTATGATTCAAGGTGGTGACCCAACTGGTACAGGTATGGGCGGTGAATCAATTTGGGGTAACTCTTTCGAGGATGAGTTCTCTGAAAACGTATTTAATCTGCGCGGTGCCCTTTCAATGGCAAATGCGGGTCCAAACACAAATGGTTCACAATTCTTTATCGTACAAATGAAGCACCTTCCAAGTGATATGCTTCGTCAATTACAAGGTGCTGGCTTCCCAGAAGAAATTATTGAAGCATATGCTCAAAATGGTGGTACTCCTTGGTTAGACCATAAACATACAGTATTTGGTCATGTTGTTGAAGGAATGGACATCGTAGACAAAATTGCAGATGTAGAAAAAGACATGCGTGATAAACCATTAGAAGATGTGAAAATCGAGTCAATTACAGTTTTTGAATAATAATTGTAAGGACGTGTAAAACATGGAACATTTGATGTATCAATTTTTATATTTCCCAGAAGATAAATCAGGCTATATTCCAGCAGCTTTTGAATTTTTAATAATGCTTATTTTATGTATTATTGTATTTACTGTTTTCCGTAAGATTTCTAAGAAACAAGAAATGAAATCAAAGGAAATCGAAGCACGTATTCTTTCAGAGAAAAATAATACAAACAATCAGCAAAATATTTAACTGCATTCATTGGATGTCCAAACATCTAATGAATGCAGTTAAGCCTCCGACGGATGTCACAGAATCGGAAAGGAGTGCACATAGGATGTTAGCCAGAATTATCACATCTATGCGATAACGGCTAACTGACCTGCATCCTACAGGCCTAAGCACAAAGCTGATTCCGGACGCAATTATGCCGCGGCATAATTGATTGTACTAGATGCCTCGCAGCCATTAAGGGCTGCGGGGCATCTGACTTTTTCATTAATCTTATGTCAAAATACCTCATGTATTGTTTGTCTTAGCACCATTCTCCATATGAGATATATTTTCTAAACAAAGGCTATTTCGTATAGATTGTTGCTCCCTTGAAAATATCGATTATGATTGAATATAATGCAGTTTCAGGAGGCGATCAAAATGTGGAGATCTATGTATGAAGAAGTAAGTAAAGAAAGTAGACCAACAAGCCTTATTTAGGTCTAAATCTATAAGAAGTGATTAAAATCGCAGTAGAACAAATATAAAAGAAGTAACGGCATGAAATATCATTAGAATACCTATAATCATCAACGTCTTTTTGTCCTCTCTTAAATCACCCGATTCTTTTTTCATCTCTTTGTAATATTTTGTCGTCATAAACACGCCGTACATCAATAAAACGGCGCAAACGATAAACGAAACGTTGTACGCTCCTAAACCTTTACTCGTTTCTAAAGCCCCTACCGCATTAAGGTATATAAAGAATGCAAACAAATAAGGAGCATTTTCTTTCCTCTTTAATTTTCTACTTTTCTTTTTCTCTGTTTTATACCAATTCTTTAAATCGTCTTGCGACACATACTGCGCAACAATGGTTTCTACTAGTTTCGTATATTTTTTTTGAACTTTGACCATATAAAAATTTTCGTATACTTCAGACGACGGCTTTAATCCTTTGTAATCGATATAACACGGAATATTACTATTCTCTATGTGTTTGATAATTGCCAGGACAGTATCTTCTGAATGTCCAATCAATATTTTCTTTTTAAACAAACTCAGCACCTCTTCGAAATAAGTAAATTACGCTTAAGTATACTATTTCTTTCGCCTTTTCTTGCGATCCAAAATATACCACTATCTTTTAAGTATCTGACTTTTCGTATAGCAACAATCTTTGAGAAAACAAAACAGCCAAACAAAAAGGACATCTCAGAAAAACTAGAGATATCCTTTACTATTTACTTTCTATTGTTGAAGTGCTTGCTTAAAGCGCTGAACACCATCTTTTACTGTGTCAAATGAGCAGGCAACGTTCATACGTAGGAAGCCGAGACCCTCTTCGCCATATTTTGATCCTGGCTCTAATGCTAGCTTGCCATTTTCCAGCAAGCATTTCATAATTTCTTGTTCATCAAGTCCTAATTCACGATAATCAATCCAAAGTAAATAAGTGCCCTGAGGTTTTTTAATATGGATACCAGGTAATTGACCTAATTCAGCAATCACATAGTCCATATTGTTTGAAATGTAAGTAAGCATGTCATTTAACCATGGGGAACCCTCTGTATAAGCAGCCTGAAGTGCAACAGAAGCAAAGGTATTTAATGAGCCTTGTCCACTAGCCATATGAACTGCTTCTAGTAGCATTCGCTTTTCCTTATCCGTCACAATCATATAAGCAACTTGAATACCAGCTAGATTAAATGTTTTTGTCGGTGCCATACACGTAATAATACGATCAATTTCGTCACCAGCGATTTTTGCTAATGGTGTATGTTTTGAGCCATCTAACATTAAATCCGAATGAATTTCATCGGAAATAATCACTACATCATATTTTGCACATAGTCGTACGATTTCCTTTAATGTAGCTTCATCCCATACATAGCCTCCTGGATTATGAGGATTACACAATATGTAGGCTTTCACGTTTTGAGCAAGTGCTTGTTCAAAGGCTTCAAAGTCATAGACAAATGTCCCATCTTTTTCAACTAAAGGACAACTAACAATCTCTCGACCATTACTTTTCGGGATGTTATAAAATGGTGGGTAGACAGGTGAGGAAATAAGTACTTTATCTCCTGGATTTGTCAGTGCCTTGACACTATCCGCTAAAGCAGCAACAACACCGTTACAGAAAACAATCGATTCTTTGTCAATGTGCCAATCATGATGAGCATTTTGCCAGTCTACGATCGCCTGCACCGCTTCATCGCTAACAAAGCTATAGCCGAAAACAGTCTTTTCAGCATGCTCTTGTAGCGCTTTTGATACAGCAATTGGTGCAGCAAAATCCATATCAGCTACCCACATTGGAAGTATGTCTGAAGCATCTTGTAGCCCATATACGTTTTCCATTGCGTCCCATTTTACCGAGTTTGTAAAACAACGTTTAATAGTTTGATCAAAAATAGACAAGCAAATCACTCTTTTCTTTTTTATTTACTATGGTATCATACGATTATGATAAAAGGATAATAGGTGAGTATTTTGGAAAATGTAAAAATGAATCAAGCAGCCGTACATCTGCTAGAGGAGTGGGATCCATTCCACTTAGGTCCAGATCATTATGATACTGAAACCGCTGATGTTGTAGCAGCATTGCAAGGTATTGATGATCCATCTACTCTTGCAAAGGTTATTCAAGAAACATATGAACATTCGTTTGAAGAATGGATACCATATGAAGAGTGTGTAGCCATCTCTTACAAACTTATCGCGATAAAATTTGAAGCAAAGTGCATTATTTAACTTATTTTTAGTGGGTGTCCAAACGTCCGCTAAAATAAAGGATCTCAGTCTAAGAACGCCACGTCCTGTGGCAGCGACTGAGTGACCAACATCATGTTGTTGCTGTCGCTACGTTGCACTACGCTTTCGCACAGACAAAAACTCTTTGCTGCCGCTGCGTTAACGCTACGCTTTCGCACAAAAAACATCTGTTGGCCTAAGCGCAAAACCGAATTCGGGCGCTTTGATGTTTTTGCTTTTCTATAGAAAACGAGGTTGTCTCTTTCAATTATGAGACAACCTCGTTTTTTTACGGTCTTTTATTTAAATAAAGGTAACACAGCACATTTCAGGTATGATTTATAGATATTTTAAAATAATTTCGTTAGTGTAACCGAAGTAATTTTTAGCGACGTAATTAGTGTTTAGATCTATTATTAAAAAAGTAAAATTCGTTTAAATATGTAACAATTAGGAGGAATGATTCGTTTCATGTGCAAAGGGGGGATGACTGTGACAGAAACTGAATTAATAGAACGGGCTCAGCAAGGAGACAAAGAGGCCTATATAGAGCTGATTCGAATACATCAACACACAGTTGAAAAATTTGCTTTTCAATGCGGCGTTCATAGTAATGATTTAGCAGATGTTTCACAAGAGGTATTTGTGAAGCTCTATCGTTTTTTACATCAATTTAAGCAGGATCGTTTTACAACATGGCTCTATAAAATCACATTGAATGCAACGCGTGATTATTATCGCAAAGAACAACGTGAGCAGGCAAAGGAAGAAAAGCTAAGTGCTCAGCAACAAATGCCCTCATCTTCAGCAGAAAAGTATGTCCTTAATTTTGAGGAGGATAGGCAATTACATAATGCTATTAAAGAACTGGATGAAAAATATCGTTATCCTCTTATATTATTTTACTTCCATGAATTAAAGTATGAGGAGATAGCGGAGGTACTAAATATTTCGTTATCAACTGTCAAAGTTCGTATATTACGAGCAAAAGAAAAGATCAAAGCGGTGTTAATGCAGGAGGGGAGTGTTGAAAATGGGTGATAAACAATTTGAAAAACGCATGGAGCTTCTAAAAAAATCTTATGATCGCATGGAACCACAGTTAGATCCAGAAGCCGTTTTCGCACAAATCGAGGCAGAAAATGCAACACAACAATCACAAGAAACAGTAACAACAAAAAAGCCCCCTTCTAGATGGCAAAAGCCAGCTGTCTGGATAGCAAGCATTGCAAGTGTACTTTTATTAAGTGTTCTTATTTCGTCGTATGTCATTGATCCATCGACATTTGTTCAAACTGCTGAACAAGAACAAGAAAAAAAATATAACGAATGGGTTTCAAACCTTACAAAAAAATATCAAGAAAAACGTGAGCAAATGCGTAAAGAGCTCGATATACCAGAGAAAGAGTTTAGTGAAATATTAAAAGTTCAAAATGCAGATACTGAAATTTATTCTTTACCTAAAAGAAAAGAGATGTTTATAGAAATACAGAACACCAATAATAATGACTTTTTTAAAAATTTAGAAAAAGATGTATTGGATAATCTACAAACGCCACGAGAGAGAATACAGAGTATCGAAACTTACGAAAATCCTATGTCGTTTGAAGAATCTTATTACTTTTATAGTATATATTCTAACTCAGTAGAAGATATTGCAGGCTATTATTCCAATAAACTTGCTCCGTATGAAAAAGTTTTATCACAAAAACCCAAAAGTCTCCCTGAAGACCTAAATAAATTAATTGCTACGGCTAAAAAGCAATATTTGGAATTGCAATATAATGGACAAAGTTATAGTTTTCGACCTAATCCTGTGTTTGGAAAAGATGCACCCGAATATTTGGACCGCCTTCACCCAAATGTATTAGGTTATTTTAAATACTTGGCCACAGGCTCTTTGCTTGTTGGCGGAGATTTACTTTATTCTATAGAGGATTCTGCCACTATTCTGCGTCTCTATGAAAAAACACTTGTAGCGGATCAATCTACTGAGTACGATAATTTTAACGTATTAAAGGGAGAGTTTGAAAATGTGTGGCTTGCGATTTTTAAAGGAACTGACAGCAATCCAATTCGCACAAAAACTGGTCAATTTAAGCCTGAATACATGGATTTATTAACGATCATTGCGAATGGCGAATATGGTGAGGCAATGCGCAAAACAGCCCAATTAATACTAGATGAAATAAAGTTGTCTGGACAATCTAAGACTCTAGAACAGTTAACAACATACGATATATGGATGGGAATTTTATATGCGCGAGAAGACTTATTTATGCAGACAGAGGATGGGACAACAAGTATAGCAATTAATTCTGATTGGATTGAGCAAACTAAAACTCTTTACGATTCGTATGTAGAGACGAGGGATGATACAATTATAGACACTTTAAATCCAATTAATATTGTTAGTTTATTTTTATATGCTCATGGGGTTGGTGATCGAGAAATAGCTCAGAGACTATTGACTGATGATATGGATATAGATACAGTTGTACGGTTTGATGGGATGGGAAAATTTAAAGCTCTCCATGAAATAGGGGGCTCGTCACTTAATATTAGAGCCGCTGTAAAAAGTGCAGCGCACGATGAAATTGGACAGCAAATATCCTTTAAATTAACCTCTGTAGTAACTAAAAATGGTGGACAGCATTACCTAATTAGTGCTATTAACGAATAAGGAGATTTTTTGCCCCACAAATACACGTATGTTATAATTTATGGTGATATATACGTAGCAAACAAAAAGAAAGTGGGCAAAGTTTATGGAAAAAAAATATGAATTAGGGGACGTGTTGAGCGGAAAAGTTACAGGTATACAACCGTATGGTGCATTTGTTGCGCTTGATGAAGATACACAAGGCCTTGTACATATTTCCGAAATTACGTACGGCTTTGTAAAGGACGTTAGTGAATTTTTGTCAGTTGGGCAAGAGGTAGAAGTGAAGATACTTGAAATCGATGAAGATAAAGAAAAAATTAGTTTGTCGATTCGAGCTTTACAGGAGCGCCCAGCTACATTGCGTAAAAAAGATGCACTACCACGTAAATCATTGCAGGACCGTGTAGATGAATCGGATGCGAATGGTTTTAATTCCCTAAAAGATAAATTACAGGACTGGATCGAGCAGTCAGGACAATAAAATAAAACTTAATTAGTGGGTTTTTTCATTCCACTGATTATTAATCTTCACCAATAGCGCTTTTTAATGCGAGATAAAAAAACGAGGATGCTTTCAAATATGAAGGTACCCTCGTTTTTTTGTATTCAAATATAATTATTGATTTTTTATTTTTCGAATTCGATATTGTAGGTTTTGACGACTCATGCCAAGTGCACTAGCAGCTTTTGTAATATTGCCTTCATATAAATTTAATACGTTTTGCACATAATATGATTCGGCTTCACGTAAATAAGCATCGAGCGGCATAACATCATTTTGTTGCTGGAACATAAAGAATTCCGGCTCGTGATTGGATGTGTCTTGCTGTTGTACCTTGAAACGGAAATGCATGGGAAGTAAATCTGAGGTAACTGTTGATTCAGTGGTCATAAACGACACAATTTCATCTAGTAATAGCTCAAGCTCCTTTAAATTTCCTGGCCAATCATATTGTAAAAATAAATCCCGTACATCAGGTGCTAGTTCCCCGACAATTGAAGCGAATCTTTCACGATGACGGGTAAAGTAATCATCTACAAATGGAAGAATATCTTCTTTTCGATCTGTTAAATTTGGGATGGTGATGGCCATTGTTGCAAAGAAATAATACAGTGATTTTGAAAGTTTTTCTTCTGCGATTAATGTAATGGGATCGCTTCCTACACTCCCAATGAGCATGTATTTAGACTGTGGAAGAGATTGTAATATCTCTAATAGTTGCTCTTGGATGTCTAAACTTAAAAAATCAATGCGTTCAAAGAAAAAAGTGTATGCTTTGTCATCTTGTAAGAGCTCCTGTAATTTGTCTAAAACAGATTGAGCAGAGCGACGACTCACTAGAGTTACAAATGCTTCAGGATCAGTTGATGCTGCATGGTGCATGCCCTCTGCGATTAAATCCTTTCCTGTACCCGATTCACCAATTAGTAATACTGGTAATTTCACAGCTGCTGCTTTTTTTGCATTTGCGATAACTTGTTGCATCGATTCGGAAACAGCTGTAATCATATCGAACGTTAAAGGCTCACCATATCGACGAAGGGGCTGATAAACTAGCTTTTCGAGTGATGTAATATCACGCGCGAATTCAATCGCTCCAAATAGTTTATTTTCAACATAAAGTGGAAAAGTATCATTAATAGTTGTAATTTCATGACCATTTTTATTCCAATAAGTTTGTTTTACATTAATTTCTTTTTTTCCTGTTTGTAAAACACGCATTAAAGTACTTTCATGTTGGCGGAAGGAAAACATTTCAATAACAGAACGATCTGCTAATTCATCAATATTAAATCCTTCAATTTCTTTCATCTTTGTATTATATATAATTGTTTTGCCAGAAAGGTCTACAGCATGAATACCAACAGATACATTTGTTGCAATAAACTCATAAAAAGGGAGTAAAGGTTCAAAATTTTTCATAAAATGTGCACCTCAAAAAATTTTTTACTTGAAATATGCAACGAAATTTTGCATTATAATAAGTGTAAGAATATTCTAAACGCAAAGATATTTTGCGTCAATGTTTTTTGCACACTTAAAACACATCTCACGAGGGAGGATTAAGTATGATTTCATACAAACACGAACCATTCACAGATTTTACTCAAGAGGCAAATTACAACGCATATTTAGAAGCATTAAATAAAGTAGAAGGTTATTTAGGTCAAGACTACCCACTTATTATCGGTGGCGAACGTATTACTACAGAAGATAAAATCGTTTCATATAACCCTGCAAAGAAAACAGAAGTAATTGGTCGCGTATCAAAAGCGAATAAAGAACTAGCTGAAAAAGCAATGCAAGCAGCAGACGAAACATTTAAAACTTGGAAAAAAGTAGATCCAGCTATTCGTGCAGACGTACTATTTAAAGCAGCGGCAATTATCCGTCGTCGTAAACATGAATTCTCTGCACTTTTAACAAAAGAAGCAGGTAAACCATGGGCTGAAGCTGATGCAGATACTGCAGAAGCAATTGATTTCTTAGAATACTATGGTCGTCAAATGCTACGTGTTAAAGAAGGTCAACCTGTAGAAAGCCGTCCAGGTGAATACAACCGTTATGACTATATTCCATTAGGTATTGGTATTGTTATTTCACCATGGAACTTCCCATTCGCAATTATGGCAGGGACAACGGTGGCAGCTTTAGTAACAGGTAACACTGTATTATTAAAGCCAGCTTCAACAACACCTGTAGTTGCTTATAAATTTATCGAAGTATTAGAGCAAGCTGGTCTTCCAGCAGGTGCTGTGAACTTTGTACCAGGTTCTGGTGCAGAAGTAGGTGACTATTTAGTTGATCACCCAAAAACACGCTTTATCAGCTTCACAGGATCTCGTGATGTAGGTTTACGTATTAACCAACGTGCATCCGTATTAAATGACGGTCAAATTTGGATTAAACGTGTTATCGCTGAAATGGGCGGTAAAGATACAATTGTTGTTGATAAAGAAGCAGATCTTGAGCTTGCAGCACAATCTATCGTAAAATCAGCATTTGGCTTCTCTGGTCAAAAATGTTCAGCATGTTCTCGTGCTGTTATCGTTGAAGATGTTTATGACCAAGTCGTTGAACGTGTAGTGGAATTAACAAACACGTTAACAGTTGGTGACCCATCAGACTTCAACAACTTCATGGCAACAGTTATTGACCAAGCGGCGTTCAATAAAGTTACAGAGTACATTGAAATTGGTAAAGGTGAAGGTCGCCTTGTTGCAGGTGGTACAGCAGATGATTCAGTTGGTTACTTCATCCAACCAACAGTATTTGCAGACGTAGCTCCTTCTGCACGAGTTATGAAAGAAGAAATCTTTGGACCAGTTGTAGCTATTACAAAAGCTAAAGATTTCGATCAAGCAATTGATATTGCAAATGATACTGAATACGGCTTAACTGGTGCGGTTATTACAAATAATCGTATGAACTTAGAAAAAGCACGTGAAGATTTCCATGTAGGTAACTTATACTTCAACCGTGGATGTACTGGTGCAATCGTTGGTTACCAACCATTCGGCGGCTTCAATATGTCAGGTACAGACTCAAAAGCAGGTGGCCCTGACTATCTACAACTTCACATGCAAGCAAAAACAACTTCTGAAATGCTATAACTTCTTTAGGTTGACTGAAGAAATTATGCTTCCGGACGCTTTGCTGAGGCATAAATTATAAGAGAATCTGCGAGACTCCTCCTGGTAAAGTGAGTCCGGCAAGAACCGTCGAGGCGGCTTACCTAGGAGTAGTGAGCAGATTCTTGCTTTTTAAATTCAGAAAATGCTGAAATCATTCTATTGATTTTACTTATAGAGAAACATAGTCTTCCAAAGATTTTTCATCATGAACGTAAGGAGAGAATACTATATGACAAAAACAGATCAAGTTATTGAACAAACTCAAAATTTTGGTGCAGCAAACTATCACCCGCTACCAATCGTTATTTCAGAAGCTGAAGGTGCTTGGGTAAAAGATCCAGAGGGTAACAAATACTTAGATATGCTATCAGCATACTCTGCTGTGAATCAGGGACATCGTCATCCAAAAATTATCGCTGCGTTAAAAGAGCAAGCTGATAAAGTAACATTAACTTCTCGTGCATTTTATAGCGAAAACCTTGGTGAATGGTATGAGCTTGTTGGAAAATTAACGAATAAACAAATGGTATTACCGATGAATACAGGTGCAGAGGCGGTAGAAACTGCATTTAAAGCAGCTCGTCGTTGGGCATATGATGTAAAAGGTGTAGAAGATGGCAAGGCAGAAATCATTGCATGTAATGGTAACTTCCATGGTCGTACAATGCTTGCTGTATCTTTATCATCTGACGAAGAATATCGTCGTGGCTTCGGTCCAATGTTACCGAATGTTAAGTTAGTAGATTACGGTAACCTAGAAGCGTTAAAAGCTGCAATTACTCCAAACACAGCAGCGTTTTTAATTGAACCAATTCAAGGGGAAGCTGGTATCGTTATTCCATCAGAAGGCTTCTTAAAAGCTGCGCGCGAGCTATGCCGTGAAAACAATGTTTTATTCATTGCAGATGAAATCCAAGCTGGTTTAGCACGTACAGGTAAAATGTTCGCATGTGATTGGGAAGAAGTAGAGCCTGATATGTACATCTTAGGGAAAGCTTTAGGCGGCGGTGTATTCCCAATTTCTTGTGTAGCTGCAAATCGTGAAATCTTAGGTGTATTCAATCCTGGATCACATGGTTCAACTTTCGGTGGTAATCCTTTAGCATGTGCTGTATCTATTGCTTCAATTAAAGTATTACTAGATGAAAAATTAGCAGAGCGTTCACACGAACTTGGTGAATACTTTAAAGGTAAATTAAAAGAAATTAATAACCCAGTCATTAAAGAAGTTCGTGGTCGTGGTTTATTTATCGGAATGGAATTAACAGAGGCGGCACGTCCATACTGTGAAAAACTTAAAGAATTAGGCCTATTATGTAAAGAAACACATGATACAGTTATTCGATTTGCGCCACCACTTGTTATTTCACAAGAAGATTTAGATTGGTCAATCGAACAAATTGAAAAAGTATTTAATATTTAACAAAATGTTCACATTTTAATTCGGAAGTATGTTACAATGATGCCGATATACTATCATTAAAAAAAACAAAGAGGCGATTTAATATGTCTGAAAACTTAAACCTGTTCACATCAACTCAAGTAGTTATTCAAGAGGCTCTAAATAGACTTGGCTATGACGAAGCTATGTATGAATTATTAAAAGAACCACTTCGCATGCTACAAGTTCGTATTCCAGTGAAAATGGATGATGGTACAACAAAAGTATTTACTGGTTACCGTGCACAACATAATGATGCTGTAGGACCAACTAAAGGTGGGGTACGTTTCCATCCGGCAGTATCTGAGGAAGAAGTTAAAGCGCTTTCAATGTGGATGACATTGAAATGTGGTATCGTGGATCTACCGTATGGCGGTGGTAAAGGCGGTGTCATCTGTGACCCTCGTCAAATGTCTATGGATGAAATCGAACGATTGAGCCGTGGATATGTACGTGCAGTTAGTCAAATCGTAGGACCAACAAAAGATATTCCTGCTCCAGACGTATTTACGAATGCACAAATTATGGCTTGGATGATGGATGAATACAGCCGTATGGACGAATTCAACTCACCAGGTTTCATCACAGGTAAGCCACTAGTGCTTGGTGGTTCTCAAGGTCGTGACCGTGCAACAGCACAAGGTGTAACAATCGTTATCCAAGAAGCAGCGAAAAAACGTGGCATTGATATTAAAGGTGCGCGCGTTGTTATTCAAGGTTTCGGTAATGCAGGTAGCTTCCTTGCGAAATTTATGCATGATTTAGGCGCGAAAGTAATCGGTATTTCAGATGCTTATGGTGCACTTCATGATCCTGAAGGTTTAGATATCGACTATTTATTAGATCGTCGTGATAGCTTCGGTACTGTAACTACATTATTTGAAAATACAATTTCAAATAAAGAATTATTAGAGCTTGATTGTGATATTCTAGTGCCAGCTGCTATTGAGAACCAAATTACTGCTGACAATGCACATAACGTTAAAGCAAACATCGTAGTAGAAGCAGCGAATGGTCCAACAACTGCTGAAGCAACTAGAATTTTAACTGATCGTGGCATTTTACTAGTACCAGACGTATTAGCATCTGCTGGTGGCGTAACAGTTTCTTACTTCGAATGGGTACAAAATAACCAAGGTTATTACTGGACAGAAGAAGAAGTTGAAGAACGTCTGTACAAAAAAATGGTTGATGCATTTGAAAACGTTTATACAACAGCGACAACACGTAACATTAACATGCGTTTAGCAGCTTATATGGTAGGTGTTCGCCGCACTGCAGAAGCTTCACGCTTCCGTGGATGGGTTTAATCAATATATAAATGAAAAACGGGTCATCCCTAGTCGGATGACTCGTTTTTTTGTATGCGTACCATTTTTATTCGTATGAATAAGATGTTTAGGACATTGCTCCATGAACATTTTTTTCAATAATCGAGGAGCCAATAGTATGGTTTTAATTCTTTGCTTTCATTAATATAAATATGAGAAAATCCAACTAGAAAGGGGCGAATTGAATGGATTCATTTACATTTTATAATCCGGTGAAATTACATTTTGGTGAAGATGCATTGGAAAAGCTATCAAATGAGTTAGCTCTACATGGTAAAAAGGTGTTAGTTGTTTATGGTGGGGGTAGCATTAAGAAAAATGGTGTATACGATGCTGTCATCGAGAAGTTACAAGAAGCGGATAAAACAATATTTGAACTAAGTGGTGTTGAGCCAAACCCGCGTGTAGAAACAGCAAGACTTGGTATTGATCTTTGTAAAAAAGAAGGCATTGATCTAGTCCTAGCTGTTGGAGGCGGTTCCGTAATTGACTGTTCTAAGTTAATAGCTGCTGGTGCAAAATATGATGGCGATGCTTGGGATATTGTAAAGCGTAAAGTATTTGTGCAGGACGCATTACCGCTTGGAACAGTATTAACGCTAGCTGCAACAGGCTCCGAAATGAACTCCGGCTCTGTTATTACAAATTCGGTTACTGAGGAAAAACTAAGCTGGGGTAGCCCTGCGGTATTCCCGAAATTTTCGATTTTAAATCCAGCATATACAGTGACAGTACCAAAAAATCATACAGTTTACGGTATGGTTGATATGATGTCGCATGTACTTGAACAATATTTCCATAATACGACGAATACACCGATTACTGATGAAATGTGTGAGGGGGTATTAAGAACTGTCATTGCAACAGCACCTAAATTGATAGAAGATTTAGAGAATATTCAGTTGCGTGAAACGATTTTATTAGCCGGAACAATAGGGTTAAATGGATTCTTATCAATTGGTTCTCGCGGTGATTGGGCGTCACATAATATTGAGCACGCTGTATCTGCAGTGTACGATATTCCACACGCAGGTGGTTTAGCAATATTACAACCACATTGGATGCGTCTTAGTGTACCCGTAAATCCAGAGCGTTTTGCAGGCATTGCAACACGCGTTTTCGGTGTTGACGCAACAGGGAAGTCCCCAGAAGAGGTTGCATACGAAGGAATTGATCGTTTATCGGCATTCTGGACTTCACTAGGAGCACCGAGTCGACTTGTAGATTATGAAATTGATGATTCAAAATTCCAGCAAATTGTAGAGCATGCTATGCAAAATGGACCTTTTGGAAACTTCAACAAATTACAGGAAGAAGATGTGCAAACTATTTTGCAAAACTCCCTTTAATATGAAAATAGACATGTGGCTACGCGTTGTAGTCTCATGTTTTTTTTATTGAGCAAGTAACAATCCTATGTCGAATGTTCTCATTAATTGTAGAATTGTTCAGAATTTGTTCAACTCTGTTTATTAAAATAAAGATAATAATAAACTAGGATGGAGAGGGACAAATGTTGAAACAAATGCTTGAAAGTCGCAAGGTCACATTGGGTTGCATAAAGACGACATTTCAGCGGCACGTGTATAAAATGCAAAATTGTGTAGAAGTATTGGGGATTGAAACGAAATTACTGCAAATTGAGAATGACCAAATTGTCACGGGATATATCGTTGATCAAAGTATATTCTTTAAAAGTTTACAATGTGGCCAAACGAATATTACCTTTACAGATGGTGTAAATAAAGCAAATGTACAATTGTTTGTACGTCCTTCTGGGGAAATCGTTGTAGAAGTGGAACCTTATTTAGGAGATGCTGAAATAGTGCTAGTTTATTATCGAACAATATTAGCAGACACAGCAATTGCAATAGATTTAAAAGGTGCTTTAAAATATTATTTGGTGACTCATCAAATGATGAATAATGATGATTCAATAGCAGCGGTACATTACCAATCTATGCATCCTAATGTATTGAAAAATTCTTATGCTGGTAATTTCATATTAGGTTGCTATGCAGATGGAAGAGAGATTACAAATGCAGAAGAATATGCATTAGCTAATCGATTGGCAACATTAAAATTCTCAAAAATCGTTATTCAACAGCAAGGTGTAAAAAAGATTATCGCATTAAAAATGTTATTGACTTTTATGATAACAGATCACGTTTTTGTAAGGAATGAAAAGATTCTAGATTGTTTAATAGAAGAAGAAGTTAATCGAGAACAAAGTCATCTAATGCTGGTATAAAAAATAGCCAACTGCCTGAAATAAGGCAATTGGCTATTTATCCTATTTAGGAACATGATGCTATTGTTTGAATGTTGGGTCTTCCGGTCTTTCTCCAATATGCACCCAATCCAGTTTTCCATCATCCTCATCAAATAAAATTGCCACTTTTGATACGCCCTTCTGACTTAAAATGACCTCTGTTAAATGGTCACGTACATCATCTAGAAATGCGAGTGATAGGTTGGGATCAGCTTCGGCGACTAATTCCACGTGTAAAAATTCGCCTTCTTTAACGACCTCTAAGCGAACAATATCTTTAATGTTTGGGTCATCCATAACAAGATGAGCAATATGATTCAGCATTTCTTCATCTGTTTCACCAATAACTCCTCGTGCATTATCAAGGAAAACCTTTGCTACTACATAAAACATCATACAGCCAATAATCATTGAAACAAGTCCTTCTATTCTTGTCCAGCCTGTAAAATGTGCGATTAAAATAGCGGCGAAGGCCAAGACGTTGCCTCCTGTAGCAACTAAGTCTTCCATAAATACTAGTTTTGTTGCTGGTTTTGCACGATTTAAATAGGGAAAAGCTTTAGGAACAGCTGTTAGTATTCCCGTTTTTTCCTGCCCGGCCTCATGTAGTATTTCAACGGAAGCCTTCGCAAGAACTGATCCCTCTAAAATAATACCGATAAATAACACGCCTAGTGCAATGAGCATTCCTTTAGATTCTCCAGAAGGATGCATAAAATGATGTAAGCCTTCTTTTACAGTTTCATAAGAAAGGATAGCTACAATAATGACAGCAAAAAGGCAAACTAAATTTACAATTCGGCCAAAGCCTCCAGGAAATTGTTTTGTCGGAGCTTTTTTCGAAAGCGCTGAGCCGATATAAACGAATAATTGGTTTGCCGCATCTCCTAGAGAGTGCATCATTTCTGCAAACATAGCAATATTACCTGTAAAGAAGAAGGCAGCACCTTTTATAATTCCTAAAAAGGCATTGACTACTGCTGCCAACAGGGAAGGTTTATTACCGTTCTTTAATAGTTTCAATATTTCTGACACGAAAGAATCCTCCAACTAATTTAAAATTTCCATTTCGATTTTTTCTATATAAGGTAGTGTTCGTAATGAACGATAAAATGACAGTAAGTTATCAGATATTATTAATGATAAGCGTAAATCTAATTCGTGAAAAACATGATCATTATTCGGAATATCTAGAATGCGTATGTTTTCGATAATAATATTGTTTTCCTTTAGGAATTGTAAAAAGGATTCACTATTTTCATCATTGTTAATCTGAACTTTCAATGATATTTCTCGCATACGAATTCTTTTTGGCCCTATTTTCATTAGAAAAGGCGATAAAACCTCAATTCCGAAGACGATGATAATAACAGCTAATGTAGCATCTATATAGAATCCTGCGCCAACAGCAATTCCTATCCCCGCAGCTCCCCAAATCATTGCTGCAGTTGTTAAACCTGAGATACTATCATTCCCCCGTCTTAAAATAACACCGGCTCCAAGAAAACCAATTCCACTAACAATTTGAGCAGCCAAGCGAAGGGGGTCCATTGTAATATTAATTCCTGACCTCGGGGGTGTTGAGTATGCAGTTTCAATCGAAATAATAGTTAATAAACAGCTAAATGTAGCAATAACTAAACTCGTTTTTAATCCTACAGGCTTCTTTTTTAACTCCCTTTCGATGCCGATCACTAAACTTAATGTGGCTGCAATTACTAATTTTATGCCAACTTCATATGTAATCATATTTTCCAAGGTTTCCACACGCAACCCTCCACAGATATTTCGTATTGCTAAGAGATATGCAAGGTGTCATTATTATATGTACATTACTTTGTGTATTGTACATCACGATAGTAATTAAGTATAAGTATTTTTATTTTCTTGAAAGCAATATTTTCGGTAGCGAAAGCGAAGCGGCAGCTACAAATGTTTTATGTGCGAAAGTGGAACGTCAGCTACAAATGTTTTATGTAGCGAAAGTGAAACGTCAGCTACAAATGTCTTCACCTTTACTATGTAGTGAGATGAATGCGAGTATAAGTTAAAGTTTCCGGCGGATTTCACTGAATTGGAAAGGAGTCTTTATAGATGTTAGCCGAATCCAGACGTAATGATGCCGAGGCAAAATTGATTGGAGGTTGATTTTATGGAGAAACCAAAAATTCATCCATACATACCTATTTTTATTGGCGTAATTTCTGTATCCCTATCTGCCATATTTGTAAAATTAGCAAATGCAGAAGCGGGGGTTATTGCGTTTTACCGTATGTTCTTTTCGGTGTTAATAATGGCGCCTCTGTTTTTTTGGAAGTACTCTAACGAGATAAAGGAATTAAGAATACGTGATTGGTTATTTTCTTCTATTGCAGGCATATTTTTGGCCTTCCATTTTATTTTGTGGTTTGAATCGCTCAATTACACTTCTGTAGCAAGTTCTACAGTTTTGGTTACATTACAGCCATTGTTTGCATTTATAGGTACATATTTTTTCTTTAAAGAGAACATTACGCTAAAAACCATTTTAGCAGGAGTTATTGCTATTGTCGGTAGTATTTTAATTAGTTGGGGAGATTTTAAACTTAGCGGAACTGCGTTTTATGGAGACATGCTTGCTCTTATTGCGTGTGCACTTGTTACAGCTTACTTTTTATTTGGACAAGATGTACGGAAAAGATTATCTCTTGTGACATATACGATGCTTGTTTATGCTGTTAGTACAATTACATTATTGATCTATGTTCTTATTAAGGGGGAATCGTTTGGCCCTTATTCGACTATGGACTGGATATGGTTTATTTTATTAGCGATAGTTCCTAATTTATTTGGTCATACTCTATTCAATTGGTCTATTAAATACGTTAGTACAAATGTAGTCTCCATTGCGATATTATTTGAACCAATTGGCGCGGCCATTTTAGCTCTTCTAATTTTTAAGGAGTATTTAATAGCCACACAAATTATTGGTGGATTCATTGTTATAGTAGGAATTCTCTTATTTGTAGTCGATGAGAAAAAGATTTTTAACTTTTTTTCAAAAAAAACTTGATTTTTAAAATGCTATATTATATATTATTACTTGTCCTTAACAAGAAGGACGACTTGAAAAAGATTCGAAAAAAGATTTTTAAAAAGTTGTTGACTTCTTGTTGAATACAAGTTATGATAATAGAGTCGCTGAAAACGATAGCGACAAAATGAACCTTGAAAACTGAACAAGCAAAACGTAATCAATAAAGTTTTTAGTAGCTAACCTTGAGTTGGTGAACGAAACAAAATTTTGGACATCAAA
>NZ_JBHVUJ010000006.1:0-295583 GCF_042884205.1 Lysinibacillus sp. NPDC058147
GATCACCCTCTCAGGTCGGCTACGCATCGTCGCCTTGGTGAGCCGTTACCTCACCAACTAGCTAATGCGCCGCGGGCCCATCTTATAGCGACAGCGAGATGCCGTCTTTCAGTATTTCACCATGAAGTGAAATAGATTATTCGGTATTAGCCCCGGTTTCCCGGAGTTATCCCAAACTATAAGGTAGGTTGCCCACGTGTTACTCACCCGTCCGCCGCTAACGTCAAAGGAGCAAGCTCCTTCTCTGTTCGCTCGACTTGCATGTATTAGGCACGCCGCCAGCGTTCGTCCTGAGCCAGGATCAAACTCTCCATAAAAGAAATTTGATTAGCTCAAATTGTTTTGCTGGCATCATGTTTGATGTCCAAAATTTTGTTTCGTTCACCAACTCAAGGTTAGCTACTAAAAACTTTATTGATTACGTTTTGCTTGTTCAGTTTTCAAGGTTCATGTTGTTATCTTGTAGTGACAACTTTTTATATCATACGGCATAAAAAGTTGGATGTCAACAAGTTTTTTAAAAGTTTTTTGGAGCGGGTGATGAGAATCGAACTCACGACATCAGCTTGGAAGGCTGAGGTTTTACCATTAAACTACACCCGCGAAACAAAAATATTTATTTAAAATGGCGCGCCCGACAGGAGTCGAACCCATAACCTTCTGATCCGTAGTCAGACGCTCTATCCAATTGAGCTACGGGCGCATATTGTATATATTCATAAATTGACTTGGTGCGGCCGAGAGGACTTGAACCTCCACGGGGTTGCCCCCACTAGGCCCTCAACCTAGCGCGTCTGCCATTCCGCCACGACCGCATTCAATTAGGAACTTTCTTATTATACTACGATAATCTAGGAAGTCAACCTTTTTTCTTAAAAAAGATGAGCCATGAAGGACTCGAACCTTCGACCCTCTGATTAAAAGTCAGATGCTCTACCAACTGAGCTAATGGCTCATATTAAGAAATGAATGGCTGGGGTACTAGGATTCGAACCTAGGCATGACGGAATCAAAATCCGTTGCCTTACCGCTTGGCTATACCCCAATAAGTGGCGGTCCCGACCGGGATCGAACCGGCGATCTCCTGCGTGACAGGCAGGCATGTTAACCGCTACACCACGGGACCAATGTTATTATATTTTTATGAATTAAACTAATGAAATGACCCCTACGGGATTCGAACCCGTGTTACCGCCGTGAAAGGGCGGTGTCTTAACCACTTGACCAAGGGGCCATGGCTCCGAAGGCAGGACTCGAACCTGCGACAACCTGATTAACAGTCAGGTGCTACTACCAACTGAGCTACTTCGGAATAATTCATATGTTTTGTCGTCGTTATCTTGTCGACTTTTACTATTATAGGGACATCTTCAGTAAACGTCAACCTTTTTTATTAAGTTTTTTTATTCTATTAGTTTCAACCGTCCTAAACACTTGCTACAACAGTATTTCTCAACATTCATTCTAATTTTCCTTACATATAATTGTTGGCATTTTACACATGTATATGTATACAGTCGACGTCGCTTTTTTGGGGATGTCCTAGGGGTTTGTAATAATGAGCAAAAACGAGGAGCATTCACTTTTACTAGTAGTTCTCGAAAATCCTTGTCTCGATGCTGATACCCCTTGCCTTCCAAATGTAAATGATAATGACATAATTCGTGTCGAACGATCCCTTCAACTTCCCTAATACCATACAATTCATAAGCTTTTGGATTAACTTCAATATTGTGTGATTGTAAAAGATAACGCCCACCTGTCGAACGTAGCCTTGAATTAAAATATGCTTGATGAATAAATGGCTTCTGGAAACTTTCTAATGATATTCGACTAACAAGATTTTGTAGTTCCTCATTGTTCATAGCTATATCACCTCAACAACAAGAATACCACACTGCGTAGTATAGACAGTGTGGTATAAATTTATCCCATAAATCAGTGGAGATGAAGAAAGCTCTCATTGATTAAAGTTTCACTTACGCTTCGATAGTTTGATCTTTGGGAGGTAGCATTGTTAATGAGATGCGCCCTTTATTGACATCTATTTGTTCTACCCAAACCGTCACAATGTCACCTAGAGCAACAACCTCTAATGGATGTTTAATACGTCTTTTTTGTAATTTAGAAATATGCACAAGCCCATCTTGCTTCACTCCAATATCTACAAATGCTCCGAAATCAACTACGTTTCTCACTGTACCTTGCAATTCCATCCCAACTTGTAAGTCTTCCATTTTTAAAACGTCTGTTTTCAGCAGAGGCTGAGGGAATGCATCACGCGGATCGCGACTTGGTTTCATTAATGTATCCACAATATCATGTATTGTGACAACTCCAATATCTAAAACTCCACTTAATTTTTCCACATCTAGTTTTGCAATGGCTTCCTCTGCCTTCTGCGTCCCCAGCTCTTTTTTATCAATTTGTGCTACCTCTAAAATCTGCTCTGCTACACTATAGCTTTCAGGGTGAATGCCTGTAGCGTCAAATGCATTTTTTGCTCCTGGAACACGTAAGAAACCAATTGCTTGTTCATACGTTTTAGCACCAAGTCGTGGGATTTTCTTTAGTTGAGCACGTGTAGTAAATTGCCCACTTTCCTCACGCACTTTGACAATATTTTCTGCAACCGTTTTAGATAATCCAGAAACGTATTGCAGTAGCGAAGATGAGGCTGTATTAACATCTACACCAACTTGGTTTACAGCTGTCTCTACTATAAATGTCAAAGACTCAGTCAATTTCTTTTGAGAGACGTCGTGCTGATACTGACCTACTCCAACTGCTTTCGGCTCAATTTTTACTAACTCCGACAACGGATCTTGCAAACGACGCGCAATAGAAACCGCACTACGCTGTTCTACCTGTAAATCAGGAAACTCTGCACGGGCAATTTCAGACGCTGAATAAACAGATGCCCCTGCTTCATTGACAATAACATAGGCTGTATCAGTTTCAAGCTCATTCAATATATCTGCTATAAATTGTTCCGTTTCGCGTGAGGCAGTACCATTACCAATAGCAATGATAGTTATTGGGTATTTTGCTAAAATCTCTTTCACAACCGCTTTTGATTTTGCTACATCCGGCTTTGGCGGATGTGGATAAATGGCCGTAACCTCTAACATTTTCCCGGTTTCGTCTACTACAGCTAACTTACAACCTGTACGGTACGCCGGGTCAACACCCAATACATACTTTCCTTTCATTGGAGGCTGTAATAAAAGATTACGTAAATTCTCAGAGAAAATGTGGATAGCTTGCGTCTCTGCCTTTTCTGTAAGTTCATTTCGTAACTCTCGTTCTATAGAAGGCTGAATTAAACGCTTGTACGAATCCTCTATCGCTAGCTTGACTTCGGCAATTGCTGGTGAAGAACCTGTAGCAGGAATCCATTCCTTCCACATAATCATCAATACTCGATCTATTGGTACATGAATTGCCACTTTTAAGATTTCTTCTTTCTCACCACGATTTACAGCTAAAATACGGTGTGGAACAATACGGTTTACGGGCTCTTCATACTCGTAATACATTTCGAAAACGTTTTTGTCGTCTGCCTCTGCATTCTTGACACTTGTTACGAGTACTCCATCTTTCCAGGAATATGTTCGAATTTTTTCACGGATTGCCGCTTCATCAGCAAAGCGCTCTGCTAAAATATCTCGAGCCCCAGCTAACGCATCCTCTACATTACCAACTTTCTCCTCATCTACGAAAGCCATTGCTAATTGTTCTAAAGCATCATTACGATACTCTAATAGAAGATCCGCAAGAGGTTCTAACCCTTTTTCTTTCGCTATAGTTGCCTTTGTTCGGCGTTTTTGTTTATAAGGTCGATATAAATCCTCTACACGCTGTAACACAGTTGCTGCTTGAATAGCTTGTTCCAATTCAGGTGTTAGTTTATCTTGTTCCTGAATTAATCGAATAACCTCTTCTTTACGTTGTTCAAGCTGCTGTATGTAGTGATAACGATCCTCTACAGCTTTAATCTGTACCTCATCAAGGGATCCAGTAGCTTCTTTACGATAACGTGCAATGAATGGCACGGTGTTTCCTTCTTCTAATAATTTTATAACAGCCTCTGCTTGACCTGGCTTAATAGCTACATCCTTTGCAATGAGCTGTAACATTTGCTTTTGTTCCACATCATCACTACCTTTTTTCTTTTCATTTTACCATTACACTTTACTAAAAATGCAAAAAAATAGTCTACTCTGAAAGAAGAGTAAACTATTTCATTTAATTATGAGAAGTCTGTTTTCGCTAACACTCTTACTAGAGTTCATGCTCTTGCGTATACCTGAAATAGCAATAGGAGTCCGCGCAAAAATTTAAGCATACTGTATTTATTTTTAAGGATAGGCCCCAATAAATTTAGTGTGAAACACCTTCACTTACTAAGATAGATTCCTGTAATTTTTTTATTGCCTTCCTCTGTATTCTCGATACATGCATTTGTGAAATGCCTAATCGTTCCCCAACTTCTTTTTGGGTGAGTTGCTCTAAATATGTAAGCTGAATTATTTGTCTTTCTCTCTCACCTAAGATACTCATAGCGTCAGAAACAATCATTCTTTTATTGGTTATTTCAAAGCCGTCATCTTCTTTACCCATAATATCAAATAACGTTACTGTACTACCGTCAGAATCTGACTCTATTGAATGATCCATAGAAAGAGCATGGTAACTACGGCTCATCTCCATAGCCTCTAAAACTTCTTCTTCTTCAACTTCTAATTGATCCGCGATTTCCATAATAGATGGAGAACGTTGCAACTCAATTGTCAAAGCTTCTACTGTCGCTTTAATGCGCGGCCCTAATTCTTTTATCCGTCTTGGCACATGAACATCCCACGTTTTATCACGTAAAAAGCGTTTTATTTCTCCAACAATCGTTGGTACAGCAAATGCTTCAAAGCTACGACCAACATCAGGATTAAAACGTCTTATTGCACCTAGCAACCCAAGCATACCTACTTGAGTAATATCATCATAATGAGATTTACCATTCGAATATTTGCGTGCGATGGACTCAACTAGGTATCGATAATGCATCACTAAATTTGTTTGTGCTTCATCATCCTCTGTTGATTGATATAACGCAATCCACCTTAGTATATCTTCCTTGGACGAAGTAGTTTTATGTGGTGATTCTTTCGGCATTTTTTTCCACCCGCTCTCTAGCGACATACTTTGTCATAAAAACAGTTACGCCACCATCGTTATTTATCATCACCTCATCCATCAAAGTTTCCATTAAATAAAGCCCTAAACCACCTTCACGTAGACCCGCTATACCCTCTTCAGGATGATATGGACCAATTTTCGACTTTATTTCCTCAAAATTAAAACTATTGCCGTAATCTGCAATCATCATTTCTATTTTATTTTCATACAAAGCGCAACCAATGACGATTTCTCCTTCTTCTTCGTCCTTATATGCATGATGTACAACATTCGTTACCGCTTCACTTGCTGCAATTTTTATATCTTCAATATCATCATAATTAAACCCTACCCGACTAGCTAAGCCAGAAACCGTCAATCGAATCACACTGACAAATTGCGGTTTTGCAGGAACCCTTATCTCAATATAATCAAATTCCTTCATTTTCATAATCCACCTTTTTATCAGTTTCAATATCCATTAAATCGCTTAAACCAGTAATTTCAAACAACCTTTGTAATCTGTTCGACAAAGCAACAAGTTTAACTTTACCATTTTCACGTAACGTTCTTTTATAAAATGCTACAAAAACACCTAACCCTGTACTATCCATATAATTAACTTTTGATAAATTAAGTACTACTTCTAATCCTTCAGTAATTTTTACTGCCTCTAATTCTTCCCTAAGACCTGAAGCAGTAAAAGTATCTATTTCACCCTCAATAAATCCATATAGTTTATCATCAAGTTCTTTAAAGTGTATCGCCATGTCCATACAGCACACCTCCACCATATTTGTTAGACTGTTTTTCTTTTCCCGTAATTAAAAAAATCTAAACCTAAATAACTATTTTTTAATAATTGCAACTGTAAAATCATCTGATAGTTTATAATCCTGTATTTTTTCAATTTGCTTATAAAGAAGATTGCATAATTGTTGAGCGGATAAATTTTTATTTTCCAATATTAATGATGTAATGACCTCTCGTGAATTCAATTCATCATGCAATCTGAATTCAGTGACACCATCCGTCATCATTATGACGATATCGTTTTCTTCCAAAGCAATTTCATTAAACGAATATTTCGTTTCTGGTAATACCCCTAGCAATAACCCTGTAGATGCCAAAGGGAAAAATTTATCCTGTTTAGCACTGTAATGGAGAGCTGGCTCGTGCCCTGCAGAAGCATAAGAAAAAATACTTTTTCGCGTATCCAAGCAACCGTAAAACATAGAAACAAACATACTGTCATCTACACTCTTTTCAATTACTCGATTGATGACCTCTAATACATATGAAGGATCTTTATATGCATATTCTAACGTTTCAAGGCCATATTTCACCATAGACATACATAATGCAGCTGGCACACCTTTACCTACCACATCTGTCACAGCTACACTCAAATAATCCTCTCGATTATATAAAAAATGTACATAATCTCCATTCATCTTCCGGATTGGGATTGATATCATTCCAATATCAATACTTGAAAGTTGTGGTACGTCTGTTTTAAGTAATGTTTCCTGAATGTTTGTAGCGATTTTCATTTCCATTTCATACTCTGCTTGTTTTTGTAATAAACTTTGGTGTTCCCTATGAGCCATTCCATAATGCACCATAACTTCGATAAGAAAATCATATGCAAGTTGTTCTTCACTCATTCTACGTGGAAATAGTTTCTCAACTGCGTTTTTATGAATACTTACAACATCCTCTGGAGATATATTCTTTTGGATTAACTGGCGAGTGAAATTTTGAGCAATATACAAATTCTTTTCAGTTTGATCCGCCATATAATCTGACAAAATCTTTTTATATTGAGATTCTAATCGTTCAAACAAACTTCCACATCCTAACGCAGCCGCTTTTCAGCCCTTATCGTTGTTCCTTCTCCAATAACCGAGTGAATAACCATACTGTCCATCAGTCGATTAACCCCTGGTAAACCTGCACCAAGCCCCCCTGAAGTGGAGTAGCCATCCTCCATCACTTTCCGGACATCTTCTATTCCTGGACCCTGATCAGTTGCAATAACAATTATTTTCTTTTCAGTGTCTGTCTCAACTTTTTCAATTTCAATGACACCTAAACTTGCATATAAATATATATTTCGAGCTAGTTCACTTATAGCAGTGGTGATTCGAGCCTGATCAACAGTGTCAAATCCAAGTTCCTTTGCTTCGTTACGCCCCAGTTGTCTTGCTGCTACTATATCCCACTCAGTAATAATTTCAACCGAAGACTTTATTGTCACTGCTGTCCCCCCAATTCCTTTCGGAGTTATACTCTTACACTTTTTTTCGACCTGCTTACCTAAATACTTTAAATAATTTAATAATCTTTTTACCGCGTATTTTTTTCGCTGAAGCTTTGCTTTCGCACAACCTCTCGATATTTTTCAAAAATCTGTTCTAAATCTATTAATACCATTTTTGAATAGTGATTTCAATTTATGGTAATGAGGTATTTGAGCACATTATCAATTTCACCTTGGTATAATTGCGTCTGGATTTTGAATTGTATCCACGCAATTCATTCTTTTGAAAATTCGTGACATCCGCCGGAGACTTTGGGCCAACTGATGTTTTTTGTGCGAAAGCGAAGCGTCAGCAACACAGCATGATGTTGGTCACCTAGTCGTTGTCACAGGACGTGGCGTTCTTAGAATGAGGTCCTCTAATTCAGTAGGTCTTTGACACCTATTGAATGAAGAAAAAAAAGCATCGAGATGAATTTTCATCTCGATGCCTCTATACACATATGTATATTAAAATTTAACAAGCCCTAAGCTAATCATCAATGCACCATCAACTTTCTCCATCAACGCATGGTCAAGTTGTGTAATACGATCTGTCAATCTTGACTTATCAATCGTCCGCACCTGCTCGAGCAGAATAACCGAATCACGTTCAAAACCATACTTTTCAGCATTGATTTCAACGTGCGTCGGTAATTTTGCTTTTTGAATCTGTGCGGTAATAGCTGCGATGATGACAGTCGGACTAAATCGATTGCCAATATCATTTTGAATAATCAGCACCGGCCTAGTGCCCCCTTGCTCGGACCCAACTACCGGCGATAAATCTGCAAAAAAAACGTCACCACGTTTTACATTCAAAGTGTCATCCCCCGCTAACGAGACGCTCCACCGTATGTTGTGCTTCATATTCTGCATGCAAGCATTCACTTGCAATACTCAGATTTATATGAGACATTTCAACATATCCTTTCATCATAGCTTCCCGTATTTGATTTGGTTGCTCCTGCATTAAAACTTTGCGCGACAAAACACGCGCAAAAGATTCACTCTCAATTACTTCCTTTGTTTGTAGAAATAGTCTATCCTGAACAGCAATTGTAGCTTCTCTTAACTTTTTCTCGTACACAGCAAGCACCTCCAACGGAACCATCCACTTTTCATTACTACCCATTCTACCATTGAAAGATATTGTTGAAAAGACACGAAATGACAAAATATCTGACAATTTAAAGTCCAAGTTGTAAAAATATGTAGGTTGTCGAAGGTATATGCCGATTCATTCACCTTGTAATATGTCACAAATTATGAATGACTCAGCTTCTCGGTAATCTAACATGGTTTTCAGTAGTTGTTATTCACCAAGTTACTAAGTGCTTTAGTATAGTATTCATTTTGTCCAAAAATGTTGCAGCTATTTAAGATTGCCAATACAAAATTCTTGAAGTAACATCTTTTAGGTTGAATCTAAAGTCAAATGTATAATCTAGGAACTCTTGCTGTAATAATGCATGGTACTTCATAATTAATGGTTTCAAGCTTTGTTGCCCATTCGTCCATTGAAATAATATTCTGTCCTTGACGACCAATGAGGGTTACTTTCTCACCTATAGCATATGCTTTTGGCAAGGCAACCATACATTGGTCCATACAAATTCGTCCAACAATCGGCATTCTTTGACCATCAATAAGTACTTCTTGTCCACCTAATTTGCGAATTACTCCATCAGCATAACCTATTGGTACCGTTCCTATCCACATATCCGAAGTGGCCTCGAAAGTAGCTCCATAGCCTACTGAATCACCTGCTTGTAACTGTTTAACATGAACAAGCTCACTCTCAAGCGAAAATGCTGGTTGCAACGGAAATGGTAAAATACCTTCTACATAAGAAGATGGAGATAATCCATACATCGAAATTCCATATCTAACGGCATCAAATTGTAAATGCGCATCTTTTACTAAAGATGTAGCCGTGTTTGATGCATGAACAAGTCTAGGTTTTTCAGGCAATGCAGTTACACATCTCTCAAAAAGTTGTACCTGTCTATCGAAGTATGATGTATCCTCTTCATCCGCAGTCGCAAAATGTGTAAATATCCCATCAATCTCCACATTCACTGTATTCTGTATAGTTTGATATAGATCCAATAACTCTCGTTCTGAGCGAACACCTATTCTACCCATTCCGCTATCTACTTTTATATGTAGTCGTAAAGGATTTGTTTCATTCGCTATCAATGGAGCCACTTGCTGTACCCATTCACTTGCAAATGCTGTAAGGATTATACGCTGTTGTGCAGCATATGGTACAAACGAAACTGGAGAGGCACCTAATATTAGTATGTCTGGCTCCTCAAAATGTGCTCGAATATGTAATGCTTCATCTGGCGTTGCCACGGCAAGCATTGTTGCCCCTGCCTCAAGTGCTGCTTTTGCAACGGCTACATCTCCATGACCGTATGCATTTGCCTTTACAACAGCAATAATTTGAACATTAGGTCGAAGTAGCTTTTTTAAATTATTTACATTTCGTTGAATTGCTTGTAAGTCTACAATTGCTTTGGTTGGTCTAAAATATTGCTGTGTCTTCATTAGAATACCCTCTTTATTTTTTATTAAAACATTATGTATCGATTAAATTACTTTTTCTTTACTGTTTTTACATAAGTTGTTCTATTTCAGACTGATTTTATACATAACCTTTATCATATATGACTTAACACTTTCTAAACAGTGTTAATTTTCATCAAAACTGCACTATTTTACTTAACTAGCTACAGCTTTCCATGTAGAAAGCTGTAGCTAAAAAAATTATTTCATACTACCTATCGTCATAGAAGTGGCAACCTCCACCATTTCTTCACGAGTCAATTTACTAGAAGCTACAAAGAATTCGACGCCATCCTTTTCCCAGCTAATAGATGTATCGGTAATAGCACCAATTGTAAAGCCTAAATCTACCGGATCACCAGGTGACGATACTGGCAACATTGCAGCCTCCTTCGAGACTGGTTGTTGCATAACTGTAAATGGTTTATCACCGTCGAATGTTAAGACGACACGATCCATTCCACCCTCACGTATAACTTTCTCACCTACCATCTTCGTATTTTCCAATTTTACAACAGGGTAGTGTGTTTGGAACTCTTTATTTTCAGCTTCTGCACTTACTGCTTTTTCCCCATCATTTCCACTCGGGTTATTGTTGCTCTCCTTACCGTCTTTGTTATCTTTGTTATCTTTTTCTGGTGGTGCAGCTTGGTTACCTTTTGTTTCATCTGATTCTGTAAATTGCTCAACCGCATACTCTTTAGCCGCGTGTTGAACACCTAATTTTATATTTTTAAATGTGATACGAATTTGTTCTTCTTTTACATCATTCATAATTACTACGGAAGTTGGAAGCATTGTTTTCTTATCAACTGTTATAACTTGATGAGGCATACTATTTTTATAGCTATTTCTAGTAGCCGCTTCAAATATATATGCTTTGTCCTCTTCTTTCATGACTAAATTTTTATCTTGAGCTAAATCTTCTGCTAGTGCCCCTATTAAATAAGCTTGACTATTTTTCTTTGGCCAATCACTTTGGAATTTATACATTTTGTTTAATGTAGGTGTAACAACAAAAACTCCATCTGCATTTCGCACTATCATTTGTGAAACATCTTTCCCACTTTCTACTACTTCTACTCGATAGAAATCAGGTTTCGTATGCCAAACTGTTACATCATATTTTTTCGGATCTCCACCAGATTTAATCTCCATCGTAGCATTCAACTCATAACCATTTGCTTCTGCCCATTTCCCATTAACTTTCTTCAACACTTTTTCCTGTGAGTCTGTACCACATGCCGATAGAAGTAATATCGTACAAAGTAAGACGAGCCATTTAACTATTCGGTTGCCCACGCTTTCACCCTTTCCTTCTTTCAAATCCACTACGACAATATATGAACCGTATTTGTCAGTTATGTCATTTGAACAAGGGCAATATATTTATCTTCACTCAGAAATTTATTTTACTTTTAACTTCTTTCAGCGGATATTTGGACAACCGCTGAAATAGAGGAACTCAGTCTAAGAACGCCACGTCCTGTGGCAACGACTGAGTGACCAACTTCGTGTTGGCCTAAAGCCTCCGGCGGATGTCTCGGAATCGGTAAGGAGTTCAATATAGGATGTTAGCCTAAAATCATCGCATCCATGCGAAACGGCTAACTGACCTGCATCGTGCTGTGTTGCTGTTGCTGTCGCTTCGCTTTCGCACAAAAACATTTGCAGGACTAAGCACAAGGCCGATTCCAGACCCAATTATGCCAAGGCATAATTGATTAGCTTATCACCATAACGTAGGGTTAATTTCCGCTCCGACTGGGGGCGTCTAGTCGGAACGGAAAGCCATCTATATGGCTTCCGTTTTGACTAATGTCATCCACAACTTTTGGTGACGAGCCTTTTAATATTTTATATAGCAAAATTATTGTAATAATATTATTTGTGCAGCTGCGTATTGCTTAGAATGTGTTATACTTACAAATCCATTTACAAGTTCCCCTTTGAAATATAAAACAGGATTACCAGCTTCACCTCTTAAAATTTCAACATCATGAAGCTTACATTCTTCACCAATACCAGTCCCTAATGCCTTTGAAAATGCTTCTTTTGCAGCAAATCGTCCGGCCAAAAATTCTATTCTACGAGTTTCTGAATGTGCATCAAACAAAACTAATTCCCTTTCAGATAAAATGCGGTCTTTAAATTTATTCGTTCTCCTCATTGCTTTAGTAATACGGTCAATTTCTACAATGTCGAGACCAATTCCTTTAATCATTTGAACTTCTCCTTTTCCTATTTCTAAAAAGCCATGTATAATGATTGTAAATTGAGGTGGAGTTATGTTTAGTAGAACAGAAAATTTTAAGCAATATACAAAGTATTATCCGATTGTTTCAACATTAATAGCGGTTAATTTATTTGTTTATGTACTAACTATTTTACCTGGAGTCGGAGAAAACGTATTGAATTACGGAGTTCAAGCGAACTTCCTTATACAATCTGGTGAATGGTGGCGTGTTTTTTCCGCCATGTTTTTACACGCTAACTTTTTGCACGTTTTCTTCAATATGTTTTCACTGTATTTATTCGGTCCAGAGCTTGAAAAAATTGCCGGCAAGGCACGTTTTATTACAATTTATTTAGTGTCTGGAATCGCAGGTAATATGGCAACCTATCTATTTTATGATAGTAGCTATACAAGCCTTGGTGCAAGTGGCGCCATTTTCGGAATATTCGGAGCTTTCGGAGCGCTTGTCTACTATACACGTCGCACAATGCCAATGCTTCGCAAACTTATTTTGCCAATTATTGTTATCAGTGTTATTATGACCTTCCTACAGCCGAATGTGAATGTCTATGCTCACTTAGGCGGTTTAGTAGTTGGATTCATTCTTGGACTCATCTACTTACATCCAAAAAGAATTTTAAGCTGGCGTAAACAAAAGATGGCGGGTAAGTAATAGGTACAAAGAGGAGCAATCATCCGTGATAAGTTATCATCGCGGATTGCTCCTCCTTTTTTTATACTAGAGTGATAGGTATTTCGTCAATTTTATTTCAAAGTGCGACTGCATCCTCTTTCGCTACCTTTATTTTTTTCCATTCGACTGCCGTTAAGCCATAGACAACTTGGTCTACATGGTGATCATAAAGCCACTCCGCATCTCTTAAACGTCCTTCTTCATTAAAACCTAACACTTTTGGGATTGTGCGGCTTCTAATATTTCCTACCGCTACTCGCACTTCAATGCGATTTAGCTTTAGATAGCTAAAGGCATAGTCAATAAAAGCTTTCATAGAATTTGTGACTAATCCCTTACCAACAAATTCGTTCCCTAACCAATATCCGATACTTGTCCATTTATGCTGCCAATTCACTTGGTGGTAGCCAATCACTCCCGCAAGCTTCCCCTCATAATATATCCCCGCTTGTAAACCATTATTATCTGCATATTGTTGCATCGCATCTCTTACAAATCGCTCTGTATCCTCTACTGTTTTCACATCATCCACAAAAGGTAACCACTCTCGCAACGTATCTCTTGAACGATCTGTCAACGCGAATAGTTCATCTACGTCACTTAAATCCAACAATTTTAAATACGTGTTCTTATTAATATCATACTTAAACAAAATTACCACCCCTTTTGTTTGATAATTCTATTATAAACAGTATATATGCGTATTTATAGATAAAAAAGGATAATTCTACTATTAATTGAAAATAATATCCAGATATCTATATTCTATGTTCATACCAAGATAATATTGTTTCAGCATCTTGCTGCTCTAAGCTTCTTACATTCCCTGTCATACCAGTCATGCCTGACATTACTGTTGCTTTTACAGACATAATATTCTTTCTTTTTTGAAAATATGTTTGAGTAGTCGTAATAGATTGTATGCGTTTTTTCTCCATAAAAAATGTAACACGACTGAACACACGATATCGCATAGTTAGTTGCTTTCCATCTATCATATAACCAGCTGTTTTATGTTGCCAAATACCAATTGATATTGCTAATGGAATTAATAATAACGAAAGCAACCCATATGGATATAAGAAATAACTACATGCACCAATTATAGGTATGAGCCAAACATAATCAATTCTGTAAAAAGATTGACGAGCTCGTTTTGGCGGATTGATAAATTCTGGTCGCCAATTTATATCTGGAAAAAGCTGCTCTAACGTTTCTAAACAATCATGCCTCTGAATAAGAGGGAACAGAGTAATTTTTTTATCATTCCCCTCTCCACCATTCCCTCCAGCACTCTCAACAACAACTGTGGCAAAGCCAAATAATTGACGCACTGGATTCTCTACAATACGAATCGCCTGAATTCTATTTAAGGGTAAAGTAATTCGTTTTTTCTCAATTAGCCCTTTTGTAATAATAAGCTTTTCATCTTCAACTCGGACTGTATATTCGTAATAATTGATCAGTGTAATAACAAATGACACAAACCATGCCACGATTAGACTGAATATCACTGTTAGTGCAACTAAAAATGCACCAATTTTCGCAAAGTCGGCTAGCTCGTTAAAAATTTCCTCATACGGGATTATATCTGAAAGCTGAGAGATGATTGCCGCTAGCCCGGATAGAACGACCCCAATCCCACCTGAAGTTATGGCCAATATAAGCAAATCACGTATCGACATATGATAAATAGTTGGAACTGATACTTCCTCTATTAGCGACTGTTCATCATTCATCGGTTCATTTACTTGGTTCTTTGCACGACGCATTTCCAGCTCTATGACATCTGCCGCTGCCTTACGTATAGCCGTTAACTCTACCTCAGGCTTTCTATCCTTACTTCCTGCAGTTTCAACCTGAACTTTTACTAAGCCAAATAGTCGATGGAAAATCCCCTCATTGTAATTTAAGCTTTGAATACGTTCAAATGGGATATAACGTTTCTTTTTAACGAACAAGCCGTACTTTACACGCAATTCCCCATCTTCAAACCAATATACAAAGGTACGCCATTTAACAATTCCACTAACAAGCGCAAGTAAAGCCCCCACTCCCCATATACCGAATAAGAAAATCGTTCGCCAAAAATTATCACTATGGAAATTAAAAGAAAAGTGAAATCCATTAGTTACAATAATAATAATTAACGGGAATATCATACTCTTTAATGCTTTTGCACTTGTAATAATAGCCGATATCGGGTGTAAACGATTAATTCCCTTAGACATCATCTTCCGCCACCCTTGCTAATTCTGAGATACGTGCACGAAGTCCATCAGCCTCGTCCATTACAAGTGCAGGAATTGTATGTACAGTTGCCGCCGTAGATATTGAAATATTACCTAAACCATATTTTTTTAATATCGGTCCTTGCGTCGTATCAACATGCTGCACGCGCACCATTGGAATAAGTGTACGTTTAACAACGAATAAACCATGTTGCACCTCAATCTCATTATCACGTACCTCATAGCGCCAGCGTTCCCATCTTATCTTTGGAAATAAATAAGTGGATAGGACAGCACTAAGTAAGACTACAGCAACTGCGATGAAATAAATAAATGATGGCCATTCAAAATAATAAGTACCGTAGCATGCAAACGCCGCTACAATCAAAAGTAATATCGTTTGCAATACACCATATAAACGCCATACTGTTAACCCTTTCTTAGAAATCATATGCATTGGTTCTGTTCTCAAAATTGATCCCTCTCTTTCATTATCTAAATATACGTAACCAATTATCTTTTTGTTTCATTTTATATCAATTTCGCCTTTGCGTAATTGCGTATGGAATTGGCTTTGTGCTTAGGCCTACAAATGTTTTTTGTACGAAAGCGTAGGGGGAACGCAGCGATAATGTTGGTCACTCAGTCGTGTGTTGTTGTTGCTGTCGCACGGATAAATTGCCACAGGACGTGGCGTTCTTAGACTGGGTTCCTCTATTTCAACGTGTGCTTGGACACCCACTGAAAAAAGTAAAAAAACCTTACAGCACTTTTGGCTGTAAGGTTTAATATCATTTCCTTGAAGATAAAATTAGTCTTCGTGACGACGTGGTGCGCGTGAACGACCTTGTCCACCTTCACGGCGACCTCCGTCACGGCGTCCGCCTTCTCGACGATTTCCACCGCTTCCTCCACGACGATCTCCGCCACGTCCGCCTTCTCGACGTCCGTTAAAGCTACGGTTACCGCCACGTCCACGATCTCCTCCGCCACGATTGCTAGAACGCTCACGACGCATTGGTAATGGTCGTTCTTCAGTAATTGTTACTGGCGAGTCATCTGGCTCTTTTGTTAATGAACGAAGTGCAGCAGCTACAACATCGATTGCATCATGATTTTCAAGTAATTCTGTCGCAAGTGTACGATAATCACCTAAATCGTTGTTCGCAATAAGACCTTCTAGTGTTTCCAAAGCTAGACGTTGTTGACCCACTAGAGCTTCGTCTGATGTTGGTGGACGAAGTGGTGTCATACGTTTTTTCGTTGTTTCTTCTACAATACGTAGGTAACCCATTTCGCGTGGTGTTACAAATGTTACTGCAAGACCTGATTTACCTGCACGGCCTGTACGACCAATACGGTGAACATAAGACTCAGGATCTTGAGGAATATCGAAGTTATAAACATGTGTTACACCAGAAATATCAAGTCCACGAGCAGCTACATCTGTTGCCACAAGAATATCAATTTTATTTTCTTTAAATTGACGTAACACGGAAATACGTTTCGCTTGGCTTAAATCACCATGAATACCTTCAGCAAGGTAACCACGAATTGATAACGCTTGTGCAAGCTCATCTACGCGGCGTTTTGTACGTCCAAAGATGATAGCAAGTTCTGGTTGGTGAACGTTTAATAAACGAGATAAAATGTCGAATTTTTCACGCTCAGCAGACTTCACAAAGTATTGATCGATGTTATCAACTGTTAATTCTTTTGCTTTAATTTTTACGATTTCTGGATCACGCATAAATGTTTCAGCAATTTTACGAATTGCTGGTGGCATTGTTGCTGAGAACAGTAATGTTTGACGTTCAGTTGGGACGTTTTCTAAGATTGAATTAATATCATCAATAAAGCCCATGTTTAACATTTCATCAGCTTCATCAAGTACCAATGTTTGAACATCTTCTAATTTTAAAGTACGACGATTAATGTGGTCAATTATACGACCAGGTGTACCTACGATAATTTGAGGTTTATTTTTCAGTGCACGGATTTGACGGCCGATTTCTTGACCACCGTAAACTGATAACAATTTTACACGTTTATCATAACCAATTTTATATAGCTCTTCTGAAACTTGAATCGCTAATTCACGAGTCGGTGCAATTACTAATGCTTGGATATTAGGGTTTTTTGGGTCGATTTTTTCGATAAGTGGAATCCCGAAAGCGGCAGTTTTACCTGTACCTGTTTGCGCTTGACCTAATACATCACGGCCTTCAATCGCAAAACGAATAGTACCTTCTTGGATTGGTGTTGCTTCTTCAAATCCCATACGCTTTACAGAGCGTAATGTAGATTCGCTAATATTTAATTCTGAAAAATTTGTCAAACTTCTCAATCTCCTTTTTTTCCTTTTAAGTTGACAAATGGTTACATTTTCAGATGAAGTTGTCGGCAAATTCGAGCCTGTGTTTTGGAACGTTTCCGTTACTTAAAATTTTTCTCTATATGATGGTCATATAGAGCTCTCTTATATGAAAAGGAAAGCCCGGTCTTTACCGAGCGGTTTGATTCTGTCGTAATTATTCACTTTAGAATAAAACCGTTGTGTTCAAAAAAAAGTACTCTTCAATCAAATATGAAGAGTCTTCGCACAAAATGTATCCATTGCTTACACTAGTCTAACATGGGATTAAAACGTATGCAACGATAACGCATGAGTCGTAATAATCTGACTACTTTATGAACTCTTTAAAAACGACAAAACGTAAGAAAACCACTCAGAGCAATCTTCATCATAACATATATGATGCTTCCCATTATCAGAAATATACAAAGTTTTATCGTTTGAGTTTAATTGATCATATAAAAATTGAGCAGTATGATATGGTACTATTCCGTCTAATTTTCCTTGTACAATATACACCGGAATTTTAATATCTTTATAATACGGCTCCACCATTCGAACAAGCTTCATGAATTCTATCGTTGACGATAGTGGCACATGATTAAACTTATGCCGGTATCGTAAATACAGCTCATTATTAGACAGATTACGGTGATATGCCTCAGTGGCAAGCATTTTAAAATCTTTGACCAGTTGCTTTGGACTCACATACTTGGCAGCTGCGCTTAGTAATACTAGCTTTTTCACTTTATAACGCTTAGCTAAATAGAGCGCTATAATGCCACCCATTGAAAACCCAACTACTATTACTTCATCTACTTTTTTAGCAAGCGCGCGAAAAGCGAGTTCGGCATCCATTAACCAATGCTTAGCGGTGAAACCTCGCATTTGTAATTCATCCCCATGCCCTGACAAAGTAGGTTCTTCAATTAGCCAATTTGTATGCGTACGTAAATAGGTAGTAAAAGGTTCTACTTCATAAGGTCCGCCTGAAAATCCATGTATACATAACACACCTACTGACATTTTTTCACCTCTATATATGTAACTCATTTAAATCAAGAATTTAAAGAATCGGTGAGAGAATGTCCCACCGATTCCTTGTTTCATTTTATGACGTAAATGCACGTAAGATTGTTTCTAATTTCATACCCCGAGAGCCTTTTAGTAAAACGATAGACTCCTCATTAGCTTGCTGTAGTTTTTGGATAATTGGCGTGTAATCATCCTCTACATATAGCAAATGTTCCCCATCAAAACGATCTTTTAATACTTCATTTAAATAAGCCATTCGTGGGCCAAATAAACATACATAAGCGATTTCTTCTGCATGAATATCCTTCGATAAATCTTCATGGAAATGCTTTTCATTTGGGCCAAGTTCAAGCATATCACCTAACACAAGCCATTTTTCTGGACGAATCGTTGTCGATGCTATAAATTGAATAGCCGCCTTCATAGAGGTCGGTGCAGCATTGTATGCATCATTAATAAACAAAGCACCATTTGATCCATTCACTTGTTGCATACGCATATCCGTTAGAGCCACTTGTTTTAAAGATGCACGAATTTGGTCATCATTTAAACCTAGCTTTTGAGAAATTAACATGGCGACTAATGTATTTTTTACCTGATGCTTCCCGAGAACTGAGATAAAGAAGTCACCTTCAATCACACCATGTGTAGAGAAGCTACTACCATTAGCTGTTGCTTCAATATTTTCTGCATACAATAGATTGCCATGCTCTAAGCCAAATGCCACTGCATTTAACTGCTGCTCTTTCGCAACTAGTTCTTGAAGCAGCGGTTCATCCCCATCATAAAATAGCACTCCATCCGGTTGCATTCCTTGAATTATTTCAAACTTAGCTTTAGCAATTCCGGCACGTGAGCCTAAATCTTGCATATGAGCCTCACCAATGTTTGTAATCACTGTCATATGCGGACGAGCAAGCTTCGTTAAAAATTCTATTTCACCAAAACCACTCATTCCCATTTCAAGTACAGCGACATCAGTATCTTCATCTAGCTGTAAAACCGTAATAGGTAAACCTAGTTCATTATTAAAATTCCCTATGGTCTTTTGTACTTTAAAAAACGGTGTTAGCGTTCCTGCTAAAATATCTTTCGTCGATGTTTTACCGTTAGAACCAGTAATGCCTATAAATTTCGCTTTATGCTCACTACGATAGGCACGAGCCATTTGCTGAAGCGCTAATTCTGGATCATCAACAAAGAGTAACGGCACACCTTGTGGTGGATTTGGTTCATCTTTCTGCCAAAGAGAAGCACCTGCGCCTTTTTCAAAGGCCTGCAGAACAAATTTATGTCCATTGGCTGTCTCACCACGAAATGGTACAAACAGGTCCCCTTGTTGAATTGTACGTGTATCAATGGAAATACCTGATACGACCGTGTCACCAAAAGCTGACACTTCATCATTTAACCATGTAGCTAACTGCTTTAATGTTTTTTTCACAATAATCCCACTCAGTCTTTTTTATAGTGAAGCTGTTGTTTTTCTTCAAAACGTTCAATTGCTAGGGTAATCAGACGATTTATAAGCTCAGGGTAGCTTACATTTGTATGCTGCCAAAGCAGAGGATACATGCTAACAGGTGTAAAACCTGGCATTGTATTCACTTCGTTTATATAAATGCTGTTATCGGCCGTCACAAAAAAGTCCGCACGAACTAAACCGCTTCCATCAATAGCTTTGAACGCACGCTTTGCTAGCTCCTGTAAGCTTGATACTGTATCTTTAGAAAGCTCCGCTGGAATAATAAGCGCTGTTGAGCCATCTTTATATTTAGAGTCATAATCATAAAATTCTGTTACAGGTTTAATTTCACCAGGTACAGACACTTCCGGGAAGTCATTTCCTAGCACAGCTAGTTCGATCTCACGAGCGACAATACCTTGCTCAATTACAATTTTACGATCATACTGTAAGGCTATTTCGATAGCCTTCACTAATTCATCACGATTTGTTGCCTTGCTAATTCCGACACTTGATCCTAAGTTTGCAGGTTTCACAAACATCGGCCAATCCAACTTATCTTCACAACGAGCAAGGATTGCCTCCTGTTCACTAGCCCACTCACCACGAATGAAGTACGTATACGGCACTTGTGGTAAGCCTGCAATTTCAAATAATTGCTTCATGATTACTTTATCCATGCCAGTTGCTGATGCTAACACACCATTTCCTACATACGGCAAATTTAGAACCTCAAGTAAGCCTTGAACAGTTCCATCCTCACCATTAGTACCATGAAGTAATGGGAAAATTACATCGAATTGTACAGATTTACCATCTTTATCAATTAAAAAATCTGTAATATTATTTTCTAAAATTGTGGCATCATCACCAAATTGTAATTCTTCAATTGTGCTTGCAGGTTTTATTAGACGATCACCACGGCGCCATTCCCCTTCAAGCGTGATGAAAATCGGATATACTTCATACTCCTCGAAATTCAAAGCTCCAGTGACTGCACGTGCTGTCGACAATGACACCTCATGCTCTGCTGACTTTCCACCGTATAATAAACCGATTCTTTTTTTCATTTTTGTGCCCTCCACATACTTCTTGAGTACTATTAGTTTATCATGAAACGTCTTGACAAATGACATAAAAATCTCACCGTTATTTTGACGGTGAGATTTGAGTGTATATTCATTCTACGTACAAATGAATAGATCAATTATGCCTAGGCATAATTGCGTAAGGAATCAGCTTTGTGGTTAGGTCTGCACGAAGGCCGACACGATGTCGGTCATTTCGGTAATGCCACAGGATAGCGTTCTTAGACTAAGTTCCTCTATTTCAGCGGGTGTTTGGATACCTGCTGAAATAAGTTAAATAATATAAATCAATTCATCGTGCTCATTTTTCAATATTGTATTTAAATCATCCCATACCTCATCAGGGAAGGAATATTCTGACAGATTGCGAATTTCGATACCGTATGCTACTTTAGGTTTTTCAATTCGATACAATGATAATAGTGCTCCGTCTTTAGTAAAAGAACGATAGGCACGTAAAAATTCCGGTGAAATAGAAGGAATACTCGATTTCACTTTCCGCCTCCAAAAACCATTACTACGTTCCTTTTCACGGATCAAACTGTTCAAAACATTCGCAATGAGTAAATCAAAATCACTTAAATGGCGAAAATAAATTTTAGTCATTTTCTCTAAGTCTGAAGAATAGTAGACAAATCGATTTTGCAATTTATTAAAAAATGGTGAAGTAATCGGTTCCTTTTTATGACTTATGTAAAGCAATTCTCCTTGTTCCATCGGTGTTAGTTGGTCTAGCCTCTTCTCATCCATAAAGTCTATCCAACACAATTCTTTGGAATCAGTAGCTTTCTTTACAAACTTAGGTACTTCCTCTTCTGGTATATAATCAAACTGTGTATGCATATTAAAGGAACCATCTTCATAGGAATGTTTCAATAACAGTAAGTGATGCAGTGGTTCAAGTGCAGCCACAAATTGCGAGAATTTAAGCCCGCTAAAAATAACAAATTTATCGACATCATTCATATGAACATAAATATGATACATAAAATCTTCTGCTGACTTCAATTTTTTAGCCACAACCATCACCCCATTCTTCACTACATTATAAAACTAAACATGCATTTTTTGAAACATTTTATGCTAATAATCGTCATAACAATATTCACAGGCGTAAAAGTGTTTTTTACGGTATAATATGAATGTTAAAAATGCTATTGTATATCTGTTTTTAACCACTCTGAATGAACAAATTTTAAAAAATATAATTCTATTCATTTTTTACAAATATCTACGAGGATTCTAAGCCAAAAGCAAGTGTCGAACCTCATCGTTAATATACTTATTTCGGCATCAATTTTTACCTCTTGACCTAAGGTGAATACTCCTTCAATTATGCCTTGGCATAATTGTGTTCGGAATTGGCTTTGTGCTCTGGACTGCACGGCTGGTCTGTTAGCCGTTATCGTATGGATGCGATGATTTTAGGTAACATCCTTTATCAATCTCCTTTCCGATTCCGCGACATTCGCCGGAGGCCTTAACTTCTTTCGAGGGTGTTTGAAAAGTAGCTTAAATCAACATTCACCTCACCAGCGAAAAAAGTGGGAGACTTTTGTTGAAAGAAGTTAAATATATTTGGTAGCATATTGAATTGGAATTAACTTGAATCAAATTTACTCATGAAGAGATACTATATTAATTTAGGTGGCTTGTATGGAAAATAAACGAAATTTCGCGAATCGTTTTGACTGGACGCTCGCTTTTATACTTTTAACCTTCCTAGTCATAAGTTTGTTAGCCATTGCGTCGGCGCAAACATCAGGTCAGTATGGCACTAACTATGTTCCTAAACAATTGCAATGGTACGTCATTTGCTCAGTAATTATTGGAATAGTTATGTTTTTTGAACCTGACCAATATAAAAAAATGTCTTGGTATATGTACGGTGCAGGCATTTTCTTATTAGTACTGCTTATCTTCATGCCAGAAGGACCAGGACAAATCGGTGAACGTATTAATAGTGCAAAAAGCTGGTATAAGACACCTCTAGGGAATATTCAACCCTCTGAGTTTATGAAAACCTTTTACATTCTAGCACTTGCTCGACTTATTAGTAAGCACAACGAAGTTTATTCTTTTAGATCCATAAAAACGGACTTCATATTGCTAGGTAAAATCGCTGCTACACTATTACTACCTCTAGCTCTTATTATGAAACAGCCTGACCTCGGTTCGGCATTAGTATTTTTCGCCATTACAGCTGCTGTTGTCATCGTAGCAGGTATAACATGGAAAATAATTTTACCAACTTTAATAGGTGGCGCTTTAGTAGGTGGTACTCTTTTATGGATGGCACTCTATATGCAGAGTTTTTTAGAGAAAACGTTCGGCTTAAAACCATATCAGTTTGCTCGAATCTATTCTTGGTTAGATCCATATTCATATTCTTCTAGTGAAGGATACCATTTAATAACTTCTTTAAATGCCATTGGTTCTGGTGAAATTTTCGGTAAAGGTTTCCGCGGTCGTGAAGTTTACGTTGCCGAAAATCATACCGATTTCATTTTTACGGTTATCGGAGAAGAATGGGGTTTTATTGGTGCAAGTATCGTTATTTGTATTTTCTTTTTATTAATCTATCATTTAACAAAAACTACACTATTATTGAAAGATCCATTCTCAACATATGTATGCGCTGGTATTATTGCAATGATTACATTCCACGTACTTGAAAATATCGGTATGACTATTCAGCTTTTACCTATTACCGGCATTCCTCTACCGTTTATCAGTTACGGGGGAAGTTCATTGATGGGGAACTCGCTAGCCATCGGCCTTGTTTTCAGTATGCGTTTCCATTATCGTACTTACATGTTTACTACTCACGATGATGATGATTAATGATGGATATAAAAAATGGGTAGTCTCAATTACGAGACTACCCATTTTCATTTGTAAAACGAGTTAAGCTTGAACTTGCGGAGTTTGCGTTGGTGGTGTGAGCACTTTTAAAAGTTCAAGTCGAGACTTTGTTACAGTGGCTGTTACACCCAACTTAGATAAATTCGAAACGATTTTTTTCAAATCTACTTCTTTTTTCATACATTCCACCTCAATCTTTCCTCGAATTTATATAACGTTTTATTTCCAAAAAAGTTTCATTTTTGCAAGTGTATGATGTCTGACGAGTTAATCTCTTTCTATCATACCATTTAACTCTGCTTTAAAATTTTTCATTTCTGTTACAATGTAAATTTTTCCTTCACATACTATTTACCATCTCATCATCAAAGCGTAGGGTTGATTTCCGTTCCAACTGAGCACTTAGGCTGACACTTCGCTTTCGCACAGAGCAAAGCTTCCTGGGGGCGTCCGATGAACCGCTGATCCCTAAGCTGTCGCCCTGGCTCCACTCCAATCAACTATAAAGTGTTAATAAACTTATTTACCACTAAATAACAAAAATTAAACATAAAAAATTAAAATGCCGATATACCCTCTAGTAGTATACCCCAGAGATAAATTAATACACTATGCGACAATCGATACAAAAAATTAAAAATGGAATGAGTCCTTTTAGTTACTTTAAAGCTCATTATTAATTTTTAGTATCAATATAATTTCATTGTTAACAGTCTGCAGTTTTTTATACATTGTTTTAACCTCTTTCCCTACTACATCGCATTAACTCTAATCACTTGTATACATGTCATGCGTTTTAACAAACGTCATCCCCTACTTTTAGTAATGAACCATTAAGCACTTAAATTGTTTTGTCTTCCGTTATCTTGTAATAACAATAACAAGAGAGGTAGAATATACATACTAAAATACTGTAAGAAAGCAGGGTACTTTATGAAAAAGGCAATTTTGTTATTAATGTCTGTTCAATTCCTCGTCTACCTTGGATTTGGAATTATTATACCTGTCTTACCCGAGGTTGTAGTTCAGCAAAATTGGGATGATATACACGTAGGTGGCTTGCTTACAGTGTACTCGCTTGCAAGTTTTTTCACTGCACCACTTTGGGGTATGCTATCCGATAAGGTGGGACGTAAGCAACTTATATTAATGGGCCTAGTTGGTTTTAGCTTAAGCTTTGTTATTTTCTCATTATTTATTGATAATTTAGCAATGTTGTACATCTCGCGTGTTGTGGGCGGTTTATTCTCGGGCGCACTATATACAGCTGTAACAGGCTTTGTAGGAGATATGTCGAGTGAGGAGGATCGCAATAAATATATGGGTCTCATGGGCATGTCCATTGGGCTCGGTTTTATTTTCGGTCCAGCAATTGGTGGTATGCTCGGGCATTATAGTTTGCAAATGCCATTTGTCGCTTCAGCAACACTAATTGCACTATTATTTATTTATGCAAGTTTCGTTTTAAAAGAACCTACAAAACGAAAAGATACAAATAAACGTGCAATTGTGCCAAAGGGTGCTACTAAAATGTTGCAGTACCGTGTGCGTTATTTATTTATGTTTTCATTTTTAGTTACTTTTATGCTGGCAGGAGTAGAAGCTACGTTCCAGCTGTTCCAAATTGATCGAATTCAAATTACACCATTACAAATTGGATATTTGTTTATGTTTAGCGGCTTTGTAGATGCAGCTATTCAAGGCGGTGTTGTTAGACGTATTAAAAATGGAAGCGAGACAACTTGGTTAATAAGTGCACAAATTGTCACTGCTATGGGTATGCTTTTATTCACTTTAACAGCCAACCTATTTATGGCAGGTTTTGCCCTTTGCGTTTTTACAGCAGGAAATGCACTAGCAAGAACATGCGTCGTATCTCTTTCAACTAAAGAATCTGGTGGTCAATATGGGACTGCAGCGGGTCTTTCCTATTCAATGGATAACCTAGGGCGCATTCTAGGTCCACTATTCTTCACTTGGTTATTTACTTTACAATCTAGTTTAGGCTATTATACTTCAGCAGCAATAGCCGTCGTTTCAATAAGTTTAATATTTATTTTTAAAGCATCAAATAAATCTCTACGCTTTGAATAATTTGTTGGTAAAAAGCCATAACTTAGTAGTAATTCGAAGTATACCGAACACATCAAGGAATATTGGACTCCTTAAAGCGGAATATCGGAGGGCTCTACATGAACAAAACAACAAATCTTTTACTTCCAAAGGAGCTAGAATCTTTTCGTTTTGAAATTGAAGATACACTACTTTCAGCAATGATTATCACACCATATAAACGTTCAACTATGTTAACGGAAAGTAAATTTGCTGGGGAACCTTATTTACCTTATTACCAACCGTATCCGAGAGATATTACAGGTGAGCCTATGCGACTTTTAGCCCAAATTAACTTTGCAGAAATGCCACCACTAAAGGATTTCCCATCTCAGGGTATTTTACAATTTTTTATTTCATCGAATATTTTCGTGAATGCTGATCATTATCACGAGGATATTTTCCAGCAATTCTATAAAATACGTTTTTATCCTACCTTAGATTTTGAAGCGACTGTCCCTAAACAGGAGTTTTCAGCACAAAAAGCAGATGATCTGTTCCCTATTGATCAGGAGTTAGCATTACAATTCCAACTGGTCCAAGAACCTGTTTCTGCTTTAGATTATCGTGCGGTACACTATTTACCAACATTAATTCCATCATCAGAAGATGTTGATTTACGGGAGATTTATCTACAACACTTCTTAGGGGCTGGAGCTAAAATTGGCGGCTATGCCTATTTTTTAGAGGAGGATATCCGTCACGAATCGCAGCTCCTTAAACGCTATGATGTATTGTTACTCCAAATCGACTCTAATGATGAAATCGGTATTATGTGGGCCGATAGTGGCGTTGGGAAATTTTTTATTAACCGAGAAAAGCTTCTTCAAAAGGATTTTTCTGATATTCTATTTCAATGGGAGCATTACTAATATTTATCTTTACTCAGGCAAATGTATGCTGTAGCGAAAAGCGAAGCGGTAGCTTACAACCATTACGACACGGCGAAATTATTTTTTGGATTACCTCGTTCTAGTTTCGGAGGTAATCCTTTTCCATGCTTACTAACAAATTTCGTATCTTCTTTCCACATATAAAGTAAGTTATACTAGACATATTGCGAAAATATAGTAAAGGCAGGTGTAGGAATGAGTATTTTTACAGACTTTGGATATCTAGTATCTTTAATTATGTTTGTTAATATTTTAGCAGCAATGGTCATAATTTTTTTAGAGCGTAAAGATGCCACTTCTACATGGGCATGGATTCTCGTACTATTTTTCATTCCATTAGGTGGTTTTATTTTATACTTGCTATTCGGACGACAATTACGGCGAAAGCATTTATTCCGTTGGGAAGGACGCAAGGATATTGGTATCGATAATCTCATTAGTTATCAGACAGAAGCGATCCGAGATGATACGTTCGAGTTTCGTATAGAAAATGCGGAACAATATAAAGAAATGATTTATATGCATCTTAAAACAAATAATGCTGTATTAACGCAGGACAACCACATTGATATTTTTGATGATGGTGCAAATAAATTTGAGCAGCTTTTAAAAGATATTGAGGCAGCAAAAGATCATATTCACATTCAATATTATATTTTCCGACTAGATGACTTAGGTACACGCATTATTACTAAACTTATTAAAAAAGCAAAGCAGGGGGTTAAGGTAAGAATCTTATATGATGAAATGGGCTCACGCAACGTTAAAAAACGTCATTTCAAGGAATTGCTTAATGCGGGCGGTGAAATTGAAGTATTTTTCCCATCAATTTTTCCACTTATAAACCCTCGTTTAAATTTTAGAAATCACCGAAAAATCGTTGTGATTGATGGCCGTATTGGTTACATCGGTGGGTTTAATGTCGGGGATGAGTATCTTGGTCTAAAAAAGAAGTTCGGCTATTGGCGAGATACTCATTTACGCATTGAAGGTAGTGCCGTACATCCATTACAAACACGCTTTTTACTTGATTGGAATCAAGCTTGCGCACAACAGAAAATGGGTTATTCGGATCGTTACTTCCCTGCTATTCCGAAAAAAGGCGATGTAGGCCTACAAATCGTTTCTAGCGGCCCCGACTCTGAATGGGAACAAATTAAAATTGGTTATTTAAAGCTTATCAATATGGCAAAAAAATATATATATATCCAAACGCCATATTTCATACCTGATGCTAGTTTTTTAGAAGCTATTAAAATTGCAACGCTTTCAGGCATTGATGTAAGGATCATGATTCCAAATAAGCCTGATCATATGTTTGTTTATTGGGCTACATACTCATACGTAGGACAATTATTGCGTGCAGGAGCAAAAGTTTATATTTATGAAAAGGGCTTTATTCACGCTAAAGCAATTATTATTGACGATGAAGCATCTACAGTAGGCACTGCAAACCTAGACGTACGAAGTTTCAGTTTGAATTTTGAAGTCAATGCATTTATTTATGACTCAACGATATCACATCAGCTTGCTGAGCTGTTTGAAAAGGATATTTTTGATTGTACTGAATTGACTTGGGAAATGTACAAAAATCGTTCTACACTGATTAAGTTTAAAGAATCAGTTTCACGTTTATTAACACCTATCTTGTAGAATGTAGAAAAGGAAGAGAACTAGTTCATTAATTATGAACTAGCTCTCTTCCCTTTTTTTATTTCACACCTAAATATTCTTCTAGCGTACTATTTTGTTTTTTAATGTCTTTTGCTATGTCTACACCAACATAACGGTAATGCCATGACTCATACATATAACCCGTGATGTCTTCTTTATTTTGTGGGAATCGTAAAATAAAGCCGTAGTCTTGTGCATGCGTAAATAACCATTGTCCAGCTGGTGTTTCACCGAATTCTTCAGTTAGCCATAAATTATTTTTGTCGCGCTCCCCTATATCAAAGGCTAAACCTGTTTGATGCTCTGAATAACCAGGTCGAGCACTATAGCGATCAGCTGCAGCCTGCCCATCACGTTTAGCATAGTTATTATATAATGTTGTTTGATATTCAAAAGATCGATAGCCGCTAAAAGCAACTAAATCAAAACCTTGTTGTTTCGCTGCGGCAAACATTTTGTTTAGAGCTTGACGTGCCTCAGGATTTTCTTCAGGCGCAAAGGTAGATGGTAGCGGATATATTTTATTCGCTAATAAAATACCCTTAATATATGTCGGCTCAGTTGGTAATGTTTGATTTGGTACATACCCATTTTCATCTGTCTTCTGCTCTGGCTTCACCTTTTTTGGCTCTTCTTTTGCAGGTGAATCTTTTTTAGTTGTTTCTGCTGTTTGTTGCTCTTCTTCATCTGATGCATTACTTACCTGTTTATTTTTATAGTTATAAACTACGAAAATAGAGACAATAAGCGCCACTGAAATTACAGCACCTAGGATGAGTGGTAAACGTTTCTTTTTCACTATTTTTTACCCCTTTTAAAATTATCCAGCACTTCATGGCCAGTATCCTCTACCAAAAATTAAATCTATTGTAGAAAGAGTAGTCCTTCAAGTACCGACACTAGTTTTTACTATATTGGTATAGTCTCATTTTAGCACTGTTCACAATTCAGGGTGTAGGTTTTCACCAATTATTTTTCACTCAGTGGATGTCCAAACACCCGCTGAACGAAGTTTAAGCCTCGGCATAATTGATAATTAGTCTGTGAGAATAATAATAAACACTGCTATAGAAGCAATTGCGAAAAAGATTGCCATGTACTTCATCCATTTTGCCTCTTTTATATAACCTTGCTCTTTAAAACTCTTTGCTCTAAAACCATTCGATACGGCAAACATAATTGTCATTGCGAAGACCGCAAAATTAAACTTACCCATGATAATAAATACGATCGCAGCTATACTAAAAATTGCGACTAAAATAGATGATAGCCATTTTATGTTCATCTTGCTGTCCTCCTAAAAAAATCGAGGCTACATAGGCGCCTCGACATAAATTATTTTATGAATTTACTTTTTCCGGATGCTCCGAATAAAATTTTCGGCCGATATATGTTTGAATAATCAACAAAGCACCGCTGACTGACCAGTAAAGTGGTAGGGCTGCCATAGAAGACATCGAGATAAAGACAATCATAATTGGTGAAATATAAATAAACATTTTCATTTGTGCTTTTTGTTGCTCTGGTACTGTCCATAATGATACACGTGCTTGAACTAAATATACAAGACCCGCGACAATCGTCATAGCGATATCAGGTGAACCTAATTTAAACCATAAAAAATCATGCGCTTTCACATCTGTAGAATATAAAATAGAGAAATAAAGACCCATGATAATCGGCATTTGAATTAACATTGGTAGACATCCCATGTTGAGTGGATTGATACCATGTTTTTGATATAATGCCATCATTTCTTGTTGATACTGCGTTTGCTCTTCTTTTGTCTTTGCTTCCTTCATCTTTTTCTGAACAGCTTCCATTTCAGGCTTAAACGCATCCATTTTCATTTTCATCTTTTGCTGCGAACGATAATTTTTTAACATAATCGGCATTAAGATTAAACGAATAAGAACCGTAATAGCAATGATTGCTAAACCATAGCTACCTGAAAACATAGTGTTACCGAAAAATTCTAATAAAAATTCCATTGGTTTTACAAAGATACTATAGAAAAAACCTTCTTTGTTTTGCACAGCTTGACAACCACTAAGAACAAAAACGGCGAGTCCAAGCATTGAAAATAGCTTCAAATTTTTCATTTTTCCACCTACTATATATTTATCAACTAAAATGAAGTATACATTAAAGGGTCTATTTTTATCAAATAGCAAGTGCTAAAATTCCACTGTTATGGATATCATAAAAAAAAGATACGAGCTTTAGCATCGCTAATACGTCCGCATCTATTTATTAATCATATTGTGAATTACTACTAAAGTATACTTCTGGCAATCAACTATGCCTAGGCATAATTGGGCCAGAATCAGCTTTGTGGGCCAGCGGATGTTTGGACACCCGCTGATATAGGTTAAACGTTTTGAAGCTCTGATTCCGCCATTTCAAAACGATAAAATTCATGATGTAGCTCGTCTCGGAAATGTTTTGGCGTTACCCCTGTATATTTTTTGAAGATGCGAGTAAAATAGCTTTGGTTACAGAAATGGAATTGATCTGAAATAGAAGTAATACTTTTATTAGTGTGTCTAAGATAGTACTGTGACTCTTCTACTCGACGTACATTTAGATATTCAACTAGTGTAATACCCACATGTTCTCTAAAAATACGTGATAAGTGACTTGTACTTATATGAAAGTTATTTGCGATGCTTTCTACTGTTAAGTCATTTTCCAATTCATCATTTATATACATAATTACTTTATTAACGGTCTGGTGACGGAAAGTCGGTTGCTTGCGATCTGCGATAAAATAGACAAAGAAATCAATTAAATCGTCAGCGAATTGTAAAAATTCTGCGTCTTTCATTTGATTTTCAATCATATCGTTACACGCAATGTTAAAAGCAAATGCTTTCTTCGAAGGAACTTGATTGTCCAGCAATTTACGAGCAACAATTGACGACAAAACAGAAAAATAACTTCGAACAATTTTAATGACTTGTTTGCCAAAACGTATTGAAAGAATATCAATTAATTCGTGCAAAGATTTCTTAGCCTTTGCCGATTCTAAATGGTAAATTTCAAATATTAATTTCGACTCAATATTAAAAAATTCCTCTACACCGATGTATTGGTTAATACTATCGATTTCCTGAAAGTATCTTTTGGATATCGTTTCTGACATAGAATGTTGATGTAGTTGCATAATCTTCCCCATCTTTCCTCAGATTGCACAAATTGCTTTCACAATTTTTGACACCAATCTACTTATTTCAAAATAAGAAAATAGTATTCCCTTATTAATTGTATGAATTGAGTCATATTTCATAATTATATAATGAATATAACTTAAAAATAACCCAACTAAACCACCAGTTACAAAAAAAAATAGACTATACAGTGAATTTTACCATATTCTGCGATTTCCTTTCAACCACATTTTGTCTTCCATACTAGTTCCAATTTATCATATACACATAGTAGAAACCTCGTAAACATATATACTTACAATTAGATTTTACCATATACATACTAAAATCAATTAGTAATTATTTAAAATTTGTTACAAATTATGTAATGCATTTTGCACATTTATATTTCATCAATCGACATTTCTCTTTTTTATTCCGAAATCTTCTCTATATAATTTATACGAATATGTAGTAAAATAGATGATAATACTATTTTTAAAAGTTTAGACGAGGTGTTAATAGTGGAACCAAGACAAATAGAAGAAATTATGGAGATTATTAAGGAGTTCTTCCCCGAGAATACTTCCATTGCAATTTCCGATACAAACGAATACTTGTACTACCAACCGAGCAAAAAAGTTGATTTAAAAATCAAACCTGGCGACCCTATTAAAGAAGGTTCTGCCGCTCATAAAGCGTTAAACTACGGACAAAAGATTAGCTCATACATTGAGCCCGATGTATTTGGAGTAGCATACTACGGCATGAGTATTCCTTTAATGGAGGAAGGTGAAACTAAGGGTGCTATCACTGCGATCTTCCCACAAAAGCCATCAGCATTTTTAACGAACTACATTACAATCAAAATTGATGATTGCTGGTACCCAATCAAGCATGATCAGGTCATTTACCTTGAAACACAGCTTCGAAAAACATTTGTTAAAACAATGAGTCGTGAAGGATATCACCGCTTAAACCTGAGCGACCTTGAACTGTTTTTAGCGCCTGACTCATTTATACGTTGTCACCGCTCTTATATCGTTAACATTGACTACATTGATGAAATTCAACCAGATTCACATTCAACGTTTTTATTAATCATGAAAGACGGCACTCGTATTCCAGTTAGCCAACGCTACGCAAGTTACTTCCGTCGTTCTTTAGGTTTCTAATTTTCTAAAAAGTACAGCGAACATTCGCTGTACTTTTTTACATTGCTGTTAAATGTATATCACTGATAGTTTGGGATGCCATTGGTTTAAGCTCATGGACCCCAGGAAAGCGCACAGTCGGAACGGAAATTATCCATCATTATGGTGTTTCATCTTTTATTTTTAGAGAATTTACTTTGTAGCTCTACATTAAAACGTTTTCTCTGTCGAAAATTCGTTTTTATGCTCATTTTTCCTGTTTTTACTCAATTTAATGCTATTTCTAAAGTTTTTGTGACAATTTGGTGATAGTATTATTCAAATGGTTGGAGTCATACTACAACTAAATAAACAGAAAATTCTTACACGTTTTTTCTAGTTTTGTAATCGGTTTCCATCAAACTTTTTAGGGGAGGATTTTTTAATGGATGCAAATGTTCAAAAACGCCTAGGCTTAAAAGAACTTGAAAGTAAAATTGTTACTGCTGATGAAGCTGCAGCACTGATCTCTGATGGTGATGTAGTTGGTATGAGTGGATTCACTCGTGCGGGGGATGCGAAAGTTGTTCCTATGGCTTTAGTAGAGCGAGCTAAAAACGAAAAATTCAAAATTGATGTATATACAGGGGCTTCTTTAGGACCTGAAGTTGATAAATACTTAGCTGATGCTGGTGTTATCCGCAAACGTGGACCATTCCAAGGCGATGCAACGATCCGTAATTTAATTAACTCTGGTGATGTCCTATATGTAGACGCTCATCTTTCACATAACGCTGAATTAGTTCGTCAAGGAATTATTGGACCAATTAAATATTTAATTCTTGAAGCTGTTGCTATTACAGAAGATGGACTTATTATCCCAACAAACTCTGTAGGTAACTCACCAATCTTCGCTGATTACGCTGAAAATATTATTGTCGAATTAAATATCTCTCATCCAGAAGCTTTAATAGGTATCCACGATATCTATGTACCAGGTGAGCAAGGTCAACGTGAAGCAATCCCAATGACTGATGCTATGCAACGCATTGGTGAGATCGGTATTAAAGTTGATCCAGCTAAAATTAAAGCGATTGTTATTTCTGAAGAGCCAGATGCTCCTTCATTAATCGTTCCGCCAGATGAAGAAACGCAAACAATGGCGAACATTTTATTAGACTTCTTCCGCGATGAAATTAAAGCTGGTCGCTTAACAAAACAATTAATGCCATTACAATCTGGTGTAGGTTCTGTTGCAAACGCTGTACTTGACGGCTTCGCAAATTCAGAATTTGAAGATTTAGTTGTTGCTTCTGAAGTACTTCAAGATGCTGTATTCAACTTAATTGATGCTGGTAAAGTTAAATTTGCAGCAGCTACTTCAATTACACTGACTGAAGAATTACAGAAAAAAGTATATGGCAATCTAGAGAAATACGCTGACAAAATTTGCCTACGTCCACAAGAAATTTCTAACCACCCAGAGCTTATCCGTCGTTTGGGTCTAATCTCAATCAACACTGCTCTTGAATTAGATATCTATGGCAACGTAAACTCAACACACGTATCAGGTACTCGTATGATGAACGGTATCGGTGGTTCAGGTGACTTTGCACGTAACGCACGTCTAGGTATTTTCGTTACTAAATCATACGCAAAAGGTGGCGCTATCTCTTCAATCGTGCCAATGGTTTCTCACGTAGACCACACTGAACATGATGTTGATGTAATCGTAACTGAGCAAGGTATTGCTGACTTACGTGGTCTTGCACCACAAGAGCGTGTACCTTTAATTATCGAAAACTGTGCACACCCAGATTACAAAGAACAACTTTGGGATTACTATAACCGTGCTCTAGAAGCAACTGGCGGCCATCAAACACCTCATATTTTAGAGGAAGCACTTTCTTGGCACGTAAACCTTGCTAAAAACAAAACAATGAAAAAAGAAATTGCTAAAGCTTAATTTCAAATTTCAGGAACGCCTCATAAGTTAAAAAACTTATGAGGCGTTCTTTTTTATCGGGAATGGTATAATCAGTGTTGGATTATCTTACTAAATACATAATTTTTCATCGGAGGAGTAATGAAGAAACTTATCTATTTAATTATATTCTTTTCATTTTTCGACCTATTTACCCAGCTTCCTATCATGAGTACATATGCTGAATCCTTAGGGGCATCAGCCTTCTTTACTGGCCTGGCTGTAGGTATGTATTCTCTATCCAATACATTTGGTAATATTATCTCTGGTTTTTTAACGGATCGTAAGGGGCCATTCGCTATTTTAATCCTAGGTCTTTTAACAACAGGTCTTTCACTATCACTTTATAATTTAGTAGAAGATCCTATTGTTTTATTAGTAGTCCGCTTTGTACATGGATTAGTTGCGGGCTTTATCGTTCCTGCTGCCTTCACATTTTTAGCAAATGTAACTGAGCAAGAAAAAAGAGGTAAGGGCAGTGCTATCTCTGGAGCATTCGTTGGTATCGCCGCAATAATCGGCCCTGCCTTTAGTGGCATTTTAGCGAGCCGTACTAGCGCACCATTCGTTTTTAATATAACAGCAAGCTTTATGCTCTTGTTGAGTATATTTGCCTTCTTTTTACTAAAATCAAATCAAGTAAAAAAAGAAAAATCTGCACAAATTACAAACATCCCTATTCATGTACTTTTTACTAATACAGGAACATTAAAAGCCTTCTCTAGTGCATTCTTTTTAATGTTTTCTCAAGGGGTTATTGCCTATCTCCTCCCTCTAAAAGTACAATCTTTAGGCTTTGATTCACGCTTAAGCGGAACTTTGATGAGTACATTCGGAATAATTGCTGTACTCATATTTATTTTGCCGACTAACCGTATTTTCGATAGGGTGGCACCAATTAAAACATTATCACTTGGTATTGGTTTAATGGGGGTAAGTCAATTATTAATTAGTCAGGCGGATTCAAGTACGTTACTTTATATTGCAATGGCCTGCTATGGTATCGGATTTGGCTTCTTGTTCCCATCAGTCAATTCACTTTTAATCGACTCTACAACAGCTGATATCCGTGGAAAAGCCTACGGTTACTTTTATGCCTTCTTCTCACTAGGAGTCGTCCTAGGTTCCTCATTACTCGGATGGCTCTCACTAGGCATTGTCGACGGCTTTATATTTACTGGAATTGTATTATTAGTATTTGCAGCGATCATTATATGTACACAAAAAAGACCTTCTCATGTTGAATGAGAAGGTTTTGTTATTATTTATCTTGTTCCTGAATTTCTCCATTGTAGTAATGGATACCTGTATGTCCTCCACCTTCAGCAACCATTTCGTTTGAAGCTATTTTTGTTGGAGACGTTCCAGCTTCTGTCGCTACTTCAGTCGATATACGTTTTGATATGTCTTTGTGCATCTCCATATTCGTTGTATTCAAATAAGATGTTAATTTAGACTTTGCACCATTGAACATACTTAATGCTTTATCACGGTTTTCTTTTTTACTTAAATACGATGCCGCTAAAGCTAACCCTGCAATCACAACACCTGTTCTTTTTCCTTTTGCCATAATAAATCCCTCCCGAAAATATAGAAACTGGCTCTATAATATATCTTTTCCTTATTATTTGAGGACTAAACATAATTTTTATATACGCTTCTGCATATATAAAAAGAAGAGAGATCATCTATAATCCTTCATCTCACCATATAAACAAAGTTCATAGTAAGTCTGTATGTTCCCAGACATAGTAATCATCCTCCTACTAAATTTTATTGCAGATATCTATTCTTACTTATCACCAAAAACTAGGAATGACATTTAAAGTGCCCAATCGACACGGAAATCAATCCCACGTTATGGTAATGAGCTATTTTTCCGTAAATATTTATGATTACAAAGGACAATTAAAGGGAATTAATGTATTAATACTAATAATTGGAGAGTGATTATCATGAAAGATTTGGACTCAGTATATGATTGGGTAGACATGGCTTCATTAATAGGTGGAGCAGGCTTTTTAACATTACTAATTTATAGTATTTTACTGTAAGTAATAGCAAGGATGATTTGAAAAAACCAATTATGACTCGGCATTAATTGGTTTTGATGTAGCTTCGCTTTCACCACAGCGAAACAATGCAGCCGGTATCGGAAAAGAGTCCTTGACATCCGCTGGAAGCTTTAACTTCTTTCAGCGAATGTTTTTATCAAAACATTTACTGAAAAAAGTTAAAAGGCAATCCGCTATCAAGCAAGCAGATTGCCTTATTTACTATTCCGCATTAGAAGATTAATAATCAGTGGGGATGAAAAAAACCCCCACTGATGAAAGTTTCACTTTATTGTTTTACATCATTATAATCATCAGATTTTTCAAATGCTGCAACTACATATGAGCAAACAGCTTCGATTTTATAACCTTGCTCACGTGCATACGTTGCGGCACGATCTAACAATTTTTTGGCCACACCTTGACCACGGAGCTTATCTGATACATATGTGTGATCCATTACCATTACTTGACCCTTTTGCTGCCATGTAATTTCCGCTAATCTTTCCCCTTCTTGCTCATAGACAAATGCAAGTTTATTTTCCGCTAGCTGCTGTAATTGAAATTCCATTTCTCACCACTCCTTTTTATCATAGTAACATAGCCTTTTTCATGTAGCACTTAAAAAAGTCCACACTTGAAAAATAAAAGAATCTGCTTACTTTCCCCTAGGAATCAGGAGAAAGTGTTGCAGATTCTTTTCTATGAATTAATTAAACCATGATGCAATTGTATCCTTTAAATTAGCAAAGAAATTTTTCACACTTTCCCAGAATCCTGTATCTTCCATCAGTGATCCAAATTTATCTTTAATTGTATTGCTAATATCGTCTAATTGTTTAGACCATTTACTAAAATCAATGTCTAGTTTACTAATTTTGTTCATCAAATCAACTAGCAATTGACGGTCCTTATCACTTAATTTAATTTCAAGCTTGTTTAATTGCTCTTGCACAATCTTTTCAACTTCTTCTTTAGTGGCTGGTTTTGATTCTGCAATTTGTTTTTTGATTCCTGTTAGCAATTCTGCAACCTTGGCATCATCTACACCTGCTGATTGCGTTAGAGTAGTTGCTACTGATAGTTCGTCATTTGCAACATCTGTACGATCTGTATCAAGCTTTTCACCCGTTGTTACTTCGTAAGCTTTGTATATTCCCACAAGCGCCGAATGACCTGTTACTGCTTTAGGCGCAGCCACCTGTACTGTTGCGTCTTCAATACCTGCAGTTAGCATGGCATTTGCATACATTTCAGACGTAACTTGTGTAATATTTGATGGTGTAACAATTTCAATAACTAAGCCTTCTCCTGCATTCTTGCGCGTAATTTTGGCAGAAGAATACATACGAGAGCTTGAATTACTATCTTTAATATATTTAGCTAAGTCTTGACCTGAGACCGTTATTTCTTCAACTTCGGGCTCTTCTTTAACTTTTAATGACTCTTTAACGGACTCTTTTTCAGCCTCAGATAAGTTTGCACCGTATACGACAATCGGTACTCCTAGTTTTTCATCAATTGCTTTAGGTGGCGTATTATCTGCTGCAAAACCTGTTGCTGGTGACATCACGCCAAATACTAACATAGTAGCTGTTAGTATTTTCATCCACGTTTTTTTCAAATTGTGTGACCCCTTTCGTAGAAAACTCATTTGGCCCGTATCATGTTTGCCAACCGACAATAATTAGTACGAAAAAAAGACGAGAAGGTTTCAAAGTGGCTCTCGTCATTTTCTTTAATTTATTTAGAAGTATGAATTCTCCTACACTAAATTTCCTCTGTCCAACCGTCCTGCTGTTTCACCTTACCGGCTTTCATAAGTGTACCTAACGCTCGTTTAAATGCACCTTTACTCATTTTAAACATTTCTTGAACTTCATCAGGTGAGGATTTATCGCCAAATGGCATTTTGCCCCCTACCTCTTGTAGATAATTTAAAATTCTTTGTGCATCATCCGAAAGACGCTCATGTTTACGTGGTAAAAGTGAAGCATTCATTGAACCATCATCTTTTACATCAATAATACGAACATCTACGTCTTGTCCAAGACGAGGTTCTGCATTACGCTCTGATTCATGAACAAAAATACGGTACGGAATCTCCACACCTAATAAAAATGAGCCAACTGGTAATAGACGATATGGACGTGCCTTAATGTTTTTATTATGCATTTCTTCAAATGCACCTTCATACAATTCCGAAATTTTTTCTTCAGTTGCTAAACGCCCAAACAAATCACCATTGCGATCTGTGCGTAATGTCATAAATAAATGGTCGCCTGGTGCTGGCCAAAGTTCTTTTATTGCAGGTAAATCTTCAGCTTTTACTAGTACCTCGCGTGACGTTCCAATATCTACAAATGCACCTTCGCGCTCGACTACTTTTAGAACACGAGCCCAGCCATATTCCCCTTGTACGAAAGCTGGAATAGCTGTTGTAGCCGCTAAATCGCCACGACGATCCGCAAATAAAAATACTTCAAGGCGGTCACCTATTGCAAGTGGCTCTGTTACCTCTGAAGCATTTAAGGGCAGTTCGTCAACTCCATTTGTTAAGATCCATTTCGATGCTTGTTGCTCTAATACAGTTAACGTAACAACTTCACCTGATTTTAATTCGTTCATATTGTCTTCCTTTCCTTCTTACCATCATTTTCACAAAACTTTAGAAATTATGATGTGTTCTAGATGCCTCTAGTTTTTTAACGATGTCCGGATTTTCTTCCATTACCTGCACAAGATCCGCAATTCGATCGATTGAGTTCCAACTTAAATGATGTTCAATTCCTTCTACATCATCGTAAATTCGCTCTTCATCTACACCAATGATTCGCAAAAATTGCTCTAGAAGCTCATGACGCTGTACAAGACGTTTTCCTAGCTTTTCTCCTCTAGGCGTCAATGTAAGACCACGGTATTTTTCATAAACTAAATAACCATCTTTATCTAATTTTTGAACCATTTTTGTAACAGAAGAAGGAAGAACAGATAATGCTTCAGCAATGTCAGACACACGAGCATACCCTTTATTAGTAATTAATAAGTATATTTGTTCGATATGGTCTTCCATACTTGGTGTTGGCATATCTTATTCCCTCTCTTTCCTTTTCTTACTCTCTAGTTTACTACAAGCTTGCCTTAAAAGTTAACTGAAAATACATATGCCAGAAAAACAATACATGCGCATCCTAAAAAGAACCAACTTCATATGTTGGCTCCCTTGTAGTTGAAAAATTTGTGTCAATGTAATTAAGGTATCTTTAAATAAAGTATTGTCTTCGGCAAAGCGAGGGGGTGATTTCCGTTCCGTCTGGGCGCTTTCCTGGGGGCGTCCGATGAGCCGCTTGGGGCAACAGGTGTTTTTTGCGCGAAAGCGTAGTGCTAACGTAGCGGCAGCAAAGTGTTTTTGTCTGTGCGAAAGCGTAGTGCAACGTAGCGACAGCAACAGCAGGATGTTGGTCACGAAGGCGTTATCACAGGATGTGATGGTTTTAGCATTCGTTCCTCTATCACTAGTCCCCAAGGAGTCACCCAGTCTCCACTACAATCAACCACTTCACTTAGAGTGTATCTTCTAGTATGACATTCTTATAACGATAAAACGAAACTTCAGCAACAAATGTTTAAAGTGCGAAAGCGAAGCGGCAGCGGCAACATCAGATGTACAAACTCATCAATGTTATAAGTCTATTCAGTTCAATTATAATGAGTAGCCAAAGCGTTCATTTTTTAAATGCATAAAATTTATAATAGCTCCACACTATTGTTGATTGGATTGGAGTGGAGGGAGGCTCGACTCCCGTGGGAAAGCGAGATCCTACACGGAGTGCAGCGGAGGAAGCGGCTCGACGCTCGCCCACAGGAAGCCCTGCTCTGCGCGAAAGCGAAGCGTCAACGACAAAGCGAATAGCCTGGAACGGAAATCACTCTCATATAATGCATCACATCATTCACTAAGATTTCCTTAACCATTTTGTTTTTCAAAAACATGAAAAGCCAACTTCATATAGAAGTTGGCTCCGCCTTATGTCGAGGATACTTATTTACCACATGTAATGCATGAATAATCTCTTTATTGATGCGTTCGATATTTTCAGGAGTATTCATCATTTTAAATGCTTCATCTCGAGATTCCATAGATGTAACATATTTACTAGGCAATGCATTCAGTGTAAGTGCCACTGCGTCAAGTTCACAGATTTCACATTTACAAAATGTTTGATATTCCGGTCCTCGTAGTAGAAAACTTACTAAACCACGCACAATTTCCTCTGTAACATTTACTAAAATAGGATCTGACATATTCAAACCTTCGCCTCATTTATATTTAATTGTTACATTATTCCTGAAACCATAATAGCGTTAACAAAGCTTTTTTTCAAGAATCGCTAGTAGCATCTATATCAACAAGTATTACTAGCCCCTCAGAATGACTAATTTCCTACACATTTCCACCGGATTATATCTTATTCACCATTTCTTAGATTTGATTAATCGTAATGAGTTAAGAACAACTATTAATGTAGCACCCATATCTGCAAAGATTGCAATCCATAATGTTAGCCATCCTGGAATAACGAGTAACAGCGCAACCAATTTTAGGGCTAGGGCAAATATAATGTTCTCTTTTATGATGCGTAATGTTTTTCTACTTAAGCCAATTGTATATGGAAGCTTCGTTAAATCATCACCCATTAATGCGATATCCGCGGTTTCTAGTGCTGCATCAGTACCAGCACCACCCATTGCAATACCAACATTGGCTGAGGCAAGTGCAGGAGCATCATTGACACCATCTCCTACCATCGCCACTGCACCAAATTGTGCACGTAAATCTTTAATGGCCATTAATTTTTCTTCTGGTAGTAAACTCGCTCTCACATCAGTCATATTTAAAGAAGCTGCAATTGCCTGTGCTGTTGGTTCTGCATCACCTGTAAGCATAACTTTATGCTTCACTTTTAAAGCACTTAATTTATTTAAGACATCTTTACTTTCTTGACGTAATTGATCAGCAATACCTATCATTCCAATAAACTGATCATTACTAACAGCTGCTACAACTGTTTTACCTTGTTGTTGAAGTTTTTTAACCTGTTCTTTTATCTTTTCATCAACAGTCGTTAATGTAGCAATCCATTTTAAGCTTCCTACATAAATTGTTTGACCATCTACCGTTGCATAGGCACCCTTGCCTGTTACGGATTGAAAATCTGTTGGTATAAGCTCTGTTAAATTTTTCTCATGAAGTGCCTGTAAAATAGCTTTAGCTAATGGATGCTGTGATTGCTTTTCAACTGCTGCTACTAGCTGTAAAACATAATCATCAGACATTTCCTGCGTAAAAATATCTGTTACAGCAGGTTGACCTTTTGTAAGTGTACCTGTCTTATCAAATGCTATTGCTTCAATATGACCAAGTTGTTCTAAATGGATACCACCTTTAATCAGAACCCCTTGTCTAGCAGCATTCCCGATTGCCGTAACTATAGCAACCGGTGTAGAAACAACCAAAGCACATGGACAACCTACAACAAGTACTGCTAATCCTTGGTAAATCCAATGTTGCCAATCACCTATAAATAATGGTGGTATAACCGCTACGAGTAAAGCGACAATCATAATTGCAGGTGTGTAGTATTTCGCAAAGCGATCAACGAACTGCTGTGAAGGTGCTTTTTCTGCCTGTGCTTCTTCAACAAGGTGAATAATTTTTGCAATTGTTGTGTCCTCTACTCGCTTTGTCACCCGAACCTCTAGGGCGCCCTCTTCATTTAGAGTTCCTGCAAATACTTCGTCATCGACTGTTTTACTGACCGGAATAGATTCACCTGTAATTGCTGCCTGATTCACTGCTGACAAACCACTAACTACAATTCCGTCCATAGCAATCTTTTGACCAGGTTTAACGATTAAAATGTCGCCAATTTCAATTTCTTCCGTCGGCAGCTCCATCTCATGGAAATGTTCACCATGCGCCCGCTTTATCGTTGCTGTTGGTGGGGCTATATCCATTAGCTGACGAATCGATTGACGCGCCTTATCCATCGAATACGCTTCAAGTGCTTCACTTACCGCGAATAAAAAGACAACAACTGCCGCTTCTTCCCATTCACCTATAATGGCTGCACCTATTACTGCAATGGTCATCAGCGTCTTCATATCAAATTCAAAGCGTGCCAGATTGCGGAAACCTGTTTTAAAAATTCCAATTCCCCCAACTAGAATCGCGATAATAAACATCCCAATTGTTAACGGATCAGTTTCACTACGCATTGCTCCAAACACATATCCAAGCACTACGAATAACAAAGAGATTCCGGCTAATATATTTTCTGTTTTTCGATAAAAAGGTGTTGATTTTTCAATTGTTCTTGCTGTTGATTGGGATACTTTTATGCCGTCGAAGGCACCTGCTTCCTCAAGTTGATCGACCTCAATATGACCAATAACCGTTATTTTAGAAGCACCAAAATTCACTTGTGCATCCTGGACCTCTGGAATAGCCTTAACATTTTTTTCGAACTTTGCTGCACAGCTGGCACAGGATAAATTTTGTAGCCTATATTCTTGTTTAGTTGGTGTCGCTGCCATTTGCAATCCCCTCTTTCACATGTTCGTAGGCAATCGTTACAATTTGATACACATGCTCATCAGCTAAAGAGTAGTACATTTGCTTTCCTTTACGATATGATTTCGCTAAATTATTATCTTTCAAATAACGTAAATGATGCGATGCTGTTGCTACTGACGATCCGATAATAGAGGCAACATCACAAACACATAATTCATCTTCAACCGTTAAGGCATACGCAATTTTAAGTCTTGTTTCATCAGATAATGCCTTTAAAAATTTTGCTACTCCCGATAAGTCTGGCATCTGCTGTTGTACCTTAATGACTGATTCTTCATGGACATGTGTTATGTCACATACTTCTTTTGGCATTTTCTCACCTCATTCAAATATTTGTTTGATTGTTTTCAATATAACATAATATTCCATCATATTCAAACGAATATTTGAATGTAAATGATTTATATCACAAATATAAAAATATTTTTATTTAAATTGCTACTCATGCATATAAAAACAAAAAAGCTATCACTTTAATGTGATAACTTTGGAATGTTGTTGTGTTATAGTATGGTTCTTTGGCAAAGCAAGGGGTTGATCTCCGTTCCGGTTGACACTTTCCTGGGGCATCGGACTAACGCGTTGTTAGTCACGAAGGCGTTATTACAGGACGTGATGGTTACCTTTGTTCCTCTATCGCTAATCCCCAGGAGTCACCCCGCCGGAACGAAGATCAACCACTTCACTTAGCATAATTGCGTCCAGAATCTGCTTTGTGCTTGCACAAAAACTCCTTTCTACTCGAAAATAGAAAGGAATTTTTGTTGTCTTAATATAAAAACGTATAGATTCTTATACTTCTCTTCCTACTGTGCTTTTAATAGCAACGTTTTGCCTTTAATATCTTCTTTTCTCACAAACGTTTGATGATAATCTCCATTAGCCCAATCCATTACTTGATCTTGATACCATGCAGATTTTACATGCCCACTCTGTCCAGGACCAACGATATGATAGGCTGAGCTTAAATCACCAACATCAACAACAAAGCGCCATGATGCTCCGTGATTAACATTTCCAGCTAAATCATTGTCAGCAGCCTGAACAGTAACCTTTGACCCACCAATAGGAACCTTTTTAGCATTAAAGTATGCCGCAAGAATTGGCGAAGCTTTACCTAATGAATGATCGAAGGTAAGTTGATGGAAGTTACCCCATTTCCATTTCGATACGTTTTTTCCGAATTGATCTTCAATTTGTGCGACAGTGAGCTTTAAAGCCTTGAAAACTGTTGCATCTACTCCACCCTGTTCATCAATCCATATGCTCTTCTTACCGGCATAAGCTGTACGTAAAAGCTGATCTGTAATATTAAATTTCCCATACATTAATTCATACATATCTTCCGGCATCTGATCCTTAAATAACACTTCCTGTAACTTTTCCATTAATGTATGGAACACTAATGGAGCCCCTGAATCCTTGGCATCTACCATATCCCAATTCTCTAATAATTTCATAACATCTTTATATTTTCCATCCTGATCTTGTGCTTTTATCGACGTTAATAAATATGGTAAAAACTCACGAGCATATAAGTTATGCTGATCCATTTGTAAATTCATCATATCTTCCACTGTTAAAGAATCGTTAGCCTCTAAAGCTTCCTTAATCCGTTCAAAACGATAAGGCTGTGCCCATAAATCTGTTATATGATAAGGATATTCTTCCCCAATTACTTCATTATTCGCTGTTGCAATAAAGCCTTCATCTGGGTTTACTACAGTCGGTAGCTTATCCCACGGGATATAGCCCTCCCATCCATATTCACTAGAATCACCCGGTACCGGTAATTGCCCGTCCCCTTGTTTTCGAATCGGAATTTGACCATTCGCTTTATAAGCAATTGTGCCATCCTTTGATGCAAAAACAAAATTTTGAGCTGGTGCCTTAAAATCCTCTAATGCTTTTTCAAATTCACTCCAGGATTTTGACTTATTAAAGCCTAGCACTGCACGTAGTTCTGTCGTTGGTTGCAGTGCCGTCCATTGCATCGAAAATTGTGCTGTAGGCTCAGTATCTTTAAAAGCTAAATCTGTCATGATTGGGCCATGACGTGTGACAACGACTTTAAAATCTACCGTTTCTCCGTCTTTTACCTTAATAGGTTCATTACGCACCTCCGCTTGCTCCCACTTGCCATCATAGCGGAACTGTGTTGGATTATTCGGATTTGGTATTTCAATATATAGATCTTGTACATCAGGTCCAACATTCGTTACACCCCATGCAATGTTATCATTGTGGCCTAAAATAATGCCCGGAACACCCGCAAAGATTACGCCACTCACATTTTGCTCAGGAGTTTGTAGATGCATTTGATACCAAATAGATGGTGTACTCAATCCTAAATGTGGATCATCTGCTAAAATCGGCGTACCGTTTTTTGTTTTCTTCCCTGATACAACCCAGTTATTACTGCCGTTAAATTCATTTGGTAACAGTTCTGTCTTAAAATGCCCTGCCACGGCTACTGGATTTTCTTTATTTGCCTCGATAATGGATGAAGCATTTTCAGGATACTTAATAAATAATTCTTTAGCTTTTTCTTCACCAAAGTTTTGTAAAGCCCAATGACGGAACGCCAGTGTATTCCAATTCCCCCCTAAGTCATAGGCCATATATTTTCCAATAGTAAGAGAGTCTACTACGGACCATTCCTCCGGTTCGTAGCCTAGTAATGCAAATTCATAGCTTAATGTATTATTTTTCTTAGCTTGTGCAATAAAAGCATTAACGCCATCTGCAAACCACTCAAGTACCTGTCTACTTTCTGCATCATAGGTAGATAATGATTTTTCAGCTGCATCACGCAAGCTAAACGTTCGGAAATGTTTGTCAGTATCAATAGTTGCCTCACCGATTATTTCCGACAAACGACCACTAGCTTGTCTTCGCGCTAAATCCATTTGAAACAGTCTGTCTTGTGCTTGAACATAGCCTTGTGCCCGATACAAATCTGCATCTGTCTTTGCAAAAATATGAGGGATCCCCTTGTCATCCCTTGAGACGGTTACATCTTCATCTAGCACGCTCAGCGAAAGCTCTCCATCAATTACTGGTTTTGATTTATTCATAAACCATGTAAATCCGATAAATGCGACAATTGCTACTACAGCTAAAAATCCCACTATGGTCAGTAGCCACTTTTTCCATGTAAACTTTCTCACATCTCAACCCCCTTTTTGCAATATATTCTTTTACTTGCTTGTCAAACCCTTTTAAAAGGTTTGAAATTAAACTTCTTTCAGGGATGTCACGGAATCGGAAAGGAGTTCAATAAAGGATGCTAGCCTAAGCACAAAGCCAATTCCAGACACAATTATGCCGAGGCGTTGCAGTATAAAAAAATCGTATTTCTTTTTAGAAATACGATTTTTAGAAACTAGTTATTTAGCTGTAATTCAATTGGGCAATGATCACTGCCCATAATATGTGAATGAATACTTGCCACATTTATGTTGTTCTTTAGTCTCTCAGAAACAATAAAGTAGTCAATACGCCATCCGATATTACGCTCGCGTACTTTATTCATATAGGACCACCATGTATAGTGGTCTGTCGCATCTGGATACATGTGGCGGAATGAATCCACAAAACCACTTGCCAATAGCTCCGTCATTTTTTCACGCTCTTCATATGTAAAACCCGAATTACCGACATTAGACTTCGCATTTTTCAAATCAATTTCCTTATGTGCAACATTTAAATCACCACAGTAAACTATAGGTTTCTTGGAATCTAGCTCTTTTAAATAAAGCGCTAATCGATCCTCCCATTTTAAACGAAGAGGTAATCTCGCTAAATCACGCTGTGAATTTGGGGTATAAACATTCACTAAGTAAAAATCTTCATACTCTAGTGTAATAATTCTTCCCTCTTCCTGCGATTCATCCTCACCAACGCCATAACGTACAGCAAGCGGGGTATGTTTTGTAAAAATGGCTGTACCTGAATAACCTTTCTTCTGTGCATAATTCCAATATTGCTCATATCCCTCAAGCGAAATCTCCACTTGTTTAGCCTGACACTTTGTTTCTTGAATACAGAAAAAATCTGCATCTACATGATTGAAGAAATCTAAAAACCCTTTACCTAAGCAGGCTCGGATTCCATTAACATTCCATGATATAAACTTCATTTTCTGTTTCACTCCTCAAAAAAACACCCTCCACCATTAGTGAAGGGCATAGTATCCTATAAGTCGTCACCAACGATTTTTACTTCAGTTTCTAAGTCGACTCCAAACTTTTCTTTAACTACTCGTTGTACCATTTGGATTGTTGCAATATAGTCAGTAGCCGTTGCATTACCTTTATTAACAATAAAGCCTGCATGCTTCGTTGATACTTCTGCATCACCTACGCCTTTTCCTTGTAAGCCACTATCTTGAATAAGCTTGCCAGCGAAATGACCTGGTGGGCGCTTAAAAACACTTCCTGCTGAAGGGTATTCTAACGGCTGCTTAGATTCTCGCTGAAACGTTAAATCAGCAATTTTTGCATCAATTTCTTCCTGTACACCTTTTGCTAATTGAAATTCGGATGATAATACATAATAGCCCTTCTTGGCAATGATACTTTGACGATAACTAAGTTCAAGCTCATCTTTCGATAATATTAAAATTTCTCCTTCCTTCGTTAACACTTTCGAAGAAATAATAATATCCTTAATTTCACCGCCATATGCACCTGCATTCATTGCCATAGCTCCACCAACTGAGCCTGGGATACCACATGCAAATTCAAAACCTGTTAAAGATGCTGCCGCGGCCAGTTTCGATACATCCTTAATAAGTGCACCGCTTTGCACGTAAACATGGTCACCATTAATGCGAATCTCATCTAAAAATGAAAATGTAACAACGATTCCTCGATGACCGCCATCGCGAACTACCATATTAGATCCATTACCTAACATTAATAAAGGTATATTATTCTTATGGGCATAGCGAATAACCGTTGCTGCCTCTTCCTCTGTTTCAACGAGAACGAAAACATCCGCTTTACCACCTAATTTTGTCATAGTATATTGCTGTAATGATTCATCTAACTTAATATTGGCTGGATTAATGCTCTGTGCTAAATCCGCCACCCATTGTTCTTTTGTCATGAGAGCTAATTCCTTTCTAACGTCCTTCTTACTCTACACTAGTATGGATTTAGAACCCTAATTTGACAAGTAAAATGAAGGTTATTTTTTATCTCGTATTACATATGTCCATTCCATCAATAATTTTCAAGGTCGACTTCACACTTTTAAAGCCAGCTCGATGCCCATGTTTCGATATTGCGGATTGCTCCTTCTAATGCCCAACCTTTATCCGTCAAAGAATACTCAACACGCACCGGTACTTCTGAATATACTTTTCGTTCAACAAGCCCTTCTTTTTCTAGCTCTTTTAAACGTTCGGATAATAAACGTCCACTTACAGGTAATGCAGATTCAATCTCATTAAAGCGCTGTGGTCCATCTAATAATTGATATAAAATTAACCCTGTCCAGCGTTTTCCGATTAAATCCATTGCTTTAGCTAAACGAGGACATAAATTTGTCTCACTCATTTTTTTCACCTCTTATGTACTCTATTGTAACGATTATTTTTAAAAAAGTAAATTTTAAGTAACTTATTTACTAACAATAATCTGTTTACTATTTTTCATTTGATTACTAAATGTAACTTATGGATGTTTTATCGTTTTGGGATTTGAATTAGATTCAACTTTAAAGTAGGTAACTACTACCTTATCTAACTCTGTCCTTATAGTATTTATATAAAAACTAACGATGCCATAGAAATTACCCTTGACCGTTCAATTAGAGATGAGTAATGGTTGTTTAATATCTGCATTAAAAATGGCAACTTACTTCTATATAGATGCGCATGATTTTATTATTATGACTCCTTCCATTGTTGTATCCCTTTGTAAAAGAAAAGATAGCGTACGGTTATGACGTTACGTTGGTAAAACTGTCTTACGGATTAGGTTTTTATATCATGATAGACATTCACAAAATGAACTTTTATCAATGTAATATTCTTTCATTTTTTTAAAAAATCATTGAATAACCGAATTGTTTATTTTATTATTCATGTAAGATATCAGTTTGGTAGCCCTTTCCAACTAAAAAATATGCGATTGATTTTAGTCATTCAACTATTGGCTTTTCTGTACGACATATGATGATTTCAAAAATATATAGTGTAATGAATTGTATGATGCAAAAAAGCTTTTTCAGACATTGAACAAATGGCGGGTGCAAACATTTTATAGTGTCTCTACGAAAAACTTTGGTCGTTATGTGCTGGTATCTCCCTGATTTTTTTGACGCTGACATTTATCCAAAAATTTCATTTACATCCACATATATTGAAAAACTAGACGACAAGAAGTTTGCTATACATGGAGATTTAACTAATCAATATTCCTCGGCAAAATTTGGTCTGTCACTACAGATAAACAATGCATCCGGAATCGGCTTTGCGCTTAGGCCTGCGTGATGCAGGTCAGTTAGCCGTTATCGCATGGATGCGATGATTTTAGGCTAACATCCTATGTGAACTCATTTCCGATTCTGTGACATCCGCCTTTTTAACGACTTCAAGTACAATATTTCATAGATTGGAGGTCTTTTATGGTTGGGGTTGATGAATTCTCTTTTATACCCAGTATTATTCCAATAATGTTTTTTATCGTGTTCGGTATTATAGCATTTACAATTATTAAAGGTATCTTACAATGGTCGAAAAACAATAATGAACCAGTATTAACAGTACCCTCTAAAGTCGTAACAAAACGTTCGAATACTAGTGGAGGTTCTGGTAACTCTAGTGCCCATACATCGTACTATGTAACATTCGAAGTACAAAGTGGCGATCGTCTAGAATTAAAAATGAATGGTCATGATTATGGACAGCTTGCAGATGGTGACTTTGGCTTATTAACATTTCAAGGAACACGTTATCATGCATTTGAGCGACACAAAAAGGAGAGCAGCATTTAACAACGCGCTCTCCTTTTAACATTTCATTATTACTTAATTAAATATTTACCAAAGCCACCTTCTGTATCGCCTAAATATTCGATATTGCTACCTGCAGGAATGACTTTTTGTGCATCCTTAGCAGATTGGTAAATAATTTTTGTATTCGCTGGGAACGGTACAAATGACCAGTTGTTATCCGCAGCAGGATTAATTGTTTTATTTTCCATAACGTAATCAATAACAGCTTGGCGATTTTCATAAGCATAGTTTGTTACGTTAGAGCCAGCTGTATTTTTAAATGTGGCACCATAAGAACCACCTACGCGGTAATTGTTCGTGATAATGATAAATTCTTGATTTAAATCGATTGGTTTACCATTGTATTGTACATTTTTAATACGATTCGCTTTTTCATCTACCAGAATACCTCGACTATTATATTTCGCTGGAGATGTTACATCGATTTGATATGTTAAGCCATCTAATACGTCAAAATTGTAAGAACGTGCCTCTGGGTCAATAATATTTTGTTCTTCAGTTTTATTTGGATCAATTGTTGCAAAAATACCAGCAGCCATTTCTAACCATTCAATTGCTTGTGCACCTGTTACTTTAATCGTTGCAACAGTATTGTCATAATAATAGATGTCTGCCATATTTTTAATTGCAAGTGGGCCTACAGGAATATTTGTGTAATCTGCAGGGTTATTACGAGAGCCTGCCTTGAAAGGTGCACCAGCAGAAAGAAGTGGTGTTTTTTCATCAGCAGTACCTTTTAATTCTTTTTCAATAAACCATTTTTGAGCTTGTGTCACAATCTGAATAGAAGGATCATCTTGAACCATCGAGAAGTAGCTATGGATCGGTGCAGTTGTCTCACCAACAGGCTGACGAATATACTTCAACGTACCTTCATGTGCTTCTTTAATGGCATTTAAAACTGTATTAGATGGTTGTAAGCCTTCCTGCTTAATAGAACGGATAGATCCTTGTCCTTCTGCCACAACCCATTTAGAGCCGTGTTGCTCTAGTTTTAAATCAATGACTCCAAGATAGCTACCATAGCTTCCTGCCATTACAGTAGGTACACCGTTAATTGTCCCTTTTTCTTGATCAACATTTTTAAGATTTTTATAGTCACCTGGGAATGTTAAATGAGAGTGACCAGTAATTAAAGCGTCGACCCCTTTAATTTCAGAGATTTGGTATCCTACGTTCTCGTTACCTTTTACGTAAGTATCCTCACCAATACCTGAGTGTGAAAGTACTACAATTACGTCTGCACCTGCTTTTTGCATTTCAGGTACAACCTTTTTCACCGCTTCAACTGGTTCTTGCATTTCTACTTTGCCTGCTAAATGAATAGCGTCCCATTCAACAATTTTCGTAGGTACGATACCTGTAACACCAACTTTAATTGTGTGCTTTTTACCTTTATTGTCTACAACCTCTTTATCAAGAATTACATAAGGTGTATACATATGCTCTTTTGTTTTAGCGTCGTATGTGTTTGCATTTACGACTGGATATTTTGCATCATTTAATACTTCATCTAAAAACTCTAAACCATAGTTGAATTCATGGTTTCCTAAAGTTCCACCGTCATATTTCAGTGCATTTAGAGCTGCAATAGCTGGATGAACTTCACCTGGTTTTAAAACATTTTCTAACGCTTTATATGATCCTAGTGGCGTTCCTTGAATTAGGTCGCCATTATCAAATAATAATGTATTCGGATTTTGAGCACGAGCTTGTTCAATTAATGTTGCTGTATTCGCTAAACCTATATCAGACGATTCCGCATCTAAGAAATAATTATAATTTGCAAGGTTTGTATGAATATCTGTTGTTCCTAATATTTGAAGGTCTACTTTAGTTGTAGATGTAGGTAACTTGTATTCAGCAACAAAACGTTCAATAATACTTTGCATTTGATCAATTGTTACATAGTCACGAGGACGAATTGTATTATCCTCAAAACCTTGTAATATGTTTGCTGCTACGGCATTTGCTAAATCTTGCTTATGTGTTGTAGCAATTTGATCTGCATCTTTAAACTTATTTAATACCGAAAGCGGAGCGTTTTCATTGACTAATCCACGGGCAGAAATAACAAATGCTTGTTGACGTGTCAATTTATCATTTGGACCAAACAGTGTCGCAGTTTTACCTTTAATAAGCTTCAACTCTACTGCTTTTTCTACATAAGGGGCTAAATCTTTAGAGACGTCAGTGAAGGCAATTTTCGAACCATCACCTAGCTCCACATTTAAGCTTTCTACTAATTCTTTAACGTAATCCCCACGTGTCACATCGCCTGATGCAGCATTTGCTGATAGTCCAAATGGTAACACCGTGAATAGAACAAGTAACATTGCCAAGAACTTAGTTATTAATTTCTTATTCATGCAACAACCTCCTTATAAATCTAATATTTTCCTACAAATTCTATTATATTATACTAATTGCTTTATTAACTGAACAAATAGTCCTAATTGTATGTATTTTTAAACTAATAGCAAAACACTTTACTAGAAAATGATAGATTAATATCATTTCATATTTATTTCGCATAATATGATGTTATTAAATGTAAATCGAGAATAAGCGCATAATATCAATATTTCAGACCTCCTTACCATCACCATACCTCTTTAAAGGAAATAAAAAAAAGTTCTCTCAAATTAGAGAGAACTTTTATTAAAAAATAATTTATTACGCGTTTACAGTTTGTAAAGATTGAGCTACTTTTTTAACTGCTTCTAGGCCATTTGCAATAATTTCTTGAGCTTTATCTTGTGAAGCGTTATGACCTTCAATGATAACCTCTTCCATAATTTCCATACCGAACATGCCAACAACATTTTTGATGTAGTTAACTGACATTTCCATTGGTTGTGCTTCAGGTGTAGAGTAGAAACCACCACGTGCATTTAGAATAACTACTTTTTTGTCACCCATTAAGCCTTCTAATTGACCATTTTCATTATATTTAAATGTATAACCAGCTTGGAATACATAATCAATGAAAGTTTGTAATTTCGCTGGGATTGTTAAGTTCCAAAGTGGGAAAGCAAATACAACAACATTAGCTGCAGTTAAAGCATCCATAGCTTTTTGTTTTGCTGCTAAAAGACGTGATTCAACGTCTGTTAACGCTTCACCATTTTGAACTTTACCAAAAGCATTGAAAAGATCTTGTCCGAAATAAGGCATGTCTTCTGCGAATACGTCAAAAGTCGTTACATCTACACCTTGTACATTTTCCATAAATGTGTCATACATTTTTGTTGAAATACCATCTGGTCGGTTGTTAGCTTTTACTACTAATACATTCATTATATAAATTCTCCCTTAAATTTCAAAATTTAATATCTCGAATTCAAGATATATGAATATATTAAAAAACTTTGTGTAAAAAGTCAACGTTAGTATACTAAGACTTTTGACCGAAATGCGGATGTTTGGAAATACTCACATCATAACTTAAGGTTGATTTTCGTTCCGACTGGGTGCTTTCCTAGCATCGATGTTGGCCACGAAGGAGTCACCCAATCTCCACCCCAATCAACTTTTCCACATGATATGCATTTTTACATAGACCATCTTTTTTTATTATTCCCTTACTAATCTGATCCGTTCTTGATCTATTCCAACAAACTTAAAATTTACAACTATCGTCCGTACAAACTCCACCGTCTTCAGAACCTGCCATCTTTAATCCAGGTTGTAAGCCTTCTTCCTCTGCTACTTTACGTAAAGTTTCTTCAAATACTTCTTGAGGCTGTGCCCCAGAAATACCGTACTTACGATTTAACACAAAGAATGGTACCCCTCGTACACCAAGCTGTAGCCCTTCTTGTATATCTGTCTCTACTTCTGTTTTAAAATCATCGTTCGAAAGAACCTTTGCAACTTCTTGACGGTTCAGACCTACTTGCTCAGCAATATCCATTAATACATCGTCCTGACCAATACGCTTTGCTTCAATAAAATAACTGTATAATAGTGCTTCGACAAGTGCTGTAACATCCCCTTGTTGTTCCGCCCATTTTACTAGACGATGCGCTTTTAATGTATTTTCCTCCATTGAATCATCAAAGTTATAATCTAGACCAACTTCTTTTGCACGAGCAGCAACACCTTGCGTCATTTCCTTCGCTTTTTCTAGCGACATTCCATACTTTTTCGCCAATGCTTCATACGTAGACACATTTGTATCCACAGGTGTTGTTGGATCAAGTTGATAGCTTTTATAAACGAGCTCTACATGCCCTGAATAACCAGTATCCTGAATCGCCTGCTCTAACTGCTTTTTACCAATATAACAAAATGGACATACATAATCTGACCAGATTTCAATTTTCATAGGTAGTCACGCTCCTTTTGCAACATTGTAGCGATAGTAATTACAATAAGGCAATTTTTATGCCTCATTGCATAAATCTTCAAATCAATCTACATACTGAACGTAAAAACAATGTGAGGGTTATATATGACACAATCTCTTTGGCTCGGAACAATTGATCCCGTCTCGCTACCATCTCTTCCCGCATCAACAACTTGTGATGTATGTATAATCGGTGGAGGCTTGACGGGACTATATACAGCCTATGTCTTAGCAAAATCAGGTGTAGATGTAGTCTTGCTTGAAGCAAATTCCCATATCGGTCATGGTACGACTGGGAATTCAACAGGAAAGTTAACTGCACAGCATAGCTTAGTTTATGCCAACCTTATTGAAAAACTTTCTGTAGATGAGGCACGACTTTATTATCAACTAAACCAAATAGCCGTAGAAAAAGCATTACAATTACTCCCTAAAGAAAGTATTCAACAAGTAGATTCATTGCTTTATTGCCAAACAAAAGAAGGCTATGCCCAATTATTAAAAGAATGGAATGCCTATAAAGTATTAAATATTAAGGCGAAGATCACTTCAGATACAGAGCTTCCTTTCCCAATTAAAAAAGCACTTAGCATGTCCCAGCAGGCACAAATACATCCTGTAGAAGTTTGTAATTTCCTTGTAAAAGAAGCATTATCAATGGGTGCAAAAATCTATACAAATACCCGTGTTCAGCAATTAAACATACCACAAAATAACTTACATACCGCAAATCATTTGACGGTTCAATATAAGAAACTTATTTTGTGCACACATTATCCAATCGAAGCCTTTAGGGGGCTTCAGCTTTTTAAACTTTCTAACAGTCGCTCCTATATGGTTGCTGGAAAAATTACTGATACACTGCAAGGTCAATATTTATGCGTAGATAATCCTACTCGCTCTATTCGGACGGCTACCATTAATGGTGAGCATTATTTAGTATTAGGCGGAGCTAATCATATTGCAGGTGAAACAGCCAATACGAAACCCTATTATGAGGCTATTCAAAATGAAATGAGGGCACATTTCGATCAGAATCCAATCTATCGCTGGTCAGCGCAGGATATTGAAACACCTGATATGGTCCCGTATGTTGGCAGGATTACACAGTCCTTACCTAATGTTTTCATTGCAACTGGCTATCGAAAGTGGGGAATTTCTAATTCTTTTGTAGCTGGAGATTTACTATCCTCCCTAATAACAGGAGCAGGGAATGAAGATGGTGCAATCCCTCTTTATTCGCCAGCACGAACGAAATTTGGGGCTCAGTTTATGCAAATGCTAAAAGTTGGAGGCTTCGTAGCCAAGGAGTTCGTGACAGGTTATGTTAAACATGCCAATACACCAACTTGCACGCATTTAGGCTGTAAAACAAAATGGAATGAAGCCGACGAAACTTGGGATTGCCCTTGTCACGGCTCTCGCTTTAATGCCAAAGGAGAAGTTCTTGAAGGTCCTGCTGTACACCCATTAAAGCTAGAATAAGAAAAGAGGTTGCCTTTTTTAGGACAACCTCTTTTTTCATTATTTCAATGCATCAGTTAAAACTGGAACGATTTGTTTTTTACGCGATACAACACCTGGTAAAAGAATTCGATTATTCACAAGCTCAGCGCCAAATCCTTTTGCTGCAGCTTCCGCTACTTGTCCAATTGCAACGGCAGTTGAATCATTGTTTAAAATATCTGTTACAACAAAGAAGAATAAATCTAAACCATTTTCCGCTACATTTTTATTTAATAAAATTTCTAATTCCTCTTGGCGACCAAGTACATCGTTGATATCAACAGCGTTTACTTGAGCTACTACAGATTTATATTCACCGAATTGGAATTCTTTTGCATCTAATGATAAAAGATCCTCTAATGATTTATCTGAAAGGTCAGCACCCGCTTTAAGCATTGCTAAACCGTATTCAGCAGCATCAACACCTGCAATTTTCGCTAGCTCCTCACCAGCTTTTACATCTTGCTCAGTGCAAGTTGGAGATTTGAATAATAATGTATCAGAAACAATAGCAGAAAGCATTAATCCAGCAATGTTTGCAGGAATTGCTACGCCGTGCTCTTTGAAGATTTTATTTAAAATTGTTGCTGTACAGCCTACAGGTTCTGCACGGTAGTATAGTGGATCAGCCGTTTGGAAGTTTGCAATACGGTGATGATCAATCACTTCTGTAATTTGTACTTCTTCAATTCCATCAGCAGATTGCTGGAATTCATTGTGGTCTACAAGGATTACTTTTTCAGCTTCTCCTACCACTGATGAAATTAATCGAGGTGCCTCAAAGCCAAATTTATCTAAAGCAAATTGTGTTTCGTTATTTACTTCACCAAGACGTACTGCTTCAGCATCAACGCCAATTTGCTGTTTTAAATATGCATATACGATTGCAGATGTAATTGTGTCTGTATCGGGATTTTTATGACCAAAAACTAAAACTTTACTCATTGAATTTATTCCTCCTAAATGGCAATAACATTTATAATTTTTTATTTTATCATACCTTATGAACAAACATGTTATAAAGTGAAAGTTTATCTATATAGGATCTACTGCCAATACAGATCTAAAACCACTTATTTTAGGATAACTGCGTCTTCATGTAATATTTATATTTTCTATTCATTAAAGAAGCTAATTAAAGGGCTTGTTAGTCACTCTCAAAATGGAGGGGAATATTTGTTAAAACGTGTGCCATAAATATAAGTTGATCGGAGTAAAAACTCGTGAACTCCTTGGAGATCATACTATCACAGATGAAATCCTGGAGCGAGAAGTAGAGAAACGCGAAGGCTAAAGGCACCACGCCTTGTGATGACGGTTCTGATCAACATCGTACTATCTGCTTCGCTTTCGCACAAAACACATCTAGTGGACCAAGCGACTCATCCAACGACTCCAGGAAGCTCTACCCAGCGCGAAAGCGAAGCGTCAGCAGCAAAAGGTTTTATCTGTGCGAAAGCGAAGCGTCAGCAACAACAAAAAGCACAGTCGAAACGGAAATCAAACTACTTTATGGCAACCATCAGTAGATTACCTATTTATATCATTTTTAGGTTATTACTAATTTTAATATATTTATCCGTTAACAACATCCTATTTATAATATTTAATAGTAATAATACATAGTTTATAAAAAATATTTACTATTAATAGATATATAGTTGTGTTTCCGTATTTAAGAAAACATAATTTTATGCTATTATCAGATAGTCTATATTTATTAGGATATACAGGAAATGGGGATCACGATGACAAAGAAGATGGAAAAAAAGTATATTCCTTTAGCAAATTATTTTGAAGTAGCTTTACAACAAGAAATTACTTTATCATTTAGCGAACTCGAAAATATTATGGGACAAGCCTTACCAAATGCAGCTTACTTGAATAGGAGCTGGTGGAAGAAAACAAAGCCCCCACTCTCTCACTATTTGTCATGGACAAATGCAGGCTACTATGTCATTGATGTAAAACTCGGTACCAGTGTAACTTTCGGGCGTACACAAATGAAGACTACGAGCAATATTTCTAATAATGACGATAACCCACCTGCATACATAATTCGAGCAATTGAAGCATCTGATGCTAGATCATTTATTCATTTGCAAGAAGAAATTTTCCAAAAAACCGACTTCATGTATAATATGGAAAACGAATTAGACCTCACAGTTCAACAGCTTCGTAAAGATTTAGTCTATTGGAAACAATTGAAAAACCGCACGATTTTACTTTGTATATTAAACGGCATTTTTGCTGGCTATGCCGTTGTCCATGGATATAAACATTCTAAAGCTAAGCATGTTGCATCAGTTCGCCTAGCTGTTAAGGAAGAGTATCAACGACAAGGTATCGGTTCAGAACTAATGAAGGCAGTTGAACACTGGTCTCTACAGCGCGATATTTCACGCTTAGAAGCATCTGTTATGGAGCATAACGATGGTGCTTTAAGTTTGTTTAATAAATTAGGTTTTCAGCAAGAAGGTATCCGACATAATGCCATTAAATTAAATGATACCTTTATTAACGAATATAGCTTAAGTAAAATTTTATAAGTTTCTTTTTCAAGGATGTCTAAAACTTATTTGGACATCTTTTTTATGTGTAACATTGTATAGCTTTTAGAAAACCTGCTTTTCTCTTACAGCATCTAAAAATAGCAAATTATTTTCTACTTGTTCATATGATTGCTGATATTTCTCATATTGTGCCTTATCTTGACTGACCATTTCCTCAATTAGCGCATGTAAAAACGAAAACAAAACTGGAATAACGTCCAATGAAGATTGCTTTTTCAGACCAAGTGTAAATAACGCACTTGCATATTCTCGAATAGAAGACAACGCCGAACCAGTAATGGCGATAATTTTAGCTTTTTTCTTCTTGGCTATTTCTACAATCGTTTGGATGTCGTTAGAATGCTTTTCCCACGAAAGAACTATTAATGTCGTGTGCTCACTCATACTGTTAATTTGCTGTACAATATCATCGGATTCTGAGCGAAGCTGTTTCACATTTGGGCGTAATGTTTTCATTGTAGACGATAGCCAATTTGCAATGGATGCAGCTTGACGAGTACCTAAAATATAAACGTTCTCTGCTTCATGCATCCATTTTGAGCTTTTTTGAAGCATATTATCGTTAATCAAATGAATCGTATCTTGAATATTTTGAATATCACGTTGCATCACCTTACCAAAACTCGGAATATTCTTCTTACTTGAAGAATAAGTAGATTGTAGGCTCGCCCCATCATTTTGATTCATTAAATGGCTTCTAACCTTGTCTTGAAGCTCTACATAGCCCGATAAATCCATCGCATAACAAAAACGAATAACTGTCGATTCACTAACATTCGCCTGTCTACCAACTTCTGCTGCTCCGTTACCAATTATAACTGTTGGGTTATTCATAACAAATTGTGCAACTTTACGCTGTCCCTTCGACAGCCTAACAAATTTTCTTTCTATAGCTTCTTTAATACTCATTTCTAACAACCTTTCTTTCAATGAAATTATCACGAATGGAGATTGTTTCCTGCTGACTCTAAATCTGAATCAATTATGCCTCGGCATAATTGCGTCCGGAAACGGCTTTGTACTTAGGCCTGCAAATGTTTTTTGTGCGAAAGCGTAGTGCTAACGCAGCGACAGCAACGTGTCTTTGTCTGTGCGAAAGCGAAGCGACAGCAACACAACATGACGCAAGTCAGTTAGCCGTTATCGCATGGATGCGATGATTTAGGCTAACATCCTCTGTGAACTCCTTTCCAGTTTCCGTGACATTCGCCGGAGGCTTTAGGCCAACAAATGTTTTCTGTGCGAAAGCGTAGTGTTAACGCAGCGGCAGCAACATGAAGTTGGTCACTCAGTCGTTGCCACAGGACGTGGCATTCTTAGACTTAGTTCCTATATTTCAGTGGATGTTTGTACACCCGCTGAAATAAGTTAAAAATACAGTATCACGATTAGATTCTGAATACAATGACTTTTCCGAAAAATCTTCAACGCTTCAACTTGCTAATATGATAGTTCAAAAAAAAGACATAAAATCGTTCTATTTTCATTAACAAAGTTTAATGATGAATTATCACTATAACTAGAGAGTTGATTTTCGTCCTGACTGGTCGCTTACCTAACGAAGCTCGCTTAGAGTTTCCACTTGTAGCATTGTAATCCCAAGTCCCTACCATACACTTCAGACAACTTGTCCACATGCTATAAATTTTAACAAAATGCATCCCATTTTTAGCGATGTACCTTATTGATTGTGATTTTAACAGATTTTTAAAAATATTTGAATAAAAATTAATATTTCATAATTTTTATGTAATAAATTATAAAAAATGTCTTGGACTATGGTTCATCCAAGACATGATTCTTTTTGTTATTCTAATTCAATTTGTTTCGTTTCTTGACCTAAAAATATTACCCCGACAACACCGATAATAATCGCTCCGCAAAAAATAGCAAAGATGAAGCCGATATCATAACCTGCTGTTAACAAAAAGCCTACTAACAGAGGTCCAAAAATACCACCGATGCGCCCAACAGCCGCCGCCATTCCTACACCCGTTCCACGAATAATAGCTGGATACTGCTCTGGTGTATAAGCATAAAGTGCACCCCAAGCTCCTAGGTTAAAGAATGATAAAAACATACCCGAAATTAATAGCACTACTATTGTTTCGGCATTACCAAAAATGAAAGCACTTACAGCTGTACCAATTAAATAAGAAACAAGTACAAATTTTCGTCCAAATTTTTCTATAAACCATGCAGCTGTAAAATAACCTGGTAGCTGTGCAAGCGTCATAATGAGAACATATTTAAAGCTCGTAATCATATCAAAGCCTTTACCAACCATGACACTAGGTAGCCATAAAAACATACCATAATACGAGAAAACAACCGTAAACCATAGCACCCATAACATAAGTGTCGAACGTACATATTTTTTTGACCATACTTCTCGAATATTTTGCACAACACTACGTTTCTTAGACTCAGCCTTTACAGAAAATTGTGGTGAATCTGGTAAGTGCCAGCGAAGATAAATTGCATATATTGCTGGAATTGCCGTTAACAATAAAGCTATACGCCATCCCCATGATGGAATAACAAAATACGAAATCAATGCTGCGATTAACCAGCCCACCGCCCAGAAACTTTCCAGTAAAACAACCACTCGCCCACGCTCTTTGGCTTCTACGCTCTCGGAAACTAACGTCGATGCGACTGGCAATTCTCCCCCTAGTCCCATACCTACTAAAAAGCGTAGTGCCATAAAAGCAGCTAATGTAGTTGTTAATGCGGACAGGCCACTTGCAATCGAAAATAATACAAGCGTCCACATAAAAATTTGCTTACGACCCACTTTATCGGCAAGCGCTCCGAAAATAAGAGCTCCTACAGCCATACCAATTGAGTTTATGCTACCTATCCAGCCCGATTGACTCGGCGTTAATCCCCACTCAACTGCTAATGCGGCAATAACGAATGATAATATTCCTACATCCATTGCATCGAAAAGCCATCCAACGCCTGCTACCCCTAAAAGCTTATTGCGAGAAATAGATTGTTGAGACTTATTCTTTGTTACTGTATTTGTCGTCATTTTAACCACCTGTCTTTACACTTGACTATACAATCGTAAGTTTACTATACAGTTGTTTCAAGAAAGTGACAAGCAAAATTCAAATTACCGAATTGTTTCGACAATTTCCGAATTGCTATTGAAAACATGGGGCAATTTGCGTTAAAATGTCTTTTATACAAAAACAACTGTTCTTCCTATAAGAACAAAAGGAGATCGTAAACGTTATGTGGAAAGGCCTTATTGAAGAATATAAACAATTTTTACCCGTAACAGAAAATACACCTGCTCTAACTTTAAACGAAGGCAATACGCCTCTTATACATTTAGTAAATTTATCGAAAAAACTTGGCATTGAGCTTTATGGAAAAATCGAAGGTGCAAATCCAACCGGTTCTTTTAAAGACCGTGGTATGGTGTTTGCCGTTGCAAAAGCGATTGAAGATGGTAGCAAATGTGTTATTTGCGCTTCAACTGGTAACACATCAGCAGCCGCAGCAGCTTATGCAACACGTGCTGGAATCCAGTCCATAGTCGTTATCCCTAAAGGGAAAGTGGCTCTAGGTAAGCTAGCCCAAGCGACAATGTATGGCGCGAAGATTATCGAAATCGACGGCAATTTTGATGATGCGTTAAATATTGTTCGTCAAGTAAGTGAAACAACTCCAGTCGCACTTGTAAACTCTGTGAATCCATACCGCATTGAGGGGCAAAAAACGGCATCATTTGAAATTGTAGATGCTTTAGGAACAGCCCCAGATTATCTTTGTATCCCTGTTGGTAACGCAGGTAACATTACTGCGTACTGGAAAGGCTTTAAAGAATACGATGCTGCAAAAGGCTCTGGTTTACCAAAGATGTTCGGCTTTGAAGCTGAAGGCGCAGCAGCAATTGTAAACGGTGAACCTATTGCTAATCCTGAGACAGTGGCAACGGCTATTCGTATTGGTAATCCTGCAAGCTGGAAATTCGCAGAAGCAGCCCGTGACGAGTCCGGTGGAATTATTGATTCGGTTACAGACGAAGAAATTTTAGCTGCTTACAAATTAATTGCTGGCACTGAAGGAATTTTCGTTGAACCAGGTTCAGCTGCATCGTTAGCAGGCGTTATTAAATCAGTTGAAAATGGCAAGATTCTGAAGGGCTCTAAAGTTGTGACGATTTTCACGGGTAACGGATTGAAAGATCCTGATACTGCCATGAATGTCTCAACTGTAGATGTTGTCTCACTTAAAAACGATGAGGAAGAAATTCGAAAATACATCGAGGGCGTACTATGAGTAACATGTGGGAAATCTCAGTTCCTGGGAGCACAGCCAATCTAGGGCCAGGCTTTGATTCAATAGGACTTGGTTTGTCTCTTTACTTAAAGTTAACCGTGTCTTTACAGGACAGTTGGGAAATTATCCACCTCGATGATAATGGTCCTAAAGAGTTTGAGCTGGAAGAGCACTTACTATACGTGATTGCAAAAAAAATTGCGGATCAATACAGTAAGCAGCTACCTGCTTGCCGTGTTGAAATGGCAAGTGAGCTTCCTTTAGCTCGTGGTTTAGGGAGTAGTGCAGCAGTCATCGTTGCAGGAATTGAACTAGCTAACCAAGTCTGTGACCTAGGCTTAACTGTACAGGATAAACTCAATTTATCCTCACAAATCGAAGGACATCCAGACAATGCAACGGCCTCAGTATTAGGAGGATTAACAATTTCCTCAATGGATGAAAATGGCATTGTTGATACATTTCATGTCAATGATATCGATGCTTCCTTTGTTGTGTACGTGCCCGATGTCGAACTAAAAACAAGCGAATCTCGGTCTGTTTTACCAGAACAATTTGACCGTGCATATGCAGTGCGTGCCTCTGCAAATGCTAATATGCTAGCAGCATCATTAATGATCCGTGATTTTAAACGCGCAGGTCGTTATATGGAAGTTGATTTATTCCATGAACCCTTCCGTGCCAATCTAATTCCACAATATAAAGAAATTCATGCGGCCGCAAAGGCTAATGGAGCATTTGGAACGGCTTTAAGCGGTGCGGGACCAACGCTGATTTCCATCATTCCTACTGCTATTGCGCAAGATTTCGTAAATGCCATGAAAAATCAATTTTCAGAGCATCAAATTATCTTAACAAAAGCCGATGAAAATGGTGTAAAGGTAAAAAGACGTCTACTGCAAAAGTAGACGTTTTTTTTTGAAGGGGGAAGTAGCTTGAAACCAATTATTTTCTGTGATTTCGATGGCACTATAACAGAAACAGATAATATCGTCTCACTAATGACTCAATTCGTTCCAGAGGAATCTGAGAAAATTGCTAAAGCAATGATGGAACAAACTATAACTTTTAAAGATGGCGTTTCAGCAATGTTCGAACTATTATCAACTAAACAAAAGGATGCTGTGATCCAATATTTATTGGATACGGCTATTGTACGTGAGGGCTTCGGCGATTTCGTTCGTTTTGCACAAGAGAAACATATTCCGTTTTATATTGTTAGTGGGGGTGTCGATTTTTTCATTGAGCCACTATTAAAAAAATACGGTCCATTTTCTGGTATATATTGTAACAGCGCTGATTTTTCCGGACAACACATTAAGCTCATCTTTCCAAATAGCTGTGATGAAGAATGTGCGAAATTTGAGACACAGGGTTGTGGTTGCTGCAAGCCAAGCGTTATGCGAAAAGTTACAGAGAGTAATCATTTTAAAATCGTGATTGGCGATTCACTTTCTGATTTTGAGGCAGCAAAACAGGCAGATTTAGTACTTGCTAGGGATCATCTTATTAAACGCTGTAAAGACCTCCATCTTCCTTATGAGTCCTTTGAAACTTTCTATGATTGCTTAGAAGTCGTAAAAAAGCTTATGGATGCAGAAACGGCTGTTTCAATGTAATTGCAACTCTTAGTGAAATGATGGCGGTATGTTTAGAAGTGCCGCCCTTATTTCTACATAACAAAGGGAGCCATCTTCAATTAGATGGCTCCCTTTCTAAATTCATCGTTTATTTTTCGCCTTAAAAAATCTCTTTCGACGTTCATACCAAATTACACAAATGATAAACCACGTATAACCCATACTCCATCCGGCCAATACATCTGAAGCAAAATGACGGGCTCCAGCAATTCGAGACAAACCAATAAGTACAGTTAGAACAATTGCTCCAAACCAAAGCAATGTCTTACGTCCCTTGCTATTGTTCTCCGAAAAAATATAGGCTACTGTAAATAAATACAAGATACCGGTCATAGCATGTCCAGAAGGAAAGCTATAAGATGTTAATTGTTCCTCAATCTCAGGTCTTGGCCGTTGCACCCATTTTTTCAATAATTGATTAAGTACATTCCCACCTGCAATTGTTAACAAAACAAATAATATACCTCGATTATTTTTTACCTTCCATGCTAAATACACTATTAATACTATAGCTACAGTTACCACAAATGCTGGCTCACCTATATAGTGAAAAAATTCTATAAAACGATTACCGAAAAATAAATCAGCCATTTTTGTATCAAAAGTATTGATTAATTTACTTTGAAAAGTAACTCGTAGCACAAAAAAGATAATGAGCGTTAATATCGCTAAAGGATAAGCCCATTTTTTCATATAATACTCCACCTCAAAACTATATGCTGCTATATTTTTCACATCATATCATATTTAAATCAGTTAGAGGTGAATTTGCTTTTTATCCCGTGTAAAACTCCCAACGTAAAGTTAAGCACAAGGTTATTTCCCCGTAAATGCTGGATTGGTGGAGACTAACCCAATGTGCCCCCTCTTTCCTGGGGAATGACAAATGTTTTTACTTCTGCTTTATTAAAATAATTTGAAAAAGCTAATGCAACGATAAATAAAATTGCGACGATAGGTACTATTTTTCTAAACAAAATATACACTTCCTCATCTTCAGTCTGAATTATTTTAATAGTACTGGATCGAATAACCAATCCTTTGGCCCGAAGTTTTCATCCTTCTCTCCTCTTACCTCACGAGATATATTGTTTTTAATAATTAATTCTCTAAACTTTCTACTGAACAAAGTTTTTCGATATAAATATCTTCCGTCATGGCTCCATTCTGCCGAGAAGAATACATCATTTTTTATATTAGTTAAATCTTTACGCTTATAAATATCCGGACCATTGATTACTCCACTTAATCCGCAACGACATGGCGGTTGTTCTGTCGCAAAATACAATTTAACTCTTTCAGTGCTGCATTCTGGTAATACTTGTGTCGGAAAAATTTGAAAAGCTTTTTGCTTCCCTTCTTCCGGTCCCTGATGAATAACCTCTAAAAGTTCATAGCCTTTAATATCCTCTTGCTTCATTAAATTCACTAATTCCTGTGAAGCAACCCAATATCCGCTTACATGAACTAGATGGCGGTCTTTCATTTCTGTTGTATCTATCACTAATGGAGAAAGCTGCTCTTTTTCCATTAGTCCGCAATGCTGGCAATGGGTGCTTATAGAAAATAAAGTCCCTTTATCATCTATAAACATATCAGGTGAGTTACCTGTTGAGTTTAATGTGAACAATGGTGCTTGCTCATATTCGTAATCTGAAAAGTCAAAGTAAAAACGTTCTCCGATTGAAACAATCCCTAATTCGTGTTCCAATGATTTATATAATGCTGCTACATGTTCATATGTGACATCTTCATTTAATGTAAAAATAGGATTGAATGATGCCTTTAATTTTCTTTTTCTTATTTCAGGTGCACCGATAAAAATACCATAACGATTATAAACTTTAATGACTTGATCTTGACTAGATTCATCTATAGAAAATAAATTTTCAAGTTCTACTTTCAAAATACACGCCTACCTTTATATAAAGTTTTATGGTGAAGTATGTTGACTAGCTAGTAACTTTAAAAAAATCTACAATCTCTACTTTATTCATAGATAGTCAGGCTCTTATTTTAATCGAAATCTTATATAGTAATACTTACTATAGCAAATCTACTTAACCACGATTAACTTAAGCGTACCAGTACTTACACCGACATTTCAATGTTGGGTTTACGCCAATTTTTTGGCGGTCTTTGCCCCGATTTTTGGCGTGATTTGGCGGACATACAAAAAACACCGCCAAATTTTGGCGGTGCTACACGAAAATTATAGGTATTTAGAATCGGAATTTAGGTATAATTAACTAAGTAAAAATATGGTATTACAAACAACCTAAACTCTCCCTTTTTATAGAAAAATATACCAATGAAAATAAGTATAGCATACAGACAATTTATAGTAAATTCATTCTTTCTGCAAGATTTACTGCCTCTGTCCGAGAATCTACATTCAATAAAGAAAACAGCTGAGTTAAATATCTTTCAGTTGTTCGCTGAGGTATATTTAACTCTATAGCAATCGCTTTATTCGTATGTCCTTCTGCAATTAGTCTTAAAATTTTCTTCTCTTTTTCATTTAAATGAATATCGAGTTTTGCATCTTGCAATTTAAACTTATTATCGAGAAAATCCAAGAAATTTTGAGGTAAAACAATTTCTCCATTTGCAATGGCCCGAACAGTTCGCAAAATTTGTTCCTTAGATGCTGTTTTAGCTAAAATACCTTCTATTTTCCGTTCTAAAATAAGTGGATAATAATCAGTAATATCATCACCAGTATAAAGGATAATTGAAGCATTTGACTGGATAGCTTTAATGTTCCGTCCTAAATTAATACCATTTTCTAACGGCATATTTATATCAATTAAGTAGATATCATATGGTTTGTTTTTAATTCTCTGAATGACATGAGTTGCATCACTCTCTGTATCAACTATAATATCTTCATTTTCTTGAAATAAATTTTTTGTTCCCTCTAATACAATAGGGTGATCATCCACTATGAGCATCGTAATCAAGTGTATCACTCCCTTCTTTTACTGTAATTCTAATAGACATTCCTTCATTAGCCTGCGTATCGATGTAAAACTGCCCGTTAAAGGCCTTTACACGCTCTTGCATACCTTGAATTCCCATCGAATCTGCGATAATAATATCTTCAATATTACAACCTACACCATCATCCTTATAGATGATTTCAAAACCATTGTCCATTTCCTTCAAATGAATTTCAACTGTTGTTGCATAGGAATGTTTTAAAGCATTGTTGAGTAATTCTTGAAACAATCGATAAATCATTAAATTCATACGCTCATCCTCTAAATAAAGACGATCGATCGTATAAATTAACACAAAACTAGATCTTTCTATTACTTTGCGAATTAGCTTTTCTAATGCAGCATTTAACCCTAGTGTATCTAATAATGGGGGCTTCAAGTTTTCACAATAAGCTCTTAAATCATGTAAAGATGTAACCATCTGTCTATGAATTTTTGCAAGTTTTCGCTGAGTATCTGCTGTATCCTTCGCATTGACTAGGGCATCAACCTCCCTGGCAATATGAAGTTGCTCTTGCAAATTTGTATCATGTAATTCTTGAGCTAATTGATATTTTTCCTCTTCAAACCTTAACCATAATAACTTGTTTAGCCAAGGCACTTGACTATCATCTGCTTGCCTCATATGCTTTAATTCCTCTAACAGTTCTTCTACCATCTTTGTATTTTCAATAAAATTGTTTACATATAATAAGAGCAATTCAAGCCATAGAAGCTCTTCATCTTTTAAATGAATCGAATTATTATGTCGCAATACTAAGGCTCTTTTATAATGAGCATCTTGATGGAGGAATGCTAGATAGACTTGGTCGAATTTTTTAATTTCCCCTAATTTTAAATCTTCCATTAACATCGGATTAATCGGAAGACTGCCCTCAACTTTTGATATAAATTGCTTTTTGTCATAGTCATAAGTTAAGACAAATACATGTTCGAGCTCAAGATGTAAAGAAACTTCTTGAACAAATTTCTCTAGTAGATTATCTATTCTTATTGTTTTACCAATCTTATCTACAGCTGTATATAACTGATGTATATAGTCCCCTTTTGTAGAAAATAAGATTTTTCGTTTTCGGTAATCGACCTTCTCTTTTATGTAAAAAAGAATAACTAACGATGTAAAGGTAAAAAATGAAACACCTGATATTACAGTCGTCGTTAAATATTTTCCTGCAATCCAATACAGCCCAATCATAAACCACAAAGTAAATAGCAATGAAAAAATTACATAATAACGTAACCTAGTAATATGATATTCGATATCAAATAGCCGATCTGCTAACTGCGTAAAGATAAAGCTAAAAGGAATAAGCAATAAAAATAAAGAGCTGACTTCACCTGAAAGAATATACTTACCAAAAAAGATTTTAGGGAGTGAATATAAAAAAAGAAATGGCAGAAACGGTATTAATATACTGATTAACAATATTTTCAACTGAGGTGATTTATATTTGAAATAGCTTAGCAATAATATACCAAGTATAGTAATAAGGAGAATGAAGAAAAGGACTAATACTACATTAGCAAAAAAATAATACGAAGCAGGATAGAAAATACTAATACAGCCCAGTAAAAAAGAGATTACAGGGAATATATAAAAGAATTTGATATTGTTTGTAAACACCCAATTTGTTTTTATAAATGAATAATAATCTCTTAAAAAATGTAAAAGTATGACCAAACATAATACCATACTACTACGATTTACTATTATCCCAATTCCATTTAATCTACTAGCTACTCCACTACTTACATAAGCTAATGAAACCGTTAACATAAAAAGAATAAGTAAGTTAGTAAGCTTTGTGTTCTTTTGATTAAAATGTAGATAGATAGTAATAAATAGAGTTAATAAAAAATAACAAGCCGGAAATAGTAATATATTGTAAAATTTAGATGGAACATCCAATAGTTTGATATGTATGTCTTTTGTTTCACCATTAGGCTTCATTATGGTTATTTTATTAGCAGCTACTATTTTAGATTTATATTTCACCTGATTTAGATGATCCATTGGCACATCATCTACTTTTAAAATAACATCAGATGAAGAAATGTTCTTCCACCCTGTCCAGTCTTCATAATAAGGTTGCGTTACTACCCACTTGCCATTCTCTTTTTCTACCCCAATGTCTAATAACGGCCCACTATAATTCATACAATTCAGATAAATACCAATCACTAAATAGAGCATTATAGTGGGCCAAAACAACTTTTTACTCAAAAAATTTATTCCCAAGCTTCACTTTTTAACTCTACTTCACTACTAAACGCATCTAAAATTGCCTTTTGTTCTATAGGCGAAATTCCAATCAATGAAGCTTTTTGTGCTATTAATAGCCCAACTAGATCTGGATTTTTTTCTAGATATTGAATTACATTCATCATACATATCTCTCCTTATTTCATTAGTTTTTTTAAGTAGTCTTTACCTACTTCATTTATAGCTACATTTTCAAGAGTATTTAATGCTTTAAACTTGAATACATTTTTAATAGTAATTGCATAACGTATTGCACCACCGTTTGTCAACTCATTTTCCGTAGCATTATTATCCAAAATTGTAGCTATATCATCATTATAATAGTTTACAATAGACTTTGAAACATCATTTTTCTGTGCTAAAAGATAAATAATAGGCAAAGAGTATCTTTTATTTAGCAAGTCATTTTTAGGTCCCCAAGTTTTTAAACTTTGAATATCGTTTTTAATTTGTTGGATAATACCTATGTATTTCCCATACTCCTCAACTTCGGAAGATGTCACTCCTTTTGCAAGTACTTCACCAATCAAGCAACCCATTGCTGTTAAAGAACCCGACTTTTGTTCAATCATTTGTAAATATGATTGCTCATCCCTACAAGTATTAAGTAAGTCTAGTTGCTGACCGTTTATACTTCGTAATGCATAATCCTCTAATATTTGAATAGCAGTATTTTTGTGTTCAAAGGAAGTCTCACGTATAGTTCTAGAAGCCATAACTAGCATAGCTAAAGCAGCATTTAATGATAGTTCAGGCGTTTTAGTCCAACTGTAATCTGAATCCTTGTCCTGCAAATCATCGATAATATCAAAAGATAAAATTAAAAGTTCGATAGCTGCGGCAACTTTATAGATGTCCTCGTTTAAGCAATCTGTAAATGCTTTATAATGCCAATAACATAGCTTACCAAAGGAATAGCCAACCGCCTTCTTTTCTTCCTTAAAAACTTTTAGCATTGATCGTAGTTCATGACCTATCAATGCCTCGTTCTCAATTAGATTGTCCAATGATTTATTAATTTGTTCGTCAAGCCCCTGCAATAGTCCTCTCCTCCCTTAAGTATGTTATTAAATAGTATACAGATTAATGGGAAATAATACTAGACAGCAAATTAATAAGGAAATATTTTACAATAAAACTCAAACGAAAATACCGCCAAAAAGTGGCGGTATTTATCGTAGGCACGCCAATTTTTTATTAAGAAGTAGTAAAACAAGTGGCGGTGATATATTATTGACCGCCATTTTTTTGGCGTAAACTCACCATTGAAATGGCGTCCACACTGGTGATACGCTTAAATAGGCTAAGATAAATTTGTATTTTGTTTATATACTAATCTTTGATTAATTCAAAGTTACAAGGTTCATCGCTGAAAATTAGAAAAAGAGATTGCCGTGCGACTTCTTGGAATTGAAGTCACACTAAACACCCATTCGGAATGAAAATCCTTCTACGTTATCGTGATGAGCCATTTCATATAGGAATCATTTAAATCTATTTACAAGGAAATTCTCGAAACACTGGGAGTGATTGAAATGAAAAATGAAGTAAATGAAAAAGTTTTAATACTTACAGCTAATTTCTCTTGCGTAATTTTTGTATCTGAAGAAGAAATCACCATTAAAAAACCTTCGAAAGAGCAGCAATATATTGAGCAAATAATTATAGATGCTGAGCAACAGGCTTTTCAAAAAACATTAGCAGAGTATAAAAGCAAATCTACATTTTCAGATTTTATTTGCAATATTCCTGGATTTGAGGATACTTTTCAGCAAAAGCTAGACAGTTTTATTGAACAATATGGAATTATAAGAGTATCTGAAGAAAGTCTGCCTATGTTGCCTTTAATAAGTCCATTCACCTCTGGACTAAACATACATGCACCTATAATCTATACGTCACCAAACTTTAGTATTATAAATGCAAGAGGCAATTGCCCTAGCACTTCTTCTATTGGAAATGCTGTTAAAATCGGAGAAACAGTCGGCTTACCTGTTTATCTCCATAATTCACAATTGGAGATGGAGATGGAGATGTCCTCTTTAGGAAAATTTACTACTGTAAAGGAAGCAAATTGCGTTTCCGAACAATCGACTGCCAATTTTACTGGGCTTTCCATTAGTGAAAGTGGTATTTCCTTTAATATTACTACGGCATCTAATGCAAGGAATAGCGCATCCATTAAACATTAATACTAGACACTGGGTTTGGCACAGGTATAAATATGTGCCAAGCCCTTCTTCCTTAATATTGTTCTGCCATTTTAATAGTTCTATTAGGTCGCATCGATGGCTTTTTCCGTCGCTCTGGCGGTTCTTTCCGTCTCTCTATCCGCTACCTTCGCTCCTCTATCCTCCACTTTGACGATCTATCATTGCATTTCTATCGGACAATGCAATGATTCTAGTCTTACTTATAAAAAAGGTGCCTCAAATGAACTTTGAGACACCTCTAAATTATTAACCTTTTACATAATAAACTTCTTGGCCGCTTTCGATGATATGATCAGGCTTCGGTTTACCAGCACTTGCTCTATGACCAGCAATATGTTCAGGACTCTTCTCCCAATTTTTCCATGCTTCTTCTGATTCCCATCGAACCACAATTAACACTTCCTCATCACCACGTCGTACTTTTTTTACAAGTACTTGTTTATCAACAAAGCCCGGCTGTTGTTCAAGCAATGATGGACCATCTTTTTTGGCACCAAAACGCTCAACGACTTTATCCGAATTCCCTTCCGTTACGACAATACGTTTAATTTGTACAAACATATTATTTAAACACCTTTAGAACATCTTCAACTTTTTGAGTTTCAGAAGTTAAACCGCCACCAGATAAATACCAAACTTGTGGATCTAAATAAACGATTTTACCGTTCTTCGCAGCGTTAGTAGCACTAACGATTTCGTTTTCAATTGCAGCTTTTGTACCAGACTCACCTTCTGGATTTACAGCAGCATCACGGTCAACTACGAATAAAATATCTGGGTTTGTATCACGTACATATTCAAATGATGCGTTAGCACCGTGTGTAGAAACTTCAATTTTTTCATCAGCAGGTTTCACACCGTATACATCATGGATAACACCGAAGCGTGAACCAGGACCATAAGCAGATAATGAACCTTCAGAACCTAGAACGATTAAAGCTTTTTCTTTAGCTGAAGCTGTTTTAGCTTTAACTTCTTCTACTTTTGCTTCGTATGCAGCAAATGCATCAGCAGCTTCTTTTTCTTTACCAAAAATCTTACCAGCTAATTCAGTTTTTTCTTTGAATGATTCCATAAAGTTTTGATCATCTACACCTACAAATACAGTTGGCGCGATTTTAGATAATTCATCGTAAGCAGATGCTTGACGACCAGAAATGAAAATAATGTCTGGATTCATAGAAGAGATTGCTTCAAAATCAGGCTCTTTTAAACCACCAACATTTACATAATCTTTACCAGAATATTTGCTTAAATATTTTGGAACTGATTTTTGTGGAACACCTGCAACTTTAACACCTAAAGCATCTAAAGTATCAAGGAAACCATAGTCAAATACAACAACATTTTCAGGCTTTTTATCAAGCGTTACTTCTTTAAAAGTCTCTTCACCATCTTTGATAGCTGGGATTGTTAGTGGGTAAGATGTTGCTTCTTCCTTTTGCTCTTCAGCAGGCTTTTTGTCAGTTGAAGATCCTTTATTTTCTTCTTTTGCTTCTTCCTTAGAACCGCAAGCAGCTAATACTAATAGCATCATCGCCATTAATACAGTAAGTAATTTCCAATTCTTCATTGTAAAATTGCTCCTTTAAATTTATTTTATAGTTAATAGATGGCGATTCCATCTTTACTATACTAAGAGTTAAAATAAACGCAAATGCGACAGCCATTCTGTTCTTGCACAGGGATATCCATATCATAGATTTCCTTAAGCGCATCAGAGTTGATGATGTCATTTGTTGGACCATCTTTAACTACACGGCCATTTTTTAATGCAACAATATGATCCGAGTATACGGAAGCGAAGTTAATATCGTGTAATACGATGACAACTGTTTTCCCTAACTCATCAACGAGCTTACGCAAAATTTTCATGATTTGCACAGAATGCTTCATGTCTAAATTGTTTAGCGGCTCATCCAGCAAAATATAGTCTGTGTCCTGTGCAATAACCATAGCGATAAATGCACGTTGACGTTGACCGCCCGATAATTCATCCAAATAATTATGCTGAATATCATCTAAATTCATATATTGAATTGCTTCATCTATTTTTAGCTCATCCTCAGGCTTTAAATTTCCTTTCGAATAAGGGAAACGCCCAAATGAAACAAGCTCACGAATTGTTAGGCGTACATTCATATAGTTTGACTGTTTTAAAATGGATACTCGCTTAGCAAATTCGTCTGATTTCCAACGACGTACATCTGATTTATCGAGTAATACTTCCCCAGTGTCTGCATTAAGTAAACGGCTTACCATTGAAAGCAATGTTGATTTACCTGCACCATTCGGTCCAATAAAAGACGTTATTTTCCCTGGAGCAACGTCGACACTGACATCTTGAATGACCGGTTTTTTCCCAAAATACTTGGAGAGTTCTTTTACTTGGATCATCCTGCTGACCTACTTTCCTTCAATAATAAGTAGATGAAGTACACGCCACCTACGAAGTTTATAATAACGCTTAGTGTTGTATCGAAATTAAAAATACGTTCGACCATCCACTGTCCACCGACTAGAGCTACAATACTCATTACACAAGAACCTGCGATTATCACAGAGTGCTTGTACGTCTTGAAAAATTGATACGATAAATTTGCCACGATTAAGCCAAAGAACGTAATAGGCCCAACTAGAGCTGTAGAAACGGCAATTAATACTGAAGATAATATGAGCATTCGCTGTACAAGCTTGTCATACGGCACCCCTAGGTTAATTGCTGTATCACGACCAAGAGACATGACATCTAATTGGTTCATATGACGCCAGCCGTAAATAAAGGTAATGATTATGACAACACCTGCCAGCCAGACTAAATCCGAATTGACATTGTTGAAGCTTGCAAACATTTTACTTTGTAAGCTTAAAAATTCATTCGGGTCTATTAACACTTGGAAGAACGTCGTTACGCTTCCTAAAAATGTTCCGACAATCATACCGACAAGCAGCAAGAAATAAATCGGACGTTTTCCTTCCTTGAACAATACGCGATAAAAAATCACCGCAAATACAACCATAGCTAAAACAGCTAGTAAGAAATTGTATTTGGCATTAATAACGAATATCGACATAGAGCCAAAGAAGAAATATATGAACGTTTGAACCATCATATATAATGCATCAAGTCCCATTACACTCGGCGTTAAAATACGGTTATGTGTAATCGTTTGGAAGACTACCGTTGAATAAGCAATCGCAATCCCTGTTAACGACATCGCTACCACTTTAATAAGGCGACGAGGGAACGCATAATGATAGTTACCATTAAGTTCATAAAATACATATAGTAAAATAGATGCTATAGCCAAACCTAGTAAAATCAACATTTTTGTACGGTTACGCATATGCCTTCCCCCTAAACAACATAATTAGGAAGATTGCACTTCCGATGACACCTACAGTCATACTAATCGGAATTTCATAAGGGAAAATCAGTACACGCCCTACAATGTCGCAGAATAACAAGAACGACATACCTAGCAATGCTGTATGTGGCAATGTCTTAGCAAGATTATCCCCTTTGAACAGCGAAATAATATTTGGAATGATTAAACCAAGGAACGGTATCACACCAACTGTTAGCACCACCGTCGTCGAAATAAGTGCTACTAACACTAAACCTAAATTCACAACGAATTTATAGGAAAGACCAAGATTTTTTGCAAAATCCTCACCCATTCCTGCCACTGTGAAGCGGTTCGCATAAATGTAAGCTAAAATCAGCACGGGTACACTTATGTATAAAAGCTCATAACGACCTTTCATCATTAATGAGAAATCTCCCTGTAACCATGCAGAAATGTTTTGGATAATATCCGCCTTATACGCAAAGAACGTTGTAATTGATGAAAGGATATTCCCAAACATTAAGCCAATAAGCGGTATAAAGATCGCATCTTTAAACTTTATTCGATTTAATATTTGCATAAACAATAATGTGCCGGCTAAAGCAAATATGAAAGCGAAGGAAATTTTTTGAAAGTACGTGACATTTGTGAAAAACATCATCGAAATTAGTACCCCCAACTTTGTAGCATCTAACGTACCTGCTGTCGTTGGTGACACGAACTTATTCCTACTTAAGCTTTGCATAATTAAACCAGCAATACTCATACCTGCACCTGCTAACAAAATTGCTACAAGTCTCGGTATACGACTAATAAAAAATAGTCTAGTTTCTTCTGATTCGAAGTCTAATAGATCACTCGGTTTTATATCAACGACTCCGATAAATAGTGAAACTATAGACAGCACAACAGTTGCTGTTAAAAGATATCTTTTTTTCATTGTAATCCCCGGTAGATTCATTTTTGCTCGCAACACTCATTGAAAATGATTATCATTACTCACGATTCTCATTATAAGCGTGTTTCCATTCTCAGTCAACCTTCAATTGAGAATTATTCTCGTTTTATTTGATAATCATTAAAAAATGAGCATTCTCAACGGAATATTTACATTTAGTGTTATTTATGAAGATAAAAATTTCTACATTTTTCACATAAATAAAAAAGTAATTGAGAATAAAATACTGATTTCTTCTCAATTACCTTATCAAATCAATTATGCCTCGGCATAATTGCCGCTGACGCTTCGCTTTCGCGCAGAAAACATTTGCCGCTGACGCTTCGCTTTCGCGCAGAAAACATTTGCCGCTGACGCTTTACTTTCGCTACAGATAAATTGCCACAGGACGTGGCGTTCTTAGACTGAGCTCCTCTATTTTAGCGGATGTATGGACACCCACGGAAAAGTCACTTAAAACCACATTCATCTCACTACCTATAGAAGTGAGATACTCCAGCTGAAAGAAGTTAAGTCATTCGTCGAACGCCTTTTAACCACGCAAAAATAATTAAAACGATTAACACCAAACCGACATATCCCATCACAGCATATAGCTTGGCTACAAGTGTCGTAAAACCAGCAAGACTTGCTAAAAAGGCCAAACCACCGATAAAAACGGCAGTTACCTTAAAACTAGCTTTATTAGGTTTTAAAAATCTCACCATAAATGAATAGAACATCCCCACTGCTGTATTATAAATCATCCCTAATAAGGAAAAGGACATCAATAGACCAATCAGAGGATGAATTTCATTTGCCAAAGCTAGCATTGGTATATCAATGCCAACGATTACATTCATTTTTGCAAGAAGAGACAGGTTAATAAGTAGAATTAAAGCTCCAAGCAAAATTCCACCAATAATACCTCCCAGCCCCGCCACTTTTTCATTGCGAATAGACCCACACATAACAGTTAAAAGCGAAAAACATACACCGATATTAAAAGACAAATACAGTAAAGCAGTAACCCACCAGCTGTTAGAACTTACCTGTGCTTGTTGTGCAATAACAGCTTGTTCGACAAAGGTTAAATCCATCGTAGCTAATGAATAGATTGCTATTATCGAGACAATTGCTAGCAGGTAGGGTGTAGCAATTGCAATAACGTTTATGATGCTCTTCACATTCATCATAACTGTCGCTATAGTAAGTACAATCATACAAATGCTCCCCAGCCAAACTGGTAGTCCAAACATTTGATGTAACGTAGCACCCGCTCCTGCAAACATGATTACTGCTACGCCGAATAAGAAGAGCGACAGTAAATAATCCATCACCAAACCTACAGCATCACCTGAAATTTGATAAATTAAATCCTTGTGCGATGTCGTACGTAGTCTTGAGCTAATTTGAGCAATGCACATTCCTACTAAAGCAAAACCAAATGTAGCAATAAGTGCACCATAAATTCCTTGAAAGCCATAGCTCGTAAAATATAGTACGATTTCCTGCCCTGATGCAAATCCCGCACCGACGATAATTCCTACATAGGCACCACCGATTTGCAAACTTTTTTTCAATCAGTTCTCTCCCTGTTTATCCTATTATTGGGATCATCACCAAAACGTATGGTTGATTTCCGTTCCGGCTGGGCGCTTTTATCGCTGCCGCTTCGCTTTCGCGCAGAAAACATTTGTTGTTGCTGTCGCTACGCTTTTGCACAGAGCAGAGCTTCCTGGGGGCGTCCGATGAGCCGCTTGGGCCAACAGATGTTTTTTGCGCGAAAGCGTAGTGCTAACGTAGCGGCAGCAGCACGATGTTGGTCACGAAGGCGTTATCACAGGGCGTGATGGTTTTACCCTTCGTTCCTCTATCGCTAATCCCTAAGGAGTCGCCCTGCCTCCACTCCAGTCAACTTATTTACATAGTAGACGTTTTCCCAAAAGTCATCCACAACATTTGCTGATGAGCCTATTATTGATAGACTTTCTTACTGATTGTTAGCTTATCAATTACTTTCATATTAAGTGTATATCCAATTCCGGCCGTTTGTGGCACACGAATATACCCATCCTCTACAACTACTTCAGGTGTAATGATATCCTCATACCAATAATGACTAGAGCCTGCAGTATCCCCAGGCAGCACAAAATTAGAGAGCGACGTTAATGCAATATTATGTGCTCGTCCGATTCCTGCCTCTAACATACCGCCGCACCAAACGGGAATATTATTTTCCTTACATAAATCATGAATTCTTCTTGCTTCTGTTAACCCGCCTACACGTCCTATTTTTATATTAATAACACCACAACTACCTAGCTCTATCGCTTTTCGCGCATCTTCATAAGAGGTGATGCTTTCATCTAAGCAAATAGGCGTTTTTAACTTTCGCTGTAGCTTTGCATGATCGACAATATCATCTACAGCTAATGGCTGCTCAATCATTAATAAATTAAATGCATCAAGTTGCTGCAATACAGCCATATCGTTCAATGTATACGCAGAATTAGCATCTACCATCAATGGCAGATCAGGCATTTCAGCTCGAATAGCTCGAATAACTTCTACATCGTGACCAGGTTTTATTTTCACTTTTACTCGTTTATAGCCTTTATTTACATGTCCTTTTAATAAATCCATTAATGCTTCTGTGGAAGATTGAATTCCTACGCTAACGCCTACCTCTATTTGCTCCTTATCTCCGCCTAACGCTTGAGCAAGTGATTGTTTCGTTTGTTGAGCGTAAATATCCCATATAGCCCCTTCAATAGAGGACTTCGCCATGCAATTACGACGAATAGAGGAGAACAAAGCACTAACTTCATCTGGATGCCCAATCTCTTTATGTAACAAGATAGGGATTAAGAAGTCTTCAAGCATATGCCATGTTGTTTTTAATGTCTCCTCTGTATACCAAGGCGCTACAAAGGCCACAGCTTCTCCCCATCCTACAGTTCCTGACTGATCTATCGCTTCTATAAGTAAGAGTTCTTTTTCATCTATTGTGCCAAAACTCGTTGTAAACGGTGCTTTCATAGGCATTTTTATATGTCTAACTATAATCTGGTTTAGTTTCACAAGATTTCACTCCTTATCCTTATTATAAAGCTAATAAGGAGCGTCTGACTAATAGATAGCTATGAACATATTCCTTATTCTTTTTCATTCGAACAATCGCATAATTTTGCTCAAACAATGTCGTTAAAATAGTACGAACTTTAAAACGCCAGTCCTCTGCAAGTTTAGGACTCTCTACTTTCATCTTTTGTAAATATTGAGGAATGGGCAATAAATAGGCGTCCTTATAATATAATTGCTCGCGCTGAAATTCACCATCAATATCGAGCACTGGTAAGCCATCTACCGTTAAAGACCACGGTACAACTTCTTCAGCTCCTTCTTCTAGTTCATCCAAGGAATCCTCCACTCGATCGCGTTCAATCCACCATTCTACAACAATTCGATCTGACGGTAGCCCATCGTTAAAATCATCCTTGAGCGGACCATAATAATCATTCTCATACTGAAAACTAAAGGCATTGAGCTTCAAAAATGATAAATTAGCCATACATGCTTCTAGCGGATCAAATAGCCAAATTACAAGCTGGAACCCATGTTCTTTTGCATATTCCTGTTGGGCATGCTTTAATAATTCACCTACACCTTGTTCACGATATGTTTTCTCAACACCAATCATGTGTGAGTGTAAATACATTTTTCCGTGTCGATAGCCAACAAAGCAATAGTTAAAGCCAATCAGCTTTTCGTCTAAATACGCTCCAAGGACTAATCCACCATTTTGTACAACTGCTAACAATTGATGCGAGGGAATAGCCTGACTCCCCCAAATACTTTCGTTCAAAATTTGTACTTCTGCAATCTCTGTAGGTGTAATTATTTTTTGAATACGCACTCTTTCTAACATTATGCTGAACCCTCCTTTGTATTCCCCGACTCCAATGCTAACAATACCGCTCTTGTAAGGATTTCAACCCCCGTTACAAGCCTCGCCTGCTTAAATTTCATCTTTGGATGATGTAGCCCCGGTGTTACCCCACAACCTAAACCTAACATCGTAGATTTTAAATGTGGGCGTTGAACAGCATAGTGATGAAAATCTTCGCCTCCAGGTGTATGAACTGGCTTTCTTAAATTAGACAACCCTGTTGCTTGCACGATCGCCTGCTCCATAATATTTTGAGCAGTTGGATCTACCTCAGCAGCTACTATATTTGCTACTGTACGTAATTCAATTTGCACTTTATGCAAGATCTTGGAAGAATCAATCACCCTTTTTACTCCCTGTGCAAGTGAATCCATCACATTATTTTGTTGAGCTCGTATATCAATGGTGAACGATGCACTTCCAGGAATAATATTACCGGATTCTCCTCCAGCATGGAATTTGGTCATCTTAATTGATACAGGGACCATTGGGTCTGTATGAAGTGTTCTTAAATCTTCGATAATAGTTGCTCCTACTTCAATGGCGTTCACGCCGAGATGCGGTCTTGCCGCATGGGCATCTTCTCCAATGATTTCCCCCTCAAGTAATCGAGAGGCTCCATGATACAACGCGGCACAATATGTACCGTCTTCAAGCTCATGGACAGGTCTTACATGGACACCAAATAAAAAGTCTAAATCATCAATGATTCCTTCTTTTAAAACTGATAAAGCACCCGTTCCTTTTTCTTCAGCTGGTTGAAAAATTACACGAATTGTACCGTTGAATGATGGAGCAAGCTCTTTCAAAAGTAATAGAGCACCGATTGCCATTGTCATATGTCCGTCATGACCACAGGAGTGATTCGCACGAAATTCACCATCTACTTCCTGCCATAACGCATCCATGTCCGTACGCAAACCGACTTTAGGACTACCACTTCCTATATCAACATAAAGTCCTGTACTGTTTTTAAAGCGTATTGGTGAAAAACCTTCACGTGCTAGTAAATCAACAATATAATTCGTTGTTTCTACCTCCTGCCAGCTTATTTCTGGATTCGCGTGCAAATACGTGAAAATCTCCATTAATCTTGGCCTCAAATGACTTAAAGCTTCCTTCATACCATCCAACCCCTTAAATTATCATACTATTAAGATTATTATAACGAAAATGAGATCTTTTCACACAAAAAACATATTCCCGCATTCAGATTCAGAAAATTAACTACATTTTACGGTGATAAATGGCTCACCGCATAACGTGTGGTTGATTTCCGTTCCGACTAGGCGCTTTGTTGTTGCTGTCGCTTCGCTTTCGCACAGATAAAAACATTTGTTGCTGTCGCTTCGCTTTCGCACAGATAAAACATTTGTTGCTGTCGCTTCGCTTTCGCACAGATAAAAACATTTGTTGCTGTCGCTTCGCTTTCGCACAGATAAACATTTGTTGCTGTCGCTTCGCTTTCGCACAGATAAACATTTGTTGCTGTCGCTTCGCTTTCGCACAGATAAAACATTTGTTGCTGTCGCTTCGCTTTCGCACAGATAAAAACATTTGTTGCTGACGCTTCGCTTTCACACAGATAAAACATTTGTTGCTGTCGCTTCGCTTTCGCACAGAACAAAGCTTCCTGGGGGGTTGCTGATCCCCAAGGAGTCGCCTAGCGGGAACGTAGATTAGCTTCTTTACATAGCATACGTTTTAAAAAAATGTTATCCCAAACTTTTGATGACGAGCCAAAAAAAAATACTAGAGTCAATAGAAACATTGAGTCATAGCATTATAAAAATAGTTATTCATTATGTATGTTTGAATGCTTTATGTCGTTCTATCCGTCACTTTTGTTTCTACGGGCACAACTTTCAACTTTCTGACGAATAGTTGCCACCTCCTCGGTTTGTTAATTCAAACACTAATATCAAATGCTCTTTAATACACAAAAAGATGCAAGTACAGTTATTTGAATAACTGCACTTACATCTTTTGATTAGTTAATACCTCGCATCGCCTTTGAAATAATTGGTGAAAGCACTAATATTATGATCCCGAGAACAATTGCTAATGAGCCTAAGAAACCGAAATATGTGAATTCACTTACCACTTCATAGACTTTTACAAGTTGTGCGTTGATTGCTTGCGCTGCTGCGCTTGTTAAAAACCAAAGTGACATCGTTTGTGCAGCAAAAGCCTTTGGAGCCAATTTTGTAGTAACTGACAATCCTACTGGCGATAATAATAACTCCCCAACCACAACTAAAAAGAATGATAATACTAACCATAATGGGCTTACTAAATCTGTACCACCAGATAAATACGCTGGAAGCATCATCACTAAGAATGACAATCCTGCAAAGAATAGTGCATAAGCGAATTTACGCGGTGTAGATGGTTGCTTATCTCCCCACCTCATCCATAACATAGCAAATAATGGAGCCATTGTAACGACGAATAAAGGGTTTAACGATTGGAACCAAGAAGATGGAATATGCACACTACCAATATCCAATTGTGTACGTCTATCCGCAAACGTTGCTAAAATAGTTGCCCCCTGTTCTTGGATTGCCCAAAACATTACAGCCGATATAAACAAAGGAATATAAGCAAGCACTCGAGACTTCTCGTCCTTCGTTGTTTTCTCACTGCGATACATATAAATAAAGAACACCGTCGGAATTAATACACCTAGTGTTGTAATAATTAAACTAAAAACATTCATTGTTAGTACGCCAGTTTTAATACCAATTGTCCCAGCAATAATAATAAGTAGAGCTATACTTCCAAATCGTGTAAAGACTTTTTTACGTTCTTCAGGCAGTAACGGGTTGTTTACCTGTAATCCTGCTATCCCTAAATATTTTTTCTCTGTTAATTTATAAATAATTAAACCAACTAACATTCCGATCCCTGCTAGACCAAAGCCTAGGTGGAAATTATACTTTTGTCCAATTGTTCCGACAATTAATGGTGCAAGGAATGATCCCATATTAATACTCATATAGAAAATTGAAAAACCCGCATCACGACGACTATCTGTCTCAGCATACATATCTCCGACAATGCTTGAAATGTTCGGTTTTAATAAGCCTGTCCCAATAACAATAAATGCCATCGAAGTAAATAACATGCTTACGCCACCAGGTAACGCTAGCAGTAAATGGCCCAACATAATGAACACGCCACCATAGAAAATGGTTCTACGTGTACCTAGTACTCGGTCAGCAACCCAACCACCGAGTATCCCGGACATGTATACCATTGATCCGTAGATAGCCATAATGGAGTGCGCTGTTCCTTCTTCTAAACCTAGACCGCCTTCATGCAATTCATAATACATAAAGAAGATCAGAATTGCTCGCATACCGTAATATGAGAATCGTTCCCAAAATTCAGTGAAAAATAATGTAAAGAGCCCTTTAGGGTGTCCGACAAAGCCATTTTGAGGGACGGATTTTACAATTTCATCTTTAGTAGACATAAAAATATCCTCTCCCAATTTCATTATTCAATAAAAATATTATTCCCCATTTACAATGGATAAAAACTTTATTTCATCATACTAAAGCGTTTCCAAAACTTTTTCAAGAGTTTTAAAAAATGTTGAAATCTTACGTCTTTTCTTTAAATTCAGAATGATTTTAGTAGAATTGTACCAAACCTATTGATATTCCTAAGTTTCCCGATTCTTTAATATCTACTATATCATAAAAAGTTATGAAATTATTCTAAAATATTTAATAATCCGATTTTTTACTTTTTAAACAAAAAAGCTAGCATTATCTATAATTTTATTCACAGCGGTATAAATTCGCTTTTCCGATTACAAAAAAGCAGGCTAGAAACACGAAGTGCTTCTAGCCTACTTTTAAAACAATGCTGTGATTGATTATTTAATTACATATTGTTGGAATTTTGCATAATCCGCTTCTTTTATCTCTATTGCTAGTAGCGTACCGTTTTCTTCGTATGCTGTTTCATGGACAGAGGCATATTCATTTAAATAAGAGACGATATTTCCCTGTTCATACGGAATAAGCATTTTACATGTTACATAATTAGAGAAAATATGCTGACGTATCATTTGCAATAATTCCTCTAATCCAATCCCTTGCTTCGCTGAAATCCAAATATTATCACCGCTAATAACAGGGTAAGGAACGTTTGCTATATCCGCTTTATTATATACATAAATTGTCGGAATCCCTTCAACACCAACTGCTTTGAGCGTTTCATTTGTTACTTCCATCATAAAGCCGTGCTCAAAATTGGAAACATCTACAACATGGAGTAATAAGTCGGCATCACGAGCCTCTTCCAATGTTGAGCGGAATGCCTTCACTAAATGATGCGGTAATTTGCTAACGAAACCAACTGTATCTGTTAATAAGAATGTCTTTTTATCAGGTAATTCTATTTGACGGACGGATGTTTCAAGTGTAGCAAAAAGCATATCCTTCTCAAACACTTGTTTATGATCTTCCTGCCCTATTTTCGTAAGTAACTGATTCATAATCGTTGACTTACCAGCATTCGTATAGCCAACAATAGAAACGACAGGAACAGCATTTTTGCGTCGTTGTTTACGCTGCGTCTCTCGTTGCTCCTTTACATGCTCTAGCTCCTTCTTTATTTTCGAAATCTGATCCTCTATTTTTCGACGGTCTAGCTCAAGCTTTGTCTCACCAGCACCACGGTTTTTAAAGCCACCCCCTGTGCCACCACCTTGACGGCTGAGAGATGCATGCAAGCCGACTAAGCGTGGTAGCATATATTGTAATTGTGCTAACTCGACTTGCATCTGTGCTTCACTTGTTTTAGCACGACGTCCAAAAATATCTAAAATCAACATCGTTCTATCAATAACCTTCGTCTCTAAATCACGTTCTAAATTACGGATTTGCGAAGGTGATAATTCATCATTAAAAATCACTAAATTTGCTTGTGCTTCATCATAAAAGTTTTTTATTTCCTCAATTTTCCCTGTTCCAACATAATGAGATGGCGTAACTCGCTCTAAATTTTGTGTGACAATGCCAGCAACTTCAACATTTAAAGCTTCAGCTAAATTTTTAAGCTCCTCCATTGAATAATTAAAATGCTCATCATTCCGTAAATTTACGCCAACTAAAATAGCTTTTTCCAACAATATATCTACCTCTTTAATTCTATCCATCCACAAACCTCCCACCAATGCCTTGTTGCTACTACGACAAATTTTCTTCATCTTACCATATAATGCCCTAATTCGTGTCGTTTACAAATTATCTCCCATCTTTAGTAACATATATATTGTAAAAATGCGCCTTCTAAGCAAAAGGCGCACTTCATTCATTTTATTTACTTACGTTCTTCTTTTAGTAATACTTCAGTGCGATTGAATTCGTCTTCAATATCTTTATTCGGTCTATATGTCAAAATACTAACAATAACTGCAACGATTAAGCACACTATGAAGCCTGGAACAATCTCATATAATGAATCAGCTAAGAATTTTATTTTTCCCCAAACAAAGGCCGTTGCAGCACCAGCTACCATCCCACTGAGCGCTCCGTAATTCGTTAATTTCCTCCAATACAATGACAGCAATATTACAGGACCGAACGCTGCACCGAAGCCAGCCCAAGCAAAGCCCACTAAATCTAAAATAGAACTATCTGGGTTCCATGCTAAAATCCCTGCGACAATAGCTACAACTAAAACAGCCACACGGCCAACAAAGACATAATGCTTATCATCTGCCGTTTTATTAAATAGAGCTTTGTAAATGTCTTCTACAAGCGCAGACGAAGTAACAATTAATTGTGATGATATTGTACTCATAACTGCGGCTAAAATGGCAGCTAGCATTATACCTGCAATAAATGGATGGAATAAGATTTGGCCAAGTACAATAAATACTGTCTCAGCGTCCTTTAATTCACCTGCATTTTGCTCATAATAAGCCACACCTACTAAAGCTGTTGCAATCGCTCCTAGTAAACTTAACATCATCCAGCCAATACCGATACGACGAGCCTGCGTTGTTTCTTTTACTGAGCTTATTGCCATAAAGCGTACGATAATATGTGGTTGTCCAAAATAACCTAATCCCCATGCAAGTGATGAAATAATTACTGCAGCAGTTGCATTTGAAGATAATAAGCTTAGGTGTTCAGGATTTACAGCTTTAATGGATGATATTGTGTCTCCAATTCCGCCTGTCAAAAATAAACCAAATAACGGTACACTTATAAGTGCTAAAAACATAATAAGTCCCTGTAAAAAGTCTGTATAACTAACCGCTAAAAAACCTCCAAATAATGTGTATGCTACAACTACTGCAGATACAATTAATAGGCCAGTATGGTAGTCATAGCCAAATGAGCTATCAAAAAACTTACCCCCTGCAACCATTCCTGAAGAAACATAAAATGTAAAAAAGATTAAAATAATGATACCTGACGCAATTCTTATTAGCTTAGTATTGTCACGTAAACGATTATCTAAATAACTCGGAATAGTAATTGAGTCATTAGCAACTTGTGTATATACACGCAGCCTCGGTGCTACCAATAGCCAATTCAAATATGCGCCAATTGTTAACCCAATGGCAATCCAAGCTTTGGAAAGTCCAGCTAAATAGATTGCACCCGGCAAACCCATTAACAGCCAGCCAGACATATCTGCTGCACCTGCGCTCAGCGCTGTAACAGCAGGGCCTAACGAACGCCCACCAAGCATGTAATCCGTTAAATTTGATGTTTTCCTAAATGCATACCAACCGATTCCTAGCATGGCGATCATATAAATAATAATCGCAAGTAATTGATACATGTTTTCAGACATATTTTTCCCCCTGTTTCCCCTTTGATGTGTTGTTGTTGCTGACTCTTTGCTTTCGTTACAAAAGACAATCGCTGAAATAAACTAAAATGTCAGTATAATTAAAATACCACAAATATACAAAATATCCTATAAATATTCAAAAAGTACATTCTGAAATTTATACTAGCATCGCATTTCATAAAATGTGTTAAACTAGTGCCATCTATAACACGATAAAGTAGGCGAAATATATGACATTTGAAGAAATGAAATCTCACCTTATGGAGCGGATTTTACAACAGGAACTCGTTACTGCTACGATCAGTCAACCACGTATGAAATCAAACGACGTTAAACGTATAAAGCTAAAACCTTTATTACTAAAGGATGCTTACCATATTCAAGTTGAATATCAATTTGAACGTATTTTAAAACATGAAAATGTTTTATTAGAAGATTTTCATGAGAAGCTAGAAGCATTTTTTAACGATTACCGTCAAGCACATATTGATTTTACGGATGAAAAGATACAAGTACAGTTATCGAAAAAGAACAAAGTACTATGGAAGTCTGATAAATCCTCAACGCCAAAGCAAATCAATTTAGCGCATAATCGCAAGAAAAACTATTTATTGTCAGAGGATACGCCATACCCATTTTTAATTCGTCTTGGCGTACAAACAGAAGAAGGAAAAATTAAAAAACAAAAATACGATAAATTTAAACAGATCAACCGCTTCATCGAATTTATTGATGATGCACTAACTTATTTACCAAAGGATCGACAGGTTCGTATTTTAGATTTTGGTTCAGGCAAATCATATTTAACATTTGCGCTATACCACTATTTAAAAATCGAAAAAGGCTTAGACATTCGTGTCACTGGTTTGGATTTAAAGAAGGAAGTCATTGAAGAATGCTCACGAATTGCACAGGATTTAGGCTATGAGCAACTCGAATTTCTAGTAGGAGATATTAATGATTACAATGAGGAGTCTGCAGTAGACATGGTGGTGACGCTACATGCTTGTGATGTTGCCACTGATATGGCATTAGCTCGCGCTGTAAAATGGGGAGCAAGCGTTATTTTAAGTGTCCCTTGTTGCCAGCATGAGTTAAATCGCCAGCTTAACACACCAGCACTTGATATTATGCTTCAGCACGGTCTCGTTCGTGAACGTTTTGCAGCGCTTGCTACGGATGCAATCCGAGCAGAAATTTTATCACTTGTTGGCTATGAAGCACAATTGCTAGAGTTTATAGATATGGAAAATACACCAAAAAACATTTTAATACGAGCCTATCATACAGGTAAAAAGCCGAGTTCCGAACAACGCGCTAACTATGATGCGTTTTTAAAGTTGCTAAATGCCAAGCCTTTTTTAGCAAATGAATTACAAGCTTACTTATAAAATTCGCTGTATTTATGGTCGTAGCGCAGGTATTCGCTTTCCTTTCATGGGTATTTCCTGGAGATGCGCAATTCAAATTAACAGGGCGGTCCAATAACTCCTGGACCGCCCTTTCTATTATAGTTCTTGTCGTAATGCTTGAATAACGTCAATTTTTGTGGCCTTACGTGCTGGACGATAGCCTGAAATCATCGCTACCCCAATACTAATCGCTGATGCGATAAGAACAAGCTGCCAAGGAATAAGGGAGAATGTAATTTCATTTCTACTAAAAGCATCTTCCCCTGTTGCTGCTTTTAGAATTAAAGGTAATGCAGCATTTGCTACAAAGCTAATAACATATGAAATAGCTACCGCTATCAAAGTACCAATAATGCCAATAAATGTACTTTCCATTAAAAACAATCGTTGAATAAGTTTGGGACTTGCTCCGATTGCCTTTAAAACACCTATTTCACGAGTACGCTCTGTTACAGCCATTGTCATTGTATTGAAAATGCCAATCGAGGCGATCAAGACAGCGATTGTTCCTACAAATATTAAACCAATTTTTAAAACTAGGAAAAATACATTCATTTTATCCAATTGCTCAGTAACTGAATAAACGCTATAGCCTTTGTCTTTTAGTTTGTCTAATATCGGCTTTACATTTTCCATGCTATCCGCAAAAATATTAAATTCCGAATAAAACATTTCATCCTCTTTAACATTACCAGGTACAGCTAGATTCGTAGCAATCATTGGCTTTTGCTCTGTATCCATATAGATAGAGTTATTAATCATCCAATCATAAGAAGGCTTCTTCATAACACCGACAATTGTATATTTCATTTTCTCTGTCTCTTCTGCCCCATCAGTATGTGGCATTAGTGATAATTCGATCTCTTTACCAATTAATGAGTCCTTATAACCTTCCTCACTACCATTATAATACGTGTCTTCCGCTTCAGCCTTTTTACTCTTTTCTTCTATAATTTTGCGCTCAGTATCATTGACTAATGTTTGAGCAAAATGATAACCTACAACGATTTCGTTTGGCTTTGTTGGATACTTCCCTTCCTCAAGCTTGCCATTCACTTGCTCAAAATCATGCATCTTAGCAACATATAAATCAGATTGTGTATCACGGTCTTCAAAAAACGAATGTGCAGATGCATTGACAGTAATTGTTTCGAGTACTGTTTCCACATGTTCTATACCTTTTATTTCATGTATTTGGTCCTCTGTAAATTGACCCTTACCAAACACCTGAATTTTCGTCACTTTTTCATTTGATAATATTTCATTACGTATGGAATCCTGAAGCCCAAACCCAACTGATGCGAGGACAATCAAAAATGCACAGCCCATCGTTGCAGCTAGTACGGTCATAAACACGCGTAATTTATTTTTCTTTATATGCTGTTTAACAAAATCTAATTGATCTTTAAATAACATGTTATGCTTCCTCCTTTACAAGTTCCCCATCGTACATGCGGAAACGTCGATGTGCTATTGTTGCTACTTCCTCGTCGTGAGTAATGATGACAAATGTTAAACCCAGCTCACGGTTTAGACTTTGAATGAGCAGCAATATATCTTGCTCTGTTTCCGAATCAAGACTTCCTGTCGGCTCGTCTGCAAACAAAATAGGAGGATTTGTAATTAAGGCTCTTGCAATACTAACACGCTGTTGCTGACCACCCGATAATTCATTTGGGTAATGGTCTGCCACTTCCGTTAAACCAACCTTGTCCATTAATTTTTTTACCTTTTCTGTACGCACAGCTTTCTTAATACCCTGCAACTTCAAAGGTAGTTCAATGTTTTCAAACGCCGTTAATCCCGGCATTAGTTGGAAGTTTTGAAAGATAAATCCGAACTGTTGCAAGCGAAAAGCTGCACTTTCTGCTTCAGTGAGATGAGCTGTTTCCTTTCCGTTTACCACAATAGATCCTTGTTCGGATTTCATAAATCCAGCTAATATTTGCAATAAAGTTGATTTCCCGGAGCCACTTTTCCCAACAATTGCGACAATCTCTCCTTTTTTCACCTCAAAATTGACACCTTTTAATACCGGAACTTGTTTTTCCTTACCTTTCTTTCCAATTAAAAATGTATGTTGTAAGTTCTCGACTTGAATCATTTTCAAATAAACTCCCCTTTCACCTTCTTCTGACTCATAGCGTAGGGTTGATTTACGTCCCTACTGGTTGCTTCCCTACAAAAGTCATCCTAAATTTTAGGTTATGAGCCTTTCCTTCTCCATTGTAGTAAATAATTCTTAATAAAATTGAAGGATAAAAATGAAGATATTCTTAAGAAAATGGAAAACTATTAGCAAAACAATTCCTTTACATTCTCTTTACAATTCATCCGAGAATTTTACGAAGTTATATATCCAAATAGTATCTTATTGTATTAAACAGAGACAAATCTCTTTATAAAACCTATTTTCAAGGCATTTTTCTGTATTAGTAAAAACAGACACAGTGATACCTTTATTATTTTGTGAACAAATTGTATATTACAGGATTGTAAAGTTTTTTGTAGATTAGAAGAATTTTATGTAGATAATTTAAAGATTTTGTTATGATAGTAAAGTTTAGAGGCCAATTTATTTTATCCAGGAGGATTCGATTTACATGCTTAACTCAAAAAAACAAGACCCTTTCTTTATAGCTTTGCATAAAATTGCTGAGAATATGAGAGAGGCCGTACATTACGCAAATGATTTTCGTATTAACAGTGTAGCTGACCTAAAAGAGATTAGCATTACTATGAAAAATTACGAAACAGCTGGTGATAAGCTCATTCATGAACTAATCGTGATGCTAAACAAATCATTTATGACACCTATCGAGCGCGAAGACATTCTAGAATTTGCCATTCGTATGGATGACGTATTAGATGGTACGGAGCATTGTATCGCTCATTTTGAAATGTTCTCTCTAACAGAAGTTGATGAATCAATGCGTACTTTCTTAGGCTATATTTCAAAAAGTGCTGATGAAATTGTTAAAGCAACAGAAGAGTTAAAGAAAAAGAATCTTATTGGCATGCGCCCACACGCAATTCTTATTAAGGACTATGAACGTGAATGTGATGAAGTACAACGTTCTTCTATTAAACAACTATTTTTAAATGAAAAAGATCCAATTCGACTTATTAAATATAAAGATATATATGAACAACTTGAAGATATCGCTGATCATTGCCAAAACGTTGCAAATACTATGGAAACAATTATCATGCGTAACGCGTAATTAGGAGATGGGCACTTACAATGAACACAATCATTATACTAACTGTTCTGGTCGTTATCTTTGCCCTAACATTTGACTTTATCAATGGCTTCCATGATACAGCAAATGCTATAGCAACCTCAGTTTCCACTAGAGCATTGAAACCTCGTGTAGCTATCATGATGGCTGCGACGATGAACTTTATCGGAGCAATTACTTTTGTCGGTGTTGCAAAGGCTTTAACAAAAGACATTGTAGATCCTTTCTCTTTAAATGCTTTTGATGGAGACACGACCGGATCAGTCGTTATTTTAGCAGCATTAATCTCCGCTATTATTTGGAACTTACTAACATGGTATTTCGGTATTCCATCAAGTTCTTCACATACTCTGATTGGGTCCATTGCTGGTGCAGCTGTTGCATCTGCTGGCTTCGGAGTTTTAAACTATGGCGGTTTTACTAAAATCATTATGGCCCTAGTGCTATCACCAATTCTTGCGATTTGCGCCGGCTTTATTATGATGACACTGTTTAAATTATGGTTTAAAAACTTAAATTTATATCGTACGAATAAAGGTTTCCGTACGATGCAAATTTTCACTGCCGCAATTCAATCTTTTACACATGGTACTAACGATGCACAAAAGGCAATGGGGATTATGACGATGGCGTTAATCGCTGGTGGTTTGCATTCAGGAGATGAAATTCCTTTCTGGATACGAGCTGCAGCGGCAACTGCAATGGGGCTTGGTACCTCTATCGGCGGTTATAAAATTATTAAAACAGTCGGCGGTAAAATCATGAAAATCCGTCCTGTAAACGGAGTTGCAGCAGATTTAGCATCTGCTTCAGTAATCTTCGGTGCTACATTAATTCACCTACCAGTATCTACAACACATGTTATTTCTTCCTCTATCATGGGTGTCGGCTCTGCACAACGTGTACGTGGTGTAAACTGGGGAATGGCGCGTAAAATTGTAACTACTTGGGTTATTACAATGCCAATTTCAGCAGTTATGGCAGCTATTATTTACTTTTTATTATCGTTATTCTTTTAACTTCTTCCCACTTCTATAGATGGTAAGATGAATGCGGATTTATGCCAAAGCACAATTGAATTTGATCGCATACTAAGACTCCTGTTCCTTGTTGAACAGGAGTCTTTACATTGTCACACGACAAATAGCGACACATCCTTTACACTATTTTAAAAGGGGGACAGTACCTACAATGAAAACTTTTTCAGCTTTTATAACAGCCCATGCTAAAGCTATCGTAGCCTTATGGTTCGTAATTTTTATTACCATGGCTATGTTTGCCATACAACTTCCAAGCAAGCTTCATGGAGATGGTTTTTTTGTTAAAGGAGATCATACCTACGTAACAAATGAACTAGCGGAAACATTTGATTTGCCTTCCGATACAATTTTGGTCGTCTTCAATCCAGCTGACGATAAGAATATTCGAGATACATTAAAAAAATTAGAAAAAGTGAAGGAGATTCATTCAATCCAATCACCACTTAATGATCCCTCTTTACAAAAGAATGATATAGCTTATGCCATGGTTCATATGAAAAATAATGTTGATCACCTACCTGATGTTGTGAAAGACATTCACTCATTAATAGAGAATGACGGTGTGAGCATTACAGGTGGTCCTGTTATTTCAGCAGATATCAATACAGCAAGTCAAAAGGATTTAGCATCAGCAGAAGCAATCGGATTACCAATCGCTATCATAGTGCTATTACTAGCTTTCGGTACTGTCGTTGCTTCAATCTTACCTATCATTATCGGGGTTGTTACTGTTGTAACTGCGTTTGGAATTTTGACTTTGTTTAGCGGTAATGTCAATTTATCGATTTTTGTGTTAAATATAGTACCAATGCTTGGTCTTGCATTGAGTATTGATTTTGCCTTGTTGTTTATTAACCGGTATCGCGAAGAACGTGCCCATACATCCATTGTACAAGCTATTCAAACAGCAATAGAGACAGCTGGTCGTTCTATTATCTTTTCTGCTGTTTGTGTCATGATCGGCTTAGGTGCCATGATTGTCATCGACGTTGAAATTTTTCAAAATATCGCTTTAGGAGGCGCAATTGTTGTATTCCTTGCAATACTTTCTGGCTTAACCTTGTTACCTGCTACGATGGTGCTATTAGGAGATCGCCTAAATAAATGGCGTTTATTACGTGTAAAGTCTGATGGGGCAAATCTTTGGCGTGGCTTTGCTGGCTTTGTCATGAAACATCCAGTGACCATCGTTATTGTGGCATTATTATTACTAGGTATTGGTATGATTCCATTGAAGGATATTAAACTTACAATTCCTCAGGTGGATTCATTACCAACAAAATATGAGGCACGTTCAGCTTATGATCAATTAGACAAAACGTTTGGACTTGGTGATACCTCAACATTATATTTATTAGCAGAACGTAAGGAAGGTTGGCAAGATAGTGAGGCAAGAGAGCTTATTTACAATATTCAAGAAAAGTTACTTGATGACCCTCTAGTGAAGCAAGTATCGACCATTTATACGACGGCTAACATTAAGTCTCCTGAGGAACTGACATCTTCTTTGAAAATTCCTCAAGCGGCAGAACAATTAACACCCATTCTAAATACGTTTTCTAAAGATAAACAACTATTTATCCCAATTACATTGGATGCAGCCGGTTCATCGACTACTGCTCAACAATTTGCTCGAACATGGAAAGATAAAGATTTAGGTGTCGATTTTGCACTCGGAGGTCACGCGAAATTCAATCAAGAAATTTTTGATGAAATCTCTAGTAAAATCTTCTTGGCTGTAGCCATTATTATCGTATCAACATTCTTTATTTTAATGCTCGCTTTCCGCTCTATTTTAATCCCTCTGAAAGCGATTATTATGAATATCATTGGACTTTCATCGGCCTTCGGTATTCTCGTCTACATTTTCCAATATGGACATTTAGGTATTGAAGCTGGTTCAATCGTCTTAATTATTCCAGTAATCGTATTTTGTCTTGTATTCGGCTTAAGTATGGACTATGAAGTCTTTTTAATATCACGTATTCAAGAGGAATATCAAAAAGGGGCGGATAATACACGTGCCACGATTGATGGTCTAACCTCTACAAGCCGTATCATTACGTCAGCAGCGCTCATTATGATTGTTATAACAGGAGCATTCGCTTTTACAGATGTGATGCCTGTGAAGCAAATTGGAGTTGGTATAGCTATTGCAGTCGCTCTCGATGCAACGATTATTCGTCTCATGCTCGTTCCAAGTCTTATGAAGCTCTTCGGGGATTGGAATTGGTGGCTACCTTTCTCAAAGAAACAAAAATAAAAGAATCCGCAACCTTCCGTGAACTCTCTCACAAAGGTTGCGGATTTTTTCTTATTTTGAATAAATACGGTCGTACCATTCTTTTGCTGCCTCTACTTCAGGCATCGTAAGCTGATGACCATAATTAAACCATACAGTTGTCACATCTGCCCCTGCTGACGTTAAAAGCGCCTCTAAGTCTTCAGACTCTTGAGCGGTACACATAGGATCATTCGTTCCAGCACCGATAAAGACAGGGATCGAAGAAAGTCTAGGCAATTCAATATCACGTCTAGGTACCATTGGATGATGCAGTATGGCACCTGCTAGAGCATCCTCATAATGGAACAATAGGCTAGCAGCAATATTTGCACCATTAGAATAACCGATAGCAACAACTCGATTACGGTCAAAGCCATACTGCTGTGCTGCTTCTAATAAAAAGTCATTTAATTCCTTCGTACGGAAAATTAAATCCTCTATATCAAAAACACCTTCCGCTAAACGACGGAAAAAGCGTGGCATACCATTTTCAAGTACATTTCCACGGACACTTAAAATGCTTGCTGTATCATCGATTTCCTTTGCAAGGCCAATTAAGCTTTGTTCATTTCCACCTGTACCATGTAATAGTAAAAAAATTGGTTTTGTTTCATCTGTTCCTTTATAAAAAACGTGTTGCATTTTCAGTCCACCTCTCAATTATCTTGAATTCGAGATAATTGTAGCCTGTGGTAAAATTAAATTCAAGCTCTTTGACTTATTAATTTCACGATTTTCGCGATTTGGTTGTTCCTCATGATCTTTATAAAATTTTGTAATCGTAAATACCGAAAATAAACAAACCGCTAAAACAACAACAATAACTACTCCCACTAGTTTTTTCCCATTCATTCGTTCTTATCCCCCGAATTACTTATTTCTTTTTACGAAAACCTTCTTCTAGTAAATATTCTTTCGCAGCTTCTTGTGTACCAAAGGCTTCCTCTAAATTTTCACCATGATAGACATTCCAAGAACGTTGCTCAAAGGCTAGCTTTAATTGGGCACCTTCACGATTTTGCCAAATCTCTTCAATCGGCTCTTGCTCTTCTTCTTCTTCCGATAAATATTGAATGGCATCTTCAATAATTTCACGAAGCTGTTGTTCATCGTAGTCTCGAATATTTACTAGGCCTTTATCGTTTGCTTCTTCCTCATAACGCAATAAATCACCAACAAAGACAAAGCCGTTGCCATTTGGGTGTAGCTTTTCCACAACAATGGTTTTTTCATAAAGGCTTTCCATAAAGTGATAATTTAAGCGTTTCAATGAAATTTCCTTCTTTGTGAGTTCAGGAAATGAGTCGATGATCGCTTGCTTTTGTTCAAATGTTAGCATATAAAAATGCTCCTTTTCTATTCAATCTACCTTACAGTATAACTTATTTTTTCTGTTATATCGAAGTAAATTAGGTAGTTCTAAAAGTAAAAAGTAATGTCTCCTCTTCTATAACGTGTGGTTGATTTCAGTTCCGACTGGGCGCTTTGTTGTTGCTGTCGCTTCGCTTTCGCACAGATAAAAACATTTGTTGCTGTCGCTTCGCTTCCGGGAGGTGATGGTTTTAGCCTTCGTTCCTCTATTGCTAATCCCCAAGGAGTCGCCCAGTCTCCACTCAACTTATTCACATAGCATACGCTTTTAAAAATAATAACCCTAACTTTTGATGATGAGACAAAAAAAGTAGTATATTCACGAAAGCCAGAGCCTAATAATTATCTAATATAAAGGTAAAAAAATCCGCTTAAAACTCCCTGCGGATAAAGTAAGAGCATACCGATGCGGCTCATACTTTTATCCACAGAAAGAGAAGCGGATTTACCTTTTACAATTATACTAAAATTCTTATGATGGGCTTTTTCAGACAACCCTCACAAATTATAATCTTTTATTAAACATTTTATCTTTTACAAACCGAATAACATGGGCAACGTATAGTTCACGGTAAGGGACGAATTGTGCTGCACCTACTGGGCGCACAATTTTCGCTCGTTGACCATCAGGGAAATATTCATAGCCTTCAATATTCAGAGTAGCTGTTTCTCCTAAAAAGAATGCCTCTGCCTCATCAAGCTTTGCTCGAACGACCCCTGACACTTCCTCATACTGCAGTTTAAATGTTTCCCAATCATGTTTAAATGGATATATATAAACATGACAAAATTCATTGTCAATCATGTTTTCTGAAACGATACTACAAGATGTCATGCCCATCTTAACAACTTCGTGTACGTCGACATCGAGCCCTAGCTCTTCCTTCACTTCACGAATTCCCGATTCTACTGTCTCTACGGCTAATAGATGCCCTGCCGCTGTAATATCAAGCAAGCCAGGATAGTCCTTTTTTTGTGAACTACGAATTTGGAAATAGATATAGTCCTCATTGACAAGCCAACAGTGGAATGTTTCATGCCATAGTCCCTTTTCATGTACCTCAGCTCTCGTTGCTGTCCCAATCTGTTCATGCTGTTCATTAAAAACTTTCACAATTTCTTGTTCCATTTTTTCCGACTCCTATACTGACTTCGTAGCCTTTTTCTTAATCACGTTACGTTCATCATAAATATTGGATGCGATCACTTTTAATACTGCATAAAATGGTACAGCAATGATAATACCTATGAAGCCTGCAATATTACCTGCAGCTAAAATAACTGTAATAACTGTTAACGGATGGATATCGAGTGTTTTCCCCATTACATTAGGAGTTATAAAGTTACTATCGATTTGTTGCGCCACGAGTGTGACAACAGACACCCATATGACTAACACTGGATCCTGAACAACAGCCACAATCAGTGCTGGTGTAAAGGCGATCCATGGTCCAATAAACGGAATCATATTCATGAAGAAGGCAAATATAACAAGCAGTAACGAATAATCTAAACCTATAACTAAATACCCGACATACATAATGAGTGCTAGTAAAAAACTAATTTGCAGTTGTCCTTGAATATAACTACGTAAAACACTATCAATTTCACTTAACGTTTTCTTCACCCATTCACGGCGTTCACCACTAAAATATTTATAAATCGATGGTGCAAATTTTTCATGATCCTTCAACATAAAAATAAAGAAGAATGGAATTAAAATAGCTAATAAAGAGGCAGATACAACTGATTGTAAAAACGAAACTAGCCCCTTACTTGCCACAACGGCAATATCCTGTACAGAATTCGCCATATTATCGATAAAATCTTTTAACTGCGGCGGGAAGTTATCTTTGTTTCGCAACACATAATCGGCTGCATCTTGAATGCTAGCACTAATTTGTGGTACATTTTTCACTAAATTATTTACCTGCACTGCAATCGGATTACCAACGATCCAACCAAAGCCACCAACAAGCGCTATAAGTCCAATGACTATCGTTAGTATACTTGCCCATCTTGGAAATTTACGCTTCTCTAAAAATCTTTGAATCGGCTCCGTAACATAATACAAAACACCGCCAAGTAATAAAGGTATAAAAATAGCCTTTAAGATAATGACAAGCGGTGAAAAAATCCAATGAATCTCTATAAAATATTTTATAACTAGTAGAGCAAGTAAAACCCCTACACCTACTTGAAACCAAACTTTCCTCGTCACTTTCTTCACTTCCTTTTATCACAGTTACTGAAAATACTACTTATATATTAACCATTTCGCAAGTATTCTACTATTTAATTTCCAAATAACAAAGTTTTAAAACTAAAAAATTTGCAACCCTCCAACAGGCAATCCCACAAGCCCCTCAAATGCTTAAGCATCTGAGGAGGCCACATGGTTTACCTTCCACAGGAGTGTCGCAAATTTTCACTAATGTTCTATAATGAGCAGTTTATAATTTTGTATCTTCTACTGAATTTAAGTAATCTTTAATATCACCAATAACCGATTCAACACAGCCATCCTCAAATGGTGAAATTAAGCCCGCTTCTTTCACAAGCTTCGTAAAGGACATAGAGCCGCCTAAACCACATAAATGAATATAGTCCTTCCAGGCAGCTTCAAATTCTTCACGTGAACGTTTCCAGAATTGGAATGCACAGATTTGCGCTAACGTGTAATCAATGTAATAGAACGGACTTGAATAAATATGTCCTTGACGTTGCCATATACCACCTGCTTCTAGATAGCTATTATGATCATAGTCACGATGTGGTAAATATGTCTCCTCAATTTTTTTCCACGCAGCTTTACGTTCAGCTGGTGTCATATTCGGATTCTCATAGATCACGTGCTGGAACTCATCAACTGCAACACCGTAAGGAAGGAATAGTAAGCCACTACTTAAATGTGTAAACTTATATTTCTCTGTGTCTTCCTTAAAGAATAGCTCCATCCATGGCCATGTGAAAAATTCCATACTCATCGAATGAATTTCACAAGATTCATATGTTGGCCATAAGTATTCTGGGATTCCAATGTTACGACTTGAATAGACTTGGAAAGCATGTCCAGCTTCGTGTGTTAACACATCGATATCGCCAGAAGTACCATTAAAGTTCGAGAAGATAAATGGTGAGTGATAGTTTTCGATAAATGTACAATAACCTCCACTCTCTTTACCTTTCTTCGCCACTAAGTCCATTAATTCATGATCAATCATAAAGTTGAAAAATTCACCAGTCTCGGGTGATAACTCTTCATACATTTTTTTACCGTTTGCCACAATCCATTCCGGATCACCTTTTGGTGTAGCATTTCCTGATACAAAATTGAATGCTTCATCATAGAACTTAAAATCAGAAATACCAATACGTTTTGCCTGACGTTCATATAATTTTGTGGCAATTGGTACGATTAAATCACGAACTTGGTCACGGAAATTCTTTACCATATCTGCATTATAATCAATGCGATTCATTCGAATATAGCCTAGTTCGACATAGTTTTTATAGCCTAACTTAACAGCGATTTCATGGCGCACCTTGACAAGCTCATCATATAGTCGATCAAATTCATCTTCATGATCGGCAAAAAAGCCAAAGCGTGCATTCGTTGCCGCCTTACGCACTTCACGATCAGTAGACTCTGCATATGGTCCAAGCTGAGCAAGCGTTAATGTCTCACCGTTAAAGTCAATTTGCGCAGAGGCAACTAGTTTATTGTATTCTGAAACAAGCTTGTTCTCCTTTTGCATTAGATCAATGACTGCTGGTGAAAAGCCTTTAATTTGATAGGTTGCTAAATCAAATAATTGCTGACCCCATTTTTCTTCTAACTGCTCACGGAATGGTGAAACGATTAACGCTTTATAATATTCTGTTGTAACCTCTTCCAACTCAGGTCCAACCTCGTCAAAATAATCGCGCTCTGCATGATAAAATTCATCATTTGTATCAATCGAAGCACGAATGTACACTAAGTTCGCCATCGTAGCATAATCATTACTCAATCCATTTAATTTCTCAATTATGTCACTTTGCCCGTCTATCGTTTGAGCATTTTTAAATTGGTCAATTAAGGATAGTTGTTGCTCCTTCATTGCCTCAATATTCGGACGGCTGTATTCATAGTCTTTAAACATTTTCATAGAAATCCCCTCTTTCTGTCATATACCCCGTGATATTTCTATTATATGCCAAATCTATCTTATTAAGAAACAATTTAATAGCCAATTATATATGTTTTTAATAATGCTGCCCTTTCACGTAGATTTAACTTTACTTCAACTGATTTTGGCGTTTTTGCCGCAACGACATCTACTTCAAAACCTAAAGACTTAGCTAAATATTTTGCACGCTTTAAATGGAAATCATTAGAGAGAATCGTGATTTTCTTAGTTCCTTTAGGCAAAAGTTCTTTAGAATATAGTAAGTTCTCATAAGTTGAAGTAGATTGGTCCTCTACTAATATTCTGTTAGTTTCTATACCCTTGTCCTGTAAGTATTTAAGCATGACTGAAGCCTCTGACCGATCTTCATCTGCCCCTTGCCCACCTGAAACAATTACTTTTACATGAGGATATTTGTTTAAATACTTTACAGCCTCCTCTAATCTATTTTTCAAAGAAAGCGATGGAATCCCACCTGGTTTTACCTTCGCTCCTAGGACAATCATGTATGTAGTTGTTCCGTTTGCAGCTGGCTGGACACCTTGTTTCATCTCCTCACCGAGCCAAATATAAACAATGCTACAAACACCAAATAGAATAACCCCTAATCTTATTACCCATTTTTTCACAATTGACCCCCCTTACCTTTTATTAACGTTTAGACAAAAAAAAGGATGCTTGTACTAGAATTACTGTACAAACATCCCTGATTAATTATCTTAATATAAAGCGCTTAATAGATTCCTGTAACGCAGTTATTTCATCTGTTAAATCATTGGAAGATTCACTAACAAGCTGAATAGCACGCTGCTGTTCATCAACGGATGCCGTTACTTCCTCTGATGCAGCAGCATTTTTCTCACTAATCATCGCAATACTTTCGATAGATTGCATAATGTAATCCTTAGAGCTATTCAAATATTCTACCCCTGCAGTCATTTCCCCAATGACAGAAATAATTTTCTCTACGGACAATTCAATTTCCTTGAAGGATGACTCTGTTATGGCAACCGAATCATTTTGTTGACGAACAATAACATTTGTTTTCTTCATCTCATCGTTCACTAAATTCGTTTCACTTTCAATCCCCTTTAAAGTTGTACGAACCAGTTCAGTTGCTACAGATGTTTGATCCGCTAGCTTACGCACCTCCTCAGCAACAACCGCAAAGCCCTTGCCATGCTCACCAGCTCTAGCTGCCTCAATGGATGCATTTAATGCAAGTAGATTCGTCTGATCAGAAATCTCGGTAATGGTACCAACAATGCCTTCAATTTCCCTTACTTTCACAATTAAACTATTAAATACAGCATAAACATTATTAATCAATTCTGAAGACTCGTGTGATTTCTCTTTTAAGCCGTTTAAATTTATAAGCCCCTCTTGATTTGATCGTTTCATATGTTGAGATGCATCAAGCATTACTTCATTTTTGTCATGCAATCCTTCTATCTGCTGTGCAAAATCGATGGCAGTTCTATTCGTATCCTCAGCTTCTGAAGCTTGTTTTACTGCTCCATCCGAAACCTCATTTATCGCTTTTACTATTTCATCTCCATAAGCGTTTGTTTCCTCTGCTACAGATGTTAGATTTGACGATGTCGATTGAATTTCTACAATAGCTTCCTCTACATCTGTAATTAATGTTTTCAGTTGATCAACCATTTCATTAAAACCTTCATTTAACTGACCAATTTCATCTGAGCGTTGTAGATTTTCAATTTCTACAGTTAAATTCCCCTTCGCTACCTCACGTACGCGTTTAGATATTCTTTGCACCGGTAAAGCTAAATGTCTTGAAACCATTATGACAACTACAGTTCCTATAATAATAGCACCTAATAATGTAATACCAATAACGAGTAATAATGAATTAGCTTCTTTATTAAAGTCTTGCATATATGTACCCGATGCAATAATCCATCCCCAATTAGGCTCCTTGACAGAATAAATTATTTTTGGAGCTAATACATCTTGACCAGGTAACGCAAACTCATATTGTGTAAATCCTCCACCAGCGAGTGCTTTTTCGATTACTTCTCGAATAAAGTAATTCCCACTACTATCTTTATCGTTCCACAGGCTATCCCCTTCTCGAGTCGGATGGGTTGTTAATGTCCCTTTCTCATCTAAAACATATATATAACCATACTTCCCTAAGTCTCCAGGATAATTAATTGGTCTCTTTCCTTCACTATCCTTTGGTCCTAGAAGAGCCTCTCGCACCCGTTCTTGTGCAACTTCCAATGGAACGTCGCCTCTTTTAACACTCTCATTTGCAAGTTCGATTAATTGCAAAGTAGATTCAACACTATTCTTGATAACTTGTTCGCCAATATTCTCCATACCTTTATTCGCTTTGTTATAACTAACCAGACCTATTACTAAACTAGGAATAATTAATAGTGCTAATGAAATGATAATTAGTTTCCCCTGTATTGAACGTAAAAACTTCATGCTTTAGCCCCCTTTTTCTCTTCGCCCACCATGACTATTAATCTATATTATGTTATGATTTTAATTTTTCCACAATGGGTAAAACGTAATTTAAGCATGAATTATTTTCCTTTTTATCCGGAAATGCTACGCCTCCATAAAGTGGGACGATATACGTTTCTTCTTATATAAAACAAATGTTATCTTAAACTCCTGGTGTTGAATCTCAAATATGCTATTTTGACATTTCAATAAAAAAACTATCTTTCTACAGCGAGATGCTTTATAGAAAAATAGTTTTTTGATTTTATCGTATTTACCTATGATATGATCATAATCCAGGCTACTAAAGCTATTAAAGTAGCGAGCAGAGTTGGGATTGTTAGAACAATACCTATTTTTAAATACTGAACCCAACCAATTTTTATTCCTTTTTGCTTCAATATATGAAGCCATAACAACGTTGCGAGTGAGCCAATCGGTGTCATTTTAGGACCTAAATTTGTGCCGATGATATTTGCATAAATAAGACCTTCTTTAATAATGCCAGTTGCACTAGTTTCAGCAATAGCTAATGCATCGATCATTACAGTTGGTAGGTTATTCATAATAGCTGACAAAATCGCAGCTACAAACCCCATCGTTATCGTCGCTACCATCAGCCCTTGTTGTATAGCGTGCTCTAATAGACTTGCTAACAATCCTGTCATCCCTACATTTTTCAAACCATATACAACTACATACATACCGATAGAAAAGAACACAATATTCCATGGTGCCCCTTTCACAACTCTCTTTGTATCTACAATATGGCTACGTCGTGCAAGTAGGAAAAAGATAGCTGCTACACTACATAAAATAAATGATACAGGAATTTTGAAAAACTCACTCATAAAGAAACCAACTAATAAAATGGCTATAACATACCATGATAATAAAAATAATCGCGAATCCCGAATTGCAAGCTTTGGATTACCTACTGCCTCAAGTGAATATTCTTTTGGAATCGAACGACGAAAGACCATATAAAGTACTGTTATACTTGCCAGTAAGGAAATTAAGTTCGGTATGAACATATGTAAGAAATATTCCATAAATCCAATGCCAAAATAGTCTGCCGACACAATATTCGTTAAATTACTAATAACTAACGGTAATGATGTTGTGTCTGCTATAAATCCACTTGCAATAATAAAAGGAAAGACCATTTTATCGCTTAAATTTAACTTACGAATCATCGCTAGAACGATTGGTGTTAATATTAAGGCTGCACCATCATTTGCAAATAGTGCTGAAACAATCGCACCTAGACAAGAAAGATAAATGAATAAGCGTATACCACTTCCCTTTGCCACGCGTGCCATATGGAGGGCAGACCATTCAAAGAATCCTATTTCATCTAAAATAAGTGAAATGAAAATAATTCCTATAAACGATAACGTTGCATTCCAAACGATCCCTGTCACCTCAACAACATCTTGCCAAGTAACAACTCCGAATATCAACGCAATTGCAGCACCAATACAAGCAGACCAGCCGATCGATATTTTACGTGGCTGCACTATTACAAAAAATAAAGTTACTAAAAATATAGCAATCGCTAAAAGAGCTTGCACCGTTTTCCTCCCTATTAAATCAATTATGCCTCGGCATAATTGCGTCCGGAATCTGCTTTGTGCAAGCACAAAGACCTCCTTTCGATTCCGTGACATCCGCCGGAGGCTTTGGGCCAACAAATGTTTTCTGTGCGAAAGCGTAGTGTTAACGCAGCGGCAGCAACACGATGTTGGTCACTCAATCGTTGCCACAGGACAGGGCTTCTTAGACTGAGTTCCTCTATTTCAGCTGATGTTTTTTGTACCGAAAGTGTAGCGACAGGTACAGATATTTGGACACCCGCTGAAAGAAGTTAAAAACCAGTAGCTTTAATTGCTACTGGTTTTATTGTTTATATTATTCGCCTAAATCTGCATTATGATAAACGTTTTGGACATCCTCTAAATCTTCTAATGCATCAATTAATTTTTCAAATTTCGCAATGTCGTCACCAGTTAATGCTACTTCTGTTTGAGGAAGCATTGAAAGCTCTGCTACTGTAAATTCTTGAACGCCAGCTGCTTTTAAAGCTTCTTGTGTTGCAAAGAATTGGTCAGGCTCTGCATAAATAATAACAGCCTCATCTTCTTCTAGGATATCACGAGCATCAATATCTGCTTCCATTAAAATTTCAAGAACTTCATCTGCTGATTTACCTTCTAAACCAACTACTGCTGTTGAATCAAACATGTAGGCAACAGATCCACTGACACCCATATTTCCATTATTTTTACCAAACGCAGCACGTACATCAGAAGCAGTACGGTTAACATTATTTGTTAAAGCATCAACGATTAACATAGTACCAGCTGGTCCGAAACCTTCATAACGTAATTCGTCGAAGTTTTCATCGCCGCCACCCTTCGCTTTATCAATTGCTTTTTCAATAATATGTTTAGGAACACTGTATGTTTTTGCTCGTTCAAGAACAACTTTAAGGGCACGGTTTGACTCAGGATCTGGTTCGCCTGATTTAGCTGCCACATAAATTTCACGTCCGAATTTTGCATTGATACGGCTTGTGCTTTGGTCTTTAGACGCTTTCTTTTCTTTAATATTGTTCCACTTACGACCCATAGTTTCCACTCTCTTTCAAATAATAAGTTTATAAAAATCATAGATGCGCAGTTGCACATCTGTAAATGGTAATTAAATACTTATCGTATCTTTACTCTGCAAATAATAACACAGATGATGCATTCAAGGCTAGATATCCCAATGTTTAAGATCATTTTCTGAAGGATCAATTGTAAAAAATAGTATTATCACCATAACTGAGGGTTTGATTTCCGTTCCGACTGAGCTCTTTCCTAAAGGGCTTCCGAGGTCGTCCTATCTTCACTCCAATCAACTTCACTACAATGACATATGTTTTAACAAAATGTCTTTAACTTCGGTGATGAAAAACAGTAATGCATTATTTAGATTTCCATTACAATTGTTAACTCTTACAGCTTGTGTTGTCTTTTAATTTTTTCTAATAACGCATGACAGCCTTCTAAAGCTAGATCATAAGTTTCTTGAAAATCTCCAGTGTAGTACGGATCAGGCACGTCTTTTCGATGGTCGGTTAAATCTAAAAAGCGGAAAATCTTTGGAGAATCAGGATTGCTAAGCATCGTTCGGATATTGTGTATATTGCTTTCATCCATGCCAATAATGTAATCGAAATTTTCAAAGTCAGCCTTTTGTAATTGTCGGCCTTGCATCCCCTTTGTTGAGATGCCATATTCTTTTAGCTTATTTTGTGTTCCTCTGTGAGGTGGTTCACCAATATGCCAAGAGCTTGTTGCCGCCGAATCTACTTCGACTTCATTACTTAAATGCTCTTTTTCTACTAAATCGCGCATGACCGCTTCAGCCATTGGTGATCGGCATATATTCCCCAAACATACAAAAAGTACTCGAATCATTTTTATATCCTCCTACAACAAAGCACTCAAAATCCATGATTCTGAGTGCTTTCTAAGTTATCCAGCATATAACTGCTGGCAGGAAGCTACTCCCCTTCAAAAGGTTGTGAAGGTTTGTTTTCTTCACAGGGATGCCTCATCTGAATTTATTTCATTTTATTTCTTTTCTGCCGCAACTCGCTTCTCTAATTCTTCCGTTAACGCCACTAATTCATGCTCAAGGCGATGTGTAAATTCCTCGCGTCCTTCTTTACCTTTACCCGTTACATAAAATGGCTCTCCATAAATTAGATAACCCTTTCCACGCTTAAAGACATCACCAGCATTACGCGCACCAACATAAGCAGCCGGTACAATTTGCGCTTTTGACAGCTGTGCTATTGTAATCGCACCTTGCTTTAAATCCGTCCCCTCAGCATTTCGCGTTCCAGATGGGAAAATCCCTACGATTTTACCCTCTTTCAATAACTGCGAAGGGATTTTAATAACACTCGGTCCTGGATTGTCACGGTCAACCGGAAAGGCATTTAAACGCTCTATAAGCCAACCAAGGCCTTTTATATCAAACAATTGCTTTTTAGCCATAAAGTGAATTTCTCGAGGAGTCATTGCAACTCCCAGATTTAAAATATCCACATAACCCGTATGTGTACATGCAATAATAAACCCACCTTCCTTCGGTAAGTTTTGCTCCTCATATACACGCGCCTTTGAGCCTGTTAATTTTAATATCACTTTGACAAGATTTGCTATAAATTTATACACCGTTTCATTCCTACCTTATTCAATAGTTATCCCCATTGTAATCGAAAAGACCCGTATACTGCAATTGCATGTCTAAAAGAAGTTACACCTTTCCCACTAATATATCAACATCAATTGTAATTTCATTTAACTTGATATTGGCTTCCTCTTTTTTATGCCAGCCCATCGGTGTCATTTCAAGCAGTGCTGGTACAAGCTCTGTAGCTAGCGGTACCGTATAAGTAATACGCTCCACACTAACATCGGCAAAGCTTTCTTTAAAGCGAGCAACGATTTGTTCATTCGAATAGGACTCTTTAGTAGAATCCGCATATAATTGTGCTCGAAGCTCTTGTAGGTACCCGCTTTGAGGGACAACCTTTACAACACAACCATCGTGAGTTAATAGACGTTTAAATTCTTCGTAATTGGCGGGTGATAAAATATTTAATATGGCATCGAAGCTTGATTTTGCAAATGGACTTTTCGCTAAATCACCAACACACCAAATTTGCTCTGGATAATGTCGGGATGCAGCAAGTATGCCTTCTTTTGCTATATCAATACCAATACCAATACAGTTACCTTTTTTATCTTCCATAATACGTGCTAAATGTGAACCCTCACCACATCCTGTATCCAGCACGGTTTCCGCATTTGCAATTAGCTCTCCGATTTTATCTTCTACTAAATCATAGATACCACTTTCAATAACCGATTTTCTAGATTCAAAGAGATCTTTACTGTACTTAGAAACAGCACCATGTGTCAGCATATTGACGTAGCCCTGCTTGGCAATATCAAAAGAATGATTTGAGGAACATACTAACCTACCTTGCTCAAAAACATCCATTGACTCCTGACAAATCGGACAAGCAAAAAGCTTCATATTTTTATCCATTAAGGCTGCCCCTGCAGCTCTTTTAGATAGTGCTCCCATTAATTTGCCTCCTTCTGTTCTGTAGGTGAAACCAGTGCAAAACGCTCCCACTTACGACTTCTCCATCTAAAGTATACAATAATGGCTCGCATCCATTCATCTGCGGAAATTGCTAGCCAAATACCTACTAAACCCCAATCTAAAACGAATACAAACAAGTAGCCGAGCGGTAGGCTCATACATACCATTGATAAGAAACCGATTTTCACCGGGAATCTTGCATCCCCAGAGGCACGCAATGAATTAATAACTACAATATTCATCGTACGCCCTGTCTCAAGCAGAATACTTAATGCTAGGACTGATGACCCGATGGCTATGACCTCTGGATTATCAGTAAAAACATGCATAAGTTGCTTACGGAATATCGTCACAGCAGCAACCATAGTTATCGTAAAAGCAAAAGCTGCTCGTACACTTGTCCAAAGCTGATGATAAGCTTGTTCTTTTTTACCAGCACCTACATTTCGTCCAATAATTATAGCTGTGCCCGTCCCTATTGCAATTGCAAATAAATACGTAAACATCGAAATATTCATAGCATATTGTCTTGCTGCTAGTGTCTCCGATCCTAAATATGTTGCATAATAAAGGAAGACAATTTGACAGAACTGATAAAGTACCTGCTCAAATGCTGATGGTAAGCCTATATTTAATATTTTTCGAATATATTCTTTTGAATACTCAAAATAATATTCTAGCTTCACTCTTACCTCCATAACTTGATAAAACAACCAGAAAAACACGAGAATTGCTATTCCACGACTTATAACGGAGGAAATAGCCGCCCCCTTTACACCTAACTCCGGTAATCCTAAGTTACCAAAAATTAAACCGTAGTTTAATACAACGTGTAGCACATTCATACCTAGTGATACATACATCGTTTGCTTTGTCCATCCATGTACACGAATAATCGCTGCTAATGCATTTATAATTGCCTGTAAAAAAATAAAACTTCCTATAATCACTAAATAGCTTTGAGCGTATTTAAGCACTTCCCCCCGCAAGTTCATCATGGTCATTAAATGACTTGAAAAGATGAAAAATAAGACACTCATCATTAGTCCAACGACCAAATTCATCGTTACTGCTAAAGCAGAAATTTTCGCAGCTTCAAAAATGCGCCTTGAACCTAAATATTGAGATACAACAATGGAAGCACCATTACCAACTACTTCAAGTATTAAAATCGCAATATGAATATATTGATTGGCTGCACCAACTCCTGATACAGCATTGTCTGATAAAGCACTGAGCATAAATGTATCAGCTAGTCCCATTAACATAAATAAAAATACTTCTAAGAATATCGGCCACGTTAAATGGAACAAACTTAACTTATCTGCCTCTTGTATATCACTTTCTTTTAATGTATCTGCCAATACTTTTCACTTCTCCTATACGCTTTATAAAGATTTTTACGGGCAGTACCTAAACACTTCGCTTTCAATAAAGATAAATTACTGCCCGTTAACGTGGGATAAAAATATATAGTATCTTATCATAGATTTTTAGGGTGTAAAGAGTTTTTATAATGAAACCTTAAATTATAAACCTAGTATAATACGAAAAAAATCCCTCTCACAATTTTATGTGAAAGGGTTTCTTATCATAGTAAGCAATGGTCCTGCAATTGCTTACGTTTTTTTGTTGTTAAGCCGAACTCATGCTCTAAAAAAGCGGTCTTAGAGCCGTATCGGATATCCATTGCATCAAATGCTGCTTGTAAATAGTCCTCACGAGCAGACATTAAGGCATAAAATTGCTGTATTTCTCGATCGCTATAATCTTGCTGAATGGTCTGAGCCATTCGTTCTACTAAGGGACGTAAATGTACATTTGTATCTAAATAGTCCTCCATGATCGTTTCCTCAGGTACGTCTAAAGCAAGTAAAATAAGTGCACTACCAATACCTGTTCGATCCTTCCCGACCGCACAATGATGGACAAGCCCTAGGTTTTCAGGATGTTGAATCGTTGCTATTAACTCCTTGAACGAGGCATTATTAAAAGGCATTTGTGCATAAAATTCTCGGAACATCTCTGGGCTTACAACCTTATAAAAATCTTTTCCACCAGTATTTGTAGGCATCTCAAAAGCATGATTTCCCTTTGCGGGTATTTGAATATTCTTGGCATACTGGAATACCGGATTAGGATTATTATGAGCCTCATGGTTGTCTCGATAATCAAAAATTGTTTTCACACCTAGTGTTTCAAAAAGCTCCTTATCCGCTTTCGTCATTTTACCAAGTGCTGCTGAACGGTAAATCAAACCATTCTTAACAGTACGCCCATCTCTCGACTTATAACCACCCATATCACGGAAATTATAGACTGCCTCAAACGGTATAATCCTCATATCAAACTGTTTCACTCACTGCACCTCTCTCTGTTAGCAAGCATTCATATCTCTATTTTATAGAACAATTCGATATAATACCAATTTTCGCACTAGGAAATGTTATACACTACTTAGAGCGGTGAGGGGATTTTGAGCACTTATTTATCGGAACGGAGCGGGTGGCCGTATTACCTGATCACTTTTCTATCCAAGCGGATCTGTTTTCAACCTTACCCGATCACTTTTTCATCAAAGCGGATCACTTTTCAACCCTACCCGATCACTTTCTCTTCAAAGCGGATCAGTTTTCTACAATACCCGATCACTTCTTCATCCAAGCTGATCACTTTTCAACCTTACCCGTTCACTTCTTCATCAAAGCGGATCACTTTTCAACCCTACCCGATCACTTTTTCATCAAAGCAGATCAGTTTTCAACCTTACCCGATCACTTTTTCATCAAAGCTGATCACTTTTCAACCTTACCCGATCACTTCTTCATCCAAGCGGATCACTTTTCAACCTTACCCGATCACTTCTTCATCAAAGCTGATCACTTTTCAACCCTACCCGATCACTTTCTCTTCAAAGCGGATCAGTTTTCTACTCTACCCGATCACTTCTTCATCAAAGCTGATCAGTTTTCAACCTTACCCGATCACTTCTTCACCGAAAAGAAACCGGTTTTTACCCAAGCATTCACTTTTACCCATTCAAAAAAGCTGCCCTTAATAAAGGACAGCTCCAAAATACTATTTAAATAACTCAGGGTATACTGCTTTTGCTATTAACTCAACAGCTTCGCCAATACGCGGACCCGGACGGTTTGAAATATCAGTATCTATAGAATAAACCGCTTTATTTTGAATGGCAGTGATTGAACTCCATCCATCACGAGAAAGAATTTCTGCCGTTGGGTTTTTCACATAGTTTACTGTTGTTAAAATGACATCTGGATTTTTCGCAATAATATCTTCCTCAGATACCTTTGCCCAACTTTTGAGGTCACCAAAAACGTTCTTAACATTTGCAGCATCTAAAATCTCTTGTTGGAATGTTCCAGAACCAGGTGTATATATGTCTGGCTTCGGACTTATTTCTAAATAGATATTTTTTGGTTCTTTCACATCTTTAACTTTTGCTTGGACTTCTGCAATTTTACCTTTAATATCATCATTTAACTTGTCGCCTTTATCTTTGATTCCCATAACCGTTGCGATTTGTTGGATATCCCCGTACACATCATCAAATGTTTTAGCCGATTGAATGGCAAACACTTTAATACCTGCATCTTCGAGACCTTTTAAGGCATTTAAATTTTCTTCATCGCCCCCAGTTGTATAGGCAATAACGACATCTGGCTTTAGGGCTAAAATACGCTCACTATTAAATGTTGTAGAAGTAGAGACGCGCTCAATTTTTTGCGCTTCTTCTGGATACGTATCATACTCAGTTGCACCAACGATTTTATCCCCCACACCTAGAGCAAATAAAATTTCTGTATTACTTGGTTGCAATGAAACAATAGTTTTAGGTGCGGTAGCAAACTCTACTTCTACACCACGGTCATCTTTAACTTTATAGCTAGTTTTCTCAACTTGTTGATCTTCCTTAGAAATAGTGCCTTTATTAGTATCCTCTTTAGTGCCACAGCCAACTAATACGAGTGCTAACATTAGCACAGAAAGCCATTGAAGCTTAAACATTTTCTTCATTTCATTGATTCTCCTTTTTCTTTTTCATCGGGTATGACTTACTAATAAACGGTATTTCAGCAATACCAGCCTGCTGATTTATAAAGACAGCCATTACAAAAAAGACATTGGCTAGTAATCCTAAATAATCAAAGAGAATAGTAGGTACTTCCCGTTCTTCAGATACTTTGTGCAAAACGCGATATGATTTTTTCGCCTCACTACGGCATAAATGTAATACGGTAGCAGCCTCTGTTCCTTGAGGTAATACAAAGTTCTGTATTTCCTCCCTTACATGACTTACATAAAAATCATAGCGATCACTGAGCCAAGTTAAATCGTCTTCGGTTACCGCCAATTTACCTCGGACTGAGCCATTTACATGGTAAGCCATTGGTAAAATAGCTAGCAAATCATCTGCTACTACCTCTACCGTTTCCTTTTTTACCGCCGCTAAAGCGACGCCAATATGTGTTGTAAGGCAATCCGTTCGAATTTCAAAATCTACCGTTGATGCCTTTTCACGCATAAATGGATAACAAGAATAACGTGCATCTTTTTTCAAATCTAAGTCCCCGCTTTCCTTCGTGAAAAATTCTTACTTTATTAATTTCGTCTTGATGTAATTGCCGTCCGGAGACTTTATCTTCATTTGAATGAAGATAAACATACTTTTTTGGATTTCATCAGGTGAAATATAAGTGCACATAAAAAAAACGTTGTTTCCACTCCTAAGGAAACAACGAAAATAACATAAAAATTGTCGCATAGATACGACATAGCCTATGTATTTGCCGCATATTCTCCTAGCTTCCGAAGAGTTATCTATACGTTCAAACAAAGGTCGGTCTCCTGGCTTGTACAGTTTATTCAATCACGTTGTGAGTCATAAAAACCTTCCCATCAAATAATTCGACAGTGGTATATCTTTATGATTCCTGTACTTACAGTTGCGGAAACAGCTTCGGTTTTTCACCGAATTCCCGATTATGCTATAGTTCAGCACCCTTATTCTGCAAGAATTATTCACTTGTAAAGCAGTTTAACATAGATTGATAGGAAAAAATAGCTGTGGAATTTGAATAAACAGATACGATGGATAACAATCAAGCATATATTAACTTTTGCACGCGGATATTTTCACTGCCCCATGGTACTGATAGTGGAGTCGTTTTACTTTACTTTTTCATACTTTATAAAGCTTAACGAAAGTTTTGCGCAAAAAATAGACATTTCATAACTTTTAACGGATGGCATTCTTATATTTCTTTTTGTATTTAACATCCCTCTCTTCCTCGATTAAACGTTGTGCAATCTCTAGTAATTTTGGGTCATTCGTTGCATCGAATAGCTTTTTAAAGGATACAATAATATCATAGCGTATTAATGTCGGATGTTTTTCGTCTAAGCATATTTGAAACCTTTTCGCCAAATAGGAAACGACTAAATCTCTTTGTACCTGCCCTGCTAAACCTATTCTCCAAATTGCTTGTAAAGTATGCCTCGCAGTCACTGTTTTTTCATCATACGTTACGGCCCAAATCTTTAAGAAGTCCTCTAATACTCTTTCTTCAGGATCACTTTTCGCTGCCAATGCGCATAAAAATTGTGCAGCACTTGCACGCACATGTTCGTTTTTGTATGTAAGAGCCTGAACAAGTTGTTCCCAAACTGAATATGTCCAATCAACTGGTTCCTGCATGATTTTCAATAATTCTTCGTATGATTTGTATTGTATATCAGGGTCACGCTCTGTTAAATTACTAAAAAGTTGCAAAATCTCTTTTTCCATGATTCATCCCTACCTTTATTGTTTCAGAACGTTAATAATGGTGTACTTATAAGTGTTGTCTTGATTTCTATTATTCGTTACTTTACTACTACGTAATTAAAGTCGCAAATGATTTTAATTTTAAAGCAAACCCTCGTATTGTATACTTCAAAATTATCAGAAATGGGTCACAACATGCAAGGGAACGTTTCTTTCAGTTATATAATAATACATTTTACACGTTAGCTTTATTATTAGATGTGTCATACTTGATGGCAATCATTATATGGATAAACTAGTAATATTCCTTCTCCTGGTCCTATTATCATTTTAGTAACTAGGGCTATAGTAGTAAATATATCTACTTATGTAAATTTATTCATCCTAGATGTTATTTTACTCATTATTCGTCGAGTAGTCGACCCTAAATTAATGGATTACCATATCGGTTGCGTGTTGGGTTACTCTCATGATTTTAAATATAGCATTGGACTAAGTAATAATCAGTTAGTTATAAGCTATACTCTAATACTCATCAAATAATAAAAAAGGCCATCTTTGTAATTTCTTTTACAAAGATGACCTTTTCGCTATTTAAATCGTCTATATAATATTAAGGCTTATTAAATACGACCGAAGCCTACTAAATATTGATTCCACCAATCAAGTGATTCAATTACAACACCTTTATTTTGAGCATCGATCATCGTGTTATTTCCTAAGTAAATACCTACATGCGCTATGCCTGAACCATAGCTGAAGAATACTAGGTCACCTACACGAGCTTCACTTGCTGAAATACGTTGTGTTGCTAAATATTGTTGTGATGCTGTACGTGGTAAAGATACACCTGCTTGTTTGTAAGACCATTGTACAAGACCTGAACAGTCAAATCCTGTTGATGGGTTACTGCCGCCCCAAACATAGCTACGGCCTAAGAATTGCTTTGCAGTTGAAATTGCATCACCTGAAGATGCAGTACCTGAACCAGAACCAACAACGACTTTTTGTGGTGCTTTTTCGTTGTTAGCTTTGCTATTGTTATTAGCTTTGCTACTATTGTTAGCGTTGCTGTTGCTATTATCGTTGTTTGTTGCTTGTACAACTGGAGTAGCTGCTTGAAGTGCACGTAAACGAGCTGCTTCTTCCTCTGCTGCTTTACGTTCTGCTTCTAAACGTTCTTCTTCTTGTTTCGTTGCAATTTGTGCCTTTAATGCAAGAGACTTCGCTTCATTTTCAGCTTTTTTTACTTCCATTTCGCTTTCCTTTTGTTGAAGCTCTTGGAATTGCTTTTGAAGCTCTTTTTGTTTTTCATCTAATGTTGTTTTTTGTTTCTCTAAGTTAGCCTTATCTGCTTCTTGTTGATCTACTAATTCTTGGTCAGCATCCATTAATGTTTTTACCGCTACGACACGGTCCATTAAATCTGCAAAGCTTTTTGATTCAAGAACAGCACTTAAATAAATACCTACAGTATTATCTTGAGCTTGGTATGCAGCCATACGATCACTTAAAATCGCTGAACGTTGCTCAATACGTTTTTTAGTATCTACAATATTTGCATCAACTTCTTTAATATCTGCTTGTACTTTGTTAAATACTTTTACTTTTTCATCGATATCTTTTTGTAGTTTAGTTAATTCGTCTTGAAGTTTTTTAACCTCTGTATCTATTTTAGCTTTTTTTTCGATCATTTGTTGAGATGTTTCTTCTGCGTGCACTACTGTTGGTTGAACTGTATTAAATAATAAGCCGCCAGCTAGTGCTAATGCTAGCACCATCGACTTACGCCATTTATTGCGCTTACCCACGTTATTCTTTCCCTTCACTAGTCAATTTCGCTCTTAGTATTTTAATGTAATCACTGGAACGATTTCTTTTTTTATTCTTATATTTTATTAGCCTTTTAAAGTTTAGCATTATTGGCATAACTTTTATACTATTTCACGTCTTTTTAATCGTTTAGTAAAACTCGAAACATTCTTGTAACATTCACGTAAATTCTTATAAATTCTACAAAATCGCGTTTTATTCTACATAGCAACGTTATTAGCTGTTTTACCATTAGACCCACTATTTGTTTTGTAATGTTTTTGTAATATTTCTCGAGAACATTATCAAGTATGCCTTGGCATAATTACGTCCAGAATCGGCTTTATGCTCGCACAAAGAACTCCTTTCCGATCCCGTGACATCTGCTAAAAGAAGTTAAAATAAAAAAGGTAAGGGAGTATTTCCCCTACCTAATAGATATAAATAAATGTGTTTCAATAAACAAAGATTGATTTTCGCTCCGTGTTGGCGCTTCCTATTGCCTCATAGAACGTAGCGCTTGAATAGAAAGCCGTACTAAAAGAATGGCACATAAAAATAATCCCAAGTATGCAGCTGTATTTAAGTAAACAGCGTACGCGTCACGAATAAATTGCGAGATTGCTAAAAGTGCTACAGAAATAATGCCAAAGGTAATACCTACGAGAAGTAAGACGAAACGGGAAAATAAATTTGTAATAAAACGAGCATTATCCTCATCCGAAAAAACATCGTGATGTAAGGTGATTTTTCCGCTTTCTACCCGTTGAATGAGCTGGTCAACTCGTCTTGGCATTTTGCGCAATGTCGGAATAAGCATGGCTAATTCTTCTTGTATACGTTCCTTTGTTGCCAACGGTTCTTTAAATGGCTTCAGGAAGGTTGCACGCATATATGTGGATGAAAAATCTTTCGCTTCTGTAAAAATATCAAAATTTGGGTCAATTACCCGTAATGTCCCCTCCAACGTTACTAATGAACGTAACGCTAAACCTACTGCTGGATAGAAAGAAAGACCGAAATCACGAACAACCATAAATAACGCATGTATTAACTCCTCTGTTGGAATTCGATCCACGTAAGAGATTTTCAAGAGAATTTGATCAATTGCTTGCTCTATCTTTACACGATCTGCTTGATCAGCGTTTTCAACCAATAATGTTAAGCCGTCAAATAAAGTACATGAATTATTTAGATGAATCCCCATTAAAATTAACTTTAAGCCCTCTTGTTGCTTAGCTCCTAAACGGCCAACAGCCCCAAAATCAAGAAGGATCGGTGTGCCATCCATCTCATCTATATGGATATTTCCTGGGTGTGGATCTGCATGAAATATACCCGAAACAAGCATTTGTTCAATGAAGGAGTATAAGACAGTCCGTGCAAACTGCCTACGATTATTTTCTAATCGATTAAATTCAGACGTAGCATTTGCAACACTTTTCCCCCGTATATATTCCATGACAATAATATTTTCATTACAATATTCTGTATAGATTTTAGGAATCCTCACCTTATAATCACTTTTAGCAAGAGCATTCGTCACCTGCAATGTATTACGAGCCTCAATATCTAAATGAACTTCCTCGCGTAACCCATCTCCAAATCCTTTAGCAAGCTCTCGAAAACCGAGTGACTCCGCCCATGTAGACTTGTTTGACAGCCAATTGGCAAATTTTTCCAAAATATCAAGATCGTCTCGCATGATTCCCTTCACTTCTGGACGTAGTAGCTTCACCACGACTTCATCAAAATTTTTCAATCGTGCCTTATGTACTTGTCCTATAGATGCTGCCGCAATCGGCTCCATTTGAAAGCTTGTAAATATTTCATTCATAGGCTTCGGAAGTGAATCTTCTAAAATTTGTGTTACCTGATCTGATGATAATGGCTTCACATTATGTTGTAACTTCTCTAACTCGTCAATAAAAATAGGTGAAAAAAGTTCCTTACGAGTAGAAAGTACCTGACCGAATTTAATAAATATCCCACCACATTGCTCCAAAGTTACCCTTAAAGCAATGGCAAGCTCCTTTTCATTTTCTCGTTGTCTTGTGTATTTAATTGTTTGGACAACGCCATTTGTCACTGCTATTTTTAACACCTGACGCAAACGCTTTTGCTGTCGCCAGTAGCTACGAAGGCGTAAAAATAAGTTTTTTTTGCCATTCCTACGATCTCTAGATGTAATACCACTTGGATCGAAAAGTTCAAAAACGAGATAGAGCAGCATCGAAATTAGTAGCATGCAGCCAATCCAAACAAGTGTACTGACTTCCGTCACCGTTTGCATCATTGGTTCGTATAAAAAATTTGTATGACGTAAATAGGTATACCAGTAAACAAAGGATGTTAGCGTCACACTAATAACTACAGAAAGAACCCTACGTATAAAATTAATGTTTGAACCAATTAATCGACCACTTACAAAATAAATAAGCCCTGATACAACAATGATTTCGATTAAAAATTTCAAAAAAATCAACAGCGTCACCTCCGATGCTATTTCCTAATACTGCTAGTATAACAAATTAAGACCTGTACTTCTTTTAATGTATAGAACGAGTAGCCAGAGAAATAGTTCTTATTAAAATATATGGTTTTGAGCCGCTTTGTTGTTGTTGTTGTTGTTGTTGTTGCTGTCGCTACGCTTTCGCACAGATAAAACATTTGCTGTCGCTTTCGCACAGAAAACATCCGCTGCGCTCCAATAACTCATCTCCATATACAACCTCAGATGTAGATTTCCATCTTTAGATAAAAAAATACCTTTAGACATAAATTATCTAAAGGTAAATCGAAACATATATTATTTCCACTCGCAAGAACGTTCTCTCATCATTTTAATTAGTGGAAAGCACTTGCTCCCAATTTATTGTGCCATTTTTAACTTGTTCCCGTTTTTCTTTATTCATAATATCATTAGGACGTCCGCCCTTTGGCCAATCTTTATCATGATTTTTCCATTCAGGTCGATCCTGCGATAAAATAAAGGCTGCTAAATCAGCGGCATCTTGATCCGTCAAAGTACCAGCTGCACCGACTGGCATATTATGTTTGACGTAGCCGGCCATTTTCGACATTCTCGCCATACCCGCTCCATCATTGAATGAGTTTTCACCCCATAATGCCGGACCTGTATTAGCACCAGTACCTGCGCCATCAGCTGCGTGACAAGCAATACAAGACTGGGCATATACTTCTTCACCGTTCTTAACATCCGGTATAGGAATGTTCTTCATAGTACTTGTGCCTACCCATTCACGCTCCACCCCGATAGGTACACCTTCTGAAATATAGGCAAAGTACGAAACCATCGCCTCTAACTCTTTACTATTCATGTCAAATTTCTTTCCGTTCATACTGCGAACCATACAACCATTAATACGCTCCTCAATCGTAACAATATCACCTGAGCGTGCAATATATTGAGGATAATTCGCCATTACACCTACTAATGACGAAACTTGCTCATCGTAACCTGCACCTGCATGACAGCTTGTGCAAGACAATTGATTTCCAACATATTCTTCTGCAGCAACATGTGTATTATTTACAAGCTCATAGCCATCTAATATCGCTTCCTTCATTGGCCCATCTGGTACTTCTTCAATGCTTGGCGGCGCATAGACAACTGACTGAGCAGCTGCTGATGTTGGAATTTTTGTTTGTACAGTGGCTTCATTGCTTTCTCCTTTAGCATCCCCTAAAATTTTGTCGCTAATGACTGCTCCGACAAAAAGTGTACCTGCTAACAGTACTGTCCCTGCTACTCCTGCTACTATAGGTTTCATCTATAATACCCCCCTTTGTATAATCACCTATATTTTAGCAAAATAGCATATTTTTCGATGTGAATTTTCTCACACCTCGCGTAAATAGAACCATTTAGCGGATAAAATTATGAAATTCATTGTTCTATAACACATTAAACGAGACTTAATACCTCTATGTATTATTCGGTGTGAATTATACTTCACCTTCAAATAAAAAAGAGCCTGAATGGACAAGCTTATGGCAAAAAGCCATGAAACTGGATTATACGCCAGTTGTGCGTGTGCAGGTAGTACGAGATGTGCGAAAAAAAGAGGTTGCTAGTCATTTGCCGGCAGGGTTGGCGAGTGCGGTCCAAGAGATGAGGGAATATTCGGTAAAAGAAGATGAGGATTATTTAACAGGGAATTTCGATGATAATTTAAGTATGTAGGCGATTTAGAAAAAGGAAAGGTTTGTATAAAAAATGCTTGATATGTTGAGTGGTTTGTTAAAAGAAGTTCATCAGGAATTGAATTTGGGTGGTGAAAATGGCAATTTAGTACATATCACTGAAAAAGAGGAAGTAAAAACGGAGGAAACAGCGTTAGTGTTGATTGCTCGTTGGAATTGGATGAAACAAAATTATTTTATAGAGTAGTGGCATATAGCCACTACTCTTTTATTTTTTAGTATGAAGGTATTTATTTAATGCTTTTTGGACCAGCACTTACATTTTCAACAAGTGTTACTGTTTTTAGTTTCTTCTTATATGAAGAATCACTATACATAGTGATTTCATGTTTATTTTGGAAAGTAGAACCAGCCATACGCATCCAAATTTTATCTGTGAAATAAGCTGTTTTCAAACTTTTATCTAGAATAACTACCCCAAATGCTGATAAAGGAGACGTGTACGGAGCCCCAATACCTAGTAATGTACCTAATGCAGATGCTGTTGCTACAGTCATTGCGTTCTGTGCTCCTGTATCTTTTTTCTTTGTTTCAACATATACCCAATCAGATGCAGCTGCTTCAGCGACAGGTGCTGTTAATTTTACTCCACTTTCTGTTGTTGATAAGCTTACAGGCGATAAAGCGAAAGTTGTGCCTAGTAAGGCTATGGATGCACCTGTAAATAATGTTTTTTTACCTAAAAAATTCATAATGTGTATCTCCCTGGTTGTGTTTTTTTAAGTAATATATTAAGATAATTTTCTGAACATATTACTCAATTATTATATTAACATGATTTTACAGTTAAGAAAAGGGGAAATTGGTATAAATTGAAAAAAGAAGATAAAATGGTGTACTTTGCACCTTTAACTATTATTATTGTTTGGTTATTAACTATTTTTGAACCTAAGGGATATAATTATATTGCTTTAGCGCTTTCTTCGGGTTTATTAGCTTTTATAGGCTATATGCGTAGAAAGAGTGTTATTGATAAGGTTGCGATGTTCTTAGGTGTAATTTTATTTTTTGTTTTTGTAGTATTGTATTTTGTAAAATGAGGGCGAGAAAAAAAGAGTGGCAATTGCTACTCTTTTTTCTTTTTATTGATTTAGATTGCTTAAACTGATTTTTTAAAAAAAGTGCCACCATATTTTATGGTAGCAGCAAGGTTTTTACTTGTTGTGTTTCGTGGATCGCCTTCATCAGTTGTTGATCACGTTCGATTTGTCGTTGTTCAATTCGTTCTAATTGCTCTACTAGTTTTTGATTGAATTCGTATTACGCTTTCATAAAATCAGTCCACATTTGTTCTTCTTGTAGCAGTATAGCTAAATTGGTGCGATATAAAATACTTTTTAATTCTTATAAACCCTTTGAATCACTTAAAATGGCTTACAGAGCATTTAAAAGGCCTGTAAAATCAAACCCATAAAAAAATTACGGGTCACCCGAACTCGCCCCCCTAAATGCCCATCATGTACCTCCTATTTTTTTATCCAGTTTAACTGCATAAAATTCAATGGATGGATTGAAAGGATTTTAGTAAGGTTAAGTTTCGGAACCATATAAGGTTGTTTTGGAAAATAGGAAAGAAAAATTAATACAGCTTCACATGGATGTGAGGTCAAATATAGATTAAATTGGGTTTTATGCAATGAAAATAAATAAGGAGACCTGGTATGTGGTAGAAGATACAAAAAGAACGCTTACTGTGTTAGCAGCTTTTCAATGAAACAGCCACACAAAAATATTGGAATTAAATCCCAACGAATTTTCATGGAAAATTTTTAAGTGGTGAAATAAATGCTTATACGGGTATACAGTGATGCAACTTGATGATTTCATGGCAGAGTTAGGGATACGTTTGAAATTGCTAAACGATAGAAAATTGTAAGTATGGGATTCAATGGGGCCAGCTATTTAATTCTGTTTTTTCTTTTTGTGATGGCACTGAATAATCTTAGGTTACTTAAAATATAAAATAAAAGGTAACTAAAAAATGGTGTTCCTATGAGCAAAAAAGAATTGTTTGTACATGAACGTTGTCGGAGTCGCCATTTTGATGTGGCTATCTGTGAGTCGTCCCAGTATTGGCATTACAAAAAAAGGTTTCTCTCACACTTACAAAAGAGGATTGGGAGCAATTTAATGCAAAAGTAAAAGGGAATCATTCACTTTTTTTACGCAAAATATTTGCAAAAGCTTTGAGCGAAGGAGATACAGGAGACTTTATATAAAATTAATTAAGTAACTTTATTATTTGTCTTTTAAACAATCGTTTTATGTTCATTTTAAGAAAGAACCAATTAATAGCTTTTATATGCTATAAAGTGTCCTTGTTATTCATAAATCTGTCTACAATGATTTTATATAATCAGTACGGAAATAAAGACAAATGAAGGATGTTCATAGCAAAAAGAATTATTGGCTATAAAAACAGCTTTACCTGTTGACTGATGAACTACAAAAGAAAGGTATGCAATTTGTTAGTATCAACGATCAACTTGATACAACTACACCGACTGTAAAGGCTATGTTCGGAATGTTAGCTATTTTTGCAGAGTTTGAGAGGAATGTAATTCAACAACGTACTAAAGCAGGGCTAGAAGCTGCCAGGAACGAGTTTTAATTACAGTTGGAGGAAGTACCAGTGATATTGCTTGTAACACTGTTTATAATATATTAAACGAAGAAAATAATAGAATCCTACTTAATGCCGAGCACAGCATTGCACCCGGCATTATAGCGTTCCCTTATAATTTACATTCACCATCAGCACAAATAGCTTCACCATCACCTATCATCTTTAATACCGGCTGGATACCCGCTATCTCTGCCGCTTGATGCAAAGTTCGTACAAAAACCTCATTCGGCTCTGCACCTTTAATACCGTAACGATTTTCAAAAACAAAGAACGGAACACTTTGTACACCTAACTGTTGAGCATCATATCGATCTCTGTCTAAAGCTTCACAGAAGTCATTCGATGCCAGTACACCCTTTGCAAGTTCAACATCTAAGTCTAAATTTCCAATGACTTTTAACAAGAACCTCTCATCGTTTAAGTCTTTCCCTTCCGTAAAATAACCACTCATAAGCTCTTCCGTATAAATCGACTCTTTACCGAACTTCCTTGTCCATTTTGCCAATCGATGAGCTTTTTCAGTATGGGCTGTTTTCATTTCTTCAAAATTGTAATGCAAGCCAACCTCTTCAGCCCTCATTGCTATACCCTTAGTCATTTCATTTACTTCTTCCACCGTGGAGTTAAATTTCGCGACCATACCCTCATATAAAGTTGGTGCATCTTTCTTAGGCGTATCTGGCCCAATTTGATATGCTTTGTATTCAATTTCTACCTGCCCTGAATAACCTGCTAAGTCAATAGCACGTTCCAGCTCTCGTTTGCCAATATAGCAGAACGGACACGTAAAATCCGAAAAAACCTCAATTTTCATTTACTACCTCCCCCTACAATATATCCATCCAAATTTTAATAGCAGTTGCCAATATTAGTACCGCTAACATAACTTGTAAAATTTTTGTATTTAACTTTTTTCCTGCTTTCGCACCTAGTGGAGCAGCTACTAGGCTAGCTATAATCATAATAAATGCAGGATAGTAATTAACTTGTCCCGTCATCAATTTCCCTATTGTCCCGCCTATTGAGGATATTAAGGTAATAGCAAGGCTTGTAGCGATTGTCATACGTGTTGGTATACCTAATACTACTAACATGATAGGTACTAACAAGAAACCACCTGCTGCCCCAACAATCCCCGATCCAATACCAACAATAAACGCTAATACGGCTGCTATCGGTTTATTGAACGTTACCTCATCTAAAGGTTTGTCGTCAATTTGCTTCTTAGGAATAAACATCATCACTGCAGCAATCAACGCTAATACACCATAAACGATGTTAACTCCTACTTCAGATAAAAATTTGGAGCCATAACTACCAATGAAACTTCCTGCTAATACGGCACCGCCCATATATATAATCAGTGATTTATTTAAATAACCGCCTTTTCGATACGTCCATACCCCAGCAGCAGAGGCAAAAAACACTTCTACTGCACTAATACCCGATACCTCATGTGCTGAAAATGCTGCAAAACCAAGTAAAGGTGGGATATATAATAACATTGGATATTTTATAATTGCTCCGCCAATTCCTAGCATTCCTGATACAAATGAACCGACAAAGCCTATCAAAAATATTGTAATGATCCATGTTAAATCCATACTTTTCCTTCTTTCTGGTCACTTCACCTTAAGGACATTTTAAATTTCCACCAATTAATGAAAGGAGGGTTGCTCTAAACTTCAAATAGAAGAGACAACCCTCACCAGTTTTAAGCTTTCTGAATAAAGAATGTAATGACACCAGCGTCTTCAAATTTATCTAAAATTGTATGACCGCCAGCTTTTGCCCAAGCAGGGATGTCCGCTAGAGCTCCCTTATCTGTTACTTGAACCTCTAAAATCCCGCCTGAAGCTAATGTATCTATCGCTTTTTTTGTTTTCACTATAGGCATTGGACAAGATAAGCCTTTTGCATCTAATTGTAAATTTGATTTCATATTTTTCTCCTTTGGAACAGCAAAGGTTGTAAGCGATTTTGCCGGTCCTCTTTGTTTTCTCGCGACTTTACGAAGGATGAGCGCCTTCGCTTCACGATATTTACATGCTATATCCACGCATCGTACTCATTGCATTTGAATTTCTTTTATAAACGAACTACCGTACTGCACAGCGATTCGGACCAATTTCCATCTCTGTTTGTTCATCCTGCGTTGGAGTAATCTTCCCCATATTTACTTGACGAATTTCTTGATATGCGTTTGGCTGTGGAGGTAAATGCTCTGTTACGACACTTCGGAATTCTGCCTCATCTTTAATATTTAAGCCGTGATTTTCAGCAAATAATTGTCCAAGATGTTTTGCTACAGTTCCATCTTCATTTAATTCATCAATAATCATAAAATGAGCTGGTAAAACAATTAGATCATCTGATAATTCTCTGTATCGTTTGTAAAGTGTTTCGCGTAAATCACCAACCCAATCTTCTGCAAGACCCGCTAAATCAGGGCGTCCAATTGAATCAATAAATAAAATATCTCCAGTTAATAAATACTTGCTGTCCACAACGAATGACGTTGAACCAATTGTATGACCAGGCGAATAAATCGCTCCTACGTCAATTTTAGATGCGCCAACCTGTACAGTTGTTCCATCAAGTAAAGGTATATAGTCAAACACAACCTCTTCTGCATCTTTTGGTGGTAAATAATACGTCGCACCAGTAGTAGCCGCTATATGTCGTCCACCAGATATATGATCAGCATGCAAATGTGTATCAAACACATATTTAATTTTTACGTTTTTATTCTCTGCAAAGCTTGTGAATACATCGGTAAAACGCACAGCATCAATAATCGCTGCTTCACCCTCAGAGATGACCATATAAGAAAGGCAACCCTTCCCTAAGCGTACAAATTGATAAAGCTCACCACCACCTGTTAAATCTCCAACTTTAATCGGTTCTAAATATTCACTCCACGTTTTCATTCCACCTTCTAAATAAGCCACCGTGCGTCCCACTTCTGATAGCATCTCGGCTACCATCAGCGATGAACCTTCTTTCGCACAAACGACTAACACATCCTTATCCGCTGGAATCTTCGATAAAATATCCTCCACGCCATCTAATAGCTCAAAATACGGAATATTAAGGTATTCAAATTTATGGCCATCAATTTTCCAATCTTCAAATGCGTCCGCATTTCGAACATCTAAAATAAATAGTTCTTCATTATTAATTACTTTTTTCGCTACTTGTGCTGCATCCCATTTTAGAACTGACACTTCGATTACCCCCTGAGGTATTATTTTATTGGTTTTTTTAGCGGAAAGGACTGTCCTCTCCGCCGGTATAGCTGTATAAATCAATTATGTTAATTAGAATGTTAATGACGGTGCTGCATCTTTCGCAAACTCTAAGAACGTCACAGCCCCTCCAACCTCGATACCTTCAATAAAATCATCTGTCGTTAAACTCATTACATCCATCGTCATTTGACACGCGATAAATTTCACACCTAACTCCTGTGCCATCTCCACTAATTGCGGAATTGCTGGTACATTAGCTTTAGCAAACCCTTCTGCATAATGCTCCGCTCCCGCAGGCATAGGTAAAGCATGCATTCCTTGTTTATGAATTAAATTTAACCCTTCGAATGTAAAGAAGATAGCTACTTCTTTCTCTGTAGCCGCCGCTGCCGTTGCAATATTGAATACCTTATACGCATCGAAAAGACCACCGTTACTTGCAATTATCGCTACTTTATTTGACATAATAAATTCCTCCTAAATATTATTCATTATTTCGCCCGTCCAGGATGTCATACCTGGAAGAACGTTAAATACCTTTGTAAAACCATGTGCCGCAAGCTTTTGAGCAGCTAAATCACTACGCTTCCCAGTTCGACAAACGACATATATCTCTTGCTCTTTGTCAAGTTCAGAAAGGCGAGCTTCTAGTTCCCCCATCGGAATAGACTTTGCTCCCTCGATATGTCCAAAAGCAAACTCAGCCTCCTCACGAACATCGAGAATAAGACCTTCTCTTTCCATAACCTTTTCTAACTCAATTGTCTGTTCAAATGTTCTCTCATCCACCGTGTCATCTGAACATTTACGAATGTAATGTTTAAGCACACTCTCTTCTTCCACTGTCCCAATATATTGATGACCCACAGATTCAGCCCACGCAGCAATATCCGCCTTCGAGCCCTTATCTGTTGCTGATACTTCTAAAATTTGACCATCTACTAAATCAGCCATCGCCTTTTTCGTTTTAACAATCGGCATAGGACAAGAAAGCCCCTTGGCATCTAGCTGAAAATCTGCCTTAATACTCATAACTTCCTCCTTATACCTATACGGGTATTATTTTTACTAAAAAAATATAGCAAGCGTTACAGGTTCTCTGCATCTTCTTACTTTACTTCTCCATTCCAAGCGAGCATGCCACCAACCATATTGGATACATCGAAGCCTCGGCTTTCTAAAAACTGAGTAGCACTACCACTTCGTCCACCTGATCGACAGACCATAACGTATGATTCATTTTTATTTAGCTCATGCATACGAAATTCAAGTAAACCAAGTGGAATGTGAATAATGCCCGGGATGTGTCCTGACTCCACTTCATCTACTTCTCGTACGTCGATTAAATTTATTGCCTGACCTCGCTCTAAAGCTTGTTGTACTTCTTTTGTTGAAATTTCCTTCATGCTTTTCTCCTCCTAATACGTGCTCATACCTCCACGGACATTTGTTACACGCTCAAATCCTTGTTTTTTCAGTTGTTTACACGCCTGACTACTGCGCATGCCGCTTTGGCAAATGACAACAATCTCTTTATCCTTCGGTAATTTGTCAAAGCTAGAACCGAGCGGAATGTTTTTAAATTGCGGGATATTTCGCCCCTTATATTCAGCAGGTGTACGCACATCGATAAAAACTTTATCCTTATCATTTAGCATATTTTTCAATTGTGCCATCGAAATTGACTGTACCCCTTTCGCTGGCTTCATTCGCCAAACGAAAAACGCTATAACAACAGCAAGTATAATCCATGTTCCCAAGTAATATCGCCTCCTACACATACTATTTAGGGTATATAAAATTTATCTGCTTTTCACGACTAAATCCATTGCTTCTTGGATCGCCGCATCGACTTTTTCAGCATCCCCTTCAGCAGTCGTTACACATTCCAATAAATTTTCACTAACGATTACTCCGATAGTCCGATCAACCGCAGAACGCACGGCAGATAGCTGTGTAATCACATCTTTACAGTTCTTTTCTTCTTCCATCATGCGTAAAACACCACGCAATTGACCTTCTATTCGCTTCACTCGATTAGCTGTTTTCGCACCGTAAGCCATACTATCACGCCCCCTTCCAAAACGATCGATTGAACTCACTCACGAGATTTATAATATACCCCATTAGGTATAATGTCAACATGAAAGTTCTTATTTTTTCTTAACCATCATTACAATGTTTTTTCCTCCTGTATCAAAAAAAGCGAGCAATTCGACGATTTTACCATCGAATTGCTCGCTTAAATAGACTTTAAAGCATATTGCTATGCAAGCTTATTTCTTTTTAATAGTAATTGTCCAAGCAGCTTCACCAACTTGTTCATACTCTGTTACCTCGTGCCCTTCTTCAGCAGCCCAACGAGGAATGGATTCTGTACCTTGTGTGCAATCAAATTGCACTTCTAATTCATCACCTGAATTTAAGTCTTTTATAGCTTCTTTTGCTTCTACTAAAGGAAATGGACAAACCATACCCATTACTTCTAATGTTCTTTTCATATAAAACACTCCTTCTTACGCTGTTATTACTTGCGTAGATTGCTTAGCTTTTTTACTTGGTCGAACGAATACAAAGTAAGATGCTGTCCATGTACCTAAAATCATGAACCCTAATGAAATCCAGCCTTGCCAAGTCATCATCGCTGTCATCACCAATCCATTACCAATTGAGCAACCTCCTGCTAAACCTGCGCCGAACCCCATCATAAGTCCGCCACATAGGCTATTAATCGCTGTTTTTGTATCTGGTATACGGAATCTAAATTCGCCACTCATTTTTGCTGCAAATAATGATCCTAAGAAAATCCCTAGTACTAGGAAAACACCCCAGTTGATGTAGCTAATTTCGCCTGTCACTAAAAATTGCAAAATATTAGCAGAAGGTGTTGTAACTCCTAATCCATGGATTCGACCAGTAGCAACACTTAATGGCCAAGCTAAAATTGCAATCACGCCAATAATTGTTGCAGTAATAAATGGATGCCAACGTTTTTCAAATAAAATATGTGCTAATCCCGTTTTTTTCGGCTTTAACCCCGGGATTTTCACTCGTGGCTTCTTGAGCTCACGGTAAATGATAAATGCTACAACTACTACAAAAATCGTTATAATCAACCAGTTGTTTACGCCAATTGTCTCAGCAATAGAATTACTTTCAATGCTCGTTTCTTTAATAGTTTTATCCAGTGGCAACAATACGCCTGATTTCATCATTGCTGCTACAAGCATATATCCAGCTAATGCAATCCAACTGCCAATTAAACCTTCTCCTGCCCGATACCAAGTCCCTGTTGCACAACCACCAGCGAAAATAATGCCAATTCCAAAAATAAATGAACCCACAATAACAGCTACGATTGGTAAAGAACCAGCATTGAATTCAAATACCTTTAAACTAATTAAGGTATATACACCCACACTTTGAATTGCTATCGCAATAAGTAATGCGTAAAACATACGGTTATCTTTTGTTAAATACATATCGCGGAATCCGCCGGTTAAGCAAAAACGACCACGTTGCATAACAAATCCAAGTAAAGCTCCACAAATAAGTCCCGTAATAATCATTTGGACCATCCACAATTCCCCTTTGCATACCCTAGTATTCTTATAAGATATATTACCACTTGTTTTACTACGAATTCAATTACTTTTTTTATAACTCCGAAAAATCTAATAACTCTTTCATACCTATGCACACAAAAACCCTTGCTATAAGTGCAGATAACCGCTTCTTATAACAAAGGCCCGTATATTTATTTATTTATTTTGCTAATTCCCCGCATCTCTATATCCTATAATTCCATAAATATTGTCAGCTTGAATCTTCAAAGATGCTGGGTGAACCACATCAAATAAACCTTTCTTACTAATATATCTCTTCGATAAATTTTGTATTTAAAACACCCCTCCATTTGTATTTAACCTATAGAATTACAATGTTTTAAAGGTTAAAAATACTGTTATTCAGTTTTGTGATAACATGTTCATGAAATTCTGGTAATTCTTTTAACGGCTCTTTAAATGTAATTAGCACCTTTTCTATACCAACGCTACTTAATTCTTGTAATTTAGCAGCTACCTCATCATAACTACCGATTAACCCTGTACGAAAACCTTCATTATTAGCTACAAAATCACTTAACTGAGTGGCATTTTTCCACATTCCTAACGTTTCTTTACGATTCTGGAACTGCAGGATTGCTTCCTCATCGGCATGGTCAATAATAGATTGAAATTCTTGGAGCGCTTCTTCAGAAGTTTTACGGGCGATCACAAATGCATTAACAGCAAATTTTATCGTCCGACCATTTCTTTTTGCAATCTCTTTTACATTTTCAATCTGTTTTTGCAACTCTACAATCGGCGCTCCGTTCATAAAATAAACATCACTATGCGCGCCCGCCATAACTTGAGCGTCCTCTGAATTACCACCTTGATAAATTGAAGGATACGGCTTTTGAATTGGTTTTGGTGTAAGCGTTGCATTTTTTATTGTATAGAATTCGCCTTCGTAGCTAAAGTTATCTTGTGACCAAAGACCTTTCAATACCTCTAAATACTCTGTTGAACGTCGATAGCGATCTTCGTGATTGATCCATTCAATACCAAAGGTTTCCTGTTCTTTTTTAAACCAGCCACTCACTAAATTAATATGAAATCTCCCATTTGAAATGACGTCAATCGTTGAACCTATTTTTGCTAAAGTTGCCGGATGGATGAACCCAGGCAAAACAGCTGCTATAAAGTGAATATTTTTCGTTTCAGCAAATAATGCTGCCGCAATCGTAAGGGCATCCAGCTGTCCTTCTTCAACACTACCATTACCACCAATATTCCCTATATATCGAATCGGAAATAAAACAGCATTTATATCTAACTTTTCAGCTAATTTTATCAACGTTTTATTGTACTCAAAGCTTCCTTCTGTATTTTGCTCTATCCTAGAACGTAAAAATCCACCTGCTAAATTTGAGCCCCAAATTACAAATTCCATTCAATGATCACCCCATTTATTCAAATAATGGTAATACCTTTTCACCGAAAATTTCCGCTTCCTCTTTATGAGGAAAGCCTGATAAAATAAAGTGCGTTACACCGATATCAATATACGCTTGCAATCCTGCTTTCACTTGATCTGGTGTACCAACAATGGCGGTTCCTGCACCTTTTCGAATTTTTCCGATACCTGCCCAGCTGTATTGATCAAATCGCTCGTTTTCAGCAGTAAGGACGTTCATTCTTTTTTGAGCCACCGAATCTACCGTTTCATAATATCGATTAAGATTCGATTGTACAGGGTTTTCAATTTTACTAATAATGTTATAAGCAGCATCCCAAGCCTCTTGTTCTGTATCCCGTACAACTATATGGATCCGAATACCGTACTCTAATTGACGATTATACTTTTTAGCTCGATTTTCAACGTCTTGAATTTGCTCCTGAATGCCCGCAATTGGCTCCCCCCATTGCAAATAAACATCTGCAGCTTTAGCAGCTATTTCCTTAGCTATATCGGAAGAACCTCCAAAATAAATAGGAATACCTTTTTCTTGATAGAGAGTAGGAATCAACTTTCCTTCAGTTACATTAAAAAACTCGCCATCATGATGAAACGATTCTCCTTGCCACGTTTCTTTCACTACAGTTAAGAATTCATCTGTACGTTCATAGCGTTGTTGATGTGATAAATAGTCACCGTCTTGTGCTAGCTCTTTTTCTGAACCGCCCGTTACAACATTGACCAACACTCTTCCCTTAGAAAATTGATCTAAAGTCGCTGCCATTTTAGATGCAACTGTCGGTGAAACAAAGCCGGGTCTAAATGCAATTAACGGTTTTATATGCTTTGTCTGATGAATGATAGCAGACCCTACAAGCCATGAATCTAAATAAGGAATACCTGTAGGAATCAAAATCCCTTCAAATCCTGCTTTTTCTGCCGTTTGAGCTACATCTACTAAATACTCAAAGGTCGGCTCTCTTTCAGGCTGCTTTAACCCTAAATACCTTCCATCTCCATTTGTAGGAGCAAACCAATAAAAATGTGGTTTCATAGTACTCTCTCCTTACCTAATTAAATTCTTCAACTAACTTTAACAGTCGATCCTTTTCACTATAGTTTTGATATTGCGCTGCAAAGGTACGAACAGGATCACCTGAATAAAAACGTTCATATAATTCGTGACGCGCTCCAAGCTGACTACCTATTAAATCCCAAGCTAGTTTAATAAACTTGGTTCTTGCAAATGCACTTGTATGTGTACCTCCATAATACGCCTGTAACTTGTCACCTATTGGCCCATCGATTTCTTGAATAGTAGACGGCACTTGTAGTAATCCACTTGCTCCAATTTGCTGTAATATTTCCAAAGCACGTGGATAATAACGTGTACCTAAATTTCGAGCAGTCGTTAAAAATCGTTGTTTAGGTAGATAAATCCCATTGTGTTCGATAGCTTCATATTCAGCCGCATTTAATAAACCCTTTATAGTTTCTAATTGTATGATTAACTCACTTAACTTCTCTTTTACATGTAAAAACTCCGTCGCTCCAGCCGTTTCCGCTAATTCGTTGCCAATTGCTACTACAGATTCTAATTTACTAATCAGGCGTACCACCGTCTGATGCTGACTTAACAAGGATGATGCCGTTTCAATTCGTAGCTTCCAAGCTAATTCAGGATCTTCTGCTACCAACACCCTTTCCCAAGGGATTAGCACATTATCGAAAATTAAGACAGCATCCATTTCATCAAAACGAGAGCTTAAAGGGTGGTTGCTTGTATCAGTAGAAGCAAACGATTCTCGACATACCATATGTAGCCCTTGAGCTGAGGTTGGAACATAAAATATATTTGCCATTGGTGCTTCGTCTAACCCTCGCTTATGATAAGAGGTTATGAGCAGTTCATCTACATATGGTGCTGCTGTAGCAATTGTTTTGGCACCGCTCACAAAAATTCCTTCTTCATTTTTAGTAACTACACGCAATTTCCCATGCTCTATCTCCTCAGCAGATTTTGAACGGTTTTTTTGCGGGTCATGTGCTGCTACCGTTGATAATAAATCTAAATCACGTGCCGCTTCGTATAGTTTTTCAAGCTTTGTTGCAATACCCGGTGACAAAGCATCTAATTGGTGTTTACTTGCATACCAACCTACTAACTGCGAACGAGAATATTCGGATAAACGGCTCATTACCCCAAATGTTTCATCTACCCAGCATTTATATGCCGAACTTTTCCTTTTCAAATCATTGATTGATGTTGGAACTAAAAAAGATAAATGGGCATTTGTACCTTTTTCCGTTTCATACGTTAAAATCGATTTTGTCGGCTCCACTGTTTGTAAATTTAATAAATGCTGTATTGTTTGAACAGTCCCTTTAAAGGCCTTATGATTTTCTAAATTGTTAACAATCTCTCCATCTAACCAAACTGTTCGCCCATTATTCAACCTCTGCAAATACGGAATCGGCGTATTCATCTTCGTTTACCTCCCTTTCAATCAAATTATTCAAAAAATGATTTAACTTATTTTTCAAATAGGACTTATCATAAGTTTCATACTGCAATGCATAAACGCGAATTGGATCTCCTGTATAGAACCGTTCGTATAAATCGTGACGTGAGCCAAGTTGACTACCAATAAGTTCCCACCCGATTCTAAATAAATTTTCTTTTGTTCGTGCATCTACCTTGGCCCCTTTATAGTATTTAGAAAATAATGGGTATAATTCGTGATTTTCTAGAATCGGAGATGACGATAATTGAATAAAGCCTCCTGCGCCAATCTGCTTTAAAAGATCTAGAGCGCGGCCATAGAAATGGGTACCTAAATTTCTTGCTGTTTGTAGTGGAGTAATATTAGGTAAATAAACATTCTGCTCATTTAGATGCCCTTCTTTTTCTGATGAAATTAATAAGGCTTCAATACTATCAATTTGTGTATAAAGCTCCCCTATTTTCTCCTGAACATGTAGAAAGTAATCTGCACCAATTGATTGAGCTATTGCCGTTGTAACTCCAGCAATAAATTCTAATTTTGATAGCAAACGAACCACCGTTTGATGCTGTGCTAGTGCATCAATTTGCTGATGCCGATGAGCCTTCAACACGCCCTCAGGTGAACCCTTAATAAGCACCCTATCATACGGAATTAAGACATCGTCAAATAATAAAACAGCGTCCATTTCATCGAATCTCGAACTTAATTTATGATGATCTTTATTTGAAGCAAATGATTCTCGACAAACGATTTGTAGTCCTGGTAAGTTTAATGGCACAATAAACATATTTGCTTGTGCTATTTGATTTGATGATAATTTTTGCGGAGAGGTGACAATGACATCATGTGCATAAGGAGCACCAGTTGCAATCATTTTAGCCCCTCGTACAACTACCCCCTCCTCGGTCTCCCGTATAATACGCAATAATGCATCTTCATCTTGCTCTTCTGCTGGTTTCGAACGATCAATTTGAGGATCCAAAATTGCAGTAGTAACAATTCGTCGGTCATCTCTAGCCAACTCATAATATTTCGTTATTTTTTCAACGAATCCATCATCATATTGCGCAAACTGATGACGATCCAAATAGTATCCGGTGATTAGAGAATTAGCATAATCTGATAAACGGCTCATGACCCCATAGGTTTTATTAGACCATAGAGCAAATGCTTTTTTACGCTTTATTAAATCCTCATAGCTACGCGGAATATAAAATGCACTATGAACAAATCGATTACTTTTCGGACTTCTAAAACCAGCAATGCTTTGATTGTTCTCATCATCTAGAAGTGCTAATAAATACGTGATAGTTTCTAATGTTCCCGTAAAGGCAGGATGAGTTGTTACGTCTACTTTTACTCCGTCCAGCCACACACTTCTTCCATCTTTCAAACTTCCACTAAAAGACATTATTATCTCCAACTCCTTTTTCATGAACACAAAAAGCTCCCACCAAATCCCCTTCGCAAATCTTTGCTTAAGACATTAATGAGAGCTCCATTTTTATGGTCACCTATGAATATTTTTTATGGCCCCGAAAAACAAAATCGGAGCTTTTAGTTCTAAAACCAAAGCTCCGATTTTTTCAGTCGCCACATTATATAAATTAATTTACATATTAAACCAAATAAAACCGATAAGTCAAGTACATTTTAAAAATCATTTAATCCATTATGCATCGGCATAATTGAGTCGGATGCTTTAGGCCAACAAATGTTTTTTGCGCGAAAGCGAAGCGACAGCAACAAAAGACATTTACTGAAAGAAGTTAAAAACCTATTGATTTATAAAAAAGCATTCGCTGTAATGCTACTAATACAATTGGTACTGCAGATTTCCAGAAATTTATTGAATCCAATAAAGACTACGAAGGATTTCACCGACCAGATTATTTTAAAGATTAATTCTTTATGAAAATAAAAAGATGACGTACTTTTAATTAAGAGCACGTCACCACAATTTTGAATTTCATTTTACTAATTGCATAGCTGGACCAAAGAATTCATAATGAATTTTTTCGTCTTTCACGCCAATCTCATGTAAATTTTTAATAACCGCTTCCATAAAGCCAACAGGTCCACATACATAAACATCTGCATTGTTGGCTACTTTTTCAGCTAATAATTCTTTTGTAATTTTCTTATCTTCATCTGAATATAACGCTGTGTATGTTGCATTTGGAAGCACATTTACTTTCTCTTTAATATCATCGCTAAATGCTACAACTTTTTCATTGCGCGCACACTGGATAAAGCTCACTTCATTTGCCGCATCATCTTTTAACGATTGCAGCATACTGTTTAATGGTGTTACCCCGATGCCACCGCTTACAAATGTAATTGGAGCAGAAGTTTCTTCTAATACAAATAGTCCTGCTGGAACACTTACATCTACTAAATCTCCGACTTCTAATACGTCGTGAATAAAGTTAGATACTTTACCATTTGGCGTATGATCGCTTTCACGTTTTACAGAAATACGATAGCCATCTTCTGTACTTGCTTGTGAAAGTGTATATTGACGGTTCATTAAATATTTTTCGCCTGGTACTTTCACACGGATACTGATATATTGACCTGGTTCATAAGTTGGTAGAGGAGAACCATCTTCATTTTCAAAGTAGATAGAAGTAACAAGATCACTTTCTACAACTTTTTTCGCCACTTTCAATGGTTTAAATAAACGCCATCCGCCATTACCTTCCGCTTTTTGATATAGCTCTTCTTCTACTTGAATGAAAATATCTGCAATTACGCCATATGCTTCAGCCCAAGCATTAATAATATCATCTGTTGCTGCATCACCAAGCACTTCTTTAATCGCTTTTAGTAAGTTTTCTCCTACTATTGGATAGTGCTCAGGTAAAATACCTAGACTACGGTGTTTATGAGCAATTAACATCACCGCTGGTAAAATAGCTTCTAAATTTTCAATATGAACTGCCGCAGCATAAACTGTGTTTGCTAATGCCGTTTGCTGACGACCTTTTTCTTGATTTGTATGGTTAAAAATATTTAATAATTCTGGATGAGCTTGAAACATATTTTTGTAAAACGTTTTAGTAATTTCCACTCCATGAACTTCTAATACAGGAACTGTTGCTTTAATAATTTGTATTGTTTCTTGTTTTAACATATCGCTTACCACCCTTTCGTGATTACAATATAACGCTCTCACTTTTTTAAAGCAATATATAAAATACATCTTTAACAAAATGGACATAATTAATGTATTTTAAATACATCTTTAAAAAAGTATTGAATTTATAATACTTCAAGGTAAAAATGCTATAATTATTTTGAACTATAGAAAGTAGGGTGTTCTTATGCGCTTAACTTTATACACAGATTATTCCCTTCGAACACTCATATATTTGGGTGCAAAGGAAGATGGCCAATTATCGACTATCCAAGAAATTTCAGATGCTTATAATATATCGAAAAACCATTTAATGAAGGTGACACACCAACTTGGATTATTGGGCTATATAGAAACGATTCGAGGGCGTGGTGGAGGAATTCGCTTAGCAATTGATCCAAAGACCATTACAATCGGTGAAATCGTGCGTCATACAGAAGAGGATTTTCATCTTGTCGAATGCTTTGACAAAGAAAATAATCTATGTAAAATTGCTCCAGAATGTCAGCTAAAAGGCGTATTATACGAAGCACTACAAGCCTATTTAGCCGTCCTAGATCGCTATACTCTAGATGACTTTTTACATTCGAAAGAAAAGTTGATGGCACTGTTGCTTGGCGACTAAAAATACCCGCACAACTCAAGTTGGACGGGTATTTTTTATGTTTATATTATTATTTTTTACAATGCCTTTGAAAAGAAAATCATATCTAGTGCGCGAATTCCATTTTCATAGATTGGCTCTGGGTAATTACTGAAAAAATCCTTTTCAATTGCTTCCATACGAAAACCTGCTTTTTGATAAAATGCAATATTATCAATACTAGAATTTGCAGTACCAACTATTATCGTTTGATATCCTTGTGATTGGCAAATGCTTGTTATTTGTCGAAGTGCTTCTTTCCCGAGTCCTTTACCTTGATACTTCGGTACGATCGCAATATTTTTTAACTCTACTGTCGTATCGGACTGTGCAAGAAGTAATGCTACTCCCGCTAGCTGCTCACCACATTTAATCGCGTATAATTCACCGTCATTTAAATATTCTCGAACAGCGACTTCACTTTCATCAGCTAATAATAATTGTGGTAGATAGTCTTCCCGCTCACCTTCCACTTTCATCAAGGTTGTACGATATTGAACAAAATCTTCGCGCTCAAAAACATTTAAAACACATGGCTGCTTTTCTTTAACCTCTAGCCATGAATGCTCTTGCGGAAAATCATTCTCAACTCCTAATCGAATAAAAGGCAACTTTTCCTGTGCCTTTTGTGAACGAATATTGACCCTTCTAGCTCCTGCAAAAACACGCTTTAACCCTAATTCAAAGAATGCTATATCCAAAATTGCAACTTTTGATTGAAGATTATAGCCTTTTCCCCAAAATTCATAGCCAAGCCAGGAGCCAATATGACAGCTCTTTTTACTGTTATCAATAAACATTAATGCCGTCACACCAATAAGTTGGCCATCCTCATCCAGAACAACACGAGGGACTGTCTTTCCAGCTTCTTCGTCTACACATTCACGTTTAATAAAATTTATCGTATCTTCCACTTTGCCAGCAGGTAACCCCAGTGCATCTCGAACCTGTGGCATGGAGGACAATGCATGCATAGCTTCAGCATATTTTAGATCATGTCTCACTAAAGTTACTACCATATACTATTCTCCTTTTAACATAATTACGCCTTGTTGAATCGTTTTTTATAACATCTTCTACTGCATAATAAAGTTACTTCATCCGTTTATTTTATATATATTCTTTTGAAATTCAATTATACGTTAGCTGCCAGGATACACCGAAGCGATCCTGAATCCAGGCAAACTTCTTAGAAAATCCATAATTATCAAGTGGCATTAACGCCTGTCCACCCTCTAAAATTTGAGCAACTAGACTGTCGATTTCTTCTTCAGACTCACATTCCATAAAAATAGAAGTTGACGGTGTAAACGTAAAGTTATGCTGTATTACACTATCATTCACCATCATTTTCAAACCCTTTAAATGAAGAACAGCCATCGCAACCTGTTGTGAGTTTTCCATATAAGTTAAGCTTTCCACCTGTAACTCTGAAAACCACTGTTGATATTGCTGAATAGCTTCATCGGCTTGTCCTTGAAACATTAAAAATGTAGTAGCACTTTTCATTTATTTAACTCCCCTTCATATTTTGTAATCCATTGGGCTGGTGTCATTTTCGAAACAAGCTCCCCAATTAATTCGTAAGGAATATTTTTAGTGCTTGTAAATCGAATACAGCTTTTTCCCATGTTGAGCTTCGTTGGTACTCGTTTCGCATATTCCTCCTGGAACCACGAGAGTAATGCTTGATCTGCATAAATTCCCATATGATAAACTGCAATATGACGTTTTTGTGCAGCAAGACTTATAAAGGGCAATGGAGTATTTGGTGTAACATGATAACCCTTAGGATAAGTAGATAACGGGACAGCGTAGCTTATCATGTCATAATACATATTTTCTTCAAAACCCTCAGGTAAATTGCTTTCTACCACTTCTACAAGTTTGGCAAAACTCTCTCGCCATTTTTCATCCACTTGCTCAATATATGTGTTTCTCATACTCCACCCTCTTTTCAACATCGTATTATTATTATCTAAAGAACATGACCCTCTGCCTTTGCTTTTCGGTATAATTCTTTTGTTTTGTAGCCTAATCTAATAATTTCACGCATTTCCTCTAAACGTGCTACCTGCGTCTCTTCCTTTTTCGCACTATAGATATAACGGGCCCAATCCTTTTGATAACCTGGTGTTAATCCATCAAAAAATGTTAAATCATCCGGATTTTCCGCAAGTGAATTGCGCAGTTTAGGAATCATACCTTCATAGTCACTAACGCACTGACTACTCGCTGTCTTGTTCTTGCCGCGTCCCTTGCCATCTCTCTTTATGCCTATTATAGAAAATGTCTCATCTAACGACATAAGACTTGCAAATTTATAATCACTGCTGGCAATGTATTTTTCCTCGTCCACTTGAATTGCTGGGAAAATTTCATCGCGGTGGATAAACTGTTCATACTTCTTATTACCCTTTTTCGGATAAACAAAAAATAAATAGCCCTGTTCCGCAAGAGTGTTTAACTTTTGTGCATTTTGTAAATACGTTACCATTTCATCAATATTAAACACAAATGCAATGATTCGATCATGAGGTGCATCCCCTGCTTGGGATATTCCCTCTAGTATCAGATCTTGTGGTTGATTATGAATGGCAACGGACAGTCCATCCTTAATTTTAAATTTCTTTAGCATAGCTTTGACACCTCTTCTACTTATTAATACAATTTTCTCTTAGTTTTGATAGTATAGCTGATTTAGTGAAGTTTTCGTACAAAAAAAGCGCTCGAATATTATTTCGAGCGTTAAAAGTTTACAAACTACTTTATTTTTTTAGTCGCCACTATTCCTTTAATAATCGGAATGGCTGTTACTATTAGCACGATTGGCAAGAACCACCAGCCGATGCTTTCTGCCTCCCCAAGTGCAATACGTACCATTTGGAATGATATAGCTGCAAATAAAATTAGACAGAGATTTTTTGTTTCATTCAATCCTTTTCGGCTATTCAAATAAAATGCCTCTACATTAGTTTCGTTTAAGCGTGACGGATAATTATGCATATGTGGAGCTTTTTCAAGTAATCCGAGCAAAATCCATAGAAATATCCCGATAAACGGAAGGATGAGTATCTCTATTTTTGAACCCCAACGATTAACTTCTCCTGCACCATTAAAATGGCCTGGAATCTTCTCGGGGAGTTGCCCCCACATTACAAAAATATAAAAGATGGACAGCACAAATATCCCGCCACCGATAAAGTCCCAAATCTTTTCATATTTCGTTTTCGGCAATTTCAAAATTGGCCTATGCATCTTCCCACATCCTTGTTTATTCCTTTTTCTAATTTACGTTACTACAGTTGAAATAGTTTCAAATTTATGCAAATTGTCACAATTGTTTGTTATATGCAGGTAACAATCCGCTTTTGTTATCAGCAAAACAGCAAATTTTTCCGCTTTTTTTATCATTTTATCCACAACTTTTTTCCTTATTATCCCTATTTAATATAGTAAAAATACTCATAATACTTTGTAAAATTCGTATAATCTGATATAAATGGTATATACATATTTCATTTTTTTGTAACATTTCTACTAAAATACTGAGAGAGGAAACAACAACTATGCGATTTACTATCTACAAGAAATTAACACTTGGTTTTTTTATTGTTATTTTAGTATTAGTTGGCACAATCGGATTAAATTTTAAACAGCTTAATTCCGTAAACAAGACATATCGTGTGTTACTTGAAGAACAAACAACTAAATCTATTAGTATTCAAGAGCTACGCGTAATTGCTAAACAAGAAATTGTAAGTATGAGAGGCTATCTATTACTTGGGGACCAGCAAAATTTTCAAAGTAATAAGACGTCCCGTGAAGAATTTAAAAAGAAATATGATGAATTAATGGCATCGTTCGATTCTAAAAAATCTACTGAATTATTAGAGGCCATCAACAAAAGCGAACAAGATGCCCAACAGTTTGCAGATCGAATGTTTTCATTAAAGGCTGCTGGAGAAACAGAGCAATACGAAAAGCTTGATAGCACACAAGGCCGACTAATTATTAAACAATTCGATGAACGTGCAGCTAACCTCACGAACTACCAAGATGAACAAATAAAAGGAAAAATCGCTGCTACATCAAAAGAAATTCAAGCTATTAAATTCCAAATGATTATTCTTGGTGTGTTTGCCGTTGTTATTAGTCTGATAATTGCTATTGTCATGGGAAGCCTTATTTCCCGCCCTATCAAAGGTATGGCAAAGGCTGCGAAAAAGATTGCGGAGGGCGATTTAACAACAGAGCAAATTCACATTAAAAATCGTGATGAGGTAGGTGATTTAGCACTCGCCTTTAATCAAATGGCGGTAAACTTAAAGGATCTTATTACAAATGTTCGCCATAACACCGTGCAAGTAAGTGGTTCTGCCGCTGAGTTAACAGCAAGTGCTGAACAAACAATCCAAGCGACAGAACAAATTACTTCCTCTATACAAGAAGTAGCAAGTGGCTCCGAAGCTCAAGGAAAAAATGCTACTGAAAGCTCAACAGCTATGAAAAATATGACAAAAGGCATTCAACAATTAGCTGCGACTACGTCTGCCGTTTCAGAACTTGCTATAGAGACAAATACTGAAGCTAATAAAGGAAATGATTCGCTACAACGCGTTATTACACAGATGGACACCATTAATTCAGCGGTTTTAGAATCTGCTAGCGTTGTGAAAAATTTAGAAAACCATTCCGTTGAAATTGGAAATATTATTGGTCTCATTACGGATATCGCAGAGCAAACAAATTTACTAGCACTGAATGCTGCAATTGAGGCAGCACGTGCAGGAGATCATGGTCGTGGCTTTGCAGTAGTTGCCGATGAAGTGAAGAAGTTAGCGGAGCAATCCAAAAAATCTGCTGAACAAATTGCAACTTTGATTTCAGAAATCCAACAGAATACAAACCGTGCCGTAACTGTTATGGATACTGGTACACAAGAGGTTCAGGTAGGTATGCAAGTTGTAAAAGTAGCCGAGGAAGGCTTCTCAAAAATCGTTGAACTGATCGAACAAGTATCCAAGCAAATTCAAGAAGCAACAACAGTTTCTGAGGAAATGTCATCAAGTGCTGAGCAAATTTACGCATCCTTCGATGAGATTGCAACAATTGCACAGTCATCTTCATCTAATTTGCAAAATGTAGCTTCTGCTTCTGAGGAACAACTAGCGACTATTGAAGAAGTTGCCGCTTCAGCTGCTACATTATCAAACATGGCCGAGGAATTACAAACACAGGTTTCGCGATTTAAGGTAGAGTAAAAAGTTTTTTTCAAGAAGCTTGTTTTATTAATGATATCGTTTATCCATAATGAATCTCCCGAATTGTATTTGTTTATTAAATACAATTCGGGAGAGGATAACTTTTTTATATCTTTTAAATCTAGGTAAAGGTTTTACTATAACCATTGCCATTAATACTACTCGCTATGTATAGTCTCTGCTACACTTTCCTGCCTTCCTTCTAAAAACAACTATGTCGTAATTCAAGTTCCAAGCCCTCCGACTCATGCAAAAGTTTTAACACCTTACGTACTCCATTGTCGTTACCTCTTATTTATACTTTTCATTTAAGGTATTTAACATGTCAATTACTGCAGTCTCTTCACTTAGTACTTGTAAGGACGCAAGCTCACGTACTTTATGCTCACCTACACAAACGCTTTCCTTCGCCTTTACAAACATGGAAGCATCGTTCGCATCATTTCCAAACGCGATAAATTCACCTTCAGCGACACCTAATTTCATTAAGCCATTCCACTTATCAATGCCATTAGGGCTCATATCTACAATATTTTCTGATGTATGTTCATACACTGATATCGGTAACTTCTGTAATTCAGCTAATATCTCTTTATGTTGCTCTCCAGGGAATAAAACAATTTTTACGATATCGTTTAGTTCATGGAAGGACACGTTTTTCGCAAGCTTTAGTGGATCTAAATTTTGATAGATTGGGTGTGTCTCACTACCTGTATACGCATAATCCCAATCACCGTCTACTAAATAAGGTAGTTGAAAGGCTGAAATAATGTTTTGAACTTCTCCTACAATTTCTGCGGCAAATGCTGTTACCTCAACAGTTTCACCGTTCCGTGCAACAAATGCACCATTTCCCCCTACCATTGGGAATTTCCGCATTGTTTCAGGTAATACAGGCAATAAATCACGAATCGGACGAGCTGATGCAAAAATGATTTCATGCCCATTCTCTAGACAAGCTTCTAGGGCATTTGTAATTCCTTCACTTAATGGTTGACCCTTAAAACAAATCGTACCGTCTAAATCAAATACAAATTTCATTGTTACGCCCTCTTTCTAAACTGTTATTTGCCGTTTATTATCTCATAAATATTTACATTAATTGTGACAATTAATAGTTATTACTATCCCACCGGGCACTTTCCTAGGGATGTCCAATAAGCCTTTTTTAAGACAGAAAAGAAATAATTTTTAGAATATTATTGACAATTAGAGGATATCGAAGTATGATTGCCTTCAACAACACATTATTGTAGGCCAAGATTGGAAATAGTAGAAATGCAAGTGTACTTGTAGAGAGTCGGTGGTTGGTGCAAACCGATAGACACACATTTTGAACTCGTCCATGAGCTACTCCCGGAACTTTGAGTAAGGGACGTCGGTTTCCTCCGTTAACAGGATAGACAGTGATAGCTGTCGATAAGGGGACTTTTTCTGTAAAGAGAAGGTCAATTAGAGTGGTACCGCGAGCATAAACTCGTCTCTATATTTTTATATAGAGGCGGGTTTTTTTATTGATTCCAAAAAGTAAATTGGCCTAAGTGTGGATTTCGTCTCTAGCCTCAGAGCTAACGGTTCAAGGCAGAGACAATATCAATATAATGACAACTACTACAAAAGGAGTGTTTGAAAATGGGAAGAAAAATTTGGGTGTTTGATACAACTTTACGTGATGGCGAGCAAGTGCCTGGTGCAAAACTGAATTTATACGAAAAAGTAGAGATTGCACAGCAACTCAAAAAATTAGGCGTCGATATTATCGAAGCTGGTTTCCCTGCTTCATCACAAGGAGATTTTGATGCAGTTAAAGCTGTCGCACAGAAAGTTGGTAACACAAGTGACATTATGATTACTGCTTTAGCACGTGCTGTACAGGCAGATATTGATGCTGTTTATAACGCTGTAAAATACGCTGAAAATCCGATGATTCATATGGTGCTTGGTACTTCTGATATTCATGTTGAGAAAAAATTTAGCAAATCCAAGGATCAAATTCTACAGATTGGCGTTGATGCAGTAAAATATGCAAAAACTCTTCTACCGCAAGTCCAATATTCAACAGAAGACGCATCTCGTTCTGATTTCGAGTATCTTTGGAAAACCATTGAGGCCGTCATGAAAGCTGGTGCCACAATGATTAATGTACCTGACACAGTCGGCTTTGCAGAACCGGAAGAATTCGGAGCAATGATTTATAAACTAAATGAACGTATGAAAAACTTAGACGATAGCGTTTTACTAAGTGTTCACTGTCATAATGATCTTGGTATGGCAACTGCTAACACGCTTGCTGCGATTAAAAACGGCGCGGATAAAGTAGAATGTACAATTAACGGCATTGGCGAACGTGCAGGAAATGCAGCATTAGAAGAAGTCGTCATGGCGTTGAAAACACGTAGCTCTGTATACAATGCTGAGACACGTATTAACACAAGAGAAATTATGAATACGTCTCGCCTTGTTTCAAGCTTTATGGGCTTAGACGTACAAGTGAACAAAGCGATTACTGGGGATAATGCTTTTGCCCACTCATCTGGTATTCACCAAGACGGTCTTCTTAAATCTCGTGATGCCTATGAGATTGTGCATCCAGAAGATGTAGGTCTTGATGATATGGAGCTTGTTCTGACAGCTCGCTCCGGGCGTCACGCAGTGAAAAATGCTCTTGAAAAACTTGGCTTTTCCAATCTTTCAGCGGATGAATTTGAAGGAATTTTCGATGGTTTTTTAAAGCTTGCTGATGCAAAGAAAGAAGTTTACGATCACGATTTATATGTTATTGTGGAAAGCTATTATGAAAAACATGACGCAAACAATGCAAATGCCACTCATTATAGTGATCAGTTCTTTGACTTCGATGATTTACAAGTCGTCAGCAACGCAAGCTTCCCTTCAGCAAGCGTGAAAGTACGTAAAGGTGACGAAATATTTAAAGCAAGTGCGGTTGGCTCAGGTCCAATCGATGCCCTATATTCAGCCATCGCTGAAATTACAAACATTGATGTGAAACTTGTAGAATATAATATCAATAGTGTTTCTCGTGGAAAAGAAGCGCTTGGTAAAGTAAAAATAACAATCGAGCATGAAGGTGAAAAATATATCGCAAAAGCTGCAGATACAGATATTTTAAAAGCGAGTGCGCTAGCTTATATTAATGCTATCAATAGTATTGTTGTTGCTAAATTAACCCCTGTTATGAACTAATAAATAGTTAAAAGCAGTATGACACCATTTATGTCATACTGCTTTCATTTTCGCTATCGACTGCCCTCCACTAACTTTTGATATTCCTCTTCAATTAATTCAACATCAAGACGTTCAAATAGTGGTGTCACTTCGCTAATGCTTGTTGGTAAGTCCTTTTGCTCGTGCCACATCACTTCATTGATCCCTAGCATTTTTCTCACCTTCTCAGATGAAAACGGTAAAAATGGATGCAACAGCTGTCCCAGATTAGCAATAATATACACACACGTTGCTAGTGTTCGATTTCCAGCGTCTACATTCTCTTTCACCTGTAGCCACGGCTGCTGTTCATCAAAATAGCGATTCGCCGCACGAATGTATTCAAAAATAGCTTCTAAAGCTTGCTTAAAATGACCCGCTTCTATATGAATCCCAACATCATTAAACAGCTGAATCGTTTGTCTTCGGATAGCGCCCTCTACTTCGGCTTGAGGCACTTTACTATCAAATGATTTTTCTAAAAACTTCAGTGTTCGATTGACAAAGTTACCGTAAGCGCCAAGTAATTCGCCATTATGACTATAAATAAATTCCCGCCATGAGAAATCAGTATCACGATTTTCTGGCGCATTCATTGTTAAAAAATAACGAATAGAATCTGCATCGTATTGACTCAAAATATAAGGTACCCATACCGCCCAGTTTTGGCTCGTCGAGAATTTTCGTTTTTCTAATGTTAAATATTCGTTTGATACAATATGTGTAGGTAAGGCCTTTGCTCCTATTCCCATAAGAATGGCTGGCCATATAACTGTATGGAACGGAATATTATCCTTACCATGCACATAATACGAAATCGTTTCTTCATTCCACAAATCTTCAATTGCTATTTGGTGCTGTTTTGCCCATTCAATACTCGCAGTTAAGTAACCTGCTACCGCTTCAATCCACACATATATTTTTTTGCCTTCAAAACCTGGTACGGGCACATCTATTCCATTTGGTAAATCCCTTGTTACAGCGCGGTCTGGAACCCCTTCTGCCAAATAACGTTCTGTTAAACCTAAAGCATTGTCTCGCCAGCGTTTTTCCGCCTTTGCCTCCGCTAAATAAGTCTCCAACCTCTCTTGAAACTGACTAAAAGTAAAATAAAAATGCTCTGTCTCCCTGATAATTGGCTCATTCCCACAAATTTTACAGCGTTTATCGATTAAATCGAGTGGGTCTAAAATTGTTGAGCAATTATCACATTGATCACCACGCGCCTTCGCTCCACAGTTTGGACAAATCCCCTCTACAAATCGGTCTGGCAAAAACTGCTTGTCCGTTTCACAATAGGCTTGTTCAATTTTCTTTTTGTATAAATAATTGTTCGCTAGTAGCTGTAAAAAAATTGTTTGAACAGATTCATGATGGTGCTGCGCATCTGTTCTCGTATACAAATCATAAGTAAATCCTAAATCATTGAAACATCTTGTAAACTCCTCGTGATAATGATTAGCAATTGCTTCCGTTGTCGTGTTTTCCTGTGCAGCCCGAATAGAAATCGGTGTGCCATTACAATCACTTCCCGAAACATATAAAACCTTCTCGCCCTTTTGTCGGTAATATCTAGCCAAAATATCACCTGGTAATAATGCGGCAACATGCCCTAAATGCAAAGAACCATTTGCATATGGCCACGCCCCTCCAATAACAATTGTCATCCTAAGTTGCTCCCCTCGAAAAAAGTGTATAAAAAAACGCCCTAATCAAAATTGATTAGGACGAGTATACCCGTGTTACCACCTATATTTACAAATAGCTCACACTATTTGCCTCCATCAGTACGTCTCATCTTAAACGAAAGATACTGCCGCTGTTGTAACGAGTGCCCATCTCGTCGTAATCTACTCGCAAACTAGCTTTCGGTACGAAGCTCAAAGGTCATTTTCAAAAGGGGTCATTTACCTCATTTCCACCAACAGAGGCTCTCTATATAATGCTTACCCAATTTACTTTTCCTTATCAATGCTTTTACTATAGATTTCCACCATTTTACTCTTTCTACCCTTGAATTGCAATGCATGTCGATAAATATCTGAAAGTTCTCGATAAAACGAAAAAGTTAGGCGTTAAATCAAAAAAGTTGGGTGATAAATCATTCAATCCACTCGATAAATCAGAAAATGTAGTCGATAAAATTTCATCCTAGCTTTAAATCTAGTAAGTTTTTTAAATCATCGATGACGATGTCTGCTTTTTGTAATTCTGTGTCCTGTGCAAAGTCGAATCGTACACCAACAGAGAGTAGCTGATTGTCGTGAGCTGCCTGAATATCAGAAGAACGGTCACCTACAACTGCTCCGCGTGCAATGGCATTTTCCTTGATTACCTTTTTCACTAAATCAGATTTATGACCGCTCGAAATGGACTGAATACTATATGTACCTTTGATAAAACGCTGTAATTGATATGTTTCTACTATTGCCTGTAAATACTCGATTTGTCCATTACTGGCAATGAATAAATCATAGTTTTCTGCCAAAGTAGCAAGTGTTTGCTCTGCATTTGGATACAATGCGCCCTGGCGATTCCGTATTTCTTCAATAAGTTTAACATGGAATAATGCATTGCTTTCTTCACGTGTCTCTAGCTCGTGCATAGGACATAATGTTTCCCATACAACAGGTAATGGAACACCCATAATTCCGCGGTATTTCTCTATTGGTGTTTCTCCCTGCCACATGCCTTTTGCACGTAACACATCGAACGTTGCCGATAGTGCTGGTTCTAATATTAGATTTGTCTGAAATAAAGTACCATCCATATCAAAAATAATAGCTTTTTTCATAAAATCACCCCTTCTACTATTATCAACGTTTTCTCCGCTTTTATTGTTTCTCATTAAATTATACAACTTAAAATATGGACCCCTCTAGTTTTATAAACTAAAGGGGTCTCATATTTTTCAAGGTTCTAAGGGTACGATCATTTCCAATTCCTTTATTTCTTTCCAATAACCTTCCTCATCCGTTTTACCTGGTTTAAGTGTAAATGATTTTGGCATTTTCTCCATAGGAGGCAGTACTAGAACAATATGATGTCCATAATCCTTAGTCGCACCCATTTGCATATTCGCCCTATTGTATAATTCCCCTTCACTATCGGTTACTTCAAACTCAAAAAATGGCCATTTATCATTTCTATCTAATTCGTGTGGATAATCTACTAGGACATCTATACGTGTTGATAATGGCGTAGATGATACCTGTGCAACGTTTAACTTATATAACCCGTCATTTGTACTTGATTTTACATTTGGATAGAAGTTAATAATTTCTTCCTTTAATTTATCAAGAGTAAAATCAACATGCCAATTACCTTTGTAACCAAATAAATCTCTTCCATCTAATGCTACTTCAATTTTATCCCCGTATATATCTGCATTTGATAAAGTTAATTCATGATGCTCAATAATTGTGTTTTTATCGATATCATCTTGACCTGTAGAACCCATTGCAACATCTATCGGCTCCCCATTGATAGTTAGCATATTAGTACCTACATTCTCTTCTTCTAAAGAAACACCATTCCGCCCTGTATATGTAACAGTAACTAATAATCTATTACCATCATATACTGCTTCTTCAACAGCCATTGTAAGACCTGCATGAGTAACCTTCTTTTCTATTTTTGCCATGAAATGTTTTTGTTCAATTTTTTTAGCTGCAATATCTCCAAACTCAGCATAAATGGCTCCAATATAAGGTACATTGGCAAGTGCAGTAGCTATTGTGGGGGAGAAAAATCCCGAACCTAGAAGCGCTATACACAATCCACAGGCAACAAGAAGAGGTTTTATAATTCTAGACTTCAGCTTCTTCCTTTTTGCTGCACTTATAGCAGCGTGCTCTCTCATCATCAATTGTTGAAGTGGAATATCGATGCGTTCAATAGGTTGATTATTATTTTTCTTACTCATACAAGTAGCCCTCCTTTAAGATTGGTTTTAACTCCTTCTTAGCCCTATTAATATAGGATTTCACTGTACCTTCAGGACATCCCAGCATTTTTGCAATCTCTTTGACAGTGAAATCATGATAAAAGCGTAACCACATAATTGTTTTATACTTGTCATCTAATGTTTCAATAGCCTCTTTTAAATCCATTGAATAAGTAACATTCTCCATATTTTGATTTCCTGCTATCTCTGTAAAAAACTCCGCATCTCCTGACGTGAATTTTCTTGAATCTTTTCTAATAAAATCTATAGATTTATAAACAACAATCTTAATAATCCATCCTGGAAAACTGTTTGGATTCTTTAATGTTTTCAATGTTGTATAAGCTTTATAAATAGACTCTTGATAAATATCAAGCGCATCCTGCTCATTTCGAACATACGAGTAGGCAGTACGATATAATTTCTCACGCATTAAAGCAATCAATTGCTCAAATGCTTCATCATCCCCCCTTTTTGCTCTCTTAACCAATTTTTCTATATCCACCTAATCTCCTCCTTCTGGCTACACTTTAAAGTCGTTTGAGAAAAGGAAAACGTTGCACAAAAAAAAGATGCCCCCTCTTACAGATAGAGACACCTATTTTTTAATAGTCATCAAAAAACTCCATATGTGTTTTTTCCTTCTTATAGTAATCCAATCGATCCTGTAAAGTCCCTGTATGAAATTCGAATTTATGACCGTCTGGATCTGTAAAATAAATCGATTTTTTATCTCTTACATCTCTTTGTCTACCTTCCAGAATATTGACATTATGTTGAATTAATTTTTCATACATTTTGTCAAAATCGTCCTCCCGGATAGAAAATGCTATATGTGTGTAGGATTGATGTATTTCATTGCGTGGGATATTTTTTTCTACATTCAGGGCAAGCCACAGCCCATTTACATCTAAATAGGCTGTGCTTCTACCCTTCACTAATAATTTCGAGTCAAAAACCTTTTCATAAAATGCGATGGATTCCTCTAAATTTGAAACTGAAAATAATAAATGATTAATATTTTGGATTTTCATGCGTGTACCTCCAACTATGAAATCGTTTATAACTCGATCACTCTCATATCAAGTTTAATTTGATTTTTTACCTTTCTTTAAACCTTTCGCAATTTGCTTCGATTTGCGTTGCTCATTTAGTCTTGCTTGAGCATTTGCTTTTCGTTCGATAAAAGCAAGCTCCCTAAGCAATTTAAAGTAGCTTTGGAGACGTGATCGTTCAAGCACACCTTCTGTAATTGCTTGCTGTACAGCACAATGTGGCTCCTTCTGATGTGTACAATCTCTGTAACGACAGGCCGCAGAAAGGTCCTCAATATCCTTAAAACTAGAGGATAAGCTATCACTTTGATCCCATAATTGTAGCTCTCGCATTCCAGGCGTATCAATTAAACAGCCGCCTTCTGGCAATAGAACTAACTCACGATGTGTTGTAGTATGGCGCCCTTTCGCATCATCTTCACGAATACCTGAAACCTTCATAAGCTCATCACCACTAAGAGCATTTGTCAAAGTGGATTTCCCGGCGCCAGAAGAGCCAAGTAACGCTCCTGTCACACCTTCCGTAAATAGTGCACGAATATCTTCTATGCCCTCACCTGACAGAGCGCTAGTCACAAAAATATCCACACCGAACGCTACAGACTCAACTTCGCGTATCTTACTTGAGACATCTTCACATAGATCAGTCTTCGTCAATACAACGACCGGCTTCGCACCTGAATTCCAAGCAGCTACTAAATAACGTTCTAAACGGCGAATATTAAAGTCAGCATTTAAGCTCATCACTAGAAGTACAATATCAACATTCGATGCTACAATCTGCTCTTGTACATCCCCCCCAGCGGCCTTGCGGGAAAAGACTGATTTTCGTGTAAACAATTTATGAATAATGGCCTTTTCCTCACCAGGCATTTTCTCAACTAGCACCCAATCCCCAACTGCTGGGAAATCCTCACGGGCTAGTGATGTATACGCGTAATGTCCAGCAATCGTTGCCAGCCACTCTCCTTCTTCAGCCAGTACACGATAGGAATGCTTATGCTCTAAAGTAACCCTAGCCGGCACACAATTCGCTAGCTTAGCCTCCTGCTTAAATCCAGTCATTTGCTCTTCAAAATATGTTGAAAATCCTAAAGTTGTTAAATTCAATTTGTTTTCCTCCTAAATGTAAATATCCTTTGTACTCATTTGATACTAAACACAAAAAACCTTGTCTCTGCGCAATTCGGCAGTTACAAGGTTCACAGGCACATTTAAGAGAATATACAAATCACCACAATTGTGATTTAAATACACTGCGTGGTCAATTTATATATTTTAGGCGTGTGAAATTGAACAAACCGAATTGCAGTTCATTAAAAACGGATCTATTCATCATGTCACATCACCTACTTCCGATTTAGTTAATTTCAATGTAGCAAAATATTCTGAAATTGTCAATTATAATCTAACAAGCATGTACCCCCTATCTTCCTGCATACAATGAACAAGACCACTAGTTGCGAAGGAGATGTTGAATTGTCAAAAATCATTTCTATTAGTACATACCAACCACCGTACACATTACAACAGACAAACGCAGAGGAGCTAACGAAGGAGCTGTTTCATGCAAAAATCCCTAAATTAGAACGTTACTTAAAAGTTTTTGAGAATGGTGGTATTGCGACACGTCATTTTTGTGTACCACCAGAATGGCATCGTACTGATCATTCCTTTGAGGAACGTAACGATTTATATATTGAGCTAGCTACACAATATAGCGTTGACGTCATTCAAGCATGTTTGCAAAATGAAGCTTTCTTACAATCACCGATTTCTCCTAAAGACATTGATGCCATCATTTTTGTAAGTAGCACTGGCATTTCCACACCAAGTATTGATGCACGGGTCATGAATAAACTTCCTTTTTCAGACGGGCTTAAACGTATTCCTCTTTGGGGACTTGGCTGTGCTGGTGGTGCGGCAGGTGTTAGTAGAGCCTATGATTTTTGTCGTGCCCATCCAGAAGCAAAAGTTCTTGTCGTTTGTGTCGAGCTTTGTAGCCTAACCTTTCAGCCAAATGATTTTTCAAAAAGTAATTTAATCGGTGCCTCTCTTTTTGCAGATGGAGCAGCATGTTTACTCGTCTGTGGAGATGAAGTAAATATTGCAGTAAAAAAATCAATACCTGCTATTATCGGGACTGGCTCTAAATGGATGCCTGATTCAGAAAATGTTATGGGCTGGAATATTAAAAACAATGGTCTACATGTCGTTTTTCAGAAAAGCATTCCTGCCATCATCACCAATTGGCTCGGTCCATTCATTGAACAATTTTTATTGGAACATGAACTATATAGTGAACAGCTAAACCATTTTATTGCACATCCTGGCGGTAAAAAAGTGTTAAAAGCTTATGAAGATACTCTGTATCTAGCTTCCAAAAAAACCGATATTTCTCGGGAAATATTGAAATTTCACGGAAATATGTCATCTCCTACGGTGCTATATGTATTGGAGCAATTTATGTTAAACGAAGGACAAGTAGAAGATACTGGTTTGCTCGTCGCTCTCGGCCCTGGCTTCTGTGCTGAAGCTGTATTACTTAAATGGAGGGAGTAGCATGATTATTTATATTATTTTGATCCTCGTCATTCTACAAAGATTGACAGAAGTTTCCATTGCAAAACGCAATGAAAGATGGATGCTTTCACAAGGGGCATATGAAGTTGGTTCCTCTCATTATCCATATATGGTTTCTTTGCACGCCGGTTTTTTCCTATTTTTAATTATTGAGGTAGTTACTAATCATAAAAGTTTATCGCCTTTATTTCCGTTATTGTTCATATTATTTATTGCCGTTCAAGCATTACGCATTTGGTGTATTCGTTCATTAGGGTCTTTTTGGAACACAAAAATACTCATATTACCCAATGCAGAAGTTGTACGGAGAGGCCCTTACACATTTATGCGTCACCCAAATTACGCTGTGGTTTGCTTAGAAATTATTCTTCTACCTTTAATGTTTCAAGCATATTTTACTGCATTTTGCTTTACTCTTTTAAATGTGACAATGCTGTCCGTGCGCATTCCAATTGAAGAAAAAGCTTTGAGAGATGCTACTAATTATAATCATGTATTTCAAAAGAAGATTTCGGAATCCTAGCCGAAATCTTCTTTGTTTTTATCTTTAATGCCATTCCCAATTGAACGGATCTTGTAAACCCTCGCATGAATTATTAGACTCCTCTTCCGTTAATAAGCATGTGTCCAATTCCTTTATAATAGACTCTTTATCTAATTCAACACCAATTATAACAAGCTGTGTCATGCGATCTCCGATTTCCTCATCCCAATCCTCTAGTACCTCGGGACTTTGCAAGAAAACATCCTGCTGCTGTTCCTTTGGTAAAGCAGCTACCCAATAAGAAACGGGCTCTATTTTTGCCGATGAGCCTGCCTGTGATAGCAATAATGCAACATCTTGATGCTTTGCACTCCAAATAATCCCCTTTGCACGGACAATCGTTTCTGGCATCTGGTCACACCATTCTACAAAACGCATTGGATGAAAGGGTCTTCTACGGACATAGGTGAACGAAGAAATACCGTACTCCTCCGTTTCAGGCGAATGATTTTCATGACCAAGCTCTAATTCCTTTAACCAACCAGCAGATTCCGATACTCGTTCAAAATCAAAGCGTCCAGTATTTAAAATCGCTGATGGTTCTATAATGCCGTTAATTGAACGAATTAACTTTGCTTCGGGTTGTAAAGCACGCAATATACTCTCTAATCTTTCGAGCTCTTCATCTGCTACTAAATCACATTTGTTTAATACAAGGACATCACAAAACTCGATTTGCTCAATGAGTAAATCAGCAACATCCCGTTCATCTAATTCACCGACCGCCTCCTTACGCTCTAATAGACTTTCCCCTGATTGAAAATCATGCCAAAAGCGATTCGCATCTACAACAGTCACCATCGTATCTAGCTGACAAAACTTTGTTAAATCAATACCAAGTTCCTCGTCTAAATAGCTAAACGTTTGGGCAACGGGTATTGGTTCGCTAATCCCTGTCGACTCAATTAAAATATAATCAATAGTACCGAGCTTCGCGAGACGCTCCACCTCCTGCAATAAATCCTCACGTAACGTGCAGCAAATGCAACCATTCGATAACTCTACAAATTTTTCCTCTGTACGTGAAATACCGCTCCCCTTTGCAATTAACTCTGCATCAATATTAATTTCACTCATATCATTGACGATTACAGCTACACGCATATCTTTTTCGTTTTGTAGAATGTGATTCATCATTGTTGTTTTACCAGAACCTAAATAACCACTTAAAACTGTAACTGGAATTTTTCTTGTCATTTTTACAACTCCTCAAATCGTAATGATTACTATTTACAATTTGTAATTAAAACATAGAACCCTACAAAATGCAACGCTAAAAACTTTGCAGAAATACGATATTGACATATTTCAATAAAAATAATAATGTATAAAGCGTAATTATTACGATTTAAAAGGAGGTTATTTTATGCGTGTACAAGTGACATTAGCCTGTACAGAAACAGGGGATAAAAACTATATCACTACAAAAAATAAGCGAACTAATCCTGAAAGGCTAGAGCTAAAGAAATATTCCCCGCGCTTGAGAAGAGTTACATTGCACCGGGAAACGAAATAATATTATACCTAGTCTGAACAAGGCATGATCTGATTGCTCTACAATTATGTAGAATCCTCTAATAACATAAAAATGGCTGTTTCAAAAGTTCTTTTCTTGCTTTTGAAACAGCCTTCAACAACATACTTTATACAGTTTTATTAGAATTTATTTCTATAGTTAGCTCGTTCAATTTGTGATCCTAATCATCAAGCAATATTTATGATCAGCTACTTTTCACAATCCACTGATTGATCCAATACCTTATAAGCATTTATTTCGCCAAAGCATTTTGAATATGAGCAAGATGATGCTTTCCATGCCAAGCATATAAGGCTACAGCTTTTTCAAGTGTCATTAATCCTGAGTCTGGATGATTAAATGCTCGTTGAAATTGCTCTGCTGTTAAGCTTGTTAGCAAATACACCCAACGTTCATGTAAGCTCTCTATCATTTTATAAGATGTTGAGGCAGGCATTTCTGAATCGGGAAGCTTAGCCCATTCTTCCTCATTGTAAGGCTTAATCGTTGGAATATCCTCCGTCAAAGCTAGCTTAAAACGGATATAACTATTCATATGACTATCTGCAATATGGTGGACAAGCTCCTTAACCGTCCAGCCATTTTCTCGGTAAGATTTTGATAATGCTTGTTCACTTGCTCCATTAAGTGCCTCCGCTAGTTGTTTCGGTAATAGACGAATATCCTCAATCCATTCCTTTACTTGCTGCACTGTAACTACTTCTGGAAATTGAAATTGTCCAATTGGATATCGTAAATCGGTCATGTAGCTATCCTCCATTTCTATTTTCTTACTTTTCATATTACCAATTTTATATTTTTCATGCTATTTCTTTATTTCTCTGAAGTAAAACCCTCTTTTTATAAGAATTATACTTATAAAAACGAGGGCCATCGCGTGAACTATTCATTCCCTATTCATTAATATCGTAAATTAAAGTATCAAAATAGCTTCCATTCGTATAAAGTAAAATTGCCCATTCACCAGGTTTTGGGATTATCACATTTGAAGGCGTATGAGCATCTGCGCCATTAACAGGTCCACCAAGTCCTATAGTCCAACCATCTACTAAGACGGGATACACCGTTTTAGAATCTTTATGATACCCGACAATTGTTAACTTGGTATCACGACCTTCTTCAATTCCCCAAAGATGCCACATCCATTTTTGAGTGGTTAAACTCGGCATATTGGCCCCGATAACACCTGATTTACCCGCATTACCAATAATACCTCTCTCTCCAAACTCTACTGCCTTTTTGTCCCAATCAATCGATTTAAAATCACTTTCTTGCACAAAATCAGGCAAATCATTTGGCAGAGCAATCGCTTTCTCATTCATTGAACAGCCTACCAACAATAACAACGCTGTTACCATAAGTACCCATCTCCGCATTACTACACTCCCTACAAGTCATAGTTATTTCCTATGAAACGAATGTATCGCACAAATTGTTACAGAGTATTCCAAAAATTATATACGAACTTTTATTCTATAGCTTTCATCACAAATTTAGCTAACGACTTTAGCGGATGAGTAATCGTTAACGTTGACTCTTTTTCGAATTGCTGTGCAGCCTCAACCATTGAAAGTTGTGCAACTGAAATATGCCGTTGCTCCTCTTCTAGATGATGAAGAGTTTGTCTAATAGCGTTATTATACGCTTCCTTTTTCCCCTGCATAATCAGTTCAAACGTATTGTCGATAACTTTTATTTTAGTATTAATGGATTTTCCATGTAGTAAAGCGTATTGCTGAAGTCTGTTCATCGTAACTTCAACGGTTTCAGGGTTTGTAAAAAGAATTGTTTGAGGCAGTTTTACTTCACATATCGCGTCAAAGAAGGGCTCATCTATTTTAATAATTGGAATAGAAAGTTCAAGCTGTTCTTCCTCTAACAATGCAATATAATTCGTGCACGTTTAATCAATTATGCCTTGGCATAATTGCGTCCGGAATCGGCTTTGTGCTTGCGCAAAGAACTCCTTTCCGATTCCGTGACATCCGCCGGAGGCTTTATCTTCATTCAGTGTTTGGACACCCACTTAAAAGGAACTACATCCGCATTCATCTCAACATCTGCCGGGGAGGGAGCCTTCTGCTGAATGAAGATAAATTCCTTGAGCACTTAGTATAAATCTTACCATCGCAACAGGTTGTTCATCGATATATCCGATGAAGGCATGCTCTCCTTTCTTCATCGCCTGTTCAATCGATTCAATTGTTTCACTAAGTGCACTCGATGGTGGTGTTGCATGTTCATACTCTTTAAAGGCTTGTAGCATAACGTTATGAATTACTGAAGCATCCTCTACTTGCGCTAAAATAATGTTCATTTGTCAACACTTCTTTTGTTTAAAAATACATTATATTGTATTTTTAAACAAAAATAAACCGCATTACCATAAGATAATGCGGAAACAACTATTTATTTTTGTTCACAAAACGTATTGCTCTACTCATAACAGTTGGAACGATTGAAGCGTGATTTTCCTCCAACGCTTCATAAAAGGAGATATCCATGATTTTCTGTAATTTACTCGCAATTTGTTGCGCATCATCAACCATAAAGGTTTCCAGTTCTCCCACACCGATGAATAGTTTTTCATAAGCAAACGGAAGCTCTTTTATAAATGTTGACGCATAACCTAATAGTTCATGCTCATTCCACCAAATAGAAGGGCTAATCGCTATATAACGTTGGAAGCTTGATTGATGATGGAATAATTGCCAAAGAACAAAATAACCTGCTAATGAATGACCGAACAGTGCTTCATGCTGCATATTTACAGGGAATTGAGCCTGAATATTTGGTTTTAATTCCTCCTCTAAAAATCTACTAAAGTTCTCTGCACCTCCATGTTTCTCATGGCCCTTACCTTTAAATCTTGCAGGATAATTATACGTTTCGGCTTGTCCTGTAAAATCATAAAATCGTCGTTCATGCATGTCTGCACCATGCCCAATACCGACAACAACGGCTGGTAAGACTCCCGTTTTAGGTGCATTACGGCTTTGTAGACGGATCGCTTCCTTTACAAGATGGAAATATGACGATCCATCTAATACGTATAAGACTGGAAAACCTCCTTCTGGTACTTCTCCGTTCGGTACATAAATATTTACCGTATACGTATAATCCGTAAACTTTGATACAATTTGCTGTGTCACATAATCAAGTGTCTTTACGATCTTCTCCTCAATCATTTGTCGGCCTCCTTCATAACATCATAGCCATAACATACTGGTGTTTTCGTAATTGGATCTTCCATAATACGTGCATTAATATTGAATACGCTCCGCATAACATCTGCACATAAAATTTCCTCAGGTGTTCCAGTTTTCATTACAGCTCCCTGCCTCATTGCAATTAAATGATGTGAATATCGTGCCGCGTGATTAATATCGTGCAATACCATAACGATCGTACAACGATGCTGTTCGTTTAAGTTTTTCACAATTTCTAGCACCTCTAACTGATGTGCCATATCTAAATAAGTTGTCGGTTCGTCTAATAACAAAATATTTGTTTCTTGCGCTAAGGCCATTGCAAGCCATACACGTTGGCGTTGACCTCCAGAAAGCTGAGCAAGCTCCCGATTTCGGTACTCCATCGTATTAGTTACATTTAAAGCCCATTCAACCATTTCCTCATCCTTTTTCGTTAAGCGATTAACATTATTACGATGTGGATAACGCCCATAAGCAATGAGCTCCTCAACCTTTAACTGACCTGGAGCAATAGGCGTCTGGGACAAGATTGCTAGCTTTTTCGCAATTTCCTTCGTCGATAAATTTTGCATGTTTTGATCCTGTAAATAAACCGTTCCCTGCTGCTTCTTTAATATACGACCAATCGTTTTTAATAGAGTAGATTTCCCGCATCCATTAGGGCCGATGATAGTCGTAACCTTTCCTTCTTCTATTGTTAAATTCAAGCCTTCAAACACACGAACCTGCTCATAGCCAGAAGATAAATTTTCCATTCTAAATGCAGTTTGCACACTTTTTCCTCCTATGCCTTCGATTTCACTAGTAAATATAAGAAATACGGAATCCCAATAATCGAGACAACAATACCAACTGCCAGTTCAGACGGTGCAAATACTGTTTTCCCTATAAAATCAGCTAATATTAGCAATCCAGCACCTATCAACGCACTTACTGGCATGACGTAACGATGTTGTATACCAACAAGCTGTTTAGCAATATGTGGTGCCATTAATCCAATAAAACCGATACTACCTGATACCGATACACAAGCGCTGACTAAACCGACGCTTGCCAACAACAGCTTCATTTTCTCTTTTTCTACCGCTATCCCTAAGCTAGTAATACTATCCTCTTCTAATTGAAAATAATCGAGCAAATATGATTTCCGATAAACATAAAAGCCTAATAAAATAAGCCACGGCAGCATAGTCACAACAAAGATCCAGTTTGCATTATAAATAGAGCCTGCCATCCAAACTGCTGCATTTTCATAATCTTGAGCATTCATTTTCAATGATAAAAACAGTGACAATGCCCCAAAGCCACTATTAATCGCAATCCCCGTTAAAATTAGTCGTTGCATATCTAAATGACCATTTTTCCGGGCAAATGAGAAAATCAACACAGCTGCCATAGCACCACCGACAAATCCAAAAATCGGCATCATCAAAATGGAGAACCAGCTACTCATATCTGCAGATGTGAGACGTAATTGAAAGAAAAACATAAATATGACCACTGCTGCACCAGCCCCAGCATTAATCCCTAAAATCCCTGGGTCTGCTAGACCATTACGTGTGATACCTTGTAGCACAACCCCTGCCATCCCTAGGCCAACACCTACTAATGCTGCAATGACAATACGTGGTAAACGGAATTCAAAAATGACAAGATCAAATTTTGGATTTGGTTCAATGCGCAGCAATGTTTTTAAAACATCCATCACAGACATATCAAAGACACCATTTGTAATATGGAGATAGCCGGCGCCAAAAATAAATAACATGAGTAAGGAAACAGTCATGACGAATACACTTGAGGTTTTTTTACGCACGTTGTTCACCTCCGTGTTTACGAACTAAATATAGGAAGAATGGAACACCAACCAAGGCTGTTAATACGCCGATCGGAGTTTCGAATGGAAAATTAACAAAGCGACTGAGTACATCACAGAGTGCTAAGAAAAACGCACCTATTACAGCTGCACAAGGAATAATAAAGCGGTAATCGACTCCAACAATGAAACGTGTAATATGAGGAATGACTAACCCGACAAAGGCAATCTTTCCAACAAGGGCAACTGCTGTACCTGTTAAACAAACTACAGCAAGCATACTAATAATTTTCACTGCTTTTGTTTTTTGTCCAAGTCCAATAGCGATATCTTCGCCTAGTGAAGTTATTGTAATAGCCTTAGCTGATAATAGTGCAAGAACTAAACCAATTAATCCAAATGGAACAGCTAGCATGAGCATATCCATATCCACCATATGTACCTTTGTGTTATACCAAACACTTACCGTTTGTGATACTTGGAAATACATCGCAATGGCTGTAGCAATACTGCTTAAAAACGTACCAATGACCGTTCCAATAATGGCCAGCCTTACTGGTGATAAACCATTTCGAATTAAAGAGCCAAAACCAAACACAATCCCTGCCCCTAATGCTGAACCAAGCATTGAAAGTAGAATCATTTGGTAATTAGGAAGCCCTGGGAAAAATACTATTGCTAACGTAATCACGAATGCTGAACCATCATTAACTCCCATTAATGAAGGGGACGCTAAATAATTTCGTGTAATACCTTGCATCACTGCCCCAGCTACTGCTAAAAATGCTCCAACTAGTAACACTGCGGCAATTCTAGGGATGCGTCCTGTTCGTATAATTTGGTGATCCACATTTGAAGGGTCAAATGCAATAATCGCCTGCCACACCGTAATTGCGCTGATGTCTTTTGTGCCATACATAACAGATACTAATGCCACAATCGCAATTAGGAATGGAGAAGCTACTAATATTGAAAATGCCACAATGTTTGTTTTTTTCAATTTCCACACCTTTTTCTATATCAATTATGCCTATAAAAGGCTGGTAATAGCCTGGTGATGCCACCAAATCTACTACCAGCCTATCTAAACTATTTAAGTAATTTTTCCGCTGCGATATCTAAGAATTTCACCTTAGACCATGCAGTACCACCTTGTGCTAACGGTTCAATTGCATTCACGAAAACCTGTTTATTTTGTGATGCCTTTAAGCTTGCGAAAATCGGATTTTTTTGTAGCTCTTCTAACGCTTTTGGTGCATCGGCATTTTCTGATTCCTCAAATTGAAGGAAAATAGCATCAGGATTAACCTCTGCTAATGTTTCAAGCGATAGTTCGGCCTGTGCCTTTGCTGTTTTTAAAACCTCTGGTACTGGAGCCCCTAAATCTTCATATAAAACAGGGTTTAAGTAAACGCCTGCTGGATAGATATACATGATGCCACCACGTACCCGAATAACTAGAACTTGCTTGTCTGCTAATTGCTCTTTAGATTTTACTTGAGAATCAGCAACCTTCGCTTCATAATCAGCGATGATTTTTTTCGCCTCATCTTCTTTACCTGTAAGCTGGGCAAGTAATGTTAGATTCTCCTTCCAATTTGTAGAGACATGTGAGTATGGAATCATCGTTTGAATTTTTTTAAGCTTTTCAGCCATTTCCTCAGGGTATTTTGAGGAACCTAAAATAACATCTGGATCAAGTTTAAGAATGGCTTCAGTATTCGGTGACATTTTATTTCCAACCAGCTCGGCACCTTCTAATTCAGAAGCAAGATAGGAAGGAATTTTTCCTCCGATATCAAGTACACCAACAGGCTTAATACCAAGAATTGCCGCATCCTCCATAGATTCTAAACTTGCTGCTACAATGTTTTTCACTTCTGCAGGAAGTTCATATTTTTCGCCTAAGTATGTAATCGTCTGTGTTTTCGCCTGATTTGTTTGTGTTTCTGTTGTACTAGTTTCTGCAGCATTATTTGTAGATGCAGTAGACTCTTCTGCTTTATCCGTTCCACATGCAGCCAAGGATAGCGCTAATAGAGCGGGTGCACACATTTTAAAATATTTATTCATAGATTTATTCTCTCCTAACGAACTTAATTATATTGATAATGATAATCATTTTCAATTATAAGTCAAGACTTTATTAATTTAATTGATATTCATTATCATTTACGGATACTATCCTAACAAAGAGAAAACCTATTGTGAATGGACAATTTCATGAATCACATGGACTTTTGCCGAGACATAATTGATGATTTACAAAAAAAGCTGCTTCTTTTTTAAAGAAACAACTTTTTATACGTATTTAGCTTCCTCAATCATTATTTTCCGATAGGCTGTCGGGGACATTCCAGTACATTTTTTAAATACTCTACTGAAATAAAAGCAATCTACATAGCCTACACATTCTGCTATTTCTGCTACTGGAGAATCGTCATATTTTAGTAACTCCTTCGACCGTCGTATGCGATATTCCGTTAAGTAGACGCTAGGATTCATCCCCGTATGCTGTTCGAACAGATAAGCAAATCTACGACGCTCCACGCCAAATTCTTCAGCAACTTTCGAAACAGAAAGTTGTTTAGCATAATTCTCATGTATATACTGTAAAGCTTGCTCCATCTGCTCACTTGCCGTATCCAGAACCTTCACTTTTGCCGATATAAGAATGGCTTCCAAAAGATTCATAAATAGAATCTTTGCTTTGAATATCGACATATTGCCTGGCATTGCTTGGCTTTCTATTAGCTGCTGTACATAGTCAATAATTTTTGTATGATGGCCTGTATTGATTAAAAAATGCTGAGCTGATAACGGATATTGAGATATTTCTTCGGGAGGGATATGATAATGAACAACTGCATACTCCCATTCCTTATCGCTAGTAACTTTAATTTCGATTGGCATTTGTGGCCCTGCATGTACGACCATACCCGGCTCCATTGCATAAGGGATACCATTAAAGCTAAATACAGCACTACCAACAAGCGGAACAACCAAACCACACTTCCCAGGGGCTGTTGTTCGACCAATATCTATTTGCCCTGGCTCCATTTTATTTGTAAAAACATCCGTAAAACTTACAGACGCATGTGCATAATAATCGATTAAATGCTTGATATCCACTTTATACCCTCTATATTCTTTAAAACTTTTTGTACTTGAGAAAAATGATGCAAATCATGATCTGCTTGACTAGTAAAATAACTGTAAAGTGTTAATTCTGAAGCACCTATAGTAAAAGGCTGCTGCCATTGCTCATCCACTATTTGATAAAGTGCGTTAATTAGCTGATGTCTCTGATTGATAAAATTGACAATCGTTTCTTCTTTATTTTGTGCACGACTATCCCTCGCTGCACTGGCATTCACCTTTTCTACATCAGGCCCTTTTGGTAAGCTTTCTTCTGTAAAAAGAAACGGTAGACGTTGTTTTATCACGAATTCATCCCATGGAGTAAGATGGCCGATTACCTCTGCTACTGTCCATTTTCCAGATTCTATAGGAGTACGCCATTGTTCTTCTGTTATGTTTGCTAAGCTTTCCACAAAGACGATAGATCTTTCATAATGCGAAATTATATGATGTTTATCGTGATACAATTCATTAGCTCCTTCGCTTCGTTTTAGTAGACAATCTGTAGCTTCGACCAACTTAATTCCCACTGTTTGTTACGAACTCTATTCATATAAATCTCATGCATTGGAGAGCCTTTCTGAAAATATGGAGTAGGAGCGACAATCCCAGAAACTAAGTGCTTGATCCCATAAGGTGCTGCTATTTCAAGTTTTCCATTAGTAAGTCTCACACCAATAGCTGTCGGTATTTCTGGAAAATGAGCCATACCATCAATAGATGATCGATAAGGTTCACTATTATTTACTACATGCATTCTCGCTTGATTTTTTACAGACCAAGGCTCATTCGGTAAATACTTCGTCAATTCTTGTTCATATAGCTTCTCATAATTCTCTAAAGAATTTACTTTATCAAAATATATTACATCAATATCGGCTAATGGTGTTCTGTACTCCTTTTTATGTAGAAAATCCCACACCTTCGAGCGAATAAATCCAGCGCATACCCATGAATCTGGTAATTGTAGCTTTTCTACAGTTGTTAAAATTTCCATCATCCATTCATCTGCTGCAATTAAGTTTTTTAGCTCTTCTTCTGTTTTTATCAGTTTCATTCACCTTAGAATTTGTCATACCAATGCTTGCGCTATTTGTTTATTAATGCTTCTCAACCCATGTTCTAATTTTTATAGCAACATCCTTAGGTGCTTCACGAAAAATATCATGACCTGCATCCGTGATTAGTTCAATATCTAAGTTCTCAATTTTAGTTTGCAAAATTTGAATACTCTTCTTTCTAGTAGATTCTAATTCGATTGGCTTTGTTGCGCGTATCAAGAGAGTTGGGCAATGCACCTGTTCAACTATATTTGTGACAGGTTCTGCATAAATACCTTTTATGATAGACCGCCCTGTAAAAGTAGAAAGCGTTAGTCTAATTTCTCCATCCTGCTCCTTAACTTGAGCCTTTGACGCTTCTTCAAGCTCTTCCGACCATCGTAAAAGCTCTTCTTTTTCCGATTCAAAAAATACGTCCCAAGATGGGAATCTTACTTCATCGCAAAATTTCTCTATATCTTGTAATTCGGTTTCTAATGTCACCCCTAGTTCTTGCGGTGACATATAACCGCCATCTAGCAAAATAATCCCCTTTATTCGTTTTGGGTATTTAGCGGCATAATGCAATGCCAAATCAGCTCCAAAAGAATGACCAATTAAATAATGAGTTGTATTACCTAACTGCTGATTTATTGTTTCTTCTATGTCTTCAATCAAATTGGACGGAAAATAAGCCTTTTCTTCTTCCAAGGCTTTTGCATAGCCGTGTCCAGGTAAATCAAAGGATACGATATGATACTCTGGTAATTGTTTTGCTAGTTCTCCAAATGCTAAGCCTGTACTCCCTATCCCATGTAAAAAGATGAAAGTTGGATTTTGTGAGTCGCCCCATTGATACATATTTTGTTTCATTGCTACCATCCCCTTCGCTTAATAACGACTTCCATTACTTACAATAATAACTATTTACATTTCAATTTCAAAGGGGCTAAGCAGATGAAAGTAAGCATAATAAATTAGGAGAGGTTGAAGCTTTAAGGAGACTGTATTTCGAGTAGTATTTAAAGAGAAAAAATCAGTTGTACTTTGTATAAATATCATTTATACAAAACGAAAAATAATATATTAGATTTATAAATTGTTTACCATTACCCTTTAACTAACAACATTAAAGGAGCCGCTTATGAAAAAATCTTTTATTTTCATTGTGACCGTTGCCATTGCAATAGGACTTTCTTATACAAAGCTTTCACTGACGCTCGTCGGTATCGGAGTTATTGCTGCTTTTATCGGTACCCTTGCTGGAGGTGCTGGGTTAATTACGATCCCTGCTATGATGCTTGTTGGAATACCTATTCAAACAGGCATTGCTACGAATAAATTTTCATCGGGCATTGCAGCGTTGTCGAGCATCTTTTATCTTCTATATCATAAAGAGCTTCGCCTAGTAGCTATTATGAAATATGTTGCTGTAGCAATTGTCGGAGGCGTTTGTGGAGCACTCCTAACAGTATCCATCTCCGAAAAAACAATGAATATTATTGCATGTATGCTACTTATTTTCGCCCTATTTATAACGTTGAAAAATAAAGAATGGACTGTTAGCTCAGAAGAAAATGACACTAAACACAGCAATAAATTATGGCAGCCATTTTTAATCGCGGCTTATGATGGTGGCTTTGGACCTGGTTCTTCAACCTTCAGCATACTATATTTTTTACGCCACCATTACTCCTACATAAAGGCTGTACAGCTCACACGCGTACTTATTTTCGGGAGCTGTACAGGGGCATTTATAGTATTTTACCAAACCGGCTTTATTCAATGGCATTATGCAATTGCGATGGCAATAGGCTCCATTATCGGCTCTCAACTCGGACTTTTAATTCTACCGAAAATTCCGATAAAGGCAGCTAAAATACTACTAATAATCATTATTTCATTACTACTTATTCAAGTAGCAATAAAAATCATTTAACTACTTAAATGTTCATGAATTAACTTCCATTCGTTGTTTATAACAGTAAAAATATTTGTTGCTCTTCCGCTACCTGATACAAATTTCCCGTTATGATAGCCCTCATAGTGGTATGTATAAATACAGGTAGCTGATTGTTCATCAACCGTAAGCCACTGGACATTAGTAGCTGAATATACCTCTTCCTTTATCAATTTCCAAGTATTATTGAAATAAACTCTTATTTCTTCTAAGGTTATGCATGTTTTATCCGAAAACCAATACACTGCTTGCGGATGCAAAATTTCCTTTACGTTATTAAAATCATGGGAATTTGTAGCTGCAATATAGTTCTCTAAAGCTTGTTGATACGGCATGGTTGTCCCCCCCTTTTCAACCAATATTAGCTGAAATTCTGCTCTCCATAAAGTTCAAATAATACCAAGGACATAAGAACTTAGTTTGATGTATTTGTTTAATAACCTTCACTTCTAGTTAACATGGATGGATTAATAACGTCTGCTACAGCCAAAAATAGATTCTCCGGATATTCAGCAAGACGATGACATAAATATAAATACCACTCTCTACCATACGTAAGATAAACCTTACAACGATATCCTTTCGCTTTTAATTGATGAATCAAATCTGATTGTATGCCATAAAGCATTTCTATCTCAACATTTGGTTGATCAAAATATTTCCTTTGTTCAATTTCTTGAATCAATACTTCATCATGCGTAGCTATCGAGATTGGATGATTGGCATTTATCAACTGCTCTACATAATGAAGATAACGTTCATTCAGTTCCTCTGATCTTTTCAGCGCAACATCGACCGGCTCCTGGAAAGCACCTTTAACAAGCCTTATTTTCCCTGGGTATTGAATGAGCTGCTGTATATCCTCCTCTGTACGATAGAGATGTACTTGTAGCGTAATCCCGACATTGGAATATCGACTGGCTATTTTTTTATAAACGTCGAGAATATCGTTCGTTTTTGATGACTCCTCCATACTAATCATTAAAGTAATTTCATATTGATTTGCTTTTTTAGCAAGCTCTACCAAGTGTTTATAAGCAAGTTCTGCGTTGATAGAAAGACCAATATGAGACAAATCAAACGAGACGGTTTGTTTCATTGACGAGGCACCCATACTCTCAATAAGTTGCAAAAATTCATCTTTGGCCTTTTGGCATTCCAACAAATCCGTTGTATTTTCCCCAAAAAATTCAACGGATATTTGATAATCCTTGGCGATAAATTCTAGGGCCATTTGAAGGGCATCCTGCCTCTTTTCACCCGTGACATATCGTTTCGCTGCTTTCCAAAATAATGGATAGAGTTCTGTTGACTGTTGAAAAGTATGTTTCATTCGCTCATCTCTCGCTGCGGATTTTAATGCTTGAACCACCAATTCTTCTGTTTTTTCCATTTTCATTCCCCCTCTTACCTATTTACCAGTACTTTAACATGATAAAATTGGTAGCATAAGAACCACTTTATAGAATTTTTCAAAGTACCACTTTTAACTAGGAGGCGAGACAAAGTTGTTATGGATACCAATCGACCGTTCTTCAGATATACCCTTAAACCGGCAAGTTTATCAGCAAATTCGGGAAAAAATATTAAATGGCCATCTTCACGCAGGTGAAAGGCTAGCATCAACACGTGAGCTTTCTGTCGAGCTAAAGGTTTCAAGAAATGTCATATTGGAAGCTTACGATCAATTGTTAGCAGAGGGATTTTTAATTGCACGAAGAGGTTCAGGTACATTTGTTGCAGAGGGAGCCTTTTTAACGCAGCATGATTCATCATTTTTATTATATGAAGTCAGTGAGAAGCCTAAAAATAATATGATTAATTTTCGCTCAGGCATTCCGGCATTAGACTTATTTCCACGTAAAACTTGGGCAAAATTATCACATCAACTGTGGAACGATATTGAATCAACTAACTTTGGATATGACTCCCCAGAAGGTCGTCTGGAATTAAGACAAACGCTCGCACACTACTTATTGAGAACTAGAGGTGTTGCCTGTCATCCAGAACAAATTGTTATTACATCAGGCGCTACACAAGCAATGACACTTGTTTCTAGGTTGCTTTTAACGCCTAAGGATACCGTCATCATGGAAGATCCTATTACGAATGATATTCAAACAATTTTTAAATCTTCAGGTGCCTCTATTTATCCAATACCTGTAGATGTAGATGGGATGAAGACATCCTTACTACCAGAAAATTTGCAGCCTAAATTTGTCTTCCTGACCCCATCTCATCAATTCCCACTAGGAGGCACGCTACCAATACAGCGCAGAATTCAATTAATCAATTTCGTTAGAAGGAATAATTGTTTTTTAGTTGAAGATGATTATGATAGTGAGTTTCGCTATGAAGGTCCACCTGTCAGCTCTTTACAAGGCCTAGATCCAGAACGTGTACTCTATATCGGCTCCTTTAGTAAGATCCTCTCTCCAGCATTACGAATAGGTTATATAGTTCTTCCAACTCATCTAATTGAGAAATTTCGGCAGCTGAAATGGTTTACTGATTTACACACGCCATCATTAGATCAGCTTATTCTCGCCCGTTTTATTAAGGATGGCTACTTGGAACGACATATTGCAAAAATGAAGAAATTTTATAAAAGCCAGCGAGATTTCCTTATCCAATGTTTACATACAACCTTTTCAAATAAAGTGAAAGTTTTAGGTTACTCTACTGGCATGCATTTAATTGTTGAACTGGAGGATATTCATTTTTCTAAAGAGTTATTGTTACAAATCGAACAATTTGATGTAAGGGTATACCCTGTAGAGGATCACACGATAGAGAAAGGGAAATATACTAATCGAATTATTTTAGGTTATGGACATTTAAAGAAGAATGAAATAGAAGAAGGCGTGACAAGACTATTTCAAGCAGTTTATGATGAGGAAAAGTAAACAAGGAGGATCCCCATGCTCGCTACTATTCAAAAACAACAAAATAACTATGTCGTAAAATTCAACCGTCCGCTGTCACATTCAGTTGAGGCTGTTTGGGCAGTATTAACGGAGAATGAAAAGCTTCAAAAATGGATGAATAATTTAGAAATCATCGATCTTCGAAAGAACGGCAAAATCCATTTTAATATGAATGATGGAACAAATGCTTATAAAAAAATAGCGATTACAGATTATTCCGAGAAGGAAGTACTCGAATTTGATTGGGGCAAAGATACAGTAAGATTTGAACTCTCCCCCACGGGTAATGGTTCCATATTAGTATTACTTGAAACGATTGGTGAGCTAACTGACCATACGCCTAAAGATTTAGCCGGCTGGCATATATGCTTAAACCTGCTTTCTGACTTATTAAGTGGAACTATACATGAAGAATTTCCAATGGAAGAATGGAGAAAATGGTTTGTGGAGTATACGCAGCTTGTGGGTGGCGTAGAGAAGGTTTAAGCATGAATGATACTATTATGTAAATTAAATTAGGGTGTCATATTTAAGTATGGCTCTTCAGCAAAACGAGTGGTTGATTTCGTTCTAACTGGGCATTTTTCTAGATGCGTCAAGTCAGAACGGAGATCATCCACTTCACATAGTTATCACTTTAATTCAGAAAGATTTCCTTTGGCCATTTTTTCAACACTATGAACCAATAAATGTTCCCTATTAATGTCAACTTTATTTTAAAGGCATAATAGTTCATTAATCATTTAATTTGGTTTCTTAATACGCTTTATTACCACCTCGAACATTCATACGAGCGAATATTTCTTCTTGCAATAGTTTGGAAGCGCCAACCGCTTCTACTACTCCATCGGAACCCTGCAATAAACTCTCTTCCTACAGCAGTTAGGAAGAACCAAAAGCCTGTTCCATTGAACATCCATATATACGTATTCCTAAATAAGCATGATTGAATACCACTTGTACCTACTCCAAAAGGTGGCAGTGATGGCACAAAGCTAGGCGGTGGACCAAGAGGCATTTGACCTGCTGGTGGTGGTCCGAAACCAGGTGGTCCAAATGATGGTGGCGGCCCAAAACCGGGCGGTCCAAACGATGGTGGTGGTCTAAAACCAGGAAGTCCAAAGGATGGTTCGAAACCAGGTTCTGGCAGTGGCATAATTTCTTCATATGGATTGTACATGATAAACCCCTCCCTTTACATAATTCAATATATGTAAAAGGGCTAATGACCGTTGAGCAAATTGCCCATTGGCTTTGTATTCAGTCATCCTAAACCGTATTCGTATTTACAAGGTGGCTACTCCGTCAAACAACACTAATCGGAGGGGATTTTTTGTAATATAATTATCTAGGCAAATAAGAGTACATCACTCGCCAATCCTCAAGCTTTTCTTCAAAGGATTTAATATTTTTTCCTGGTATTGGGCTAGTAGAAGGCATTTTCTGATATGCTCGACCATCTAAAACCTCAAGGCCAATATGCTTTTTAAAAACCTCAAACGCCTTTGCGCCATTAAACAGCACTAACTCAATATTCGGGTAGTGTTCAAAGAGCGTTTTAAAATCATTCGGTTTTTCATTGCGAATGGCCGCATCTAAACTCCCTTTGCGTTCGCATGACTCTATTGTATCCCAAAGACCGATATGATGGCTCATTAACCATTTTAATCTTTGTCCATAATCCTGAGGTACATCTACTTCTAATATTCCCCCCATAATCGGCCAAAAGTGATTGCGTGGGTTACCATAATATTGCTGCTTCTCTAATGATTGCTTTCCTGGCATTGAGCCGACAATTAGCACCTTCGTTGATAAATCAATAACTGGTGGTAATATATTTTTAAGTTCATTCGACATTACAATCACCCCTTCCTTATATTGTAGCGGAAAATTTGTGTCAATATCCTTGAAGGGCATGTATTAAATATCAAAAATCAATGCTCTTCACCATATCGGGGGTTGATTTCCGTTCCGGCTGGGCGATTTCTTGGGTGCGCCTAGCCAGAACGAAAATCAACTTACATACAAAACATACGTTTCATCAAATGTCATCCACATCTTTTGGTGATGATTTCCCATTATTTTACAATAAATCAAGCTTGAGGGCCTTTCTCTATTTGTTGGATATTTATGATAGACTAATTCAAATGCACTCTTTTTGAGATGTTTTTGTTAGCATACTGGCACTTATTTTTTAAAGTGCCTATACGAAGAAAAATTAATTCCGAGTATCAAACTACATAGAGGTGAAATATGAGAAGTTGGTTCCAATCTCTTACAGCTAAAATGATTTTTTTAATAAGTATTTTGATTCTTTTAATATGTGGTATGTTTATGTATCTTTTACAAGAACATATTCGGGATACAACAGAAAAACAGATGGGAGAGGAAGCATTAAATATTGCAAAAACCCTCGCTTCTATGGAAGAAATCATCACCGCATTTGATAAAGAAAAGCCGAGTGAAATCATTCAACCAATCGTTGAGCCTTTAAGAAAAGAATTTGATGCAGCATTTATTGTCGTTGGAAACTCTGAAGGAATTCGTTATTCACACCCTTTAAAAGATAAAATCGGAGAAAAAATGGTTGGTGGAGACAACGATGCAGCATTGCTAGATAAACAAGCTTATATTTCTAAAACTATGGGGTCATTAGGTGAATCTATTCGAGGTAAAGCCCCCATCATATTAGACAATAAAATTATCGGGGTTGTATCTGTCGGTTTTTTAACAGAAAATATCGACACAATTATCGAAAGCTACATTCATAAATGGAGCAAATACACCATTATTATTTTGTTAATAGGCATATTAGGTGCAATAGTTATTTCCATATATATAAAAAAATTATTGTTTAATATGGAACCTATTCAAATTGCTAAATTATATCAACAAAACAAGGTTATTTTAGAAACAACAGCCGAGGGTATAATAGCTGTCGATCACTTTAATCAAATTACTACCATTAATAAAAGTGCTTATGAAATGCTAGATTCAGCTCACAATAAATCTCTATCAGATTGGATGGGTACAAAAATTGAGCATATTTTTACGCCTAAAATTGTTGCAGAGAAAAGCATTTATAATTTAGAGCTACCACTTGATGAGCATATTATTATTTTAAATAAAACACCTTTAGTTGAAAAGAAAAGGAAAATCGGTTCACTATACACCTTTAGAAAGAAAGTAGATATTCAAAAAATCATTGATGAATTAAAACAGATGAAACAATATGCAAATGTTCAACGGGCATATACTCATGAATTTGCTAATAAGCTCCATATCATTTTAGGTTTACTTGTTCATAAACATTACAACGAAGCCATTGAATTTATTAAAGAAGAACGAAGCATACAACTTAAAAATCAAGCTTTTTTAAATAGCAATATAACAACCCCTCTTCTACTTGCATTAATTCAGGGGAAAATAGCAGAGGCCGCAGAGTTAGGCATCAAACTCGAGCTAATCGAAATTTCTTCATCGATCGAATTATCTAAGCAGCAAGAAAACGCTATTCTAACAGCTCTTGGTAATGTACTTCAAAACGCTATTGAAACTTTAAAAAGCTGGGAATCTTCAGATAAAGTGATTCAACTATCAATTAACAATTATAAAAATCATTACTTATTTGAGATTCAAGACAATGGACCAGGTATTGATAACAATATGTACGATAAAATTTTTATAAAAGGGGTATCTACTAAAGAAGGGTTAGATCGCGGACATGGACTTGCTATAAGCAAGAAAGCCCTTCAGGAGATAAATGGGGAAATTTTATTGGATTCAGGTGATTTATCAGGAGCATGTTTTTTAATAATAGTTCCTAAAGGAGACATTGAGAATGACAACATCAAAAAGCGTATGGATTATTGAAGATGACTTTAGAGTAGCAAAAATTCATGCAGATTATGTTCATAATATAAAAGGTTTTATCGTCACTGAAAATTTACGTACAGGAAAAGAAACGATTGAAAAGCTAAAGATGACTTCTAATTTACCGGAAATTATATTAACAGATTTGTATATTCCTGATGTTGAAGGTAGCTCATTAGTAAGTCATATACGTCACCACTATCCATCTATAAAAATTATCGTGATCTCAGCAGCAACTGAATTAAGTTTAATAAAAGATATACTAGACTTAGGAATTTTAGATTACTTAATAAAACCTTTTGAAGAGCAACGACTTCAACGCGCATTTCAGAAATATTTGCAGGAACTTCGCTTATTTCAAAATAGCAAAAATGTCACTCAAAATGACCTTGATGGATTATTTTATAGTGAATCGAACAATAAAATAGTAGATGAAGAAGCATTTGTCAAAGGTATTGATTTGCACACTTTACAAATTGTTAAAAGCATTTTTGAAGATCTCAAAACCCAGGAAGTTACAGCCTTACAATTAAGCGAATTCATTGGTTCGAGTCGTTCGACAGCTCGCCGTTATTTAGAATATTTAGTTGGCGAGCAATTTTTACAGACAAAATTACTTTACGGCACTGTCGGAAGACCTGAACGGAAATATGTATATCATGGAACTTATGAACAAAACTAATATTATATTCTTTATTTAACATATGACTATATTGTTTTCCTCTCTTTGGCACTATGATATTTTTTTAATAATCTGAATGATTGGTCACAAAGGGAGGAAATATTTTTGAGTTTAAGTATAATCGGATTTTTAACAATTATTATTATTGTTGCTCTACTTATTAGTGGTCGAGTATCACCACTTGTAGCAATGGTTATACCACCTATCGTAGCAGCATTTATAGCTGGCTTTAATTTCGATGAATTAGGAGAATTCTTTAGTTCTGGATTAAGCTCTGTGATGAACGTAGCTGTTATGTTTATCTTCGCTATTATTTTCTTTGGTATTATGCAGGATGTAGGTTTATTCGAGCCATTGATCAATAAAATGATTGCGCTTTCAAAAGGAAACATTATTGTCGTAGCAGTAATAACAGTGATAATTGCTGTAGTGGCGCAACTAGATGGTTCTGGAGCTTCAACGTTTTTAATTACAATCCCAGCATTATTGCCTTTATATTTACGTTTACGCATGAATCCATATCTATTGCTGTTACTAGTTGGAGGGGCTGCAGCAGTAATTAATATGATTCCTTGGGGTGGTCCATTAGGTCGTGTTGCTTCAGTTTTAGAGACGGATGTAACTGAACTTTGGTATCCTTTAATCACTATTCAAATCATCGGTGTCGTGTTAATGATAGCCTTAGCGGTGTTCCTTGGTTTTAGAGAAAAGCGCCGTATTCTAAAACAATATGGTACCCTTGACTTCACAAATGATGATCATGCTATTACACAAGGTGTTGTTTCATCAGAAGTAGATACAAGCTTACAACGACCAAAACTATTGTGGATTAATGCAATTGTTACTGTTCTTGTTATCGGAATTTTAGTTGCAGGTATTTTACCAGCAGGATTAGCCTTTTTAATTGGGGTGGCCATCGCCTTACCAATCAACTATCGTTCTCCTAAAGAACAGATGGAACGTGTACGAGCACATGCTCCGAATGCCTTAACGATGGCATCTATCATCATTGCTGCTGGATTATTTTTAGGTATACTTAATGGTACAGGGATGTTAACTGCAATTGCTAACAACGCTGTGAACATTCTACCATCAGCCCTATCATCTTATTTACATATCATTATCGGGGTATTAGGTGTACCATTTGATTTATTACTAAGTACAGATGCATATTACTTCGCTTTATTCCCTGTAGTTGAACAGATTGGCTTATCTTTCGATATTGATTCTCTTTCAACTGCCTATGCAATGATTATTGGTAATATTGTAGGTACATTTGTATCGCCACTTGCCCCTGCTGTTTGGTTAGCTTTAGGCTTATCAGGCTTAGAAATGGGGAAACACTTAAAATACTCTTTCTTCTGGATGTGGGGATTGAGCATTACTTTACTATTCATTGCTGTAGCAATAGGAATTATTGCTATCTAAATAAACTAGAGTACCAGTTGTCGAGTATTGATCGGCAACTGGTTATTTTTCTATCCTCATAGCGTGGGGTTGATTTCCGTTCCGGCTGGGCGCTTTGTTGCTGACGCTACGCTTTCGCACAGAGCAAAGCTTCCTGGGGGCGTCCAGCCTCCACTACAATCAACCATTCTTCATTATTAACGTTTCAACAAAATGTTATCCCCAACTTTCGGTGATGAACCTTTTACTTAGTTATTAATTATATTAGAAAATCAGAGCCAGCAAGTATTTCCTTTGAGCTTTTTACAAGCAGGTTATTGGATGAATGATTTGTTTTATACGTCCTTACAATTTCATAACCAATACAATACCCTATCCATTGAGGAAGCTTTCCTCCATATAAAAATTCAACATGATTGTTTAAGCCTTGAATATTGATTTGAGGCAAAAAATGCTCCTTCCAAATTTCTTGCATTTTATCTAATGAGTAGGACCCTAACCAGGGTGCTAACCATTTATCACCGTAAATCTCCTCCACTGCACATTCTGCTAATCCCTCTAAAATTAAAGAATCTAACAGAGTCACTTTATCTAGAGATTTATTTAAATATTGCAGACGACAAACATGATTATACTCATGTGCAAATAATGCTTTAAGCTCCTGCTTTTCAAGCTCTCCAATATATAAAAACAAAGCATTTGGATAAGCCACACCATTTTTATTAGTAATAGTTTGCTCCTGTGTTATCGGAAAGATATAGATTGGTATAGTTGGACCGCTCCATTTCTCCTTTAAATTTATAAATTCCTTCTGTACTAATTCCCAAACGTTTTGTTTTTTTAACTTGTTAATGTCTATTTTTTCATGTGCATTAAAAAGCCCTTGCTGCTGTAGTTCAAATTGTATTTCATCTGGAGACCCACCAATAAAAATATCTACTAAACGATCGCAAAGAATAGAGCGTTGTAAATCCTCAAGATTTTTACTGAGATTAAGCCTTTGACTAGCTATTAATTCTTTGAGCCACTCATCTGTTGGTATTACTGACATACATTCCCTCCTTACTATAGCTTATGTCCGAAGTAGACAATCGGCTAGTGATACTGATTGCAACCGCATATATTAGCTTGTAAGGAAGTCGAAAGGAGGGATAGTTTGTGAATCCAGCTAATACTTATAATCTTTGTTGTCAATATCATGGCAAACGTGTAAGAATTGAAGAACGAGGTGGCAGAGTACATTACGGAGAAATAACTAGGGTGGATAGAAGACAAGTGTGGATTCTACCTGATAGACGATTTGGCGGTTATGGTCTAGGTTACTGGGGTTACGGCGGTTGGGGTTATGGAGGAGCAGGTTTTGGCGTTGGAATCGCACTTGGAGCGGTTGCCGGAATTGCACTAGCACCACTATTATTTTGGTAATATTGAAATAATTAATTATAAATATCCGCTGCGTTATGACAGATTTACTGTCACGAGGAAAAAACAAGCCATTTCAGGTTGCTGAGATGGCTTGTTTTTCCTTATTGCACTTGCTCTTGTTGCTGTTTGCTTTTGATCAACTCGGATATTGTGACAAATGTATAACCTTGTTTTTTAAGTTCTGGTAAGATTTCTTCCAGCGCCTTAAGGGTCTGCGTACGATCTCCTCCTCCATCATGGAACAAAATAACATCTCCAGGCTTCGATCCCTTCATCACCTTTTGGACAATTTTGTTGACACCCGGCTGTTTCCAATCTTGAGTATCCTGATGCCAAGACCACATAACTACTTTGTATCCATCCTTTACAGCAGCATTGATCATTTGATCATTATAGTAACCACCTACAGGACGGAACAAAATTGGTGAAAATCCAGTAATACCATAAATTATTTCCTTTGTCTTACGCAGTTGTGCCTGTAATTCAGCTACGGAAGCTTTAAACGGATGTGAATACGTATGATTGGCCAGCTCATGCCCTTCTGAATAAGATCGTAAAACAACGTCTGGATATTTTTCTGCATTTTTACCAATAATAAAAAACGTCGCCTTTGCATCATACTTTGCCAATAAATCTAAAATAGCTGCCGTATATTTGGGATGAGGTCCATCGTCAAAGGTTAAAGCAATTATTTTGTCTTTTGTGTTAATGTCCCACACAACTTCCCCTGTCTCCTCATAATAAGGTCGACCTTTATCCGCATAGGTTGTCAGCCCTGTAAAAAATACCGATATGACTAAAAAACAAAGGGATAAGGACAATATATATTTACGTGTCATAAGCATCACCTCCCAAGATCAAATTCACATATCTCCGTCAACTTACTATTTGCGAATTACAATGAATTATACTTGTATAGGTTTGGCTGTTTTCTCCTCTTAACTTTTCAAAAAATCATTTCATACAAAAAAATTAAATAAATTTCCGGTTATATTTTGAACGAAATGTGAAAACTCTCACATAGCACTTTATTTTTTTACTAATTAGTGTAAAATGAAAGGCAACTGATATATAACAACTAAAGATAAAATTAATTATTCTGCCGATTGTTATAGCACAAAACAACAAAGGGGATTTTTCATTTATGTGGATTATTACAGTTTTTGAACAAAATACTTATCGTATGTTCGAGTATAAAACTAAAAACGAGGCCACGGTTGCATTAAAAAATTTCAAGCAAACAGCTATGCTTTCTTATACAAAATAATGTAAAAGAAGAATCAACTCATATAAAACGAGTTGATTCTTTTAACTTTTTACGCATAAATCAATTTTCAGCAACATATCTTAACTTTTCAGGGTTTACCATATAATAAATTGCTTCGATTTGTCCATGTCCAACTTCGAAGCCAATTACTGCCTGAATTTTATTTTCGAATATTAATGCTAAGCCAGTTGTCCCATTAATATTCATCAATTCTAATGTATAATTATCTTCATTATTTTCAAACTTACAGAAAAGAGCAGATAATAAACGGAAAACTTTTTCACGACCGTAAATAGGATGTAATGCAGCTGTAGCCTTTCCTCCACCATCTGCATAATAAACAACATCTTCTTTTAAAATATGAACAAGTTCACTGACCTTTCCTTGTTGAAAAGCAGACATGAAAACAGTCACTGTATTTTTCATTTCCAATTTGTCTGTAACTATACTATTTTTTCTAACTAGCTCAGGTAATTTCTTTTTTATTCTGCTTAAAATTTTCCTGCAATTAATCTCACTTTTATCAACGATTGCAGCAATTGTTGGATACTCATACTCAAGAACTTCTCTCAGAATAAAAATAGCCCGCTCAATTGGATTTAGTTCCTCAAACAAAATCATAATTGCTAGTGAAATACTCGTATCATTTAAAATAGTAAGCAAAGGATCATCCTCATGTAATGCTAGAGGTTCAGGCAGCCATGTTCCCGTATATAATTCTCTTTTTTTCCTTGAAGACTTTAACAAATCCATGCAACGATTCGTCACCATTTTGCATAAAAGAGCTTTTATATTGTCCATATGATTTACTCCGTTTTTCCCTATCTGTGCAAATACATCCTGTACGATATCCTCGGCATCTGATGCACTACCTGTCATGCGATAGGCAATTGAAAAAAGCAGTGATTTATACTCTTTATACAGCTGACTTATTAACTCATTATCCATTGCTCACCTCATATTCTGTTTATTTTTGAAGACTTGCTAATTCCCAAGTATAGTTTCTTATTCTTGCACCTATTTTTCCAGTTATCGTAAAATCAAGCCCCCATTTTTGTGTCCACATAAACCCGTTATTTGGTCCTAAACTAATACAAAAGAATTTTATGGGATATGATTCGTGTAATATGTTCACTGGTGTTTGATTTATTGCTGCCTTCAATATTTTACTTAGCCTTGCCGCTTGTGGAATAGCTTCCTTACATGTCATACCATCTGGATGATTATTTTTATAATCTACTACTAATGCGCAATCACCAATGGAATAAATATGTTCCTCATCTTTAACCTGATAGGAATGATTAACAATAATTCGATGTTCTTCTGAGATGGGTAAACCTAATCTAGAAATAATTGGATTTGCTTCTACCCCAGGATTAAAGATACAAGTTCCTACAGAATATTTTTGGCCATCATTAGTAGATAACTGACCATCTTTACAATGAGAAACCCTTGTTTTATTTTTGATGACTACCCCAATATTTTTAAGATGGCTGACCAGTTTTTCACTTACTTTCACAGGTGCTTCTGGTAAAAGCCGATCCTTTGCATCAAAAAGTAAAACTTCCACTAAACTTGGGTTAACACCTGCTTCTGCCAACTTTTCTTTAGACCACGCAGCAATTTCAGCAGCTGTTTCAATACCTGCGATTCCTCCACCTACAACAGCTACCTTAAATAAACTTTGGTTTTGTTGTGATTTCTCCAAGGCTTTAAATGATTCCATCAGTGACAATAGTTGTTCTTTTATTTCTATGGAGCTCTGCTTATCTTTTAAAGCGATTCCACCAAAATCTTTAGATACCTCTCTAATTACACTTCCAAATGCCAGCACCAAGTAATCATAATATAAATTTATAGTTTTCTCGTTTTCCATCTTAATAGTAATTTGTTGATTTTGCTTCTGAAGAGCTAATGCTTCCCCTTGAATAAATTCGATTCCGTTCTGACAGTATTCGCTAAAAGGTGTTTTCAAATTTATATCCCTTATCGCAGCCCGAACAAGTAATACTTTTTTAAAATGATAACTATTTTTATCAATTAAAATAACTCTTACTGATTTCCCGATTTGACCTTGAAATTCCTTTTTTAATCCCTCTAATAAATTTAATCCTGCATAACCTCCGCCTACAATGACAATATTCTTCATCATAACTCCTCCTTTTTTACCTTATAACGAATTCACTTAATCGGTTGTGACATCATTTATAAGGTTTTTAAAAGTTATGATCGAGGATAATACATTTGCATCGTTCGTTTTAGATAACAAATAATTTTTTAGTGAAAATGTCGAACACCTTTTTATCTATTGCCATATGTATATAGAGAAAAGGAGTGATTTCGGATGGTAACAATTGAGCCTATTATGATTAAAGGCAATTTTTTCACTGCGATAATTGTTCAATTACCAAAAACAACACTGCTGACAATTTCAAATGATACTGGCTACATTATGTGCGGGGCTTTAGATGTTGGTCTATTAAATGATCGCTTAGCAGACCGAAAAATTATTGCTGGTCGGGCAGTTGGTGTGAAAACAATTGATGAGCTATTGACGGCTCCATTAGAATCTGTGACATATGAAGCGCATCAACTTGGTATTACTGAAGGAATGTCTGGTGTAGAGGCGTTATTAAAAATGGTATAACAGAATATTTTTATGCACAAATAAAGCGTCAAAGCATTAACTAGACGCTTTTCTTCATTGTTAAATGATTTTCACCTTGCATAGTATGAGCCTTTCGAAAGGTGGTATTCTATGTATTATACAAATGTCGGGCAGCAAACTCCTTATGTACCACGTGTTATAGTTGTAACCGGAAATGGAAAAGTTATGGCTAAAGCAAGCTCTGTCCAGCTTCAAGTAGAGGTAAGTACACAAGCAAAAAATGTACAAGATGCTCAGCAGGAAAATGCGATGATTATGAATCGTGTCATACAATCCATTTTAGCTCTTCATATCCCAAAAGAACATATCCAAACAGCGGGCTACAATATTGCACCTCTTATGAATTTGAGAACAATAAACAAGTTTTTAAAGGCTATGAAGTGACAAATGCCATTACCGTTAAAGTAACTGATACAAATCAGGTTGGTTCAGTCATTGATACAGCTGTGCAAAATGGTGCAAACCGCATTTCCTCTATCCACTTTAACATTGAAAATACGGATGCCTATTACCAGCAGGCACTAAGTTTAGCTCTTCATAATGCTCAAATGAAAGCTAAAACAATTGCCGAGACGATGCGTTTACCCATCCAGCCACAGCCAATCGAAATCATTGAGAAACATGAAATCGAACCAGTCCTATATAGATCCATGACGTCGGTTGATTCCACCGTTTCTACACCTATTGAACAAGGTCAAATGACTATTAATGCGACTGTCCGCGTGAAGTTTCAATATTAAATGAGCCTTCTGCCTGTGAAGGCTCTTGAAGTTATTGAAGTTTGTAGCGATTATCAAAGGTATTTTTTTCTAGACATATTACTTCATCAGAGGTTTTTAAAATAATATCAAAATGCTGACTATATGAGTGCATAAACAATTCATATTGAATTCTACGTTCTTCATGCGACTGCATTAAATAATTGATATCAGTTCCCCTTTCAAATACATCACGACCTGACCTTCTCTTTAATTCTGTCTCACCATCTGTATAAAAATAAATTTTTAAATCAAATAACTTCGGATTAATAAATGCTACGCTCATTCCCTCAACAATGGTTACTTTAGATTTTGAAGAAATTAATGTACTTTTCATATAATGCGTATCAATTGTCAATAAATCCAGACCTTCTCTAACCATCTGAATATCTCTTTCCAAAGAGGGTAAATGATGTGCTGCTGGATGGCAAGCGGTCATTTTAAACTGATGCTGTGCGTTCCGAAAGGTATAGTTGATAATTGTATGCTTGCGTATATCCGAGCTAACAATATACGGGTCTGTATTAATATAATTCACTTCACTTTGGTTTAAACAGTCAATAAGCTTATTAGCAAACGTTGTTTTTCCTGCTGCACCATGTCCTGAAATACCAATGACGATTGGTTTATCTTCCTTGTTGGCCCAAGTAACGATCTCTTGCAATAACCTATCCATCTTTCTCCCCCACTACCGCTTAACATTATTCATTAACCTCACAGATTGTAAGTTTTTACTTTACGGTTATTATACCCTCTTTGCTAATTAGTTCCAATTTGTTTGACGCATCACCAATCTTACCTTTCTTTAATTGATCCGTATGTTCTTCCTTCTGATAACCTTCTAAATTAACGCTTATGTCAGATGATTCACTATTCGCTATAAGCTCTAATGATTTTGGTGTCTCTTTGTATGAAATCGTAATATCCCCTAAAGCCGTTTCTACAAATAGTGCTTTTCCTTCGATAACTTCTTTCATTAAAACTTCACCGCTAGTCGAAGTAATTTTCGTTTTCAAGCCGTTGACTCTAGTCATATAGCTATCTCCGTTTGCAGCAGCTATCGTTAATTCATTTAAAGCACTGTCTACAATGCTCAATTCACCATCTTTTGAAGTGATAGTCCCTTTATCAGCCGACAATCCCTTAATGGTTTTAGAGCCAGAATCCGTGGAAATCGAAAGTTCTTCTGTTTCAATGTTGTTAATTTTGATATCACCATAACTATTTTTTAATGCAATCTTCTTCACTGCATTTTTAGGGATAAAAATGTGAATAGTATCTTTTTTTCCAAAGCTAAAGTTTTTCATAGCCCCTTTTTCAGTGTCTTGTTGAAGTACCTTTACTTTATTTCCGTCTTTCTTAATTTCAACAGGATTGTCTTGCTGCTTTTGTTGTTGCTTACCTTCAAATTCAATTGTTAGCTTATCAGACTCTGTATTTTCTAGTGCTATATTCCAGGACTCTATGTTTAGTTCTAGTTCTTCAATTTGGTTAGCATCAAAGGACTGCTCTTCAATGCTGCTCTTTTCTCCATTGATGTTAAGGGTGAAGAATACTCCCCCTACCGCAATAACGAATATTAAGGCTATGATTGCTTTTTTCACTTTACATCCTCATTTCTCATTTTTAGGTTAAATCTACTTTGTCGACTTTATAATAGGACAGATAACCGATCATAAGCCCTAATAGACACATTATTGTTGGGACAATGATAAATTGAGATAAACTAGCTGATGTATCCCCAACCGTTGCATTAATCAAAAATCCAATTAAAACAGCCGATGTAATTGTCGCAGCTGTTGATTTTTTTCGCATACCAAAATACAAAGGAATTATGCTTACCCCAGCCATCATAAAAGCAATGATAAAAGTAGACGGTATAGTAGCTACCATTTCCTTTATCTCAACAGGAGATTCAAAGAAGTTCATCATTGGATTTAAAAAATAAACAGCGATATTCATCATTAAGGTCGCAATGATAATGCTAAAGAAACAAAATCCGAAAACTAAAGACAGCTTAGCAAGAATCATTTTTTTCCTTTTTAATGGATACGTAAATAATAATTGAACCGTCTTATTTTTGTATTCGTCAATGACTAAACGAGATAGAATTACACTCGAAAAAATGATAAAAACAATGCGAATTAATATATTTGTCAAAGACATAAAATCTGTATAATCTTGAAACATCTTTTCATCTGCAGAACCAACTGCCATAAGTGCAACAGCCGCAAAAATTCCAATAATACAAATGATTAAGCCTTTGAAATAGCTAGACATGCTATTCTTTTTCCATTCAAGTCTTACTAGTTTAAGCAATTTGATTCCCTCCATTAATAAGATTTAAGAAATACTCTTCTAAATGCTGTTGCTGTTTTTCAATGCCATTGACAGCAATGTTATTGAATATAAGTTCTTTATTAATTTGAGATTGAGAAATATCATGTTCAAAAATTCGAATACAATGTTGATGGACAATCTCATATTTTTGAATTCCTAACCTGTTCTCTAACACATGAATCGCTTTTTTTGCATCGTCTACTTTTATCTCCAGATACTCCATGTTCTCTTTTCGAATATCCTCCATTCTTACCTCTTTCAATAATTCCCCATGATGAAGGATGCCAATTGTATCTGCTATTGATTCTATTTCTGACACGATATGACTAGATATTAATATGGTGATTCCAAGCTTCTCCTTTAAATGTAGCAAGAGTTCTCTAATATCTTTAATACCGATTGGATCAAGACCATTAATCGGCTCATCTAAAATAAGAATTTCCGGTTTGGCAACAATGGCACGTGCAATGCCTAATCTTTGCTTCATCCCTAGAGAAAATTCATGTATTTTTTTATGTTCAACACCATTAAGACCTACTATCTCTAATGCCTCTTCGGTAGCTCCTTTTTCATAAACTCCAATATACTCACAGTGAAGCTCTAAATTCTCCTTCGCTGTTAGCCTGTCGTAAAATTCCGGGTACTCGATAATACTGCCTATTTTGCTCAAATATTGATAGGAAGTAGTAGAAATGGATTGGTTCAATATTTTAATTTCACCTGAAGTTGGCTTTACTAAGTTTAAAATCATCTTCATAATCGTTGTTTTTCCAGCCCCATTCGGACCTAAAAACCCATAAATCTCTCCCTTCTTAACGTTCATATTGACATTCGAGACGGTTTCAACTCCTTTAAAGCTCTTACTTAATTGATGTAGTTGAATAACAGTTTCCATGTTATGTGCTCCTTACCATTTTGAATTCATTACATTAAGCTTAAAAAACGAAAGTAAAATCAAAGTAAACTAGATGGAAAATGACAGTAATTTTTTCCGAGAGAGTAAGGATATAAAGATTGGAAGCTGTTATGATGAGATAGAAATGAGGGATAAAAATGGAAGCTGCAAAAATCTTAATCGTCGATGATGAAATTGGCATTTTAAAATTATTAGAAATTACATTACGAAAAGAACACTTTACAAATATCGATACTTCTTCAACGGGCAAAGGTACACTACAGCTTGTAAAAGACAATCATTACGATATTATTTTGCTCGATATCATGCTACCAGATATAAATGGCTTTGAACTTTGCACAGAAATACGTAAGCATACGAATACTCCCATTATATTTGTCAGTGCTCGCTCTACCGATTTTGATAAATTAACAGGGTTGGGTATTGGCGGAGATGATTATATTACAAAGCCTTTTAATCCTTTAGAGGTCGTCGCTCGCATAAAGGTCATCCTTCGACGTCAAAAAATGTATGAGAGTTCTCAGCAACAGCAAAGTTCAAAATTTGAATTCGGTTACTTTGCTCTTAATCCTGAATCTGCTACATTAACCGTTAACAATCAGCTCGTTGAATGTACAGCTAAAGAGCTAGAGTTGCTACACTTCTTTTGTAAAAATCCAAATCGTATTTTTACAACTTCACAGCTTTACGAATTCGTATGGGGAAATGATGTATATGGTGAGGAGAAAACCGTAACGATTCATATTTCAAAACTACGGAAAAAGCTTGGGGATGATACGCGTAATCCTAAAATCATTGTGAATTTAAGGGGCATTGGATATAAATTCATTCCACCGAAAGAGGATTCACTATGCGAATAAACACTCGATTTACGTTACATCTAGCACTGGGGATTATTCTGTGGATACTTTTGAGCGGAATGTGTATTGTTATCGGACTCGAAGGTATTCTTCCACTCTTTAAAAAATCTGTTAGTGAAGCTTATCAGAGTCTACTAGTAGCATGGATTTTCGGATTCAGTACTATTGTTTGTATTGCTATATTTGGTTGGTATTTCGGGGGGCCTCTTGGTTTTATAATGTCTTGGATCCATCAGCTTTCACAGGAAAACTATACACAACCTATTGGACTATCTAAAATCTATACACGCAAAGGAAAGCTCCGTATGCGTTATATGTTATATCAAGAGGTACTTCAACACCTACAATCCTTATCAGGGAAATTAAAAGCTGCTGAAACAGAACGTGAAAAGGTTGAACAAGCAAAGCAAGAATGGATTGCTGGTATATCCCATGATTTAAAAACGCCGTTAACGTATATTACAGGCTACTCTACCCTACTATTAAACGATCAATACGATTGGTCCAAAGAGGAAGCTCGTTCCTTTATTCAAGAAATTGCAGATAAAGGCAAGCATATGGAGGAACTTATTCAAGATTTAAGTCTCATCATTCTGTTTAATAATGCTGACGGTCAGTTACCCTTGCATAAAACCAATCAGGATATTGTGGATTTCACAAAAAGAATCGTTGCTAATATAAGTAACAATCCACAGGCCAATGATTATATATTGCATTTTAAAACTGATACATCTGTTATAAACATTGACTTTGATACGAAATTTATGCAACGCGTATTACAAAACATTCTTATGAATGCCATTATCCACAATCCACCAAATACAAATATTTATACACAGATTTTTGATAAGGTAGAGCATGTAGAAATCCACATTGTGGATAACGGCATAGGTATGTCCACACACATGCAAGAAAATATTTTTCAGCAATATTATCGTGGCACAACAACAGATGCCTCCTCGGAAGGTACTGGACTGGGCATGGCGATCGTTTATAAGCTCGTTCAAGCTCATAAAGGCACTATCTCAGTACAGAGCGAACATTCTGATGGGACTACGTTTATTATTACATTACCTAAAAAATAATATGAGAATTACATTTTTGGACTCCGATTGAGCAGCCGGTTGTTAGGCTTGAGCAGTTTTGAGACACACCCGATCACTTTCATAGCGGACCTGATCACTTTTGAGGCGCACCCGATCACTTTCGGGGCGGACCTGATCACTTTTGAGGCACACCCGATCACTTTCAGAACGGACCTGATCACTTTTGAGGCGCACCCGATCACTTTCGGGGCACACCCGATCACTTTCGGGGCGCACCCGATCACTTTTGAGGCGAACCCGATCACTTTCGGGGTGAACCCGATCACTTTCGGAGCAGACCTGATCACTTTCGGGGCAAACCCGATCACTTTCAGAGCGGACCTGATCACTTTTGGGGCAAACCCGATCACTTTCGGAGCGAACCCGATCACTTTGGGGCGGACCTGATCACTTTTGAGGCGGACCTGATCACTTTGGGGCGGACCTGATCACTTTTGAGGCGCACCCGATCACTTTTGAGGCGAACCCGATCACTTTCGGGGTGAACCCGATCACTTTCGGAGCAGACCTGATCACTTTCGGGGCGAACCCGATCACTTTCGGAGCGGACCTGATCACTTTCGGGGCAAACCCGATCACTTTAAAGCGAACCCGATCACTTTCGGGCGGATTCGGACAATTTGAACGCCTGCCAGAACCATTCATGAAATTGTATTGTTTTACATATATTGAAGCATCATAAATTGGCTCAATAAGGAGGATTCCATGCAATCTGAAAAATTGCGACTAAGAAAAATTCAACATCTAGCTCATGAAATTACTGATGAAATGAATAAAGGTGAAGTACTTACCCACTTAGAAACATTAATTCCTGTTATCGATAATTTATCTCGTGCCATTGGCGATTTAACAGATTCTTATGGACAGTATTCATTAGATTATGTAGAGGAAAAAGTGAGAAATGCTCATGCGCTTTTATTTAGCAAGGTAAAAGTTGATGTATATTTATAAAGGTATGGGAAAAGGGCAACCATTTATATGGTTGCCCTTCATATTTAATGCGTTTCAGGATTAAATGTCTTACAATCTGTTTCTTCACTATTAGACGCCTGTTGTCCCTTTTGACTTACAACATAGATTTTCTCTGCACCACATCTGTTTCCAGAGTTCCAAAATGTACAGTTATTAACTTCACAAAGAATTTCTTGTGCCATTGTTTCCACACCTCCTCTTTTTTATCATTAACAAAATCGAGGTATTCAATACTTATTTAGATGGTGTAATGAAACAGAAGTATACACCTTATATGGATGTTTATTAGCTTCTGGTAAAGAAATTCAAGTTCCATGATTATAAAAAAATGCTACTACCTTCAGATGGGTAATAGCATTTTTTTCGCATGTTATTCAATAACTTTTGTCGGTGTCGCCTCTTGCACAATTATCATGCCATCATATGCCTTAGCAGGTGTCATTTTAATCGTGTAAAGCATCTGTGTAAACTTGTACCAAAAACTAAAATCATCGCCGATATTACCCATTCTTTGTTTCTTTGCTACGATGTCAGCTAACTCCTGAGATTCACTAGCTTTATTAAAATCTACATAGAAAATGTTTTCTTTCACATCGCTGAAAGCATCTATTAATGCATTATGATGCTTAATTGTATATTCTTTTCTTTCGCCTGACCCATTTTGTGCCTGAAACGTATTGTTAATGAAATCAGTCCCAATAGCAAAGTACGCATCTTTATACACTTCGTCTAAGTATTGGCCCATAGATTTGTATCCTGCCATATTTGCAGAAGTTTTCTCTATATGACCGTTATGAGCAGACATTAGTACTTTATCATGACCTTGAGACTCTTCAAAATCAACGATCCATTGTAAGTTGTTCGCTAAATATTCATCACGAAGACTCATATAATTACTGTCATTTAAAAATAATTGCGTTCGCTGCTTCATGATTTGCGCATATTGAGCGGCAAATAAATAAGCTTCTTTCGATGATTGCTTTTCATAAGAGTCTTTATTAGTTTGCAAATCTTTTATGATGGCATCAATATTTTTATCAAGCTCCTCTAGCTGACTAGTTGATAAATCTCTCATTGTTTTATTTGTCACATCTTTTAACTGTGCCTTATATTTCTTAGCACCTTCACTATTAACCACTTCGTAATAATCTAGTAACCCTTTTTTACTATAATCATAGCGTTGCATATCGTTACCGTAAAAATAAATTTTTTCTTTCTCATCGGCAGTCATGTTATAATCATGCATCCACTGAACAAAATCAATCATTTGCTCCGTTTTATAGATACCATAATCCAAAGCTTTAACCGCTTCCTCAGCTGTACCAGCACCGTTTAAAATAAACTGATTAATTTGCTGAGCACCACCAAAATCTCCTTCTAATACAAACACACGAACATTTTCATTTTTAATTAGAGCCTGGAAAACATCCTTCTTTAATGTTTGGAATTCAACGTTTCCATGTGTTGCTTCTCCAAAACCAATTACTTTCACATCATTTGGAATATCGATATCTTCAACCGCGGATGTATACTTTGAAGCATCCTTAATGGCTTCTCCCTTGCCGCAACCCGCTAGAGATAACAAAAGAAATAATGCTGAAATTAATAAAAAGCTCCTTTTAACAAATACCATTTTAAAATATCTCCCTTAATCTATTAACTGCAAGTACTTGCCCGACTGGTGAGGATGTAGTAAATCTCCGATTACTTTATACTGCTTTTCGTTGGAAATATAAATATCCTCCAAGGAAAAACAGGACGAATCCTCCTCCTACAACTGTTAACAATTGATCCCAAGGCACGAAGAATACATCACCTGTATTGCCTCCTATATTCATCATCAAGAATGGCTGCCCCCATGGATAGTAAGGTCCAAAACGTGCAGAATTGACTGCTAATATAGACGGTAAAGTAAAAATAACATTTACTGCAAATGGAGCAGCGAAACTTTTAAACATAACGGACATCCAAAGCTGCAACGCGACTAATGGCATTGTCGCTAAACATCCACCTAGAATACTCTTCCACACAATTTCCATTGGGAAAGGATCTGAGTATCCTTTCATAAGTCCTACTGCATATATAGAACATAAATATAGTATCTGCATCGCCATCACAAGGATCATAATTAATACATACTTTGCAACAAACACTTTCCCTCTTGTCACAGGTAGTGCTAAAAGTTGTTTCCAGCCACCAGATTGATGTTCATATCTACAAATAAGACTCGCAAATACTCCTGAAATTAAAGGTAGGAATAATAATGCATACAATAAATTCATAGAAATTAATGTGCTATACCATTCATTAATTCCGGAATCTACCATATCACTAAAATTCGATGTTAATCCGATAAAAAGTCCAATTATAGGCCCCGCAAAAATAATTGGCACCATTTTAGATTTTCGCAGTTTAAACCATTCAGCGCTCAGTATAGACCACATTTACTTTACATCCCTTCTAGCAAAATCTATCATTCCGATAATATACAGTAAAATACCAATGCCTACTCCAAGCATGACATTAATAACAGGCTCATCCCATTGATTCATTAATGATGGCCATTTCCAAATCATCCAATCAGGCAATACATACGAGGAGTAGGCAAAAATCACACCGAAAATACCTACTGTAATTGGTATCCCCTGATTATGGCAAACGCTTGCAATCCAAAGCTGAAGTGCCAATATCGGTAACGCAGCAAAGTATGGATAATAAGCATATTTAGCAAGTTCCACATATGGTATGCTATTTCCTAAATCTAAAAAGACTCCATAAGACAGTGTCAATATCATTAAAATCGTGGAAGACAACAACAATAAAATTGCTAATACAGTGAATTTTGATAAATACACTGTTAATTTAGATACAGGTAGTGCAATTAATTGCTTCCAAGCGTTCGTTTCATTTTCAATGCTCGCCATAAATGAAGTTAAAATAGCAATCCCTAGAACTATAGCAAGTGGTGTAAAAGAATGAACGTTTAATAAATAATAGCCCCAATCGTCCTCGCTTTGCTCTAACAAATAGTCCTTCCTTACGCCGTAATTTACCATTTGCATCGCAACAACACCGATTGGCCCTAAAGCTGTTAAAAACCATAATCCTTTGCGTTTAATTTTCAAAAAGTCAGAAGTTAACAGTTTCCCTATCATAGCGTTTGTTCTCCTGTTGTCATTTGAAGGAAAATCTCCTCTAAAGATCGTTTCTCTTCCTCTACTCGGTAAACCGAAACGCCTTCTTGTACAAGGATTTGTACAATATGCGCTACCTTTTCGTCTGAGCATTCATCAAATAAAATGATGTCATCCTTATGTTCTGCCTTAATGCCATTTGCTACTAATGAACGCCAGCCCTTTCCACTATCGCTCACTTTAATTACTACCTTTGGCTGAGCAAATCTACGCATTGCTTCAATTGAATCTTGGAAAATCATTTTCCCCTTTGTAACAATGCCTACTTGAGTGGCCATTTGATCTATTTCAGATAATAGATGGCTTGAAATAATAATCGTCATTCCATATTCTTCAGGAAGTCGTTTAATCAAATTACGAATTTCGATAATACCAGATGGATCAAGACCATTCGTTGGTTCATCTAAAATAAGTAATTCAGGATTATGTAACAAAGATGCAGCAATACCTAAACGCTGCTTCATCCCAAGAGAAAAGCCCTTTACTTTTTTATCTGCGGCATCCTTCAATCGAACAATTTCTAAAACTTCATCGATGCGTGATTTCGGAACACCTAAAATTTTTCTTAACGCTTCTAAATTTTCATAGGCCGTTAAATGTGGATAATAGGAAGGGTTCTCTACTAATGAACCAACTTTTGCTAAAATATTAATCCGTTCCTTCGTTAAATCTTTTTCGAAGATTTTGATTGTCCCAGAAGATGACTTCATTAGGCCAAGAAGCATACGAATCGTAGTAGTTTTTCCCGCTCCATTAGGTCCTAAAAATCCATATATTTCACCTTTACGTATTTTTAAATTTATATTTGATACAGCTTGCTCTTTACCAAAACTCTTTGATAAATTTTCTGTTTGTACGATATATTCCATTGTCCTCACCTCTGTAATTATCTTAAGCAACGAAGGTTAAAAACAGGTAAGGTCCTAGTTTAAATTTTGTTTAAAAAAGATACTTTATCGTAACGTGGGTTGATTTCCGTTCCGGCTGGGCGCTTTGTTGTTGCTGTCGCTACGCTTTCGCACAGATAAAACAATCGCTGCCGCTTCGCTTTCGCGCAGAGCAGAGCTTTCTGGGGGCGTCCGATGAGCCGCTTGGGCCAACACGATGTTGGTCACGAAGGCGTTATCACAGGATGTGATGCTTTTAGCCTTCGTTCCTCTATCGCTAATCCCCAAGGAGTCACCCAGCCTCCACTCCAATCAACTTATTTACATGGCATACGTTTTAACAAATGCCATCCATATTTTTGTGATAAACATTAAAAAGAAGATAGCAATTCCAATCACCTTACTATAAAGTACTGCTCCATTCTACTTTTCTAAGGAGTCTGTATGCATTATGAATAAAAAAACAGCATACCATAAGCATTGTTGACATACTGTTTGGACAATTACTAAAATGAAGCATGCCTTAGCATGCTTCACGAAATCTCTATTTGTAGTGTTTAATTTTAATCTTTGTGCCGGATTCGTTTGACTCAATATCCCAGTCTAAATCCATGCCCTTCACCATAATATCAACAATCGATAAGCCGATACCGGCACCTTTGGCATTGGATTCATTTTTCATTCCTTTTCCTTGATCCTTTATGATAAATGCGTCATAGTGCTCTGTCGATTCGGTTTCCAGGCCAATATATTTCCCGCTGCTCGCATGGCGCAATATATTTTGAAATAAATTATCGAATATACGTCCAAGCCAAATCGGATCAATTTGCCATTCATTTTTTTCAAATGGATGTAGCTCAATATCGATTTCAAAGCCTTCCTTTTCAAACACTGGATACCAAGTAGTCATTTGCTCACGCACAAAACGAATAACATTGATATTTTTCGCCTCAAATTTATATTTACTAGCCATCAGCAATGTATACGACATTAAATTTTCTATTAAAGCGTCAATATTAACAATCGACGTTTCCATTGCCTTAATCGCTTGCTTTCCATCCTCCGATAATACCTCTTTACTAACTGAATATGATTGTGCTCGTATTTTCGTTAATGGTGTTCGTAAGTCATGTGATAAATTTGCAATCAATTCTCGTCTTAGCTGTTCTTCCTTCTGCTCACGATTCTTACTTTCCCTAAGCTCACATACCATGCGATTAAAGCTTTGTTCAAGCTGACCAATTTCGTCCTTCTTCTTGACCTTCGCTTCAATAGGTAAACCATCTACATCTCGAATTTCCATCGCTTCCTGAAGATGCAATAATCGTTTTCGAATCCCTCTGAAGAATAAGAAAGATATAGCAATAAAAAATAAAATAATCGCAATAACGCCAACAATTAAAAGGTTCCCATATTGTTGATAAACATTTTTAAGAGGTGGATTAAACACTTCTCTAGGAATCTCAAAAACGATAAACCCATTCGATTCGTCCTGTCCTAAAAAAGCTATAACCGTAAACGGATCTTCCCCATAATGATCTTTTATAAATTTTGTCGTAAATGCTGGCGTCCATTTTAATGGTAACTGCTCCGTCACATTCAATGTTGTAAGTAATGTACCGTCCTCACTTACCCAGAACATGGATGATTTAGGGTATTGATCCTTCCAATCTTTAAAGTGTTGAGCAATTGTTTCCTCTGTGACATTTTTTATATTCTTAGCTTCTACAAGCCATTTTCCCTCTACTTCGCTTTCCCTGAGAACTTCGCTTGAAAAATCAGTTTTTCCTATCCCAAACATAACAGCGGCAATAGCAAAGTATGATAATTGAACAATAGAGATGGCTAAAAATATGATCAACATATACTTTGCTAATAATGATCGGAAAAATCTCATAGTTTCACCCTATATCCAATGCCACGAATGGTTTCGATAATCGTCGGCTTGGCAGGATTTATTTCTATTTTTTCTCTTAAGTATCGAATATGTACCATTAATGTTTTATCGCCTTCTATGTAACTTTCACCCCAAACACCTTCATAAAGCTGTTCCTTCGTTAAAATTTGATTTAAGTGGCGGATAAAATACTGTAATAGATAGAACTGCTTACCGGTTAATTGAATTTCTTCATCCGTCTGCTTATTGATAATACGCATATCTTTCGTATAAATTTTTAGATGCTGAAGATCTAACACATCATCATTCTTTTGATATCTTCTTAGTAAAACCTCAACGCGAGCTATAAGTTCATCTGGATGGAATGGCTTTGTCAAATAATCATCCGCGAAATTGAGCCCCTCTATTTTATCCTCTACAGCAGTTCGTGCTGACAGCATTAAAATCGGAATTTCTTTATTTTCTCGCTTAATTCTTTTGCCAATTGAAAAGCCATCTAATCCTGGTAGCATCACATCCAATATAGCGATATCCTTAGAGCCTATGTGTTGATCGACCTCTTCCCCAGATTCAAGCCATGTAACCTCATATCCTCTTTCCGTTAAATCCTTTGTAACCCATTGACCAATCTCTTTTTCGTCTTCTATGTACAATATGCGATACAAAATGGTAACCCTCCCAATCTAATCTATATATTAGAAATAAATGTTATTAAAAGCATATTCGTATTATACGATTTCATAGATTTGTACTCAATGGGAAGCGGCTCCCTATTTGTACAAAAAGAATGAGCGACTATGCAACCATTCTTTTTCTATACTTACAACTCTTTATTTTTCAAAAACTCTTCCACTTCTGTGGTCCGCTTCTTTTTCATCATTTTATCTATTTCAATCATATCTTGTTTATTTAATACTCAATATCATCAACATAGAAATCTTCTTCATATTTAATAACTTCTTCGCCCACAATAGACATCATTTCTTTCAAAAGAACATCATTGCCATTAACAATTTTACGTTTCATTTTTTGATATAACGAATTTTTCTTCTTTTGTCATGTTATAAAAAGAAATTTGAATTGATTTCATTAACCACATCCCTATCTTATTTTTTATTTTATGATGACAATATGTCATATACTGCTTGATCTTCGTAGCGAACAACGACTTTTCCATTTATTACACCGCCATACATCGGACCCAAAACTCCTTCTAACAAAGGTTGCCCTGGTAGTTCTTCTCTTGTAGAAGTCCTCTTATGACTCCAACTGACTTGTACTTTGAAACCACTCGATAAATAACAATTAATTTCCCCTCTCAAATATGATTTTTAAAAACAAAAAAACTGATTCATCCATAAAGGATCAATCAGCTTTATATATATTTCACGCATAAAGCGAGAATATCAACTATTAACATTATTGCTATCAAATAAAACTTATGGCATAAAAATGCCTATCCTTCCTTAAAAGAAACTTGGATTAATACACTTGTGTCAAATCTTTTCTGTAAAACAGAAATGTAATGACTTTCGCTTGAATCGAATTTAAAAAAATTACATATACATTAGCAAAAACGTGTAACATGCACCAACATTCGGAGTAGCCTAATCGATTGCATAAAAAAAATAAAATGAAGGTTGTTTTATTCCCCCTCTTAAACACTTTACTTATATGAGAGCGAGAAATCGTTGATAACAAGGTTCGTGGATAACCTTAATCAACGACATCCACTAGTCTCACATCTCAATTAACTTTTAGGAGGAAATAATAATGGCTTCATGTTCTCAATCTGATTTAACTGCTGTGACAATCCCAAATGTTGTGCCATCTGTAAAATTATACGGTAAGGCAAGTAATAATCAACGTTTTTTCTTGTCTGATAATCCAGAAACTATTAATAGCTCTGTTCCATTTACTAATGGTTATGCAACTCTTTGGGCAGATGCTGCATCTGGATTACAGAGTGTAACTTATCGAATGTTCGTTTGGCATCTAAATAACACAGGTGCGACTATCAAGTTCGGTGTTACCATTGGTAATGGCTCAAGTGGCAGTACGTATAAAGTCTCTGGTGTTAAAGACTGTATCGATACGATTACCGGCTTTGTAGCTCATGGGAAATGTGCCGCAAAAGCTTTACTCGGAAATACATTAACGCCTAGTTCTCCGGTTGATAGTTCCATTGCAGCGGGGAAAGTTGGATTAGTTAAAGAATGGAAAGTACCAAATGGTTATTTGGTAGGTGGAATTATTGAGTTTACTTTATCGTCTAGTTCTGCAATGTCTTATAAAGTCCGAACAGTAGCTGCTAAAAGTACTACTGCCGATCTTCGTAGTAATCAAAATGCAGTTGTTTCACCAATTGGGACTCATCCGCGTGGTTCTTGGAACTTTTCCAATATCGACGGCTTTGGTACTTCAGGTGGCGATGCTGCTCTATATACTGTCGGAGACGGCAATAAAAGTTTCTCCATAAATAATGGAGGTAATGATAACCTAATGACTAAAGAAACTAGCTATTCGCCTGGCGATGCTGTAGCAACTAATAAGGGGCATTATGGTGTTATTTACAAGGCGAATATCACTTTCAAAAACCCAACTCAAACCGATAAGACATTAAAGGTATATTTGACAGGTCGTGGAGGTTCATACGGCGGCGCTGTACGTTGGAACAATGGTCCAACTTACGGTGTTCCTACACTGTCTTCCAATACCCAAGGTGTTCGGATTGCTACATTTACTCTACCTAAAGGAACTAGTGTTACACATCCAGTCTATACTTCTACAGCTGGCTCGCTTAACACCCCAGCGGCGATACTGATTACAGAGTAATTAAATATAGTAAAAAATTTCTCGTTAAATAAAGGAACCCTGTAGCTTATCGTAAATTCTCCGATGAGCTACAGGGTTCTCTACATATCATAATATAATAGTCATTCAGAAACATCTTGGAACGTTAAACCAAGGAAAACGGTATAACTGCTTAATTGGGTATCACTAATTATTTGAGCTTTATCTATAAGGTAACCCGTACTCATATAAGGTGTTAAATCAAGGTCCCACTCAACCACAAACGGCGTGTATAAGTTCATGTAATGAACTAGTCTTCTGATTATAGACAAATGGAATTTGATAATTCATTTGTTGAGTAGAACGTAGATGGTCAGAGAGTTCGTTATCCTATGAACGCAGGTCCTATTGAACGTCTACAATTAACTGACGGAACTTGGATCAGCGCATCTTAATCAAAAAGACCGCACTTACTTTTATTCGGTAATAATCAACATATCATGATCATCAAACTGCCACATGTCCCCATAAGCAACTTCCCAATGGTAGCCGTTTGGATCTTGGAAATAGCCACTATAGCCACCCCAGAATACAGTCTCTGGATCCTTGACGATTTGCGCTCCGGCATTTTTAGCTAATTCAAACACTTGATCAACTTCTTCTTTCGACTTTCCGTTATAAGCAAGTGTAATCCCGTTAAAGCCATTGCCGATAGCTGGTGGATTTGCCTCGTTAATATCTTTTACTAAACGGTCAATCGGAAACAGAGAGATTTTTGTCCCTCCATTATTAAAGAAAATAACATCTGGATTTGTTTCCTCACCATACACAATCACTTCAAAACCCAGACCCTCTCTATAAAACCTAAGAGACTCGACCATATCTTTTACACCCAATGTAATTAAATTTAAACGATTCATCCCACTCTCTCCTTTATAAAAGATTCAATTACTTATTCTATCTTAAGCATTGAATCCCCTTCTAACTTCTTGCAATCCTCATTTTGCTTCTGTCCATATACTTTTTGTATAAGCCATTCTTAATCCACAGCGCTCCATATTATTTTGACTTATGGATGCAAATTTCGCGTGACCTATCATTAAACTACAATTTTGTTGAAGAGCTTCGTTGATACGAAACTGTATTAATGCTTGGTGAATCCCTTGATTACGGGCAATTGGTTTCACGGCAGATGCAGCTAAAATGGCTGTTCCATCATTTATATACAAGGAACCGATACCTACGTCCTCACCCTGAAGAGAAGCAATATAAAACGACCAACCGGGCTTGTCATACAAAACTTGATTATTGATTGCAACACCTTCTGCTAAAAATGCTGGCATACCAAAACCTTCAACATAGATATTTCCGTAACGGTCAAATTCGTCTTCCTTAATTTGTCTTAGTTTAATGCACGAATTCTTTGTTTTCTCTACTGTCTCTTCGTTTAGCTCACAATATAATGTTGCATGAAAATCACTCTGATAAAGACCAGCATTATGTAATTTTTGTAGCGAAGTAGCATTTATATATTGAGGTGCTAAATCGAAACGAACGGGTATTTCTCTTGTTCTATAAAAGCTTAGGATTTTATCTATTGTATTCTCCGAACCCAAGCTATTACCCTTTACCACATTGTAAGAGGGACCGGGGATATTTTTTATGGAGAAAGCATATACACCTTCAAATTGACCAATCTCAACTCCCATAGCATTGTTCTGAATTTCCTTAATTGCATTAAGCCTTGATTCGAACATCTTAATCTCTGTCTCTTCTAAGTGATTTGCCAAGTTTTTCGTTATTATCATACGTTCACCAACCCTTTCCGAAGATTCAATTTTCTACCACTCATTGTAACGTATACAGAGGACAGAACCACGTAAACAAAAAAAATTTCTTACAGTGAACCATTGATATCTCACAAAAGTAACCTCTACGTTTCTATGAAACTAAAAAGTGCGTACTTTTTTTTGCAATGGTATGGAAGCATAATGAGAAAGCAACAAAGCACAAACGAAAATTGGAGGACAAAAAAATGATTAATAATTTACAAGATAAAATTACATTAAATAACGGTTTACAAATGCCTGGTATGGGTCTAGGCGTATTCCTAGTACCGAATGATGTTACAGCAGAAATGGTGAAAAATGCGATTGAGGTTGGTTACCGTAGTATCGATACTGCTGCTATTTATGGTAATGAAGCAGGTGTTGGTGAAGGTATTAGTCAAGCACTAGCAACTACTGGTTTAAAACGTGAGGATTTATTTATTACATCTAAAGTATGGAACGATGGCTTGAGCTACGAAGAGACAATTGCAGCATACGAAGACAGCTTAAAAAAATTAGGGCTAGATTATTTAGACCTTTATCTTATTCATTGGCCAGGTAAAAATAAATTTGCAGAATCTTGGAGAGCACTTGAAGATTTATACGAGCAAGGGAAAATTAAAGCTATTGGGGTATGTAACTTCCAAGTATCACACTTACAGGATCTTCTTAAAATCGCTCGTATCAAACCAGTTATTAACCAAGTGGAACTTCATCCACGATTACAACAAACTGAGGTCCGTTCATTCTGCGAAGAGCACAATATTCAAATGGAAGCTTGGGCACCATTAATGCAAGGTGGACTTCTTGAAAATGAAACTATTTCTAAAATAGCTGAAAAATACGGGAAATCAAATCCTCAAGTTATCTTACGCTGGGATATTCAAAATGGTATCGTCACAATTCCAAAATCTGTGCGCAGAGAACGTATGATTCAAAACGCTGATATTTTTGATTTCACACTAACTGATGAAGAAATGGCTATCATTAACGCCATGAATCTAGATCAACGTGTTGGACCAAACCCAGATGAGTTTGATTTTGTAATGTAAAACGATGGCTATGTAAACGTGAAAGAGACTGTCTTATTTTCTTAGTATAGAAAACTTTTTAGACAGTCTCTTTCCAATCTATTTAAGATGTATGCTTTATTGCGATATCTTCATCACGTTGCATTATTAGTACATCTTCACCTTTATCTTGTAGTACTTCGATATGTTTTTCACCCCAAGTGCAAAGCATATTGAGCACAGGGTCCATCTCTTGACCATAAGGTGTTAGCGAATATTCAACTTTTGGTGGTACTTGATTGAAAACCTTACGATCAATTAATCCTGACTGCTCTAATTCACGTAATTGGCTCGTTAGCATTTTTTGCGAAATGCCTGGAATCAATCGACGAAATTCATTCGTACGAATTTGACCATGGTGGTTAAGATGACAAAGAATAATAGGTTTCCATTTGCCCCCAATAACTTCAAGAGTGGCTTCAACACCAATATTATAAACTTTTTTCATTGTAAACCCCCTGTAATATTCAATAGTAACTAAAAGTACCCTATATAACTTTTAGGCATATATGAATATTACTATATACTATAAAAGAAATCAAAGGAGATATTATTAGAATGAAAGATACAAAAGTGCCGAATGCCAAACTAACATTACTCGCACTTGCGATTAGTGCATTTGGTATCGGTTCTACAGAATTTATAAGCGTTGGACTACTTCCATTAATTACAGAAAATTTTGATATAACATTAAGTACTGCGGGTTTAACCGTATCCATATATGCACTAGGTGTAACTATTGGTGCACCGCTTTTAACAGCATTAACATCGCGCATAAGTCGCAAAAATGTATTACTGCTTGTTATGGTACTATTTATTATCGGTAATTTACTTGCAGCATTAGCACCCTCATTCTCATTACTACTAACGGGGCGTGTTATTTCAGCATTAGCACATGGTGTGTTTATGTCTATTGCCTCTGTTATCGCTGCAGATGTTGTAGCGCCTAATAAACGAGCAAGTGCAATAGCTTTTATGTTTACAGGACTAACATTAGCAACTGTGACTGGTGTCCCACTAGGGACTTTTATTGGACAAATAACTGATTGGCGAATGTCGTTCATTTTCATAGTTATCATAGGTATTATTGGCTTAATTAGTAATGCCCTACTTGTACCTAGTCAATTAACTAAAGGGAATCCAATATCTATTCGAGATATCGGGAAAGTATTAGGAAATATAAGAATGCTATTAATTCTCTTTATTACTGCAATTGGATATGGTGGCGCATTCGTAGTGTATACGTATATTTCTCCTATTTTAGAGCAGTATATGGGCTACTCACCTAAAGCAATAGTCGTGATTTTAGTTGTATACGGTATTTGTGTTGCCATCGGTAATACATTAGGTGGTCATTTTGCGAATAATAACCCTTTACGTTCTATTTTTATTATCCTTATTGGCTTAGCATTAGCGCTACTCGGCATCAACTTCTTTTTAGAATCATCAATCGGTGGATTAATAATGGTCTTAATTATGGGGCTATTTATGTTTATGAATGTACCGGGATTACAGCTTTATGCCGTTCAGATTTCAGAAAAATATATACCATCAGCTATTTCAATGGCTTCAGCATTAAATATTTCGGCCTTTAACATTGGTATTTTTCTAGGATCCTACATTGGAGGAATCATCGTTCGCCAACAATCATTAGCTCATACTCCTATATACGGATTCGGTATGGTGATGGTTGCTGCAGTTACTACGTTACTATGGTTAATCTTCGATAGAAACAAAAAATAAATACATTGCTTACAGGTAAAAAAATGTGAGGAAGGTGCTGTCTAAAAAGCGCCTTCCTTTTTGCTATTTATTTGATTGAAGGAAAGTATCATCAAAACATGCCTTGAAATTTGGATACAGATAGTCTAATGACGATTGAATATTGCCTCATCATATATTGCACAATTTTTTTCATCTAGAAGAAGTATAAGTTGATCGAGAGTTAACCCATTCAACTGAGCCCTTTTGAACTGCCCCGTAAAAGTTAGACACCAATCTAACTTTTTTGGGTCAGATCATTTTTCTCTCAGTTTTTTCAAAGTTAACCATTAACACCGAAAGTCTTAGTTGTACATAATATAAGGTATCAGCATAGGATAGGAGGAATTTAGTTGTATTACAATCCTTATCCGTATTTTGTCTATCCTAATTATTATCCGGCATGGGTAATGGCAAATCAACCAACAATTCAACACCCTTCTAGCCATCTAGCAATGCCGACAAACCCAACAAATAGAAGCCCATTTCCAATCGTCAATACAAAGAAATTGAAGACTTCTGCGAAACGGATCAAGGTTATTATGCAGCAAGCACAATTACTTACGGATAAAATTGATGAATCAGAGCAATTTGCGCATGATCTTATGAACGCAGCACAACAATCAAATAAAACCGAAGTTGAAAAGTTAATTGCGTCAACAGGCATTACTATAAAATTCGAAACCGCATATACACCAGATGGGTTACGTATAACATTTACTGAAAGTAGCTGTTGTAAGCTAACACTAATTTTGGGTTGGTGAAGAGTTGGTCCTTTGAAAAGGGCCCTCTTTTTTTGCCTTTATAATCTTTATGAATTTTAACCTTGTATTCCTATTGAACTTGTAAACAATAAATAAATATGCTAAAGTGTTTGTAATCGTTATTTCTGAAAATTCTTATATCGTTTTTTTCTTATCAAGAGAGACGGAGGGATTGGCCCTATGAAGTCTCAGCAACCAGCCTATAGGTATGGTGCTAATTCCAATTGGCAAAAATTTGGCCTTGAAGATGAGAAGACTTACTTCAGTTGCTTTGCGCAAGAGTCCTCTTCTTCAAGGAGGACTCTTTTTTGTTTTTACATTCTAATTAAAAGAAAGCAGGGAACTATTATGACAAACGAACTTTTACAAGCAATTCAACTATTGAAATCGAAAGAATGGGTAGATTTAACACATACTTTTGGTCCAAATTCTCCACATTTCTTTATGTTTGATGATGCAAAATTTGAAACATTATTTTCGCATGACGACGGCTTCTTTGCACAACAATTCACTTTCCCTGGGCAATATGGAACACATATCGACCCACCTATCCATTTTGTGCGAGATACACGCTATTTAGAGGAATTGGAGCTAAAAGAACTAGTGCTACCACTAATCGTTATTGATAAATCTAAAGAAGCCGAAACTAATAACGACTACACGTTAAGTGTTCAAGATATTCTCGACTTTGAAGCTCAATATGGGGAAATTGAAGCAGGTACCTTTGTTGCGCTACGTACCGATTGGAGTAAACGTTGGCCAGATAAAGAGTCTTTCAGCAACAAAGACGCTGATGGCAATAATCACATTCCAGGCTGGGGATTAGAAGCGTTACAATTTTTATTCAACGAACGAAAAGTAAGTGCTATTGGCCACGAAACTTTTGATACGGATTCAGCAGCTGATTTTCGTAAAAATGGTAAGTTAGACGGCGAATATTTTGTGCTAGAGCAAGATACTTACCAAATTGAGCTTATGACAAATTTAGATAAGCTCCCTCCAAAAGGCGCTGCTATATTCAATATTGTGCCAAAGCCTGAAAAAGCGTCTGGATTCCCTGTCCGTTCATTCGCAATATTACCTTAATATAGCAAAGGGTCTGATTCAATAAATATTGAATCAGACCCTTCATAAATTTAATTTATCTAGATGTATTCTTTCTTTTGAAAACAAAATAAACAATCAACATAATGATGATGAACAATACTATAACATAAATACTGTAGCGGGATAAATATAACCCAACATAATGCCACTTCTCTCCAAGTACCTTCCCTAAGGTAATAAAAGTAAATGTCCATATAGTTGCTCCCGTATAAGCAAAGAAAGCAAATTTTTTATAAGGATAATTATTAATTGCCGCAATATAGGCAGTAAGATGTCGTACACCAGGAATAAAATATCCTATTAATAATAATATCGGTCCAATTTTTTCAAATAATTTTTTAGTAAAATCAATTTTCTGTTCAGTAATATGGACTTTCGAACCGTATTTTCGTAATAAAGGTAGCCCGAATTTATAGCCTATATAGTAACTCAGGGTAATCCCCCCCGCTGCACCTATAATAGCGCTGATTAATGCTGGAATATGTGCAAGAGTTTCTTGATATACACTATACCCTACATATGTCAAAAATATCTCATCAGGAAGTGGCAGCCCGACAATCCCCCCAACTAGGATAAGAATGATGCCAAAATATCCATAATGTTCAATAAGAGATTGCACGTGATGCGCCATAAATCCATCCCACCTAAAGCGTAATAATTTTAATAGTTAGCTTTATAATAACTCAAAGGACACAACTTTATGAGTATTATGGATTAAATACAGTTTTCTCCATGAAAACAATCAATGTTGTATCGTAAAAAAATGCGTTTTATAACTATAGTTTTTTCTTAGAGACTAGTTGATTTATATTTTAATTTACCTAAAATATTATTCACTTTAAAATAATTAAATTATTTGTAGCTCACGTAGAGCATAATCAATACCGTCTTCCGTTGATTTCTTCGTTACATAATTAGCGACATTTTTTAATGCTTTACTACCGTTGCCCATTGCAATACCAAAGCCAACCTGCTCTAGCATGTCGATATCATTATCTCCATCGCCAAAAGCAAGTGCTTCCTCAGAACTCAAGTCGAAATAATCTAGTACAGCTTGGACAGCAATAGATTTGGAAATATCATGTTGCAAAACATTTGTAATATACGGATGCCACCTCTTAAATAATAAATGAGGGAAATTTGTAATATACTTTTTCTCAATATCCTCATCGCCATATAAACACATTAAGTAAACCTCTTGCGTTGAAATATCTTCATTAATAACGGGAAACTCTTGCAAAGATAATGTTTCTCGCATGGCTTTTAATGTCTCTTGTTCTTGGACGTTATTCATCGATAATTGTTCTGTAAAAAACGACAGGCTTTGTTTATTGTCTTCAGCAAAAGCCTTAACTGCGTGGACAATTTCCTTTGCAATAGGAATTTTATGTATTACTTGATCTTGATACTTAACATGGGCACCATTAGCGGTAATAAACGTTTCTATGCCTATGTTTATTAAATCTTGACACATTGATAAAGGTCTTCCTGTAGCAGCAACAATATGAATTCCTTTGTTTTTTAATTGCTCAATAGCGATTTTTGTACTTTCTTCAATACGACCATCTTCATAATTAACAAGTGTTCCATCTACGTCAAAAAATACAATTTTATAATCCATCGTTCGCTCCCATCGTTTTACATAATTTTATTAGGTATATCGATTAGAGGAACCTCACCATAACATGGCCAACTTCGGGTAACACTTGAGGGACGATGATCTCCAAGAAGTCGCTCAGCCCTACCCCGATCACCCTGATATAAATATCATTTTCCACTATAGGCGAGTGTTGAGTGACTCCTCTTTGTTGCTTAATAATAATCCTATATTTCCCTAATCAATATACTTGTAATTTTACATTAAGAAACATTTTTATATCAAAATCATGAAATAGGCATTATAACCTACACACTCGATTTTATAATAAACACATCAATAATTATTTAAATTTGTACGTTATTTGACAAACTAAAACGAATGTATAACTTGCTTTAAACTACGCCGATAAACACTATTACGGGTATATATCAAAATTTCAAATAACTGAGAATGTAATGAACATTTTTACTTTAATAATTCTAAAGGAGTATACCAAAGAACATAGAATTGTTAAAATAAAAGGAAACTTAAATAAATATATTGAACGATACAGTCCAACATATAAATAGAACAAAAGAAATAAAAATTTTGAGATGTAAAGGAGTTGATTCTTATGGCATTTAACATTTACTACTATGAAAGTAATGTGGATTGCAAGTTTTGCAAAAAGCATTTTACCACATATAAAGTGCGCCCTAATCGATATAAAATTATCGAAGAACAAACAGACTTCATGCCAGTTTATGAAGGATTAAACCCGTTATTGTATGAGGTTGCCGTTTGTCCACATTGTGGCTATGCTTACCATAAATCTATGACAAGAACATACGGACCTTTCATGCTTCTTATTGATGAGCTGTACATAAAAGAGCTTCAAAAACCAATGGATATGTGCAAGGAACGTACAATCGATGATGCCATTGTAAGCTTTAAATTAGCTTATCTCGTATCAAGAGCATCAATGGAAGAGTCACTTCTTATGGCCAATTTCGCATTAAAAATAGCCTGGCTATATCGCTTAAAAAATGATCATGAATCGGAAATGCGCTACCTTTTTGCTGCAAGGGACTTTTACAGCAAATCTTTCGCATCCAATCAAGAGGGTGGCGAGAGAATTCAATTTTTACATGCAGAATTAAGTCTTCGACTCGGAGATATTGCTGAAGCGAAAAAAGGATTCTCTCGACTAATAGCAGATCGAAATGTTTCCAATAAATATCGTAAACTAGCACGAAATCGCTGGGAAAACTATAAATATGACGAGCAACCTAGCAACGCAAATGAAAGTATAGAAGAAGTCATCAATTGAAGTAAACGAGGAGTGTAATCAACATGCAGCTATTAACTAAAAGGATTGATGTGAGAGAAGAAGATATTTTTTCAGAACTACATCATTTTTTACTGAGAAAAAATAATCGCTATTTAACGAATGATGAAGTAGTTAAATTAACTGGGGTTTCATCTGAGCTACTCTATAAATGGGTAAAAGCAGGAAAATTAAAAAAATCGATTTTCCCTAATTTAGGCGCACCCTGTGAGCGCTGCGGACAAGTTACTCAGGCAAAAATCTGTGTTAGTTGCTCATCAACCATCGTTAACACTTTAAAACAAGAGGAAAAGGATCGTGCATGGTTCAATCAAATACAGCGGAATAATCCGAGAGCTAGCACGTATCACTATAAATAAAATAGTTAACATCTCTACAGTGTACTTACGCGATAGAGATGTTTTTTATCTGTCTCCACTCAAATAATCCAAAATAATGACACTAAACCAAATTTAAACAAAATTTAAACAAACTCCCCTTTTACTTTAAACTTCACTATCTATAATTGACCTTAACATATAGCGAAGGACTGATAGAAAGTGACAAAAGGTAAGAATCGTAAGGTTTTATTCTCATTAAGTATTGCGTTAGCAAGCTTTACAGCGTTTAGCGGAGTATCAAATGCATCGGCAGCAGTTCCAGCGATAGAAGAACGTGTAGCTTTGGAAAACAATTTAGAAATAAAGCAAGCTCGCACATCCAGTGAAACTCTTCAAGATTGGAAAAAGTGGGCAAACGACCATGCTTACAGCTTAACATCCATTCAACCCGAAGCAATTAGTCAACAAAACATTCCATCTACTAAATTTGAAGATTTAGAGATGCTAAAGCCTTTATTGCATGATAAGCGCATCGTTTTTTTAGGGGAAAGTTCACACGGCGCAGCAGAATTTAGCCTAGCGAAAACACGTTTAATTCAATTTTTACACCAAGAAATGGGCTACAATGTCCTAGCCTTTGAAAGTGGTATGGGGAATGCCATGAATGCTCAAGGACAAATTGATAAACAAACAGCGCAACAAACGATGAAGGATGCTATTTTTGGTGTATGGTGGTCAAAAGAAACACTGCCGTTATTTGAGTATGCTAAAAAAACACAGAATACAGATAAACCTTTAAAATTAGCAGGCTTTGATATTCAACAGCAAGGTGCATTTACAAACGGCAACTGGCTACAAAATAGTAAGCTTGCTAAACAGTTAAGTGAAATAGAGGAGCAACTTGTAGACTGGAGCCTTGGTAAGGATCTAAAAGGCTACCAAAAGGCGAAACCTAGTATTATCGAAGTGTATAAACTAGTAAAATCACAAGTACAGCTAAAAGAAAAAGAGTTAAAAGCGGCTTATCCGAGCGAACCTCATATTGTAAAGCTTATGGAACGTACTTTAGCTGACCGTATCCGTTTAGCAGACGAATATGTAGAACTATCAATCCAAGCAAATATTGAATTTGAACAAAATAAATATGATTCTTTTTTAAAGACAATGGAATGGCGTGACCAATCAATGATGGAAAACCTTCTTTGGTTAGCAGAGGAAATTTATCCAACTGAAAAATTTATCGTCTGGGCGCATAATGACCATATTCGTAAAGCACAATCCGAAGTAATGGGTTCTCCTTATCCGGTAAAATTGATGGGTGAACGTCTACCAGATATCTACAAGAAATATAGTTATGTACTTGGTCTTTATATGACTAGTGGGGAAACAGCAAACAATATGGGTGAACCTATGGCCGTTTTACCGACAGTAAAAGGATCAATCGAGGATATTGTTTCATCTTCAAATAAACCATACACATTTATCGACATGCGAAACCGTCAAAATGAGCGAGGAAACTCATGGATGTTTGAGCCACGTTTATCGTATAGCTGGGGAATGATTCAGGAAAGTCTTGTTCCACGAGATCAATATGATGGCCTTCTGCTGATTGATAAAGTAAGCAAACCACATTATATAAAATAAGAATATAAAAATAGCAAACTAGTTTTTCTTCTAGTTTGCTATTTTTCTTTTATATTTAATTATCCATCGGCATGTTATCCCATTCTTCACTTCGATACCCTATCATCCAGAACAAGCCTCTTCGCCTTTCCATGACGATGCTTTCATTCATCCCGGCAGGAGCCCGCTTGGTCTTTTATTCGACTATCTACACAAGCCCAATGGTAGCTGTAAATCTTATCAGCTACATCTAATATCTCTTCCTGATTACGCAGGACTAGACTTCAATTCGCTTTAAAACACTAGGATTTTACTTCCATTAAAGCTCAACATACATGCAAAATTACTTACCTTTACTAGTTCTTTTCTAATTGCTTTGAACTAAATAGTATGTTGTTGACAATTAAGACGGCTCACTCTATTATTATAAATACATTCGAATGTATCTATAAGGAGATATTTTATGGCCAGAAATAAATATCCAGAAATTACGAGAAAAAAAATTATTGAATCAGCTGTTAAATTATTCACTGTAAATGGTTGGGACAATGTAACAATTCAAGAGATTGTAGATGATGTGGGAGATATCACTCGAGGAGCTTTCTATCATCATTTTAAAACACGTGCTGATGTTATTGATGCCATTACAAAAGAAATGCTGACGGCAAATAATTATTTTAATGAAGTATCCGATTTAGAAAACTTAAATGCTTTAGAACGTTTAAGACAAGGAATTTCTTTTTCAATTTCTCAAAGTGTCAGAGAAGAAAACCTATCCACGATCCCTTTAAAAATGAATTCTGCTGAGTTTGTTTATAGTCGCATCACAGAAGGAATACAGGTTGTTGCGCCAGGCATTCAAAAAATTATTGAAGAAGGAAATCGAGACGGATCACTACAAATTGCTTTTCCGAAGCAAGCAGCTGAGACCTTCACAATGCTTTTTGACATTTGGATGAATCCAGAAATATTTCGTGTAAGCCGAGCTGAGTTTATTCAAAAACTCGAACATATTAGTTTACTGTTCGAAGGGATTGGAATGCCATTGGTAAATGATGAATTGAAGAACGTATTTTTAGCTTTATTTGATAGAGTTCACGAATAGTAGACTACTTTATGTAGTTTATTATTTTAATCTATTACATACATTTGTATGTATGTAATAGATTTCTTGTAATTCTACACCACTGAACAATTACATACATTCGCATGTACGTAAAAGGAGATATAATATGAAAACCTTAGAAGTTATATTTACGATTGTTTTATTATTATCAAGCTTTTTACTGACATTTAGACAGCGTGGGATAACTAAAATTAATATTTTTATGTTAGTTGTCAACTATATACTATTATTAGCTACAATTATTTCCATTGGTGCTAACTGGCGTATGACCCCTGCTTATATTGTTTCATTAGTATTGACACTGCAGGTTTTTGTAAAGCCTAAAAGCACGATTGTTTCAAAAAAATTAAGTATGAAAATTTTTAAACTTGTAGGTATTGCTGCAGCAGCATTTGGAATGTTCACCTTACCAAAGCTTTTTCCAATCATATCTTTTCCTGAACCTACAGGTGAATATTCAGTAGGAACCCAGGAATTTCACCTCATCGATAAGAATCGTAAAGAAATTGTCGTACCTAATCATCAGGTAAATCGAGAATTAATGATACAGGTTTATTATCCAGCTGAAAAAGGGACTGGACAGCCCGCCCCTTACTTTGAGCATATAGAGGCCTTAACACAACAATTAGCAACCACACAAGGTTTTCCGTATATCGCTACAACACATTTAGGATTGACGGAAACTCATTCTTATAAAGATGCAACGCCGATAAAGGCAAAAGGAAAATTCCCGCTTCTATTCTTTGCCCATGGAATGAGTTTATATAGTCGCCAAAACACCTTCCAATTAGAGGAGCTAGCAAGCCATGGCTATGTAGTGGTCGCTCTTAACTTTACAGGTGATGCGACAACAACTGTATTCCCAGATGGAGATCGTGTGGATTTTACACCAATTGAAAATACAATTACCTTCCTGAGTGATCGTATCAAGCTTTGGGAACAGGATACATCATTTGTTTTAGATGAGGTCATTAAAGGTGATTTTGATAAGAATTTTAAAGCAATTACAGCGTTAATTGATTATGACAATATTGGTATGCTTGGCCACTCTTTTGGTGGTGCGACTTCTGCACAAATGCTTGTAAAAGATGATCGCATTAAAGCGGCAATTGATATGGATGGTGGTTTATATGGTGACGGTATGCCAACAAATGGCCCAGAAAAGCCGTTTATGCTTTTAAATGCGGAGGCATCCATTAATTTTATGAAAGAAGCATATAGCCAACAACCAGGTAATCGAGATGAATTGTTTGTAGAATCCTATTTAAGAAATAAAACGATTGAAAAGCCTGGTGTTTACACAGCTATTATTCCAAAAACAAATCATGGAAGTTTTACAGATTTAGCAGCAGTTTCGCCAATTATTAATGAATCTGGCGCAGATGTGAATGCTATTTTTAAACTGATTAATGAATTGTCACTAGGCTTTTTTAATAAAAATTTAAAAGGAATCAATGACAATAAATTAGAAGAAATTCAGAAGGAACATCCTGATATAAACTTAACGTTGCACTAAAGCATATTGGAAATCCAGGGTTGTTGATAATTAACTTATCAACAACCCTTTTTAATTTCTATCATAATTTTCGTTACATAGTCCTCTTCACGATTTTTAATAACGGCGTCATAAATATATTCCTCATATACGTACTGCCCTAGTTCAAAATCTTTTTCTTGCATAACTTTAAATAATCGCTCGTAAGTTTCACCAAGCGTAGTAGAATCTCCTACATGATATCCAACAATAAAATCTCCTTCAATCGCCTCGAAATAAGGATGACCTTCTCGTGGGTGTGGTTGCTCTATATACAAATGACTATAATTATCATAGTTTCCGGCTAATACTTGCTCTCTTCTTGTAATTCCTCCAATGGGATAACCTGTGTCTAATTGAGAGCGATCTAATTCATCTATAAAATCTGAAACAGCCTTCGTAAACTGCTCTTCCGTCGAATTCTCGATGTTTTTACTTAAATACAACGTTGCCTCTGGAAGATGTTCAATCGTAATGCTACCAAAATCAAGATTTAAGGCTTCTTTTGTTAAATCGATTTTTACATCAATAATGCTTTCAATCATCTCTAACTCTCGCCGTTTTTTCGCTACAATTTCCTTTTGCTGATACATTAAGTCCAAGAAATTTTCAGGTGATTTTTCTGCCATATATTTTTGAATATCCTTTAAAGACATACCAACCGCCTTTAATAGCTCTATCACACTAAAAAATTCATATTGTACAATAGAATAATAACGATAGTCTTTATTATCTTTCATAATTGGGGATAATAAACCGATTTGATCGTAGTAAATTAGCGTTTGTTTATTGACCTTACAAATTTTAGCGAACTCACCAGTTGTAAAATATTTTACATTTTTATTAAACATTTTTAAGTTTCCCTCCTTGACTATATAGTTACTATATACATTAAATTGTAGCTATTCACAAGCAAGTATGCATCCGGAATCAGTTTTGTGCTTTGGCCTTCAATGTTTTTTGTGCGAAAGCGCAGCGCAAAATTAGCGACAGCAACAACATGAGGGTCAACACGATGTGGTCATTTTGGTAATGCCACAAGACGTGGCGTACATCCTAATGAACCCCTTTCCGATTTCCGTGACATTCGCTGAAAGAAATTATAAATAGAAAGGTTTTGACATTATGTTCACGGAAATTCGTGACATTACAGCTTTAAACAAAGAAGAAATATTGGCATTACGTATCGCAGATAATCAGCAGAATTTTATTGAAAGTACAGAACAATGCTTAGCCGAGGCAGAAACAGATAAACGCTTTATTCCTGTTGGATTGTTTAGGGAAGATATTGCAGTCGGCTTCGCTATGTATGGTGTGTTCCCGCATAAGGGCACTACACAACGCGTTTGGTTAGATCGTTATCTCATTGATGAGCGTTTTCAGCACAAAGGATTAGGAAAGTACTTTTTACAGCAGCTTATTAATTATTTAGTAGGCAAATACAGCTGTCAAAATATATATTTAAGCGTTTATGACAACAATATAGTAGCTATTGAGCTATATAAGAAATTTGGTTTCGTCTTTAACGGTGAGCTAGATGACAAAGGTGAAAAGGTGATGGTAAAGGAGGTACATGCTCATGACCACCATTAATCCAATTGAAACAAAACCACTAAAGCCCTTGTTTTTATCATACTTATTTCCGGCTATGATTGGTATGTTGCTGATGTCCGTCAATATTTTAGTGGATGGTATTTTCGTTAGTCACGGAGTTGGACCAACCGCTTTAGCAGGAGTAAATATCGCTGTACCGATTTTCTCAATTTTACTATCTATTTCCCTTTGGATTGGTATGGGTGGGGCAACATTATTTTCAATTTCTCTCGGTGAGGGCAATAAAAAACGGGCGCACCAACTCTTTACATTAGCATTTACAACAATGATCGTTGTCGTTATGGCATTGATTCTAATACTTTTGGTAAATTTAAAGGAAATCTCCTATATATTCGGGGCGAGTGATGTTACCTTTCCTTATGTCAAAGAGTACCTACATGTTATTTTGATTTTCGGTGTGTTCTATACAATCGAAAACTTACTAAGCATTTTTATACGAAATGATGGTAATCCAAAGCTTGCGATGCTTGGCTTAGTCACTACATCTGTGTTGAACATTATTTTAAACTACATCTTTATTTTCGTGCTCCATTACGGTGTAACTGGCTGTGCCCTAGCTACAGCACTCTCCACAATAATCGGTATGTCGGTGCTTTGCCTACATTTCTCCCGAAAGCAATCCGAATTAAAATTTGTGCGTAAATTTTTCAGCCTATCTGATTTAAAGAAAATATTTACTATTGGGCTACCAAGCTTTATCGTTGAAGCCTCCGTTGCTGTTATGGTTATTTTATATAATGTAACATTTTTACACTATTTGGGCTCAGATGGAGTAACCGCCTACGCAATGATTAACTATATTCACACTGTACTATTAACAGTGTTCCTTGGTATCGGCATGGCCCTACAGCCCCTAGTTAGTTATCACCACGGTGCGAGATTAATAGAGCGATTAACAGCGTTATTGAAAATCGGTATAGCCACTGCATTTATTATGGGTTTAATTACTGTCATAATTGCTACGTTATTCCCTTCTCAGCTAATAGCATTGTTCGGTGATAGTACGTTTGAAATTCGCAATATGGCAACACAAGGCTTCGTACACTTTGCCATTGGATATGTATTCCTTGGAGTGAACATGGTATTTGCGGAATTCTTCCAATCCATTGAAAAAATACGTCTTGCAACAACCATTATGTTACTTCGCAGTATTATATTATTTATCCCTGCTCTCGTATTATTGCCTAAATTCCTTGGCCCACAAGCTATCTGGTGGACATTCCCTGTTGCAGAAGGTATTACGGCATTGCTAATTTTTATATTTATGAAGAAGAAAACACATACAATTTCTTAAGAAGCAAGTTCCTTAAAAGCACAATAAATCAAGTTAACCCCCTTTCATTTCACTAATCGAAAGGGGGTTAGCTGTTTAATTTCTATCTTTCATAAGTCCAACCGTCTTTATCTCAATCAAGCTTATTATTCAATTAAATATTTGATGACAACTATTCTTCTTACTAAAACTCCTCTTCCCTAAATAAAAGAAATAACTACCTAATAGGGATATGAAGGCCATAAATAAAAACATAGTTGTTCCTCCATACACTGACAGCAAGATACCGCCAAACCAAGGACCAACAAAATTTCCAAACTCACCTAAGCTTTGAGCTCCATAGTAAGTACCCCTTAAGTTTGGTGGTGTAATTTCATCGACCTGAGAATATTCAGCTGGAATGACAAGTATCTCACCTAGAGTAAATACTAGCATGGAGATGATGAACGGTATCCAACTAGTTGAAAATGCAAACCCTATCTCTCCTAAAGCAAATAACACACATCCAAATGCTATTCTTTGTACAAATGTAAAACGCTCTGACCATCTAGTTAACGGAATTTGAAGTATTAGTACAGTAAAACCGTTAATACTCATCAATGCAGCAAATAATTTTATCCCATCTATAATATTTGCCTGTAAATATTGAGAAAGTGTTACTGACATTTGACCATGCACAGTAGTTAATAATGTTCCACCTATAATAAATAAAAGTAAAGGTACATCACTACGCAGTGTATTCCATAATAGTGTCATATTGATGCTTTCTCCGGATACAGGTGAATCGTCATGATCTTTAACAGCTCTAAGCATAAAATATAAAACAGCTCCATAGATAACATACACAGAAGAAGTTAATACAAATGCTATCGTACTACCGCCTATACCTAAAAATGCGCCTAACATAGGCCCTACAGCAAACCCAATGTTCAATGCTAAATAACGATTAGCAAACATTTTATATCTTTTACTATCTGGTGTTAAATCGGCCATTAGTGCCTTTGAAACGGTGCCAAAGAAAGCTTGAGCCAGTCCCCTAAGAATACTAAAAAACATTAAGCCAATAATATTTGTAGTAGTAATAAAACCAAAAAAAGCAATGCTTAACCCTATTAAAGATAGTAACATTAACTTCTTTCTACCAATAAAATCTGAAAGGACTCCCCCAATTAGTCCACAAAAAGTTCCTGCTAAAGGACCTATACCAATAATAAATCCTATAGTCGCAAAATCTAAGTTTGCTGACTGACTTAAAAAAATAGCTAGAAAAGGCATACTCATTGAACTTGTTAAGGTAATTAGTATAGTGCCAAAAATTAATGTATGTACAATCGGATGATATTCCTTTATATAAGTCTGAATTCTACTCATTGCACAACCCCTTTGTTTTTTAAATTAATCAACCAAATGATTTTGAATTCTAGCGAAACTTAGTCTCCAGTTTTTCTCAATTTCATCAAGTACTAAAGATAAATCTTTTTGTTTGATCGCCTCTATAATCCGCTCATGCTCTTCACAAGAAAAATGAACATCCTCTACTAAATCAAAATAAAATAGCTCAACACGTTTGAGTTTTTGTTTAACATTTACAAGTATTCGCTTCAATTCCTTATTTGGAGAAATATCGATAAAAACCAAGTGGAACTCATTATCACGCTCCACCGCATTCAATTGATTTCCTTCTGTAATTGCTTTTTTAAGCTCTAGATTAATAGTCTCCATCATTTGAAGGTGCTCGTCCTCAATATTTTCAAACGCCTGTTCCATAGCCAATTGCTCAAGAGTCCGGCCAATAGAATAGAGATGTAATACTTCATTGGAATCAATTGGAGAAACCGTAGTGGAACGATTAGGTTTGGTCTGTACAAACCCTTCATCCTCTAACCGTAATAACGCTTCTCTTATAGGTGTTCGACTAACGCCTAATTGCTCCGCTAATTCTTTGTCTCGCAATTGTTGATTAGGCTGTAAAGTCCCGTCAACAATCCAATCCCTTATAATCATATATGCTTCTTCACGTACAAATGTCCGCTTGAGTTTTTTCTTAGAATCTAATTGTTCCACTACTCATTACCTCCATGGAAAATCTATACAACACTACTGATATGTAATATATCACATATCAGTAGTGTTTTCTTTAATTTTTTACAGAAAAGAGTAGCAACCTATTTATTGTAATTTAGCAAATAAAAGCAAAAATCCAGCACTAACAAATCAGTGCTGGCAATTTATCTATATTTTCTAATGGCTCTTTTTTAATTCCATATATTCATCACGTAGAATACTCATAATTATTTCATCAGAATACTTACCGTTCATATATAAAGATTGCCTTAAAGTTCCTTCCTTTTTGAAGCCTACCTTTTCGTACGATTTGATTCCCCGAATATTATGAGAGAAAACTTGTAACTCTAGGCGATTAAGCTGAAGCTCCTCAAACGTAAATTTTTGAACAAGCTGAACCGCTTCAGTCCCATATCCCTTTCCGCAATCTTCTGTACTATGTAAAGCTATGCGAAATATTGCCTTTTTATTGTCTAAGTCTATTTCCATAATGGCTAAATCACCGATAACTTTGCTATTTTCTACTAAACAAATAGCAAAATCATGGCGTGTGGAATCTTCGTTAAATAGAATCAAAGCCTCACTAATCTTATCCTTCGTTAAAATGTTACGTGTACCCGTCATATACATGATTTCTTCATTTTGAAAACACTTGTAGACACTATCTGCATCGTTTTCAGTAATTGGTCTTAAAAATACACTTTGTCCCGTAATCATAAAAAAGCCCTCCCTTTAACTATATTGAACAAGATTTCAAGTAGAAAGAATATGCCTAGTTCAATTAAGAATCGTTCTAGACATATGAAAAGCACTAACATATCAACTGCTAGTGCTTTAAAAATTACTTTGTATATATAATTTTTTTAATCGTTTCTACCGCTAAATGATACTCCGCAGATAATTGTTCAATGGAAACTCCATGAGTAAATGCTTCTTTTATAGACTTATTCCTATCCTTAATATATTTCTTTGTGCCTGAACTGGCACCCCACTCTAAATAAGTGTTTTCTGTTTTAGGAATATAAATCATTTCACCTTGAACATATTTTTGGATTTCTAATAAAAGCTCTTTTGGTAAGATAACTGAAGCCTTCTTATAAGCCATTTATGCCAACCCCTCATTTTTATTTTGAAATTAATAAAATAAGGTAGCAAAGCTAATTTTATAAGAAATACTTCGAGGCAAATAATCAATTATGCCTCGGCATAATTGCGTCCGGAATCGGCTTTGTGCTTAGGCCTGCGTGATGCAGGTCAGTTAGCCGTTATCGCATGGATGCGATGGTTTTAGGCTAACATCCCCTAAGAACTCCTTTCCGATTCCATGACATCCGCCGGAGGCTTTGGGCCAACATGATGTTGGTCACTCAGTCGTTGCCACAGGACGTGGTGTTCTTAGACTGAGTTCCTTTATTTCAGCAATGTTTTCTGTAACGAAAGTGAAACGGCAGTTACAAATGTCTTTGCTGAAATAATTTGAAATTCACCCCATGCAAAGTATTGCCATATTAAAATTAGGCTTTGCATGGGCTGCTTCCAAATCTAGCAACTGAACATAATTACTCACTTCTCTCCCCCCTAACTTGTCAACATACTCATATTACACCTTACCATATGTAAATATTCCCAACTAAGAAAAAACAAAAAGGAATCATACACACTTGATTCCTTTTTGAACGAACTTTATTTAAATTATTTATCCTCTTGTATTTCCATCGCCTGTTGCCGATCATCCTCTGAGGACGTAACTCCGAGAATATCGAGAAGGAACATGAATAATGGAATACCAATAATTAATCCCCATACACCAAGAAAATGCTCTGAGAAGAGAATGACCATGAATGTATAGAAAATTGGAAGATTTGTCTTAGCAGACATTAGTTTCGGATTTAAGAAGTATGCCTCCACAGCATGTAGTACCATAACGATCATCAAGATATAGACAATGTACATCGGACCACCGATACTGTATGCGATTATAGTTAGAGGAATCAAGGACATGATGACCCCTGCAACTGGCACCAATCCCAGTATAAAGAGCATGATCCCCAGCGCAATTAAATGCGGGAAGCCCATAATGTATAAAGCAATAACAGATAAAACACAGTTGATAGCGGAAATAATGAACTGCGCCTCAATAACTTTACCGAACGAACGAACGAATATCTTTGAGAAATAGTGTAATTCATCGTAAAGATGGCTCATTTTGCTATCTTTAAATTTCGCTGTAAATTCTATAATACGTTTCTTCTCAAGTAAAATAAACAAGCTCAAAATTAGTGCGATGAATATATGCAAAATGATTTTACCAATATTCGTAAGATTCTTTAGTGTAATGTCTACACCTTGTTCTAAATATTTACCAAGTTCAATCTTGTCAAAGGTTGGAGCTAAATACCTTGCAATCTCGTTATCATTTGGGTTGAGACTAAAGCTAGCAATAAGATCAAAGAGCTGTGTAATTTGTTGGGTTACGACAGGCAAATACTTGTAGATAATTGCAACAATACCTGCAACAAGTAAAAGATAGAGGATAACTGTCACAGTTTTCTCGCCCACCCGTACGTACTTTCTAATCTCTTTTGTTGTTTTCGTGGTAAGCTGGTTCATCAAGTAAGTAATAATGAACGTGAGAAGAATAAGATTGATCATACTTCGCATCATGTATAGTGCAATAGCGATCCCAGCTAGGATTAAAAAACGTTTAAATCCATGGCTTCGAAAGAAATTACTCATGTATTCACTCCTTCTACAAAACGGCTTCGCGGCCTTTACTGCTTGGGTGTCGCTATCAAATGAACAAAAACAATTAATAAATTGATGTAAAACATTACGTATCATCCTTATGTAAACGCCCCCTTCATTGGATTATTATTCCCACCAATACCTAGAATAAGACTTAAATGCTTGCGCTTTATAAGTCTCATAAGAAATTAATGAATCCAAGGAGCGAAAAGAATAGTATGCCTTATCAAATTAATATCAATATTTTTGAAAGCCTATCAGCGTTAAAAGCCTTAATTCTATGAGTCTATTATAACCCTTTGAACACCATGATAGCCAATGTAAGTTCTTTTATGATAGTACTAAAATTAGATTTTTTATCTTTAGGTTTAGTATGATATTCTTATAAAAATTTCAAACTAAAATTATATAGAAAGGATTGATTATATGAAAGTTTCAAGAAACCCGAAGGGCATTCATCAACCAGTTGCTCCTTATGTACATCAAATTGAAGTGACAGGACCACAGAGATGGTTAACACTATCTGGACAAATAGGAATGGAAGAAGACAGGACTATACCTGAAGAGCCATTAGCTCAAATGAAATTGGCATTAGAAAATATCAGGAAGAATCTTGAAAGTGCGAATATGGACATTCAAGACTTAACGAAGATAGCCCTTTATTTGGTTGGGGAAATTAATGTAGACCAAAGAAAACAGATAATAAATGAATTTCTTGGTGATCACCTTCCGTGTATGACATTGATATACGTAGTTGCGCTTGCAGCTCCTTCTCTAAAGGTTGAGATTGATGCCTGGGCTTGTAAGGAAATGTAAACTTATAATATGTTTAAATTAACAAGGGTGTGCGTCTAAATTTGTATTAAATTTTGTGATAAAAACGAGGACCGGGACATAAGTATATTTTCAAAATGAAATTTTATATTAGAAAAGTGCGAGAAATCAACGTTTTCAAAATTGATTTCTCGCACTTTTTAAAGTTTTGACGACTAGTTTTGTCCAGCCTCTTCATCTCATTTATAAATTTTCATTTTTAGAGCCTATTTTAGCATGCTTGTATCCATAGCCTATATAAATTACTAAACCTATCGCTAACCAAATTAAAAAGCGCACTATAGTAAATAACGGCAGACTAAAAATTAATACAATACATCCTCCCACACCTACAGTTGCTACAAGCCATAGCGCAGGTACTTTGAATACACGTGGTTGATCTGGTCGTGTATAGCGAAGAACAACGACACTAACTGTTGTTAAAGCAAAAGCAGTTAAACCGCCGATATTAGCAAATTCCGCTAATTCTCCAATCGATAAAAATCCTGATAAGAGAATACCTGTTACAACAACAATTAAAGTTGATAATACAGGTACTCCTGTCTTTTTATTTGTTTGTGCAATACGTTCTGGTAGAAGTCCATCACGGCTCATTGCAAACAGCACTCGTGTCGCACTTGTTGTATTTGCAATCATCGTAGCAAGCAATCCAAAAATAACTGATACTGCGATGATAGCACCTCCCCATTGAATACCAACAGATTCTAATGCATATACTGTAGGATTTGGAACATCCAACTCAAGGGATGGTACAATACCTGTTAATACTAGTGCAACAAATGCATAAATAAGCGTTAGTATACTTAGACCACCAATTAAAGCTTTTGGTATTGTTTTTTGAGGATTTTTTACTTCCTCCAGAACAGTTGTTACACCGTCAAATCCAGTAAAGGCAAAGAACACTAATGCCGCTCCGGCCATTACACCTTTCCAGCCGAATGGTGTAAATGGTGTCCAGTTTATAGGGTCAACGTGAAAAGCTCCAATAGCAAGGAATAAAATAATCGCGCCAACCTTTGCAGCTGTAAATAGCATATTTGATCGGCCCACATTTTTAATTCCGCTTAGTGCAATCCAAGCTACAATAAGCCAACCAGCCACTGCAGGTAGATTCACAATTCCCCCATGAGCAATATCCTTTGTTAAAACTCCTGGTAAGTGGATACCGACAGATTGTAGAAACGAATCGACGTAGCCACTCCAGCCAACTGCGACTGTACTAGAAATAACGATAAATTCCAATAATAAATCCCAACCGATTATCCAAGCAATCATTTCACCTAACGCGATATAAGAATAGGTATAAGCGCTCCCGGCGACAGGTGCCATCGCTGCAAATTCCACATAGGCTAATCCAACTGCAATTGTTACAAGACCCCCAATTAAGAAAGAAACAACGACACCTGGACCTGCATGTAGAGCAGCTGTAGTTCCTGGCAATACAAAAATTCCAGCTCCTATTGTAGCCCCTAGTACATAAAGCAATAATTGTAACGATCCTAGTTCACGCTTTAGTTTAAAACGTTCAACTTCAGTTATTTTATTGGCTTGTTCGATTGACTTTCTTCGTAAAAAATTCGCCATAATAACCACTCCACTTTCAAAAAGAAAATTAATTTCATTTTTATGTATTTTTATCAATAAACAGTATATTATCCGTATTTTCGAATTGAGTCAACAATTTGATTATTATAACAATTTACCTTTTTACTAGAAAACGAGTTAATAGTTCACTTATATTACGTTGCTGAATGAAGAAGCTAAACTTCACAGTTGTGCAAGTCCAATTCCTCAATTAGTGCCATAATCAGCATTACTTGCCTGATAAGTCCTTTCTCTCGGTCTCTCCTAATGCAATAGTTGTTATTGATTCCTGCAATTTATGTCATTCGACCTTTTAAGGATTAATCTATTTCCCGTTTATCGTAAAATAAGAGAAATAAATTCTTTACTAGCATAATGACTTTTGTTTATTTATCATTGTTAGATATAAGTGATCCAATCAGGAGGTGTAATCATTTGGAAGAAAAAAAATATTCAATAGGTGAAACAGCTAAAATGATAGGATCCACGATAAAGACAGTCCGTTACTATGACGAAATTGGATTACTGAAACCTACAAGTTATACTGAGGGTGGACATCGATTGTACACAGCTGAAGATATATGGCGCCTTGAAATGATTACAAACCTGCGTTATCTGGATTTCGGAATTGATGAAATAAGCAAAATGATATCTGAAGAAATATCAGTTGATAAAACACTTGATTGGCAGATCGAATCGATGGAGACACAGGTTACTACGCTTATGGATATGATATCGATTCTTCGTCAAGCAAAGGAACATGACGGGGATTCATTGCAGTATATTCATAACTTAGTAAACGAACGAACAATAAATGCCAAACATAAAAAACAATTTATCGATAAAAAACTGAAGGAATGCCAATTATTAATTGGCATTCCTAAAGAGTGGAAAGATTCGCTTTTTTATTATTTTGATAAATATATTATTAATCAAGTGAAAGGCTCCGCCAAACAAACAGCTACTTGGCATGAATTACAGGAGCTCATAAATGATCCTCAGTTTATAAAAGACTTGAAAAATACTGAATTTCTGTACTTTAATATTGTTCATCAGTCAAAATATAATGCTACAACATTGGTCAGAAAGCTTGAGAACATCCATGATCGATTGAATAAGGCGCTGAAGCAAAAATTGCCTGCCAACAGTCCGATTGTACAGACCATTATCGACGACACTGCTAGGCTGTATGCGAACTCACACCAATTGGACAATAAAGAAGATTACTTCCGCTACTTTACAGAATATATTCAATTAACCAAAACCAAACGACTCGAACGATGCGAAACGTTATGTGCTATTCTAAGCCCACAATATTACCAACTCTCAAAAGCCAATCAATTACTTTTTCAAGGAATAGAATGGCGGCTTGAACATATGGAAGAATCATAAAACGAATAATCGAGGGCTAAACACCCTCAACTATTCGTTTTGGTAGTCAACCTTTCAGTAACGTAAACTCTGGATGATCGCCTATATTTTGCTCCAATAGTTTGAATGGCTGTTGCTTCAAATAATGATCGAAAAAATCAAATGAATAATCGTTAATTAATCGGTATGCCTTATGGATGTCGACCCCTTCCATCCGTTCATAAAGCGGTGAAAACAGGTATAAATCGGAGAAGCCCATATGCTTCATATCTTTAATTTTCATCCAATAGTTTCCCCCCACAGTTACATACTCGTACCGTGGCAAAGTTTCCTTTACAAACTCGATGAGCTCCTTACCATCCGTTTCCTTCGCCTCTCTGATTGTGTCATCGGCACTCATCATCATAAACGGCTTCTTCAGCCCATCCACAGGAACTCGGAGTTTTCCATATAAAACACCGTCCATATTAAGAGCTGCTTTTATTCTTGAATCTGTCATTAGCATTTGGGTGCTTGTTGCTCCACCAAAGGAATGACCAAACATACCCACATTCCCCATATCCATTCGACCTGTAAAACGGTTTTCAGGATCATTCTGGGCCAACTGCTCCACTTGATCCAGCACAAATTTAGCATCTTCTACCCAACCTTCATTTGCTTTATCTAAATATGCAATTGATTCAGTTTTTTGCGGCACGTAATTTGCTACACGACCATCAGAAAAGACTGAAGTCGTGCTACTGTAAGTATGATCCATACCTACCACGATATAGCCTTGGCTGACTAATTGCTCAATTTGAAAAGTGTTCTGATTTTTATGTCCACTAAAACCATGAGAGAACAGGAGCACCGGATAGGTTGTTTCCTGATTAGAAATCTCAGCGTTCTCAATAGCATGTGTTTTGACATAACCAAAATTTGCAAATAAAAACTTCGGTAAATTCAGGATTTTACTATATCCCTCTGCAAAAACATCAGAATCGGAAATATAAGGAGCCGTATTACCTTTAGCAGTCGTATCAGCAGGATACCAGATTTGTACCATTAATTCGCGTTTGTCATCAGGCTCCGGTGTAAGAGTCTCTTCCCTTTGAGTATCCACCCAATCGTAGGTGACTGTTCCAATTTTGTACGGACCCACTGGCTTTTCAAAAGTAAATACCGGAAGCACGATAGGCAGACTAACTGCTACAGCAGAATAAACTACAGCTAATGTTGAATTAAGAACAACGCGTGATCTGCACATATTTGATTGTTGTTCTTTTTGATCTTTTGAGTTAAAAAAGTGCCTTTTCACAGCAACAACGATAAAAAATAATGTCATTAAATAGGTCGGAATCATTTGCCAACGTATACCTTCTATGATCCCATGAACAAGCAGAAATAGAATAGACATACCACCACCTATCAGCACCCCTTGCCGTGACTTGTTTCTACCAAAGACTAACCAACCTAGCAAAACAATATTAAAGATGATATAAAACAATTCAATAGACCTCATAATGAAAAACCTCCTTGTTTTTTTGATCTTGCTGATTCAAATCAAAGTATATTACCTCCAGTAAGAGGAGAATCAACACTTCATACAAAAAAACACTGACATTTTTTATAATTGTCCACTACTTTGCAAATTTGAGATCGTTTATATTTGAAGATTGAGAAGTTATAAAAGATTACCGTTATAATAGTAAGAATGGTTACTATGAGTATTTCATGTCTTTGTATAGGCTATAATAAGTTATTTGAGAAGTTAGGAGAGGAAAAATGGATTCCTATGAGGTATCGACATTAAAAAAGGGTCTTTTGATTTTAGATGTATTACGTCAAAAGCATTCTCTTACATTAACTGAAATTATGGAAGAACTATCAATGAATAAGACATCCGTTTTTCGCATGCTTTATACGCTAGAAAAAATGAATTATGTAATTAAATATAATAAGTATTATCAATTAAATCCGCATATCTTTAGGGATGAGCACTTATATTGGCACAAAGATATCCAATGGACGTCTCTCGCGGCGCCATATAAATTGGCCCGCCAAGAAGAAATAACTACTTACATTGGTATTTTGGAAGATTGTGAGATGGTGATAAAAAATGTGATTAGGGAGCCTTTTGAACAGCCTGCTTATCATACAATCGATACTCGGACACCTATGCATTCAAGCGCACTCGGAAAAGTAGTATTAGCTCATCTGTCACCTATAAAACAACGTGAACTATTAAATAGTATTGAACTTAACACATTTACAACCAAAACCTTCTATGATTATGGTCTATTGATTCCTCATTTACAGGTCATTAAAGCACAAGGGTATGCTGTTGATAATGAAGAAACGAATTTAGGCAAAATTTGTATCGCAGTTCCGATTTATGTGAATGAAGAAGTCATCGGGGCAATTGCTTTGCACGGTTCGACGAATCAAATTAAGAAAACAGCCATTCGGTCATTTGTAAAAAAATTAGAAGATGCAAGTCAGCAATTAACGGAGGAGATTCATTATCTTTTAGCATAATGTTAAGGTCTTAGAGAATTTTTCATTCGGTCATTATTTGCAATTAAAAAGCATTTGTTTCTATATATGAAACTCTAACGATGTGTGTTGGTAAAATATTTTTTTTACTCTATTCTGTTTACAGAACAACGAGGAGGTAGGAATATGAAATTTCATACATTAAAAAAAACTAATATCAAGATTTCCGAAATTGGTCTCGGGACAAATGCCGTAGGTGGACATAACTTATTTGAAAACTTAAATGAACAAGATGGGAAGGAGCTAGTCTCAGCTGCACTTGACTTAGGGATAACTTTTATTGATACAGCAGACATTTATGGAAAAGGGCGTTCAGAAGAAATTGTTGGCGAAGTATTAAAAAATTACTCCCAGGAAGATTTTGTTTTAGCTACAAAGGGCGGCAGACATTGGTTTGAGGATGGTTCAGTAAAAACAAATAATAATCCGCAATATTTACGAAGTGCACTTGAAAATAGCTTAAATCGTCTACAGATGGATCATGTAGACCTTTACTATTTACACTTCCCAGACAACAAGACCCCTCTTGCAGAGTCGATTGGCGAATTATCACGCTTAAAAGAAGAAGGAAAAATCCGAGCAATAGGCATTTCAAACGTTACATTAGATCAACTTATAGAAGCTAATGTGCACAATGATATTTCAGTGTTACAATCTCCGTACAATATGTTGAACCGTTCAGCAGAGCAAGATTTATTGCCTTATTGTGTAAAAAATGATATTTCATTTATTCCATACGGTCCACTTGCATATGGTCTACTTGGTGGCAAGTATACAAAAGACTTTAAATTAAGCACTGGAGACTGGCGAATTTCGGATCCTTTATTCCAAGGTGAATTATTTGAACAAACATTATTAAAAGTAGATGGATTAAAAGGACTTGCAGAGGAAAAACAAACGACATTACCAAATCTAGCGCTTGCTTGGTTATTAGCTCAAGATGGTATTGATGCAGTTATCCCAGGCGGAAAACATAAAAACCAAGTGGCTACCAATGTGAAAGCAACAGATATCCTATTAACTAAAGAAGATTTAGTGAATATAGGAAGAATTTTAGAATAAAGTAAAAAATGCGAAAATGTTGTTATATCAACATTTTCGCATTTTTTTATTGAGGACGTTCTAAAGCAAAGATTTCTCCAATTTTTGAGTAATTTGAGCCAGCTAGTCTGCTAACTGCTTTTAATTTCCTTGGGTCAATACGACCTTCATTATAAATGACTTCATCTATATGAAATTGTACAACCTCACCAATGAACAAATCACCTGTCTGTTCGTCACCATTCATCAAAGGAATCGATTGTACTAAACGGCATTCCATTCGAACTTTCGCCTCTTGAATACCTGGTACAGATATCAGTTGGCTATCGATTAATTTAAATTGTGCGCGATCAATTTCACTTTCAGTTACAGGTAATGAAGCTGCCGTTTCATTCACCTGTTTAACATTATCCTCATCTACAATATGCACAACAAATTGTTGCTGATGATGAATATGTCGAGCGGTATCTTTTAAGCGCCCCTGTGGTCTTTGAATAGCCAGAGAAATCATCGGTGGATTCGATGATACAATATTAAAGAAACTAAAAGGTGCGCCATTGATGACTCCTTGCTCTGACTTTGTCGTAACAAAAGCAATTGGTCTTGGAATAATACTGCCAATTAATAATTTATAGTTTTCACGCTCAGTATTTTTTGTAGGATCAATCGATATCAAACGACTCATCCTCCTTAATCAAGCACACGCACTTCAATCGGAATTAATGTTCTTTCTAATTGTTCACGATGCTGTTCGTATTGAGCTGGTAACATTAATTGGCTACCCATTGTTTCAGGTGTTTCATCATGAGCGAATCCAGGTGGATCTGTCGCAATTTCAAATAAAATCTCACCAGGTTCACGGAAATAAATCGCATTAAAATAATTACGATCTTTCACTTCGGTTACATGTTGTCCATGATTCATTACATACTCTTGCCATTCTAGGTGATCCGCATTATCCTGAGCTCTCCAGGCAATATGATGAACTGTTCCGACGCCCATTTGACCACGCATACCTGGCACAACTTTTAAATCTACTGTATTGCCAATATCTGCGCTGGATTTGTAACGAGTATACTCGCCTTCCGTTGCTACTTTCTCAAGCCCCATGACTTCAGTTAAAACTTTTGCTGTTTCTTCAGGATGACTTGAATACAGTGTTGCACCGCCAAATCCTTTAATCGCAACCTCAGGAGTTACTTCACCAAATGTCCAATCATTTAGTTCCCCTTCTGCACGTGCAACTAATTCAATATGAAGTCCATGTGGATCATCAAATTTTATTACTTGTTCACCAAAGCGTTCTACTTTTTGGAATGGTATAGAGAATTTTGCAAGGCGATTAACCCAAAAAGATAGCGCTCCCTCTGGTACAACATAAGTAGTTACACCAACTTGACCATCACCAATGCGACCTTGATAAGCATTTGCCCATGGGAAAAATGTAATAATTGTACCCGGTTTACCACCTTTGTTACCAAAGTAAAGATGATATGTGCCTGGGTCATCGAAGTTTACTGTTTGTTTAACTAAACGTAAGCCTAAAACACCAGCGTAAAAATCAATATTTTCTTGTGGATGACCTACAATGGCTGTGATATGGTGAATACCCGCAGTATGTTTTTTCATGTTAACAATCCCTTTCATGATAAATGTATTTTTCACCTTTACTTTACCCAATACCGTTCTACCTCAATCTTTGAACATTATTAACGAATTGTATATAAAGCTTTTGACCAAGGGATTAATTGGTCTAGCATTTGGTTCACTGAATCTGATTGCACTGCTTTTGGTTTAAAGTCAGTACCATTTTCAAAGTCTGTGAATAGTGACAATGCTGGATGTACACGTACATCTGCAATTAATAGCTCACCCATAATACCACGTAAATGTTCAGCTGCTCGTGCACCACCTACAGAACCATAAGAAACAATACCTGCAGCTTTGTTATTCCATTCTTCACGTAAATAATCTAGAGCATTTTTTAGAGCACCTGTAATAGAGTGATTGTACTCTTGAACGATAAATACAAATCCATCCTGTTTTGCAACGATTTCTGACCAAGCTTGAGCACCTGAAGCGTCTTGCCCTGGTTCACCTAGTAAAGGTAATTTATAATCAGCAATATCAATAATTGTATAATTAGCATCTCCTCGTTGATCTGCGATTTCTTTTACCCATTGTGCTACTTGTGGACTTACACGACCTTCACGTGTTGATCCGATAATAATTCCGATATTTAATTCTGCCATTGTTTTTTCCTCCTCTTTTTTTGAAGCAAATAATTTATTTAAAAAACCCATTACGATTACCTCCTTATGATGAAAAGTAAAACTTTTCTATATGGATTAAAAGGTTCGAATTCATTTATCTTGAATTTATTTATCTTGAATTCGAGATAATAATAACATGATAGTTTAATTTACGTCAACAAGTTTGTTTAATATTTTTAAAAAAGCAAAGATGTTATCGTAGCAACATCTCCGCTTCAGCTTGTAAACAAAAGGATAAATATCAAATAATGCGTATCAAAAAACAAAGGTTATTTTCATCTAAGACAAACCTCACCATAACGAGATGGTTCCGACGCTCCTAATAAAATGAATGTTAGGGTCTCATGATTAACACCATAAAAGAGATAACTACAGTTGAGCAATGTTATGATAACAACATCTCTGCCTTTAACTCCCTAGCATTCTCATAAACCCGTGATTTCAGATAGCTATATTGAATATCGTTCGTATCTTGAAAAGCCTCTTCCCTGTTTGATTGAACATTCTGATATTCGAGGTTGTACGAAAACTGTTCTTGTGAAAAATCCTTTCTTTCCCCATTGAGAATATTATAAAAATGCCAGCCTTCATCAAGCCACGTTTTATATATTTTGCCTCCGAGAATATCATTTACAACTAATGCAGTGGCTCCGCATTGCCCTTTTGCAGGATTATCTAAAGCCCGTTTTGAGCTAGATTGAACGGACCAGGATTTTTTTATAGCTTTTAACAGATCATTTTCTGTATACATTCCTCAACGTCCTTTTCTACCTATAGTTTTAATATGGTATGTCATCGATTTTAATAGGCGTTGTTCTCCCTAAAATCCAATCATCTTTGATTGCTCCATAAACGATACTATCTGTTACAGTTCCATCTGCGTTTTCCCAAGCATTTCTTAAATAGCCCTCTTTTACAAAACCAGCTTTCGCAAAACATTTTCTCATTCCGATATTATCAACTCTCGTATAACCTTCGATACGAATCTTGCCTTTTTCTCCAAACAGGTAATCTTGTAACCAAAGGAGGGTTTTTACTCCGTATCCCTTTCCTCTTAAACGTGTATCTAAACGGATATCGAATAATGGGATCGTATCACTTATGTCATGAATGATAATAATTCCGACCTTTTCTTCATTATCAATTATCCAATGCGTTTCGCGATCATTGTGATAGTATCCTTCTGCATATACTTTTCGAACGGATTCCTCTTTTAAATTTTGGTCGGTGTGATAAACCCACTTGTTTTGAGTTAATAATTCCACTAAATCTTCAATTTCATTTCCTAATAGTTTATATTCCATTTATATTATCCCCCAATGAATAATAATGAACGCATCACCAAACGTAGAGTTGAAATTCCGTTCCATTAGGCGCTTTCCTGGGAATGCTCACTTAGAAATAATATTATATACCCCCTACTGAACCCTAGATTCTACTAACTCTACTTTAACAAGTGCTGTTAGGATGTGCAAAAGGTATTGGCATAATTTTCACATTTCTTCTATAGGATTTAATGTGTAGGTCATCATGAAGTATATGTATTCGAATATTTCAACATTACCTCTCGAAAGTATTCACAACAAAAATATATACTTGAAAGAAGTATATATTTTTGTTAAATTTATCCTATGGATAGAACAAGTTTAATAAAAGGTCATTTAGAAATGTGCGTATTGTCTATATTGTCAAAGAAAAAAAGTTACGGCTATGAAATTATGAAGGAGTTAGAAAAACACAATTTAAAATTGAAGGGAGTAGGAAGCATTTATCCAATCTTGACTAAGTTAAAAGATCAAGAATGGGTAGATACTTACCGTGAAATGACAGACAACGGGAAAGTCAGAGTTTATTATGAAATCAATGAAAAAGGAGAAGTTTATCTTCAAAAAAAAATCAATGAATGGTTGGAGTTGCAACAAGATATAAAATCCCTACTTCAAAGCGGTCTGAAAGGAGAACTTTTTGAATGAGTATGGAATTGAATTTAGCAGAAAAACAATATTTAACCGAAGTTCTAGAGGAGTTAAAACAGTATCGTATTAGCTCAAAAGAAAGAAAGAATATAAAACAACAGCTTTTAGAGCATATTCAAGAATCTCGTGATAATGGAATTGATAGTATAAAAGATCTGGGAGATACTGCGACATTTATTAAAGATTTTTTAGAGATTAAAGGTATAGATCTTCATTCAGAAATAAAACAAATGCGGAAAACTCGACCTGGGATATCATTAGTTATTGGGTTTTGTACTTTTATTATTGCCTATCTTGCTTGTCAGCTAATACTATCAATGTTTTTGACGGATTCCTTTAATCCACAAAAAACTATTGCAACATTCGATTATAATATTGTTTATCAGATTTCTGATGTTGCTTGGTGGAATTTATCGCTAATTTTAATTAGTATCTCCACTTCCTCGTTAATATCTATACTTGCAATAAAAATTTTCGGAGGAAATAGGTGAAATAACAATGACGAAAAAACCAATATATAAAACTATATTAGTTTGTTTATTATTAATTCCTTTCTATCTATTTCAACCAGTCTCACAAATCTCCGTAGAATCCGCAGAACAAGACGTTAAGAGTACGATAGATAAGTATGTTGAAAACTTTTTAGAAGAGCAGCGAATTCCAGGGGCATCAATTGCTATTGTTCATAAAAATGATATCTTTTATTCTAAATCGTGGGGCGTAACGGGAGAGTCCGGAGAAAAGGTAACTGCTGAAACTCCATTTGTAGTCGGCTCTATTAGTAAATCACTAACGGGCTTAGCCATCATGAGACTTGTTGATGCAGGCATTATTCAATTAGATGATCCAGTTCAAAAGTATATGCCATGGTTTACCCTAAAAGACAAACAAGCCGCTTCTCAAATAACGATTAAACATTTACTTACGCAAACAAGTGGGATAAGCACTTATTCTGGCTTAGCTATATCGGACAAGGAATCTAATGATTTGAGTGCTATAAAGGAAAATGTAGAAAGTTTATCGAACGTGAAGCTGACTGCTGCTCCTGGAGAAAAACATCAATATAGTAATGCTAACTTCTCTATTCTTGGAGCTCTTATCGAAGAGGTTACCAAACAACCATTTTCTGAATATATGGAGGAACAAGTTTTTTCTCCATTAGGGATGAAAAATGCAGCCGCTAATAGTAGCATGGCCTATGAAAAAGGATACTTATCTGGTTATCAATCATGGCTTGGTCACCCTGTCAAAAGCTCAGTCAATTATGATAATGGTGGGACACCATATGGATATATAACTGCAAGCGCATCAGATTTGGTGCAGTACATTAAACTTCTTAGTCACCATGAACATAACAATTTTTTAAGTAAAAATGCGTTGAACCTTTATATATCGCCGTTTGTTCAAACTAGTCAATATCGATATTACGGCCTTGGTGTACGAATCTCATATCCAGAATCTAAAGAAGAAATGATATGGCATTCTGGTTCAAATCCTGACGCACGCTCAGAAGTATTTTATCTACCAGAAACCGATTGGGGCGGGGTAATTCTCACTAATAAAAGTCATATATTAGAGGAAAAGTCACTTCTTTACTTGAAAGAAGGGATTATCAACATTTTAAATGGAAAAGAGCCCGTTAATGCGCCTAAATATAAACCTACATCTCAAGTCATAACAATCGCTATATTATGTTTACTTTTTGTGATGTTTATTTATCTTCTAATAAAAGTTAAAGCTAAAAATGGGAACAAAAGAGGCGTGTTGGGTATATTCGGTTTTATTCTTTTAGTATTGGCCATTATCTCCATTCCATTATTAAGCTATAATACAGGAACACCTTGGCACACTATTAGATATTTTGCTCCCGATATTGCATTTTTGGCCATAACACTGGTTACTTTTTTAACATTGAATGGCTTATTATCTATATATATTGCATGTAAACGACGACAAAAAAGACAACTTCTCTAAGTAGGAGTTGTCTTTTGTAGTTATGCTTGTATTATCAAAGAAAAAGCTTCAAATCTAAAATTGATCATTCATTGCCTTGACCGTAGCCTGCTTCAGAGGCCACAGCATCTGCTTTAGTGACATGTACTGTACCGAATGGGTGGTTTGGAGGAGCGTATATCGAATAAAGCTTTAGTGGTTTACTCCCTGTATTTGTGACGTTATGCCATGTTCCAGCAGGCACTACTACGGCATAATTTTCGTAGACCTTTCTTTCATAGTTTAAATTGTTTTTACTATGGCCCATTTGAGCAAATCCCTCACCCTGTTCAATATATATAAATTGATCAACATTTGGGTGTATTTCCAAACCGATATCCTCACCAACATTAATACTCATTAACGTAATCTGCAAATTTTTCCCCGTCCACAGTGCCGTACGATAAGTATCATTTTGCTTTGCTGCACTTTCAAGATTGATGACAAGTGGCTGAGCTCCATAATCTTTTAATACAATACTTTCACCATTGGAAAAACGAGAAGGTGCAGCTCTGTTTGCATACCCCGTCTGATAAGGAGGTGTCCAATAAACTAGCTGATCTCCATAGTTATACATAGGCATGTTTCCGTAATAAGGAATGTAGTACATTTTCTCAATCCCCTCACACATTATAAGGTTATCCTATGCAACTTGTTCAAGAATTGTACGTATACACATTTTCATCCTATACTACAACTTACAAAATCTAAAAAACCTCAGTAAAATACTGAAGTCATTTAAGAAAAAACAATATAATTTTTTTACTCAAAGGTATCCTCATCCTCAGCATACTCTAAAATATCCCCAGGTTGGCAATGCAATACTTTACAAATTGCATTTAACGTGGAAAAACGTATTGCCTTTACCTTTCCCGTTTTTAAATTCGATAAATTGACAATCGATATATCTACCGCTTCGGCAAGCTCACTTAATTGCATTTTTCTATCAGCTAATACACGATCCAATCTTACGATAATCGCCAATTTTTTCACTTCCTATACTGTTGCATCATACTCTTCCTGTAAAAAAGAGCCATATCTAAATATCCTACCAATTGTCCAAACAATAAAACTACATAACAGTATGCTCCAATTTATATCAAAAAATCTAAAAGAAACGGATTGAATCCATTCAATATTGTCTAATTCATTATTGTTTAAAAACATATGTAATACTGTTGAAATTAAGTATGCTTGAACCGTATTACTTAAAAAACTTAAAATTAATAAACTATACCCCACTAACTCTATTCTTTTACTATTTCTAAGAGTAAATACATCCCCAACAATCACTGATTTAACAAATTTCCATAGTAAAATGAAAATTGACATAAAAATCACAGCGAAGATCATCAAGAGTAAAATTAATACGATTGTTTCACCTTTATCATAAACAAAATTATTCATTATATCTTTATTTAAAAAAACAGTTATTCCATTAAATTTAAAAGAAATGTCAATATTAGAACCTAAAACTAATTTACTAATCTTCTCACCAGAGACTGTTAAAGCTACAACGAATAAACCAAAAAGTAAAAAGATAAACGAAGAAATAATTACTATAGTAGATATTAATAATACATTTAATATTCTCAAACTCATTTTAATATTACGAATTGCTAACGATTGATCCATAACTACTTCTAACACCCCTTATTGTTTGTTCTTTATATATATTCCTTCCCCCAATTATTTCACACCCCTATTTAAATATTACTTTTTTATTAACTTTAAGTTTCGGATATAGTATATATTATAAGCTGATTTCAGCATGATTCCACATATCTATTTAATAGCAGCTTTATGAATTATTTTTTCAATTCGACTTTTCTCTAATAAAGGACATACTAACAAGTATAGATTTATCTTAAACGAACATTCCAAAAAGTATATAAAATGTTTAGAACTTGATATAGTATGTATTTAGGAAAAACTCAATTTGTTTTGGTGGTGTTTAATATGAAGAAGTTCATTATGGATTTTTTAATGATTACAATTGGGGCGCTGCTTTTTGCACTGGCAGTAAACTTATTTGTTATACCTAATGATTTAGGTGAAGGCGGCGTAACAGGTTTAACAATCATCGCCTATTATTTGTTTGGATGGTCGCCAAGTATCGTGAGCTTTGCGCTAAACGCAGCTTTATTAGTAGTTGGCTATAAGTTTTTAAGTAGGCAAACAACTATTTATACGATTATCGCAGTATCCCTCCATTCACTGTTTTTACATTTAACTGAATCGTGGTCGATTTCTTCAAATGAAATTATTGTGAATGCTATTTTTGGCGGGGTGTTTGCTGGAGTTGGTATAGGCTTAATTATAAGAGTCGGTGGAACAACAGCAGGTTCAACAATCTTAGCTAGAATGACGAACAAATATTTAGGCTGGAGTATTAGTTACGGTTTATTGTTCTTTGATTTAATTGTTGCTTTTTCATCTTACTTTATTATCGGAGCAGAAGCATTAATGCTTACTGTCATTATGCTTTATGTTGGAACAAAGGTGATGGAGTTTGTTATTGAAGGTGTAAACCCGAAAAAGGCAGTTACGATTATTTCGAGAAAGCCAGAAGAGATTGCCAGTCATGTAAATGGTTTTATGAATCGAGGAGTGACGGTTCTATCTGGCCATGGCTATTATACGAAAGAACAAAAAGAAATTCTGTATATCGTCATTAGTAAACAGGAAGTTGTAAAACTAAAGAAAATCGTCAAAGAAATAGATCCGGATGCTTTTATTGCTATTCATGATGTACGAGATGTTTTTGGACATGGATTTATTGAATTGTCTAAGGCTTAAAAAGGCTTATCTAAACTGAGAAAACACCTTTTGTTGAAAATGGGGTTAATCCCTTATCACATAAAGGTGTTTTTTTTCATTGAACTACTATTTTTAGACTCCTACTTATCCACTTTGGATTAACACCATAATGTGTGGTTGATTTCCGTTCCGACAGGCACTTTGTTGTTGTTGTTGCTGTCGCTGCAGGGTCTTTCTGTGACGCTGTTCCCCAAGGAGTCGCCCAGTCTCCACTCCAATCAACTTGTATACATAGTATACGTTTTACAAATGCACTAAAATTTCAGCGATGAAGCCTTTATTATTCAACCTGTAAGGAAATCTCAATAATCTTATTTAAAAGTTGAGTATAAGTAATTCCTGCCGAGGATGCGCTTTTTGGGAGTAAGCTGTTTTTTGTCATCCCTGGCAATGTGTTAACCTCCATGACATATGGGATTCCATCCTTGAGCATCATATCGATTCTGGCATAAACACTACATTTTAATGCGCTATAGCAGGCTTTTGCGGCTTCAGCAACACGTTCATGTATGGCAGGTGGAAGTTCTACAACTTCCTCTATCGTAGCGGCATCCTCATATTTTGCTTTATAGTCAAAGAACTGTGCTGTATGGCGAATTGAAATAATCGGTAATAGCTCCCCGTTCAAAATGGAGCATGTTATTTCTTCACCTTCTATATATTTTTCAATAATGATTTCAGGATCCCATTTGAATACTTCCTCAACCGAAGTGAGTAAAGAATTTTTATCATAAACTATTTTTACCCCTACACTGGAGCCACCCGAATTAGGTTTAACTACTAACGGATACCCCATTTTGTCTAATTCATCGAACTTTAGCTCGTTGATATTCGAAAGATAGAGCCAATCTGGTGTTTCAATGCCTTCATAACGTAGAATTTTTTTCGAAATATTTTTATCCATACAAATACTGCTTGAAAGTATACCACTACCTGTATATGGAATGCCCATAGTCTCTAGTACACCTTGAATCGTTCCATCCTCTCCAAACTTGCCATGTAGTGCTAATAAAGCAATATCAATATCTCTCACCTTTTCCATAAGCTCTGAAGTGTTATCTTCATTGAGTTTAATAGCTACCACTTCGTATTTACTCTTATCTAAATGAGCGATCATCTCTTCCCCTGTCATGATAGAGACTTGCTTTTCAGAGGAGACGCCCCCCATAATAACGCCAATTTTCATATGTTCAACTCCCCATTTCATTTTTCAAGGTGTCACCAATAATCTTAATTCCACGCACAATATCCTCTTCTTTTAGCCGAGAAAATCCTAAGCGAAATGTGTTACTGCCTTCGCCATTGCTGTAAAAAACATCACCAGGATAAAAAACAACTCCCCTTTGATAGCACTTCTTCAATAGTGTACGGGCATCTATTGCTTCTTCTAGCTCAATAAAGAGATGAAGTCCACCATCCCCTGTCATTCTTTTAAAAGGAATGTATTGATTGCAAGCTTGACGGGCTAGTTCATATTTTTTCTTATATACGAACTTGGCCTTTTTTAAATATTTTTCAAAATAACCATCCTGTAAATATTGATAAAGCACAGCCTGATCTAATGTCGATGTATGAATAGTACGTGCTCTTTTCATACTTTCCAGACAGTGGATGAGCTCCTTATCAGCTAATATCCACCCAACACGTAAGCCTGGAAAAAGAATTTTAGAAAAGCTACTAATATATATAACATTGTTACCTTCACCGATAAAAGTCATTAGCGGTGCTATATGTGAGCCTGAATAACGTAATTCCTCATTAAAGCCATCTTCCACAATCGGAATTTGATATTGTGAAAAAAGCCTTATAATTTCAGCTCTTTTTTCAGAGGATGTAACAATACCTGTCGGATTATGATAGGACGGGATTAAGTAGGCAAAATCAAACTCCTTTTCCGATAAGCTTTTCTCAACTTGTTCAATATCGATACCATCATCTTTCATATCAATTCCGTGAATATCAAATCCATGTAGGCGAAAAAGCTTTAATGCTGCATGATGAGTAGGATTTTCGCAAATAACACGTCCAGATTTTTTTGCTAAGGAAGATAATAAAATATCCAGTCCCTCAGTAAAGCCATTCGTAATCAAAATATCCTTATTGGAGATATCTACACCCTTCATTTCCATATAGTGAAGAAGGTACTCGATTAAAGGTTTATAGCCCTTTGCGTATCCATAATTCAAAACGATATCTCCTTCAAGCGACATCCGGGTCAGAAAAGCTCTTTTAAAATTTTCAACATCAAAAAGCTTTTCTTCGGGGGCAACACTATTGAAGGAAATCATGCCTTTTTCCCAATGAATATCTTGCTTCATTAAATCGAATTCATCAGCTAACAAGGTAACGTTATTAAGCCTCTCCTTCCAATTAAATTCGATAGATGAAGCTTTCAACGTTTCGACTTTCCCTATAAAATTCCCTTTTCCTTTCACTGCATAAATAATGCCCTCTTGCTCTAAATCTGCATATGCATTCAGTACTGTATTTCTACTGATCGATAATAATTTACTAAGTTCACGGGTAGAAGGAAGCTTCTGATGCTCCAGCAAGTGCCCCTTCATAATCATTTCTTTTAAATAGTCTTTTAATTGAATATAAACCGGACGATCATCGATAAGCTTAAAATCATTAAACACTTCCTTTACCCCCTTGTTTTATTTTTACATAACTGTATCTGACTCAAAAGGTCCACAGTATAGGGATTTTCCCTCCCTAGTGGTATGGTTTGGCTCACAAAAAATGCAACCCTTCAAAATGAAGAATTGCACCTATTATAGGCTAATTATAATTGAGGATAAAAATACATTTTAAAGTCCTTTACTATCAGCTCTTTTTTTAAGCGTATATATTCCCGGGAATAATTGAAAGGACCTAGCCACATTGATTCTTTTTAAATAAACCTACTAAAAATCCTTCTAAACCGAAATATTGATCTTCATCAGATTTGGCTATCATTTTCCGTATTTCAATTTCTTCTAATGATCGAAATATTTCTTTTAGTTGATTTTTGGTATATCCTAATCCGCCTTCTAAGCTACGTTTTATATATACTTCTTCATCTGAGATGGCTGAACCACCATATGGACCATGTTCCTCAAATGAGCATATAGCGAAGTAACCATTAGGCTTTAATAATTTATGGATCAATTCAATATACGTCACACGACGATGAGGTGCTATATGATGAAAACAACCTGAATCATAAATAAAATCAAAGCTCCCTTCTTGTAGATTCAGTTCAAAAATATTAGCACAAATGAAATCTACATTTACGTCTGCTTCATCAACTCTTTTTTGCGCACATTGCAATGCTTTATCCGATAAGTCGACACCAACAACCGAACAGCCTTGTTTTGCTAAGTAAATGGCATTTCGTCCTGCGCCACAACCTAACTCTAAAGCTCTATTTGGCTGAATCACCTTTTTTTCAAAATAGCTTACTAGATTTTCATCAGGTTTATTAACAAAAAAAGGTACCTTTTTAAAAGTTTGATTATAAAATCCATCCCAAAATCCCTGTGGTTCACGTAATAAATTATCTAATACTCCAAGCAATTGTTCATTCGATTTGATTAGCATTTTACGCCCCCATTTTGAATCTGTTTAAAAACTTAATATTCTATCTTTTTATTATATGGGATAATCATCCAATTATGTTATCAACCTTTCTTCCTAATATAGATAACTTTCTCTCCTTCTATTAGTTTTGACACTTCCTAATGTTCATTGAAATACAAAATGTTACACTGAAATAGCTAGTATATCTCGTGCAGCTTATTGTAAATGGCTGTATCGTACATCAACAACAAAAATAAGAACATTCCCAAGAAGGACTAAACGGCTTAAGCTCATTGGAATACAGGGCTAAAACCGCTTAAAATATTTTTATTATTTCTACTGTCTGCTTATCAGGAAGCAGGTCATATTTGATTACAGAAAATCAAAGGAGGGAGTTATCTATTGAACTTAAATCTCAAAGCATTGTTTTCTACTTACCGTCATTATCGAACAAAGCCAACTGAGTTAATGTATGACTTTTATTATTTCTACCATCAACAAGTAAATGAATGGTTTTCTGTTTCAAAGCAAGAAGTTTCACAGCGTGACTACCAATGGCTCACTGTTTTTTATACTGAGATTTCTTCAGCAGTATCTCAACCATCAGAAATTTGGTATGAATTTTTATATTTGAACGGTGACATTCCATCAAAGCTACCATATAGCAAAGCTCGCGTTATTCAGCTATTCTTTTTAAATGATAATCCTCCTGCTGAAGAATTAAAAGAAGCTACTTTGAATTTTTTCCAGCAAGATACGGTAGTACTTCAGGTTGCCACAAATCGCTTTCTATTAATTGAGGCTATGGATAGTTCGATTAATAAAAAGGAAGATTTTATTGCACTTATTCGCACAATTGAAACAGATTTTTTCGTTCAAATCCACTTGTATCAAGGCGAAGCTTATGAAATAAATAAGCAATTCTCAAGTAAGTTCCAACGAGAAGCTCAATGGTTTGAGGAATGCTTACATTATAAAAATGCTGAACAATTTTATTCATTTGAAACGATATTCCCTATTTTATTAACGCAACAAATGCCTGCTTCCATATTGAAATTTATAGAAGAACAAGTTTTAATACCTTTGCAGTCTGATATGGAGTTGCTTGATACAGCCAAGACATTTTACGAATATGGTTTAAATATTTCTTTGACATCAAAGAAACTACATATACATCGTAATACGCTTAATTACCGTTTAGCAAAATTTCAAGAAACAACAAATATTTCTACTAAAAATCTAGACGGCGCTATACTCGTCTATATCGCTAGCTTTCTTCGATCAAAATTACAAAATGCACAAAAATAATGACTGAAAATTATGCAATTTAAATATTTAGTTTCCCCCTGTACTTTTATACACTAAAAAAAACGAACAAAGGGGCTTATAAACATGGAAAAAATCATACTTAAAAATATTATTAAAACATATGATGGCGGTGTAACAGCTGTATCTGACTTTAATTTAGCGATTCAAGATCGGGAGTTTATTGCACTTGTTGGGCCTTCCGGTTGTGGGAAATCGACAACATTACGAATGATTGCCGGCTTAGAGGAAATTTCGTCTGGTGATTTTTTAATAGATGGCAAGAAAATGAACAATGTACCTTCTAAGGATCGAGATATCGCGATGGTTTTCCAAAACTACGCACTATATCCACATATGACAGTATACGATAATATGGCATTTGGCTTAAAGCTTCGCAAGTTTTCTAAGCAGGAAATAAAAGAGCGTGTCCACAATGCGGCTGCAATTCTCGATTTAGAAAAGTATTTGGATCGCAAACCGAAAGCTTTATCAGGTGGGCAGCGTCAACGAGTAGCACTTGGTCGAGCAATCGTCCGCGATGCAAATATTTTCTTAATGGACGAGCCTCTGTCCAATTTAGATGCAAAGCTTCGCGTACAAATGCGTGCTGAAATTACAAAGCTTCACCAACGATTAAAAACGACTACTATTTATGTAACACACGATCAGACAGAAGCGATGACAATGGCCACTCGTCTCGTCGTAATGAAGGATGGTATAGTTCAACAAATCGGGACACCTGAAGAAGTATATGGAACACCAGAGAACAAATTTGTTGGCGGCTTTATCGGCTCACCATCAATGAACTTCTTTAAAGGAGTATTCCAAGAAAACGGGATTCAAATTGATGATATTACGCTAACTATTCCAGCAGAAAAAAGTAAATTATTAAAAGAACGAGGTTATTTACAAAAAGAACTGCTTCTTGGCATTCGACCAGAGCATATTTATGAAAAATCTTCTGTAAATCCTGAACCGTTCTTCACAGCAGTTGACGCCAATATTGAAGTATCAGAATTAACAGGTGCTGAGCTGATGTTACATGCGCAGTTAAATGGTCAGCCTTATATTGCACGGGTGAACTCCGATACAAAAATTACACAAGGTCAGGTCGCACATCTACTATTTGACATGTCACGCGTTCATTTCTTCGACCTAGAAACAGAGAAGCGCATTCGTTAAGGTTAAAGCATCAGGCAGATATCATAGCCGTTATCGCATCCATACGATAACGGCTAACTGACCTGCATCGTGACGGCCCTCATGTTGCTGCCGACGCTTCGCTTTCGCACAAAAAACATCTGCTGCTGACGCTTCGCTTTCGCGCAAAAAACATCTGCAGGCCTATGCACAAAGCCGATTCCGGACGCAATTATACCGAGGCTTAATTGATTAATCCGCTTCCCGTCCTGTGGAAACCTGCGTAAATTACACCTTCGTATCCTTTAAAATTATTAATAGAAAAATGCAGCAAACAAACGTTCATTTGTTTACTGCATATTGTTATTTTATCGCTGCTCCGTAAAGACCCGCTTCACCTTTATGAATACTGCTTTCAATGATTTGTTCCTTCCCTGCAAAAGGTGTCCCTACAAAGCTCTGCTTAATCGCTTCTTTAATATAGTCAATGATTTTAGGATGATGATTAAAAAAGCCTCCTCCTAAAACGATACAATGTGGATCAAGCAGCAAAATGATTTGCTGCAACTGTTTCTCTACGGATTGGACTAATGGCTCCAAAATCTTATTGACGACAGAATCCCCATTATAATAAAGTTCCATAATATCCTTCAATGATATTTCAGAATCACCGAGTAGCTTTCTCCCTAATTTTTCGATTGCTGGGCCAGCTACACTTTCTTCTAGTGTAGTTCCGTCTTTATCGACAATACTAAAGCCAATTTCACCAGCTAATCCTGTCCCCCTTATAAATTCACCATTGACAACCGTACAGCAAGAAATACCGGTGCTTAATGTAACATATACCATCGTTTCTTTGGAGAATTCTCTAGCTCGATATTCTCCCCATGTTGCTATATAAACATCGTTGTCCATTTTAATATGAGCATGCGGGAATACTTCAGTTAAACGCGTACAAACAGGGAATTTCTCCCAAGGTATATTATTTTGATAAACCGCGATACCTTTTTCAATATCAACGATACCAGGCACACCAATACATACCTTTGAAATTTCATTAAAAGTAATTTCCTTTTCTGCACATAGCTGCGCAAAGCTATCAATCAAACAGGCAAATAAAGCTTCTCGATTTGTTTTATCACTAGCCACTTCTTTCGTGCTCAATAATTGCTGATTTATATCGAACAAAGCCGCTGCTAATTTTGTTCCACCTACGTCTGCTGCTAAAATGTAACTCATTTTTTCACCGCCAATTTTCTTATCCCGCATTAACTACCAGTAGTGTCCGATTGATTCGGGACAACAGGATGTTCTTTTATCTCTTTATTATTCACTGAGTGAAGTGTTTCATTTTTTAAAGGCTTACGACTTGCGTTAAATTACGTGGTTTATCTGGATCATAACCTTTGAATATCGCACGTTGATACGCTAACAGTTGAAAGTATGGAACTACCTCAACAAGGCGATTCAAGTCATCTATTTCTTCTGAAAGTCGAATGATTAAATCTGCTTCCAAGTCTGCTGAAGCTATACCAATTACACCAACAAAACCACCAAGTTTTTGAATATCCTTTATTAACGCCTGATCAAAGTCCATTGTTTCTTTTTGTGTAAATAAAATAACGACAGTCGCTTCATCTACAATAGAAATTGGACCGTGGCGGAATTCTAAATTCGAATAGCTTTCACATTCTGTTTGTGTCATTTCCTTTAGCTTTAATGTCGCTTCTTTAGCTAATCCGTTATAAGCACCTGACCCTAAGAAGATAAAACGCTTTTTCGTTAAATCCTCTGTCACTTGCTTTAACTGCTCCCCATTGCCTAATGCTGTTTTAACAAGTGCAGGGATTTTTTCTAATTGGTTCATCAATTCAACACGTTGACTAAACTTTGCCGCGTATAGCTGAAGTGCATATAACATATTAGAAAATGATTGCGTCATTACAACACTTTTTTCTGAAATATCGTTTAAGGCAATCACTTCATTTGCTACTTCAGCCATTGGTGTATCACCATTACACGTAACTGCCATTGTACGTATATTCTCTAATCCGTTCAAATGCTCCAATGCCATAATAATTTCAGAAGTTGTTCCTGAGCGTGAAATACCGATAATATTATATTTTTTGTTTGATAGAATATGGGTATCCGTGTGTAAAAATAACTCAGATGCTGGGACTGCTACTGCTACTTCTCCTGTAGCCGATTGGTAATAACGTGCCGCTGCAATTGCTAAATAAAATGATGTCCCACATCCTGTGAAAAGAACTATGTCTACAGCATCTTCATTGAATGTAAGCGACTGAACAATCTCTTTTGTTTTATCTAATTGTTGAGCTTGTTTCATAATCTCATTATATGTGTGCATAAATAAAACCCCTATCTATCTTTAATTTTAGTTATTTGTAGCTCTTTTATGAGACTTTGAACAGTTTCCTTTTGTACTTTCGCAATTTCTTTTTCGGCCGCATTTGCAGAGCCACATGCAACAGCCCATTTATATGCATCTGTACAGTCCGCACCTTTTGAAAGTTTATAGACAAGTCCTCCTAAAAAGGCATCACCGCTACCAACTGTATTTACAACATTAATTTTCGGTGCATTTACTTGGTAAACCCCTGAACGATTAACAAATAAAGCGCCTTTTTCGCCCAACGAAAAACATACATGCTCAATTCCTAATTCCTGTATTTTTTCACCAGCCTGAATTAAGTCATCTTGCGCTACTGCCTGCTTCCCGATCAATTGAACAATTTCATCCTCATTAGGTTTAATGATAAAAGGTATTGCTTCAACGCCTTGCTTCAAAGCTTCTCCGCTCGTATCAAGTGCAACCCGAACACCTTTTTGTTTTAATAATCGAATAATCATTGCATATGCAGCCATCGGTACACCCTTAGGCAGGCTTCCTGAGAGGACGAAATATTCAGAACGCTCTGTTTGGGTTTCAATCCAATTCAGCATTTCTTGCCATTCATGCTGGTGAATCGTTGGCCCGTCTTCTAAAAGCTCGGTTATTTCCTTCGTTTGCTTATTTGAAACGGTTAGACAAATTCGACTTTCGCCCTCTATTTGAATAAACCCTGTTCGCATTTTCTCTTCATTTAAAAGTGCCTTTATTTTTTCCCCATTTGGTCCACCAACGAATCCACCAGTGAACACTTCGCCACCCAGCGTTTGAATGACACGAGCAACATTAATGCCTTTCCCTCCACCTTGCTGCAGCTTCTGCAATACACGATTTGTCTCACCAAGCATTAAAGAATTCATTTCATATACTTGATCAATGGCTGCATTTAAAGTTATCGTCGTAATCATTTTTGTAGCATCACAATCTTTTGTTCTACTAACTCAATTAATGCCTCTCGTGCAGGAAGGAAATACTTTCTTGGATCATTTTCAGTCGGATTTTCTATAAAGAAGGCTCTTAATTGCTCGGCAAATAAATCTTTTAGCTCTGTTGAAAAATTCACTTTCGCAATACCGCAGTTTAAAGATTTACGTACGCTTTCTTCTGGTACACCTGATGCACCGTGCATTACTAACGGCACATTTGTAGCACGATGAATTTCCTTCAGTAGTTCGAATTGTAGCTGTGGTTCTTGCTTATACTTACCGTGTGCTGTGCCAAAAGCTGGCGCGAACGAATGGATACCTGTTTCATTCACAAAGCGTTCAGCTAGTTTAGGATCAGTGAAAAAGGCATTTTTCTCTTCAACTGTTATATCATCTTCTACACCACCAATTGTTCCAAGCTCTGCTTCGACAGGTACATTAATCGCACTTGCAGCATCTACAACTCTTTTCACAAGATTAATATTTTCCTCAAAAGGTAATGAAGAACCATCAATCATCACCGACGTATAGCCTGCTCGCAAACATTCCATTACAACTTTATATGACTCACCGTGATCCAAATGTAGGGCTACTGGTACTTTTGCTTGTTCAGCAGCAGTTTTGGCAAGCGCAATCATATAATGCATTTCTATATATTTGTAAGTACTTGAAGTCGTTTGTAAAATTACAGGTGCACCTACTTTCTCTGCTCCTGCAATAACCGCTTTAATAATTTCCAAATTATGCGCCCCGAAAGCACCAATTGCATAATTATTTCTATAAGCGTCTTCTAACATTTCATTTGTCGTTACTAATGGCATAATCAAGTTCCTCCCTCAATGGGTTGTTGGTATAATTTATAGCACAAAAATTCAGATAACTTATGTGGCATTATTAAAAATCAACTATGTCAATGAGTTTAAGATGCCTATAAAGTATGAACTCACCGACAAAACAAATGGATTGATTTCCGTTCCGACCGAGCACTTTCCAGAGGCGCCCGATTAGCGATTTAGGCCAAAAGGATGTTGGGCAAACAGGCGTTATCACAGGGCACGATACCACTTTTTATAACGATAAACAGCACTCTTCACGTCTATGTAAAAGCATAATACTTACGTAGCCATCTAAGACAAATGTTTCTTCTGTGCGAAAACGAAGTGTCAGAAGCAACGTAAGCGGAGAAAGCGCTCGCCCCTGTGCGAGTAGTCAGAGAAACAGAAATCATACACATTTAAAATGCCAGCATTCACAAATATTCCTTGGCCATTTTGTTCTTTAACACTATGAAACTCATAGAGTAACTATGAGTTTAGTTTAACTCTGTGTAAAACCGGCAGCGATCGCCTCTTACTATTGAAATGCAAAACTCGACTGGCTTCCCAGAAGTATCAAATGCAGTACGTTCTAGTAATAAAGCGGGTTTTCCTGCCTCCGTTTTCAACAGATGCGCCTCATCTCTACTAATGAGAACAGGCTCGAAAGCTTCTTTTGCCCTCACAACGATAATGTCAAAACGTTGTGCTAATAGGCTATACAAGGAAGAAGAACTAACCTCATATAATATTTCACTATCCTTGATGATACTTTTAGGTAAAAATGATGATTCTAAAACAATTGGTTCATTATCCGCAAAACGTAAGCGCTTCATTTCAATGACTTGTTCATCTTCACTTAATTCAAGACTTTGTCTAACCTTTGTTGAAGGGAATACTTCCTGAATTTCAAGCACCTCATCTCTTGGGTTTAGACCTTTTTCTTGAAGCACACGACTAAAACTATAAAAACCACCAAGCGATTGTTCAAACCTTGGCTTCGCAACAAAAGTGCCTTTCCCTTGAATACGGTATAGTTTTCCTTCTTGTACTAATTCTTCGATTGCTTTCTTTGCAGTATTTCGACTGACGCGAAACATCTCCATCAATTGATTTTCAGAATCAATTTTATCCTCTGGCTTCCATTCACCCGATTGAATCTTAGCAGATAATCTTTGTTTCAATTGATGATATAGCGGGATTACACTAGCTTGATCTAACGGTTTCATCTTCTACTCATCCTTCTCCTAGGTTTTGTTATCAATATATCATCTAATGAAAAAGATGCCTATCGATATATCAATTCTTTTCAAAGGCAAGATTCCCTAAGCAAAAGGTTTTCTCTATTTCCCCCTCAGCATTAAGCCAAACAACATCTGCATCTTTCCCTACAGCGAGAGAGCCTTTACGGTGGGAAACTCCTAAATGGATTGCTTGATTTAGAGAAATAAGACGAACTTGTTCGATTAGTGAAAGTGACAGCCACTCTTCTATGTTTTTCCTTGCTGTATTCATATTCAACACACTTCCTGCTAAGGAGCCTGTTTTACGTTGAACACAGCGATTATCAAACACTTCTACTTCTTCGCCACCTAATGTATAAATACCGTCTGGCATTCCCTTTGCACGCATACCGTCAGTAATGACAAGCATGCGATTCAAACCTTTCATTTTGCGAATCATCGACAGCAAATCTTTATGAAAATGTATATTATCTGGAATCAGTTCAACATAAACATCATCTTCTAATAGCACTGCCCCCACAACACCTGGATCGCGATGATGAATACCTCTCATTCCATTAAATAGATGGGTTGCATGCGTAACACCTGCTCTTATGGCACGAATAGTCGTATCGTAGTCAGCATCAGAGTGACCAATAGACGCAATCACATCTTTACTTTTCAATGCCTGAAGTAATTCAAAATCCACATCTTCCTCTGGTGCAAATGTGACCAGGCGAATTAATTGATTTGACTTGTCGTATAAATCATTAAATTGCTTGGCATTTGGTTTTAAGATTGATTCCTCTGGCTGCGCTCCCTTTTTCGAGCGATTGATAAATGGACCTTCTAGGTGAATTCCTAACATTTCAGCTACCGCAGTAGGCTGTTCTTTGTTATAAAACGCAAGTGCTTCAATTGCAACTTCAATTTCTGACATAGGGCTTGTCGTCGTTGTTGCAAAAAAGGCTGTTACACCTTCGCTTGCTAAGTATTTTGCGATTTTCGCATAATTAACAGGGGCGCCATCCATAAAGTCGTGCCCTATAGCACCATGTACATGTATATCAATCATCCCGGGGATAATATAGCCTTGTTGCTGACAATTAATAATATTGTCAGCCGATGTCAATAGAGGGCAATTATCCATTTGACCAATTACTGTAATTTTCCCGTCTGCCATTTGTAAAAAACCATTCGCTACAATGCCATCTTCCATCACAATATTGGCATGAATGATCCATATCTTATTCATGAAGTCACCCCTTCATTGGGATAATGTTCTGCTTTTATTTGTGCTTCAGCTTCCGTTTTCTTTTTGAAAATATGCGATGACATCCAAGATAAAAATAAAGCTGTTAAACTAACGCCGAAAAACGGCAATAATCCTGGAATCCAACTAAAAATGAGATATAATACGGCAAGCCCTACAATAGAGCCAATCATTTGTAGTGGATATGCTACGCTAAATAATATCGAAACAGCAAAGTAACGAATGGATGGTAGCTCATAATGAGCGTAAATTTGAAAAATATTCAATACCATAATGCAAAATAGAATACTAATCGTCATAAAAAAGGTAAGCAACAATAAGCCTGTCATACCATGAAACAATGAAATTATTTGGAAATTGATTGTTAAAAAGTAGCCAATCCCTAAAATAATAATTCCTATTTTATTCGATGAAATAAGCTCTAATTTATATGTTTTCCAATATGTTTTGACAAGTAGTTTTAAATCGTCCTCCCCCTGCAATCTTTTACGTAAAGTTGTAAACATCGCAACAGTTGCGGGAGTAATTCCGAATAGAACGAGCCCAAGTAAGGTTAAGCCAATCCACATTAGCTGTAACACTGCTAACAATGTTATTAACTCAACTGTCCAGTATAATTTCCCTTTCCATCCTTCAAATTTCATTTACTTTGCCTCCCTACAATAGAAATCCATGCGCGACTAAATTCACCGCGCATGTCTCATTCTTATCCCGCTTTAACTAGCAGTATGGCATCCGCATCAAAAGAATGAGTAATCCAAAACGGAACAAGCGATTTCTCAGGAAGCGAGAGCTTTAGTTTGTGTTCTTTTATCATTCAATGAGGTGATACCGACTGTATGAAGTTACAGTTTATTTATTTAGTACGGTCATATGCCGCTTGAGCTACTTCCATATATTTCTCTAAGCCCATCTTCTCAATTGTTTTCTTATAGTCATCCCATTTGTCGAAGCTTGCCTTACCTGTAATAAAGCTTGCTGTCATCTCATCCACATATGTCTGAATGTCTGTTAAAATAGCCGACACTTGATCATTTTCCTCTAATGTGAAGTTCAAGCCTGGAATAATGTCTTCATCTTTCAATGCATATGGCATTACTTGCTTAGCATTGTTAATTGAATTTTCTTTAGCTTCTGCCCCTTGGAAATACTTTTGTGTAACTATCCCAGGGTAATAACCACCCGGCCATGTTAGGTAGTCACTTATTGCTTGATCTAAGTTTTTACCCTCGGGGTTGTTGGTAATGTTATCTACATACTTTATATTACCAGCAGCATCTTCCTCGTATGTTACACCCTTAAAGCCCATGAAGAACATTTTTGTTCCCTCATCACCATATAAATGGTCAATCCAACGTACCATTGCTTCAGGGTTTTTCGCTTTATCTGTTAAAACAAACATTCCTAGATTTCCAAGACCATTAGACATCGCTGTATATTGACGATCTCCAGTAGGGCCTTCTAATACTTGTGCACCTACATAACCATCTAGTTTGAACAATTCTTTCGGATCTATTTCACTTAGCATACCGAAAATCCCTTCACCTGCTTCGGCCGCGAATTTTTGAGGCTCTGTTGTGAAAACATCTTTATTGATTAAATCCTCGCTATATAATTTATTTAAAAATTCAAGCAATTGTTTGTATTCATCTGTTGTTGGAACGAAGCGGAATTCCTCAGTTCCTTTTTTAAAGTCTAAGTTCGGGTTCATCGTCCCTTGTTTGTTCAAGCCGTATGAACCTCTTAAATAATCAATAAATTGTTTAATTCCATAACCAGATCCCCAGCCTTGCTCGTCCTTCTGACCGTTACCGTTTGGATCGTTTTCCTTAAATGCTTTAAGCACTTTATATAAATCTTCTGTCGTTTCAGGTGATTTTAAGCCTAGCTTATCTAGCCATTGCTGATTGATCCAAGGTGCTCCTACACGAAGCGACTCAAACTTCGGATCATAGATTGTTGGGAAACCATAAATTTTCCCATCTGCCATCGTAATACCTTGCTTTACTGTCGGGTATTCTTCTAAAAGCTTTTTAAAATTCGGCGCATATTTATCAATATAATCATTTAATGGTATGAATACGCCTTGCTGACCATACTTGATTAAATCAGTTCTTGAGAATGCTGACGCAAAGAAAATTTCAGGATAGTTCCCTGCTGCTAAAAGTAAGTTCTTTTTATCTGCTAATACTTCTGTTTGAACTGTTGTCCAATTAATATGGATGTTAGACATTTTTTCGTATTCTTCCCATAGCATTAGGCTATTCCAATCTTGCGAAGCAAAAAACTTAGCTGCAAATCCATCTACCTCAATTTTTTCTTTAGCAATGGGCATTCCCGTAGCATTCACATTGTCGGCGTTGCCGCTTTTATCTGCTTTATTTTCTTCATTATCTGAACAAGCTCCTAAAATACTAGCTGCTAACATCATAGTTGCAATCAAACCATATACACGTCTCTTTTTCATCGCCATTTAAATCGCTCCTATTCCTTAACCTTTTAATGAACCAATCATGACACCTTTTACAAAATATCTTTGTAAGAACGGATAAAGCATTAGCATTGGTAGGTTGGCAATGATTAAAACAGCATATTTCAACCCTTCAACACTAAGTTTTTGAGCTAGAAAGCTTTCTGAAGTAGCTTGAATCATATCATCGGCTTGCCCTTGAATTAAGATTTGTCTAAGTATAAGCTGGAGTGGGAACTTGCTTTGGTCTTGCAAATAAATTAAAGCTTGAAAATACGAGTTCCAATGTCCTACTGCATAAAATAAAACCATTACTGCCATAACAGGGAATGATAGCGGCAGTACAATACTCCATAGAATCCGAAAGTTTCCTGCTCCATCAATCATTGCAGATTCCTCTAATTCGTGAGGAATCGATTGGAAGAATGTTCGCATAATAATAATGTTCCATACAGCAACAGCATTCGGAATAATCATGACCCAAAATGTATTAATCATGCCTAAGTCACGAATTAATAAGTATGTTGGTATTAACCCTCCGCTGAAAAACATCGTGAAAACCATAAATGCCATAATGAAACCTTTACCTTTCAAATCTCTACGTGAAAGAGGATATGCTGCACAAATTGTCATCACAATATTTAATACCGTTCCGAAAAATGTGTATTTCAATGTATTAATAAATCCATTAATAATATCTGGATTTTGAAAAACCTTTTTATATGCCTCGACAGTAAATTCTTTCGGCCATAACCACATCTCACCTGAAATAACATACTGCGGATTACTTAATGAAGCACTTAATACAAAAAGCAATGGGTAAAGAACGATAATCGCAACAATTGCTAAGAAAACATAATTAAAGATTGTAAACGCTCGATCGCCTCTCGATTCTTTCAATTTCGCCACTCCCTTACCATAAGCTTGTATCACTTACTTTTTTCGCTATTCGGTTTACCATAATGAGAAGGATAAAGTTAATGATAGAGTTGAATAGACCTACAGCCGCTGAAAAGCTATACTGCGCTTCTAAAATCCCGCTTCGATAAACAAAGGTCGAAATGACGTCCGAAGTCGACATATTTAAATCATTTTGCAATAAAAATACTTTCTCAAACCCAATTGCCATAACTGATCCTACGTTCAAGATAAATAAGATAACGATTGTTGGCATAATCGCTGGGATGTTAATATGAATAATTCTCTGGAATTTTGAAGCCCCATCCATCATTGCTGCTTCGTGCTGCGCTGGATCTACCGCCGATAAAGCTGCAATATATATAATAGAACTCCACCCCATTGTTTGCCATACGTCTGATAGTACATAAATTGACTTAAACCATGCTGGCTCCGAAATAAAATCAATCGGCGTACCACCAAACAACGTGATAACTTGGTTAATCATCCCGTCTGACTTTAAGAAAAGTAACAACATACCGACTACAACTACTGTTGATAAAAAATGCGGTGCGTAAATAATGGTCTGTACAAATTTTTTGAAACGAAGACTTTTCACTTCATTTAACAGTAAGGCAATAATAATCGGTACAGGGAAAGATACGAGTAGCGTAAATACACCTATACCTATTGTATTTTTAATTAATCTCCAGAAATAATAACTATCAAAGAAGCGTTCAAAATGCTTAAAACCTACCCACGGGCTACCAGTAATCCCTTTCGTAGCAATAAAGTCCTTAAAGGCAATTTGCAAACCGTAGAGTGGATAGTAATGGAAAATCAAAAAGTAAAGGATGACAGGGGCTAGTAATAAATAAAGCTCCCAATTTTTTCTGATAGATTTCTTCCACTCTATCCAGTGATTCTTCTTTACTTTTGATTGCTTTTTGAACAAACGCTTTATTTTAGATGGACTTTCTTCAACAGTTGTTTTATCCAAAAGCGTCATACATACACCCCCTATTTATCAATGCTGTAGAATAGTAGATTCCTGTGAAATTTCAACAACCCTTCCCCCATTTCGGAGTGATTCCGTTGCTGCACAGCCTACTGCTACGCTCATGCGACCAGCAAATGGGGTTGTTAAAGGCTCTTTATTGTAAAGTATTAACTCTACGAAATCTTGCGCAATTTTAGGATCTGCTCCCCCATGGCTACCTTCCTCAGGTTTCATTTCATAAACAACATCACTAAGCTCTTCCCAGGAATTAGATTTACGCGTTTTCAAATAAATTTTATTGTTCACATCATCATTTTCGATGCGCCCTTTCGTACCTATAAATGTATAATTTCGTGAATAATCTGGGGTGAAGTGACATTGTAAATAAGAAGCTTTTATGCCGCCCTCTAATTCCATAATGAGCATGTTATTATCCTCTACATCAATTTCTTCACGGAACGCACATTCCGTGAATGTATGTGGGACATATTCTGGACATGTTTTTTTCTGGTCACATGTAGGACATGTTAACGTATTTGATTTATCTCCACCGTAATAATCTAAGCTGCCAAATGCAGACACTTTCGTCGCATGTTTTCCAGAAATCCAATGAATCACATCTAAATCATGGGAGCCTTTTTGTAGTAGTAGGGATGTTGTATTTTTGGAATTACCGTGCCAATCATGATAATAGAAGTAACCGCCAAAGCCAACAAAGTGACGGACCCATATGGCTTTCAATTCTCCAATAGCACCTGAATCGATTAAGCCCTTCATCGTTTGATACATAGCCATATATCGCATATTAAAGCCGACCATTAGATGCTTCCCTGATTTTTCCCATGTATCTAAAATTCGATCGCAGCCTTCCACTGTAATCGCTAGAGGCTTTTCAGCATATACGTGCTTTCCTGCTTCTAAACAAGTAATAATATGTTCTTCATGTAAATAATCCGGTGATAAAACTGCAATAGCATCAATATCGTCTCTTGTTAGTAATTCCTTATAATCCTTCGTTAAAAATAAAGGTGTTTCAAATTTTTCTTGAAATTTATCTAAACGTTCTTGAGAAATATCAGCTAAAGCAACAATTTCTGATTCTCCATCAGGTTTATGCCAGTATTGAGCTAAACCTCCTCTTAATCCAGCTCCAATTACTCCAATGCGTACTTTCTTCATTGATTTTCCTCCTCTAAAAATCCTGAATTCATTTGTTTTACGTAAACGTTTACATTTGATATTGACTTTAAAATTCATCCACAACAACACAACTACATGTCAACACGTTGTAGGTACAAGTTAAATCAAAACAGTATAGTGAATATTCCAAAAATTACACTGAAGTAAATATATAATTTTAACCATAAATATGTCAATAGCCCAAATTAAGTCATATTATATAATTTTTTCGCTATTAATCTCTTAGGAAAAAGTTGACTCATCTGAGAATACAGAAGAGTCAATACATCTCTAAAAGCTCAACCCTCTTAGTAAAAAAATATTATTTCCTCGCATTAAAATCTCTAGATTATATAATATAAGAAAGGAATATTACACCATTTATTATATGTTACATTATATTTATGGATATTTTATCTAAATCACTTACACTAAACATAAGATAAAGTGAAATTTAATCAGAGGGGGTTTTCTTCATCCCTCCATCGATTGGGCTTTTACAGGCGGTACCAGATGAATTACTGCCCAAAGATGTAGAATCAACTGAAAGGAGTTGCAACATGGAAGAAATTTTAACGATTACGAATTTGACGAAGAGTTATGGTAGTAAGGAAATATTAAAAGGAATCGATTTGCATGTCTCGAGAGGGGAAATAATTGGTTATATCGGTCCGAACGGTGCAGGTAAAAGTACCACTGTCAAAATTATATTAGGGATCGAAGGCGATTACGGTGGCGAAATTAAGCTTTTCGGAGAGAATATCGACAAAGACAGTATTGAATATAGACGGAGAATTGGCTATGTCCCAGAAATAGCAGATGTTTATGATAATTTAACTGGTTATGAGTATTTAACCTTCATCGGCCAGCTTTATGGTCTTGAATTAGAAGTCGCTGCGGATAAATCAAAATCCTTAATGGAATTGTTTGGTGTTGGTGAAGCTTATCATTCAAGGATATCTTCTTATTCCAAAGGGATGCGACAAAAGCTATTAATTATCGCTAGCCTTATACATAATCCCGATTTGTTATTTTTAGATGAACCGATTAATGGATTAGATGCAAATAGTGTAATGATTTTCAAAGAAATTTTAATCCAACTGGCTGCCCAAGGAAAAACAATATTTTATTCCTCTCATATTATGGATGTTGTCGAAAAAATCAGTAGCCGCATCATCCTGCTGAATGATGGGAAAATTGCTGCCGATGGGACATTTGCCCAACTACAGGCAGACAATACCGAAGGGACACTGGAAAGGATTTTCAACCAATTGACAGGCTTCCATGATCATCAGGAAATTGGTGAGAAATTCGTTTCTATTGTACGAGAGGTATAATCATGAAAGATTTCAAAACTCTCCAACTGCTTGATAAGATTCAATTTATTTTTGTGAAAATGGGCATCGATTACGAGATCATGAGGAAGATCCTCCATATTAAACTAACAATGGATGAACGTAAAGTACCGACAATATTTAACCAAGCTTCAAATAAAAACAAGAATGAGAAAAAAAACGGCTACATCAAATCTTTATGGATTTATGCTTTAATAGGGCTTATGTTAGTTCCTTTTATGGGATTTGGTCAAAACTATCTTTTCCAGATGAGTATTACTTATGCAATGATTATTTTTATCATCATGACAACATTGATTTCTGATTTTTCTTCGGTACTTTTGGATGTACGGGACAGAAGCATCCTATCGACTAAGCCTATTTCAGCTAAAACGATCAATGCGGCGAAATTTATGCATATTTTCATCTACTTAACGTATTTAACTATTGCATTTACCGCCATCCCCCTTATGGTGGGCCTATATAACCAAGGATTTGTATTCTTTATTTTAACTGTGCTCTTACTAGTGTTAATTAATATTTTTATAGTTGTTTTAACCGCTATTTTATATATAGCTATTTTAAGATTTTTTGATGGAGAAAAGCTGAAAGATATCATCAACTATGTACAAATCGGCTTATCATTAATGTTGATGATTGGCTACCAAGTTCTTATTAGGTCCTTTGAGTTCGTTAATTTTGATATGGTTGTAGTGTTTCATTGGTGGAGTATTTTTCTAATACCTATGTGGTTTTCCGCTCCTTATGAGCTACTGCTAAACGGTGACACCTCTTTATTTACAGTGGTATTCAGTATATTTGCTGTCGTCATGCCAATCATCTCGATATGGCTATATGTAAAGCTGATTCCAACCTTTGAACGTAATCTGCAAAAACTATTAAACACAAGCAAATCGAAAAAAGAGAAGAACAATCGACTTAAAACTCTTTTGTTATCAATCATTTGTAGAACTAATGAAGAAAGAGCTTTCTACCGTTTCGCCTCTCTTATGATGAAACAGGAGCGAGAGTTTAAACTGAAAGTATATCCATCTTTAGGATTTTCTTTTGTCATTCCATTTATTTTTATGTTTACTTTTTCAAGGTCTGAAGCTGTTGACTATTCCGTTAGCATGGGCTATTTAAATATTTATTTCAGCATGATAATTATTCCATCAGCTGTGCTTATGCTCGGACATTCAGGAAAATATAAAGCAGCTTGGATCTATAAAGTCTTTCCAATGAAAGACTATACAAACTTGAAAAAAGGTACCTTAAAAGCATTTTTAATTAAGTTGTATATTCCATTGTATATTTTTCAAAGCATCATTTTCTGCTGCATTTATGGTACGAGAATAATCCCAGATTTATTGATTGTTTTAGTAACAAGCTGCATATACACTGTCATTTGTTACATCGGCATGGGAAGCAAGATTCCTTTCACAAAGCCTTATAATGAAGTTGGTGATGCCCAGAGCTGGAAAGCCTTTATATTGCTTATCCCTTTAGGTGTTTTGGTGGGACTGCATTACTTCCTGGCAGCTCATATTTCTTATGGCACCATCATTTACTTAATCGTGCTTGTCATCATAAATTCCCTTCTATGGAAATTTGCGTTTAAGCGTACAAAAACGGCTTGAGCCTGAGCTCAAGCCGTTTTATTATATCAATTATGCCTTGGGATAATTGCGTCTGGATTCGGCTTCAGTCGATGGGTTTGGACATCCGCTGAAAAAGAAACTTAAACCAGCATTCATCTCACCACCTACAAAGGCGGGAGAATTCTGTAACTGCCGTTTCACTTACGTTACATAAAACACTTGTACCTGTCGCTACGCTTTCGGTACAGAAAATAATTGCAGAAAGAAGTTAAAAAGCTTTTCTCTCATATATACGAATTGATAGTAACCACGAACCAATATATAATATAACGATTGTAAAGATAGCTAAGAAATACATTTGCGTTTCTTGTAAAGTTATAAATTTCTGTGTTAATTCTCTTAGTTTATCATTAAAATTAGGGACAAAAAACTTAATCGTTACTAGATAAATGCCAACTAAAGCACCTGAAGCAATCACTAAATATTGTCTTTTAAATTTATAAAAGACTGGAAGCATGAATGAAATAGCGACCATAACAAGACCGATAATTAGCAATATAGCTTTCCACGAAAACGACGTTCCTGTTCCATTTATGATGTAATTCCCTACATAAGTAATCATTAAAAATAGTGCTGTAAATATTAATGCGCCGACATATTTTGAAGTAACAATTTCCTTTCTCGTATATGGGAGCGAATTCAGCAGAATATTAGCATTATCTTTTTCATCGTAAGAAAAAGTCATATTAATAAATACTAGACTATATAAAGGTACAATAAGAATTGGAGAAACGTCTGCAAATAAGTAGATTATTATAGTAGCAATGTAAAATAAAATTACGTTCTTTTGTATTAAAACATCCTTAAATATAAGGTTAATCATACAATTACCATCCTTTTTTCGTATAATACATAATATCTTCGAGCGTTGGCTTTTCCACAATAACCGTATCTCCAAATATGTTTACGACACGATTTTTATCAGCTGTTAATGCTTCAAAGCCCGTGTTCGTTTTTCGAATTGAAATAAACTCTTGTTCTGTTTCACGATCCAGTAAATCCAATGTCCCTTTTACAATGGCATATTCTTCTTCAATCTTATAAAATTCTTTCGTGAAAATATGTTCTCCGTTATGAATAAAGGTAATATAATCCGCAATCCGATCTAAATCTGTTGTAATATGTGACGAAAAGAAAATTGTTTTTTCCTCATCCTGCATTAACTCATGCAAAATATTTAATAATTCTCTACGAAATATCGGATCGAGTCCAGCAGTTGGCTCATCCATAATAATTAATTCTGCATGATGAGCTAAAGCAATAGCTAACGAGGCTTTCATCTTCATTCCCTTCGAAAAGGTCTTCATATTTTTATTCAATGGTAGTTCGAACTGATCAACATAATGTTTAAAAACAGTATCATCCCATTTTTTATAAGCTGGTTTAATAATCCTTTTCATATCCTTTAAAGTCATATTTTCATAAAAGACATTTTCATCATAGACAAAACCAATACGTTCCTTTATTTCTTTCTCATGTCCCTTATAATTCATACCAAACAACGAAACAGTACCACTATCTTGCTGTAATAAGTTCATAATCAATTTGATAGTTGTTGATTTACCTGCACCATTTCCACCAATAAATCCAGTTACAAAGCCTTTCTTAACGTTAATGGAAAGATCTTTTATCTGAAATCCTTTATAAGATTTATGAATATGCTGTAATTCAATAATATTTTCCATCATTCATCCTCCGTATACAACAAAGTAAGCATTTCCTTAAGTTCTGTTAAGCTAATGTCCATTTCCTTCGCATTTTGAATGGCAACCAGCAGATTTTCTTCGATTACCTTTATTTTTCTTTCTCTCATCAATTCCTTATTTTGCTCGGAGATGAACGAACCTTTCCCAACAATAGAATAAATGAATCCGTTTTTCTCAAGCTCTTCATAAGCACGTTTTGTAGTAATAACGCTAATTTCTAAATCCTTTGCTAGCTGGCGCATCGATGGCAATGACTGACCTTCATTTAATTCACCTGATAAAATTAGTTTTTTAATTTGAGCATAAATTTGCTCATAAATCGGCTCTTTTGAGCTGTTTGAAATAATAATTTGCATGCAATAACCTCTTCGCGAAATATTGTGTATATACTATATATACAATATATACACACCAAACGTATTTTGCAAGTGAAATTATTATTGAACTTAAAAAAACGAAAACATGAGATTGTTAAAAAATCACAACCTCATGTTTTCTGTTTTACATTATTTAGTTGATAATACTGCCAACTATGACCCTAATTAGCTTTAGCTAACTATTTAATTGGAGCATTATTAATTGTTGATAATACTTCATTCACCTCAAAGATCTTCCCACGGATATCGGTAATACCAAAACTTGTTAATCGTTCTGAATGCATGACTAAATATTTTTCAGCATCTGTTTTGGTTTCAAATAAATAGATCCCACCAGATTCTTTAGTCGCAGCACTCTCAGTCCAAATCTTCCAAATCATGCCTGGCTCTTTGTTAATACTTTTTGCTAAATCTGCAAATGCCTCGGACATTTCTTCACCGAATGGGCCGTCCATCGTAAAATCAACTTGTAATAAATATTTCATGATTAACACTCCCTTTTTGATTTTTTCTATAATAATTAGTTTTATACAAAAATGACTCTTTTATTTATTTACAAAATAAGTTTCACCAAGTATTTCTTTCGCATCATAAGCAGTTGATGAAAGCTCTTTTTCAACAAATATGTTGATATCTTTTTGTTCAATATCGTACATTACTTCAATCTCTTTCGAAAAGAGGAGCTTTTCTTTCTCCAGTAAACTAAAAAGAGCTGGCTGTTGCTTAGGCTGTAATTCATCTAAATTAAGAACTTGTTTTAGCCCACTAGTATAAGAATCTAACGTTCGGCTACCGACAATTTTTACACCTTTATTTTCTTCGTTCAACATAATAATAGTTGGAAATCCTCTAACGCCTAATTGTGAAGCTAGCGCAAAATCTTCAGTTAATAATTGCTGTCCAATTGGTAGTTCGGCTTCTTTTACAATTTTTTCTCCATCAAGTCCAAGATTATTAACGATTTCAATTAAAACAGAGTTCTCGGCAATATTTTGATTAAACACGAAAACGGCCTCTCTAGCACGGCGTAAAAACACATTTGCTAAATCCCCATTGTGTTTTTGGATTACTTTAAAAACTCTAGAAGGAGGATAGGACGATTGAATTGGATTTTCAAGCCAAAGCGTACCATCAATTGGCATACGACTATGCTCGCCAACCTCTCTCCAGTGTCCCGCAACGTCTGATGGACTTGATATACCATTAGATACATCAGCAAAGCCAGCCCATTTTTCTAGCAAACCTCCCATAATAGTATGGAAATTGACATAATAACCATACTGCTCTACAAAACGACGCAGAACTGGCTCTAACGCCCAACAGTGTGAGCAAATTGGATCTGTCACATAATATAAATCAATCGATTTCCTTTTTTGACTGAAATCGATTACCTGCATTTCATCATCTTCTGAAACACCGCATACTCCCGTTTCTAAATCACAGATTAGATTATTATTGTTCATCATCATTTTCACCACTTTCCTTTTAATATTTTTATAAATAGGAAAACTTTGCTGTATCGTTTTCTAAAGAAGTATATTTGCTTTATAAGCGTATTTTAGTAAATAATGAAGTTCAGCAGTACCGATAGTTCCTTCAATTTGTCGTATATACAACACATTGAAGAAATTGTTTAAAAAGTAGGAGTGATACAACAAAATGACTCAATCAAAGACCGATCTTCGTGTTCTTCGTACTCGCAAATTAATCATGGATTCTTTCATTGAACTTTCAGGTAAAAAAGAATTTAAGGATATTACTGTGAAAGATATTACGACAGAGGCTATGATTAATCGCGCAACATTCTATTATCACTTTCAGGATATATATGACCTATTGGAAAAGGTATTATCAGAAGTATTATTAGTTGATTTAAATTGTAGTAATTTCGAAAAGGGCGAACTCAATGAATTATCGATTATTCAAATTTTTACAGCCATAACGAACTTTCAAAAATCTTTATCTTTTCGATGTCATAGAGGATACGAAGATACCATTTCCCGTATTATTAGGGAGCATCTCGAAATCGTTTTTTACAAGTTGTTGTTAAAACAAAATAATTTGAAAGAGGATGTGGCACTAAAAACTACTGCTGTCATCCTAAGTTGGGGAATTTACGGTGCTTCTATGGAATGGATAAAAAATAGTATGAATACATCTCCAGAAGAATTTATTAAATTGTCAATTCCTTATATACTATCTGGAATTACTTTAGAGTCCAGAAACTAGTGTGATTAGAGTTTTCTATCACATAAAAAGTGAGCATGTTTTGAATAATCTTTTCATAACATGCTCTTAATATTTCTCCATTGGTATGAAGATTCTACTTATATTAACGATTTAAACTCTCTATATATTTTTCAGACTCATCCGCTATTCGCTTAAATTCAATATCATGTATATAGTGTGAGCAATCTAATTTTATTAATGTGCCGTCTTTATGCTTACTGATGAACTCCTTTTGAAATTCATTCCACTCATCTTCATTCCAACCTGTTCCTTGACCGTTTGAAGCGAACAAAAGAATAGGCACATTTGGGATTTCAGCCGATCCTACTTTTTCGGCATTTTCCTTAATATGCTTAATTTCATTCACCATATTTTTAGTTACTGTTCTACGATAAAAAATCACTTTATATAATTCTTTTTCCTCATCTGTCAAAGTTCCATATTTGATGGCATCACTTTCAGAAAGGCACGGAATCCATCTAGTAAAGCCAATATTATCGGCAAAGGCACTTAAATGAACTAGAGGCATATTTATATCATAATCTTTATATGCAGCAGGAACAGCCATATCCAATCCTATAATTGCCTTCACTTCATTCGGATAGACTTGAGCCCAATACAATGCCTCAATACCAGACATAGAATGAGGAAATAAAATATATGGTCCTTCGACATCCGATTTTAATAGAGCTTCTCTTGTTTCTTGTAAAATTGTATCAATATCACGCTCAGAATCTGTAATGTCACTAAAGCCATAACCTGCCTTTTCAACGACAACGATTTTATATTTATCGCTTAACAATGAATATAATGATTTAAAATCTAAAACAGGTGAGCTTGTGCCTCCTCCAGACATAAATACAAGCGTTTCTTCTCCATTTCCTTCTATGTACACATTCATTTGATGACCATTCACTTCTACCATTTTCCCTGTTGGCGTAAATAATTTATCTTCTTTTGATAATTGTATTTGATGAATAATATAACTTGTCGTAATAATCAACAAAAGTATCGCTGTAATAATTGAAAAAAGTATCATTATTCGTTTAAACACTGTCTTTCAACCACCCCTCTTAGGATTTTTACTATCCATCAAGACTAACTTAATTAATTTCCCCCAACAGAAGATACCATGGTTTTTAGAGTTCTAAAATGTAGTCGATAAACTGCAACTTTTGCCCATTCATTTCGAACGCATTATCATCTATATACACTTGTTTAAAACCATTCTTTTCAAGAACCCTTTGAGATGCAATATTATTTGTTGTTGTTTTTGCTTTGATCTTTTTTACACTGATTTCTGTTTCTAATAGTAGCTTTAAGGCTCTAGCCCCTATTCCTTTTCCACCATATTCTTGTCCCACTCTATAACCGACTTCTGCTATATCATTCGTTGTATCTATATCTACTAAATTAATTCTTCCGATAATATTGCCTGAGTTATCTCTTATTAAGTAGAATTTCGATTTTTCTTCCTGTTGTTCTGCTAAAAGCTCTTCATGTCTTATTTTAAACGTTTCAAAATTATAATAATCTTCTCCACGACTAGGTACCATTTGCTCAAAGAATTGTCTATTGTCCTTTTCGAACTGATATAATTCTTTTGCGTCACGTTCTTGTAACCTATTAATTGATATTTCCGAGCTAACTCATCTCCTCATTATAAAAATATGTATTGTAATCCATATTTAAGAAAAAATAAACTCTTTACGATATCATACCTAAGAGTTTGTTTATAATCCATTGGAATCCTGAGATGGAAAAAATATGAATAACGACCCGAATAAAGAGAAAAATCACCCCTCTAAATCTTTCAATCTTCTCCGAATAGTAGCTTCTGAAACGTGCAGTATTTGTGCAATTTCTCGATTACTTTTTCCAACATCCTTTAAATGCAGCAATTGTAATTCATTTATAGCTACTTTAGGACGTCCGTTTGAATTCCCTCCACGCCATTCCTTATTTTTCTTCTTACTTCTCAAAAATTTCCCCAGCATTTTCTCACCTTCTCGTGCGTCATAACTCTAAATTATCACTTTTATAGCCTCTTTGTAAAAAAAGAAAGTAGCTCAATGTCTACTCTCTTGATTGTTTAGGAAAAATATAAAAATAAAAAACGAAACCAATAATAATTGCGGGTGGTAAAGCAATTCCTATATTTTGTACAAATGCACTTGCAAGTAGTTTTAAAATTGCAATAATATCTTTAGATAAAATGTTTTGATACTGTTCTGCACCTGTCAACCCTTTGATCATTAAGGTTACAACAAATATAATGATATAACTAATTAAGCTATAATTAATACTTAACTTTATTTTTTCTTTATCATCGTTCTTTTCCTCTAATAGCAATGTTTCCACACTGATATCAAGAATCTCCGATATTTTCAGCATATTTCTCTTACTCGGATAACCATTCCCAAGCTCCCATTTGGATATAGATTTATCACTAACATCCAAAATCTCAGCTAGTTCTTGTTGAGTAATTCCTTTTTCTTCTCGATATCTTTTTAATTTTAAACTTAAAATATTTTTCTCCATTTTACCACCCTTCCATTACCTTAATTTATTGTAATTATCACATATTGGAATTTCTATTAACAGGAATTTTCGAAAATAGAGGAAATAGAACACTATATAAAAATGCGACAAAACTCATTAAATAGGTTTTTGTCGCACTTTTTATTGAAAATCCATCTGAAATAACTATAAAACTTATATATTCTTGTTCGAAAACTCAGTATGCAACAAACTATAGATCAACATATCTTTACATTCCCCAGTAACACTATGGCATTCAAATTGTCTTAAGCAGCCTTCTTCCATAAAGTTGAATTTCGACAATAGTTTCTTTGAAGCTATATTTTCCTCTGTAACAATTGCCTGTATTCTTACTAAACCTAACTGATCAAATCCTATTGATAATACTGCTTTAACAGCTTCCGACATAATACCTCGATGCCAATATTCTTCAGATAATTCATAACCAATTTCAGCTCGTTTGCCTGCAAATTCACTTAAAAAAATAGTACCAATAATTTCATCGGTTTCTTTGTCAGCAATAGCAAAACGAATAATCCAACCTTCATCACAGCCTTTGTTCCAAAAATTAATTACTTCATAACTTCTTTCTAGAGTTTCTGGTCCATTCAATCAAGATAACGATATACATTTTCATTTGAATAATAATTGAATAACGTAGGAGCATCCTCTAACTTCAATTTTCTTAATTTAATGAGCTCAGTTTGTACTGATGGAAAAGAGGTCCCTAATACTTTGGTAAAATTCATTTTTTTCTCTCTTTTTTTAAATGATTATCAAAATAAACTAAAGGTGAAATTTCCAAAGAAGCTAATTCGATTATATCTGACCTGCATTACCGAAAAAACCTTCTACATATTTCATAAAAGAAAATAAGCCAATGTGGTCTATAACCACACTGACTTTTTGTTTTCTTCTTCTTTTCTCTTTTAGTACAATCCTTTGAATACTCTTTGATGATAAATAGTATTTTCCGCTCAAAGTAGCATATTCATTCCCGATAGTACCAGGTCCCTAGTTCTTTTTATATTCAGTTTGTCACCTACTAATATAAATTGTGAATGTAAGGATATTCAAAAAAACTAACAATGTTGACTTTCTCAAAATAGGCATTTCCGATCTGTTCAACGCTTCATAAAATCACTGAAAAAACAAAGGACTTTTATACTCCATTCCGCCGCAAACTAAGTAACAAGTCTCTCAATCTATTATTGACATTCCTGTTTTATTGCATAATACTATACTTAAAATTTGAGTTTTTGTAGGTATAAAGTTTCTATAAAATCTCAAAGGAGGAAACTATTTGAAAAAAAGTATTAAGCGACGATTATTGTTTTTTACATTAAGTTTGCTGTTATTGTCATCTGTAATCAATTCAGTAATAGGTGTATGGGTTGTTAGTAAAAACAGTAAAGAAGTTTTAATTGAGAAAGCTAATGAACAGGTTTATGAAATCGCCAAGCAAGCTGAAACTATATTAAATTCTGAGAGTGACCCCATCCAATCTTTACAGGATTTTGTGGAGTTAAAAGCACAGCAAGAGAATGTGACTTATGCTATCGTCATTGATTCCAATGTAAAAGCAGTGGCTCATAGTGATAAAGAGAAATTAGGAAAAACTTATGAGGATGCATACACAATCGATGGTGCTAAGCACGGAAAAAAACAATTTACGAGATGGTATGCTGAAGTTCAAGGTATTTGGACATATGACATCATGGAGCCTATCTATAAAGATGGCGAACTTTATGGAGTAATTGATATCGGGGTGCCTGAAAGCGGTATTCAATCTATTACAAACTCTGTACTAAGCTATCAGATTATTACAGGCATAGTGAGTTTTATCATTATAGGCGCTCTAATGTGGTGGATTATTGGTCGCATCGTTACTGCCATTAAGAATCTTGAAAACGTTATTCATCAAACTACAAGCTTAGACTTTACCGAAAATCAGGAATTAGAGAAGCTATTAAATCATCAAGATGAAATTGGTCTTATGGCAAAAGGCATCTCCGGCATGCGCTCTGCATTAAAGGATGTTACCGTCAATATACATAAAACTAGCTCCGAGCTATCAGATTCTTCAAAGATTCTTATTCAAATAGCTGAAGATACGGTACGTACGACCGATGAAATTAGTTCAGCCATTAATGAAATGGCAAAAGCTACAGAAGAGCAAGCTCATGATACAGAAAAAAGTGCCGAACAATTAAATCAACTATCCGGAAACATTGATCGTGTTATTGAGCACACAGAAAAGATCGCTTCCATGACAGAGGATATTGATCATTTAAGTAATGAAGGTGTAGAAACTGTTAATCAACTCTCTGTTTGGTCAGAGAAGAATCGTGAATCTTCACAACAGGTAAGTAACATCGTTCAAGAAGTAGATAAAACTTCATCTGATATATCAAGTATCGTTAATACAATCACAGATATCGCAACTCAAACTAATTTATTAGCTCTAAACGCATCCATAGAGTCAGCTCGCGTTGGTGAAGCAGGTAAAGGTTTCGCAGTTGTTGCTGATGAAATTCGAAAGTTATCTGAACAGACATCTAATGCTACTGAAGATATTAAGAATAAAATTTCTGCAATTCAGGATATTTCTAAAAGTGCTGTGCAGGAAATTAATACGAGCCTTAGCATTGTCGAACAAAATGCAAAAGCTACAAAGGATACTAGTGAAATCTTTAATACAATAAAGACGGCTCTAGATCAAACGAGTGAAATGGCACAAGAGGTGAAACATTTATCTCATGAGATGGATGAACGTAAGGAACAAATCATTAGTGCCGTACAAAACATATCTGCTTCTGCAGTAGAAACCTCTGCTGGAACAGAACAAGTATCCGCTTCCGCAAATGAACAACTTAAAAGCATCGAGACTGTCTCTGAAAAAGCTAAGGACCTAAATGCTATTGCCGATGCATTAAGAGACGAAATGAAAAAATTCACTATTTAATGTAAAAAGCTGATTCAAATTATGAATCAGCTTTTTTAGTATATATCTCTATATCAATTTACTGTCTTTGAGTAAATCATAGATAATTGTGTCTTTTGTTTTATGAATACCAAATTTACCTATTTGTTTTAAGATAAATGGAGCATCTACATCTGTTAATTTTTTACCATCAAGTAAGCGCGCAGTTGAAGATAATAAAGTACGAATGTCAAAAGTAGATGCAAATACTTCTGGAACGCCTCGATCAATATCTAATAATTGATAAACGGCTTCCATCGCTGTTCTTACTGAATATTCCGTTGTGAATACAGTATCTCTTTCTGTTTCACTAAAGTTCCCAATGAAGGCTAAGTTAGCAGATCCATTAGGAACAACTAACGGACGATCTCCCATTGCTCTAGGCATGAAGTAAGATGTTATATAAGGCATGTAACATGGAATAGTATTACATGAATTTTGCGCAATATCCGGTATTTCGTCTACAGGTACACCCATATGGTACAACCACTCTTGCGCGATCTCTATTCCTGAACATTCAGTGATACTCTTTTTAATAAAATCACCTGGTTTATTTGATAGTAAACCATAAATCCAAACGACTAATTGGTCTTTTGGTTGATTTTTAAAATGAGGTTGTCGGTTTAATGTATAACTTAGCATCCAATTAGAATCTGTAGCAGTTACAATACCACCTGTAACTACCTTACCAGCATATGGATCTCTTTTACTGATCTTTTCAATATACGGAGCAACTCGATCATCCAATGTAGTAAGTGTTGCTGAAACAAACCAACTTTCTTCCGGAAGATCATCACAGAACTTTTCTGGTCGACCGAATTCAGAATCTTGGGAAGCGATGTTTTTCCAAAGTGACCAGCTTCCTCCTAAATCAGTGCTTATAGGGGCTGGCGTATTATTATCACCATATGTTGTACTTTCCGTGATACTACCATTCGTTACAAACACTAATTCATTTTCTGTTAGCTCAATATTTTTTTTCACACCATCTTGTTTTAACACTAAAGTATGGGCTACTTTTTTATCGCCAACTTTATCAACTAAAACATTCTCTACAACCGTATTAAATTGGAAATCAACATTATGGCTTTCCAAATATTTAATCATTGGAAGTACTAAAGATTCGTACTGATTATATTTTGTAAATTTCAAAGCAGATAAATCAGGTAGACCTCCAACATGATGAATGAAACGCATAATATAACGACGCATTTCCATTGCAGAATGCCATTTTTCAAAAGCAAACATCGTAGACCAATATAGCCAGAAGTTCGATTCAAAGAACTCTTCAGAGAAAACATCTGTAATTTTTACATCCTCTAATTTCTCTTCAGGAGTAAAGAATAATTTAATCATTTCTTCAGATGCTTTATCAGATAATGTAAACTTCCCATCATCCTCAAGTCTTTGTCCTCTATTTTTAATCAATCTACATTTTGAATAGTTAGGATCCTCTTTATTTAACCAATAAAATTCATCTAAAACAGAAGCGTTTTCTACTTCTAATGATGGGATTGAACGGAATAGATCCCATAGGCATTCAAAATGATCTTCCATTTCTCGACCACCGCGAATTATAAAGCCTCTTGTCGGATTTAAAATACCATCCAGGCTACCACCTGAGATATCTAGTTCTTCGAGAATATGAATATTCTCTCCCTTCATTTGACCATCACGAATTAAAAAACATGCGGCTGAAAGTGAAGCTAGTCCCGAACCAACAAGATACGCTGATTTCTCATCAACTCCCACTGGTTTTTTAGGACGTGCAAAAGCCTCATAATTACCATTACTGTAATACATAATACCGCCTCCATAAACTATTATCGTGATATAGCATACCATTAATTAACATGATAATGGTAAAATGAGAGAGAAATTAACAAAAAATTCAATTTTGAAGTTAAACTCCAGACATACTATACCCTATTATTTGACATAGCAATTCATTGCATTTTTATAAATTATTCATTAATGTCTTTTGTTTTGAAGGATTATTCAATACCTAGACATTAGATTACCCTTGTAGTGGATAATCTTTAAAAACTTGGATTAATTGCATGATTTCCTTCTATAATATTAACCATAAAGCTGATAAAGTATACAATCTATAGAAGGCAGCCTTGCATAATTATTATATCAAGAAAATAAAAGGATCGTTCCACAGCCAAGTTTCACAGGCACATTTGATGCAATAACCATCTATTATTTTTGGCGTTTTAAAATCTGCTTAGCTCCATTATTTTATAAATCGTATATATTGTTGCTCCCCAATTTGTAAAACTTCATCATTCATTAATATTATGTCAGTATCATCTTCTACAAGTATTTCCCCGTTTAAAGAAATTCCATTTTGTTTCATTAATCGCATAAACTCATTTTTACTTTTAATATATCCTTCGGCAATTAATGATGGAATAATATCAAGTAAAGACTCTTCCCCTATTTCAATTAACATGGTGGGGATGTTGTCAGGCAAAACCTGTCCTTCATTGATCATACCTACACCCTTTTGCATCATTTCTAATTGTTCTTCCAGTTCTAAAAACATACAATACAACTCCTTAAATATTGAATTAATATTGCAAGTTCTATAAGAGTAAAAATCAATTTCGCCGTGGCGTAATCTTAGGTGTTGCTTTGGTTTCGCCACAGATAAATTGCCACAGGACGTGATGTTCTTAGACTGAGTTCCTCTATATAGGCGTTAGGACACACATCTCATTCATCTTTCCACCCATTTCTGCTGAATAAAGATAAAAAACGCCCTTTAGGAATCAACCTAAAGGACGTGTATGAACGTGTTACCACCTTAATTTAAGAGCTACTCACATAACTCTTCTCAATAGGTACGGCTAAAAGCGATACCTTTGCATTGATTACGGATGCAAACCCGTCGTAGCCTACTAAAGTTCGGTACGCAGCTCCAAGATGAATTCATTTTAACTTTCCTTGCGCCTCTCATCAACCGGCCACTTTCTGTAAGTTCCATTAAAACTACTAGTTCTCTTCAACACTTTTACTCTTATACTCCAAATTGTTATCTACAATTTTTCGTTATGCAAATCTTGATAATTATTATAGTACCTTTATTTGAATTGTCAATAAATTAAAAAGATAAATAAATTTACAGATACAATTTATACTGTATAAAAGGTGTATCCTTATTTAAATAAATTTCGCTTCCGTTTCTGCTAACTTCCTCAAAACCTAACTTCTCCATCATTTTTCTTGAACGTAAATTAGTTTCATGTGTTTCACAAAAAAATTTTGTAATACCAAGTTTCTCGAACGCATTATTTATGAACATTTGGGTTACGGTAGTTCCTATACCCTTTCCCCATAACCTGCTTTCACCAATAGCAATACCTATTTCTGCACTGTAATTTTGAATCTCTGCTAGATCTGCATAACCAATTAATCTATCCTCATATTCAATTCCTACGCGAATAAAATCCTTACGATTTATATTCAAACAGTGCTGCCACCAATTATATAATCCTTCTTCATCTTGATTTTTTTCCCACCCATTGGCTTCACAAAACTTTTCGTCCTTACTCCAATGAAGAACAAAATGATAATCATCATTTTTTAAAGTTCTAAAAATTATTTTTTTTTAGCATCCTCAAACATATTTGATTATAACTCCTGTCCTTTTCTACATTTTATAATTCTGAAATATTCATACACTTATTATACAAAGAAAAAAACACAATATGGTATTTAAATCCAGTCCATACCATCTTTTTAAATGCCTTTAGTATTCAAAAACATGACTGAGAGGATAAAACAATAGCACTTATCATCAGACTCGCTTTTTGGATTACAGATTAACAACGTAGCTTAATTTAGACCTATATTTTTATTACTTCGACAAACTTTGACAAAAATATGTATTTCAGTTTGATATATTATTCTAGAATATAGAAAATTCGAGAATGGAGATTAGAACGTGGAAGCGGAAACACAAACCTACAAATATCCTAGACAAAAGATTAATGGAATTTGGCTCATTATTGCTGGCATAGCAATGTTCTTACTTTTAATAAAATATAACGGCTATCCGAATATTTGGCCTTTTGCTATCGCTTATGTGCTAGGTATGATTTGGCAATTAAACCCTAAAACCCGTGAGAAATTAGCAGTCGGTCCTGGAACACAGGTACAAAAAAGGTGGTCTAATTTTTCTATTTTTTTATTAGCTGTTTTAGTTTTTGTCAGTTTTCAATGTTTTGCCGATGATTATAGAACTTGCTGGCTATTAATTATTTTAGCAGTAGGTATTCATTTCTTAACTTTTATTCCGGTACATGGAAAATTAATGCTTTTTCTATCAATCACTTTAATAATCAATGCATTCATAGGATTAGTCATTACTAACGTAAGTCTAGACGTCCTTTTTGTAATAGATGGCCTAATAAAAATTTTATTTGGTAGTATTTTCATTAAGCTAAGCCCAATTAATTTTTAAAAAAATGAGGATTCTGCTCTGCAGTGATCCTCATTTTTTTCTAGGTATGACCTTTTCATAAGCGAATTTATACCTACATAAATAGTCTATGGTACAAACCGAACCAGTATAAATATATACGATGAGATTCATAAAAATTCAAAAATTTGTTGACTCTATTTTTAATGTGTGTTAAAAATGATATTATCAATTCGGAAAATTAATATTTGGGCAATGATAGGATTAAGTAGTGAAAATCTCCCTATATCAGAGAGCTGGTGGTTGGTGCGAATCAGTATATAGATTATCATGAATTTCGACCTGGAGCATCTTTCATAAATCACACATTGTGAGGAAGTGGAAGACGGTAGAGAATACCGTTATCAAATAAAGTGGTGAAGGATTTTTTCACAACTAGGGTGGTACCGCGATATATATCGTCCCTACGTATGCACGTAGGGGCGTTTTTTATTTAGGTCTTACTCTTGTTGTATCTTCATAACTAGGGTGGTACCGCGATATTTTATCGTCCCTACGTATTTGCGTAGGGACGTTTTTATTTGGGTCTTACTCTTGTTGTATCTTCATAACTAGGGTGGTACCGCGATATTTTATCGTCCCTACGTATTTGCGTAGGGGCGTTTTTTATTTAGGTCTTACTCTTGTTGTATCTTCATAACTAGGGTGGTACCGCGATATTTTTATCGTCCCTACGTTTTCGTAGGGGCCTTTTTTATCTCAATTAAGCCTTCTGCTGAAAGAAGTTAAAAAGAAGAGGTTGTATGAGAAAGGAGTCACGATAGAACAATATTATAAAGACCGAATTGTCATAAACAAAGAAATAGAAAAAGAGAGGAGATAAAAAGATGAAATCACAGCAATGGACATCGAAATTAGGTTTTATTTTAGCTGCAGCAGGTTCAGCAATAGGTCTTGGTGCGATTTGGAAGTTTCCGTATATGGCCGGTATTGGAGGTGGCGGTGCGTTCTTCCTTATTTTCATCGGTTTTACCTTATTAATTGGTTTACCGTTATTATTGGCGGAGTTTGTCATTGGAAGAAGTACACAAAAAGAGGCTGTTGAAGCATATAGGACTATTGCTCCTAATACGCTATGGCCGTGGGTTGGTAAATTAGGGATTGTAACTTGTTTCATATTGCTTTCATTCTACAGTGTTGTTGGAGGATGGATTTTATTATATTTATGGAATGCAATTACAGGTAGACTGTGGGAAGGAAATGGCTCTTACGAAGCAACATTTGGTGAAATCATTTCTAATCCATTTTTAGCGGTTGGATCACAGCTATTATTTATTCTTATGACTATTTTTATCGTAAGTAAAGGTGTACAAAACGGTGTTGAAAAAGTAAATAAGTATTTCATGCCAGCACTATTTGTTTTATTCTTTGTATTAATTATTCGTGCTCTAACTTTAGATGGAGCAGGAGAAGGGATTCGCTTCTTCTTGCAACCTGATTTCTCAAATGTTACATCTGAAATTATTTTATATGCGATGGGGCAATCGTTCTTCTCGTTATCTGTCGGTGTAGGCGTAATGGTTACGTATAGCTCATACTTACCGAAAGAAGAAAGTTTACCACGTTCCGCATTTTCTATCGTCGGTTTAACGCTTGTCATTACATTACTTGCAGGGCTTGCTATTTTCCCAGTAGTATTCGCATTTGGAATGGAACCATCTCAAGGACCTGGTCTATTATTTATTGTCTTGCCAGCGATTTTCAGCAAAATGGCATTTGGAAAAGTGTTCTTCATTATTTTCTTATTACTATTTTTCTTTGCAACGATAACATCAGCCATTTCCATGCTGGAAATTAGCGTAGCCTCTTTAACGTCAAAAGGTACAGGAAAACGCGAAAAAATGGCATTGATGGTCGGATTACTAATCTTTGTTGTAGGGATTCCATCGGCGCTATCATTTGGTGTATTAAGCGATGTGAAATTGTTTGGAAAAACAATCTTTGATTTAGCAGACTATACAGTAAGTAATATTCTTATGCCACTCGGTGTATTATTAGTTGCGATCTTCGTACCGTTTAAAATGAAGAAAGATGTATTAATGAAAGAACTTGGTGTGAGTAAAAATAAAGGCTATAAATTATTTGTAGTATGGTTATTCTTACTTCGCTATATCGCACCAATTGCAATTATTATTGTATTTTTAAATGTAATTGGCGTGATTTAAAATATAAAATGCCTTGAACTTTTATAGACAAAAAAACAAAACTAAAAAGGATTACTTATTGTTCCTTAGTAGTTTTGGTTATACTTTGTTGAGGTAATGGATCTTTATACAGTTCTTGAATTTAAAAAAGCTATAAAACTTGTCTATCAAGTTTTATAGCTTTTTATACTTTGGAAAAGTGATTTCAAAACATGTCCCCGCTGCTCTGTACTTTTACTTTGCCATGGTGTTTGTCAATAATCCAATTTCCACTGGCAAGCCCAAGACCATCTCCCGCTTCTTCAGTCTATGGAAATTTCCCCCACAACGACGTTTTATTAAAGTAGCTTATTTTTCAAATATAAGTTTTTTACAATGGTTTATTTTAATAAAAAGATTGATCATTTTCTGCCTTTGTTGTTAAACAATTGCACCCGTTTATAGAGTAAGGACAACATATGAAGTTTATTAGAACTTCGGAATATTATTGTATCCTTCTATGATATCCCCAAATCCTTGGCCGATGAGAGAGTTCGCTACAGATTGAAGAATTTCCTGTTTACTTTCCACGAGATATTGAGCTTTCGATCGAATGAGTAGATCAAACATTTCACTTCGTTTTTCTCCAACAGCTTCCCAAAACTGTTGAGATTTCAGTAAATCTTCTAACGTCAAGAGAGGGTAATCAGTTCCTTCAAAAGTGAAATCGCCATTCACTTGATACCACACATCCCCATTCTCTCGTAACCATTTTTCTCCGATGTTTTCAACACCCCATCTCATATTTTTGGCTACGTCTAAATAGGATTCCTCTTTTGTTAGTTGATAGGATTCTAGTAAAAAATTCATTTCTCCTAAAGCGTGATTTAAGGATGTATGTGTCTTCTTTGTCTGCTGAGGAGAATAGTAATCGGTCACAAGGTAACCGCCTTTGGAAACTTTAATTATGTTTCCGTTTTTCGCCTGGTCGACTAAAAAATTTGCATAGGTGATGGTTGAGTTTTTGAGTTCTTTGATGTCAAGGATGTCCCCTGCCTCTTTTAGGAATAACGCAATTTTTTCGTTATGCCTTGTATCGATATAGGGAGCTTGGATTCCGTAATCTTTTTTCAGCCACGAACTCGTATACTCCGTTTCCCATAATCCTTTTTGATCTCCTTGAAAAATAAATAAGTTCGCAACAGAATTTAGTAGCAAATCGTAGAAGTATCGCTCCTGCGTAGTTTCATAGTAATCTAATGCCTTTTTATCTTGGACCCTTACTAGGTTTCGCCCATATCCTAACTTTGTTGCAGGTTCAATCGACCACGGAAGTTTTATATAAGGTCCTTCGGCTGTATACCATTTATTAGTTTCTTTGTATTGTTTGGCACTTTGACTAATCCATTCATCGAGTGCTTCTTCTTTTTTAAATAGAGGATCTTTTGACACTAATACCCAGTTTTCAGATAAATCTTTTCCAACTGATTGAAGTGGAAGCGTTACAGTAAGGCCATTATCATTATTAATTAATTCCAAGGACTTATTTTCACTCGTCAACTCCCGAACCACACTCTTGTCCCCGTTCTCATACTTTGCTATCAGTTCTTTCGATATGTAGTTTCGGCTTATCATCATATTGGTTACTAATTTATTGTGTTCCTTTACTTTTAACAGGCCAATAGGATAGGTGGTTGGATCTACACCGGATACATGATCGTGCTCATGTTGAATTTTCTGTCGTTCGAAATCTGTCAGATCATACTTTACATTTCCGTTGATAGGGTACGATATTAAGGCACTATAACCTTTGCTGCTTTTGTTTTGTAATTGAGTGAAAATGAAGAAATCCCCATTATCGATTTCTCGAACAGTGACCTTGATGGAACCTACGTTTTCCCCATCTTCAAATAATTTATAGATCGTTGTTTGATCCATTGAACGAATATACGTTTCATGTGAACTTTTTGTTTTTTGCAATAGTAAACCATTAGCTTCCAAATGTAATTGTGCGGAGTTCGGTAATGCTAGAGAAACCCTCTCTCTAGGTTCAATTTCTTTATTTTCATCTTCTCCTTCAACTTCACCTGCTCTGTTTAATAAACATGAAGTCAAGGTTATAATCGCTAATACGAAGCATAAAATTCTGCCCCAGATTTTCCTATTAATCAAATTGGTCCTCCTGATGTAACTATTCTTTCAAAATCATAACCAGTATTAAATAACAAAAACAATGTTTTATACACATCTAGTTTACATACTTATAAGGAAGTAGCTGAAGAGCCAAACCCATGTAAACAAAGGGATTGACTCTTTTTACATTTTTACTCGTTATGTATGATTCTATTCATCGTTGATTTATCAGTGTTTCTAGCTTACGAAGATGTAGCTTTAGCATATAGATTGCTTAAAAAATTTCCTTTAACCTTTATAATTAGCAAAACTCCATTTTAAAAAAATATTGATCAAAATGGAGTTAATCTTTCTAACTAAGTATGAGATTTTTAAAATAGTTTGATCAATTAAATGTACCTTATTCAACTAAAACACTCTGTTAGTTCAACAAGAAAAGTAATTATTGTTCATCTTCATCACATAGCTCTTCTGCAATCCGCTTTATACGTTCTATCGTTATACCTTCTCTTTGTTCTATGGCTAAGGGGTGTTCAGTTGGTTCTAACTCAATATAAGGACGTACTCCAACGGAACGAGTATGAACCATCGTTTTTAAATTTATCGTTTCAGGATAACAAGGAATTGAAGTTGATAACCAGCCAAACATTGGCTCTAGTTCTTGTTCTCTTCCTTCCACTTCCCAACAGTCATTAGTTTTATCAAAATTTCTTTCGCTTAACGACACCCAGACATCCCAAATAAATAGCCCCTCTCCATCGATTACAGGAATTTCAATACATCCACGAATAAAAAAATACTCATTGTCAATAATGCACAAATCTTCGTTCATCTCTATTCGGCTTTCTTGTTCCTCTGATGGTATGTCATAACAATAATCAGGAACTGGACTCCCATAACTCATCGGAAGTTCATTGTGATACTTCTCGCAACATCTACATAAATAACCTTCTTGATAATTACTCATTATATAATCCCTCACAAGAGAAATAGCTTTTCCTCAATATTAACCTGAATTAAAACAGATATTCAAAAAGTAAACTAGATCTAGAATCATGTTAAAAATAAGCTATAAAGAAAAATCTCTTCACAGCTTATTTTATTAATTATTTTTTATTGTTCACTAGTTTGTGTGGATGGCTTTAATAAGAACCAAACAATTACTAAAGTTACTAGTGCTAATATAAAAGTACCCATGTAAATGAAATGTACACTTGAAGCTAATGCTTCTTGTGATTCGGTTACTATGTTTGCTGTAGTTCCTCCATGCCCACTAGAAGATACAAGATCAAGGTTTTTAATACCTTGTGCATGTATCATCGTGTTGAAAATTGCCCCGAAAACTGCAGCACCTAATGTTTGACTAAACGTATTGATAAATGTGTTTAAGCCAATTGCCGTCCCTCGCGTATGAGTTGGAACAGCTGATTGAATTGTTACCATGTAAATCGGTACAACAAGCCCCATTCCTAAGCCGAATAATCCAACTGCAATATATATAAGGAATGCTGGTGAATCTGTCGACAATGTAAATAGTGAAAAGGCAGCAACTGAAAGAATGCTAACTCCAAGTAGAATGATTTGTTTCGTTTTTAAGTTATCAACTAATCTACCAGAGAAAAGTGTGCCAAATGTCCACATAACAGGAAGTGGCATTAAAATGAGTCCGGCATCTGTCGCATTTTTTCCTAATACACCTTGGCTCCAAATTGGCAGATACATTGTAATACTAATAAGCATTGCTCCAGAAATAAGAGTCAGTATGTTTATAGTAGATAATGTACGATTAGAGAAAAGTGTTAGCGGAATTAATGGTTCCGGAGATTTTTTCTCAATAAATAAGAAAATAATGAATGAAACAACTGCAAAGATTAAGAGACCAATAATTGTGATGTCCCCCCAGTTTTGCTTACTGCTACCTGTTAATAACGCGTATAGTAGAGCGATTGTACTTAATGAGAATACTGTTGCACCAAGATAATCAATATGGTGCTTAGCGGGCTTAATAGATTCTTTATAATAAATGACAATCATTAAACAAGCGATAATTCCAAATGGAACGTTTAAGAAGAAAATGTAGCGCCAAGAAAGAGAATCAACTAAAAATCCGCCTACTAGTGGTCCGATAACGCCAGAGACGCCCCAAACAGCACTAATCCAGCCCTGTGCCTTTGCACGGTCTTTCACTTCGCTATATAAGTCACCAATGATGGTCATTGTTATTGGCATAATAGCGCCAGCACCTAGACCTTGAAGGGCTCGGAAGGCGATGAGCTGTTCCATCGATGTAACGACACCGCAAAGTGCAGAGCCCACTAAGAATATTGTAGCTCCGATGAGTAAAACTTTTTTACGGCCGAATAAATCAGCCAGTTTCCCGTATATTGGAGTCGAAACAGCTGTGGCAAGCATATAAATGGCATATACCCAACTAACAAGTTCGACGCCCGATAAATCACTCGTAATACGAGGGATTGCTGTACTAATAATTGTTCCTTCTACAGCAGAAAGAAATGTCATTAACATTAATGATAAAATAACTTTTTTTCTCATATTTTCCCCTTTACTTCTATCCAGTTAAAAAATATTCAATATATAACTAAATATTTTTATTAACTATCAACTAATAAATCTAGTTTACCTGATGGTTTTAGTTTGACCATGCATTGTTAGAATCTAAATGTTTAAGTAGCTCAACAACCATGTTTAAACCACCAATTCACATGTAGTCTTGGTCATTATTTGCTTGAACAAGTGCATTTTCAAAAGCTCTACCCGTTGTAGAACCCACCATCAGGATTTTCAAATTCAACCTTCTTATTCGAGCCCGTTTAGTACCAACCAACCTACTCCTATCCCAGTACCACGACCTTCTTTATTCCACTTTTCTACTTCCTATGTCCCGCCCCTTAGATAACTATAATCTAAAGGGGAAAAACGGTACATCTTTTTTGTAAACAGAATGATTTTATTTCAAAGCTACAAAAGTGTATAGTGACAATAAAGTTATTTAATCTTCTAACCTCAAATAAAAATAACCCGTCCTGTTTTAAGGACGGGATTAAAATAAAGCTATTTAACTCTAAGTATTGTTTTACAATTAGGGCTCTTAGTGAAATAAAATTTAAGAATGTTGATCTATTTCACTCCTGCCTTTTTTAAAGCTCTTTGAAGTTGATAAATTTTCATCATACTAATTAATCCAACTAATAGGGCTCCCAATAGGACGGACCCAATAATAACGAGGATCAATGGCCACTCAGCTTTTCCAAATACATAATTAACCGTTACCCTATCAACATTGATAACTGAAAAAACTGCGATAATTAAGACCACAATTAGTGCTAATATTAAGTTCCACTGCTTTTTCATAAGTCACCTCATTATTTGTTATTTAACTATTCTACATTCACTATTATAGAATTTGGATTAACTTAGGACAATCACTATTTCGAGGCAAGGATGTACCCTTTTTTAAACAACTCTATTATTTTTTAATCGACTTTTTGTTATTTCTGATACAGAGGATTAGTTTCTTTGATTTTTAGATAGCGAAAGGAGGAGGAGGGATGGATGGCATGCTACTACTTTGGAGTGCTTCATTTTCTGTTTCAATTCTAACATTAATATTAGCAATAGTTAAGCGCTCTTGGCTTTATATGCTTCTAAGTACAATTACTTTTTTACCAGTTGCATATTATTTTTCAGGAGCAATAAATGCTTGGAAATACATTGGACTAACGCCAATTTTTTTCCTAATATTAACAATATTATTCTGGTTTTTAAGTAGAAAAAACATTGAAGATTAAAGTCTCTGGAGCACCTCCTTCACTTTAATAAAGATTGTGCTTCACTCCTTATGTTGTCAGTCTTTCCGTTAATTTCGCAAATAACTCAATTCTTTTTACTTCTTTTTCTCTACTCGCAATTTGGTCATGTAAAATTGTAAATGCACCTGCACCAATCTCCACACTCGAATGAGCAATTGTTGTAATATCTAGTATCTCTGCAACTTGCTGGTCATCACAACCAATAATCGTTAAATCACTTGGAATATAAAGCCCGCTTTTTTTGGCGGCTGTTACAATACCCGCTGCAATATGATTACAAGATACGAGAAGGGCTGTTGGACGCTCTTTCATATGAAGCAGTGATTGAACAACACGTGTCCCGTCCTCTATTGTAAAGCAGTCTACAAACTCCCACTCCTCTTTCGTCCTAACATGAATAGAGGATAAAGCGTCCCGGTACGCCTGTTTTCGATTTTGACTGTTGAAACTATTACTTCGTCCAAAGCAGTAACCAATTCGTGTATGTCCCCGTTCTATTAAATAATTCATTCCTAGTGCAAACGTTTTGTAATGATCAATATAAATGCTAGAAATTGTGCTTGATGCTGTATCTTCACACGTCACAATCGGGCCAAATTTTGAGTACTTTTCAATTTCCCTACAAACATTGACTTTCGAACATATAATGATTCCGTCTAACTTTTTCATCTTTAACATATTCAAAATCTCTATTTCTTTATCCGCGCTATTATCCGTTTGGCAGAGCATCATATTGTAATTATATTTTACAGCCTCTCTTGAAATACCTTCTATAATGGCACTGTAATATTGATTATTTACAAATGGAAGAAGCACTCCAATAACATTTGTTTTTCCTCGTACTAAATGAATCGCATTCGAATTTTGCGTGTAATTTAACTTTTCGATAATTGCTAATATCTCTTTTCGTTTTTGTTCATTTACATACGGATGATTATTTAAAACACGAGAAACAGTAGAAACCGAGACCCCCGCCAGTTCTGCTATTTTTTTTATATTTGTCATCATACACTCTCCCTTCCCACTACATATTAACGCATACAAAAAATTTTATAAATGCCCCTTGACCTGGTAAGCATTCCACATCATACCATGTGATAGCAGACTAAATAAGAAAGGATGATGTTTTATATGATTTTGTAAGTAGAGCACATATTTTTCATAGGTGGATTACCAGGAAAAGAATAATAATTATCGAAGGGAGAGATTTACTTGTTATTCTCTGAGAGATGTGAGTTACACGTAATTTCCGAAAATGATTATAAAAACATTAAAAAATTATATGAAAACGAGCTAGTAAGAAAATACTTAGGAGGTATTATCGACGAAGAAGCATATAAAATTAGATTCTATGATATATTAAATTCAAAAAATAGCTCCCTCCACTGGACAGTATTTTTAAAAGATAGTAAAGAATTTATAGGTTTTGTTTTCCTTGATACGTATCATGATGGGATTAATACAGAGATTGGGTATCAATTTTTACCTGAGTTTTGGGGTCAAGGCTATGCAAAAGAAGTGATTATGAAAGTACTAAACCATGGATTTAGTGCATTAAACTTAACCACTATTGTCGCTGAAACTCAGTCACTTAACATGGCATCTTGTGGACTATTAAAAAGAGTTGGAATGAAATTCGAGGAGACATTGGAACGATTCGGTAATCAACAGTCTAAATTTAGTATTTCAATTTCTAGTGGAAAGTAAGCCCGAAATATAAAAAAAGGGCAACCTTTTCGGTACACACGATGAATGGCCATCTATCCTAATTTTTTCGGATAGATGGCTAGTTTGCACATGTGGCTTGGATTTTTTTCGACCAAGGCATGTAATTATTTAAAATCGCTGGCTGCTGGTGAATCGGTAAATTTGGCAATCCTGTTATTAACGTCACTAGGTATTTATAGAAATCGATAACGGTAAAAAACGCCCCTTATAAATAAAAAGGAGCGTGTTCAGAAAAGGACGAGTTTCGTTACATGGTATAAAAATTCTATTAATTCTAAATTCTATTATGTTCAATGAAAGATTTTTTCATACAATGATATTCAACAACCTAAAAAATATTGATAGTTTCGAATTCTAATTAATCTAAAAGGCACTTTCCTTGTTTCCAGGAAAGCGCCCTTTAATTGAACAAAGGAACCTTTAAATTAGCATTCATAAACCATTTTTAGAAATTCATATGTGCTACCATTTGTATCTTGCATAAATGTATCAATATCTTTAAACCCAACTTTTCTATATACTTTTATCGCTCTTCGATTAAAAGTTGCCACTGATAATGTAATTTTATCTGGTGTAAATCTTGATTGGACAAAATCAATACCTGCATTTAGAAATTCTAACCCTCTACCATCACCAGTCAAATCTGGTCTCATTCCTAAACCTATATCATAAATATTAGAAGTTACTTTGTTAACACTGAAGAAACCAATAATTTCATCCTCTTTCAAAACTGCAAACATTGAGTTACCTCTTGTTTCTGGGTCTAAAAATTCAGCTAAATCTTCTTCATCAGCTTCTATATCATAAAAAGAATATTCTCCATCATAGTGCCAATTATGTGCAATATCCTCAGCTTGTTCCTGAGTCATAATCTCAAACTTATAAGTCGTAAATATCCCCTCTCGCTTTCATACCTTGTTCCACTATTTTGCCTGTTTGCTTAGTACTAATTATCTCAAATATTACCATTTTCAGCAATGTTGATCTTCAAGAATCTTGCCCGATTACTGAATAAGGAAAAAATCCTGCATATAACAGGATTTTTGATCAAACTTTTATAAATTATCATTCTAAGATCTAAAAAACAGTTCATCTTTTTTATAAACGGTATAACTTTTTTCAAAACGGTACAACTTTCTTACAAACGGTTAAACTTTGTTTTAAAGATACATCTCAAAAATGGATAAACGTATGATTACTCAACAGTTACCGATTTAGCCAAGTTACGTGGTTTATCCACATCACAGCGACGGTGTAGTGCTGCGTAATAGCTAATTAGCTGTAATGGCACTACAGATACAAGTGGTGTTAATAATTCATGAACATGAGGGATTATTAAACGGTCACCGTCTTCATCTACGCCAGCCATTGCAATAATGCATGGGTATGCTCCACGTGCAGCTACCTCTTTAACATTACCACGGATATTTAATGCTACTGCTTCTTGTGTGACAATAGCAAACACTGGTGTACCTTCTTCGATTAAGGCAATTGTTCCGTGTTTTAACTCGCCACCTGCGAAGCCTTCTGCTTGGATGTAAGAGATTTCTTTTAGCTTCAAGGCACCTTCAAGACTTACATAGAAGTCCATGTTACGGCCGATGAAGAATGCGTTGCGCGCGATTTTTAAGTAGTCCTCAGCGATATCCTCTAATACTTCTTTTGAATCGATAATTGTTTGGATACCGTTTGCTGCAATCGCAAGTTCTTGTTTTAAATCGAACTCTAAGCCTTTACCATTAGCCTTAGCCGTTACGTACGCTGTTAGAGCAAGTACAGCTACCTGCGCTACATACGCTTTTGTAGAAGCTACTGCAATTTCTGGGCCTGCATGTAATAAAAGTGTATGATCCGCCTCACGTGATAGTGTAGAGCCAGGTACATTGGTAATTGTTAATGTTGGATAACCAAGCTCTTTAATTCTCACGAGTACTTGACGGCTATCTGCTGTTTCACCTGATTGTGTAATAAAGATAAACAATGGTTTTTCTGAAAGTAATGGCATATTGTAGCCGAACTCACTTGAAATATGAACTTCTACTGGGATACCAGCCATTTTTTCAAAATATTGCTTACCGATTAGACCTGCGTGATAGCTTGTGCCGGCTGCAATAATATATAGACGGTCTGCTGCTCGTAATGCTTCTAAAATATTAGCGTCAATTGTTAATTCGCCATTCTCGCCTTCGTATGCTTGAATGATCTTACGAATAACTGTTGGCTGCTCATCCATTTCTTTTAGCATATAGTGAGGGTACGTACCTTTTTCAATGTCGCTCATATCAAGCTCTGCTGTATATGGTGCACGCTCCACTAGTGTACCGTCTAACTTTGTAATTTCAACGCTAGCTTTGTGTACGATTACGACCTCTTTATCGTGTAGCTCCACATATTGATCTGTTACCTGTAGCATTGCCATTGCATCTGAAGCTACAACATTAAAGCCTTCACCAACACCTACTAAAAGTGGAGATTTGTTTTTCGCAACGAAAATTGTATCTGCCGCTTCTGCATCTAAAAGAGCTAGTGCGTAAGAGCCGTGTAATAAAGATAATGTTTTACGGAACGCCTCAGCCGTACTTAAACCTTCTTTCACAAATAACTCTACTAATTGCACGATGACCTCTGTGTCTGTATCAGATTTCATCGGAATACCTTTTAAATATGTTTTTTGTAATAAATGATAGTTTTCAATAACCCCATTGTGTACTAGCGTAAAGCGTCCTGATGTACTTTGGTGAGGGTGTGCATTCAAACGGTTTGGCACACCATGAGTTGCCCAACGTGTATGACCAATACCCACTTTTGCAGCAACATCCTCGTCCACTGCGTCACGTAAATCTGCAATACGACCCTTTTCTTTGAAGACTGTTACGCCATCTTCGTTACGTACTGCAATACCCGCTGAGTCATAGCCGCGGTATTCTAGTTTCTCTAAACCTTTTAATAAGATTTCCTTTGCATCTGATTCACCAATATATCCTACAATTCCACACATAAATTTCTTGTCCTCCGATATCGTCAATTTGACGCAATGACAAACTAGACCTCAACCTATCGAATTTTTTAATGAATGTAAAAGCCTATGCTAATTTTTAAATAAAATAAGCAATCTTTATACATGCATTGTTAACACTCATTCAGCCATCTGAAAAGTAATCATTCGATACGTGAGGTTGCTCTATTTATCTATTGCTTTAACTATACCTTCTTCATTTTCTGTACATTCAATCACTTAAATGCTTTCAAAATGAAAAGTGACAATCGGGTATGTCGATTGGGAGGCATCCGCCGAATTTTCGATAAACCTCCACCTCGTCTGCTGAAGATCGTTTCGTCCAATTTCTTCAGCTCAGGCGCTATAATTGTTTTCCGATTTTGCGCTTTCTTCCCTCCTTATGCGCTCGTTAAATGATAAGGTCGGACCTCACATTCAACTTATACATCATACTCAATCATATGCTGTACGTCAAATTTTCGTTATAAAAAACACCTATTTACCCTACTTTTTAGTGACAAAAAGTAGACAAATAATCTGCTATAAAGCATTATCTTGAAATTCTTAATAAAAATATGATGCTTTTTAACAAATATTTTCGGTTATGGATTTGTTTTGAACAGAACCGAAGATGAATTGCTCTAAAGTAAACATGCATCTGAACGAAAATCCTATGTTTATATCGCTTGACAAAGTCACTACTTAGCAATACTATATACAGTACTTAGCAACACTTAGTACAGGTAAAGCTAAGCCTGGGGGTGAGATCGTGGATAATCTGAGTGAAATGCTTAAAGGAGTTTTAGAAGGTATTGTATTAGAAATCATCAGCCGTGGTGAAATTTATGGTTATGAGATTGTCAAATATCTCACACAGATGGGGTTCGAGGGCATAGCTGAAGGAACTGTTTATGCATTACTTATGCGGTTAGAAAGAAATCGTCTTGTCAATATTGTCAAAAAGCCATCCGAAATGGGTCCACCAAGGAAATTTTATACGCTTAATGAACAAGGGCGAGAAAAATTGATGTCCTTCTGGGCTAAATGGGATTTTTTAAGTAGTCGTATTGAAATTTTAAGAAATAATGGAGGGAACAAGCATGAGCTTTAGTCGTGAAATTCAGGAGAGAATTAATCGTTTTTCAAAAGAACAATCCCAGAATTATTTGCAGGATGCTGAAATGACTTATATAGAAAAGTTGCGTAAAAAAAGTGGGCAAACTAAACGCAAAATCGAACAGCAACTGTCCAAGTTTAAAGGGCGTTCCGATCAGGGACGAGAAGCGCAAGACGACATGATACTATATATGAGCGATTATATGAATGATTTGATGTCACAAGGTTTTACGGAGCAGGAGGCTTTTAACAAGGCTAGCGAGGAATTGAAATTCGCTAGTAACTCTGAGCAATCTGAGGATTTAAATGAGCGCTTCCAGCAATATTACGAAAATCGTGATCCCGCAGATTATGAGGCGATCGGGTTATTTTATGGTGGCTTCCTGTTTTTAGGTTTAGGCATCGGCGGATTAAGCGGTTTCCTATCGGGCGGTGGATATGAAGCTTTCTTTGACAGAGGCTGGATTGATACAGCAATCGGCGCTGGTGTTGGCATTATCATTGGTATAGGACTCGGGCAAATTACCAACGCTATTATTGCGTTGAAAAAAAAGTAGGTTTGTTGTAATTAATTTTAAGATAAAAGGCACAGGTAAATTCACTTGTGCCTTTTAAGCTTAGCCTTCTTTACTCTCCAATAATTTTACAATCTCTCGATTAAATGCTGGAAGATCCTCCGGTGTGCGACTCGTTACTAATTGTTTTTGGCAGACAAACACTTCCTCGTCATGGAATATCGCACCTGCATTTTCTAAATCTACTCGAATTGATTTGTAGCCAGTTGCATCACGACCATTTAATGTTTTTGCAGTAATGAGTAATTGAGGTCCATGACAAATAGCAAAGGTTGGTTTCATATCGTCCATAAACTCCTTTACAAATGCCACAATACGATCATCTACGCGTAATATATCAGGAGAAAAGCCACCAGGGATGAACAATGCATCAAATTCTGAAGCATTTACCTCATCGATCCCTTTATCAATCTTCACTTTCTCTCCATTCTTACCTTCTACCTCAATGCCTGCTGTCGTATCAATCGTTATTAGTTCATGACCTGCCGCTTCTAACGCCCCTTTAGGACTCGTATATTCAACATCCTCAAACATATTGGTAATCACTGTAGCAATTTTAGCCATTGTTAGTACAACACTCCTTGTAATTGAGACTCTGTACTACTGTTCCCATTCTCTTCGAAAACATTCATTTCTTCATTGGCAGAGCTTTCAATAAAAAATAAAAAACTCGACCTCCCCTTAAAGGAAATCGAGTTAATTCTTCATTCAGTAGATGTTTATTACCTACCGAATGAAAGAGCTATTATTTATTCTGTTAAGCCCATTTCAGTACGGACAACATCTGCGATACGCTCTACGTAACGTTCGCAATCTCCTTCTGTCGCCGCTTCCACCATTACTCGTACAAGTGGCTCAGTACCCGAAGGACGCACTAACACGCGACCGTTACCAGCCATATCTGCTTCTACATCAGCAATCACTGCAGCAACTTTTGCATTTTCCGTCACAGCATGCTTATCTGTTACACGTACGTTGACTAAACGTTGTGGGAAAATTTTCATTTCAGAAGCAAGTTCGGACAATTTTTTACCTGTAGATTTCATAATGTTGACAAGCTGAATACCTGTTAATAAGCCATCACCAGTTGTGTTAAAGTCTAAGAAAACAATATGACCAGATTGCTCGCCACCTAGGTTATAATCATTAGCACGCATTTCTTCCACGACATAACGATCACCCACAGCTGTTTGTACACTATGCATATCATTATCTTCAACAGCTTTATAGAAGCCCATATTACTCATAACTGTTGAAACGATTGTTTGCTTTTTCAGGCGACCCATTGCATTCAAATACTTCCCAATGATGAACATAATTTGATCACCATCAACAATGTCACCATTTTCATCTACTGCGATTAAACGATCTCCATCGCCATCGAATGCTAAACCTACATCAGCGCCCTTTTCTGCGACAAATTTAGCTAACCCTTCTGGATGAGTTGAACCGACACCCTCATTAATGTTTAAGCCTGTTGGTGAGGCACCCATTGTTGAGATATCCGCTTCTAAATCTGCAAATAGGTGTGTAGCTAGTGAAGACGTAGCACCATGCGCACAATCTAACGCTACATGAATACCATCAAATTCTTCAGTCACTGTTTGTTTTAAGTATTGAATATATTTTTGACCACCTTCGAAGTAGTCGCTTACAGAACCTAAATCAGCCCCGATTGGACGCGGCAAAGTATCTTCTTGAGCATCTAATATAGCTTCGATTTCAGCTTCTTGCGCATCTGTTAGCTTAAAGCCATCTGGACCGAAAAATTTAATACCATTATCAGCTACTGGGTTATGTGAAGCTGAAATCATAACGCCTGCATTTGCGCTCATCATTCGAGTAAGATAAGCCACACCTGGTGTCGAAATAACACCAAGACGCATTACCTCTACGCCGATTGATAAAAGACCAGCTACAAGTGCACCTTCAAGCATTTCACCTGAAATACGTGTGTCACGACCGATTAAAACCTTTGGACGGTCAGTTGCATCCTTCGTTAAAACGTAGCCACCTACGCGGCCAAGCTTAAATGCAAACTCCGGTGTTAATTCACTATTCGCGACGCCACGGACGCCATCTGTTCCAAAATATTTACCCATTTTGATTATTCTCTCCTTCAATGCAAGACGGTGGCCATGCTTGTCTACACTGACAACTAGGCTGCTCGTCTGCTTACTTTTGGAAAAGTTTATTTTCGTTCATTAAGTTGGTAACTAGTAATTATGCCTCTATGTAATTTATCTGGGCTTGTATATCTGCCCAGATAAAGCATAGGGTATTTTGATTTTAGCCTGAGCAACTTTTTTCTCGAGGCTTTGGGCCAACATGATATTGGTCACTCAGTCGTTGCCACAGTACGTGGCGTTCTTAGACTGAGTTCCTCTATTTCAGCGGATGTTTGTACACCCTCTGAAAAGTAGCTTAAACCCGCATTCATCTTACCACCTATAGAGGTGGGAGACTTTTGCTGAAAGAAGTTAAATCCGAAAATTGAATACCCTTACCGATAGAGAACGAAATCTCTACTGAATCAAAATAAAATTATAGTCAGTTATTGTTTAAGAATCAATATCTTCTGTTTTCTCAGTAGGCGATGTGTTGTTCTCAGAAGGAGTGTCAGTTTCCTCTGAAGGGTTCGAAGGTGTCGGAGTAGGAGTAGGAGTAGGTGTAGGAGTAGTCGTAGTCGTTGTTGTTTTTTCCTGCTCTACCTTCGTAATATCTGCTTTCACTTTAATTTTTGGATCAGATATTTTAGTCACACCTTCTGGTAATTTTACATCAAATTCATAAGTTTTTGATTCTGTAATTTTTGACAGGTCAACCTCCACTGGTATTGCAGCTAAACCATCTATAATAGACTTTCTACCGTATACTCTCACCTTTGTAGGACTTAATGTTAATTGGTTGACGGTGATACCATTAGCCGCTTTCCCTATTTCCTTCAGCACAACAGGCAACTCTTTGCTGTATGCTCCAATATCTACTTGTACCTTCACAGTTCCCGGTTCAATCGTCACGTCTAACTTATTTAAATCACGATCTAATACTTTTACTGCCGCTACCTGAGAGAACGGTTCTTTCAAGCCTTGTTCACCCGTTACAGTAGCCTTTACATAGCTAATGCTTTCAATTGCACTTTTGGCACCTGTAACATACACCGTAGCTGGATTAGCAGTCATGCCATTTAGAACATATCCTTCTTCAATTAAACGATTACTCATCTCAGGGTCAACACGAAACTCCTGTGTAACCTTTTCCTCAATGTTTACATTTACAGTCGCAGGGTCTAATGTAACTTGCAACTTATCAGAAATATTTTCGTACTGTATTTTAACATTATGCTTACCTATAAGTAATTTGCTCAAGTCCGCAAATATAGAAAAATCTCTCGAAGTTTGAGCTTTTAAAGCGAGTGGCGCTGGACCTTTTATCGTAACATTTACCGTCTTTGGTATCCCTGTTACAATAAGGTTCTTATCGTCATAAAAAACATCTACTGGCACATCGCGAATTACTACGGTTTGCTCACTCGTTATTGTTTTATTTTTAGGAGATAATTCGGTACGAACGGAGAAAAATAACAACAAGGCTAGAAATAGTGCGACGATTCGTAACACCCAAGGGCTATCCATCATTTTATCCATTCTTTTTCCCCCTCCAAGTTAACTTAGAGGCTGCATCTGACTCCTGTGCTAATCCGAACCACATTTTACGTAACAGTCCTTCGAATTCCTCTAGAGAAAGATTTCGATGAAGATTACCATTCATTGTAAGACTAATGGCACCGGTTTCTTCTGATACGACAATAGTAATGGCATCTGTCACTTCACTTAAGCCGAGTGCAGCTCGGTGGCGCGTCCCAAGCTCTTTAGAGATAAACGGACTCTCAGAAAGCGGTAAATAACAGGCCGCTGCCGATATTTTATCTTTTTGCATAATTACTGCCCCATCATGGAGCGGTGTATTAGGTATGAAAATGTTGATCAGTAACTCCGATGAAATCTCAGCATTTAGTCCTATGCCCGTTTCAATATATTCATTTAAACCAGTTTCTTTTTCAATAGAAATTAACGCCCCTATACGACGTTTGGCCATATAACTAACAGATTTCTTCATCGCTTCAATTAGCCTTGTTTGTTCTTCCTCAACTTGATTAATTGAACGTTGGAACAACTTTCCTCTACCAATTTGTTCAAGGCCGCGTCTTATTTCAGGTTGGAAAATGATAATAATCGCCAAGAAACCGAAATCGATAACTTGTTGTAACATCCATCCTAACGTTTCTAACCCCAAAAATTCTGTAGCAAGGCGCGCAATAATAATTACGAAAATCCCTTTTAACAATTGGACAGCCTTCGTACCTTTAATGAGGGTTAAAATTTTATAAACAACGTACCAGACGAGCAGTACATCTAATAAGTTAATAACAATATTCACAGGTGTTAAATTAGCGAAATGTTCGATAATTTGCACGTGGCATCCCCCACTTTTCATTGCGAATCCATACACATTTAAGTATAGCACATTCTTAACAAATGTAACTTTTTTCAAATAAAAAGTCTACTCAAAAGAGTAGACCTTTCAGCCTCTCACGTGCACTATCTATTAGGACGTATAGAGTGTTATTTAGTTGCTTGCTTCTCGTCGAATGTTACAGCAGACTTCACTGAATTTTTAATCGTATACCAAAGCCATTCGAACACTTCGTCAATTTCTTCTATTTTTCCAGAAACAACTGCTGAAGATGCCATATACTGTCCATTAATAACAGTGACATTGCCATCCACTTCACCCTCAACAATTAAATCACCATTTTTAACAACAATATCGCCTTTTACAACTTCACCCTTCGGCACAATAACCGTTTGACCTTCAACAACTAGGTTTGGTTGTTTAGTCACGGAGAACTGTCGGTCATCCATGAAACTACCTAGTAAAGTTGCACTCATGAATAAACAAAAAACTGCTGCTGCCACAAAGAATGGATGCCGGCGAATCCACTTTTGCATGCCTACACGACTTTTAGGTTTCGGTAAACGAGCCAACACGGCTTCTTCAAAATGCAGAGGCGCTGTAATGTGGGAAGCACTCTTCACAAAAGCGATCGTTTCACTTAATTCCTGCATCAATTGTTTACAATCACTGCATGTATGCAAATGTCGTTTTAACTCTTGCTCATGCTCACGACTAATGTCACCATCTAAATAATCATGGATATAGTCTATTACATGCTCTGGACAAGTATTCATGACGCTTCCCTCCTACAGATTGTTTAATTGCTTACGTAACGCTTCACGTCCGCGGTGAATCCTCGTTTTCACCGTTCCAAGAGGCATATCTAAAATCTCGCTAATTTCCTGTAATGATAATTCTTCAATATATTTCAATACTATAACTGAACGATATTTATCCGGCAAACATCCAATCTCATACTGAATGCGATCTTGCAATTCCATTTGCTCTATCTGTTCCTCCGGTAGCTGGTCAGATGCTGCGATCTGCGAATACATATCAAGCCCTTCTGTACCAGCTACTTCTGCATCTAAATAGTAATCCGGCTTTTTCTTCCGAATACGGTCTATACAAAGGTTTGTCGCTATGCGATAAAGCCACGTTGAAAATTTTCTTTTCTGATCAAAAGTATGCAAGTTCATATAGGCACGAACAAATGCTTCTTGTGCAATATCCTCAGATTCTTGGCTGTTTCCTAACATCCTATAGCATACTTGGTACAGTTTGTGCTGATAGAGACTCACAATATCTGCAAATGCGTTTTGATCGCCTTTAAGCACTTGTTTTATTTTCTTGTTTACTAACGCATCCATTGTGTTGACTTCTCCACCTTTACAACTGTCTTATACTATACGGCCCATCGATAAGAAAAGTTTCATTTTATTATTAATTATAGCAAAAGATTTTCATACATTGTGGCAATAGGAAATTTTTTGTCAAATTTCTTTTAAACTAGGGTTTCACCGAACAAGGAGCCCATTAACGCTACCGCAACATCTGCTGTTCTATTCTTTTCATCCAAAATTGGATTTACCTCAACAAATTCAGCAGATGTTAGCATACCTGATTCCTGGAGCATCTCCATTGCCAAATGGCTTTCTCGATATGTAATACCACCAGGCACAGGTGTTCCAACTCCTGGAGTATAAAGTGGGTCTAGCCCATCTAAATCAAGTGATAAATGCAAACCATCTACATTACGCTCTCTTAAATAAGCAAGAGCGTCTTCCATTACACGTGTCATTCCAAGACGATCTACCTCGTGCATTGTATATACTTTGATTCCTTGCTGACTTATTAATTCTCGTTCTCCTGGATCTACGGAACGTGCTCCAATAATAATGACGTTTTCAGGTTTAATTTTTGGTACATCATTACGAATTTTCACTAAGCGTTCATGACCGAGCCCAATACTAACAGCTAACGGCATACCATGTATATTGCCAGACGGTGTCGTTTCAGGTGTGTTTAGGTCAGCATGCGCATCAAACCAAATAACACCTAAATTTTTATAATGCTCACCAAGCCCTGCAAGTGTACCAATAGCTATGCTATGGTCGCCACCAAGCACAAGCGGAAACTCCTTTTGTTCAATTGCTTCATTTACACTGTTTGCTAAGAATGTACTTACATCGATAACTTCCTCTAAATTAAGTAACTGTTTATCAACAATAACGCTTTCTTGCTTTTGACTAACACGAATATCCCCTTGATCATGTACTACATGCCCAATAGCTTCTAAGCGTTCTACAACACCTGCGTAACGGATAGCACTCGGCCCCATATCTACCCCTCGGCGAGTTTGCCCATAATCAGTTGGTACCCCAATAATAGAAATATTTAGTTTATTCATCTTTTCATACCCCCTTTAAGTTATAAGACTATTGTAAAGCCTATATCCACTCTGGCTCAACCTTACAATTTTATGAATATTTATACAATTAAGAAGGATATAAAAAAATCTCCTGCTGTTTTCAGCAAGAGATTAGTATCTGTAGTTAATGTTACACTTTTGAATATGTTTATTCTATAAAAGTGAGCCATGAAGGACTCGAACCTTCGACCCTCTGATTAAAAGTCAGATGCTCTACCAACTGAGCTAATGGCTCAAAAAAATAAAAATGGCTGGGGTACTAGGATTCGAACCTAGGCATGACGGAATCAAAATCCGTTGCCTTACCGCTTGGCTATACCCCAATCATTATAAAAAACTGGTGGAGGGGGACGGATTCGAACCGCCGAACCCTAAGGAGCGGATTTACAGTCCGCCGCGTTTAGCCACTTCGCTACCCCTCCGAAAAAACACATTATGGTGGAGGATGACGGGCTCGAACCGCCGACCCTCTGCTTGTAAGGCAGATGCTCTCCCAGCTGAGCTAATCCTCCATAGAAACAGGTGTTTATTTCTTCACAGTTTTTTTATTTTTAAGCCTTTGTATTACTACAATGCTTTTAAAAAATGGTGACCCCTACGGGATTCGAACCCGTGTTACCGCCGTGAAAGGGCGGTGTCTTAACCACTTGACCAAGGGGCCATTTCTTACGTCTCAAATAAGACAATATTTATAATAACATTACTTTCATTTCAATGCAACACTTTTTTTATAATATATTATATGTATAACATCATTATCTGAAAATGGGCAAAAAAATGGCTCCGAAGGCAGGACTCGAACCTGCGACAACCTGATTAACAGTCAGGTGCTACTACCAACTGAGCTACTTCGGAACAATACTATTCAATTTGGTTTTTAAAACCTCTTCAGTACATTTATTATTATAGCAAGCATTATAAATTATGCAATACTTTTTGTGAAAATTTTTATATTTTTTGTCGAAACTTTCCTATACATTTACCAGAAACCTAATAGTTCTCTGTTAGATCTAATATTTCTATTTTATGTACAGAATATTCTTGCTGTATATTATTGTAATTGTTAAAATAAAAATAGTTTTAAGAATTTTCTATTAAATTTGTTTGGGGGAGGAATGTTCACATGGTAACAAACGATTTAATTGCACCAGAATTCTATAATATCACAGAGGAATTGGAGAAATTTTCTCAAGATAGCAATCGTCAAGCAATACGATGGTTAAATACTCAACAGGATCGTCGAACAATTTCCTATGTTGAACTTGTTCAAAAAATGAATCAATACGCGCATGCCTTGACGAAGAAGGGGCTTCAAAAAGGAGATCGCGTATTAGTTATTATTCCACGTCTGCCTGAGGCTTATTTTGTCTTCCTTGGCTGTTTAAAGGCTGGAATTGTTCCTATTTCATGTTCAGAAATGTTACGTGCAAGTGATTTAGAATATCGTATGGAGCACTCTTCTGCAAGAGCAGTAATCGCCTATGAAGCGTTTACTAGTGAAGTAGATTCTATTACTTCTACAGTAGAGACTTTAAATAATAAATTGGTTATAGGTACTGCTACAGGGGATTGGACATCTTTAGATGAATTGGCAAGTACACAGCCAGATACATTTACAGCAGCTGCTACTAAAAGAGACGATATGGCATTTCTTTCTTATACATCTGGCACAACTGGCAAGCCAAAAGGAGTTGTCCATTCACATGGATGGGGATATGCACATATTAGAACAGCTGCTTCTCAATGGCTTTGTGTACGTGAAGGTGACTTAGTTTGGGCTACAGCAGCTCCAGGATGGCAAAAGTGGATTTGGAGCCCATTTTTATCGACTATTATGCTGGGCGCAACTGCATTTGTATACCATGGAGGATTTAATGCAAAAACATACCTGCAACTGCTTCAAGATGAAAAGGTCAATGTTTTGTGCTGTACCCCAACGGAATATCGAATTATGGCGAAGCTTGATAATTTAAAAGACTATAATCTATCTTCTCTTCGTAGCGCTGTTTCAGCTGGTGAACCACTAAATCGACCAGTTATCGAAACATTTATGAAAAACTTTGGTCTTAAAGTGCGCGATGGTTATGGCCAAACGGAAAATACTTTATTAATTGGCACACTTGAACATACCGAGTTACGTCCGGGTTCAATGGGTGTTCCTACCCCAGGCAATATCGTCCGTATTATAGATCATGAAGGTAACGAGGCACCGATTGGAGAAGTTGGGGATATTGCAGTACACAAATCATCTCCTGCTCTATTTAAAGAGTACTATCGTGAACCTGAACGTACACAAGCTGCCTTCCGTGGAGATTGGTATATTACTGGTGACCAAGCAAAATGCGATGAAGACGGCTACTTCTGGTTTGAAGGTCGAGGAGATGACATCATTATTTCATCAGGCTATACAATTGGACCATTTGAGGTAGAAGATGCTTTAAATAAACATGAAGCTGTCCAAGAATGTGCTGTAGTCGCAGCACCAGATGAAATTAGAGGGCATATAGTTAAAGCCTTTGTCATCTTGCGAGAAGGTTTCAGAGATCGTGATGAAGAGGAGTTAACAAAAGAACTACAGGAGCACGTTAAAGCATTAACAGCACCTTATAAATATCCTCGTAGTATTGTCTTTATTGATGAATTACCAAAAACAACTTCTGGTAAGATTCGTCGTATAGAGCTACGAACAGCAACTGTATAAAATATAGTAAAGAGACATTTCACCAATCACTTGGTTGAAATGTCTCTTTATATATTTGCTATTATTATATTCTTTTGGATATAAAAAAAGCCACTACTGAGTTTGTCAGCAGCGACTTTTTGCGCCTAGCGACGTCCTACTCTCACAGGGGGAAGCCCCCAACTACCATCGGCGCTAAAGAGCTTAACTTCCGTGTTCGGTATGGGAACGGGTGTGACCTCTTTGCCATCATCACTAGACTATTTTAAAGACAAGATTTATTATAACACATTTTGTTATAATTGCAAGCTTTTTTTAAAAAACTTTCTTGTTCTTTCAAAACTGGATAAACGGTTCATTGAATGTTTCAAACTTTTTGGTTAAGTCCTCGATCGATTAGTATTCGTCAGCTCCATGTGTCACCACACTTCCACCTCGAACCTATCTACCTCATCGTCTTTGAGGGATCTTACTTACTTGCGTAATGGGAAATCTCATCTTGAGGGGGGCTTCATGCTTAGATGCTTTCAGCACTTATCCCGTCCACACATAGCTACCCAGCGATGCCTTTGGCAAGACAACTGGTACACCAGCGGTGTGTCCATCCCGGTCCTCTCGTACTAAGGACAGCTCCTCTCAAATTTCCTACGCCCACGACGGATAGGGACCGAACTGTCTCACGACGTTCTGAACCCAGCTCGCGTACCGCTTTAATGGGCGAACAGCCCAACCCTTGGGACCGACTACAG